>NZ_FQWZ01000007.1:305061-306392 GCF_900129825.1 Hydrocarboniphaga daqingensis | reverse complement strand
TGCTTGCTGGCATCGGCTCGGGTTGCCAGGCGGCCTTCGACGGCCGCCTTGGCCAGCACGTCGGCGTCGGCCACCATCTTGTTGACGGCATCGATCGCCCGGTTCAGGTTGTTCTTGATCGTGTTGAAGTCGCCGTTGTAGCTGTCGGTGATTGCGGGCGGGATGTCGCCCTTGGAGATCCGGTCGACGTAGTTCGCTGCAACATTCAGCGGGCCGATGACGGCATCCAGCGTGTCATTGACACCCTGAACGATCTTGCGGAAGTCGCCTTCGTGCTTGGTCGCGTCGGCTCGGGTCGCGAGGCGACCTTCAACCGCAGCCTTGGCGAGGATGCCGGCGTCGGCGACCATCTTGTTGACCGCGTCGATCGCCCGATTCAGGTTGTTCTTAATCGTGTTGAAGTCACCGTTGTAGCTGTCGGTGATTGCCGGCGGGATATCACCCTTGGAGATCCGGTCGACGTAGTTCGCCGCGACATTGAGCGGACCGATGACGGCATCCAGTGTGTCGTTGACGCCCTGGACAATCTTGCGGAAATCACCCTCGTGCTTGGACGCGTCGGCGCGGGTCGCGAGCCGCCCCTCAACCGCGGCCTTGGCGAGAATGCCGGCGTCGTCGACCATCTTGTTGACGGCGTCGATCGCCCGATTCAGGTTGTTCTTGATCGTATTGAAGTCACCGTTGTAACTATCGGTGATCGCCGGCGGGATGTCGCCCTTGGAGATGCGATCAACATAGTTGGCCGCGACATTGAGCGGACCGATCACCGCATCGAGCGTGTCATTGACGCCCTGCACGATTTTGCGGAAGTCGCCTTCGTGCTTGGATGCATCGGCACGGGTCGACAACCGACCTTCGACTGCGGCCTTGGCGAGAATGCCGGCGTCGGCAACCATCTTGTTGACCGCATCGATTGCACGATTGAGGTTGTTCTTGATCGTGTTGAAGTCACCGTTGTAGCTATCCGTGATCGCCGGCGGGATATCGCCCTTGGAGATCCGGTCGACATAGTTGGCCGCGACATTGAGCGGCCCAATCACCGCATCGAGCGTGTCATTGACGCCCTGGACAATCTTGCGGAAGTCCCCTTCATGCTGGCTTGCGTCGGCACGCGTCGAAAGGCGCCCTTCGACCGCCGCTTTGGCCAACACATCAGCGTCACCGACCATTTTATTGACGGCGTCGATCGCACGATTCAGGTTGTTCTTGATCGTGTTGAAATCGCCGTTGTAGCTATCGGTGATCGCCGGCGGGATATCGCCCTTGGAGATCCGGTCGACGTAGTTGGCTGCGACATTGAGCGGGCCGATGACGGCATCCAATGTGTCATT
>NZ_FQWZ01000007.1:260542-304556 GCF_900129825.1 Hydrocarboniphaga daqingensis | reverse complement strand
ACGGCGTCGATGGCCCGATTCAGGTTGTTCTTGATCGTGTTGAAGTCACCGTTGTAGCTTTCGGTGATCGCCGGCGGGATGTCGCCCTTGGAGATCCGGTCGACGTAGTTCGCCGCAACATTCAGCGGGCCGATGACGGCATCCAGCGTGTCGTTGACGCCCTGGACGATCTTGCGGAAGTCGCCTTCGTGCTTGGATGCATCGGCACGGGTCGACAGACGGCCTTCGACGGCGGCTTTGGCCAACATGTCCGCATCAGCGACCAGTGCATTGACCACATCGACACAGGTGTTCAGGTTGCTCTTGATCGTATTGAAGTCACCCTTGTAGCTATCGGTAATCTTCGGCGGGATATCGCCCTTGGAAATGCGGTCGACATAGTGAGCGGCGACATTCAGTGGCTTGATGACGGCATCAAGCGACTCGTTGATGCTGTGGATCATCGTGCGGAATCCACCCTGGTGTAGCTCGGCGCGGGCACGAGTCTCGAGCTTGCCTTCACCAATAGCATCCAGGGTGGTGCGAATATCGGTCAGCACACCGTCGTTGCTGGCGAGCACCTGGTTGATACCTTCTACCAGCGTGCGTATCGCGCCGTTCTTGTCATCCTCGGCGATCCGCTGCGTCATATCGCCTTGACGCGCTTTTGCCACGACCACGTCGACTTCTTTAACGGCGGCGATCAGCGCTAGGCTTTCGCGCATCTGCTCGGTAATGTCCTGACCGAACTTGACGACTTTGACCGGCTTGCCGTCGACATCCAGGATCGTGTTGTAACTGGCCTGCATCCAGACATCGCGACCGTCCTTGGTGATCCGACGGTACTGTTTGGCGACATGCTCGCCGCGACCCAGCTTTTGCCACATCTCCTGGTACTCCGACCCGGCCGCCTCGACGGGGTCGACGAACATGCGGTGGTGCTTGCCTCGGATCTCATCGAGCGAGTAGCCCATCATCTTCAGAAAGTTGTCGTTGGCCGTCAGCACATGGCCATCCATGGACAACTCGATAACCGCCTGCGACCGGCTGATGGCCGTCAACTGGCCGTGATAGTCGGCGTTGAGGGCGTCCTGAACCAACTGCTTGGTAATGTCCTTCCACTCGACGACGGTGCCCAAGTGGCCGCCGGACTGCTTGATGGGGTTCAGAACCAGCGAGAATGAGCGATTGCCGATGTTCAGGCGGGTCGTGTACTGGCGATCGAGTTCGGCCAGCAGGCGACGCTGATGCGCCGGATTCTTGTGAAAAAGATCGATGTTCTGTCCGATCAGCCGATCGGCGTTGAATGCCGGAATATCCTTCCGGATCTCGTCCTCGGCCGCCTTGAGCATCTTCAGGATCGATCGATTCACGTAGACGATGTTCAGGTCGGCATCGGCCACCATGACGTTGGTCTCGACCACATCCAGGCCCTGGCGGATGCGAGCGGCCTCGGACACGAAGCGGGACGACTCCCCAATGTGTTCCTTCAGCGAGCTTCGCATGCCGTCGAGCGCCGCCAGCAGTTCGGCCGCGTCACCGACGACCGTCGCATCGACAGGAGCGTCGTAGTCACCAGCCGCTAGGCGCTTGGCGGCCGCTTGGACCGACCGCATGCCGCTGGTCAGTTCGCTGCCGGTTGCCGCCAGCAGATACAGCGCGAGCAAGGTCGCACCGGCGGCAGCCGGCGCACTGACCAGAACGGACAGCACAAGGCTGGCGATCAACAACAGGCTGATGATGCCGACCTTGGCCGACAAGGATGCTCGTCCAAGGACAGCGTGTGCAGGTTTGAACAAAACGTTCATGAGCATGATCTCTCTTTGTGAAACTCGTTCTAGGGGTGAGGTCGACTGCCACGCCCGGGTTGAGCGTCGATGTGCCAAGGCCTGAAGCAAAGGCCAACGGCGGTGTCGCCGTCAGGGCGGAGAACGGGGATATCGGCGTGATCGAACGGAACGGATATCGGATACCGAACCGGTCTGTCGTTCGCGGCGCCAGAGTCGGCGCTGAGCGCAGCGCCGGAGGCAGGCCGGGCGGCCGCCGGGGTATTCACATCGAAGAAGGCATCGATCGAATGGAGCCGCTGGCGGCTCTCGCTCAGATCAGTGCGGAACGCTTCTTCGATGTTCAGGTTCATCGCGGATGGACCACGGTTTGTGCCGCCCCGAACCCACTGGTTCGGGGTGATGGCGCACCGCGGGTGCCGCCTGCTCGAAGCGAAAGGCACTGCCAACGGTGGCAGTCGGCTTAACGGCCGCGATCACGGCCGGTGGACCGGCTGAGTCGCAGACGGTCGATTCAGACGGATCAACGGTGGGTGACCGTCCCGACGTCCGCCTTTGGCCAGAGCCGGCGACATGCGCAAGCGAAGGCCTGATGCCCACATCGCCGAGAATCTGAAGATGGCGTCGACAACGACACTCGGCTGACCGGCTTTTTGAACCGCGTGGATCGACCGGCACGCGCTCGAACCGATACGCGGTTCCGCGTCCGCACTACGTCGGACCTCCGGCGACGCATTGCTACGTCTCCTGGGCCGTATTGCAGACACAAAAAAATCGGGGCGCCCGAAGACGCCCCGATCTGACAGCTTGAAGCGGTGTCGGGTCGACTTAGAAGTCGCCCATGCCGCCCATACCACCCATGCCGCCGCCCGGGGGCATGCCGCCCATCGGCTCGTCCTTCTTCGGCGATTCGGCAATCATCGCTTCGGTCGTCAGCAGCAGGCCCGCAACCGAGGCCGAGTTCTGCAGCGCCAGACGCGTGACCTTGGTCGGGTCGATGATGCCCAGCTCGATCATGTCGCCGTACGTGCCGTTGCTGGCGTTGTAGCCGTAGGCGCCCGTGCCTTCCAGCACCTTGGCGAGCACGACGCTCGGCTCGTCGCCGGAGTTCTTGACGATCTGGCGCATCGGCTCCTGGATCGCACGGCGCAGGATGTTGACGCCGATCTGCTGATCGGAGTTGGCAACCTTGAACGTGTCGAGGAACTTCGACGCACGCACCAGCGCCACACCGCCGCCGGGGACGATGCCTTCTTCAACGGCCGCACGGGTGGCGTGCAGCGCGTCTTCGACGCGAGCCTTCTTTTCCTTCATCTCGACTTCGGTGGCGGCGCCGACCTTGATCACTGCAACGCCACCGGCCAGCTTGGCCAGACGCTCCTGCAGCTTCTCGCGGTCGTAGTCGCTGGTCGAGGCTTCGACCTGCTTGCGGATCTCGGCGACGCGCGCTTCGATCTTGGTCTTCTCGCCAGCACCGTCGACGATGGTGGTGTTTTCCTTGTCGATCTGGATCTTCTTGGCCTGGCCCAGGTCGGTCAGCGTGGCCTTCTCGAGGCTCAGGCCGACTTCTTCGGCGATGACCGTACCGCCGGTCAGCGTCGCGATGTCCTTCAGCATTTCCTTGCGACGATCGCCGAAGCCCGGCGCCTTGACGGCAGCGACCTTCAGGATGCCACGCAGATTGTTGACCACGAGCGTGGCCAGCGCTTCGCCTTCGACGTCTTCGGCGATGATCAGCAGCGGACGGCCCTGCTTGGCAACGCCTTCGAGCACCGGCAGCAGATCGCGGATGTTGCTGATCTTCTTCTCGGTGATCAGGATCAGCGGGCTGTCCAGTTCGACGGTCTGGCTCTGGCTGTTGTTGATGAAGTACGGGCTGAGGTAGCCGCGGTCGAACTGCATGCCTTCGACGACGTCCAGCTCGTTGTCCAGGCCCTTGCCTTCTTCAACGGTGATCACGCCTTCCTTGCCGACCTTGTCCATCGCGTCGGCGATGATGTTGCCGATCGCCTCGTCAGCGTTGGCCGACACGGTGCCAACCTGGGCAATGGCCTTGCGGTCCTTGCACGGCACGGAGACTTTCTTCAGCTCGGCGGTGACGGCCTCGACGGCCTTGTCGATGCCGCGCTTGATGTCCATCGGGTCGACGCCGGCGGCGACCGACTTCAGGCCTTCATTGACGATCGCCTGCGCCAGCACGGTGGCGGTGGTGGTGCCGTCGCCGGCCAGGTCGGAGGTCTTGGAAGCGACTTCCTTGACCAGCTGCGCGCCCATGTTCTCGAACTTGTCCTTCAGCTCGATTTCCTTGGCCACGGACACGCCGTCCTTGGTCACGGTCGGGGCGCCGAAGCTCTTGTCGAGGACGACGTTGCGGCCCTTCGGACCCAGCGTGACCTTGACGGCATTGGCCAGGATGTTGACACCAGCGACCATGCGCGAACGCGCGTCATCGCCGAACTTGACGTCTTTTGCTGCCATGTTGATAACTCCTGAAGCTAAATAGGGGTTGTTACGAGACGCGTCCGACTTAGGCGAAGACCGCCATGATGTCGTCTTCGCGCAGCACGACCAGATCCTGGCCGTCGATCTTCACTTCGGTGCCGGAGTACTTGCCGATCAGCACGACGTCGCCCTTCTTGACGCCCGGCTCCTGCAGCTTGCCGTCGTCAGTGCGCTTGCCCGGGCCGACAGCGATCACTTCGGCGCGGAGGGGCTTCTCGGCCGCGGAGTCCGGGATCAGGATGCCGCCGGCGGACTTCTTTTCTTCTTCCAGACGCTTGACGATCACGCGATCGTGCAGGGGACGCAGACTCATAGAACGCTCCTAAATCTTGTGTTGTTTCGATTCCCAGGCTCCAGTTTGCGCTGGCAGTCGGTCGGGCACGGCGTACCGGCGTCCACGACTGTTAGCACTCTCCCCTGGAGGCTGCTAATTCTTGGGTACGTCGTTAGGCGATTCAAGGGGGCATCGATAAAAAAACCGGATGAACCGCTTGCCGTCGGTCCGGTTATGTCATCCATTCGACGGCAAGCGGCTTCAACTTTGGCTTAAGCTTCCTGCCACAGGATGTCCGGGTGCGCTGCCGCATGGCCGCCGGCCACAGAACAAATTCGCCAAAAGAAGGGAGTGTCGAGATGAAATTTGCACGCCGCAACGTCGCGGCCGCAGCCGCTGCCGTTTTTGCCACCCTGGCCGCACAACCGGTCATCGCGCAGGACGAAGGCGCCGACGGCAGCCAAGCCGATCAGCCCAAGCTGAGCTACGTCGGCGTTTTGGGTAGCTATCTGGACCTCGACAAGCAGCGCGTGCCGACCGACGGCACCGGCATCGGCCTGCTGTATGGCCGCCAGTTCGGCCACGGCAACTGGTTCTGGGAAGCACAGCTGTTTACGCAGAACTTGGAAACGAACAAGAACGACGTTCCCGATCACTACCGCTCCGGCGGCGGCCTCGATCTGGTTTATGCACTGAACGAACGGCGCACGTTCACGCCGTTCGCATTGCTGGGCATCGGCGGCAACTATAACGACGGCATCCCGGACGACGACGACAAGTTCGATTTCTTCGCCAACGCCGGCCTGGGCCTGGTGACACGACCGCTGGGCACCTACGGCTTCCGCTTCCGCGCCGAAGCCCGCTACATCTACGACGACTTCCAGGGCGGCCAGAACGACATCCGCTACAGCGTTGGCCTCGAGCTGCCGCTATCACCCTACGAGCAGCCGCGCGTGCTGCCGCCGGCCCCGGTGGCCGAATCGACCGAAGTGGTCAAGGTCGAAACGATGGCCGACAGCGACGGTGACGGCGTTCCTGACCAGTTCGACAAATGCCCCGAGACGCCGACGGGCATGCCGGTCGACGGTATCGGCTGCGGCCTGGCTCAGGTGATCACGCTCACCGGCGTCAACTTCGACTTCGACAAGGCCACGCTGACGCCGGATTCGCTGAAGATCCTCGATGAGGTGGCGCTGAAGATCAAACACTTCACGTCGGTGCCGATGTCGCTGGAGGGCCACACCGACAGCAAGGGCTCGGATTCGTACAACGAGATGTTGTCGCAGCTGCGAGCCGACACCGTCCGCGACTACCTGATCAAGCAGGGTGTCCCGGGCGACCAGCTGACGGCCAAGGGCATGGGCGAAGGCCAGCCGGTGGCCGACAACGGCTCGGAAGCCGGGCGTGCATTGAACCGCCGCGTCGAACTGCACATTGCCGGCCAGGAAGCGCCGACGGTTCCGGTGGATGCCAGCGGCGACATGCTGCCGGGCACGACCGAGCCGACCGCCGACGCCGCTACGGCCGCCCCGGCAACGGAAGAGCCGGCCGCCTCGGCCGATACGGCGACGCCTGCCGAATCCAGCGAAGCGGTGGCGGAGCCGGCGGCCGAGACGGTGGCCGAGCCCGCCGAGGTTGCCGAGCCCGCGACGATGGAAGAGATGGCGCCGACCGAAGAACCGGCGCCCGCCGAGTAAGCGAGGGCGTCACAGCGGGGCGCCGCTCGGTGCCCCGCTTTTTGCGATCAAGTCGGCGCCGACGGCGCCGACGCCTTATATAGAGGGAATCACCGATGATGCTTCACAAGACCCGACTCACGTTGGTCGCCTCCCTGCTGGCCTCACTGCTGATGGCCGGCTGCGAGGCCCAGGGCGATGGCGAACTGTCCGACGGACTGGACAACAACGGCAACACGACGCTGTTCCCGAACGATGGAATGGCGCCGACCCAAGTCACCGACAACGGCACCGCCATCGCCGGCAGCTTCATCTGCGAAGGCGGCATTCAGGCCGTGACCCCGAACGCCACGACCGAAGTCGGCAGCGGCGGTCTGGTCGGCGGCCCGCTGACCAACCTGCTGAATCTGGTCGGCGGCGATACGGTGACGCAGTTGCTCAACAGCGTGTCCGAGAAGGACGCGGTGATCGACAACAACCTCGCCACGTTTTCGACCTATTCGCTGACGCTGGGTCTGCTGGCGGTGCTGAATTCGGTCGACTTGATCGTCAACGCCAACACCGAGATCCAGCCGGGCAACTTCGCGGTGTTCGCCGTGCGCTTCCCGCCGGGCGTCGTCGATGCCTCGCTGGTCAACTCGCTGACGGTGCGCACTTTCCTGGCCGGCGTGCAGCAGGAAGAACTGGTCACGACCCAATCGTCGCTCGACCTGCTGGGCTTGAACGTGGCCGGCGCTGACCGCTTGTTCGTCGGCATCAAGGCGGCCAAGCGCTTTGACTCGGCGTCGTTGAGCCTGCGTCCCAACGTGCTGTCGGCCAATGTCGGCGACGCTCTGTACGCGCACGAACTGTGCGTCCGCGGCCGGTTCGTAGCCGCGGCGACGCCGTAAATCGCGTCAACAGCACAGCCAAGCCACGTCGACCGTGAACGGTCGGCGCAAGGGCCAGCGGCGGAGTTCCGCCTCTGGCCTTTTTCATGGGCCGAAGACCACTGCCGGGGCACGATCGAAGCGGAAACATGCTCAGGCGCCGGTGCTGCACGCAGCGTCATACTTTCTGCCACCATCCGGGCGAAAGCCGACGTCGCTCGATCGGTCCATCAGAATTACAAGGAGAATCCATGCGTCTGTCCGCCGCGCTGCTGCGCACTAAGGCCATCAACGTCGACGGCCCGTCCGAGTCAGGGCTCAAACGGGTGCTCAGCGCCACCGATCTGACCTTGCTCGGCATCGGCGCGATCATCGGCGCCGGCATCTTCGTGCTCAGCGGCATCACGGCCGCGACGCAAGCCGGGCCGGCGGTGATCCTGTCGTTCTTGGTCGCGGGCTTCGCTTGTGCCTGCGCCGCGCTGGCTTACGCCGAGCTGGCATCGGCCATCGGTGGCAGCGGCAGTGCCTACGGCTACGGCTACGCGGCGCTGGGCGAGTTCCCGGCCTGGATCATCGGCTGGATGCTGTTGTGCGAATACATGGTCGCGATTCCGGCCGTGTCCGCCGGCTGGTCGGGCTACGCCTCCGACTTCCTGACGGCGTCCGGCTTCGGCTTGCCGGCTGAGTTGACGCATACCCCGCTGGATCCGAAAACGCCGGGCTTGATCAACCTGCCCGCTTTCAGCGTGGTGCTGGCGCTGGGCATCCTGCTGGCCCTCGGCGCCAAGGTCAGCAGCCTGTTCAACGCGATCATGGTGGCGGTCAAGGTCACAGCGATCTTCATCTTCATCTTTGTTGCGATTCCGCATGTGGTGCCGGCCAACTGGCATCCGTTCATTCCGGAGCAGGTCATCGATGCCGATGGCCAGTCGCATTTCGGCGTCAACGGCATCTTCAAGGGCGCATCGACGATCTTCTTCGCCTACCTGGGTTTCGACGCCGTCTCCACCGCAGCCGAAGAAACGCGTAACCCGCAGCGCGATCTACCGATCGGCATTCTCGGATCACTGTTTGCCTGCACCGGTTTGTACATCCTGGTGTCGGTGCTGCTGACCGGCGTGGTGTCGTACACCGAGCTCAACGTCGCCTCGCCGGTTACCCATGCTCTGCTGCAGATCGGCGCGACCACGGCGGCCAAACTGATCTCGGTTGGCGCCGTCGCCGGCCTGACCACGGTGATGCTGGTGATGTACTTCGGGCTGACGCGCGTGCTGTTCGCGATCGCCCGCGACGGCCTGCTGCCGCCGTTCTTCGCCTACGTCCATCCCCGCACCGGCACACCGCTGGGTTCGATCCTGGCCTCGGGTGCGGTCATGCTGGTGTTCTCCGGCTTTGTTCCTCTGGGGCGCTTGGCCGAGATCGCCAACATCGGCACGCTCGGCGCATTTGTCGTGGTCTGTGCCGGCGTGATCGTGCTGCGCATCACGCGGCCCGATCTGCCGCGTCCGTTCCGCACGCCGGCCTCGCCGCTGATTCCGGCGCTCGGCGTGCTGTCGTGCAGCTACCTGATGTACCTGCTCGGCCCGCATACCTGGATCGCATTCGGCAGCTGGATGGCGCTCGGATTGGTGCTGTACTTCGCCTACGGCTACTCGCATAGCCGCATCGGTCGCGCTGCTGCTGCCGCAGGCTGACGTGGAGACGTTCTTCGCGCTGCTGGATCAGATCAATGCGGTGCTGCTCAGCGTGCCGGTGCTGCTGGCGCTGCTCGGCATCGGCCTGCTCTTCACGCTCTGGAGCGGCTTCTCGCAATACCGTTCGCTGACCCACGGCGTGGCGCTGGTCGCCGGCAAGGGCATCGACACCTCGCACGGGCCCGGCGCACTGACGCACTTCCAGGCGTTGACGGCGGCGATGTCGGGCACGGTGGGCCTCGGCGCGATTGCGGGCATGGCCATCGCCGTTGATTTCGGCGGTCCCGGCGCGGTGTTCTGGATGTGGGTGGTCGGCTTGGTCGGCATGTCGCTGAAGACCACCGAAGTGACGCTGTCGCTGCTGTATCGCGACACGCGCGACGCCGAGAACCCGCATGGCGGCGCGATGTACATCGCCGCCAACGGCCTGCCGACGCTGTCGCCGCGGCTCAAGCCGATCGGTCGCATCGTTGGCGGCCTGTTCGCCGTGGCGCTGATGATCTTCGCGTTCACCGGCGGCAACATGTTCCAGACCTGGAGCGTCGCCGACACCACGCGCGAATACTTCGGCGTGCCGACCTGGATCACCGGTGTGGTGCTCGCCGTTTGTGCCGGCGCGGTGATTCTCGGCGGCATCAAGCGCATCGGCAACGTGACCAAGACGCTGGTGCCGTTCAAGTGCGGCGTCTACGTGCTGTGCGGCTTGTACGTGATTTTCACGCATGCCGAAGCACTGCCGGAATGCTTCCGGATGATCTTCGCCGGCGCATTCTCCAAGACCGAAGCGGCGGGCGCATTCACTGGCGGCACGCTCGGCAGTGCATTCATGTGGGGCATGAAGCGCGCGCTGTTTTCCAGTGAGTCGGGACTGGGCACGGCGCCGATCGCGCACGCTGCCGTCAAGACGCCGGAGCCTGCGACCGAAGGCGTGGTCGCCGGGCTGGAGCCATTCATCGACACGATTTTCGTCTGCACGGTGACCGCGCTGGTGGTGCTGATCACCGGTGTTTGGAACCGCCCCGCAGCGGCGGACTGGGCCGAACCACCGGCGATGATCGAATCACCGGCCGGGCATTGGACGCCGGCGCTGCAGCCCGATCAGTTGGCGATCCGCGCAAGCCAGTTGCCGGCCAACACAGCGGGCACGCCGGTCTTCATCGTCGTCGACACCAATGGCACGCGGCAGCGCTTGTACGGCAACTACGAAACGCGGGACGGCGTCAGCCGCCTGGCATGGCAGCCGCTGAAGGCCACGATGGCGCCGCGCGCGGTCGAGGCCGGCGTGTTCGCCGACTACCGCGGATCAACCTTGGTCGCCAAGGGCTTCGACAGCGTCCACGACGGCCTCGGCCGCTGGCTGATCACGATCGCGGTCTGGGTGTTCGGCCTGTCGTGCATCATCAGCTATGGCTACTACGGTGAGCAGGGCGTGATCTATCTGTTCGGTGAGCGCGCCGTGCAGCCGTTCCGCTGGTTGTGGTGCGTGGCGGCAGCGGCGGCCTGTTTCGGTTTCATCACCACATCGGCGCAGCTCGACACGATCAGTACCGTCGGCATGGGCTTGATGTATGCGATCAACCTGCCGTTGTTGCTGCTGCTCGGCAGCAAAGCGATGGCCACGTATCATGGCTACTTCCGCCGGCTGCGCGCCGGTGCGATCGCCCTGAAGCCGTAACCTCTGCTGAGCCCTGCCCCTGCGATGTCCGACTCGACCTCGATCGACCTGCCTCACCGCGCGCCCGTCAAAACCGGCGTGTTGCTACTCAATCTCGGCACCCCTGAAGCACCGACGCCATCGGCGATCCGGCGCTATCTGAAACCGTTCCTGTCCGACCGTCGTGTGGTCGAGTTGCCGCGGCCGCTGTGGCTGACGATCCTGTACGCGTTCATCCTGCCGTTCCGGCCGCGCAAACTCGCTCACAGCTACGGCAGCATCTGGATGCAGCCGGGTCCGCTGGGTTCACCGCTGATGCATCACTCGGTGCAGCAACGCGATGGGCTGCATGCCTGGCTGGCGCAAAAGCTCGGCCACGATGTTCCAGTGGCGCTGGGCATGACCTACGGCAAGCCGGATGTCGACAGCGCGATCGCCGAACTGGAAGCGCAGAACGTGCGTCGCTTCGTCGTGCTGCCGCTGTATCCGCAGTACTCGGCGAGCAGCGGCGGCGCGGCGCTCGACGCGGTGTTCCGCGTGCTGCTGAAGCGGCGCTGGATGCCCGAAGTGCGGACGATCAACAGCTATCACGACGAACCCGCGCTGATTGGCGCACTGGCGCAAAGCATTCGAACGCACTGGGCCACGCACGGCCGTGGTGACCATCTGCTGATGTCGTTCCATTCAATCCCGCGCCAGTATTTCACCAAAGGCGACCCCTACTTCTGCTTCTGCCAGAAAACGGCGCGTCTGCTGGCCGAAGCGCTGGAACTGCCGGCAGGCAGCTGGTCGGTCAGCTTCCAGAGTCGGCTCGGCCGACAGCCTTGGCTGCAGCCGTATACCGACCTCGTCATTCCTCAACTGGCACGCAGCGGCGTCAAGACGATGGACGTCATTTGCCCCGGCTTTGCCGCCGACTGCCTGGAGACGCTTGAAGAAGTTGCGCTGCGCTATCGCGAAGACTTTCTTGAGGCTGGAGGCCAAGCCTTCCGCTACATTCCAGCGCTGAATGCCGACCCGGCCCACATCGATGCCTTGGGACAACTGGTGTCGCGACACTTGTCCGGCTGGTTGCCGGCAGCCGAAAGCGCCGACGACAGCGCGGCCCGCGTTGCGCGGGCGCGTCAGGCACAAGCACAGATGCAGCACGAAACGCTGCTTGACCGGCCGGCATAGTCGCCGGCCGTCGGCTACTCAATCGACTTCGACGATCACTTCGGCACGCCGCTGATCGATGCCGTTGTCGGTCGCTGCATGGCCGACACTCTGGATGCGGCTCGAGTCGATTCCCTCGCTGATCAGCAAGCGCCGCAGCTGATTGGCGCGGGATCGCGCCACCGTGCTGGCGCGACTGCCATCGCTATCGGCGTCGGCATACCCTTCGACGACCAACACCGCACCGCGCTGGCGTAGCGCCTGCTTCATCGACGGCACGGCCGATCGCAGCTTGGCCATCGACGGCGCCGATACCAGGTTGCTCTGCGCGGCAAACGCAAGGCTCAGCAAGGCCGACGGATTGACCGAGATCACCGGCAAAGAAGCCGGCACCGGTGACGTCGTTTGCGTCTCACGGACATCCGCCACACGTGGTTTGATCAACGGAGCCGCGTCGGTGACAACGGCCGCAGCGGGCGTCGCTGCAGTGGGTGACGGCACCGGAGTAGGAGTAGGAGCAGGAGTAGGCGTCGGTGTGGGTGTTGGCACCGGCATCGGCACGGCTGGCATCGTCAAAGCGGGCGTAACGACTGAAGGTGCCGTCGCGACGACGGTCGTGGCCACGGTCTGCGGAGCCTTCGAGACCAGCGGCTTCCTCAGTGGCGTTCGCGCGACCTGGCGCGGCGCGCAACCGAGCCCGTTGACGACCGCACCCAACTCCGATGCCGGACAAGCATCGAGTCCATTGGCGACGCCGTCGTAGTCGTCATCGACGGCGCAGCCGCTGGCATCAATCTGCGCACCGGCCGGTGAGTACGGGCAGCTGTCGACATCGTCCCGGACCCCGTCGTTATCGGCATCGGTGTCGCGGACGCAACCGACACGGTCGATCGCAGCAAACTCCGGCGCATACAAGCAACGATTCGATTCGCCGGCTAACGCATCGCTGGCATCAGCCGCTGCTGTGCTGCCGATTGCGCCGACGATCAGCATCAGCACGCCCCCCATCGATGACCAGGGTTCGCCCGCGGACGACGAACAACCGCGCATATCGCGGGCAAACAAGGTTCGATGGAATCGGCGCATGCCTTTGAACTGCTTCCGTAGGAATGTCGTGCTCTCCGCTGCAGCCTAGCGGCCGTACCGGATCGCGCTCAAGTGTATTCGGCGCACATCGGCTACCGTCCAGCCGCCAAAAAAAAACCCGCCGGTTCAGAACCGGCGGGCTTTTGACGACCTTGCGGTCGAGTGTTGCTTACTCGTGCGTCTGGACTTCGGCGCGACGGTTCATGGCGCGACCTTCGGCCGTTTCGTTCGTCGCGATCGGCTTGGACTCGCCAAAGGCAAACGTGTTGATGCGGCTAGCCGAGACACCCTTGCGGACCAGGTAGCTCTTCACGCTGTTGGCGCGACGCTCGGACAGACCCTGGTTGTAGCCGTCGGTGCCCACCCAGTCGGTGTGGCCGGAGACGTCAACCTTCAGGCCCGGGTAGGTCTTCGTCAGACCGTCGATGGCCGTAGCGGCGCTGTCGAGCTTGACGGCTTCGGCCGGCGCGATGTCCGACTTGTCGAACGCGAAGTGCACGTCTTCGAACTTCTTCGAAGCGGCGGCCGGAGCCTGCTTCGGGCAGCCCTTGGCGTCGACCGCGGTGCCGCCGGTGGTGCCCGGGCAGAGGTCAGCCGTATCGCAGACGCCGTCACCATCGCTGTCGGCGCAGGCCGAAGGCGGCGCGACGACATCGGCAACCACCGGGCGCGAGCCCAGCGGAATCACGAGGCCGACCTTGGCGACGACTTCGCCGAGCGGGCCGTCGATCTGGCCGCCGAGCGCGTTGTCATCAAAGAACGTGTAGCGGTAACGCAGGTCGGCGCGGAAGCCCAGGTCGGCACCCCACAGCGAGAAGAACTTCATGAAACCCAGACCCGCATCGACCAGCGGCGCGCTGTCGTTCGTGCTGGTGCCGCGCAGCTTGGCGTAGGTGCCGCCGACGGCAGCAGCAAAGTAAGGCGAGAACTTGCGGTTGCGGCTGTAGAAGTACAGCGCGTCCAGCTTGCCGCCGTACTCGCGCTGGGCGCGGGCGCCGACGCTGTCGTCGTGCGGGAACTCGTTATAGAAGCCACCCAGTTCCAGGCCCCAGTGCTCGGACAGCGCCTTACCGACGCTGAGCAGGCCGCCATGGCCGGCTTCAACGCCCTGACTGTCATTGTTTTCGAAGGTGTAGCTATACATCTCCGAAATGTAGGGGCGCATTTCCGTCGTCCACGCCGAGGAGTCATCCTGTGCATGGCCCACAGAAATCACGGAAAGCAGGCCTGCAGCAAGGCCGGCTCGAACAATAGTTTTCATTAGACAACTCCCTTCAGTCGAGGCGCAGATACAGCTTTTATCCGATTGCGTAGGCAACACGTTCACTATTATAGACGATGCAGGATTACATGAAGCAAGGGATGTACCCACCCAGTTCATCGGCCTGAATGGAGTCGCTCGCCGGCATAATCTTACCGATGCTTGGCCGTCCTGGCCGAGTCAGCGAACTTCCAGGAGCATCGTTCGATGCAGTATTTCGCCCAATACGGGCTCTTTTTGGCCAAATGCATCACGTTTTCCGTGCTGATCCTGCTGACCATCGGCGGACTGGTCACCATCCTGCGGTCCACGAAACAAAAGTCTCCGGCGGGCCAGTTGCAGATACGGGACGTCAACGAGCGTCTGCGCGAACTGGCCGACTCCCTCAACGCGGAATTGCTCGATGCGGCCGAACTGAAGCGCCATCAGGCAGATCGCAAGAAGTCGCAAAAGCAGGCCCGCAAGCGCGCCAAGCAGCCGGCGGCAACGGTCAGACCCCGCTTGTTCGTGCTCGACTTCTGCGGTGACCTGCAAGCGTCAGCGGTTGCAAGCCTGCGCGAGGAAATCAGCGCGCTGCTGCAGATCGCCCGCGACAGCGACGAAGTGCTGTTGCGCCTCGAAAGCGCCGGAGGGCTGGTTCACTCCTATGGCCTGGCCGCGTCCCAGCTGGTGCGCTTGCGCCAGCGTCGGCTCAAGCTGACGGTGGCCGTCGACAAGGTCGCCGCCAGCGGCGGCTACATGATGGCCTGCGTCGCCGATCGGGTGCTGGCGGCGCCTTTCGCCATCGTGGGGTCAATCGGCGTCGTCGCCCAGATACCCAACTTCAATCGCTTGCTTCGCAAGCACGACGTCGACATTGAGCTGCATACGGCCGGGGAACATAAGCGCACGTTGACGATGCTGGGCGAAAACACCGAAGCCGGCCGCGCCAAGTTCCGCGAAGAGATGGAGCAGACGCACGCCCTGTTCAAAGCGTTCGTCGCCGAAAACCGCCCCGTTTTGGATCTGACCCGGGTGGCGACCGGCGAACATTGGTTCGGGACGCAGGCTTTGGCTCTGAAGCTGGTCGATGGCATCAGCACTTCGGACGATTACCTTCTGAGCCGCATTCGCGATGCTGACGTCTACGAGCTTCGATTCCGGCGTCGGAAGGCACTCAGCGAACGCATCGGGGATAGCCTCGGCCACTGGGCGACCGGCCTTCGTCGTGCGGGTCGCAACGCGCTGATCAACGAGTTCTGATCCGTTCGACAGGCCGTCGCCGACGTCACCGTGTGGCTTCCTGACGTTCGCGATCGTTGATAACCTGAAGCGATTATCGGGCGCGGAGAGGCCCGGCAGCGCCCGTGGTGCTGCGTCATTCCCTAGAACTAGAACGCGCGTAGCTGGAGATCCCGATGGTCGAGCCCCAACCTGGCCGGCGCCACAGTGCGCCGGTTGTTCTCATGGCGTTGCGTTTCCGACCCCGCTCGCTGTGGTTGCTCGGCCTTGCGGCGACAGCGCCGCTAACGGCCCAGGCCACGAGCTTCGACTTTGGCCTCGGCGGCGAGTCACTCAATGGTGTCATCAACACCAACATTAGCGTCGGCGCACAGTGGCGCGTCGAAAACCGCGCCAACGACCTAATCGCCAAAAACAAGGTCAATCCCAACTTTTGCCCGGTGGCGGCCAATGGCGCCGGTACCTCATGCCAAGGTCACTTGGACTACGCCAACGCCGGCCATCAGGCGCTGGGGCTCAACAGCGCGATCGGTGAAGGTTCGGCCGCCAACCAGGTCGCCGTCGATGCGCCCGGCCAGTTCTCTAACAACCACGACGACGGCAACGTCAACTACGACCGTGGTGATCTGACGCAGGCTGTCGGCAAGCTGGCGATGGACATCACCGCGCATTACCGCGGCTTCGACCTGTTCGTACGGGCCTACGGCTTTTACGACGCCGAGAACCACGACCGCCGCGACTTCAGCCCGAACACGCAGACCGTCAACAGCACCAGCGGACCGGGGCAGATCCGCCGCGGCATCGGTGAACCGACGACGCGTGTCCGCAACGGGTCCACCGAGCGGCAGATCGGCATCGGAGCCCGGCTGCTCGATGCGTATATCTCGACGGTTGTTCCGCTGGGCGAGGAGCGCGACCTGACGCTGAAGCTGGGCAACCAGAACATCAACTGGGGCGAAAGCACGCTGCTGGTCGTGGGCAGCCTCAACTCGTTCTCCACGCCCAACGTCAACGCGCTGTACCGCCCGGCGTTTCTGGAACTGTCCGAAGTGCTGGAGCCCACGCCGGCGTTCATGGTGTCGACGACGATCGTGCCGGACGTCAGCATCGAGGCGTTCTACCAGTACAACTGGCGCCCGGCGCTGATCCCGCCGGCCGGCTCGTATCTGTCGACGGTCGATGTCGGCTCCGACAACCAGCGCGACTACGTGTTCGTCGATTTCGGCAAAGCGGCCGAAGACCCGGATCGCCTCGGCTTGGCCGACCAGCTGATGCTGTCGGCGATCACGGACACATCGGGCACGGTCGAACTGCTGCCCGAGAACGAAGCCAAAAGCAGCGGACAGTTCGGCGTCACGCTGAAGTACTACGCAGAGTGGCTCAACAGCGGCACCGAACTGGCGCTGTATGCTGGGCGCTATCACAGCCGGTTGCCCTACCTGAGCTTCTATGAGGGTGAGTACGGCTGCCTGTCCGGGCCGGACGCGTTGCAGCCGGCCGCGATGGGCTCGGACAAGACCGTGCAGGACACGCTCGGAGTGATGCAGGCCTGTCCCGGGCTCGACTCGACGCTGTTCATCACCAACGCCTTGCCTGGCGCCATTGCCCCGCCGGTACGCGACCAGCGCATCGGCACCAACGGCAGCGCCTTTGTGCTCGATACCGCCAAGGCGCGGCTCGAGTACCCGGAAAACATCGACCTCTACGGTTTCAGCTTCAACACGGCATTCGGCGACATTTCACTGCAGGGCGAGATCGCCTACCGTCCCAACCAGCCGCTGCAGGTCGACGATACCGACCTGGCATTCGCCGCGCTGCAGAACATCTTCCCACGCGGCAACGGCACCGGCGCTCAGGGCGATAGCTACGACTTCGGTTTCGCCGGCGACATTCCCGGCCTGCCGCCGGCACTCGGCGGCGTCGGCACGATCGCGCAGTTGCCGGGTGCACGCTACGGCATTCCTGATTTCGTATCGGCCTATCGTGGCCAGGACCCACTGGCCTATCTGCCGGGGCAGTACATCCGTGGCTGGGAAGAGTTCCGCACGGCCAACTACAACCTCGGCATCACCAACGTGATCGGCCCCAACAACTGGCTCGCAGCCGACCAGATCCTGCTGATTGGTGAACTCGGCGCGTCACAGATTTTCGATCTGCCGTCGACCGACCGACTCCAAATCGAAGGCCCCGGCACCTTCACTCACGCCAGCGCCGGCACTGACGGCACCGGTGCGGATGGCTCTTCGCAGTCGAACTCGGCCGTGATCGGCCCGTCCGGCATTCGCTTCAACCCGACTCAGCAGAAGGATGGCTTCGTCACCGACTTCTCCTGGGGCTATCGTGTGGTCAGCATCCTGCGCTACGAAAATGTCGTGCCCGGTGTTGGCGTGGAACCCACCATCGTGTGGTCGCATGACGTGTCGGGCGTGTCGCCGGGCCCGGGCGAAAACTTCGTCGAAGGTCGAAAGATCGTGATCGTCAGCACGACGATCCGCTTCTCCCAGGCCTGGAATGCTGCGATCGGCTACACCAGCTTTTTCGGTGGCGGCAGCCACAACCTGCTGCGTGACCGCGATTTCGCCCAGGTCGGCCTTCGCTATCTGTTCTAGCTCCGCATGGCGTGCGCTGGCCGGTGCCGGCGACGCTGTCACATAATGACGGGATCACGCCGGCAATGGCCGGCTTCTGTTTCGAACCGCCTCGGCTCTATACGACCCTCAGGACGATCCGCATGAAATTGACCAGCAAATCCTTCAACGACGGCGGCGTGATCCCGGGCCGCTGCGCATTTGCCGTCAAGGCGCCCAAAGGCCATATCAAGCTGTCGGACAATCTCAACCCGGAACTGAGCTGGAGCGGCGCGCCGGCCGGCACCCGGAGTTTTGCGCTGCTGTGCATCGACCCGGACGTGCCGACCAAGCCCGATGACGTCAATAAAGACGATCGCGAAGTCCCGCTGAAGCTGCCGCGCACCACATTCACGCACTGGGCGATGATCGATATCCCGGCCAGTGTCACGTCGATCGACGAAGGGGCCTGCTCCAGCGGCATCGTCGCTCGCGGCAAGCAGCAACCGGCCGGTCCGGACGGTTCGCGCCAGGGCATCAACGACTACACCGGCTGGTTTGCTGGCGACGCGGACATGGGCGGCACCTATTTCGGCTACGACGGCCCCTGCCCCCCTTGGAACGACAGTGTCACGCACCACTATCGGTTTGAAGTGTTCGCGCTGGACATCGAACGTTGCAGTGTTGATGGCGCTTTCACCGCCGCCGACGTGATCGCGGCGATCAAGCCGCACATCTTGGCCAGCGCCAGCCTGACCGGCCGTTACAGCCTGAATCCGCGCATTCGCCTGAACTAGCCGCCGACGCCGCCACGCATCGAACTCGCGTGACGGCTTACGGTCCCTGGACGCAGCGTTTGCACCGCCTCCCTTTGCGCTACTGAGACCGATTCGATGATCCGACCTCTGTTCAAGCATCTTGCCCCGCTGAGTCTGCTGGCATTGTCATTCGGGACGGCCCTTCCGGCTCAGGCTCAGGTCCAAGGCACGCTACCGCTGCAGCAGGGCATGCCGTCGCTGGCGCCGATGCTCAAGCAAGCGACACCCGCGGTGGTCAACATCGCCGTGACGGCCAAATCAGAAGTCCAGAATCCGTTGCTGCAGGACCCGTTCTTCCGTCGCTTCTTCGAAATCCCCGACGAGCCGCAGGAGCGTGAATCGCAGGCCGTCGGCTCGGGCGTGATCGTCGACGCGGTCAAGGGCTACATCCTGACCAACAACCACGTCGTCGATCAGGCCGAGACGATCAAAGTGCGCCTGGTCGATGACCGTGAGTTTGACGCCAAGCTGATCGGCAAAGACCCCGACACCGACATTGCCCTGCTGCAGATCAAGGCCGACAACCTCAAGGCGCTGGTCGTCGCCGATTCGGACAAGATCGAAGTCGGCGACTTCGTCGTCGCCATCGGCTCGCCGTTCGGCCTGCGCACGACGGTGACCTCGGGCATCGTCAGCGGCCTGGGTCGCTCTGGCATGGGCACCGGCTATCAGGACTTCATCCAGACCGACGCATCGATCAACCCCGGCAACTCGGGTGGCGCACTGGTCAACCTGCGCGGCGAACTGGTCGGCATCCCGAGCCAGATTCTGTCGCGCAGCGGCGGCAACATCGGCATCGGCTTCGCGATCCCGACCAACCTCGCCAAGCTGGTGATGAACCAGCTGGTGCAGTACGGGTCGGTCGAACGCGGCCGTATCGGCGTCGGCGGCCAGGATCTCGATCCGGCGCTGGCCAAGGCATTCGGCTTGAGCAGCACGCGCGGCGCCGTCATCAACCAGATCATGCCGGGCTCGCCCGCCGAGAAAGCCGGCTTGAAGAGCGAGGACATCGTGCTCAAGGTCAACGGCCGCGAGATTTCGAGCTTTGCGCAGCTGCGCAACATCGTCGGCCTGATGCGCGTCGGCGAGAAGGTCGATCTCGACATCCTGCGCAACGGCAAGCCGCGCACGGTGTCGGTGGTGATCGGCAAGGCGGAAGAAGCGACCGTGACTGGCGGCAAGGATGGCAGCGGCGATCTGCATCCGGCGCTGGCTGGCGCGGTGTTCGCCGCGGTCGACGAGGCCACGGCCAAGCGACTGCGCACTGGCGGCATCCAGGTCCGCGAAGTCGCGCCCGGATCACCGGCCGCCCGCGCCGGCCTGCGCCCCGACGACATCATCCTCAGCGTGAACCGCCAGCCGTTGGCCTCGGTCGAGCAGTTCCAGCGCTTGGCCGGCCCCAAGGCCGGTGAACTGCTGCTGCACATCCAGCGCGGTGCAGGCGCCTTGTTCCTGATCATCCGCTGATCATCGCCAGCCGATCGCTGCTGCGATCGGCTGCGTTCAACACGGCCGCTCTTCCGCTCGCCGGGAGAGCGGCTTTTATTTGAGCGCCGCGGCTATACTCAGGCCACACCTCTGCCGCGCCGCACCATGCTGGAAGCCGAACTCGAGCAACTCGAACAGCGCATACAGCGACTCGCTGCCGCCTACCGGCAGGCGCGTCTTGAAGCGCGTCGCGCCCAGCAGGAACGTGACCGGATGGTGGCCCTGAACAACGAGCTGCGGCGGCGCATCGAGGGCATCGTCGAGCGCGTCCGGCTGCTGGAAACCGAGCAAGATCCGTGAACGACAAAGTCTCCTTCGACAGCGACGGCAAGAGCGAAGCACGCAGCGTCACGGTGCGGATCATGGGCCGCGAGTACACGGTGATGTGTCCGGCCGAAGAACATGAAGCACTCGTGGCTTCCGCCGATTATCTGAACGAGCGGATGACCGCGATCCGCAAGCGCGGCAAGGCGCTCGGCGCCGAGCGCATCGCCGTGATGGCGGCGCTGAATATCGCGCGTGAGCTGCTGGAATTGAAAGGCTCCGACTCGGTGGCACAACCCGATGACGCCGCGCTGGCGCGCGTGCGCCAGATGCGCCTGGACATCGACTCGACGCTTGCATTGGAGTGACGGCGCGCCGCGACGGTCACTGCGGCGCGACCAGCGGCAACAACGCATCGCATTCTGGTCGGGCGACAGCGCAGCGCGGTGTTATCATGGCGCCGGTGTCTCCTGCGGCGTTCGACAATCGCTCTAATCCCCTTGAGCCTAATTGCAAAACCCCGGGAGCCAATTCTGTTTGGGCGTGCAGGCCCGCGTTATCGGCGGGAAGCCCGAAGAACGGATTGCGGCACCCACTTGAGACCTCGTCTCAAGGTACCGAGCGAATGACGGCGCAGGCGGGAGACACCGCTCCCATTCCGTCAGCGGCGGACAGCAAGCAGCTGCTCCGCCGCCAGTTGCAGGCGCAACGCGCCGCGCTGCCATCCCGATATCGTCACCACGCTGCCCGGCACTGCGCACGGCACGCACTGCGTGCGCTGCGCTTGCGTGGCTGCCGCCATGTCGCGCTGTATCTGGCGTATCGATCCGAATTGTCGACCGCTCCGCTGATCGACGCGCTGCTTGACGATGGGCTGCATGTCTATTTGCCACGTCTGGTCGGCAAGCAGATGCGCTTGATCGAGTTGCATGCCGATACCGCGCTGCAACGCAATCGCTACGGCATCATCGAACCCTGCGGCAGCGTCCATGCGCGGCGAACCCAACTCGATGCGATCGTCATGCCCTTGACCGGCTTTGACGGCGCGGGCAACCGCCTCGGCACCGGCGGCGGGTATTACGACCGGCTGCTGGCCGGCAGCGCTGCGCAGCGTCGACCGTGGCGCCTCGGCTATGCCTACGCGCTGCAGCGCTGCGATCGCGTGAGCGTCGATCGCTGGGACATCCCGCTGCACGCCGTCTGTACCGAGCACGGACTGCAGCGCTTTACTTGAGCTTCATCCCAGCAGCGCGTGCGCTGCGGATTTCATGCGCATCGCAAATCAGGCGTCAGCGCTCGGCTTTGGCGCCGAACATCAAGGCGACCGCGACCATCAGCGTGATCGCGCCGAACACGGCCGGCAGAAACGCGAGCGCGCCGGCCAGATTGCCCTCTCCCAGCGCATTGCCGGCGTACGACAGACCGTGGTTCGGAGCGAACATGCCGAACACATAGAACATGAAGTTGCCCCACACGGCGATGATCACACCCCAGCAGGCGATCGCGGCTTTGCGGGGCGTCATCGACAGCCGGTTCATGGCGCCTCCGAGCGCGATGGCCATGATGCCGTTGGTCAGCATGCCCAGATGGAAGATTCGCCACCCTTGCGGGGTGCCAGGCGGAATCCAGTCGATGAAGATCGACAGAGGCCACAGCGAAATCCCCTTGGTCATCGAGTACGTCAGGGCAAATCCACCGACCAGGGCGATGAAGATCGCGGCGAGGCCGTTCTTCGTCATGCGATTCGCTTCGACTCTGTGCACGGGCTAAGTCCTTGATGGCTTGAGTTGAATGCGCCATAGGTTAGGAGCACCGTCGAGCGAAGGCCCCGATCGTTCGATCGGGGCACCTGCCCAACGGACGGGTAGTATGCGCGGCAACTTTTACACGCGGCCGCGTCGACCCCCAACAGCTCGAAGGTCACCACCTTGGTCGCCAAGACTTCCTCACACAGCATCATCACGACCAAGCTGAGCGCACCAGAGTGCGACGGCAGGCTGATCACACGGCGCGCCTTGTTCGACGCGTTCGTGCGTACCCAGGGCAGCATCCTGACCGTGGTTGCCGCCGCCGGCTCGGGAAAGTCCACGCTGCTGGCGGAGATTCATCAGTCACTCGCCACGAGTGGAACCGGTCTGGGCTGGATCAACCTCGACCCGGATGACGACACGCCCTCCAACTTCGCCACCTACTTGGTGGCAGCGCTGATCCGTCTGGATCCGGGCGCGAAGTTCGATGATCTGATGCTGCAAGGTCGTACACCGTTTCGCGACATCGAGCCACTTTTCCGGCGCCTGCTGGCGCATGTATCCAACCTGCCGCGGGATGCGGTTCTGTTTCTGGATGATTTCCAGCACATTCAGAACGACGTCATTCTGTTCTTCCTGAACAAGCTGCTGGCCTCCGCGCCGCCCACGCTACGCGTCGTCATTGCCAGCCGGCAACGCATCCCGCTCGATCTATCGCGATTCCGGCTTCGTAATCGATTGATCGACGTGCAACAGGAAGACCTGAGCTTCTCTGCGCAACAGGCCTACGACTTTTTGAAGCTGTCGCATGGCGTCGATCTGGGGCAGAAGGATCTGGCGCTGCTGCTGGAAACGACCGAGGGATGGCCCACCGGCTTGCAGTTGGCCGGGCTCGCACTGCGAAAGCATGCGTGCCAGACGAGTCAGCTCATCGAGAAGTTTTCCGGCCGGGATCGCGATCTGTCGACCTACTTGATGGAAGTGGTGCTGCGCAGCCAGCCCGAGGCCGTCCGTCAATTCCTGCTCGCCACGGCACCGCTGACCCGCATGTCAGCCGGATTGGCTGCGGCCGTGTCAGGGCATCCAAACGGTGCGGCGATGATCGAGCACTTGTCGCGTGCCAATCTGTTTGTGATCGCCTTGGATCGGGAAGGCGGGTGGTATCGATATCACCACCTGTTTTCGTCGTTCCTTCAGGATCAGGTCACCGCGACAGACCCGACGTTGCTGAGCCGGGTCTTCGAACGCGCCTCGACCTGGTGTGAAGCGCAGGGGCTGACGACTGAAGCGATCCAGTACGCACTGGACGGCCAGCATTACGACAGAGCCTGCGACCTGATCGCCACCCATGCCGCGACGCTGACGATGCGGCAAGGCGATCACTACACGGTACTCGAGTGGATGCGGCGACTGCCGGAGCGGTATCACTTGCGGACGCCGGAACTGGCGCTGGCGCACGCCTGGGCGCGCGCGTTCTCGCGCGACAGCGACCGCGCGACAGCCATTGCCGACCGTGTTCTACAGCAGTTGCGCAGCCAAGACGGCTGGAACCTGCCGCAGCAGGCGGTCACGGAGCAATCGTTCGTCGCCCGCGTCATTCAAGTGATGGCCAGCGGCGCCAACGACGAGATCGATAACGCGATCGAACTGGGCATCGCCCTTCGAAAAGAGCTAGGGGACGACAGGCCGTTTCTCACATCGTCGATCTGCAACACGCTCAGCTACGGCTACTTTGCTCGTCAAGAGTTCGAGCTGTCCGCGCGTACCGCATCGGAGGCCTACCGGGCAGGTCATCGGGCTGGCGTACCGTATCCGACCGTATGGGCGATCTTTCTGCAAGGCGTGGCAGCCCTTGAGATGGGGCATGTCCGCAGCGCGTTCGAGCATTCTGGCCGCGCGGTGGACTGTGCTCATACTGCGGAATCCAGCAGGGGCTATTCGTCGGCGATGGCCGCATTGCTGAGTGCCGAGGTCGCGCTGCAACGCTGCGATCTGGATCGCGCTGCTGAGTTCATGGGCTTAGGCCGCTCGTTCACGGCGACATTTGGTCCCTTGTATCCGCTGTTTCTGGCCTACCGCATCGATGCCCGTTTATCCGCCCTGAGAGGCGAGCCCGACCACGCCCGCCGGATCCTGATGGACGGACAAGACACGGCGCTGAGCATGGGCCAGCCGCGGCTGTATCTGAATCTGGCGATCGAAGAAGTCACCTTGCGCCTCAACGCCGGCGACATCACCGGCGCGATGGAATCGGTGGCGCGCACGCAACTGCTCGAAGATCGGACGCTGAAACAGGCCACGACATTCCGTGGCGAACATGACGCCCTGAAGCTGCTGCGCGCGCGACTCGCGCTGGCCAACGGCGACGCTGCGTTGGCGCTGCGCTTGATCACCATGCTGCTGCAACAGCAGCCGTCGACGGGTAGCGTCAGCTTCGCGCTGACGCTTCGAGCGGTTCGGGCACATGCAATGTGGGCTGACCAGCGACCCAGCGATGCGATTCGTGAACTCGACAAAGCCCTCTCCTCGGCCGCGCTGGAGCAGCACGCCTATCCCATCGCGCATGCCGGACCGGGCTTGATTCCGATACTCAAGGCCATCGTAGAGCGGCGCGGTGATGCCCCGCTGGGCGGCGACCTGCGCGTCAAGCGCGCACTGGAAAGCACGCTGCTCACCACGTTATCGACCGAGGATCAGAGCCTGGCAATCGCCGCGACGGGCGCGGCGCTTCACGATGCGAAGCCGACCGAGACACTGACCGATCGAGAGATCGAGTTGCTGCGACTGGTCGAAGCGGGGCTGGCCAACAAGCAACTGGCCGATGCACTCCTGATCTCCGAGTCAACGGTGAAGTGGCACCTGCACAACATCTACTCGAAGATCGGTGTCGGCAGCCGGACCGCTGCCGTCGCGCGGGCGCGCGAGCTGACGATGCTCAAGTAGCCAATCCGGGTTGCCCGCGTCACCGGTACGGCTGAGCGTCGCGTCGCGGTAATCGCGACGATGCGCGACCCGCGACGATCCAGATCGAACGATCGGGGTCTGGATCGGGCACTTGAGTGACACTCTGCTGACGTAATCGTGCGCAGAGGAGAACCGACATGACAACGCAGACTGACCACCCAATGGACGGATTCCCGGTACGTCCACTGGTTTTTGATGTCAAGAAAGTCGATCCGGAGAACCTGGTCTGGAGTCGCACCTCGCCCTGGTTCTCGATGTTCATCAACGCTCTGGGGCTCCATGTCCCCTACTTCGAGCGCTATCTGATTCGTGCTCTTTCCAAGGCCAAGACCCACCTCGACGATCCGCGGCTACTGCGGGACGTCGGCGCCATCATCGGCCAGGAAGCGCATCACGCGAAGAACTTCATGGAGTTCAATCAGGCGCTGGTCAAGCGCTATCCGAAACTGGCGCGTTACGAGGCCGAAGCCAAAGCGTACTTCGGTCAGCGAGCACAGACCGACACACTCAAGGAGTTGGTCGGCTTCACTGCTGGCTACGAGACGTTTACGTTTCTGGCGGGCGCCTTGGTGCTGCAGAACCATGACAAGTGGTTTGCCGACGCCGATCCGGTCGTCAAAGCGATGTGGATCTGGCACCAGGTTGAAGAAGTCGAGCACGGTGCGGCCGCATTCGAGGTCTACCAGGCGCTGTTCGGAAAACACACCTGGTATCGCCGGCGCATGGTCATCGCCGCATTGATGCACATCGCAGGCGAAACCCATCGCGCATTCGTCCATATGAGCTGGCGTGAAGGCTGGTGGCGCAATCCGTTCTACGGCATGGCCAGCGTCGCGTTCTGCTGGATCATGCTGGCACGCTTTGCATGGAATGCATTGCCCGTGCTGCGCGGCAACTATCATCCGCATCAGCATCCGATCGTAACCACCGAGCAGAACCCGATTCAGATCGCGTGGCGCCGCTTCGAGAAGGCCGGCGGCAACGTGCTCGAAATCGATCACCAAAAGATGGCGGAGATGATGGGCGTCGCCGCCCCCAGCGCCTAGCCTCTCACGTCGGAGCGCGACCCCGTCGCGCTCCGACGCTTTGACCACCCTCAACGCAAGGATTCACCGATCATGTCCAATGGGGACGCAAGCTCCATCCGGTTTTGCTACATCGACATTGAAGGCGTGTCGCATCAAGTCACTGCAACCGCTGGCGACACCTTGATGTCCGTGGCGAAGAATCACCTGATTCGCGGCATCGATGGAGACTGTGGCGGAAGCTGCGCTTGTGGCACCTGCCATGTCGTGCTGACGCAGGCTCTGCAGCAACGCTTGCCGCTGCACGATGAGGCCGAAGCTGACTTGCTGGCCTTCATCGGCTACAGCCCAGCACAAGGCCATCGACTCGGCTGCCAGATCACCGTCACGCCCGACTTGGAAGGCAGCGTCATCACAGTGGGTACGATCGACTGATCGCGGCGACTGTCAGCAGACCGCCTTGCGCCGCTGGTGAGCTTCGACACGCAAGAAGCCGCGACGGATTGGACGCAGCGCAAGCCGCTCATCAGCCGTGATGCGGGGAATCAGCCTTCCACCATCGACATGATTCGCTTCCATTCGGCCGCGTTGACCGGCAGCACCGACAGGCGGTTGCCTTTTTGAAGCAAGCGCATCTCGGCCAGCTTGGGCTCCTTGCGCAGCGCCTCCAGGCTGACCAATGGAAACTGCTTGACGAACTGCAGATCAACGGCAACCCATGTCGGATTGTCGGGTTTCGACTTGGGGTCGAAGTAGTCGCTTGCCGGATCGAATTGAGTCGGATCCGGGTAGGCGGCCTTTACGACTTTCATCGTGCCCACGACCCCGGGGGCTGGGCAGCTCGAGTGGTAGAAGAAAGCGAGGTCGCCCAGCTTCATGTCGTCGCGCATGAAATTGCGCGCCTGAAAGTTGCGAACGCCGGACCAGGTCGTTGTCTGCTTGTCTGACCGGATCAGATCCTCGATGCCGAACTCATCCGGCTCCGACTTCATCAACCAATAGCCCACTCTGTGCTCTCCGACTCGATAATCGCTTGCCGCTGACACGCCCGATCCCAGCGGGCGTCATCAGCTGACGCCCGCGAAGCGGATCAGAACACCAGCCGAAGGCCGGCGCGCGCTTCGCTGATTTTCAGATCCACGTTCTGGTAGCCCAGATCGCTGGAACGATAGTCGGCGAACAAGCCCAGGTAATCGTTCAGACGGACATCAAGACCCACGTTGTACTCAAAGCCGTCGTACTCGTTGCCACCGCGATCCAGCCGCAGATAGCCGACCGCACCGGTGAACGCCACGCCCTTGATACCCAACCAGCTGGTCCGCAGGAACAGGCCGTAACCATCGGCCGTGGTGTCGTTCGTGTCGGCTCTGTCGTCATCGATCGACTCGTTGATGTAGTCAGCCGACACGCCGAAATAACGCCAGTAATAGCCACCGCCGACGCGGTAGTTGTCGCGATCGGCACTGCCATCGAACTCGGACGTCTGGTATTCGCCGTCCAGCGCGATGTGCTCCGAGATTTTCAGCAGCCCCTTGATGCCATAGCCGTCGCCATCAACCTTACCGCCGACCGACTCATCGTCGACGGTCACCGTGGTCTCCAGCTCCGCCCATGGCTGGTGATAAAGGTCGATGAAGCCAGCAAAGTCACCGAAGGTCTCGGCGGCGGCACTGCCGCAGTACGACAGACCGGCCAGCACCAGAACGGCAGCAGCAGCACGTGGTTTTTGAAAGCGCATCGAATGCTCCCTGTTGTCATCAAGACTCGGCCTGCGTACCCAGAAACACCTGGTACGCCGGATTCGAGGTTTCTTCCCAGTATTCATATCCCAGTTCGTCGAGCGACTTGCGACACTCCCCGACCTGGCCGCGCGGCAGCTGCAGACCGCAGAGCACGCGGCCATATGCTGCACCATGATTGCGGTAGTGGAACAGCGAAATGTTCCAGCGGCTGCCGACTGCGTCGAGGAAGTCCAGGCAGGCGCCGGGCCGCTCCGGAAACTCGAATCGGAACAGATGCTCGTCATACAAGCCGGGCGCGCGACCGCCGACCATGAAGCGCACGTGCATCTTGGCCATCTCGTTACCCGACATGTCGAGCACCGGATAAGCCTGTTCGCGCAGCGCATCGATCAGCGCGGCGCGTTCGGCCAGGCCACCGCTGAGCTTGATGCCGACGAACACATGCGCCTCGCTCGGCGAGCTGTAGCGGTAGTTGAACTCGGTGACCGCACGACGGCCGATCTGCTTCAAGAAGCGCTTGAAGCTGCCCGGCTTCTCGGGAATCGTCACCGCAAGCAAGGCTTCGGCGTCATCGCCCAACTCGGCACGCTCGGCGACGTGGCGCAGGCGATCGAAGTTGATGTTGGCGCCCGACACGATCGCGCAATACGTCTTGCCGGTGACATCGTGCATCTGCGCCCAGCGCTTGACGCCGGCCACGCCCAGCGCACCGGCCGGCTCGGGCACGGCGCGCTTCTCGTTGAACATGTCGCGGATCGCGGCACAGATCTCGTCGACGCTGACCGTGATGCAGGCGTCGACCAGCGCTCGCGCCACACGGTACGGCTCGGCGCCGGCCTGACGCACGGCCACGCCGTCGGCAAACAGCCCGACCTGCTGCAGGCGCACGCGCCGACCGGCAGCGAGGGCCGCACCCATGCAGTTGGAATCCTCGGGCTCGACGCAGATCACCTGGGTTTTCGGGCTGTGATGCTTGATCCAGGCGGCAATGCCGGCCAGCAGGCCGCCGCCGCCGACACAGACGAACACCGCGTCGAGCTGACGCACGCGCAGCGGCGCCAGCTGCTGCAGGATCTCGCGCGCCACCGTGCCCTGTCCGGCGATCACGTCGGCGTCGTCGTACGGATGCACCATCGTCATGCCGCGCTGCTCGACCAGCTCCTGAGCGTGGGCCGACGCATCGTCAAAGGCGTCGCCGAACAGCACGGCGCGACCGCCGAGGCTGCGCACCGAATCGACCTTGATCGCCGGCGTGGTGCGCGGCATCACGATCGTCGCCGGAATGCCGAGCCGCTGCGCCGCCAGCGCCACGCCCTGCGCGTGATTGCCGGCCGACGCGGCGACCACGCCGCGCGCGCGCGCTGCGTCGTCGAGCTGCGCGATCTTGTTGTAAGCGCCGCGCAGCTTGAACGAGTGCACCGGCTGGGTGTCCTCGCGCTTGAGCAGCACGCGGCAGCCCAGCCGGGCGGAGAGCTTGGGCGCCTCCTCGAGCGGCGTAATCGAGGCCACGTCGTAGACCCGCATCGCCGCCAGCTCGATGCGCTTGGCGTATTGGCTCAGCAAGCGGGATCGGGCTGCAGCGCCGCTGGCGGCAGGAGCGGAGGCTTTCTTTTTCACGGCGGGGTCACGTCGGGGTCTGCGGGCGGCCCGCGCTGCCCGGCAACGGTACCGAGGGCGATTGACGTTGCGGGTTCGTAGTTCGGTCTAGCGTTCATTATGATAGCGGCCCTTCGCCTGCCCCTCACGAACCTCCCAGTTATGGCGCCCAACCCGGCCCCGACGATTGCTTTCATTGGTGGCGGCAACATGGCCACGAGCCTGATCGGCGGCTTGATCGCTGCAGGCGCCGATCCACGCACGCTGCGCGTCGCCGAGCCTGATCGCGCCCGTGCGGCCGGCTTGGCCGAGCGGTTTGGTGTGATCACGGCCGACGCCGGGTCGGCCATCGTCTCTGGTGCCGATGCGGTCGTGCTGGCAGTCAAGCCGCAGCAGCTGGTGTCGGCCGTTGCGCCGTTGACGCTCGACGCCGGCACCACGGTGCTGTCGATCGCAGCCGGCGTGCGTGTGGCGACGCTGCGTGCGGCGCTGGGTGACGCGGTGCATCTGGTACGCAGCATGCCCAACACCCCGGCGCTGTACGGCTGCGGCATCAGCGGCCTGTACGCGCCGGCCGGCACGCCGGACACGGCGCGCGCACTGGCACAGTCGATCCTCGATGCTGCCGGCCAGACCTGCTGGGTCGACACCGAAGCCGATCTGGACGCGGTGACCGCGGTCAGCGGATCGGGGCCGGCTTACTACTTCCTGCTGACCGAAGCGATCCGCGAGGCCGGCGAACAGCTCGGGCTGGCACCGGCCGTTGCCGCACAGCTGGCAGCACGCACGCTGGTCGGCGCCGCCAAGATGGTCGACGCCGGCACCACCGACGTCGCCACGCTGCGCCAACAGGTCACTTCCAAAGGTGGCACGACCGAAGCAGCGCTACGCCATCTGGAATCGGCCGGTTTGCGCCCCATGTTCCAAGCTGCGCTGGCGGCAGCAGCGCATCGCAGCCGCGAACTGGGCGACGAACTCGCTGCTCCCTCGCCCTCGCCACCCCATTGAGCCAGCCCCCTTGCCGGGTGGTCTGACGGAGACCGTTTATGGGCGCGCAAGCGACCAATGCCCTGATTTACCTGATCAGCACGCTGTTCAACCTGTACATGGGCGCGGTGCTGCTGCGGATCGTGCTGCAGTGGGTGCGCGCCGACTTCTACAACCCGATCTCGCAGCTGGTGTGGAAGGTGACGCAGCCGGTGCTGGCGCCCGTGGTGAATCTGCTGCCGCGCTACCGGCGGCTCGACACGGCCGCCTCGTTGCTGCTGCTGATCCTGTCGGTGATCTATGTGCAGATCATTGCGGCGCTGTGGAGCCTGAACATCGGCCTGATCGCCACGCTGTGGTTCGCCGTGCTGAAGCTCGTCGCCTTGGCCCTGTCGATCTACACGGCCAGCATCATCATCTACGCGATCCTGTCGTGGTTCGGCCCAGGCCTCAGCAACCCGGCCGCGAACATCCTCTACAGCATCAACGAGCCGTTGCTGCGGCCGATCCGCAACATCATTCCGCCGCTGTCGGGGCTGGACTTGTCACCGCTGGTGGCGATCCTGTTGCTGCAGGTGGCGAGCATGCTGCTGCCGCTGCCCGGCTACTTCGGGCTCAGCTAGGGCTGCGGCGTTGATGCAGGAATCGGGCGCCGGCGGATCGGTCGGCATCGTCGTACCGCAGGTCGTCGACATCGACGTCCCGCTGATCCTCGACTGCGGGCGGCTGCTGCGCCGCCACCAGCTGATCGTCGAGACCTACGGCCAGCTCAATGCCGCGCGCAGCAACGCGGTGCTGATCTGCCATGCGCTGTCGGGCGACCACCACGCGGCCGGCTATCACGGCGACGAGCGCAAGCCCGGCTGGTGGGACAACTGCATCGGCCCCGGCAAGCCGATCGACACCAACCGCTTCTACGTCGTCAGCTTGAACAACCTCGGCGGCTGCCGTGGTTCCACCGGCCCCAACACCGTCGATCCTGAAACCGGTCGCGTCTGGGGGCCGGACTTTCCGCTGCTGACGGTGCGCGACTGGGTGCGCTCGCAAAGCTTGCTGGCCACGAAACTCGGCATCCAGCAATGGGCGGCCGTGATCGGCGGCTCGCTGGGCGGCATGCAGGTCATGCAGTGGGCCATCGATCTGCCGACGCGCGTGCGCCATGCGGTGGTCATTGCCTCGGCGCCGCAGATTTCGGCGCAGAACATCGCGTTCAACGAGATCGCACGCCAGGCGATCTTGTCCGATCCCGACTTCCATGGCGGCCGCTACTACGAGCACGGCGTCGTGCCGGGCCGTGGCTTGCGCTTGGCGCGGATGCTGGGGCACATCACGTATCTGTCCGATGCCGCGATGCGTGCCAAGTTCGGCAACGATCTCAAGGCGCCGCAGCCGTCGTTCAACTTCGACGTCGAGTTCGAAGTCGAAAGCTATCTTCGCTACCAGGGCGAAAGCTTCGTCGACCGCTTCGACGCCAACACCTATCTGCTGATGACCAAGGCGCTGGATTACTTCGATCCGGCGCGCGACTACGACGATTCACTGGTGGCTGCATTCCGCCAGGCGCAAGCGCGCTTCCTGGTCATCGCGTTCTCCAGCGACTGGCGGTTTTCGCCGGCGCGCTCGCGCGAAATCGTCAAGGCGCTGGTCGACGCCGGACGCCCGGTGTCGTACGCGCTGATCGACTCCTCGCTCGGCCATGACGACTTCCTGATGCCGCTGCCGGATTACCACTTGATGCTGCGCCACTATCTGTCGCGCGTCGCCGACGAGGTGGGGGCATGAGCGCAAACCTCGATCTGGACACTGGCATCGGGCTGCGACCCGATCTGCAGCTGATCGCCGGCTGGATCAAGCCGGGCTCACGCGTGCTCGACCTGGGCTGCGGCGACGGCAAGCTGCTCGATTATCTGGCGCAGCATCGCGGCGTCCACGGCTATGGTCTGGAGATCGACACGGCCAACGTGGCGGCTTGCATCGCGCGCGGCGTCAATGTGATTCAGGCCGACCTCGACGACGGCTTGCGCGACTTCGAAACCGGCTCGTTCGACTACGTGTTGCTGACGCAAACCTTGCAGGCGCTGCAGCGCCCTGACGAGGCGATCGAAGAGATTCTTCGCGTCGGCCGCAGCGCCATCGTCACATTCCCCAACTTCGGTCACTGGCGGGTGCGGCAAGCGCTGCTGAGTGGCCACATGCCAGTGACCAAGACGCTGCCGGCGGCGTGGTACGACACGTCCAACATCCATCTTTGTACGGTCGCTGATTTCGACGCGCTGTGCGCCGCACGCGGCTGGCGCGTCCGCGAGCGCCGCCTGCTGAACCGCGCGCACCGCGAAGGCTGGTCGATCCGTCTGGCGCCGAACCTGTTTGCCGAGGTGGCGCTGTACCAGCTGCGCGGGCGCCTCGGCAGCTAGCGCTGCAACACCCAGATCTGCTCGAAGCCGGCGGCCTTGAGCCGCGCTGCCATCGCATCGGCCTCATCGCGGCTGCCCAGATTCGGTAACTCAATGCGATACCAGGTGCGGCCATCGACGTCGGCTGGCGCAATCACGCCGACGTAGCCGGCATCCTTGAGCCGGCGCCAGGCTTGATCGGCCTGTTCGCGGTCCGGCAACAGCGCGCCACTGAGCGTCCAGCTGCTGCTTGCACTCGGATCGCGACTCCACAGCGCCGGGGTCAGCTGGCGCGACTGGCGTACGGCGACCCAATCGGACGGATCACGTTCGCGGCCTGACGGCGACAGTCCGGCCACCAGCGCATAACAACGGCCCGGCTCCAGCGCCTGATCGCCGTCACGGCTGCCACCGGCCAGCGCCGCGCCGCCCTCTGCCACGCAAACCGCGCTGATTCCCGCTGCCACTTGGAAGAAGTATTCGCCGCTAAGCAGGTTGGCGCGGTCGTCACCGAGGTAGACGAACAGCGGCCACTGGATGTCGAGCGACGGCTGCTTCCACACCACGCGCAGATAACCGCTGCGCAGACGCAGCACGGTGCGCAAGTCGTCGGCATAGCCGGCGAACGGAATGCGCTCGACCATCAACTCGCTGCCGGCGCCCAGTTCGAGGCGGCCGTGTCGGCCCAGTTGCAGACTGGCGCCCCCGCGATCATCGACGTGGACGATATCGTCGGTCTGCAGCGACATGCCGGGCGTCAGGCGCTGCCGTTGATCGGCGCGCCAATGCTCGACCGTGCCCTGCACGTCGTCGACACGCAGCATTGCGCGGGGTGGCATCGACGCGGCCGGCGCCGCAACGGCATGCAGCACGCACAGCAGGCTGGCGACCAACGCAAAGCGCCCGACCGCGGTCATGCTCAGGTCGCGGCCGTCGTGGTCGCCGCGAGCAACTCGTCGAACGGCCGGCCTTCGCCGATGACCTTGCCCTGCACCCAGTCGACGCCGATCGTCGCCAGCAGTTGCAGCGCTGCATGATCTTCGACGTGCTCGGCGATCGTGCACAGGCCCATGTCATGGCCGATGCGGTTGATCGCCTCGACCATGCCGCGATCGACCGGGCTGCCCTGCATGCTGCGGACGAAGCCGCCGTCGATCTTGACGAACTGCACCGGCAGGTTCTTCAGGTACGAGAACGACGCCATGCCGGCACCGAAATCGTCCAGCGCGAAACGGCAGCCCAGATCCGCCAGATGCGTGATGAATCGCACCGCTTCCGACAGATGCGAGATCGCGGCGGTCTCGGTGATTTCGAAGCAGATGCGTTCCGGCGCCACGCCCGTGTGCTCGATCAAGCGTGTGACGTGGCCGAGAAACTGATCGTCCGACAGCGACATGCCGGAGATGTTGATCGCGTAGATGACACCGTCGGCCGGCAGCTGCGCGATACCGGCCAGCGCGGCACCGATAACCCAGCGATCGAGTGCGGACATCAGGTAGTAGCGCTCCGCAGCGGCGATGAAATCGGCGGGCTGCACCAAGCGGCCATCGTCGCCGCGCATCCGCACCAACAGTTCGCGGTAGAACACTTGATGCGTGGCATCGGTGCCGACCACATCTTCGTAGTACAGCAGGAAGCGGCCTTCATCGAGCGCCTTGCCGATGCGGCCGACCATCGTCATTTCGGCGTGGCGGGCGCGAATCTCGACGTGACCGTCCGACACCCAACGGGCGCGATCACGACCACCGTCCTTGGCCGAGTAACAGGCGGCGTCGGCATCGGCCAGCGTGCTGACGATATCGCCGCTGGCATCGTCGATCTCGGCGACGCCGATGCTGACGGTGATCGCGTATGACTTGCCCTCCCAGATGAATCGGAATTCGCGCACCGCGTTGAGCAGCGTATCGACCAGCACGCGCCCCCGCTCGCCGCCGACGTCACCGAGCAAGATGCCGAACTCGTCGCCACCCAGCCGCGCCAGCGAATCCGGCGGACCCAGGTGCGCGCGAAACAGCGCCGCGAGCTGACGCAGCAGTTCATCGCCAGCGTAGTGACCGAGCGTGTCGTTGATGACCTTGAACTGATCGACATCGACGTAGCACAGCAGCCGCAGCGCAGCGCCGCTGCGCGCCTCGGTCAGCGCCAGTGCGATGCGCCGCTCAAATTCGCCGCGGTTGTACAAGCCGGTCAGCGCGTCGTGCGAGCTGCGGTATTCCAGCTCGTCGGCCAGCAAGGTTTGCTCAGTGGTGTCTTCGAGCAACAGCAAAGCACCCGCGATCAGGCCCTCGGCGATCAGCGTCGAGTAGCTGAGCTTGATTCTCAGCCGGCGTCCGTCACGGCTCAGCAGTTGATGCGCTTCGGCTCGGACCTGCAGGTCCGCGGTGGCGAGGCAACGCTCGACCGGATGGGTCAGCGCACTGCTGCCGCCGACGCCGACCAGTCGCAGCACGCTGGCATACGACAGGCCGATCGCCTGTTCGCGTGGCCAGCCCAGCAGCCGCTCGGCACTGCGATTGAATTCGAGAATGCGGCCCGCCGTGTCGACGACGATCAGGCTTTCGCTCATCAGCTTGAGGCTGGCGTCGAGCACCACGGCCGACTTGCGCGACTCGGCAGCAGCCGGCAGCGCCGACAGCCGCCATTCGGCGAGCACCAAGGCCAGCGGCCCCGACTGCCAACGGCTCAGTAGCAGTTGCGCCGGCAGCAAGGCCCCTGGCGTGCGCAGCGGCGCATCGATCTGCACGCGCTCGCCAGCCGCCAGCGACGCCAGCGATGCGGTCAGCCGCTCGCCATCAGCCGGTGGCAGCAACATCGTCGCCGGCTGCCCGGCCAACTCGTCGGCCGGACGGCCACTCAAACGCAGCAGCGTCGGGTTGACCTCCAGGATGCGGCCGCGCGCATCGAGCACCGCGCCCGGCGTGGTCGACCGCAGCAGCGCAGCGCGATACGCATCGGCCGGAAAATCACCCGGCTGCACCGGCGGCTCGACCCGTTCGTAGATACCGGGCAGCGTGCCGCGCCGCTGAAACAGATCCGAATGCGCGGCCATCGCCTGATCGCGTCCGACCAACAGATAGCCGCCGGGACGCAGCGCGTCGCGGAATTGCTCCAGCACGCGGCGCTGCATCGGCATCTGCAGCGTGCCGACCAGATTGCGGCTGTCGATCAAGTCGAACGGCCCGGCCGGCGCCGGGTCGGACAGAGCTTGGCAAACGAAGCGGCATTGCTCGACCAGCAGCGGATGGACCTGCGCCAGGCCGTTGGCAATGCGCAGATAGCGCTGACTCAGCAGCGACGGTACTGCGGCCGCCGCACCGAGACCGAAGCCGCCCTCGCGCGCCCGCTGCAACATCGCCTCGTCGACATCGGTGGCGACGATGTCGAAGCGCTGCGGTGCCTCGATCGCCGCCTGCGCCTCGGCCAGCAGCATCGCGATCGACAGCGCGTCCTCGCCGCCACCGCAGGCCGGCACCCAGACGCGCGGCTGCGGCGAGGCATCGAGCAGCACCGGCAGGCAGCGCGACAGGCTGGCGTAAGCCTCCGGATCGCGAAACAGCACGGTGCTGGCGTCGAGGATTTCGCGGGCCAGGGCCGCGGCTTCGCGCGTGTCCTGCGCCAGCAGTGCGACATAGGCGCTCAGGTCGTCGATCTCGCAGGCGCGCATCCGCGTCTGCAGATGACGCATCACGGTATGGCGGCGATAGTCGTCGAGACGGATCGCCGACACGCCCGACAACGCGGCTTGCACCTGCGTGCGCTGCGCCTCACCGAGCTGCGCGGCGGCAGCGTCGATGTCGGTGTCGCGAGCGGTGTCGGGCGGGGCCAAGGTCGGTCCGGATCAGCGCCGCGATCGCGGCGCGTCCATGCTAACAGCCGTAACGGCAGACCCGATCACGCCGGATCAACCGGCCTGCGCCAGCTCCGCGCAAGCCAGGCCAAGACGGCGCAAGCCTTCGGCCATATCGGCCTCGCTGATGTTCAACGGCGGCGCCATGCGCAGCACGTCGGGGCCCGCGACCAGCACCCAGAGCCCGTGCCGCATCGCGGCGTTGACGATGTCCTTGGCGCGGCCTTTCCAGGGGTCGCTCAGCGGCGCGCCCATCAGCAGGCCCATGCCGCGCGATCCGGTGAACAAGCCGTGTTCGGCTGCCAGCACACCCAAGCCCTCGCGCAGCTGCGCCGAGCGGGCACGGACATTGGCCATCAGCGCTGGGTCGACCAGCGCTTCGAGCGCTGCCAAACCGACCGCGCACGCCAGCGCATTGCCGCCGTAGGTCGAACCGTGCGTGCCGAACGCCAGACTCGCTGCCGCGTCGGCGGTCGCCAGCATCGCGCCGATCGGAAACCCGCCGCCCAAGCCCTTGGCCGTGGTCAGCACGTCGGGCGTGACGCCGTACTGCTCATGCGCGTACAGCGTGCCGGAACGCCCGTTGCCGCTCTGCACTTCGTCGAACACCAGCAGCGCGCCGTGGCGATCGCACAGCTGACGCGCCAGCGCGATGAATTCCGGCGTCGCCGGCATGATGCCGCCCTCGCCCTGCACTGGCTCGATGACGACGGCGCAGGTCTGTTCGCCGACGGCCGCTTCCAGTGCCGCCAGGTCGTTGAACGGCAGATGCGTGATGCCACCCGGCAGCGGCTCGAAGCCCTGCGTGTACTTGGCTTGCCCGCCGACCGACACGGTAAACAGGGTGCGGCCGTGGAACGCGTTGTAGAACGAGATGATCTGGTTCTTGTGGGCGCCGTACTTCACAGACGCATGACGCCGCGCCAGCTTGAACGCGGCTTCGTTGGCCTCGGCGCCGGAATTGCAGAAGAACACGCGGTCGGCGAACGTCAGCTCGACCAGACGGCTGGCCAGCTTCAGCGCCGGCTCGTTGGTCATCACGTTCGACACATGCCACAGCTGGCCCGCTTGTTCGTGCAGCGCCGCGATCAAGGCCGGATGGCAGTGGCCGAGTCCGGTGACCGCGATGCCACACGCGAAGTCCAGGTATTCACGGCCTTGCTGGTCCCACAGTCGCGAACCGAGTCCGCGCACGGGCACGATGTCGGAGGGTGCGTAGTTGGGAACCATGACCTCGTCGAAGGTCTTGCGGCTTACCTGCATGGTGAATACCTCTCGATACCTCTGTCAGGGCGCAGAAGGATGCGCCGAACCAGCCCCACAAATGCGAATGGCCCGCGCGGCGGGCCATCGGCTGTGAGAGCGTCGTTATAGTAACAAGCACCGCCCCCCCGGCCAATCAGCGTCGCAACCGCTGCTACCGGCCCTTTCGGCCGTTGTTCGGCCGCCTGTTTACGGAGTCACCCGATGCATTTCGACGAGCTGCTCGCGCTGCAACAACCCGATGCCGCGGGCTGGACGGCCACCGTGACCGAAGACTGGCTGCAAGGCCGCAGCGCCTTCGGCGGTCTGCAAGTGAGCTTGGCGCTCAAGGCGATGCGCGCCCTGGTCGCCGAGCTGCCGCTGCGCGTGCTGCAGGTGACGTTCCTGGCGCCAGTGCCGCAGGGCGTGATCGGCGTCCGCGCCCAGGTGCTGCGCGCCGGCAAGAACACCCAGCACGTCGAGGCGCGGCTATACGACGGCGAACAAGTGCTGTGCGTCGTCGTCGGCATTTTCGGCGCGTCGCGGACGTCGACGATCCAGATCCGCCCCGAACAACCGGCGGTGGTCAGCGAACGCAAGCCGCTGCTGCTGCCGTACATCCCCGGCCTGACGCCGGCGTTCCTGCAGCACTTCGACATGCGCTGGATCGTCGGCGGCCTGCCCTACAGCGGCGCCACGCAAGCCAAGGCAGTGATCGAGGTCGGCTTCAAGCAGGCCGGCACGACCAGCGAACTGCATCTGCCCACGCTGGCCGACAGCATTCCGCCGCTGGCGATCACGCTGCTGAAAAAGCCGGCGCCGGGCAGCTCAATGACCTGGATGCTGGAGTTCCTCGCCGACCGCTACGACCATCTGCCGCTGCAAGGCTGGCGCTTCGACGCCGAAGTACTCGCCGCCGCCGACGGCTACACCAGCCAGACCGCGATGATCTGGGCGCCCGACGGATCGCCAGCGATGCTCAGCCGCCAGAACATGGTGGTGTTCGGCTGAGGTTCGCTGTTGCTGCTGTCGCTGCGGCGACGGCGCCAGCCGGCGCTCACCACAGCGGCCCGCTGGCGTGGCGCTGCACTTCGACCGCGGTGATCGAGCGCGCGTCATTGCCCCAGGACGTGCGGACGTAGGTCAGCACGTCGGCGATCTCCTGCTTGCTCAGCGCCGCCGAATACGGCGGCATGCCGAACGGCCGCGGGTTGCCGGCCGTGCCGGGCGCGTAGCCACCGAACAGCACGACGCGGATCGGATTGACCGCCGAGTCCATCGTTACCGCGCGGTTGCCGGCCAAGGCCGGTGCGGCGGGCGCACGGCCGAGGCCGTCGTCGCCGTGGCATTGCGCGCAGTGCTCGCCATAGAGCTTCTCGCCCGAGGCGCGAACCTTTTGCAGGTCGCCGGGCAGCACGCGCGGCGCCGGCTCGCGGTCCGGCTCCGGCGTTTGCGGGATCGACTTCAAGTACACCGCCATCGCGTGCATATCCTCGGGCCGACCGTGCTGCAGGCTTTCGTAGACGACTTCGGCCATCGGCCCCAACGTCGAGGCGCGATCGGCTTTGCCGACGGCCAGCAGCGCTTCGATCTGCTCGATCGGCCAGTCCTGCACGCCGGCCTCGGCAGCGGCACTGAGCACCGGCGCATACCAGTCCAGCACCAAGCCGCCGGCCGGGTTGTTGCGCGCCTGCGTGCCGCCCAGCGCATTGCGCGCTTCGTGGCAGGCACTGCAGTGCGTCAGCCCCTGCACCAGATACGCACCACGATTCCAGGCTGCATCCTGATCCGCAGCCGGCTGGAACACGGCCGGACGGAAGAACAGCGCGCGCCAGCCGATCAGCATCACGCGCAGGTTGAACGGAAAGCGCAGCTCGTGTTCGCGCGATGCCTGCTGCACCGGCGCGAGCGTGCGCAGGTAGGCGAACAGCGCATCGCTGTCGTCACGCGTCATCCGCGTGTAGTTGGTGTACGGAAACACCGGATACAGCAGCTTGCCGTTGCGTGAGCGACCCTCGTGCAGCGCGGCCCAGAAGTCGTCGGCCGTCCAGCGGCCGATGCCGGTGTCGGCATCGGGCGTGATGTTCGGCGCAAAGAACTGACCAAACGGTGTCGGGATCATGTGCCCGCCCGCATAGTCGGCGCCGCCGGGCTGCGTGTGGCAGGCGCGGCAGTTGCCGAGCGTGGCCAGATAACGGCCGCGCTCGACCGGGCTGGCGGCCTCGATCTGCAGCGGGCTGCTGCCCGCCGTGTTGCGGTCGTGGCGCAAGCCGAGCCACAGCACGCTGGCGATGACCAGCAGCGTCAGGGCGGCGAGGACCGCTGCGAGGCGTTTCAGGCTCATGGTGCGCTCCGCTGGATCGCGGGCGCCAAGCCGCCGCAGTCGATCGGCAACGGCGCCGCCTGCGCGGCCGCCGGATGCGTGTCGGCCGGCATCGGCTGTGCCGCGAGCCAGCCGGCGACGGCGCCGATGTCGTCGGCACTGAGGCGTTCGGCGATCACCGCCATGCAGTCCGGCTGATGCGCGTGGCGCGTGCCTTCACGCCAGGCCCCGAGCTGCGCGGCCAGGTAGTCGTAGGGCAGGCCGAGCAGGCCAGGCACTGCAGGCGCCACACCGGTCAGCCGTTCGCCATGGCAGCGTGAGCACGCCGGCAACTGCTGCGCTGTGTCGCCTTGATGAACCAACTGCTCGCCACGCGCCAACGCGGCCGCGGCCACGCGGGGCGCTTCCGGCGGCGGATACGGCAGGTCCTGCCGCGCGAAGTGCTCGGCGATCTCCATCAAATACGCATCGGGCTGACGCTGTGCGAGGTACGTCATCTGGGCGTTCACGCGGCGATGGTCGCGAAAGTTCTGCAACTGGTTGAACAGATAGCCCGCCGGCTTGCCGGCAATGCGCGGGTAATAGCCGTCGCGCGTGGCGCGGCCTTCGGCGCCGTGACAGGCCGAGCACGGCAGCACGCGCTGCTCGATGCTGTCGAGCGCGTGCGGCGCGCTCTGACGCGTCTGCGCGCCGGCCGTGCCAGCGAGCATCAGGCCGATTGCGGCCAGCAGACCGATCCGGACGCGGCTCATGCCGGCACCGCCACGCGCAGGATCAGCTTGACCACCAGCACCAGCGTGGCCACGAACACGGCCGTCATCAACACGCCGACGACGATGAAGGCGAACGGGTCGCCACGCGAAAAATCGCGCTGTCGCGCGCGCGAACTCTGCACGCCGAAGAACGCGGCCAGCACACTGGAGACGGTCTGCCAGAAGCTCAAGCGCGGCAGCTTGGGTGAAACAGGGTCGGATGACATGACTGGATTCCTTATCGGGCCCGGTGCGCTACATCACCCGCGAGGCCAGCGCGGGGTGTTGTTCGATGGCGTCTTCGATGATTTCCAGCGAATGCTGGCAATCGTCGCGGCTGGCCGAGCCGCCGAGGCAAACGCGCACGGCTTCGGGTGCGCCGCCGCTGACGGTGAAGGTGTCCGACACGACAACGCCGACACCGTGCGAGCGCAGGTGCGCGGCGAACTCGATGCGGTTCCACGGCGTGGGCACGCTCAGCCACAGATGAAATGCTTCGGGGTGGGCCACGTACTGGGCCTGACGCAGCACGCGCCGGGCGATGTCCTGGCGGTGTCGCGACTCGTCGCGGATCGCCTGCGTCGCGGCGGCCACGGTGCCGTCGTCGATCCAGCGCGTGGCCAGCGCCACCGACAGCGGCGAGGCCATCACCGACGTCGTCCGCAACGTGGCTTGCACGCGCGCCGTGTAGCGCACGTTCGGTGTGCACAAGTAGCCGATGCGCAGCCCGGCGCCCAGGTGCTTGGAGAAGCCGGTGACGTAAAACGTCAGCTCCGGCGCGAGCGCGGCCAGCGGCGGCGGACTGTCGGACGGCAGAAAGCCGTAGGCATCGTCTTCGATGATCGGCACCGCGTGGCGCCGCGCGATCTCGACGATCTGCTGTCGACGCGCCAGCGACATCGTCGCCGTCGTGGGATTCAGCAGCGTCGGGTTGCAGTACAGCGCCTTGGGCGGATCCGCGGCGCACAGCGCGCCGAATGCTTCCGGGTCGATGCCTTCGGCGTCGATCGGCAAGCCGGCCAGCCGAATGCCCAAGTGCGCCGCGATGCCCTTGATGCCGGGATAGGTGACGGCCTCGCAGGCGATCGTGTCACCGGCCCGCGCCAGGATCGTGAACAAGGCCAGCAGCGCGCCCTGAACGCCGGGGCAGACCAGCACGCGCTGCGTGGTCAGGCCTGGCAAGCGCGAGCCGAGCCAGCGCACGCCGGCATCGCGATCCTCGTGATGGCCGCCGAACTCCTGGTAGCGCAGCAGCTCATAGGGGTCGAGCCGCTGCAAGCTGGCGACGCCGTCGCGGAAGCGCTCGATCAGTGCCGGATCGGCCGGCTCGGGCGGCATGTTCATCGTCATGTCGATCAGCGAGGCCGCCAGCGGCCGCTTGACCGGATCGGCACGCACCGCCTCGCGCACCACGGTGCCGATGCCGGGGCGTGAGTCAATCAAGCCGCGCCGCTGCGCTTCGGCGTAACCGCGCGCCACTGTCGTGAAGTTCAGGTCCAGCGTGCGCGCGAGTACGCGCAGCGTCGGCAGCTTCTGGTTGGCGGTCAGCTGCCCCGACTGGATGTCGGCGGCGATGGCGTCGGCGATGGCCACATAGGCCGGCGCCGCACTGTCTCGCAGTGCCGCCGCCCAACGAGGGATGTGGTTCGACAAACAACCTCCGATCAAGTCGTCACAACATGCAATCAATGTGGCGATTATGCCCCAGACGCCACCGGCTGCGCACCAGCCCGGATCGCGCCGCCCCATGGTGGCGCAACGCGGCCCAATCACGAGCCATCAACGGGTCCAAGCCGTGAAATGCGATCAAGCTGCGATCATCTCGATCACCGGAAAACAAATTGTCAAGCGACTGAACAATGTCTCTTATTGATCGCATTTTCGCAGGAGGCGAGCCGCGATAAATGGCATGTCGGTTGCGCTGATGGGCTCAACGGCACCGCATCGGCGGCGCCGCCTCTCACCACCCGAACCGGAGTCGAACATGCCTGCCGTCACCACCCCCGCACACAAGAAGGGCGACTTCTTCGTCGATTACGAAGAAAAGGTATTCGAGGACGTCAAAGCCAAGCCCGGTGAAAAAGCGCTGATCACGTTCCACACGGTCGCGTTCGAAGGCTCGATCGGCCTGGTCAACATGCTGCAGGGCAAGCGGCTGATCCGTAAGGGCTTCGAAACCTCGATCCTGCTGTACGGCCCTGGCGTCACGCTCGGTATCCAGCGCGGCTTCCCCACGCTCGGTGACGAGGCCTTCCCCGGCCACCAGAACTTCACCAACCAGCTGACCGCGTTCATGGCCGAAGGCGGCAAGGTGTACGCGTGCCGGTTCGCGCTTCAGGCGCTGTACGGCCACGGCGAGCCGTCACTGATTCCCGGCATCAAGCCGATCAGCCCGCTCGACGTGCTCGACTGCATCCTGCTGCATCGCAACGACAACGCTTTCATGATCCACACCTGGACGGTCTGAGTCCGCGATGAAAGCGCGTGCGCGCCAAGCCCTGCCTGCTGCCGGCGTTCGCGCGAACGTCGAGGCCCTCACCCCTGCCCCTCTCCCGGGGGGAGAGGGGTGGGACCAGCTCGGAGCCTCAACGGATCGCGGACCTAGGTCACGGAAAATCCCCTCTCCCCTCGGGAGAGGGCGGCGCGCAGCGCCGGGTGAGGGCGTCTCCGCGCCCAAGCAAGCTCGAATCTGAGAGGCCCTCACCCCTGCCCCTCTCCCGGGGGGAGAGGGGTGGGACCAGCTCGGTGCTTTTTCGGTTTTCCGACCCGCCTTCCCGCTTATCCCCCCTCCCCCCGGGAGAGGGTGGCGCGCAGCGCCGGGTGAGGGACTCTCAGCGCCGCGTTTGGCTCCATCCTCAAGCCGCGCTCGAGCCTCGGACGCCCTCACCCCTGCCCCTCTCCCGGTGGGAGAGGGGTGCAAAGTCGAAAGTGCCCGCTGCGCCTTACCGCTTATCCCCTCTCCCCCCGTTCGATGCTGGCGCGCAGCGCCGGGTGAGGGACTCTTAGCGCCGCGTTTGGCTCCATCCTCAAGCCGCGCTCAAGCCTCAGACGCCCTCACCCCTGCCCCTCTCCCGGTGGGAGAGGGGTGCAAAGTCGAAAG
>NZ_FQWZ01000007.1:0-260417 GCF_900129825.1 Hydrocarboniphaga daqingensis | reverse complement strand
CCACCGTTCGATGCTGGCGCGCAGCGCCGGGTGAGGGACTCTCAGCGCCGCGTTTGGCTTCATCCTCGAGCCGCGCTCGAGCCTCAGACGCCCTCGCCCCTGCCCCTCTGCCGGCGGCAGAGGGAATGGGCTGCGGAGCCTCGGCATGAGCGCACACGTGATCCGTGCGGCGGCGGCGCAGTTGTCGCCGGTGCTCGGCAGCCGCGACGGCACGATCGCGAAAGTGATCGATGCGATCGCGGCCGCAGCAAGCCAGGGTGCGCAGCTGATCGTGTTCCCCGAAACGGTGGTGCCGTACTACCCGTACTTTTCGTTCATCACGCCGGCAGTGGCCATGGGCCCGGCGCATCTGGCGCTGTACGACCAAGCGGTGACCGTGCCCAGCGCCGACACCGAGCGCGTCGGTGCCGCAGCGCGTCAGTACCGCATCGTCGTCGTGCTGGGCGTCAACGAGCGCGACCACGGCACGCTGTACAACACGCAGTTGGTGTTCGACGTCAGCGGCGAGATCGTACTGAAGCGTCGCAAGATCACGCCGACGTATCACGAGCGCATGGTCTGGGGCCAAGGCGACGGCAGCGGGCTGAACGTGGTGGATACCGCGGTCGGCCGCATTGGCGCGCTGGCCTGCTGGGAGCATTACAACCCGTTGGCGCGTTACGCGCTGATGGCGCAGCACGAGCAGATTCACTGTAGCCAGTTTCCAGGCTCGCTGGTCGGGCCGATTTTTGCCGAGCAGATGGAACTGGCCGTGCGCCATCACGCACTCGAATCCGGCTGCTTCGGCGTCAACGCCACTGGCTGGCTAAGCGAAGCGCAGATCAGCTCGATCACCGCCGACCCGACACTGCAAAAGGCGATGCGCGGCGGTTGCTACACCGCGATCGTGTCGCCCGAAGGCAAGCATTTGTGCGAGCCGCTGCGCGACGGCGAAGGCCTGATCGTCGCCGACCTCGACTTTGCGCTGATCACCAAACGCAAACGCATGATGGACTCGGTCGGCCACTACGCACGGCCCGAGTTGCTGTCGCTGAACCTCGACCCGCGAACCGCGCAGCCACTGCATCGGCAGGGCCTGCTCTCAGCTGGAGATCAACTCGATGGACACCTTGCTCAACGCGCCCGCGACGACGACGCAGCAGCTGCTGACCGATCTGCAGTCGCGCGGCCTGCGACTGACTGACCCCGATGCGGGCGCGCCGAGCCGCCGTGGCGGCGCCGGGCCGACCGATCACAAAGCGGTGACGGTCGACGGCCGCACGATCATGGTGCCGGTACATACCGGCAGCGCCGCCGACTCGCCATTCGAAGCCGGCGCCATGGCGGCTGACGGCAGCGTGCCGCTGCAGCGCAACGGCAAGACGATCGCGACGATCGGCTTTCCGCGTCAGCCACGCTTCTACAAGATGCAAACGCTGGACGGCGTGCCGTATTCGAAGATCGCGCAGCTACATGGCAGCGACGTGCTGGCGACGACGGTGCTGCAGACCTGCGTGCGTTACGGCCGCCGCAGCACTTCGTGCCAGTTCTGTGCGATCGGCGAATCACTCTCCAACGGCCTGACGATCAACCGCAAGCTGCCCGAACAGCTGGCCGAAGTGGCACGCGCCGCCGTGCTGCTCGACGGCGTCAAGCACATGGTGATGACCACCGGCACGCCGAACTTCACCGATCGCGGCGCAGCGCTGCTGTGCGAAAGCGCGTTCGCGGTCAAAGCCGCAGTGGATCTGCCGATTCAAGCGCAATGCGAACCACCGGATGATCCGATCTGGTTCACGCGGATGAAGGCAGCCGGCATCGACAGCCTCGGCATGCATCTGGAAGCGGTCACGCCCGAGGTGCGGCAGCGGATCATGCCGGGCAAGGCCGAGGTCAGCATCGAGCAGTACATGACCGCCTTCGCCGACGCAGTGGCCGTGTTTGGCCGCGGCCAGGTCAGCACCTACATTCTTGCGGGCCTGGGCGACACACGCGACGCGATTCTGGCGATGTGCGAGCAACTGGTGGCGATCGGCGTCTACCCATTCGTGGTGCCGTTCGTGCCGGCGTCGGGCACGCCCTTGGCGGATCATCCGGCGCCGGATCCGGTGTTCATGCGCAGCCTGCTGCAACCGCTGGGCGCGATGCTGGTTGCCGGCGGCTTGCGCAGCGCCGACATCAAGGCCGGCTGCGGTCGCTGCGGCGCGTGCTCCAGCCTGTCGTCATTCGAGCGCTGAAATGCTGCCGTTCGCATCCAGCGACTGCACGGCCTATCCGTTCGTGGCGGGCGAATACCGGATCAAACATGTCAGCGAGCGCTGGGAGCGGGTCGCATGCCGGGCGCTACGCCAACAGGTGTTCTGCCGCGAGCAAGCGATGTTCGACGGCGATGACGCCGACGAGCGTGACACTGATGCGCTGACGATCGCGGCCATCGCCTGCATCGCCGGCATGCCCGAGCAGTTGGTCGGCACCGTGCGGCTGCATTGCGATGATCACGACGCCGCACACTGGTCGGGATCGCGGCTGGCCGTGCACGCCGACTACCGGCGCTGCGCATGGCTGGGCTCGGAGCTGATCCGTCACGCGGTCAGCACGGCCGTTGCGCGCGGTTGCCGGCAATTCAGCGCCAACGTGCAGCCGCAACACCGCAGCCTGTTCGAGCGTCTGCATTGGCAGGTCGTCGCGACGTCGACCGTGCAGAACCGCCCGCACCTGCAGATGCAGGCCGATCTGCGCCACTACCCGGCACGGCGGCAGGACGAAATCGCCTGGTACACCGCCACACCCTGGCAGCGCGCCGCATGAGCTTGGTGCATGAGCTTGCAGCGGCATTGCGCACGACGCGCGGCATCGCGCACAAGTCCGATATCGCCAGCGCCGTCGCAACACTGGGCGCCGCAGCGACGCTGGCCGGCGTTCCGATCGGCGACGATTGCGCGGCCATCCCCGACGGTGCCGGCGGCTTTCAACTGCTGGCAATCGAGGGCTTCATCAACGAATTCGTCTGCGCCGACCCGTGGTTCGCCGGCTGGTGCGGCGTCATGGTCAACGTGTCCGACATCTATGCGATGGGCGGGCGTCCGACAGCGGTCGTCGACGCGGCCTGGGGTCGTAATCGCGACACGCTGAAGCTGCTGATGGAAGGCCTTGCAGCCGCATCGCAAGCCTACGGCGTGCCGGTGGTCGGCGGACACAGCAACGCGCGCTGCGACCGCGAGCAACTGTCGGTTGCGATTCTCGGCCGCGCATCGCATCTGCTGAGCAGCTTCGACGCGAAGCCGGGCGATGCGCTGATCGCCGCGATCGACTTGCGCGGCGCGTATCGCGCGCCGTACCCGCACTGGAACGCCAGCACCAGCGCGCCGCCGGAGCGGCTGCGCGCCGACCTCGAACTGCTGCCACAGATCGCCGAGGCGGGTTGGTGCCGCGCCGCCAAGGACATCAGCCAGGCCGGCTTGCTCGGCACGCTGCTGATGCTGCTCGAATGCTCCAGCGTCGGCGCCTGCGTCGACATCGACAGCGTGCCGCAGCCGCACGGCGTCGATCGCAGCGACTGGCTGCTGTCGACCTTTCCCAGCTACGGATTTCTGCTGGCCGTGCCGCCGGCGTCGGTCGATGCCGTGTTGGGCAGGTTCGCATCGCGCCAGATCGACTGCGCAGTGATCGGACACTGTGACAACCGCCATCAACTGACGCTGCGCGACCGCAGTGGCGACCACGCCCTGGCCTGGGACCTGCGCAAGAACGGCTTGATCGGCTGCGGCCCCAAGCCACCTTCTCTACCTGGATAGCACACTGCCATGCCCGAACTGCATTTCCATGTGCGTTGGCCGGACGACAGCACGACGGCGTGTTACTCGCCGTCGAGCACGATCCGCGACGCACTCAAGCTGCATCATCCGTATCCGCTGCACGACTTCGTCGCGGCCAGCCGCGCTGCACTGGAACACGCCAGCGAGCGCGTCGCGCAGAAATACGGCTGGGGCTGCGGCCACGCGGCGGCGCAGATTCGCGAGATCGAACACTTGGCCAGTCGCTACGCGAGCGATCCGCAGGCCACCGTCACCGTGGTCAAGTTCGAATGAACGGCCCACTCAACAACCCGCAGCTACCGGTGGCGGTGATCGGCGGCGGCCAGGCAGGGCTGTCGATCAGCTGGCACTTGAAGCAACTCGGTATCGAACATCGTGTGTTCGAGCGTCACGGCGTTGCGCACGAGTGGCGCCATGCGCGCTGGGATAGTTTCTGCCTGGTGACGCCGAACTGGCAGTGCCGGCTGCCGGGTTTCGACTACGCCGCCGACTTCGGCGGGCGCGATCCGAAAGGTTTCATGCTCAAAGACGAGATCGTGCGCTATCTCGAAGCCTATGTGGCGTCGTTCGATCCGCCGCTGCTGACCGGCGTCAGCGTCGAGCGCGTCCGCGCCGTCGATGGCGGCTTCGACATCCGCACCAGCAGTGGTCGCTGGCATGCGGCACAAGTGATCGTCGCCACCGGCGGCTATCACCGGCCGATCGTGCCGCGCAGCGCCGAACGCTTGCCGCCGCACATCGTGCAGATCGATGCCTGCGCGTATCGCAATCCGCAGCAACTTCCCGACGGCGCCGTGCTGGTCGTCGGCACCGGCCAGAGCGGCGCGCAGATCGCCGAAGACCTGCATCGCGCCGGGCGCCGCGTGCACTTGGCTGTCGGCACGGCGCCGCGCTCGCCGCGCGTCTATCGCGGCCGCGAAGTCACCGAATGGCTGACCGACTCCGGCTACTACGCGATCACGCTCGACCAGCATCCGCAGAAAGAAACCGTCCGCGAAAAAACCAATCACTACTTGTCGGGGCGTGACGGCGGCAAGGCGATCGACCTGCGCCAGTTCGCCGCCGACGGCATGCAGCTATACGGCCGCTTCGAGACGATCGCCGATGGTGTCGTGCACTTTGCGCCCGATCTACGTCGCAATCTCGACCGCGCCGACGACAGCTATCGCGGCATTCAGACCGCCGTCGATGCCTATATCGCAGCCAACGGCATCGACGCCCCGGCCGAGCCGCATTACGTACCCGTGTGGGAACCGCAGACCGAGCCGCTGACGCTGGACCTGACGGCGGCCGGCATCAGCAGCGTGATCTGGTGCATCGGCTTTGCGTCGGACTACCAATGGCTCGAAGCGCCGGTGTTCGACGGCCGCGGCCAACCAGTGCAGACGCGCGGCGTCACGCCCGTCGAGGGTCTGTATTTCCTCGGTCTGCCCTGGCAAAACACCTGGGGATCAGGCCGCTTTGCCGACGTCGGCGCGGACGCCGCGTATCTAGCGCAGCAGATCGCCAAGCATCAGGCGGCCACTGCAGCAGCCTGATGTTGTAGCGGGCTGAGTCCGTCGCTCAGCGCTTGCTGCGCGCCGCCTCGATCTCGTCAGCAACGCGCTGCGCGCCATACACCTTGCGCAGCGTCTCCAGAATCGCACCGCTGTGCACCGACACCGCGCGGTTGTGCGCGCCGTCGAACCAGAATGCGCCGCCCAGCGAGCGGATATTGCCGTCGAACACCAGACCGACGACTTCAGCCTTGCGGTTGATCACCGGCGAGCCGCTGTTGCCGCCGATGATGTCGTTGTCGCTGACGAAGTTGAACCGCTGCTCGCCATTGAGCTTGGGCTGCGCGGCGATCCACGACGCCGGCAGCTTGAACGGATCGTGATCGGTCGCGCGCTTGAACGCGCCCGCGATCGTCGTGAACGGCGGTACTGCGGTGCCATTCTGGTCCCAACCCTTGACCTCGCCATACGACAGACGCAGCGTAAACGTCGCGTCGGGGTAGACGCGGGTGCCGTACTTGTCGAGGCGCGCCCGCGCCAGATGCTCGGTGTTCTTCTGCTCGACGGCTTCGACCTCGCTCTCGTAGCGCTTGCGCAGTTCGCGCGCGGCCGGATCGACCTTGCGCGCCAACGCGATCATTGGATCGGTCGATGCATCGATCGCGGCCTGACCGCCGTCCCACAGCGCTTTGCGCACTGCCGGGTCACCGAGCCGCGTGCCGGCCACCAGCCGCTGTGCCAGCAACTCTGGCGCATCGCGGCCGAGCACCTGCTGCACGAACGCATCGTCGGCGCCCAGCACCGCGCGCAGCTTGGTCAGCGAGTAGCCGAGCATCACCGATTCCAGCTCGGGGTAGATCGGCGCGCTGGAGAACAGCCGCTGAGTGACCGACGGCAGCGCAGCGTCGGTGTATTCGCGCAGGCGCTCGCCGTTGGGCTTGGCGCGCTCGGCGGCGCCGCGTACCAGCATCCGCGCCATGCGGAAGTAATCGCCGCTGAAACCGCCGCTACCTTCGATGTACTTGTACGGCGTTTCGAACTGACGATAGCGCTGCTGGGCAGCGGCGATTTCGTCCCATGCCGCGCCTTGCGCCGCCTGACGCTCGGGTGACGCGGCGACGAACGCGCGCAGCTCGGCTTCCTGCTGGCGCTTGAGTGCGAAGATCGCCGGGTCAAGCAGCGCTTCGAGCTGGCCGCCGAGCGCCTTGAGGCTGTTTTCGACGCCGAAACGATCGGTCTTGCTGATGCGCGCGGCTTCGGCGCTCGATGTGGCGTACTGGTTGAGCATGCCGCGCATTTCCGACAGCCGCAGCAAGCGCGGGATCAGATCGACGTCGCGCGTGCGGTCGAGCTGCGCCACCGTCAACAACCGGTTGGTGCGCCCCGGATGACCGAGGATCATCGTCATCTCGCCCGGCTCGGCGCCGTTGGCACTAAACGGGAAGAAGTCTTTGACCTTGGCCGGCTTGCCGTCCTCGTAGGCACGCAGCAAGCCCAGATCGAGGTCGTAGCGCGGGAAGTTGAAGTTGTCCGGGTCGCCGCCGAAGAACGCGATCGATTCTTCGGGCGCAAACACCAGACGCGCATCCTGATAGCGATGGTAGCGATACAAGCTGTACACGCCGCCGTGATACAGCTCGACGACATCGCAGCGCGTGCGCGCCTTGTCGCTGCCGACGCACTCGGCTTCGATCTTCGAGCGTTCCGCCTTCTGCGCGCGGCTGAACTCGGCGCCGCTGAGCCCTTGCGTGGCCTGCTTGACGCGCTCGGTGACGTCGGTAATCCGGTCGAGCCGATTCAGCTCGATCGTCGGGCACATGATCTCGTCTTTGCCGGTCTTGGCGTAGAAGCCGTCTTCGACGAAGTCGCGCTCGGCGGTCGACAACTGCGCCACGCACTCGCGCACGCAATGGTGATTGGTCATCACCAGCCCGTCCGGCGACACGAACGACCCCGAGCACCCGCCGGCCAGACGCACCGCGCTGCGCTGGGCGTGCTCGGTCCACTTCGTATCGGGCTTGAAGCCGTACTGCGCCTGCATCGCCTCGACCGGCAAGCGGTCCAAGGTCCACATGCCTTCGGCCGCCTCGGCAGCGCCGATCGACAACAGCGAGGCACTCAGTGCAACCAACAGGGAACGAAGCATCGGGGCGGCTCGGCAGGGTTGGGGAGCGGAGTATCGACAGCGCGACACAGGGCCGCCTGAGGGATTTCCGGGCTTGAGCAGAAGCCCGGACGGCGCTACTCGATCACCAACTCGTCCTGCCCCTTCACCAGATCATCCAGCGCCTTGAGCTGTGCCAGGAACGGCTCCAGCTGGTGCAGCGGCAGCGCGCTCGGGCCGTCGCACTTGGCCACGCTCGGATCGGGGTGGGCTTCCAGGAACAGGCCGGCCAGCTTCATCGCCAAGCCGGCGCGGGCCAGTTCCAGTACCTGCGCACGGCGACCGCCAGAGGCTTCGCCGCCGGGGTCGCGGTTCTGCAGGCTGTGCGTCACGTCGAAGATCACCGGCAAGCCGCCGCTGACCTGCTTCATCTGCGTGAAGCCCAGCATGTCGACCACCAGATTGTCGTAGCCGAAGCAGCTGCCGCGCTCGCACAGGATCACCTGCTCGTTGCCCGCCTCGCGGCACTTGCTGACCACGTGCTTGATCTGCGGCGGGCTCATGAACTGCGGCTTCTTGACGTTGATCGGCTTGCCGGTTTTGGCCATCGCCACCACCAGGTCGGTCTGCCGCGCCAGAAACGCCGGCAGCTGGATGATGTCGACCACGTCGGCCACCGGCTGCGCCTGCTCGATCTCGTGCACGTCGGTGATGATCGGCACGCCAAACTCGCGCTTCACCGCCTGGAAGATACGCAGCCCCTCGACCATGCCCGGGCCGCGATACGAACGGATCGACGAGCGGTTGGCCTTGTCGTACGAGGCCTTGAACACGAACGGAATGCCCAGCTTGGCCGTCACCTTGACGTAGTGCTCGCACACCCGCAGCGCAAAGCTTTCGTCCTCCAGCACGTTGACGCCGCCGAACAGCACGAACGGAAGATGGTTGGCGACGGCGATGCGGCCGACGTGGACGATTTTGCTTGCGGTCATGCGCGGGGTTCCGTTGACGCTGCCACTGGGTTCAAGCGGCAAGACGTGATGAGGTGAGCGGTCAATGCGGTGCCGGTGCAGCCCTTCGAGATCGGGCTTTGCGGCGGCAGTTAGCCTGAATTATTCACCAAATCACCGGGTCCATGCCCTAGGATCGCATCGACCTTCATAACCAAGTGAGTCTGGGCAAAGCGCGGCGATCATCAACAGGCGCGCATCGGGTCGGCGGCAACGCTAGGCTTGGCCTTGCACCCCTGGAACGCCATCCACGTGACGAATAACCCGCTCCACAACCGACTTCGCTACCTTCGCAACGCGGAAGCCTTTGCCGCCCTGGCACTCCCGGCCGTGCTGATATGGCACTGGCTGCAGTCGGGCCTTCCGGTCGATTGGGCGCTACGCCTTCCCCCGACGTTGCTGGTCGGGGTGATGCTGCTGCAGGGCGCAGGCTACTGGCACCTGAAACTCGAATCGGTGAGGACGCGTCGGGCGCTGCCGAGCTACTTCCGACCGCTATATCGAGCCCTTCGACTCGCCGATCTGCTGGCGCTGATGGCGGTCGTGATCGCCTACGGCGTGATGAGCCAACGGGGCGCCGCCACGGCCGATCTTGCATGGGCCGGCGGACTGCTGGTGTTTGCCATGCTGGAGTACATCAACTACTTCGGCGTGCAACTGATGCATGACAATCGGGCGGACCTGCAATACCTGCTGCGGCATCGCCGACTCCGGCGTGCTGCGCTTGCAACCGATCTTTCGCGAGGTTCCGAAGCGATCTGAGTAGCGCAGGAAGGGACCCCCTACGGGCCGGGGCGCTCCCGCGCCCTTCGAATCCCTCCATCAGCTTTCCACTTCGCTATTGGTCTGTACTGCCCAATGGCAGTACAGACCAATAGTGGCGGAGAGGGAGGGATTCCCCTACGGGCCGGGGCGCTCTCGCGCCTTCGAATCCATCCCTCAGCTTTCCACTTCGCTATTGGTCTGCACTCCCCAATGGCAGTACAGACCAATAGTGGCGGAGAGGGAGGGATTCCCCTACGGGCCGGGGCGCTCTCGCGCCCTTCGAATCCATCCCTCAGCTTTCCACTTCGCTATTGGTCTGCACTGCCCAATGGCAGTACAGACCAATAGTGGCGGAGAGGGAGGGATTCGAACCCCCGGAACCTTGCGGTTCAGCGGTTTTCAAGACCGCCGCAATAGACCACTCTGCCACCTCTCCGCGGGCGCGCTGCCGGCCGCGGCGCGTATTGTGCCCGGCGACGGGGCAAATTTCCTGCTCGACCGTTTCGAACGTTGTAGCGGCATCGTGGTTCGGCCAGCAGCCGGGATACCGTCAGGCGACACACGTTAACGAAACTTTACTGCGCGATCGGCGTCGATGACGGCCGCTGCAGTGTAAGTTTCGCTGCGACTGGCCCGCGTGCTGACCGTTGTCGCGAGCCGGCGGTGGCACGCGGTTGACCGCGATACGCCCTGCTCCATCCCACTGCAGCGTTCCCGTTCACGCACACCCGCAAAGGATTCACGTTGGCCAAGCCCCGCATGCAGCCGTCTGTTCCCTCGCCGACCTTGGCCCCGCAGCGCGGTCGCAGCCGGATCGTCGGCATCGTCGTTGTGCTGACCGTGATCGCCGGCATGGCGGCGCTGGCCTGGTACCTGGGACACCGGCCAGCCGCGAGCACCGCCGGAGCGCCGGGCATGCCCGGCGCCGGTGGGCCGCCCGGGGCGGGCGGGCCGCCGTCGGGTGCCTTTGGCGGCGGTGGTGGCTCGCGCCGGCCCGGCACGACCGTCGGCACCGCGACGGCGGAAAGCACCGACATCCCGGTGATTCTCGAATCGCTGGGCACGGTCACGCCGCTGGCGACGGTGATCGTGCGGCCGCAGGTGTCGGGCGTGATCACCGAGGTGCGCTATCGCGAAGGACAGCGGGTCGCCAAGGGCGACGTACTGGCGGTGATCGACCGGCGTCCGTTCCAGATCGCGCTGCAGCAGGCACAGGCGCAGCTGCAACGCGACAGCGCCGAGCTCGACAATGCGCGCGTGACGCTGGAGCGCTTCAAGACGCTGCAGCAGCAGGACTCGATCGCCGAGCAAGACGTCGACACGCAGGCCGCGACGGTTCGCCAGCTCGAAGGCACGCTAGCCTCGGATCGCGCCGCCGTCGCCACGGCACAGCTGAATCTGGATTTTTGCGAGATCCGCTCGCCGATCGCCGGCCGCACCGGCCTGCGCGTCATCGACGTCGGCAATTACATCGGCGCCGGCGATGCCAGCGGCATCGTCGTGGTGACGCAGATCGCGCCGACCGACGTCGCGTTTACCGTGCCGCAGGACCGTGTTGCCGAAATCCAGTTGCCGGTGTCGCAGAACCAGACGCTGGCAGCGACAGCCCTCGACCGCACGCGGACCCAGACGCTGGCCGAAGGCCAATTTCTGACGCTGGACAACCAGGTCAACACCGAAACCGGCACCGTTCGCGCCAAGGCGCGCTTCACCAACGACGACGGCAGCTTGTTCCCGAACCAGTTCGTGAACCTGCGCCTGGTGATGCGCACGATCCGCGGCGCGGTCACCGTGCCGATCTCGGCGGTGCGCAACGGCAGCGACGGCGACTTCGTCTGGCGCTTGAACGACGACCGCACCGTAAGCCAGCGCAAGGTCAAACGCGGCATCGCCACCAACGACCGCGTGCAGATCACCGAAGGGCTGCAGATCGGCGATGTCGTCATTACCGAAGGCGGCGACCGGCTCCGCGAGGGTGCGCCGGTGATCCTGCCGGCCGCGTCGGCAGGCGCTGCACCGGCGGCCGACGGCAGCGCGGCACCGGCTCAGCGCGGCCCCCGCGGTGATGGCCAGAAGCGCCGTCGCCGGCCCGAAGGCGCGCCCGCCGACGGCGCACCTTGATCCGGCGCCGCATCGGCTCGACGCCAGGACGGATATGAATCCTTCGCGCCCGTTCATCGAACGGCCGGTCGCCACGGCGCTGCTAATGGCGGCAATCGTGCTGGCCGGCTTGGTCGGCTTCAAGTTCATGCCGCTGTCGGCGCTGCCCGAGGTCGACTACCCGACGATCCAGGTGCAGACGCTGTATCCCGGCGCCAGCCCCGAGGTCATGAGCCAGACGGTGACCGCGCCACTGGAACGACAGCTCGGCCAGATGCCGGGACTGCAGCGAATGAGCTCGGTCAGCACGGCCGGCGCGTCGATCATCACCTTGCAGTTCACGCTGACCGAGGCGATCGACGTCGCCGAACAGGAAGTGCAAGCCGCGATCAACAGCGCCAATGCACTGCTGCCGGCCGACCTGCCGGCGCCACCGGTCTATGCCAAGGTCAATCCCGCCGACGCACCGGTGCTGACGCTCGCGCTGACGTCGGACACGCTGCCGCTGACCGAGGTGCGCAACCTCGCCGATACGCGGCTGGCGCTGAAGATCAGCCAAGTGTCGGGCGTGGGCTTGGTGACGCTGTCGGGCGGGCAACGTCCGGCGATCCGCATCCAGGCCGACACGCAGGCACTGGCGTCCTACGGCATCACGCTGAGCACGCTGCAGTCGGCGATCGGTGCTTCCAACGCCAACAGCGCCAAGGGCAGCTTCGACGGCCCGAGCCGCGCGTACTCGATCAACGCCAACGACCAACTGCTGACAGTCGACGACTACCGCAACCTGATCGTCGCCTACACCGGCGATGCGCCGGTGCGCATCAGCGATGTCGCCAACGTGGTAGACGCCGCCGAAAACATCAAGCTCGCGGCCTGGGCCAACCTGCGCCCGGCGATCATCCTCAACGTGCAGCGCCAGCCCGGCGCCAACGTGATCCGCACCGTCGATGCGATCCAGCAGCGTCTGGCCGAACTGCAGGGCGTGATGCCCGACAGCGTGCGCATCGACGTGCTCAGCGACCGCACGACTGGCATCCGCGCGTCGGTACACCACGTGCAGATCGAGCTGCTGCTGGCCGTGGTGATGGTGGTGCTGGTGATCTTCTTCTTCCTGCACAGCCCGCAAGCAACGCTGATCGCCAGCCTGTCGGTGCCGATCTCGCTGATCGGCACCTGCGGCGCGATGTATCTACTCGGCTACAGCTTCAATAACCTGAGCTTGATGGCGCTGACGATTGCCACCGGCTTCGTCGTCGACGACGCGATCGTCGTCATCGAGAACATCGCACGGCACCTGGAACGCGGCGAAAAGCCGTTCAACGCCGCACTCAAGGGCGCTAGCGAAATCGGCTTCACGATCATCTCGCTGACGATCTCGCTGGTCGCGGTGCTGATCCCGCTACTGTTCATGGGTGATGTCGTCGGCCGGCTGTTCCGCGAATTCGCGGTGACGCTGGCGATCACGATCCTGATCTCGGCCGTGGTGTCGCTGACGCTGGTGCCGATGCTGTCGGCGCGGTGGCTCAACGCGCATTCGACCGCGCCCGAGCGCGGCATCGGTGCCGCGATCCAGCGCGGCTTCGACCGCGTCGTCGGCCACTACGACCGCTGGCTGACGCTGGTGTTGCGCCATCAGGGCGCAACGCTGATCGCCGCACTGGCGACCCTGCTGCTAACGGTGCTGCTGTATGTGCTGATCCCCAAGGGTTTGTTCCCGACGCAGGACACCGGGCAGCTGCAAGCGCGGCTGCAAGCCAGCGAGTCGGTGTCGTTTTCACGGATGTCCCAGCTGCAACAGGCGGCCGCCGCGGAGATCCTGAAGGACCCGGCCGTGGAAAACCTCAGCTCCTTCGTCGGCGTCGATGCCGCCAACAGCACGCTGCTGCATACCGGGCGCCTGTTCATCAACCTGCGGCGCGAGCGTGGCGGTGCCACGCAGAGCCAGATCATGGAGCGGCTCAAACAGCGGGTCGCCAACGTCGCCGGGGCGACGCTGTACTTGCAGCCGACGCAGGATCTGACCATCGACGCCGAATCCGGTCCGACGCAGTACCGCGTGTCGATAGAAGGCGCCGATACCGCCATCGTCACCCAATGGGCGCAAAAGCTCGCAGCACGGATGCAGCAGCTCGATGCGCTGCGCACCGTGGTCTCCGACGCCGGCGCCACCGGCAGCAGCGCCTACATCGACGTCGATCGTGATACTGCGTCGCGGCTCGGCATTTCGGCTTCGGCGATCGACGATGCGCTGTACAGCGCGTTTGGCCAGCGCATCGTGTCGACGATCTTCACCGAGACCAACCAGTACCGGGTGATTCTCGAAGCGCGGCCCGATCTGCTGACCGAGCCGGCATCGCTCGGACTGCTGCACTTGCAGTCCGGCTCCGGCGTGGCCACGCCGCTGGGCGCATTCGCGACGATCAGCGAACGCCGCGCACCGCTGCAAGTGACACACGTGGCGCAGTACCCGGCCACGACGATCGGCTTCGACACCGCCGACGGCGTGTCGCTGGGCGAGGCCGTCGACCAGATCCGCCAAGCGGCGATCGACATCGACCTGCCGGCCAGCGTCAGCCTGAGCTTTCTGGGCGCTGCCAGCGCCTACGAAAACTCGCTGAGCAACCAGCTGTGGCTGATTCTGGCGGCGATCATCTGCGTCTACATCGTGCTCGGCGTGCTGTATGAGAGCTACGTGCATCCGCTGACGATTCTGTCGACGCTGCCGTCGGCCGGCGTTGGCGCACTGCTGATGCTGATCGTCACCGGCAATGACCTTGGCGTGATCGGCATCATCGGCATCATTCTGCTGATCGGCATCGTCAAGAAGAACGCGATCATGATGATCGACTTCGCGATCGACGCCGAGCGATCACAGGGCTTGGCCGCACAAGCGGCCATCCACCAAGCTGCGCTGCTGCGTTTCCGGCCGATCATCATGACGACGCTCGCGGCGCTGTTTGCGGCCGTGCCGCTGATGCTCGGCACCGGCGAAGGCGCCGAGTTGCGCCGGCCGCTGGGCATCGCGATCTTCGGCGGCCTGGTCGTCAGCCAAGCGCTGACGCTGTTCACGACGCCGGTGATCTATCTGATGTTCGACCGGCTCGGCCAGCGCTTCGGCCGTCGCAGCGCCGCAGCACCCGGCAGCGCGGCCTGAGATGAACCTTTCGGCCCCGTTCATCCAGCGTCCGATCGGCACCGTGCTGCTGACGATCGGCATCGCGCTGTCGGGCATCGCCGGCTTTTTCGTGCTGCCGGTCGCGCCGCTGCCGCAGGTCGACTATCCGGTGATTTCGGTCCAAGCGCAGCTGTCGGGCGCCAGCCCCGAGACGATGGCCACCAGCGTCGCCACGCCACTGGAGCGGCGCTTGGGCATCATCGCCGGCGTCAACGAGATGACCTCGTCCAGCGGCAGCGGCAGTACGCGAATCAACCTGCAGTTTGGGCTCGAACGTAACGTCGACAGCGCCGCACGCGAAGTCCAGGCCGCGATCAACGCCACGCGCGCGGACCTGCCTGCAACGCTGCGCAGCAACCCGACCTACAACAAGGCCAACCCGTCCGACTCACCGGTGATCGTGCTGGCGCTGACCTCGCCGACCAAGACGCGCGGCCAGATCTACGAGGCCGTGACCAATCTGCTGCAGCAGAAGATCGCGCAGATTCCCGGCGTGGGCGAAGTGGAGGTCGGTGGCGGCTCGCTGCCGGCGGTACGCATCGACGTGGTGCCGTTTGCACTGATCCGCTTCGGCGTCAGCATGGAAGACGTACGCGCCGCCATCGAGTCGGCCAACGCCAACCGTCCCAAGGGTGCGATCGAAAGCAGCGAGCGCCACTACCAGATCTACACCAACAACCTGGGTCGCGACGTCCAAACCTACCGCGACCAGGTCGTGGCCTGGAAGAACGAGGCCCCAGTGCGGCTGGGCGACATCGCCGACATCAAGGAAGGCACGGCCGACGAGCGCACGCTGGGTCTGTTCAACGGTGAGCCGGCCGTCGTGGTGCTGATCCGCAAGCAGCCCAACGCCAACGTGATCGAAGTGGTCGATCAGGTGCGAGGCAAGATCGACGAACTGCAGGCGCAACTGCCGGCCGGCATCAAGCTACAAGTGGCATCGGACCGCACCAAGTCGATCCGCGCCTCGCTTCACGATGTCGAGTTCACGCTGGTGATGTCGATCGTGCTGGTGGTGCTGGTGGTCAGCCTGTTCCTGCGCAATCTGCGCGCCACGCTGATACCGGCCGTGGCCACGATCGTGTCGCTGCTGGGCACGTTTGGCGTGATGTACCTGCTGGGCTTTTCGCTGAACAACCTGAGCTTGATGGCACTGACGGTGGCCACCGGCTTCGTCGTTGACGATGCGATCGTCGTACTCGAGAACACCTCGCGCCATATCGAAGCCGGCATGGACCGCTTCAAGGCGGCCTTGCTCGGCGCACGCGAAGTCGGCTTTACCGTGTTGTCGATCAGCGTGTCGCTGGTGGCGGTGTTCATCCCGCTGCTGTTCATGGGCGGCCAGGTCGGGCGCTTGTTCCGCGAGTTTGCGATCACGCTGTCGGCGGCCGTGATGATCTCGCTACTGATCTCGCTGACGACGACGCCGATGATGTGCGCCTGGCTGTTGCGTACGCCGGCAGCCGGTCAATCGCCTGGTCGCTTGGCACGGATCGCCGAGCGCGGCTTCGACGCACTGCTCGGCTTGTATCGACGGCAGCTCGATTGGGCGCTGGACTGCAAGCGCATGGTGATGCTGCTGTTGGCGGCCGTGATCGCGCTCAACGGCTATCTGTTCGTGATCGCACCCAAGGGCTTCTTCCCGCAGCAGGATTCCAGTCAGCTGGCCGGCGGCCTGCAAGCCGACCAGAGCATTTCGTTTCAGGCGATGGCCGGCAAGCTGCAAGCGCTGATCGACATCATTCATGCCGACCCGGCGGTGTCGACGGTCGTCGGCTTCACCGGCGGTGCGCGCGCCGGTGGCGGCTTCATGTTCGTTGATCTGAAGCCGCTGGCCGAGCGTGGTGAAACCGGCCAAGCGGTGATCAACCGACTGCGGCCGAAGCTGGCGCAAGTCAGCGGCGTGAGCTTGTTCCTGAACCCGGTGCAGGACTTGCGGATGGGCGGCCGCTCGGCCAACGCGAGCTACCAGTACACGCTCAAGGGCGATGACCCAGCGGAATTGAAGGAATGGGCGACGCGCTTGGCCGAACAGCTCAAGACCTTGCCGCAGCTGACCGACGTCAACACCGACCAGCAGGCCAACGGCGTGGAGAGCTTCATCACGATCGACCGCGACACGGCGGCTCGTTTCGGCATCACGCCGCGCGCCGTCGACAACGCGCTGTATAACGCGTTTGGTCAGCGCACCGCTGCCACGATCTACGAGGACATCAACCAGTACAGCGTCGTGCTCGGTGTGGCGTCGACCTACCGCGAAGGCCCGTTGGCCTTGAACGATGTCTACATTCCGGCCGCCAATGCCACCGCCGCCGCAGCGGCCATGGCGACCAACCCGGCGCTACGCGATCCATCGACCGGCGCGGCACTGGCGACGACCACGGCCAGCATGGTGCCGCTGGCCGCGATCAGCAGCGTCGGCGAGCGTGCGGCCGCCACGTCGATCAATCACCAGGACGCGACGCTGGCAACGACGATCTCGTTCAACCTGGCCGAGGGTGTCAGCCTCAGCCAGGCCCAGGTGCTGGTCAAACAGGCCGAAGCCGATATCCGCATGCCGACGAGCATCGCGGCCAGCTTCCAGGGCACGGCGCGCGCGTTCCAGCAATCGCAGGGCTCACAAGGGCTGCTGATCGCCGCCGCGATCGTCGTGATCTACATCGTGCTCGGCGTGCTGTACGAAAGCTACGTGCATCCGGTGACCGTGCTGTCGACGCTGCCATCGGCCGGCGTCGGCGCGGTGCTGGCGCTGATGCTGCTGCGGATGGAGTTTTCGCTGATCGCGTTGATCGGCTTGTTTCTGCTGATCGGCATCGTCAAAAAGAACGCGATCCTGATCATCGACTTTGCGCTCGATGCGCAGCGTGCGCGCGGCATGAGCGCCACGGATGCGGTGCGCGAAGCCTGTCTGCTGCGGTTTCGTCCGATCCTGATGACGACGATGGCCGCTGCACTGGGTGCGCTGCCGCTGGCGATTGGCTTTGGCGAAGGATCGGAGCTGCGCCAGCCGCTGGGCGTGGCGATCATCGGCGGCTTGATCGCCAGCCAGATGCTGACGCTGCTGACCACGCCCGTGGTCTACGTTTACATGGATCGCCTGCGTCGTCGCCGGCCTGACGAGGCGCTGCTGAGCCGTCATGCCGATGCCGATCTGGCGGCAGGAGCTTGAACCGATGATGTTGCACAAGCCATCCGTCGTCGCCGCTGCGCTACTGGCGTTCGCCAGCGGCTGCGCGGTCGGCCCCGACTATCAGCGGCCGGATGCCGCGACCGCCACGGCCTTCAAGGAGGCCGAAGGCTGGGTCGCTGCAGCGCCATCGGATGCGATCGATCGCGGTACCTGGTGGCAGTTGTTCGATGACGCCGAACTCGACGCGCTGGCGCAGCGCGTGCAGGTGTCGAACCAGAACATCGCAGCGGCCCAAGCGGCCTACGCGCAAGCGCGTGCACTGGTCAGCCAGCAGCGCGCCGGGCTGTTCCCGACGATCGATCTCAGTGGCACCGCGACGCGCGCTGACAGCGGCGGCAACCGCGCCAGCCGCGTCGTCACCGACGCCAACGGCCAGCAGTCGGTGATCGCCGGTGGCGGCAATATCAACAACAATTACCGCACCAGCATCGGCGCCAGCTGGGAACCGGATGTTTGGGGCCGGCTGCGGCGCAGCGCCGAAGCCGCCGATGCCTCGACGGCGGCCAGTGCCGCCGACCTCGCCAGCGCCACGCTGTCGGCGCAAGGCGAGCTGGTGACCAACTACCTGTCGCTGCGTGCCACCGATGCCGAGATTGGCCTGTTGCAGCAAACGCTCACCGGCTACGAGCGCGCGCTGCAGATCGCCGAAAACCGCTATCGCGCTGGTATTGCGCCACGCACGGATTACCTGTCAGCGCAGACGCAGCTGTATGGCACGCAAGCCGATATGGAATCGCTGCGCCGCACGCGCGCCCAGCTTGAACACGCGATCGCGGTCCTGGTCGGCGAAGCGCCGGCCCGGTTCCAAATCGAGCCGGCGCCGTGGAATGCGGTCGTGCCCGGCGTACCGGTCGGCCTGCCGTCGACGCTGCTGCAGCGGCGGCCCGACATCGCCGCCGCCGAACGCCGCGTGGCCAATGCCAATGCCCAGATCGGCGTGGCGCGGTCGGCCTACTACCCGAGCCTGTCGCTAAGCGCTTCGTATGGGTCGTCGAGCAGCACGGTTGCCGAGTTGCTCGACGCCTCGACGATGCTGTGGTCGATCGGCGCCTCGGCTGCGCAGACGCTGTTCGACTTCGGCGCGCGCCGCGCGCAACTCGATCAAGCGCGCGCCGCCTACGACCAGACGGTCGCCACCTACCGGCAGACCGTGCTGGCCGCGTTCGCCGACGTTGAAGACCAGCTGACCGGCAGCCGCGTGCTGGAGCGCACCGAGCAGTTACGCCAGCAGGCGTCCGCGATCGCCGACGAAAACGAAAGACTGGTGCTGAACCGCTACAAGGCAGGGCAAGTGGTCTACAGCGAAGTGGTCACCGCGCAGGCCTCGGCGCTGTCGGCGCGGCGCACGCTGATTCAGGCGCAGCGCGACCGCCAGACCACGGCCGTCGCGCTGATTCAGTCGCTGGGTGGCGGCTGGTCCGGCGCCGCGGACACCGCCACCCCGTAACCTGCCGGCAGCGCTAGCGCTTGCAGGACGGGTCCGTGCGATCGGCGCAGTTCTGAATCACTTCGCCGGTTCTTTCGACATCTTTGCCGGCGCCTTCCAGCGTGTTGCAGGCCGTCAGCAGCGATGAGCCGGCGATCAGGCACAAGCCGGCAAGCCATCCGATAGTGTTGTTCATGGTTCCATCCTTGGTTGGGGGTTGACGGTCATGACGCTCGGGCTGCAGCGTCACACCATTGCAGCATGCAGGGTTCAGACTGAACGGTCGCGGCACCGCCCGCCCGGCCACTGGAATCCACCGTGCCTCACTACCAGCTCTACATCGCCAACAAGAACTACTCGTCGTGGTCGCTGCGACCCTGGCTGCTGTTGAGCGAGCTGGGCATCGCCTTCGACGAAACACTGGTGCCATTCAACGCTCGCGGTAGCAGCTTCGAGGCGTACCGAGCGTTCTCGCCGACCGGCAAAGTGCCGTGTCTGGTCGACGGTGACATCACCGTTTGGGATTCGCTGGCGATCACCGAATACCTGGCCGAGCGCCACGCCGGCGTCTGGCCGGCCGACGTCGTCGCCCGCGCCTGGGCGCGCAGCGCCAGCGCTGAAATGCACGCAGGCTTCGCCGCGCTGCGCAGCCGCTGCCCGATGAGCTGCGGCATGCGGATCAAGCCGCATGCGATCAACGGCGACTTGAAGCGCGACATCGACCGCAACGACGAACTGTGGAACGACGGACTGCGCCGTTTCGGCGGCCCGTATCTGGCCGGCGCTGCTTTCAGTGCGGTCGATGCGTTCTTCGCGCCGGTTGCGTTCCGCTTTCAAAGCTACGGCTTGCCGATGAGCGACGACGCCACCGGCTATGCGATGCGGCTGCTGTCGCGGCCGGCGATGGTCAGCTGGTACAAGGCGGCGCTGCACGAACCCTGGCGCGAACCGGCGCACGACGCCGAGGTATTGGCTGCCGGGTCGCTGATCGCGGATCTGCGCCGCGAAACCAGGACGCTCACCTAGAGCGCGGGAATCGGCGGCCGCGACGACTCAGTCGATCGGCCGCACGCGGAAGTTCTTTCCCTTGATCTTGTTGGCTCGCAGGCGCTGGATCGCCAGCGCGGCGACTTTCTTGTCGATGGCGACGTAGGTGCGCGTGTCGAACGTGCTGATCTTGCCGACCGCTTCGGACGGCAGACCAGCGGCACCGGTCAGTGCACCGAGCAGATCGCCGGGGCGCAGCTTGTCGCGACGGCCGCCGTCGATGCAGATCGTCACCCGCGTCGCCGGTACCGGCGCGTCGGTGAAGCGCGCCGGCAGCGCGAGCTTTTTGGTGTCGATCTTCAGGCCAAGGTTTTCTTCGATCGCGGTAACGCGGGCACGCTCGCGATGCGTGAACAAATGCACCGCCAGGCCGCTGCGACCGGCACGGCCGGTGCGACCAACGCGGTGCGTGTGCGCGTCGGCGTCGGCCGGCAATTCGTAGCTGATCACGGCCGCAAGGTCGGGAATGTCCAAGCCGCGCGCGGCGACGTCGGTGGCGACCAGCACGCGGCAGCTGCCGTTGTGAAAGCGCACCAGCACTTCGTCGCGCTCGCGCTGTTCGATGTCGCCGTGCAGGCCCAGCACCGCAAAACCGCGCTTGGCCAGCTGCTGCTGCACGTCCTGAGCGTCGCGCCGCGTGTGGCAGAACACCAGCGCCGACTCGGGCTTGCGCTGGCTCAGCACGAACGCGAGCGCATCGATGCGGCGCAGGGCGTCGACTTCGTAGAACTGCTGTTCGACCTGCGCCGGGCTGGTGACGGTGTCGACCGTGATCTCGACCGGGTCGCGCTGCAGCGTCGCGCTGAAGTCGCGGACCACCTCGTTGTAGGTGGCCGAGAAGAACAGCGTCTGCCGGCTGGCCGGCGTGTGGGCGACGATCGCGCGGCTGGCTTCTTCGAAGTCGCCGTCGAGCATGCGGTCAGCTTCGTCGAGCACCAGCACGCGCAGGCCATCGAGCTTGAGCGTGCCCTGCTGCAAGTGTTCGAGCACGCGGCCGGCCATGCCGACGATGATGTGCGGCTCGTGTTCGAGCGAGGCCAGCTGCGGCCGCTGCGAAATACCGCCCGACAGCTGCGTGATCTTGATGTTCGGCAGGCAGCGCGCCAGCCGGCGGATTTCCTTGCTGATCTGGTCGGCCAGTTCGCGCGTGGGACACAGCACCAGCGCTTGGACGCTGCTCAGCGCCGGGTCGATGCGCGACAACAGGCCCAGGCCGTAGGCCGCCGTCTTGCCGCTGCCGGTACGCGCCTGGCCGATCACATCACGGCCGGCCAGCAGTACTGGCAGGCTCTGCGCCTGGATCGGCGTCATCTCGACGAAGCCCAGCGATTCAACGGCCTGCAGCAGTTCGGCGCGCAGCGGCAAGCTGCTGAAAGGAGCGGCCACGGCCGGGTTGGCGACAGCGTCGGACGGCTTGGATTCCACGGGTTCACCACGTCATATGCAGCGCGGCCGTGCCGGCCGGCCGCGTATTGTGCGTCATGCGCGCGGCCGATGCGGTAGCCTGCGCGCCCTTTCACGGGGCCGGTGGGCCCCAACACGGAGCGTTATGGCCACGGTTCACTTCATCGGCGGGGAAAAAGGCGGCGTCGGCAAGTCGCTGGTCGCCCGGCTGCTCGCGCAGTACTTCATCGACCGCAAGCTGCCGTTCCTGGGCTTCGATTCCGACCGCAGCCACGGCGCGCTGCTGCGCTTCTACACCGGCTTTGCGTCGCCGGTGGCGATCGACCGCTTCGAAAGCCTCGACCTGGTGCTGGAAGCCGCCGCCGAAGATCCGGCGCGGCGCGTCGTCGTCGACCTGGCCGCACAGACCCACGGGCCGCTGGTGCGCTGGCTCGACGAATCCGGCGTGCTGGAGCTGGCCGAGGAGCTCGGCGTGTCGATCCGCTACTGGCACGTGATGGATTCGGGCAAGGATTCCGTCGACCTGCTGGCGCGCTGGCTCGATCGCTTCGGCGAGTCGTCGCAAGTCGAGCTGGTGATCGTCCGCAACGCCTCGCGCGGCGACGACTTCGACATCTTCGACAAGAGCGGCCAGAAGGAGCGCGCGCTGAACCTGGGTGCCCGGATCATCTCGATCCCGCGTCTGCACGAGCCGGTGATGACCAAGATCGACGAGCGCAGCACCAGCTTCTGGGCTGCGGCCAACAGTGACGACAAGGCGATGACCGGCTTGGGCATGCTCGAACGCCAGCGCGCCAAGATGTGGCTGCGCCGCGCCTACGAAGCGCTGGAACCGCTGAGCTTGTAGAGCCGGCCCGCTGCGCGCCGGAGCGCGCGCGGATCAGGCTTCGCGGACGATCTGCTCGATCAGCGCCAGCGCCGCCACCGGGTCGCACTCCATCAGCAGCTGCAGCCGGGTCTCATCCGGCAGCGGCAGCACTTCGGCCAAGCGATACGCCACCCACGCGGCGTCGTCGAACTGCGTCGGCGACGGAAAGTGCTCGGCGCCGATCTTGTCGACGATCTGCTGCAGCAGATCGCCAAGCATCCGCGATGCGGCAGGCAACGGCGTCGGAGGCGGAGCGGGCTCGAGCTGGACCAGGGCGCGGATCAGGCCGCTGGGCGTGCTGAAACGCTCGCGGATGCGGAACGGCGCCTCGCCGACCGTTTCCAGCGTGAACAAGCCGGGCGCAGGCACGTCCCAGCTGCGGATCCGCGCCGTGCAGCCAAAAGGCGCCGGCACGGCAGGGCTGCCGACCTCGAAGCCGTCGACGATCAGGCAGACGCCGAACACCTCGTCGTTGCCGATGCAGGCCTTGGTCATATCGACGTAGCGCGCTTCAAAAATACGCAGCGGCAGGCGCCCGCCCGGATACAGCACGGTACGCAGCGGGAAGATCGGGATTTCGAGCAGGCGGTCGGACATGCCGCCTTTCTAAGCCGCGGCGGCGGCCGGTGCAAGCCGGCATCGCCGCATCATCGCAGCTGCAACCGATGGCGTTCGCCGTCGATCTCCAGATCGGACCATTGCGGCGCGACGACGCGATAACGGCCCTGGCGCAGCGCCTGCGGCACATCGCCACCGATGGCGTGCAGCGGCACCGCGCCGATGTCCTGCCACTGGCCGGCGACGCGCGCGCTGAGCTGGCATTGCGCCGAATCGCTGGCCAGCGCGCACAGCAGCCGCTCGCTGCGACCGTCGCCGTCCATGTCGGGCGTCAGCACCACGCAGTCACTGCCGGGCTCGGTGCAGTTGAGCGTCGCCAAACGTTGCGACACCAGGGCGTCGAGCCAGTCGTCGTCGACCGGGCTGGCGCCGGGCGCAATCGCCAACTGCGCCCGGAGCGTGTCGCGTGTCGGCGGCGCGTCCGCAGCTGGCGCCGGCTGCAGCAGGCGCTCGATGCGCTGCGCCAGCGCCGGGTCGGCGATCACACCCGGATGACGCAGCAAGGACGCCAGCGCACGACGTCCAGCGCCGCCGGCCCGGTCGCGCAGAAATGCCAAGTCCAGATCGGCCACCTTAATTTGGCGCGATTCCAGCCGCGCCATCTGGCTGGCGACGCTGATGCGGTTGGCGTCCAGCAGCGGCGTCAGCGTGCCGACGAGCACCGCCATCGCCAGCCACGACAGGCTGACGTTGACACTGGCCAATGCCGGCAACGCGCCCGCCGCGCGCGGGCGCAACAGCCCGGCGGCATAGCCGAGTGCATGGGCGGCCAGCAGCAAGGCCGCCAAGGCACCGTGAAGGCGATCGGGCGTCCAGCCATGCTGGTCGACACGCAGCCACAGCGCGTACAGCGCCAGCAATGCATAGGCCGGCAGCGCCACCAGCGACAGCTCGACAACGCGCCGCACCCAGCGCGGATACACCGACGTCGTCAGCAACGGCGGCCGACCGTCGCCGTAGACCGCGTTGGTACACAACACCATCAGTGCCACGATCGTCAGCAGCAGCACCGCGGCGCGGCGTGTCTGCCACAACGGCTCCAGGCCGGTGAACGGCAGCATCGTCAGAAACAGCAGGCTGATGAACGCCAGCAGCGGCAGCAAGGCGCGCAACACCGCGAACAGGATCGGCTGCAGCACCTCGATCGGCCGGCGCTGGGTCCGCGCCAGCAGCAGGCCCAGGCCAACCATCGTCCCGGTGGCCAGATAGATGAACGGCGTCTGCCGGAACAGCGTCGAAAACAGGTCGATCTTCAACAGGTCGAACAGCGCGCCCCACAGCCACAGCACCAACCAGCAAAACCCAACAAACGGCAGCAGCAACAGCAGACTCAGGCCGTTGTGCCAGCCGTGGTCGACCAGCTCGGCATACGGCGCACACCAGCGGCGATGACGCAGCCGCGCCTGCAGATACAGCAGCAGCACGAACAGCAGCACCGCCAGGCGTGCGGTGTACGCATCGGGCGGCTCGCTGCGCCCAGCGCTCGGCTCGGGCAAGTCGAACGCGGCCCAGGCGGCCAACAGCACCAAGCCCAGCGACAGTGCGGCGATCTGGCGCCAGAACAGGCCGTCGCGCAGCCGCTCGACCGTCAGCGCCATCACCGTCGGCACCGCGAGCGCCAGTGTGTAGGCGAGCACCTGCCCGGCCGGTGTCCCCAGCCCAGGCCATTGCTGCTCGCGTGCCAGCTGCATCGCATACAAGGCCGCGCCCTGCAGCAGAGCGAGCAGCAGGATGAAACCGCGTTGCTCGCGATCGACGACTGGGGTTTGCATGGATCCCTCGACCGTGCCGTGGCACCGATGCTGCCACAAGCCGCGTTCAGCAAAAGCGGTGTGACGGGGGCTGGACGACGGCCCGCCGCCCGGCCGCTACGGCTGGCATTCAGGATTGGGAAGCGGTTAAGGTGCGGACCAGGGGTAGGCGCAACCTCACCGGTGCTGACAGATACCGGGGGTGCGATGGGTCCGCATCCAACAGGAAACCAAACATCGTGATGCTTCGCTCAAGTCACGACGGCGTAATGTCTTTTGGCCGTTATTGCAGTTTTGTGATCGCATTGCTGACGGCCAGCAGTGCGGCTTTCGCGTCGGGTCCGTCCGGCAAGCACCTGCCCCGGCTGGCGCCGACGATCAACGGCATGACCAGCACCTTGCCAGCCCCGTCACTGGACTTGAGCCCGGCCGTCAGCCGTCCGCTGCAAGCCTCGCTGGAGCGCTGCCTGAACCAGCTGCAGCTGCAAAGCGCGGTGCGCAACGGTCATCTGGCCGTGTCGCTGGTCGACATCACCGACCCGCTCGCCCCGGCCGTGGCGCAGGTCAACAGCAACCAGATGTTCTACGCCGCCAGCCTGCCGAAGATCGCGATCCTGCTCGGCGCGTTCGAGAAAGCCGCCGCCGGGCAACTGCGGCTCGACGACGACAACATCGCCGAGCTCAAGCGGATGATCCGTGAATCGTCGAACACGGCCGCCTCGTCGATGCTGCAGAAAGTGGGCACCGACTACCTGGCCGGCGTACTGCAGTCGACCCGCTACCGCTTGTACGACAGCGCGCTCAACGGCGGGCTGTGGGTCGGCAAGCCCTACGCGACCGGCAACGCGACGCGACGCGACCCGCTGCACAACCTGTCGCATGGCGCCACCACGTTCCAGGTCGCGCGCTTCTATTACCTGCTCGAAACCGGGCAGCTGGTATCGCCCGAGGCCAGCCGGCAGATGAAGGACATCATGGGCTCGCCGGCGATCCACCATAAGTTCGTCGCCGGGCTGGAAAGCCGCTATCCGGACGCCAAGCTGTTCCGCAAGAGCGGCACCTGGCGCAACTTCCACGCCGACAGCGCAATCGTCGAGCATGACGGCCGCCGCTACATCGCCGTGGCGCTATCCGACGACGCGCGCGGCGGCGAGTGGCTCAAGTCGCTGATCGGCGGCCTGGACGACGCGGTGTTTGCCAACAGCCTGAATCACAACATCGCATCGGCCGCGCAGCCGGCGCTGTAGTCACAGCGACGCGCGGCGTGGCGCGTCAGCGGCGCGTCAACGCGTACAGCAGCACCGACCAGCCGGCGATGAACAGCAGCCCGCCGATCGGTGTGATCGCGCCGAGCACGCGCACGTTGCTCAGCGCCAGTGCGTACAAGCTGCCGGAAAACACCACGACGCCGGCCGCGAAGCACAGGCCGGACACGTCGAGTGCCCGGTCGGCCGCGCCTCGCAGCAGCAAGCCGACCAGCGCCAGCGCGAACGCGTGGTAGAACTGGTATTCGACCGCGGTCTTCCAAACCGCAAGCAAATCCGGTGACAGCCGGGCGCGCAGCGCATGCGCGCCGAAAGCGCCGAGCAGCACGCCCGTGAGCCCGTACACCGCTGCCAGCGACAGCCATAGTCGGCTCATCGGTCGTTTCTCCGCCGTATCAGAAAAGGGGTGCGCGCCGCGTCATCGGCGCGCTCACGATCGGCTGCTGCTGCCGAGCGAATCGAGCACGCGGAACTGCATGCCCGACGCCACCAGCCGCTTGATCAGCGCGTTGCCAAAAACGTGCGCCGGCGTCTGCACGCCCGGTCGCTTCGGCAGCCGGTCGAAGGCCATGCACAGCGCCGATTCGGCCAGCATCTTGGCGGTTTCGCCGTAGCCCGGATCGCCGCCGCGCACCTCGGTGTAGACGGTCTTGCCACCCCCCGTGCCGACGAAACGCACCGAGAACCACCCGGCTTCGCGCTCGGCCGGCGTCGGCCCGACGCCCTTGCTCGACAAGGCCAGGATGCGGTTGCGGACAACGCCGATCTGCGCGGCGACCGTGATGCCGGCGAGGCTTGCGCCGACGGCGGCCATCATCGGCAGGTTCTTCAGCTGCAGGTAGTGGCCGTAACGGAACTCGCTGCCGTAGCGATCGTCGGTCGCAGCGGAGCGCAACACCACCTGCGAGTCGATCGTCGGCAGCGGCGCCACCCAGGTGTGCACGTGACGGTCGAAGCGCAGCCGCGGATGCGTGCTGCCAATACGACGATCGACCGGCTGACCTTCGCGCCGTCGACGCTCCTTGCGCACGGCTTGTTGCTCGCGCCAGCGCGACAGCGCGGTGACCGCGCTGCTCAGCGTACCGCCCGACAGCTTGCCCGCCGCACGGACATAGCCCTCGAGTTTGATCGGCACGCCTTCCGGCAACTGGCGCACCGTGAAATACGCACCCAGGTCGTGCGGGATCGAATCAAAGCCGCAACAGTTGACGATGTGGGCGCCGCTGGCGCGAGCACGGTCGTCGTAACGCAGCCACATGCGATCGACGAACTCGGGCTCACCGGTCAGATCGACGTAATCGGTGCCGGCCTCGGCGCAGGCGGCGACCAGCGGCTCGCCATGCGTCAGGTACGGCCCGACCGTGCTGATGATCACGCGCGTCGACTGCACCATCCGCTGCAGCGAGGCCGCGTCCTGACTGTCGGCTTCGATCAGCGCCAGATGGTCGAGCCGCGGATCGATCCGCGACAGGTGGTCGCGCAGGCGTTCGAGCTTGCGCAAGTTGCGGCCGGCGATCGCCCAACTGAGCTTCTTGCCGGGATGTCGCGCCAGATACTCCGCCACCAACTTGCCGGTGAAGCCGCTGGCGCCAAACAGCACGATGTCGTAAGGGGGTTTGGTGCGAGTCGGCAAGGTCAAGCTCCTGATCGGGACGTGGCGCGGTGCCATCCTGGCCGCGCTGCGAGGCATGATAACGGCTGGCGCGTTGCAGCCCGACGCGGTGCCGTCGAAGCCAGGCTGCGTGCAGCCGCTGGCTACAGCAGGCCGTCGGCGATCGGCAGCGCGAGGATGCGCTTGACCTCGTCGGCGACGTTGCCGCGACTGGCATCGACCGCCAACTCGGGCGCCTGCGGCGGCTCGAACGGATCGTCGATGCCGGTGAAGCTCTTGATCTCGCCGCGCCGGGCGCGTGCGTACAAACCCTTGGTATCGCGCTGCTCGCAGACCGCCAGCGGCGTCGACACGTGGATTTCGTAGAACCGGCCATAACGGCTGATGCGATCGCGCGCCTCGGTACGCGAGCTGCGATACGGCGCGATCGCCGCACACACGCAGATGCCGCCGTGGCGCGTGACTTCGGCGGCGACGTAGCCGATGCGGCGGATGTTCAGTTCGCGGTCGTTGCGTGAAAACGTCAGGCCCGACGACAGCATTTCGCGGACGATGTCGCCGTCGAGCAGCGTCACCGGGCGACCGTGCAGCTGCTCGACCTGGCGCACCAGCTCGGCGGCAATCGTCGACTTGCCGGCACCGGACAAACCGGTCAGGAAGATTGTGAATCCGGTTCGGCCGGGCAGGCTCGAAGTACTCATCGCTCGTATGGGTCCATTGCGTAAAGGTCGTGCCGCACGACGCGTCGGGTTTCGGCACGTTGGCCGGGCGCGGTATCGGAGCAGCGACAGGGATTATCTATTGGCGGCTGCCGCGGGCGCCATTGTCGACTTGGACGACGCGGCCGTTGTCCAGCGTCAGCACGCGCATGAACAGGTTCGGGCCGAAGTCATAAACCCATTCCTCGCGGAACACCGGCAGCAGCACCGTGCGGAACGCGGACGTGCCGGCCGATGGGGCCGGCAGGCGCTGCTGAACCAGCACCGGCTGCGCGCGCCTTGTCAGCGGCGCTCCGCATTGCATCAGCAAGCGATACTTGCTCAAGCCCTCGACCAGCGACTCGGCCGCGCAGCGGCGCTGCTCGGGCGGCCGCTCGGCAAAGCCGTAGCCGTCGCTGGCGATGTCGATCACCCGGCCGTTGCGCAGCCGGATCGTGCGCAGCAATTGCTGCGAGCCGAAGTTGTAGGTCCATTCCTCGTGCTCGGCCAGCGCCCCATCGACCAGCGGCTGCAGGCTCCAGACGTCGCGGTACGCCGGCTCTCCGCAGGCGGTCAGCAGCTCGGCGGCGCGGGCTTCGACCGACACCAGCCGGGATCCGCAGCGCATCGAATCGCCGGCTGCTGAAGGCGGCGCGATCCACAGCGCAGCCGCCAGCACCGGCAGCCACACCCGCGTGCGCAGCGCCGTGACGCGCCCGGTTGGACGGACCATGGTTGGTATCATCGGCCGATGATGACGCAGCCCGCCGGTGTCTGCGCGCCCGGAGCCTGATGATGAGCCTGCCCCGATTCGCCCCCGCCCTGTGGTTCGGCATGCTGCTCGGCCTGGTCTCGCCCGCCAGTTCGGCGGCCGTCGTCCAAGCCGAGCATGTGGAAGTGGAACTGCTGGCAGAAAACACGACGCTGGTGCCGGGAGCCCAGACGTTGGCGCTGCGGATCAAGCCGGAGGATGGCTGGCACGTGTACTGGCGCAATCCGGGCGATAGCGGCCTGCCGACCCAGCTCAGCTGGACCGGCCTGCCCGAGGGTGCACAGGCCGGCGATCTGCAGTGGCCGTTTCCCGAAGAACACAGCCTGGGTGAGCTGACCAACTACGGCTACGGCCACGACACGCTGCTGCCGTTGCAGCTGACGCTGTCCGACGCGGCGCCGCAAGCGCCGCTGCAGGCCAAGGCGTCGTGGCTGGTTTGCGCCGACATCTGCATCCCCGGCAAGGCCGAGCTGACGCTGGACCTGCCGTTTTCGCGCGAGCCGGCCCAAGCCGATGCCGCCAACGCGGCGGCATTCGCCGCTGCACGCGCCGCGCTGCCGGTGCCGGCGCCGTTCCCGGCGCGCTTCCAGACGGATGCGACCGAGTTCCGGCTCGCCGCGGGCCCACTGCCGGGCAGCAGCGACACGGTCCGGTTCTTCCCTTATGCCGGCGACGTGTTGGCGCATGCCGGCAGCCGTCGGCAGGCCTTCGACGGCCGCGAGCTGCGACTGGCGCGCCCGCTGTCGAGTTACTTCGTGCAAGCGCCGGAGCGCGTCGACGGCGTGCTGGTGGTTGGCGACGACGGCGATGCGCGCGCCTATGAAATCCAGGCCAACCCCGGCGAGGTGGCGGCGGTGGCCGCGACACCGCTGGGCACCACGGCGCCGTCCGAAGCCGCACCCGGCTTCTGGCTGGTGCTGCTGCTGGCCTTCGGCGGCGGCTTGATCCTGAACCTGATGCCCTGCGTGTTCCCGGTGCTGTCGCTGAAGGCGCTGTCGGTGATGAAGGTGCAGGACCAGGCCGCCGCCGAGCATCGCCGTCATGCGCTGGCCTATACCGCTGGCGTGGCGCTGAGCTTCGTCGGCGCGGCGGCGGTGCTGATCGGCCTGCGCGCCGGCGGCGCGGCACTGGGCTGGGGCTTTCAGCTGCAATCACCGCTGTTCGTCGGCCTGCTGGTCTACGTGATGCTGGCGCTGGGGCTGTCGCTATCGGGCGTCGTGCACTTCGGCATGAGCTGGATGGGCGCCGGCCAAAGTCTGGCGTCACGGCCGGGCCTGTCGGGCTCGTTTTTCACCGGCGTGCTCGCGGTGGTCGTCGCCAGCCCCTGCACGGCGCCGTTCATGGGCACCGCGCTGGGCTACGCGCTGACCCAGCCGGCAATCGTGTCATTGACGGTGTTTCTGGCGCTGGCACTGGGCTTGGCATCGCCGTTTCTGCTGATCGGCTTCGTGCCGCGCTTGGCCGCCGTGCTGCCCAAGCCCGGCCTGTGGATGGAAACACTGAAGCAGGTGCTGGCGTTTCCGTTGTACCTGACGGCGGTCTGGCTGCTGTGGGTGCTCGGCGGGCTGACCGATCGCAACGGCATGGGGCTGGCGCTGGTCGGTAGCGTGCTGCTGGCGTTCGCGTTGTGGCTACTCGGGCGCGGGCCGCGGTGGTTCGGCAAGCTGCTGGTGTTGGCGGCGCTGGCCGGCGCAGTGGCGGTGCTGTTCCACCCGCTGCTGCGCGCGCCGGCTGCCGGGGGTCCGGTCAGCGCAGCGCCAGTCGGCAGCGAGGTCTATTCCGACGCGAGACTGGCCGAGCTGATCGCGCAGAAGCGCACCGTGTTCGTCGACTTCACGGCCGACTGGTGCCTGACCTGCAAGGTCAACGAACGCGTCGCATTGCGCTCGCAGAAAGTGATCGATGCGTTCGCGCAGCACCAAGTGGTGTCGATGGTCGCCGACTGGACGCGCGCCGACCCGGCGATCACCGCGACCTTGGCGCGCTACCAGCGCAGCGGCGTGCCGCTGTATCTGGTGTCGGTCAACGGCGAGGAGCCTCGCGTGCTACCGCAGGTCCTTACTCCGGATCTGGTCGTCGACGCGGTCGGCGGCCGCTGACGACCACCAACGGAGCTTCGACGATGCGCGCCATCCACCTCATCGGCAGCAGTGCGGCCCTCGTGGCGAGCCTGCTGGTCAACCAAGCCTATGCCGCCGCCAAGATCGGCGAGCCGGCGCCCGACTTCCGCGTCGCCGGCGCCGACGGCAATGCGCATGCGCTGTCGGACTATCGCGGCCGCTTCGTGGTGCTCGAATGGTCCAACGCCGACTGCCCTTTCGTGCGCAAGCACTACGGCAGCGGCAACATGCAGTCGCTGCAGCAGCAGGCGACCGCCGACGGCGTGGTCTGGCTGACGGTGATCTCGTCGGCGCCCGGCAAGCAGGGCCATGTCGATGCCGCCGAAGCGCAGCGACTGACCGAAAAGCGCAAAGCCGCGCCGAGCGCCGTGTTGCTCGACGAATCCGGCACCGCGGGGCGCCTGTATGAAGCCAAGACCACACCCCACATGTTCCTGATCGACCCGGAGGGCAAGCTGGTCTACGCCGGCGCGATCGACAGCACGCCCAGCAGCGACCCGACCGACATCGCCTCGTCGAAGAATTACCTGAAGGTCGCGCTGGACGAGGCGCGTGCCGGCAAGCCGGTCAGCGAACCGCTGACCTCACCCTACGGCTGCAATATCAAGTACTGATCGCCATCGGCCGCGCCAGCGGCACGGCCAGCGCGTACGCCACGAACGCTGCTGCCAACGCCAGCAAGTACGGCGACGACAGATCGATCCAGTACGCGCCGACGACATAGCCGACCGTGCCGACGACCAGCGCCGCGTACGCGCTGGCGGCGCCACCCCAGCGCGGAAGCCACAGCGCGACCACCATCAGCACCAGGATGCCGGCCGTACCGGTGGCCGAGGACTGCTGCACCAACTCGTAGACGCTGTCGCTTCCGAGCGCGATCCCGTACGCGACGACGCCGAACAGCACGACCGCGATCCGGTCGCTACGCAGGCGGCGCGCATCGCTCCAGCCCGGAAACAGCGGCGCGATGACGTTGTGCGCCAGCAGCGAGCCGGCCACCAGCAGCGCGCCGGACAAGGTCGACAGAATGGCCGACACCAAGGCGCCGAGGAACAAGATGTACAGCGGCAGCGGCAGTTGCTGCTGCGCAAACAGCGACAGGGATTGCTCCGGGTCGCGCCCGGCACCGATAAACGCAGCGGCGCCCAAGCCGATCGCCATTGGCAGCAAGCCCAGCAACAGATACAGCGATCCCGCCGCGACGGTGGCACGCGTCGCCAGCCGTGCACCGCGCATCGACAGCACGCGCGACACCAGTTCTTGTGCGGCGATCGTCGAGAACACCGGGATCGCCAGCGTGTCGAGAATGTCGAGCAGGCCGCGGTCGTGAGCGGGGTCGAGGCGCTCGGGCGGTAGCGAGACCAGCACCTGGGCGCCGCCGATGCTCAGGAACACGACGAACAAAGCCACGACGCCGGCGATCAGCACCAGCCCCTGGACCAGATCGGTGACCGCGTCGGCCCACATGCCGCCGATCGCGGTATAGGCGATCACCACGGCGGCCGCGAGCGTGATCGCCACCAGCAGTCCGATGTCACTGGCCGAGGCCAGCACTTGGCCGAAAGCACGGATCTGCGCCGCCGCCCACATCACCGACGACGGGATCATCACCAGGGCAGCCAGACGCTCGACGCCGCGCCCGTAACGCTGGCGGAACAGGTCGGCCAGCGTCATCAAGCCACGCTTCCACAGCGTGGCGGCAAACAGCACACCGAACAGCACGATGCCGATCGCATAGCCGAACGGATCGGCCAGCACGCCGGAGACGCCGGCCGCATAGGCTTCGCCGGCGGCACCGATGCAGGTCTCGGCGCCGTACCAGGTGGCGAACACGCTGAAGGTCCCCAGCCACGGCCCGAGGCTGCGGCCCGCCAGCAAGTAGTCGCTCTCGCTGCGGACGCGGCGCGCAAACCAGAACACGAACAGCAGTTGCGCGGCGATATACGCCAGCACGCAGCCGAGGACCAGATTCATCGAGGCCGTCGCCCGAGCGGCTTACAGGTCTTTGAACTGCCGGCGAAGCTCGTATTGGGTGTCGCCGACCACCGCTTCGAGCGCCTGGATGCGCGCTTCAAGCTGCGCGATGCGCTGCTGCTGCGCGTGAGCCAGCGACTGCAACTCGGCCAGTGTGCTGATCGGAGCAGCCGTCTTGTAGCGGCTGCGCAACACGCCGGCGATCAGTGCGGCGATCACGATGATCGCAACCATTTCGAACGGGTTCATCGGCGGACTATCAGTGGAATGGAGCGACGTGAAAGCTTACGACAGCAAGCCCTTGCGCGCTGCGTAGCGGACGACTTCCGCCGTGTTGCGCAGGCCGAGCTTTTCCATCATGCGAGCGCGATGGTTCTCGGCAGTCTTGACGCCGATATCGAGGATCTGCGCGATTTCCTTGGTGGTCTTGCCCTCCACCACCAACTGGAATGTCTCGCGCTCGCGCGCCGTCAGGGTGTCGTACGGGTCCAGACCGACTTCGCGCGGGCGTTGATGCTGGTCGGCCAGCGCCTTGGCGGCGCGCGGGCCGAAGTACGCCTGCCCGGAATGGATCGTCTTGATCGCCGTCATCAAGTCGGCCACCGAGGTGTCCTTGTTCAAGAAGCCCGAAGCGCCAGCGCGGATGATCGGCAGGATGTACTCCTCCTCCTCGTGCACGGTCAGCACCAAGGCCTTGGTGTGGGGCAGCTTCTCGCGGACCCGCTTGACCACTTCCAAGCCCGACAGCCGCGGCATCGACAGGTCGGTGACGACGACGTCGGGCTGCGTGCGCATGGCCAGTTCGACGGCCTCGTTGCCGTCAGCGGCTTGTGCGACCACTTCGCACTCGCCGGTTTCTTCGAGCATCGACACCAGACCCTGGCGCACGATGGTGTGATCATCGGCCACCAGCAAACGAATCGCCATCAGAGCCCTCCGGGCTTGGTTGCAGCGCCAGGCGCCGCCGAAATGTCATCGCCGGCTTCAACCGGCACTACCAGCGTAACGCGCGTCCCTTCACCGGGCGCCGATTTCAGTTCGAGCCGGCCACCGAACAGCTCGGCGCGGTCGCGCATGCCGCGCACGCCGACGCTGTCGCCGAGTTTGTCGGGATTGTTCAGCTCGCCGGGGTCGAAGCCGCGGCCATCATCGCTGACCTGCAAGCGCAGCAGATTGCCGATCCGCGTCAGGCGCACCTGAGCCTCGCTGGCACCGCTGTGCCGGATCACGTTGGTCAGCGCCTCCTGCGTGATTCGGAACACCAGGGTTTCCAGATCCGGCGTCAATCGCTGCTCACCAACCGTGGAACTGCATTCGATCGCGATCGCGCAGCGCTCGGCGAGCGTGCGCGTCAGCCACTGCAGCGCGACTTCCAGGCCCAGATCATCGAGCAGCGTCGGACGCAACAGCCGCGACAACTCGCGGGTGTCGTGCAGCGCGCTGCGGGTGATGTCGAGCGCATCGCCCAGCCGGCTGGCCAAGCCGACGTTTTCGTGCGCGTGCGCGTCATCGGCAATGCGCTGAAGGTGGTTGGCCAGCGCGGTCAGCGTCTGGCCGATGCCGTCGTGCAGTTCGCGGGCGAGACGGCGGCGCTCGTCTTCCTGAATCTTCCAGACCGCTTTGGCCAGCATCCGGAAGCGCTTTTCACTGCGCAGCGCCGCCTGAAAAAGCCGCTGGTTGTCCTCGGTTAGGGCCCGGACCTGGCGCAGTACGGCCTCGCGGTAGTCCTCGGAGGCGGCATCGAGCCGCTGTTCGGGTGTACCGGCCGATTGTTGATGCGGCGGAACCGGGTTATCCATTCCCTGACCGCGATCTAGATGGCGATGCGCGGCAAGCTGGTGCCCGATCGCAAGCAGGCCTCGAGTTGCGCCAGCGCAGTGCAGGCCGAACTGGCGCCGATCACCAGAGAGGCTTGGTCGCACAGGCCATGCAGGATCTCCAGGTCGAGCGCGCCGATCATCGATGCGTCCGTTCCGCGCAGCGCGCACAGCAAGCCCGAACGGCGACTGCCCAAGTCCAGCGGCATGCAGAACAGCGCCGCGCGACGCGAGTCGACGGCATTGGCTTCAAGCTGGAACGCGCGGCCCAGCTCGTCGGCGGCCACTGGCTGGCGTTCGCGCAGCACGGTGCGGACCACCAGCGACGCCTGCGTCAGCACCAGATCCATGGCCTCGACCGGGCGCATCGCGCGGATGCAGGCAATCTCCATCACGCCACTGTCATTGCAGATCAGCAAGAATCCGCGCGCCGCGCCGAGCAGATCCGTGGCGGTGTGCAGAATTCCGGCCAGTGCTTGGGTTGCGCCCTCCGACCCGACCGCATCGGTCAGAACGTCGGGTGTCAGCAGCTCGGCCGGCTGATCGCCAGCGATACGTTGACGGGCAGTCGTGCGCCGCCGTGGTGCAGCCGGGCGGACGCGCTCGGCGGACATCGAAAACGCACTGCGGTGGCCATGAAGCGTTAGGCGTGTCGCCATGGGCCTCGACCTCTCTGGTTCAATGTTGGAGATGGACGCTGGTGCCGAAGGGTCTGATCTTCCTCTTGAATCAAGGGAGACGCCACTGGCGACTAGCGTGTCGTAATGGGGCTACCGGGGTGCAAAACCCGAGCCACTTCCGCCTAGTAGGTCAATTTCCCTATAGGGTGTCTTACCCCGAACGCAGCAGCTGCTCTTGATGACTTCCCATTCGATCGTCGCGTCGCTGGCCGACGCCCTGACCCGCCGCCGGCAGCAACTGGCCTGCGCCGAATCCTGCACCGGCGGACTGATCGCCGCGTGGCTGACCGACCGCCCCGGCAGCTCGGCGTGGTTCGAACGCGGCGTGGTGACCTACACCAACACCGCCAAGTCCGAGCTGCTCGGGGTGCCGGACGACGTGTTCCGCGAGCACGGCGCGGTCAGCGCCGCCTGTGTGGCAGCGATGGCCTCGGGCCTGCTGCAGCGTGCGCCAGTCGACTGGACGCTGTCGGTCAGCGGCATCGCCGGACCCAGCGGCGGCAGCCCCGACAAGCCGGTTGGCACCGTCTGGTTCGGCTGGGCCGGTCGCGGGTTGGCGGCCGAAACCGAGTGCCGGCACTTCGACGGAGACCGCCAAGCGGTCCGGGAGGCGGCCGCGCTGCATGCACTGACCGGACTGCTGCAACGGATCGACCGGGCTGCCGGCTGAGTCTGTCGCCGGGCCTCGAACGCGGTGGCCGGGGCGACACCGATCACGCCCGGCCCCGCGATCTATGGGACAATCCAAGCCGTTCCGGCTACCCGCGCAAGCCTGCATCCGCCGCGGCGCCCACCCCGATTCACACCCGCAAGCCCGGCGGCCGTCATGGCCTGCCTACGAGAGAGTCACGAGAGAGCCAATGGACGAAAACCGCAAGAAAGCCCTTGAAGCCGCGCTAAGCCAGATCGACAAGCAGTTCGGCAAGGGCACGGTCATGCGCATGGGCGCCAACGACCGCACCGAAGTCGAAGCGATCTCCACGGGTTCGATCACGCTCGACGCGGCGCTGGGCATTGGCGGCGTGCCGCGCGGCCGCGTCGTCGAAATCTACGGCCCGGAATCGTCGGGCAAGACGACGCTGACGCTGCACATCGTCGCCCAGGCCCAGAAGGTCGGCGGCGTGGCGGCCTTCATCGACGCCGAGCATGCGCTCGACGTGTCCTACGCCGAAAAGCTCGGCGTCAACATCCCCGACCTGCTGATCTCCCAGCCCGACACCGGCGAGCAAGCGCTGGAAATCGTCGACATGCTGGTGCGCAGCAACGCGGTCGACATCGTCGTCGTCGACTCGGTGGCCGCGCTGGTGCCGAAGAGCGAAATCGAAGGTGAAATGGGCGATGCATCGGTCGGCGTGCAGGCGCGCATGATGTCGCAGGCGATGCGCAAGCTCACCGGCAACATCAGCCGCTCCAAGTGCACGGTGATCTTCATCAACCAGCTGCGCATGAAGATCGGCGTGATGATGCCGGGCCAGAGCCCGGAAACGACGACGGGCGGCAACGCGCTGAAGTTCTACGCGTCGATGCGCCTGGACATCCGCCGCATCGGCTCGATCAAGAAGGGCGACGAGGTCATCGGCAACGAAACCAAGGTCAAGGTCGTCAAGAACAAGCTGGCGCCGCCGTTCAAGCAGGTCGTGTTCGAAATTCTGTACGGCGAAGGCATCTCGCGCGAAAGTGAGCTGATCGACTTGGGCGTGGAACACAAGATGGTCGAAAAGTCCGGCGCCTGGTACGCCTACAAGGGCGAAAAGATCGGCCAGGGCAAGGACAACGCCCGCACCTACTTGCGCGAGCACGAAGATGTCGCGATGGAGATCGAGACCGCGCTTCGCACCAAGCTGCTGCCGCCGCGCGGCCGTGCGGCAGCGGAATAAGCCCCCGCTGGAAACGCCGCAGGCGCGCGACACCGCGCTGCGGCTGCTGGGGCGACGCGAGCATTCGGCTCGCGAGCTAAAGTCCAAGCTGCGTGCTCGGGGCCTGGAGTCCGACGACGCCGACCAAGTCGTCGACGGACTCGCCGAGCAAGGCTGGCAGAGCGACGACCGATACGCCGAGATGCTGGTGCGCTCGCGCATCGGCCAAGGCCACGGCCCGCTGCGGATCGAAGCCGAGATGCGGATGGCCGGCATCGACGCGGACGTGATCCGGGCGACACTCGACGCTGCCGGTGAAGACTGGGACGCCGTCGCGCGGCGTGTGTGGCAACGCCACTTTCGCGAACCGGCCACCAGCATGGCCGAGCGCCAGAAGCAGTACCGCTATCTGATGGGACGCGGCTTCGACGGCGGCACGATTGCCCGAGTACTGCAGCACGACCCCGAAGACGACTGACGTCACCCAGCGCACCGCGGCTAAAACCTAGCCCGGCCTCGGGTTTTTGACCTATCATGCGGCCCTTTTCTCTGGGGCTCGGGTCACCGTGAACAGCAACGAACTGCGCGCAAAGTTTCTCGCCTACTTCGCGCAACAAGCCCATACCGTAGTGCCCTCGTCACCGCTGGTGCCGGGCAACGACCCTACCCTGCTGTTCACCAACGCCGGCATGGTGCAGTTCAAGGACGTGTTCACCGGCCGCGACAAGCGGCCCTACACCCGTGCCGCCAGCTCGCAGCGCTGCGTCCGCGCCGGCGGCAAGCACAACGACCTCGAAAACGTCGGCTACACGGCGCGCCACCACACGTTCTTCGAGATGCTGGGCAACTTCTCGTTCGGCGACTACTTCAAGCGCGACGCGATCCAGTTCGCCTGGGAGTTCATCACCGGCCGCGACTGGCTGGGCATCGACCCGAAGCGCCTGTGCGTGACCGTCTACCAGGAAGACGACGAGGCCTACGAGATCTGGAACAAGACGATCGGCGTGCCGGCTGAGCGCATCGTCCGCATCGGCGACAACAAGGGCGCCCGCTACGCATCCGACAACTTCTGGAGCATGGGCGACACCGGCCCCTGCGGCCCTTGCACGGAAATCTTCTACGACCACGACCCGGACGGCTCCAAGGGCATCTGGGGCGGCATGCCCGGCTCGCCCGAAGAAGACGGCGACCGCTGGATCGAAATCTGGAATGTGGTGTTCATGCAGTTCGACCGCAGCAAGAGCGGCGAAATGACGCCGCTGCCCGCGCCGAGCGTCGATACCGGCATGGGGCTGGAGCGGATCAGCGCCGTGATGCAAGGCGTACACAACAACTACGACATCGACATCTTCAAGACACTGATCGATGCCGTTGCCGCACTGGCAAAGGTCGCGCCGGATTCGTCGGCCTCGCTGAAGGTGATCGCCGACCACATCCGCGCGACCAGCTTCCTGATCTGCGACGGCGTGATGCCGTCGAATGAAGGCCGCGGATACGTGCTGCGCCGGATCATGCGTCGCGCGATCCGCCACGGCTACAAGCTGGGCTTGAACGAGCCGTTCTTCTACAAGCTGGTTGCGCCGCTGGCTCAGGTCATGGGCGAGGCCTATGGCGAGCTGCGTACGCAGCAGGCGCTGATCGAGAAGACGATCAAGACCGAAGAAGAGAGCTTCGCGATCACACTCGACAAGGGCATGAAGCTGCTCGATGACGCCATCGGCAAGCTCAGCGGCCAGACGGTGATTCCCGGCGATGTCGTGTTCAAGCTGTACGACACCTATGGCTTCCCGTTCGACTTGACCGCCGACATCGCCCGCGAGCGTCAGCTGACGCTCGACGACGCCGGCTACGAGCGCGAAATGGAAGCGCAGCGCGCTCGTGCACGCGCCGCCAGCAAGTTCGGCGGCGCCGACGAACTCAAGCACGAGGGTGAGGCCAGCACCTTCCACGGCTACGACGCGCTGACGCATGAGCAGTCGCGGATCACGGCGATCTACGTCGGCGGCCAGAAAGTCGACACGCTGCCGGCCGGCAGCGAGGCGGTGATCGTGCTCGATCACACGCCGTTCTATGCCGAAGGCGGTGGCCAGGTCGGCGACCGCGGCGAGCTCAGCGCCGGCGATGCCCGGTTCACGGTGATGGACACCATCAAGGTCGGTTCCGGCGGCTTCGGCCATCGCGGGCGGCTGGAATCGGGCACGCTGACCAGCGGCCAGATCGTCAGCGCCGCGGTCGACGAGGCGCTGCGCGCCGCCACACAGCGCAACCACTCCGCCACGCACTTGCTGCATCGCGCGCTGCGCGAAGTGCTCGGCACGCATGTCGCGCAGAAGGGATCGCTGGTCGACGAAACCCGCACGCGCTTCGACTTCAGCCATGGCGCGGCGCTCAGCGCCGACGAGATCAAGCAGATCGAACAGCGGGTCAACCGCGCGGTGCTGGCCAACGTGCCCGTCGGCGCCACGCTGATGCACTACGACGCGGCGATCGAAGCCGGCGCGATGGCGCTGTTCGGCGAAAAGTACGGCGACGAAGTTCGCGTGCTGGCGATGGGCGACTACTCCACCGAACTGTGCGGCGGCACGCATGTGACGCGCACCGGCGACATTGGCTTGTTCAAGATCGTCAGCGAATCCGGCGTTGCCGCCGGCGTGCGCCGCGTCGAAGCGATCACCGGCGAAAACGCGCTGGCCTACGTCGGCACGCTGGAAGCCCGCTACAAGCAGGCTGCCGATCTGGTCCGGGCGGGTCGCGACGATCTGGCCGACAAGATCGAGCAGTTGCTCGACCGCAGCCGGCAGCTCGAAAAGGAACTGGGCGCGCTGAAGGGCAAGCTGGCCTCGGCCGCGGGCTCGGACCTCGCCGCGCAGGCGCGTGACGTCGCCGGTACTCGTTTGCTGGTGTCACGCCTCGACGGCGTCGAGGGCAACGACCTACGCACGCTGCTCGATCAGCTGAAGAACAAGCTCGGCTCGGGCATCGTCGTGCTCGGCGCCGCCAGCGCCGGCAAGGTCAGCCTGATCGCCGGCGTGACCGCCGACCTGACCGCCAAGGTCAAGGCCGGCGAGCTGGTCAACCTGGTGGCGCAGCAGGTCGGCGGCAAGGGTGGCGGCCGGCCCGACATGGCCCAGGCCGGCGGCACCCAACCCGAGCACCTCGACACGGCCCTGGCCAGCGTCGAAGCCTGGGTCACCTCCAAGCTCGGCGGCTGACACGGCACCGGGCACTATCCAGCGCAGCCTGCCGAGGGCTGCGAACCCACTCCTAGCAGGTAGCAACAACGTCATGGCATTGATTGTCCAGAAGTATGGCGGCACCTCGATGGGCTCGGTCGAGCGTATCGAGCATGTCGCCAGCAAGGTCGCCAGCTGGCGCGCCAAGGGCCACCGCGTCGTCGTCGTCGTGTCGGCGATGTCGGGCGAAACCGACCGCCTTCTGAAACTCGCCAAATCGATCGACCCGCGCGGCAGCGAGCGCGAGTTCGACCAGATCGCCTCGACCGGCGAGCAGGTCACGATCGGCTTGCTGGCGCTGGCGCTGAACAAGGTCGGCGTGCCGAGCAAGAGCTACACCGGCTGGCAGGTCGCGCTGCGAACCGACAGCGCGCATATGAAGGCCCGGATCCAGGCCATCGACAGCGAGCGCCTGCTGGCCGACCTCGACGCCGGCATCGTGCCGGTGGTCGCCGGCTTCCAGGGCATCGACGACACCGGCGCGATCACGACGCTGGGCCGCGGCGGCTCGGACACGACCGGTGTGGCGCTGGCAGCGGCATTGAAAGCCGACGAATGCCAGATCTACACCGACGTCGACGGGGTCTACACCACCGACCCCCGCGTCGAGCCCAAGGCACGTCGCCTGGACCGGATCACGTTCGAAGAAATGCTGGAGATGGCCAGCCTCGGGTCGAAGGTGCTGCAGATCCGCTCGGTCGAGTTCGCCGGCAAATACAAAGTACCGCTGCGGGTGGTGTCGACCTTCGTCGACGGCCCGGGCACCCTGATCACGCTTGATGAAGATTCCCTCGGAGGGAACGTGGAAGACGCACTGATTTCCGGCATCGCGTTCAATCGCGACGAGGCCCAGCTGACCATCGCCGGCGTACCGGACCGGCCCGGCATTGCCGCCGCCATCCTGGGCCCGGTCGGCGACGCCAACATCGAAGTCGACATGATTGTGCAAAACGTCGGCGCCGATGCATCCACCGACTTCACCTTCACCGTACACAAGAACGATTACGACCGAGCCAGCGATGTGGTCAAGGCGCTGGCGGTGGAGTTGGGCGCCAAGGGCGTGCGCACGGCGACCGACATCGTCAAGGTCTCGCTGGTCGGTGTGGGCATGCGTAGCCATGCCGGCATCGCCAGCAAGATGTTCAAGGCGCTGGCGGCGGAGGGCATCAACATCCGAATGATCTCGACTTCAGAAATCAAGATCTCGGTCGTTATCGAAGATAAATACTTGGAACTGGCGGTACGGACGTTGCACCGGGCGTTCGAGCTGGATCAGGCGAAGAGCTAGCGCCTATACCAAATCGCCGGTCCTGGCAATCATGCATTGCGAGGACTAGCGACGCCGATCCCGCCGGGCGAGACTGAACACTGAATGCAGGAGAGCAACATGTTGATTTTGACCAGGCGGGTCGGCGAAACAGTGATGATTGGTGATGACGTGGCCGTTACGGTTCTCGGCGTCAAAGGCAACCAGGTGCGGGTCGGCATCAAGGCGCCCAAAGACACCCCGGTGCACCGCGAAGAAATCTTCGAGCGCATCCGTCGCGAAAACGAAGAGCTCCCCTCGGTCGTCAACGGCTGAACGCCGTTTTTTGCGGCCCGAACCTGACAGCCGACTCTAAAGTCGGCGTCATCAGGGCCTCGCAAAATAGTGCTGCAAAATCGCTTGTCGCAGCGGGGCTGGATGGATACAATGCGCGCCCTCGCCGGCGGCAGACACATAGCCCCTCGGCATTCGGAGAGTTGGCCGAGTGGACGAAGGCGCGCCCCTGCTAAGGGCGTATAGGGTTTATAGCCTTATCGAGGGTTCGAATCCCTCACTCTCCGCCAGTTAGCATTGGCGACAAGAAGTGAGAGCTTCTTGTGGTGGTTGTAGTACCTGCAGTTTCATGCGGGCCCGTAGCTCAGCTGGATAGAGTACCTGGCTACGAACCAGGTGGTCGGGAGTTCGAATCTCTCCGGGCCCACCAATTCGGTGGATCGTTGTAAACAAAAAAGCCGACGAGCTTCGCTCGCCGGCTTTTTTGTTGGCCGTCGGCCGCGGCGGGCTACAAGGCGCCGAGACGGAAGCGGTCGACGCGTACCGTCGCCGCGTAATAGTCGGTCAATGCGGCCAGGTAGCCGAGGCGAGCTTCAATCTGGCGGACGCGGGCATCAGCGGCTGCTTCTTCGCGCAGGTTGACGACGAAGAAGTCGCTGGCGCCGTCCTCGAACTTGTCACGCTCCGCGGCGGCCAGCAGGTCGGCCTGCTCGACTTCCTGGGCAGCCAGATCGACGAAGCGGCGCGCAGCCAACAGCTCGTTAGCGATGTTGCGGATCTCGATGGCGATACGCTCGTTGAGCAGCTGCTGGTCGAGCGTCAGCCGGTTGAGGTTGGCTTCCGACTCTGCAATGCGCCCGCGTGCGCTGCGCTGCTCGATCGGGATCGTCACATCGAGTTTGACGATGGCATCGGTGCCGTCGCGCGTGCGGCTGCCGGCGCCGAAGTCGCGCGCGGCTTCCAGGTTCAGATCCACGCGCGGCTTGAGCGCGTTCTGGCCCAGCGCCAAGCGGTTGCGCTCACGTTCGATGTCGGTGGCGATCAAGCCGACTTCGGGGCGCACCGCCAGCGCGGCATTGATCGTCGGCTCGATCGAGTCGGGATCGACGCTGCCCAGATCGGGCCACTGCGCGGGGCGCTCATCCGGCTGCGGCTGGCGCGGAAGGCCACGGTCGGTGCGCAGGAACAGGGACAGCTTGTTGGCCGACTCGGCGAGCTTGCGCTCCCCTTCGGCCACTTTGCCGCGACGCTTCAGAATGTACTGCAGGTTTTCGTTCAGATAGACCGACGCCAGATCGCCTTCGGACACGCGCGTCTGCAGGCCGCTCTGGCGCGTTTCGGCCAGCGCCAGCAGATCACGGTAAACCGACAGTGCATCGCCGGCGGCAAGCCAGTCGACATAGGCGCGCGCGGCTTGGTGCTGGACCCGCACCCGCGTCAGCGTCGCTTCGCGTTCGGCCTGCTGCAGGGCCAGACGGCTGTCGTAAAGACCACCACGACGCTCGTCGATATCGCGGTCGCGCCACAGCGAAAAGATCGCGCCGACCTTGACCTCGCCACCGCTGAGCGTCGCGAACTCATCCTCATAAACCGGGAACAGACCGTCGGCGATGCGGTAGCCGCCGTACAGCCGCGTACCCAACTCCGGCAGCGGCTTGACCACTTTGGAATCGAGATAGCGGCCGTCGTAGTAGCCGCTGAGCCGGTTCTTGGTCGACTGCTCCAGCCGCGCGTCGAACGCACCTTCGCTGGCCAGCAGTTTGCCGGCCTGGGCCTGTGCTTTCTGCAGCGCCGACAGAATCTGCGGGAATGAGTCGCGGGTGCCGTCGAGCAGCGCTTCCAGCGTCAGCGGCGGCACTGCCGAGGCCTCGCCCGGTGGCGCTTCGGCAGCGACCGCGGCGCCAACCGCCAACAGCGCGCTGGCGCCCCAAGCGCGCCATGCAGCGGCGTAGCGGCTCAGCCTCATTTCGACGACGCCTCACCCGAACCCCCGCGCGGGTCGGCGGCAACCGTCGGCTCCGGCGGGAAGTAGTTCAGCTGTCGCCAGATCTCATAGCCCAAGCGCACCTCGTTGAGCAGCACCCAGCCGCGCACCTTGCCGCCCAAGCGCAGGTAATGGTCGCCGGGCCACGGCTCGCCAGGCGGCTCGACAACGACGATGCGGTAGCGGCCATTGATCGATACGGCGGGGTCGACGTACTGAACCACGCCAGCAAACGTGCCGACCGCGACCGACGGCCAGCCGCTGAACTGCACCGCCGGCCAGCCTTCGAACATCAGCCGCACTTGCCGGCCCGGCCGCACCAGCACGGCGTCGAGGCCGCTGACGTAGATTTCGACCGCGCGCGATACCGACTGCGGCGCGAACGTCACCAGCACATCGCCTTCCTTGATGTAGGTCGAGGTATCGGCATTGGCCGTGCGCAGAATCATGCCGTCGCGCGGCGCCGTGATCAGCTGCGTTGCCTGACGCGACACAGCCGTCTCGGCCTTGGCCAGATCGGCGGCTGCACTGGCCTGGTAACCGCGCAGTTCTTTGTACTTGATCCGCGCTGCTTCGACGTCGCGGCGAGCGGCCAGGCCCTTCTTGAACAGCCGCTCCTTGCGCTCGACGTCGATCAGCGCGGTTTCGGTGGCGATGCGCGACGCATCGACGCGGCTGCGCACGGCGTCGAGTTCGGCTTGCAGACGCTGGATGTACTGCGGGTCGTTGTCGGCGATCTCCACCAGCGGATCGCCCTGGCGGACGATGCTGCCGTCGCGGACGTGCCAGGCCTTGATTCGGCCGCCGGTCAGCGCGGTCACCGACTGCACGCGATCGACCGGATTGAGTGCGATCAGCTGGCCGCTGCCGGGCGCAGTCTGTATCCACGGCGTCAGCGTCAGCATCAGCGCCAACAAACCGAGCATCGCGAGGATCAGCGCGCCGATCGCACGCGTCAGTCGCGGCGGACGCAGTGCCTGAATCGATCGAAACGGGGCCTCGTAGCGGGCGTCGAATTCGTGTTTGACGTTCATGCGGCGTCTCCGTCGCGGCGATCCAGCGGATGACCCAGCGTCTCAGGCCCCTGCAGTCCTTGTACGTCGTCGCGATGCGTAAACAGCACGAAAGTGAGTGACGGCTGGGCCAGCACGGCGTCAATCACGGCCTGCCGCTGGCGCTGCGACAGGCGATCGAGCACCGGGGTGACGATCAGCACGCGCGGGCGAGCCAGCAAGGCGATGGCGATCTTCAGCCGGATCGCATCCTCGGGCGACAGCGGGTAGCCGGTGCGGGCCAGCCGCGTGTCCAGCCCTTCGGGCAGACGCTCCAGCACATGCCCCAGGCCGAGCGCCTGCAGCTGGTCGCGCATTTGCGAGCGCGTGATCGACTCATCGCCCAAGCTCAGATTGTCGGCAATGCTCTGCTCCAGCGGCTCGGCATCATCGACGACGATCACCGCGTCGCGCAGTTGATGCACGTCGAGCTCGTCGACGTGCGCAGAGCCGATGCGAAGGCAGCCGCTGTCGGCGACGTGACGACGCTGGACCAGCGCCAGAACAGCAGCGCGCAGATCATCGTCGTCGTCCTGCACCCAGATCTTGGCACCGGCCGCCAGTGCGTAATCGAGCTGGTAGCCGATGCCGGCCCACTGCGTGTCGACACGGTCGAAGTGCAAGCCCAGCGGGCCAGCCGGCAAGGGCTCGCCCTGAATCTTCGATTCCTGCGGCGCTTCGAGCAGCTCGCCGAGTTTGTCGACGGCAGCGCACAGCTCGTAGTACTGGTCGAGCAGCGACGGCAAGCGCGTCAGCGACGTGAACACCGCAGCAAAGATCAGTTCCGCGGCGACCAGCTGGCCGAGCGTCAGCTGGTTGCGGATCACCAACCAGCCGCCGACGCCCAGCAGTCCGGCGCTGGCCAGCGCGTACAGTCCGTAGTAGCCGCACAACTGCGACAGCTTGAAGCGGAAGTGGCCGCGATGCTCTCCAACATAGGCAGCGATCAGATTCTCGGTCTGCTGCGCGGCGTAGCGGATCGTGCGCTCTGACTGGAACGATCCATGGACGCGGCCGAGTTCGGCAATCCAGCGCGCGGTCTTGAACTTGGCGCGCGACGCGGCCAGCTTGGTGGTGACCGCGTCGTCGACCCAGCCGCGCCAGATCATCCAGGCGATCAGCAGCAAAACCGCGCTGAACACGATGAACACCGGGTTGTAGGCCGCCACGACGACGATGCCGACCAGCGACTGCAGCAGCACCGAGGTGCCGTCCAGAACCAGCTTGGGCACGTTGCGCTGCACGGTGACGACTTCGAAGAAGCGGTTGGCCAGCTCTTCGCGGTTGAGCCCGGGCGTCTCGATCACGCGCGCATGCAAGCTGCGCAGCACCGCGGTCTGCGACAGCCGCGCAAAGAAGCGGCGCTCGAAGCGGTCCATCAGATGCGATTGCACCGCGTACAGCAGGCCATACATCAGCAGCAGCGAAAAAAGCACGATGGCCAGCACGACGACCGGCCTCAGCAGCGCGGTATTCGACACCGTGCTGATCAATACCTGTACCGAGAACGGCACCGCGAGCGCCAAGACTGCAGTGGCCAAGCCGTAGACGAAGGCCAGCCAGTAGAAGCGGCGGTCGGGGCTGATGATCGAACTGAACAGCCGCGACAGACGTTGTCGTTGTGACGCGACATCCAACGGCGCGCCCATCAGCCCAGGCCTCCACTGCGAACGACCGCCGTCATCGACAGACGGCCGCGAATCGGTAGAGGCGCGTCGTGGCACGCGCCGCTCAAGCACACGGGCAGCTTCATCGGTGAGATCGCTTCTGTTTGTTCAGCTCAAGCCATTACAAGGGGGCGATTGGCCGAGATTCAAGCGGGGCCGCTAATTTTTTTGTGCAATGCGGCAGCGGCGGGGACGTCGGGAGCCGACCCGGCGACGATCATCTGTCGCATGAACGGCCCGTCAGTTTGGGTGGGCATCGGTTTTGACGGTATCCAGCTGCGCCGCCGCTGCTTGGCGCTGCGTCAGCTCTTGGATCAGCGCCTCGGCCTTGGCATAGCCGTAATACACGCTGCCGTCGGGAAAGATGCTGACCGGCGTACCGCGCAGGCTCAGGTCACTGGCGACCTGATACTGCTGCCGCACCGGGTCGTCATCGCACGCGACTTTGCGACTGCTGACGACGCCGGCGCGCAAACCAGCATCGAGCGCACCACGACGATCCTTCTGACACCAGACCACGCGAGCGCGCTCATACGGCTTGGACCCTTCGCCGAAGCGCGAAAAAAACAGATACCGCACGCCGACACCCTGCTCGTTCAACCGCGGCACTTCCTGATGCAGCAGGCGGCAGTACTGGCAGTCGATGTCGGTGAACACCGTAATCCACTGCGTCGGCGCTGCCGGAGCAAATTCGATAGCGCCGGACAGCAGCGGCGCGATCGTCTGCAAGCGGTCCTCGTTAAGGCGACGCTCGGTGATCCGCTCGCCGGTGTCGATGTCGACCAGGCTGCCCGACAGCAGAAATCGGCCGTCGGCGGTCACGTAGCCGATCGTGTGTTCGGCCCGCACTTCGAACAGGCCCGGCGATGCAGAGCGGACGATGTCCTCGCGCCGGACTTCGGGCAGCCGGCTGGCGAGGTGATCGCGCATCTGTTCGAGCACGGTGTCGACCGGCGCCGCTGGATCGCCAGCGGCCGCTGGCGCGGTCCACGCCAGCATCAGCAACAGCGCGCGCCGCAGCACCGCTCCGGCGCCCGGATGCGCGACCGGCTTGGGCATGCCGATCAACTGGCTGGGGTTTCGCCGGCCGCCTTCTGCAGCACCGCCAGCAGATCGTCGGGCGGACGATAGCCGGGCACCAGTTCGCCGTTGGGCAGCAGGATCGACGGCGTGCCGCGCAAACCCAGCTCGGCGGCCGCCTGCAGCTGCGCCATCACCGGGTTGTCGCAGGACTTGTCGCCCTTCAGATCGGCGCCCGACTTGGCTTGGGTCAGCGCGGCCTTGCGGTCGGCCGAGCACCAGACTTCTTCGGCCTTGTAGAACGACGGCGTGTCGGCGCCGGTCCGCGGGAAGAACAAATAACGCACGGCGATGCCGCGCGCGTTGTACTCGGCGATCTGGCGATGCAGCATCCGGCAGTAGCCACAGTCGACGTCGGTGAACACGGTGACCGTGTACTTGGCGGGCTGGGCCTCGGGCGCAAACTCGATGTAGCCGCTCTGATCGAGCTTCTCGACGAGCGCGATCCGCGCCTGGCGGCGACGGTCTTCGGTCAGTTCCTTGCGCGTCTGCAGGTCGGTCATGTCGCCGGCGATCAGATAGCGGCCGTCAGCGGTCACGTAGCCGAAGTTCATGCCGATCTGGATCTCGTACAGGCCGGGCATCGGCGTGGCACGCACGTGTTCGGGCAACAGCTCCGGCATGTTGGCGACGACGGCGGCGCGCACCGCTTCCAGCTCGGCGCTGGAGGCCGGCGCTGCCGGTTCCGACGCGGCGGCAGGCTGCGATGGCGGCTGATCGGGCGGCGTCGGCGGCTTGCAGGCGACCAGCGACAGCAATAGCAGGGCAGGCAAATAAAGGCGCAGTTTGTTCACGGAACGATCCACGAGGTGGGGGACCGGCGGGCTCGCCACCGGAGCTGCATGATGCCACCAACGCTGTGACGACGACGACCGCTTAGGCCCGAGGGTGATGTCGCTGGTGCAAGTCGCGCAGGCGTACCCGGGTGACATGCGTGTAGATCTGCGTTGTCGACAGGTCGGCGTGGCCCAGCAAGGTCTGCACCACGCGCAAGTCAGCGCCGTGGTCGAGCAGATGCGTTGCAAACGCGTGGCGTAGCGTGTGCGGCGACAGGTGCTGGCGGATGCCGGCTTTGGCCGCGTAGCGCTGGATCAGCTGCCAGAAGTTGTGACGCGTCATCGGCCCGCCGCGCGAGGTGACGAACAGCCAGTCGGATTCCTGACCTCGCGACAGCTCGGGGCGTGCCTGCGCCAGATAGTCCCGCAGCCATTGCTCGGCAATCTCGCCGATCGGCACCAGCCGCTCCTTGCCGCCCTTGCCGACCAGCTGCACCAGATTCTGCTGCAGGCTCAGCTGGTGTCGCTTCAGATTGACCAGCTCGCTGACGCGCAGGCCGCTGGCGTACATCAGTTCGAGCATCGCGCGGTCACGCAAGCCGCGCGGGCTGGCGACATCGGGCGCGTCGAGCAGCTGGTCGACCTGCGCCTGTTCCATGTGCTTGGGCAGCGCACGCGGCAGCTTGGGCGAGGTCAGCCGCGCACTGGGGTCATCCTTGCGCTGGCCGTCGCGGACCAGAAAGCGGTAGAAGCGCCGCAGTGCCGACATCAGCCGGGCTTGCGACCGAGCCGAAAACTGCAGGCTGCGGTCCTTGCCGCGCATCTGCTCGTGCAACCGGCCGCGCATCGCCAGATAGTCGCGGATGTCGGCTTCGCCAGCCTCGGCGATGGCAACGTCGCGGGTCGCCAGCCAGCGCGCGAACAGCATCAGATCAGACCGATACGCGGCCAGTGTCTGCGTGCCGCTACCGCGCTCGATCCACAACAAGTCGAGCAGCCGCTCGATCGCCGCTGCATCGTCGGCACGGGCCTGCTCAGCAAACGGAGAGGGGTCGGTCATCGGCGCATTGTAGAAGCGGATCGTCGCTCGATCCCCGATAATGCCGCGCCATGGCCACCGACACTCCTTCCCTGCCCGCGCGCCTGCTGGCAGGTCTCTACACCGCGTATGCCACGCTGGTGTTCTGCATCAACACCTTTTTGCTGATCTGCCCGCTGATCCTGATCGCGCCGGGGCAGACGCTGCGCCGTCACATCGGCGCCTATGGCGTGCGGCTGGGCCTGATGCTGATGCTGGTTCCGCTGCGGATCCGCGGCGCCGGCAATCTGCCCGCCGGGCCCTGCATCGTGGTCAGCAATCACGCCAGCTACCTCGACGGGCTGGTGATGACCGCCGTGCTGCCGCGCCGCTTCACGTTCGTGATCCAGCACGGGGTCGCCAGCTGGTTCTACGCCGGCACCGTGCTGCGTCGCATGGGCTACCGTTTCGTCAACCGCAGCAGCGCGCGAGCCGGCGCCGTGCAGACGCGGGCGATGCTGCGCGATCTGCACAACGGCGAGTCGCTGGCGATCTTCGCCGAAGGCACGTTCAAGGCCGAACCCGGCCTGCTTCCATTCAAGAACGGGGCCTTTCTGCTGGCAGCCAAAGCCGGCATTCCGGTCGTACCGGTCACGATCCGCGGCACGCGGCGCTTGCTCGGTGGCGGCTCGGTCCGCTTCCGCTGGAGTGCGGTGGAAGTCGACATCGCGCCCCCGCTGCCGGTCGGCGACCACGCTGCCGCATTGCGCGACGCGGCCCGCGCCGTGGTGCTGGCCCGCTGCGGCGAACCCGACGCAGCCGTCGCGCTCGCTGGCGCCGAGCCCGACCCGATCGCCGCCACGGCAGAACCCGCATGAGCCTCGAAAGCCCCGAAACCCCCGCTGCAGACGCCCTGTCGCCGCGCCAGCGCTACCAGCAGGACCTGGCGCGCAGCGGCTTCGTCGCCGACGCCTCGCAGGCGGCTGCCGTCGACGCGCTCGACGAGGTGTATCGCGAACTGCTGGCGTATCCGCCGAAAAAGAAGCTGCTCAGCAACCGGCTCAGCTGGCCGCCGGTGTCAGGCCTGTACCTGTGGGGCGGCGTCGGGCGCGGCAAGACGCATCTGATGGACGCGTTCTATGACTCGCTGCCGTTTGGCTACAAGCAGCGCACGCACTTTCATCGCTTCATGCTCGATGTCCACGAGCGCCGGCGCACCTACTCGCACAAGCGCGACCCGCTCAAGCTGGTCGCGCTGGAGATCAGCCATCAAGTGCGCGTGCTCTGTTTCGACGAGTTCTACGTGTCCGACATCGCCGACGCGATGATCCTCGGCAAACTCGTCGAATACCTGTTCGACGAGGGCGTGACGCTGATTGCGACCAGCAACTGTGCGCCGGACGAGTTGTACAAGGACGGCTTGCAGCGCCAGAACTTCGTGCCGGCGATCGAGCGCATCAAGCAGCGGCTCAAGGTGCTGAACGTCGACGGCGGCGTCGACTACCGACTGCGCGCGCTGACGCGGGTCAAGCTGTATCTGGTACCGGCCGACGGCGACGCCGACGTGCTGCTGCCACCGTGGTTTGCGCAACTGGCCGGCGAAGCCGGCAAGCCGGACGCGGTGATCCAGGTGCAAGGCCGGCCGCTGCGCACGCGGCGCAATGCCGGCGGCGTGGTCTGGTTCGACTTTGCCGAGCTGTGCGAAACCGCGCGCTCGGCCGCCGACTACATCGAGCTCGGCCGTGAGTACCACACGGTATTGCTGTCGAACATCCCGCAGCTGAGCTTCGAGCACGAGGACGGCGCGCGGCGCTTCATCAATCTGGTCGACGAGTTCTACGACCGCGGCGTCAAGCTGATCCTGGCCGCCGCCGTGCCGCAGGATCAGCTGTATGCCGGCCGCAAGCTGCGCTTCGAGTTCAAGCGCACGCTGTCGCGGCTCAAGGAAATGCAGTCCGAGGAATACCTGGCCAAGCCGCACCAGGTCTGAGCCATGCGCGGCGTTACGGCAGCTGCGCCTTGCCGTTGCGCTTGTAGACCAGGCCCTCTTTCATCACGAACTGCACGCGCTCCAGCTCGCTGACGTCCTTGAGCGGATCGCCGCTGACGGCGATCAAATCGGCGTAGCGACCTGGCGCGATGCGGCCCACGCGGTCGCTGCGACCGAGCAAGTCGGCCGCATGTCCGGTGGCGGACTGGATCGCCTGCATCGGGGTCTGGCCCCACTCCACCTGCTTGGCGAACTGCTTGCCGTTGTCGCCGTGCGGATAGACGCCAGCGTCAGTGCCGTAGGCGATCCGCACGCCGGCCTGCACGGCCTTGCGGAAGTTCTCACGCTGCAGCCGGCCGACCTGGCGCTCTTTGTCCAGAATTTTTTCCGGGTAGTTCAGACGCGCGTATTCGGCCAGGATGTAGTCGTCGTCGTAGACGTCGGCGACCAGATACGTGCCGCGCGCCTTCATCATGCGAATGCCCTCGGCATCGAGCAGGCTGCCATGCTCGATCGAATCGACGCCGGCGCGCACCGCCATCTTGATGCCCTCGGTGCCATGCGCGTGGGCGGCCACCTTGCGGTCCCAGCGATGCGCTTCGTCGACCAGCGCATCCATTTCGGCCTGGGTGTACTGCGGTGCGCCGACCGAATCTTCTTCGCTGAGGACGCCGGCCGTGGCCACCATCTTGATCACGTCGGCGCCGTACTTGACCTGCTCGCGCACCTTGAGCCGCACGGCTTCGACGCCGTCGGCGACGCCGGTGAATCCAGTAAAGCGCAGCGACGGCGACAGCCCGGTGAAATCGGCGTGACCGCCGGTGGCACCGATGCCGTGCCCGGCAGCGACGATGCGCGGACCGCGCGTACGCTGTTCGTCGATCGAGCGACGCAGGGCCACGTCGACGAAGTCCGGCGCGCCCAGATTGCGCACCGTCGTGAATCCGGCCAGCAAGGTGCGCTCGGCATAGAGATGAGCATTGACGGCCACGTCGATCGAGCTGTCGCGGACCAAGGACTCGTAATAATCGCCAGGATCGCCGGTGATATGCGTGTGGCAGTCGATCAGGCCCGGCAGCAGCGTGGCGCCGCCCAGGTCGATCAGCTGCGCGCCTTCGGGGATCGGCAACGCGCTGCCGACCGCGGTGATGCGCCCGCCTTCGATCAGCACCACGGCGTCACGCAGCGGCTGGTCGGCGACCCCATCGATCAACTGCGCCGCGCGGATCGCGGTCACAGGGTCGGCGGCCTGAAGCGGCATCGAGGCGAGAGGCCATAACGCAAGCAGCAGCATCGTGGCGGTCGCCATGCGGCCCGCGCTAACCAAAGTCGTCAAAGTCCGTCCTCATCGTGATTGCGGCCGTGATCGGCCCGTCCGGCGGCAGGCTAGGCCGGCGCCGAGAAGGGCGTCAACGCAGGCGGCGCGATTGCCCCCGCATCACAGGCGCGCGGCCATCGCGGCCACCACGGCTGCCACCCGCTGCCGCAACGTTGGGCATCGATGCACCCGCGCCCATTCAGGCCACGGAATGTCGTTGTCACATGCCAGCGCGGCGCCCGTTCACCGATTCGGCGTCAGCAAATTGCCTACAGATCGCGGTGCGCCGCTGGAAGTTTACAGGCGTGCACAAAGCGGACCATGATATTCGATAACTGCCCCCGTCTCGGGCAACAGGGAGAGAACCCATGACGTCTGTTTCGATTAGGCTTCCGCTGTTCACGGCCGGTCTGCTGCTGATCGCCACTCCGCAGGTCGCGATGGCACAGGCGCGCGCTTCGGCGGGGGTCAACGTCAACGTCGACGTCAATGCAGGGCGCGGCGTTGTTCGCCCGAACGATCGTTACTACGACGAGCGCTACTACGACGACGGCTATTACGACGATCGTCGCGCACCGCCGCAGCGCGGCTTGGTGGGCGGGATCGTCGGCGGCGCGCTCGGCATTGCCGGCGACGCTACTCGCGGCGCACTCGGCATTGCCGGTGACGCCACCCGCGGCTCGCTGGGCCTGGCGCGCGACGTGACCCAGGGCGTGCTCGGCGCTCCGCAAGGCGGCCGCGTGTACGGCCCTGGCCCGGCGCGTGGTGGCAGCGTCAATGTCGGCGTTGGCGTCAACGTCGGCGCCGGTGTCGGCACCGTGCGTCCCGCGCCGCCGCGCTCGCCTTACATCTACCGCCACGATGACCGTCGCGACGATCGCCGCGACAACCGTCGTGACGAATGGCGTAACCGCGACTGATCCTCGGACGCATCGGCGACTCGGCTCAACCGGCTACAGTATGGAAAAGCCAAGAGAGCGACCCGATGCGTCATGTCTTCGTACTGGCGGCGCTGGCTTGGCCAGCGCTGCTGCAAGCTGCGGCGGTTGAGCACTTCACACCGACCGGCAGCTCGCGCGACGTACAACAGGCCGTAGCCCGCTTTTCGGAGCCGATGCAGGCTCTCGGCGACGCCACGGCCGCTGCGCCTTACGACGTCGACTGCCCCACGGCCGGCCAAGGCCGCTGGATCGACGACCGTCAATGGGCTTATGACTTCATCGAGCCCCTGCCCGCTGGCCTGCGCTGCCGGTTCACGCTAAAACCCGGCCTGACCACGCGCTCCGGTGCCCCGATCACCGGCACCCGGGACTTCGCTTTCGACACCGGCGGACCTGCAATCCGCCGCTCCCTGCCAGCCGATGGCGATCGCAGCGTCGACTCCGCTGCGATCTTCCTGCTGATGCTGGATGCATCTGCGACAGCGGCCAGCGTTGCCGAGCACGGCTACTGCAGCGCCGACAATCTGGCCGAACGTCTGCCGCTGCAGGTTTTGCAAGGCCCCGAACGCGAGGCGGTACTGAGTCAACGTCGCGCGCTGGGCTATCGCTACTACGAATTGCTGCGCGACGAGCGGGACCAAGACTGGAACCCGATGCCGGCGTCGGAACGCGAACAGCGCGAGCGTCGCTTGCTCGTGGTGCGCTGTGCGCGGCCACTGCCCGAGAACACCGACATCGCGCTGACCTGGGGTGCCGGCATCCGCAGCGCCAGTGGCGTTGCCACGACCCACGATCAGGTATTGAAGCTGCGCACCCGCGCCCCGTTCACGGCGAGCCTGGGCTGCGACCGGGTCAACGCCAATGCCCCCTGCGTGCCGGTGTTGCCGCTGCATCTGAGCTTCAGCGCGCCGGTGACCGCACAGCAGGCGCGTCAGATTCGTCTGGTCGGCCCTGGCTTCGAACGCGCCGCGCGCTGGGACGAGCCGGACTCGGGCGGCCCGGTCGAGCGTTTGCGCTTCGATGCACCGCTGCCCGAAGGCGCCCAACTGCAATTGCAGCTGCCGGCCGACTTGCGCGACGACGCCGGCCGGCCGCTGGCCAACGCCGGCAGCTTCCCGCTGGCGGTGGTCACCGACCAAGCGCCGCCGTTGGTCAAGTTCAGCGGCGAGTTCGGCATTCTCGAATCCAAGCTCGGCGGCGTGCTGCCACTGAGCTTGCGCGACGTCGAGCCGGCCGTGGCCGCGCAGCGCATCGGCGGTACGCGCCGGCGCATCGACGACGAGGCCGAGGTGCTGCGCTGGATCGCGCGCGTGCGTCAGCGCATGTCGCCGCAGTGGGCCGACGACAAGCCGGTGCCGCCCGGCGTCGAGTCGGTATTTGCCGGCGCGGGCGATGACGCCAACGGCGCGCAGGCGTTCGAGCTGACGCGGCCGGCCGGCGGAAAAGCCTTCGAGCTGATCGGCATTCCGTTGACCGAGCCCGGCTTTCACGTCGTCGAGTTGGCCAGCCCCAGGCTCGGCGCCGCGCTGCTGGGCAAACCGGCCACGCGTTACGTGGCGACGACGGCCTTGGTGACCAACCTTGCGGTGCATTTCAAATGGGGCCGCGAAAGCTCACTGGCGTTCGTGACCACGCTCGACGGCGCGCGCCCGGTGGCGGCGGCCCAGGTCCGCGTCGTCGACGGCTGCGACGGTCGGCCGCTATGGAACGGCGTCAGCGACGCCAACGGCATCGCGCGGATCGACGACGTGCTGCCCAAACCGGCGTCGTGGGGCGATTGCAGTGGCGATGACGGCCATCCGCTGATGGTCAGCGCCCGCGCCGACGGCGATTTCTCGTTTGTGCTGAGCAGTTGGAGCGAGGGCATTTCGCCCGGCGATTTCGGATTCGATAGCGGGCTGTGGAGTGCGCCGCAGATCGGTCATGCGGTGCTCGACCGACGCCTGTTCCGCGCTGGCGAAACGGTGTCGATGAAGCACTACTGGCGCCAGCACACGCGTAGCGGCATCGCGATCGGCCAGCAGGCGCCGACGGCGCTGGTGATCGCTCACGCTGGCAGCGACGAGCGTGTGACGCTGCCGCTGCAGTTCGACGCGCAAGGCATCGCCGAAGGCCACTGGGCGATCCCGGCCAACGCGCGTCTCGGCCAGTACCAGTTGTCGTATCAGCGCGGCGACGAGACCCTCGGCGACGGCGGCAGTTTTCGCGTGGAGCAATATCGCGTGCCGCTGATGCGCGCGATGCTGCAGGCGCCGGCAGAACCCGCCGTGGCTCGACGCGAACTGCCGCTGGACTTGTATGTGGGTTACTTCAGCGGTGGCGGCGCCGGCGGGCTGCCGGTCAAGTTGCGTACGCAACTGCAAGCGCGGACGCCCGAGTTCGACGGCTACGAGGGCTATCGCTTCGACGCACAGCCGATCGAGCCCGGCATACGCGATGAAAGCGACACTGGCCTGTTTCCGGACGCGAACGAGGCCGATTCTGGCAGCGCGGCGAGCCGGGCCAGCCGCACACTGCCGCTGACGCTCGATGCCAACGGTGCCGCGCGCGCGGTCGTCGACGCGCTGCCGGCCGACGACACGCCGCAGACACTGATCGCCGAACTGGAATATCCGGATGCCAATGGCGAGCTGACCAGCGTCCGCAACAGCACCGCATTGTGGCCGTCGTCGGTGGTCGTCGGTATTGCGACGACCACGAACGGCGCCGCACCGGGCCGCGTGCCGGTCAAGGCCGTCGTGCTCGGGCTGGACGGTCGGCCGCTGCGCGGGCGCAAGGTCGACGTGACGCTGTATCAGGTCAAGCAGCACGCCTATCGCAAGCGACTCGTCGGCGGCTTCTATACCTATTCGCAGAGCAGCGAAACGATACGTCTCGACGCCGGCTGCAGCGCACGCAGCGACGCTCAGGGCTTGGTCCGCTGCACGCTGACACCCGGCGTCAGCGGCATGCTGTTGATCGAGGCGCGCGCGGCCGACGATCAGCGACGCGTCGCGCGAGCCGTCGATACGCGTTGGCTCGCCGGCGCCGACGACACCTGGTTCACCCAAGGCGATTCCGACCGCATGGACCTGGTCGCCGAGCGCCGCCAAGTCGAGCCCGGTGAATCGATCCGCTTACAGGCGCGGATGCCGTTTCGTCATGCCACGGCCTTGGTCACGGTCGAACGCGAAGGCGTGATCGACGCCTTCGTTACCGAACTGTCCGGCCGCGATCCGGTGGTGACGATCCCGGCGCTGGATCGTTACGCGCCCAACGTCTACGTGTCGGTACTGGCGCTGCGGCCGCGCGTCGGCGACTTCCGCTCGCGGTTCTATCGCTTCCTGCGCTGGCTCGGACTCGACCGCTGGCTGACGCTCGACGGCGACAGCCCGACCGCGACCACCGACCTGTCGCGGCCCGCATTCCGGATCGGCATGGCGGCGGTCGACGTTGGCTGGGCGGCGCATCGACTCGACGTGCAAGTGAAGCCTGGGAGCGACACCTACCAAACCCGCTATACGGCGCGCGTCGATGTGCAGGTCAAGCCGAGCGACGGCAGCGCGTTGCCGGCGCGGGCCGAGATCGCATTCACCGCCGTCGACGAAGCACTGCTCGACCTGCTGTCGAACGACAGCGTCGATCTGCTCGGCGCGATGATGCAGCGTCGCGGCTACGAAGTGCTGACCTCGACTGCGCAGACGCAAGTCGTCGGCAAGCGTCACTACGGGCGCAAGGCGCTGGCGCCGGGCGGTGGCGGCGGCCGTGGCGCGGCGCGCGAACAACTCGACAGCCTGCTGCTGTGGAAGGGGCGCGTGGCGCTCGACGCGCAAGGCCACGCGCAGATCGACGTGCCGCTGAACGACGCGCTGACCGGCTTCCGGCTGACCGCGGTGGCCAGCGCCGGCGCCGACCGCTTCGGCACCGGGCACGCGAGCATCCGCACCACGCAGGATCTGCAATTGCTGTCCGGACTGCCGCCGTTGGTGCGCGAAGGCGATCGCTTCGACGCGGTGTTCACGCTGCGCAACACCACGGCTCGCGCGCTGTCGCTGCGCGTCGACGCGCAAGTCGGCGCTGATGTCGGCGCGCCGATGCCGCCCCAGCGTGTCGACATCGACGTCGCCGCCAACAGCGCCGCACCGGCGCGCTTCCGCATCGAGGCGCCCGCCGGCGTCGACCATCTGCAATGGCAGGTCAGCGCTCGGCCGCGCGATGCAGCCGCCGATGCGACGCCGCTGGATGCGTTGAAGGTGTCGCAGATCGTCGCACCGAGCACGCCGGTCCGCGTGACTCAAGCCGCGCTGCTGGCGATCAACGACGGCCGGCTGACGTTGCCAGTGGCCACGCCGCCCGGCGCGCTGACCGGGCGCGACGGCGTCGCGCTCGGCGGCTTGCGGATCGGCTTGTCGCCGTCGCTGACGGCGGGCCTCGATGCGAGCCGCGACTGGATGCGCGACTACCCTTATGCCTGCGCCGAGCAGCGTGCGTCGCGCGCGGTGGCGCTCGGTGACCGCGCGCAGTGGGACGCCTTCGCCAGCGAACTGCCGCGCTATATCGATCGCCAAGGCCTGCTGCGCTACTTCCCGTCGAGCGCGCTCGACGGCGACGCCGAACTGACGGCCTACCTGCTGCAGCTGGCCAGCGAGTCCGGCTGGACGCTGCCCGATGATCTGCAATCGACACTGCTGTCCGGCCTGCGCCAGCAACTCGACGGCCGCGTATCGACCGTCGGCATGTCGCGTGGCATCAGCGACGCGATCCGGCTGCAGTCCATCGAAGCGCTGTCGCGCTACCAGATGGCGCGCGCAGCCGATCTGACGACGCTGCCGGGCGATCCGAGCCTGTGGTCCAGCGGCATGCTGGTCGACTACCTCGGCGCGCTGCAGCGGATCGATGACGCGCCCTCGCGCAATCAACGCCTGGCGCGAGCCAAGCAACTGCTGCGTGCACGCTTCAACGTACAGGGCACGGTCATCACGCTGAGCGCCGCTGGCGGCGACGCATCGCGACGCCCGCTGCTGACATCGGACGACAGCGTCGCGCTACGCGCGGTGCTGGCGCTGCTCGCCGAAGCCGACGCGCGCGACGAACTGCCGGCACTGATTCGCGGCGCGTTGCAGCGCCAACATGCGGGCCGCTGGGATCTGACCACGGCCAATGCCTGGGGCGCGCTGGTACTGCAAGGCTTCGCAGCACGCTACGAGCGCGGCCGCGTCGACGGGCGCACGAGCGCCACGCTCGACGGGCAGCAAGCCGATCAACGCTGGGCAGCCGCACCACAAGGCGCCGCGCTGGACTTGGCGTGGCCTGCGGCGGCATCGACTCTGCAACTGAGTCATGACGGCAGCGGCGCGCCGTGGGCGCTGGTGCAAAGCCGCGCCGCGCTGCCGCGACGCGAACCGTTCTCCAGCGGCTATCGGATCACGCGCACGCTGACGCCGGTGGATCAGCAAGTGGCCGGTCGCTGGACGCGTGGTGACGTCGCACGGGTGCGCCTCGAAGTCGACGCGCAGGCCGACATGCGCTGGGTCGTCGTCGACGACCCGATCCCTGGCGGCAGCACGCTGCTCGGCACCGGCCTGGGCCGCGATCCGGCCCTCGTCGCTGGCGACGGTGGCGCATCGTCGGCCAGCCGCGTGTGGCCCGCGTTCGAGGAGCGGCGTTTCGACGCCTACCGCGCCTATTACGCGTTCGTACCCAAGGGCCGTTTCCAGATCGAATACACGGTGCGCTTCAACACCAGCGGGCACTTCTCGATGCCGCCGACGCATGTCGAGGCGATGTACGCGCCGGAGATGCTCGGCGAGCTGCCGATCGATGCGCTCGACGTGGCCGGCGATGCCGCGCCGGCTGACTAATCGTCTGCTCGCGGCGCTGGCGCTGCTGATGGCCGGCAGCGCCAGCCTGCTCGCAGCTGCCTGGCTGTGGGACGTGACCACGCCGCCGGCAATGCCCGACCCGGACGCCGCACGCGCTGCATACCGAACGTCCGACGCGGTACTGCTGGATCGCCATGGCGCGCCGATTCAATCGCTGCGGATCGACCTGCACGGTCGCCGGCTCGAATGGACGCCGCTAACGGACGTGTCGCCTGCGTTGCGGGCTGCCGTGATTCAGGCCGAGGACCGGCGCTTCGAACAGCATGCAGGGGTCGATCCGCTGGCCGTGCTCGGCGCGCTGCGCGACCGCGTCAGCGGCCGGGCACGGCGCGGCGCCAGCACGATCACGATGCAGCTGGCCGCGCAGCTCGACCCGCAACTCGGCGGTGGGCGCCAGCGCCGCAGCATGCTGCAGAAGCTGCGCCAGATGCGCGCCGCGCAGGCGATCGAAACGCGCTGGAGCAAGGATCAGATTCTGGAGGCCTACTTGAACCGCGCCGGGTTTCGCGGCGAGCTGCAAGGCATAGCCGCTGCGTCAGCCGCGCTGTTCGGCAAACAGCCCGCAGGCCTGGACGCTGACGACGCGTGGACGCTGGCCGCGCTGCTGCCGGCGCCGGGCGCAGCGCCGCCAGCGGTCGCCGTCCGCGCCTGCCGCTTGGCCCGGATCAGCGGCGCCGCTTGCGCCGCGCAGCAAGCGCGAACGCTAGCCGCGTTGGCCGCGCAACGGTCCGTCGGCGGCACCGGCGCTGCTGACGACACGTCGCTGGCGCCGCACTTGGCGCGCCAGCTGCTGCGCCGGGCCGGCGAGCGCGTGGTGTCGACACTGGACGCCGGCGTTCAACGGCTGGCGCAGCAGGCCTTGCGCACGCAGCTGGCGGGCCTGGGCCGCGAACAGGTCCGCGACGGCGCGGCCGTGGTCGTCGACAACGCCAGCGGCGACATGCTGGCCTACGTCGGATCGGCCGGGCCGGCCAGCCGCGCGCCGCAGGTCGACGGCGCGCGGGCGCTGCGCCAAGCCGGCTCGACGCTCAAGCCGTTTCTGTACGCGCTGGCGATCGAACAGCGCTGGCTGACGGCCGCCTCGCTGCTCGACGACGCGCCGGTGGCGCTCGAAGCCGGCCCCGGCCTGTACCGCCCGCAGAACTACGAGCACGACTATAAGGGCTTGGTCAGCGTGCGCACCGCGCTGGCCGGGTCGCTGAACATCCCCGCCGTGCGCACGCTGCTGCTGACCGGCGTGGACCGCTTCCGCGAACGGCTGCACGACGTGGGCTACGTCGCCGGACTGACCCAGCCCGGCGACTGGTACGGCTATTCGCTGGCGCTGGGCTCGGCCGACGTCAGCCTGCTGGAACAGGTCAATGCCTACCGCACGCTGGCGCGCGGCGGGCGCTGGTCGCCGCTACGCTTACGGCCGTCAGACCCATCGCCGGACCCGCGCCCGGTGATCGCGTCCGAGGCCGCGTGGATCGTCCGCGACATCCTCGCCGACCGTAGCGCGCGTGCGATCACGTTCGACCTGGAAGGTCCGCTGTCGACGCCGTATCGCGCCAGCGTCAAGACCGGCACCAGCAAGGATCTGCGCGACAACTGGTGCATCGGCGGCACGCAGCGCTATACGGTCGGCGTGTGGGTCGGCAACTTCGAAGGCGACCCGATGCGCACCGTCTCGGGCATCACCGGCGCGGCGCCCGCCTGGCGCGAGATCCTCGACGCACTGCCGCGCGACGACGCCGATACCGATGCCGCGCCGGCCGGGCTGGTGCAGCAGGCGCTGCGCTACGAGGCCGGCATCGAGCCACCGCGCCAGGAATGGTTCATCGCCGGCACCCAGACCTCGCAGGTCGCCATCGCGCGCCCGACCGCGCAACGCGCCCGGCTGGTGTCGCCGGCCACGGGCAGCCTGATTGCGCTCGACCCCGACATTCCGCTGAGCCGCCAGCACGTGCCGCTTCAAGCGCAGCCGGCCAGCGCGTCGCTGCGCCTGAGGCTCGACGGCCGCGACATCGGCAGCGCCGCCAAGGTCGTGCTGTGGACCCCGCTGCCCGGGCCGCATCAGCTGGAGCTGCTGGACGCCGAGGGGCGTTCGCTGGACCGCGTCGACTTCAGCGTGCGCCGGCCCGGCTGACGCCGACGGGCTTGCATTTGTTCGCCTGCGCACATAGTTTGTCCGCATGAGCACACATTATCCTGCCAAGCCGATGCTCGATGACGAAGCGCTGCGGGTCGCCGAAGCGGCGCCGGGCAGACGCGTCAGCTACGGCAAAGACGAGCGCGCGCGGCTGGCCAAGATGGTCACGCGCCTGTTTGATCACTGGCAGCTCGATACCGCCACGCAAGCCGAATTGCTGGGCCTGTCGGCCGGCAGCCGCACCGCGCTGAGCCGCTACCGGCGCGGCACCCCGTTGCCCGACAGCCGCGACCTGATGGACCGCGTCGGGCATCTGTTCGGCATTCACAAGAGCCTGCGCCTGCTGTATCCGGACAACCCCGAACTGGCCTATGACTGGCCGCAGCGCCGCAACGCCTCGCTGGATCGCTACACGCCGCTGGAGATCATGCTGGAGCAGGGCCTGCCTGGCCTCGTCGCGATTCGCGGCTATCTGGACCATCTGCGCGGCTTGTAGCGATGGCGCTCTACGACCAAGCCGTGCATTTCGACGGTGACCTGTATCGCAACGTGGTCAGCCTGCGCGTGTCACGCAATCTGGCCGACGACCTCAGCGACGACCCGGCCGACGCCGCACTGTTCGCGCAAGCCGAAATCGCCAGCAAGCCGCGCCTGCCGCTGCCGGCGATCAACCGGCCGTTCGAGGCCGGCTACGGTCAGGCGGTGCTCTACCCGTTCGTGCGCGGCCACTGGTTCGCTACGCGGTTCTCCGATGGCGGCCACCCGGCTTGGTACGGATCGCTGGACCTGGAGACGACGGTGCACGAAACCGTGCATCACTTCCGTCGCCGGCTGATCGACGACATCGGCGCCCAGGCACACGCGCGGCCGATCAGCGGCGAACGGCGCGTGTACCGGGTCGCCGCCGACGCGCTGCTGGTCGACCTGCGCGGCAAGCTCGACGAACAACCGGCATTGGTGGACCGCAATTCCTACGCGGTCTGCCAAGGCATCGGCCGCGATCTGCAGCAACGCGGACATCCCGGCCTGCTGACGCGCTCGGCGCGCTGTGCTGGCGACAACGCGGTGCTGTTTGACCGGCGCTACTTGTCCGATGTGCGCGACCACTGCTACCTGCGCTATCGCTACGACCCGGCCAGCGCTATCGTCGAAGTCGAACGCACGCCGGGCCAAGTCTGGCTGCGGCTTTCCTGACCAGCCGGACTCTGCTTTTGGCCACCAACAAGACCATCGACCACGCCAAACTCGACCGCATCGTCGCCGACCAGCGCCGTGCGTCAGAAGCGCGCAACCTCGGCTACCGCGAGCGAGCGCTGAAGATGTATCCGTGGGTCTGCGGCCGCTGCGCGCGCGAGTTCACGCGAGTGAATCTGCAAGAGCTGACCGTCCATCATCGCAATCACAATCACGACGACAATCCGGAAGACGGCAGCAACTGGGAGTTGCTGTGCGTCTACTGCCACGACAACGAGCACTCGCGCTACAAGGATTTCACCGGCGACACCTCGACGCCGGCCCCGGCGGCCGTGGCCACCGGCAATCCGTTCGCCGACCTCAAGTCGCTGCTGAAGAAGTAGGCCGCAGCGGCGCGCGGGGCGCCGGCGGCAGGCGGCGGTCTAGCGTTCGAGCAGCTGCAGCTTGCCCGGCTTGCCGTCCCAGTCCTTGGCGTCGGCCGGCTGGGGCTGCTTTTCGGTGATCACCGGCCAGGTTTTGGCCAGCTCGGCATTGAGCTTTTTGAACTCGGCCTGGTTCTCGGGCAGATCGTCTTCGGCAAAGATCGCTTCGGCCGGGCACTCCGGCTCGCAGAGCGTGCAGTCGATGCATTCTTCCGGGTCGATCACCAGGAAGTTAGGGCCTTCGTGGAAGCAGTCCACCGGGCACACCTCGACGCAGTCGGTGTATTTGCACTTGATGCAGTTTTCGGTGACGACAAAGGTCATGGCGCGGACGGTCTGAGGCTGATGTAGGGGTGTGAAGCGCGCGCATTGTAGCCGATGCCGCTGCCGTCCAAGTCCCTACATCCGGACGACGCCGGCCGCCGCGCAAAGCGCTGGCGGTAATCGGTTGGCGTTACCATGGCGGTCCCCGACGCACTGGATGGACACCATGGCCGACGACGCCCTCGCTCTCACCAGCGGCAACACCTCACCGCTGCTGACCTTCGAGACGCAGCTGCTCAAGCAGTCCGCGGATATCGAAGCCTGGTTCCGCAGCCAGTGGCACCAAACCCCGCCGCCGTTCTACTGCTCGGTGGACCTGCGCAATGCCGGCTTCAAGCTGGCGCCGGTCGATACCAACCTGTTCCCCGGCGGCTTCAACAACCTGAATCCCGAGTTCGAGTCGGTCTGCGTCCAGGCGATCCAATCGGCGGTCGAACGCGTCTGCCCGACCGCGACCGGCTTGTTGCTGGTGCCCGAGAACCACACGCGCAACAAGTTCTATCTGGAAAACGTCGCCACGCTACATGACTTGATCCAGAAGGCCGGCTACCACGTCCGTGTCGGATCGCTACTGCCCGATCTGCGCGAGCCCACCGAACTGACGCTGGAGATCTCCGGCCGCACGTTGCGGCTCGAACCCTTGCAGCGCAGCGGCGACCGCGTGAACGTGGCGGGCTTCGATCCCTGTCTGGTGCTGCTCAACAACGATCTGTCGGGCGGCATTCCCGAGATCCTGCAGAACCTCGACCAGAACGTGATGCCGCCGCAGGAGCTGGGCTGGCATTCGCGGCTCAAGTCGTCGCACTTCGGCTACTACCGCGAAGTGGCGCGCGAGTTCGGCGCGGTGGCTGGCATCGACAGCTGGTGGGTCGATCCGCTGTTCCGCAACTGCGGGCAGATCAACTTCCTGAAGCGCGAAGGCGAGGAATGCCTGATCAGCAATGTCGAGCTGCTGCTCGAAGACATCAAGGAAAAGTACCGCCAGTACGACATCAAGGAACAGCCGTTCGTCATCGTCAAAAGCGATGCCGGCACCTACGGCATGAGCGTGATGACGGTGCGCAGCGTCGATGAGCTGCGCGAAATGAACCGCAAGGCACGCACGCACATGTCCAGCGCCAAGGAAGGCCGCGACGTCACCGGCGCGATCATCCAGGAAGGCGTCTACACGTTCGAAACCTGGGGCGCTGAAAACCACACAGCTGAGCCGGTCGTGTACATGATCGACCGCTTCGTCGTCGGCGGCTTCTACCGCGTCAACGAAAAGCGCGGCAACCAGGAAAACCTCAATTCGCCCGGCATGAGCTTCAAGCCGCTGCCGTTCGAAAGCTGCTGTAGCCACCCGGACCGAACGCTGTCGCCCGACGCAATGCCCAACCGCGCTTATGCCTACGGCGTGGTCGCCCGGCTGGCGCTGCTGGCTGCCGCCCGCGAAGTCGCTGCGTCGCACCGCCTCGTCGCTGCATCCAAGGCCGCTTGAGCATGCCGCGCCTAGGCGTGGTGATGGACCCGATCGGGTCCATCAAGCCGTACAAGGACACGACGCTGGCCCTGATGCTGGCCGCGCAGAAACGCGGCTGGCAGCTGGTGTATTTCGAGCTGGGCGACCTGTGGCTGCGCGATGGCGTGGCCTGGGGTCGCGGCCGCCGCGTCACGGTGGCCGACGACAAGCGCAACTGGTACCAGTTTGACTCCCAAGCCGAAGCACTGCGGCTCGGCGAGCTCGACGCGATCCTGATGCGCAAGGACCCGCCGTTCGACCTCGAATACGTGACGGCGACTTACCTGCTCGAGCGCGCCGAAGCGCAGGGTGCGCTGGTGGTCAACCGCCCCGACAGCCTGCGCGACTGCAACGAGAAGATGTTCACCGCGTGGTTCCCGGAGCTGTGCCCGCCGACGCTGTTCTCGCGCGACGCGGCGACGCTGCGTGCGTTTCACGCCGAACACGGCGACGTGATCTACAAGCCGGTCGACGGCATGGGCGGCATGGGCATCTTCCGCGTCGGCGCCGACGGTATGAATCTGGGGTCGGTGATCGAGCAGCTGACGCTGATGGGCACGCGCACGATCGTCGCCCAGCGCTATCTGCCGGCGATCAAGGACGGTGACAAGCGCGTGCTGGTCGTCGACGGCCAAGCGGTGCCGTACTGCCTGGCGCGCGTGCCGCAGGCCGGCGAGACGCGCGGCAATCTGGCCGCCGGCGGCAGCGGCGAGCCGCGCCCACTGACCGACGACGACCGCCGGATTGCCGCTGCGGTCGGACCCGAGCTGCAGCGCCGCGGCCTGCTGTTTGTCGGCCTCGACGTGATCGGCGACCGCCTGACCGAAATCAACGTGACCAGCCCGACCTGCGCCCGCGAGATCGACGCTGCGTTCGGCACCGACATCGGCGGGCTGCTGATTGATGCCATCGAGCGCCGGCTCGCCGCGCGCCGTTGAAGGCTTGGGCGATACTGCGGGCATGAGCCAGGACCACTTTCTGAAAAACCAGTTTCTCGTCGCAATGCCCGGCATGCAGGACGAGACGTTCAATCACACGGTATCGCTGCTGTGCGAGCACAACGACAAAGGCGCCGTGGCGCTGGTGATCAACCGCCCGACGGACCTGGCGCTCAGTGCGATGCTCGAACAGATGGGCCTGTCGCACGACGGCATCGGTGACGATCCGCCGATCTACTGGGGCGGCCCAGTGCAGCCGGAACGCGGCTTCGTCGTGCATCGCGAGCCGGGCGGCTGGGAATCCTGCCTGCATGTGCAGGACGACCTGTACATCACCACGTCGCGCGACATCCTCAGCGCGATCGGCAACGGCCGCGGGCCGCGCGACTATCTGGTCACGCTTGGCTACGCCGGCTGGAGCGCCGGCCAGCTCGAAGACGAAATCCTGCACAACTCCTGGCTCAACACACCGGTCAACGGCGACGTGCTGTTCGCGCTGCCGCCGCGTGAACGCTGGCAGGCGGCAACCCGGCTGCTTGGCGTCGACGTGACCCAGCTGACCGGCGCAGCGGGGCACGCCTGAGCCAGTACCTGGCCTTCGACTACGGTCAGCGCCGCATCGGCACGGCCATCGGCGACCGCCTGACCGGCGCCGCCCGCCCGCTGGCCACGATCGCCCAGCACAGCCAGCCGGACTGGGCGGCGATCGACCGGCTGATCGCGGACTGGCGGCCGGCGGCCCTGATCGTCGGCCTGCCACTGGACGAAGACGGCGGCGAGCAGCCGATCACCGAGCCGGCGCGCCGCTTCGCTCGACAACTGGAAGCGCGAACGCGGCTGCCTGTGCACTTGGCCGACGAGCGCTACAGCTCGCGCGCCGCCGACGATGCGCTGCGCAGTGCGCGCGCCAGCGGCGCAATGAACCGCCGGGTCCGCAAAGGCGACCGCGACGGCGAGGCGGCGCGGATCATCCTTGAACAATGGATGGCCGAGCAGCCGGGCTGAGTGCTGCCGGCGGAGTAGGACAAAACAGCCCATCCAGCACGGCGGGGCGCTCTGCTAAACTCGCGCCCCAGCATGAAAACTCCCTCCCTGCAACTCGACGAGCACGGCCGCCTGCGGCACTTGCTGACGATGGAGGGTCTGCCCCGCGACCTGATCCTGCGTCTGCTCGACCGTGCCGAAGGCTTGGCTCAAGCCACATCCGGCGCCGAAAAGAAGGTCGCGCTGCTCAACGGCCGCACGGTCGTCAACCTGTTCTTCGAAGCGTCGACCCGCACCCGCACCACGTTCGAGCTGGCGGCCAAGCGCCTGTCGGCCGACGTGATCAACCTGCAGATCGCCGCGTCGTCGACCAGCAAGGGCGAAACGCTGCTCGACACGCTCAAGACGATGGAAGCGATGCAGGCCGACATGTTCGTCGTCCGCCACGAAGCCAGCGGCGCAGCGCATTTCTTCGCCGAACATGCGGCACCGGGCGTGGCGATCCTCAATGCCGGCGACGGCCGCCACGCGCATCCGACGCAGGGCTTGCTCGACCTGTACACGATCCGCGCGCACGCGCCCAAGGCGCGCAGCGCCGGCTTCGGCGCCCTGTCGGTCGCGATCGTCGGCGACGTGCTGCATTCGCGGGTCGCACGCTCGGACATCCACGGCCTGCGCACGCTCGGCTGCGTCGACATCCGCGTCGTCGCGCCGCCGCCGCTGATCCCGGCCGGCATCGAATCGATGGGCGTGCGCGTGTTCCATGACCTCGAACGCGGCCTCGACGGCGTCGATGTCGTGATCCTGCTGCGACTCCAGAAAGAGCGGATGCTCGGCGCCTTCCTGCCGTCGCTGGCCGAATTCCATGCCGACTTCGGCCTAACTCGCGAGCGGTTCCGCCAGCTCAAGCCGGACGCGATCGTGATGCACCCCGGCCCGATCAACCGCGGCGTCGAAATCGAAGGCGAACTCGCCTATGGCGAGCGTTCGCTGATCCTGCAACAAGTCACGCACGGCATCGCCGTGCGCATGGCGGTGATGGCCGAGATTCTCGGCTCGCCTGCCGCCGAGGTGCTGTCATGAGCTCGTCGAGCACCGCGCTGTCGCTGCTGATCCGCAACGTCCGCGTGCTCGACCCGAGCAGTGGCTTTGACGCGGTGGTCAACGTCGGCATCCGTGACGGTCGCATCGACCATCGCGGCGAAGCGCTGCCCGACACCGCCTACGACCAGACGCTGGATGGTGACGGCTGCTGGCTGATGCCGTCGGCGATCGACCTCGCCGCCCGCTTTCGCGAGCCAGGCGCCACGCACAAAGCCGACTTCCAGTCAGAAACCGGCGCTGCCCAAGCCGGCGGCATCGGCTGCGTCGTGCTGCCGCCCGACACCAGCCCAGTGGTCGACTCCCCCGCCGTCGTCGACCGCATCAACGGCAAGGCCGCCCGCATTCACGGGCTCGACATCGCCGTACTCGGCGCGCTGACGCAAGGCCTCAAAGGCGAAGCCCTGGCATCGATGAGTGCGCTGCAGCGCGCCGGCTGCGTCGGCTTCGGCAATGCGCTGGCACCGCTGCGCAATGCGCTGGTGGCGCGGCGCGCCCTGGAATACGCACACGGCTTGAACGCCACCGTGCACGTGTTCGCCCAAGATGCTGATCTGGCCAACGGCGGCTGCGCCCACGAAGGGCCGGTCGGCACGCGGCTGGGCTTGCCGCCGATTCCGATCGCAGCCGAGGTCGCGGCGCTGCGGCTGTGGATCTCACTGGTCGAAGACACCGGAGCCCGGGTTCATTTTTGCCGGCTGTCGACCGCCAGCGGCGCGCAGTTGCTGGAATCGGCGCAGGCGCGTGGCTTGCCGGTCAGCGCCGACGTCGCTGCACACCAGCTGGCGATGATCGACGCCGACGTCGAAGGCTTTGACGCGATGGCACATCTGGTGCCGCCGCTGCGCACCGCGCGCGACCGCGACAGCCTGCGCGAAGCCGTGGCGCGCGGCGTCATCAGCGCCGTCTGCTCCGATCATCAGCCGCATGAGCCCGACGCCAAGATCAATCCGTTCCCGCTGACCGAGCCCGGCATCGCCGCGCTCGAAACGCTATTGCCGCTGCTGATCGAACTGGTCCATGCCGGCCTGCTGAGCCCGCTGCAGCTGGCGGCGCGCACCAGCCTTGGACCGGCGCTGGTACTCGGCCGTGCCGAGCCGGCCATCAGCCCCGGTTCCCCGGCCAACCTGGTGTTGATCGACCCCGAGCGCCGCTGGACGATCGACACCCGTGACCCGCTGAGCTGGCACAGCCGCGGGCGCAATACACCATTTGCCGGCCGTACATTCTGCGGGCGGCCGGTGCTGACGCTGCACGGCGGGCGCATCGTCTGGCAGGCACCGGCGGCCGCCGCCGGTGCGGCTTGATCAGCGCGTGGCGTCCACCGGAGCCGGCAGCGTGACGTATGGAGCGGCGTCGACCGGCGCGGCCGGTTTGCGGAACATGCTGCCGGGACTGACCGGCCGGGCATCGACGACCGGCGCCCGCCCCTCTTGCTCCCGCTTGAAGTTGTGCTGGGCAAAGTTGCCCTTGGCCGCATCGCCGAAATGACCTTGGTCGATATCGCCAAAGTGACCGGCCTGGCGGTCGCCGAAACGAGCCGGTGCGGACGCCGGCTCGTCGGCTTGGGCCAGACCGCCGGTGCCGAGCGTGGCCACTGCCAGCACGCCGGCGGCGACGTAGGTCGATGCGAGTCGATTCATCGTCAATACACTTCAGGAAGGACAGGCTGAGCCCGAGTATAGGCCGCGCGGCACAGGGTGCCTGCACGTTCGGTCATGGATATTTTGCACCCCGCTCACTATGCTTCGAAATATGGATTGCAGCGCTTTTGCATATGGCAGCCGCGCGTTTTGCCGTCACCCGCTTTAAGAACTTCCAAATCCTTGAGGATGCATCATGACGTTTCAGACGAGCTTTCAGGCCGATCTCGAAAAACTGTTCGGTCTCAAGACCGTCAGCTACAAGTACAACCTCGGCAAGACCGAGCTGTTTCATGAAGCCATCGCCAACGACCGCGGCCGGGTCAAGCGCGGCGGCGGCAGCAACGAGCAGAAGGCGTTCCCGACCATCCTCGGCGACAAGGGTCCGCTGGTGTACTACACCGATCCGGACTGCACCGGCCGCCGCACCAAGGACACCTACGCGGTCAAGTGGCCCGACGTGGCCGACGAGATCTGGTTCAAGGCCGACCTGAACCCCTACCAGCCGGCCCAGTACGAAGCCCTGCTCGCCCGCGTCGTCGCCCATCTGAATGAAAAGAAGGGCACGTTGTACGTGAAGGACCTGTTCATGGGTTCGGACCCGGATTTCGCGGTCCCTTATCGCTTCGTCGGCGAATACGCGACGCATGCGATGTTCTGCCACAACATGTTCCCGAAGGACCTGCAGGGCGTGAAGGACGTCGACAGCCGTCGCTGGACGATGCTCAACGTGCCCAGCTTCGTCTGCGTGCCCGAGCGTGATGGCTGCCGCGCCGAAGCCGCGGTGATCGTCGACACCAAGAACAAGATCTGCCTCGTGGCCGGCCGCGCCGACTACTGCGGCGTCAATAAGAAGACCATCTTCACGGTCGGCAACTACCTGCTGCCCAAGGAAGGCCGTCTGTCGATGCACTGCTCGGCCAACGTCGGCAAGAACAACGACGCGGCGATCCTGTTCGGCTTGTCGGGCACCGGTAAGACCACGCTGTCGGCCGATGCCAACCGCCGCCTGATCGGCGACGACGAGATCATCTGGTCGGACAACGGCCTGTGCAACCTCGAAGACGGCTGCTACGCCAAGCTGATCGACCTCGACAAGGAAAACGAGCCGGTCATCGCCCAGGCGCTGAGCAAGCCCGGCACGATCATCGAAAACGTGCCGCCGCTGCCCGGCAAGAAGATGGAAGAGTGCCACCCGGACGAACTTGATCTGTTCGACGGCTCCATCGCCGAGAACACCCGTTTCAGCTACCCGCTGGACGCCAACCCGAACATCATGCCCAACGGCCAGGGCCCGCATCCGAAGACCATCGTGCTGCTGACGGCCGATGCGTTCGGCGTGCTGCCTCCGGTGTCGATCCTTGAACCCAAGGACGTGATGTACCACTTCGTGTCCGGCTTCACCGCCCGCGTCGCCGGCACCGAAGTCGGCGTCAGCGAACCGCAGCCGACGTTCTCGGCCTGCTTCGGTGGCCCGTTCATGGCACAGCGTCCCAACGTCTACGCCGAGCTGCTGGCCAAGAAGATGGAGCAGAACAAGACCCGCTGCATCCTGCTGAACACCGGCTGGAGCGGCGGCGGCGCCACCAGCGGCGGCGCCCGCATGAAGCTCAAGGTCACGCGCGCATTGCTCAATGCAGCGCTCAACGGCGAGCTGGACAACGTTGAAACCGAAGTGCAGCCGATCCTGAATCTGAAGATGCCCAAGAGCTGCCCGGGCGTGGACAGCACGATCCTGAACCCGCGCAACACCTGGACCGACAAGGACGCCTACGACGCCACGGCGACCAAGCTGCGCGACATGTTCCGCGACAACTTCAAGAAGAAGGGCTTCGCCGCGTTCGGCATCGAAGAACGCATCTAAGCCTCGCGCGACATCGCGGTACAAAACGGCCACCCTCGCGGTGGCCGTTTTCGTTGGCGGCGCCGCAACGGCGCGGCGCCCGCGCTTTAGAACTGCGCTGCGATCGCGACGAACAGCTGCCGGCCGTTGGCCTGCTGCGCGAAGTAGGTGCCGGGGAAGAACGTCGCGTCGATCACCTGATTGAGCACGCGCTTGTCGCCGAGGTTGGTGCCGCCGATCGTCAGCGACAGCGATTCGTCGTCGTTGGCGATCGTCAGACGCGCGTTATAGATCGTGTAGGCCGGGACGAACGTGTTCGGGTCGAGATCGGCGTCGGTGAACTGGTCACCTTGATAGATCACGTCGCCGGCGAGGCGCCCGCCGAGGCCCAGCGGCAGCGGAAAGCTCAACTGCGGTGTCAGCGATGCGGTCTGTCGCGGCGCGAATGCGATGCGCTTGCCGCTCAGGTCCTGCAAGGCGCCGATCTGCAGATTGCCGTTGGCGTCACGCACCGGTGCCGGGGCATCGCGATAGTCGTCGTAGGTGGCGTCGAGCAGGCCGAAGCTGCCGCTGATCTGCAACGGCTGCCACGGCGTCAGCCACAGAAAGTCGCCTTCCAGGCCCTGCGAGGTCGCCGATGCCGCGTTGCTGACATCGAAGAACACGCCGTTGAATGCCAGCACCTGCAGGTCGGTGAACTTCGTGCGATACAGCGTGGCATTGAAGCGCAGCGTGCGGTCGAAGAACTCGGACTTGGCGCCGAGTTCGAAGGTGTCGGCGGTTTCGGGACGGAACTCCAGGTCCTCGCCGGTATACGACAGCGAATTGAAGCCGCCGCTCTTGTAGCCGCGCGCGTAGGAGCCGTACAGATTGACGCCAGTATCGGCGAAATACTGCAGCACCAGCTTGGGTGACACGTCGAACTCATTGCGCTGAAGTCCGCGCTGGTCGTAGGCATTGGCCATCAACAGCGTCGAGATCACGCATGGCGGGTTGTCGCCAACCGCGAGCCGGCAATTGGGCGTGCCGCGCGAATCGACATCCTTCTGCTCGCGGTTGATGCGCACGCCGGGCGTCACGGCCCAGCGCTCGGTGATGTGCCAGGTCGCCTGGCCAAACCCGGCGATCGACAGCGTGTCCTGCAGATAATCGAATGCGTAGTTGTCGGGCCCGATCAGCGGCGCTGTGATGTCGCCGAAGATCGGCAGGCCCGGCAGGCTCACATTGCTGCCGTCGCCGCAGATGCCGGGCGGCAAGCCGGCGAGCTGGCAGAAATCGCGCGTCAGCAGATAGCTGCCAATATCGGCGCCGGCATTGATGCTGGCCCGCAGCTGATAGCGCGAGTCGTAAACGAAGCCACCGGCGACGAACTCGACCTTGTCGCCGAGGCCAAACAACGTGTCGGTCTCGCCGGCGAAGCGCAGCTCGGCCGATAGCTGCTCGTGATGCTCGTGGCTGTCGAGCCGCGCGATGTCAGCCGGTGATACGTCCAGCTCGTTGAGCTGATTGATATGGAAGCGCGACCCGGCCAGCACCAGCACCGCGTTGCTGTTGTGCACGCTGCCGATGTCACCGATGGCCCACTGCGTGCGCAAGCCCAGCGTCTGCGAGCCCTTGTTGATGAAGCCGGCCGTATCGCTCTGCGTGCGGAAATTGGTCGGGTTGTCTTCGACGCCGGCATCGAAGGCTTCCAGATAGCCGCGCGTGTCGTCGTCGAGCTTGAACAGCTGGTACGGCCAGAACGGCGCCGAGGTGTCAGACGCCTGGAACATCAGGTCGCTGGTGACCGAATCGAACGGAAACAGCCGGAACTTCAGCCGCGCAGCTTTCTGCTCGAGCGCTTCCTCGTCGCGGTTCAGGAACGTGTTGCGCAGCTGGCCGTCTTCCTTGCGATACAAACCCGCGACGCGCGCCCCGCCCCAGTCGGCGAACATGCCGCCGGCGCCGGCATCGATGCGCTGCGTGTTGAAACTGCCGTAGGTCACGCGGCCGTCGCTGCTGAACGTATCGGTGGGGTTTTTCGTGGTCACGTTGAACACGCCGGCGATCGTGTTCTTGCCGAACAGCGTGCCCTGCGGGCCGCGCAGCACCTCGACGCGGTCGACGTCGTACATCGACTCGGTGAAGTAGCCCGGCCGGCCGTAGAAAATGTCGTCCTGGACGAAGCCCACCGAGCTTTCGAAGCTGGGATTGAACGCATTGGTGCCGAAGCCGCGGATGAACAGCTGCGGCGATCCAAGATCGTCGGCGTCGACGCGCACGTTGGGCACGTAGAGCGCCACGTCGGCCAGATCGGCCGCACCGGTTTCGCGGATGAAGCCACCGTCGAGCGCCGTGACCGAAATGGGCACCTCCTGCAATGACTGGCTGCGCTTCTGCGCGGTGACGACGATTTCTTCGAGCTGCGCCGGCTCGCTGCTACTCAATGCTTCGGCTGGCTCGGCCGGAGGTGCGACCGCGATCGTCTCCAGCGAATCGACTTCAATGTCGGCCTGCTGGGCCGCAGCAGTCGCGGTCGCGGCCGCCAGCAGCAGCGCCGTGAGGTTCAATGACTTCATCCTGTGTCTTCCCCGAGTGGTAGCGGACCGTGCAAAGCGGCGCCGTCGCGCCCGCATGCTAACGAAATCCGCAGCGACGTCCGCGCGCCTGCTCGCGTGAATCACGCCATGTCGGTGCAATTAGGCTGCATTTGCTGGTGCATCGCCAACCCCTCGGACCACGACCGGAAATCCCCTCAGGCGATGCGGTCATCGAATCGTCATCATCGAAGTGAACGTCGAGTCGGGTCGCTATCGATGCCTCGACCGCGCACGTTTCAGGGGGATGCTCGATCCGTCCGCACAGGGGTGTGCAGACGACTTTTTCCACGCCTCGATCGCCAATGGACGGGCGATGGCGTATCGCTGGATTGCCACCACTCGATGACTTCACTTCCGCGTCTGCTCCCGGCGGCCGCCAGCCTCGCGCTGCTGCTGTCCGTCACGCTGCCCGCCCAGGCCGTCTTCCTGGCCACCGACAAGCCGGCGCCGGCCAGTGTCGATCTGCGCCCCGGCGTGCTGCAGCCGGCGGCTGCGCAACTGGCGGCCGTATCGGCGCTGGGCGGCCACGCCACGTGGAATCGCTTCGGCACCGTGCACTCGCTGGTGCGTCACGGTGGCTATCTCGCGACCGGGCTCGCCGGCACGCCGGTCGAAGCCGCGCGTACGTTCATCAAGACCCACCGCGATTTGTTCAAGCTGTCGGCGGCCGCAGTTGATCAACTGGAGTTGGTCAACGACGGCATCACGCCGGGCAGCGCCGGCCATGCGGTGCTGTTCCGCCAACGCTTCGGCGGGATGCGCGTCAGCCACGACGGCCTGATCACGGTCGGCATCGCCGGCGGCAAGGTGTACTACGTGTCCTCATCGTCGGCCGGCGATCAGCCGCTGCCGGCAGCGCCGCGCCTGACGGCCGGTCAGGCTTGGCTGGCCGCCGCGGACGACATCAACCGGCGCGTATCGCCGAGTGCGATCCGCTCGATCACCGACACGGTGCAGGGCAAGGGCTGGAATCTGTTGCGCGTCGCCGGCTTTGCCGACGTGCAGCGTGCGCGCCTGGTGGCAATGCCGATGCCGCTGGGCGGCGTCGTGCCGGCCTACGAGACCATCGTGCTCGACAGCATCGCCGGCGTGCCGATGGCCTATGTGCACTTCATCGACGCGCGCAGTGGCGCGGTGCTGCGCCGTGAAAACCGCTTGTACAACCAGAGCGCCGGGGCCACGCCCACGCCTTTCACCGGCTCGCTGCCGGACGACGGCAGCTGCGCCGAGCGCGCCGACTTCGATGTCGCGGCCGGCAATGCATCAATCAGCGTCGTCGCCTCGGCCATCAATGTCGGCAATGACATCAACATCAACCTTTATACCGGCGGCAAGCTGGTGGCGACGACCGACCTGCTGACCTCGCCCGAAGCGCTGAACTACGCGCCGCCGGGCGGCGTCGCGGCTGGCACCTATCAGGTCGAAATCTGCAGCTTCGACGGCGCGGCACCGCTGCCGCCGACGAACTACGCCGGCTTGTTCACGGCCAGCACGACGGCGGCGCCCGGCACCGGCTCGCTGCTGCCGTATCCGCCGAAGTGGTCGTGGTTCGCCGGTACGCCGACGCAGGACTACAGCGACACCGACAACCGCGTGCTCGGCTGCTGGCAGAACACCGTCAACGGCAGCCCGGTTGCCGGCTGCGGCCTGGAACTGAACAACATCGCGGCGCGCGCGCCCTGGGACATCATCCCGGCGCTGGGGCTGCCGAGCTTCACGACGATCGGCAACGCCGCCGTCACCGCGCAAGCCTGGCTGTCGCCGCTGACGCCAGCCGAAAATATTCGGCCGGTCAGCACCACGCGCGAGTACGTCTACCCGTTCACCAATGTCTGGCACAACTCGCAGTGCAGCCCGACCAATCTGGTGCCCGGCGGCAACGACATCGACGCGGTGGTCGCGCATCTGTTCGCCACGCACAACCGCATGCACGACTGGAGCTACTTCCTGGGCTGGACCGAGCGCAACTACAACATGCAGCTCGACAACTTCGGCCTGACCGATCCGACCGTCGCCAACGACCCCGAGATCGGCAACGCGCAAGCCGGTGCGATCACCGGCGCACCCGGCACGCCGACGTTCGCGCTGCTCACCGGCCGTGACAATGCCAACCAGATCGCGCTGCAGGACGGCGTGCCCGGCATCACCAACCAGTATCTGTTCCAGCCGATCGGCGGCGTGATCTATGCGCCTTGCGCCGACGGCGATCTGGACATGGGCATCGTCGGCCACGAGTACACGCATGCGACGAGCAATCGCATGATCGGTGGTCCTGACCAAAGCATCGGTGGCCATCAGGGCGGCGCGATGGGCGAAAGCTGGAGCGATCTCGCGGCCACCGAATACCAGCTCGAATACGGCTTCCTGCCGCAGGCCGGCACTGACGACACGGCGCTCGGCTCTTACGCCACCGGCAACAAGCAGCGCGGTATCCGCGACTTTTCGCTTGAGGACAACCCGCTCAACTACAGCAATGTCGGCTTCGATACGCCCGGCCCGGAGGTGCATTCCGACGGCGAGATCTGGAACGCGGTGCAGTGGCAGCTGCGCAAGGCGTTCATCGACGAGTACAACGGCCGCTTCCCGGTCGGCGATGCCGCGCGTCAGAAGGACTGCGCCGACGGCAAGTTCCTGGCCGATGCCTGCCCCGGTAATCGGCGCTGGATCCAGCTGGTGTACGACTCGTTCCTGCTGATGCCCGCGGCACCGAGCATGCTCGATGCGCGTGACGCGATGCTCGCCGCCGACATGGCGCGCTTCGGCGGCGCCAACCAGAAGCTGATGTGGAAGGTGTTTGCGCAGCGCGGCATGGGCGAGGACGCGTACTCGGTCGACGGCGAAGACACCGCGCCGATCGCGCACTTCGGCTCGCCGCTGGAGAGCGCACAGACCACGCTGCGCTTTGCAACGCGCGCCGGTGATGAGTCCAATGCGGCGATCACCAATGCCAAGCTGTACGTCGGCCAGTTCAGCATGCGCAGCCGGCCGATCGCTGACACCGACCCGGCCACGGTCATCGACACCACGTCGGACATCACGCGGCTTGCCACGCAGAATCTCGGCGACACGGCGACGCTGGTGCCGGGCACCTACGATTTCATCGTCGTGGCGCCGGGCTACGGTATCCACCGCTTCTCGCGCGTGCTCTCCGCCGGCACCTTCGACTTTACGGTGACCTTGCCGACCAACTGGGCTTCGCTGAGCAAGACCGCCAGCGTCGTCACCACGGCCACCGACGAAGCCAACATCGCGCTGAAGGACACGGTGATCGACGACTCCGAAGAAACCGGTGCGCGCATCGGCGACAACGGTTTGGTCGCCGGCGCCTATGCGATCGTCAAGTTGGCTGGCGGCAGCCACCGCATCAGCAGCGTCAACGTCAGCACGGCGGCAGGCCCGAACAACCCGGGCCGCTTTACCGCGCTGCGCGCGTTCGAGTTGCTGGCCTGCAGCGGCAGCTGCGACACGCCGGATGCATTTACCAAGGTGATCTACACCAGCCCGGCCGATGCGTTCCCGAGCTTCTTGATCCGTCCGGTGCAGAACGATCTGTTCATCAAGAGCTTCAGCTTCGCGCCCGTCGACGCGACGCATTTGATGCTGAAAGTCGTCAGCAGCCAGTGCACCGGCAACCCGTTGTTTGCCGGCGAACAGGACGCCGACCCGCTGAACGACACCGACTGCGCAACGGCGGCGGCGCTGACCGATCCGACCGACCCGACGCAGCTGATCACGCCGCCGCCGGCACCGGGCAGCGTCGTGCGCCTGACCGACCTGCAAGTGTTCAGCGCTGCGCCGAGCGCGACCGGCACGCCGCCGGCCAGTGGTGGCGGTGGTGGCAGCGATGGCAGCGCCAGCACCGGTGGTGGTGGTGGCGGCGGCGCCGTCGGTGGCGTCACGCTGCTGTCGCTGATGCTGGCCGGCTTGCTGCGGCGCCGTCGCGCCGCAGAGGCTCGCTGAGCACGTCGCGGCCTCGCGCGCGGTATCGAGCCGCGTGCGGTGTTGCCTTCGGGGCAGCGCCGCACGCGGCTTTTTTGTGGCCGCGCGCGGCGCGGGCTAGGCTTGCAGCCGGCAGCCTTCGCGCCGCGACGCGGCCGCTGCGATGCGTATTGATGCCCTTGTTCAAACCCGTACCGGAGCTGCCATGCATCGCCTTGCGCATCTGATCTGCTGCCTTTCTCTGCTCGGCGCAGCCGGCGCTGCGATACCCTGCGCGCACGCGGCGCCGGCTGCGGACGCAGCGCGCAGCACGGCGCTGCCGTCGATCGCCGACAAGACGCGCGGCTGGACACGGTTTGACGGCTTCATGCCGCTGTACCGGGACGACAGCGAGGGCCGGCTGTATCTGGAACTGCCGCAAGCCGACATCGGCGCGCTGTACGTCACCACGCTGACGCAGGGCTTGGGCTCGAACGACATCGGGCTCGACCGCGGACAGATCGGCGACTCGCGCTACGTGCGCTTTCGCCGCGTTGGCCGCAAGGTGCTGATGGTGCAGCCCAACCTCGCGTTTCGTGCCGGCAGCGACGATCGTGACGAGCAGCGCGCCGTCGAGCAGTCATTCGCTGAATCCGTTCTGTTCGGTTTTCCGGTCGTTGCCGAAAACGGCGAGCGCAGCCTGGTCGACGCCACCGGCTTTGCGCTGCGCGACGTCCATGATGCGATCGGCGCGATCAAGCGTGCCGAGCAAGGCAGCTATCAGCTCGACGTCGAGCGCAGCGCGGTCTATTTGCCTGGCACCAAGGCGTTTCCGCGCAACACCGAGATCGAAGCGACGCTGACGTTCAAGGGTGAGACGCCCGGCGCCTATGTCAAGGACGTCACGCCCACACCCGAGGCCATCACACTGCGCGAGCGCAGCTCGCTGATCGCACTGCCGGAGCCCGGCTATCAGCCGCGCCGTTCGCACCCCGGATCGGGCTATATCGAAACCACGTTTGCCGACTACGCCACGCCGATCGATCACCCGCTGATGCAGCACTACATCCTGCGTCACCGCCTGCAGAAAAAAGACCCCGGTGCCGCCGTCAGCGATGCTGTCGCGCCGATCGTCTACTACGTCGATCGCGGCGCACCGCAGCCGATCCGCGACGCCTTGATCGCCGGTGCGCGCTGGTGGAATCAGGCGTTCGAGGCGGCCGGTTATCGCGATGCATTCCGTGTCGAACTGATGCCCGAAGGCGCCGACCCGCTCGATGTCCGCTACAACGTCGTGCAATGGGTGCACCGCGCGACGCGCGGCTGGAGCTACGGCAATGCCGTGATCGATCCGCGCACCGGCGAGATCATCAAGGGCAATGTGTCGCTGGGCTCGCTGCGCGCACGCTACGACTATCTATTGGCCGAAGGTCTGCTATCGCCGTACGACGATGCAGCCGGCGATGCCGCATCCGATGCGATCCGAGCGCTGGTGATGGCGCGGCTGAGCCAGCTGGCCGCGCACGAGATCGGCCACACGCTCGGCTTGCTGCACAACTACGTCGCCAGCCACGACGGACGCAGCTCGGTGATGGACTATCCGCAGCCGCTGGTCACGCTGCGCGACGACGGCAGTATCGACATCAGCGCGCCGTATACGCAGCAGATCGGCGCCTGGGATCAAGTGGCGATCGATTACGGCTACCGGCAGTTCGCACCCGGCACCGACGAGACCGCCGCACTGCGCGAAATCCTGACGCGGGCGCAGCGCGCCGGCATCGGCTTTCTGACCGACGAAGACGCGCGACCTGCCGGTGCCGCGCACCCGGATGTCGCGCTGTGGGACAACGGCCGCGACAGCGCTGCCGAACTGCGACGGATGATGGCCTTGCGGCGCGCGGCGTTGGCGCGTTTTGGCGAGCGTGCGATCAAGGGCCAGATGCCGATGGCGACGATCGAAGAAGCGCTGGTGCCGCTTTACCTGCACCACCGCTACCAAGTCGATGCGGTCGCCAAGACGCTCGGCGGCCAGCGCTATGTGTATGCGCTGCGCGGCGACGGGCAGCAACCGCTCAGCGCGGTGCCGGCCGCTGAGCAAGCCAATGCGCTCGATGCGCTGATCGACACGCTGGCGCCATCCGCGCTGGCCCTGCCCGACACCCTGCTCGATGCGATCCCGCCGCGTCCGCCCGGCTGGCCGGCGACGCGCGAGCTGTTCACGCGCACCACCGGTGTGAGCTTTGACGCGGTTGCGCCCGCGCGCGCGGCATCGGCGATCACGATCGCCGCGCTGCTGCAGCCGGACCGCGGCGCGCGGCTGGTGCAACAGCAAGCGCGCAACCGCCGCATGCCGGGCCTGGACACGGTGATCGACCGCTTGATCGCCGCCACGTTCGATGCCCAGCGCAGCAAGGACGACACGCAGCGCTTGATCCTGCATGCGCAGCAGCTGATCGTCGTCGACAAGCTGGTCGCGCTGGCGCGCAGCGCGTCCGATGGCAGCGTGCGCGGACTGGCCTTGCTCAAGCTGGACCAGCTGGCCGCGCGCAAACCGGCGGCCGGCACCGGCATGGCTGAGGCCGCCCAAGCGCGGCTGATCGCCGAGCGGATCGCGCGCGCCGCCGACGCTCAGCGCGACGCTGCGCCTGCCGGCATCGAGCTGCGACTGCCACCGGGTCCGCCGCTGGGCGGCTGAGCGTTCACGCCAGCGGCGTCCGATTGCGTCTACCATCTGGGGCCCACCTGCATCGCCATAGGCCATGAACGTCAAGCGCATCTTCTGCATCGGCCGCAACTACGCCAAGCACGTCGCGGAGCTGGGCAACACGTCCGACGGCGACTGCGTGGTGTTCATGAAGCCGCCGAGCTGCATCGTCGATGAAGGCGAGCCGGTGGTACTGCCGCGCGGCATCGGCGCGATTCACCACGAAGCCGAGCTGGTCGTGCTGCTGACCGGCGGCGGCCGCGATATCGCCGTCGACGAGGCGCTGGACTGCATCGCCGGCATCACGCTGGGCTTGGACCTGACCGCGCGCGACTTGCAGACGCAGCTAAAGAACAAGGGCGCGCCCTGGGAACTGGCCAAGGCCTTCGACGGCGCCGCGCCACTGGGCGACTTCAAGCCCTATCTCGAACAGGACCTGCAGGCGATCGAGTTCACCTGCCACGTCAATGGCCAGCTGCGACAGCGCGGCAACACCGCCGACATGCTCTACAGCGTGGCGCGACAGATCCACATCCTGAGCCATACCTGGACCCTGGAGCCGGGCGACGTGATCTACACCGGCACGCCGGAAGGCGTCGGGCCGGTCGAACCGGGCGACACGATCGAGCTGGCCAGCGCCGGCATCGGCCGCTTCCGCTGGACGTTCGCCTGATGAAATTCGACTGGAGTCGTATCGACTGGCGCGCGGCCGGCGCACGTCGCGGCTCGCTGCGGCTCAGCGGGCGCAAGCTGTCGCGCACGTTCTTCACCGGCCTGCTGGCGGTGCTGCCGATCATGGTCACGCTGGCGGTCGTGATGTGGCTGATCGGCGTGGCGGACACGTTCTTCGGCAGCTTCGTGCGCTGGTTTGCACCGGGCACTGCGTCGCTGCCGGGCATGGGCTTACTGATGTCGCTGCTGGTGATCTTCGTCGTCGGCCTGCTGATGCAGGCGGTGTTCTTCCGCGAGTTCATCAAATGGACCGAAGAACAGCTCGAACGCGTGCCGCTGATCAAGACCGTCTACAGCGCCGTCCGCGATCTGACGGGGTTTTTCTCGAAGAAGGACGATTCGCGCTTCGGCCGCGTGGTGATGGTGGCCATGCCGAATCTGCCGTTCCGGCTGCTCGGCTTCATCACCGTCGAAGACCTGACCGCATTCGGGCTGGCCCAGGACCACGACACGGTCGCGGTCTACCTGCCGATGAGCTACCAGATCGGCGGCTACACGGTGCTGATCGCGCGCCAGCATCTGGTCGAAGTCGACATGAGCTTTGAAGATGCAATGCGCTTTTTGATCACGGCCGGCATGTCGCGTGGCGCCGATGCGGCGCCGGGCGCCGCCGTCGTGATGCCGCCCGGCGTCACGCCACCGGGCTGAGGCGCGCGCCGGCATGACGCAAGCCGCGCTGTCGCCCGTCCGTGTCGCAGCGCCGTACACGCTGATGCTGCTGACCGGGCTGTATATCGCCCAGGGCATTCCCTACGGGTTTTTCACCCAGGCGCTGCCGGTGCTGCTGCGCGACGCCGGGCTGTCGCTGAAGGCGATCAGCCTGACGTCGCTGCTGTTCGTGCCGTGGACGCTGAAGTTCGTCTGGGGGCCGTTCGTCGATCGCGTCGGCGCGCCACGGCGCTGGCTGCTGCCGCTGCAACTGGGCAGCGCCGCCGGCGCTGCGTTGCTGACCCAGGTCGATCTGCAGCAGGGCTTTGCCGCGCTGTTCGCCGCGTTCTTCCTGTTCAACCTGTTTGCTTCGGTACAGGACGTGGTCACCGATGCGCTGGCCGTGCGGCTGCTGGACGAGCGCCAGCGCGGCTTGGCCAACGGCGTTCAGGTTGGCGCCTACCGGATCGGCATGGTGCTCGGCGGCGGGCTGCTGCTGTACGTCTACGCACGCTTCGGCTGGCGGCCGATGTTCCTGTCGATGTCGATGTTGCTGCTGCTGTGCTCGCTGCCGGCGTTCTGGCTACGCGTGCCGGCCGCACGCGCCGAACCGCTGCGCATCACAGGCCGCGCGCTGGTCGCCGGCTGGTGGACGCGCTTGCGTCAGCCCGGCGTGCTCGGCTTCATCGGCCTGATCGCCGCCTACAAGTTCGGCGACACGATGGCCGCCTCGCTGATCGGCCCGTTCATGCGCGACTGGGGTCTGCAGAAGGAGGCGATCGCGCTGATCAAGGGCACGGTCGGCTCCAGCGCCGGTCTGGCCGGCGCCGCAATCGGCGGCTGGGCAGCGTGGCGCTTTGGCCGGCGTCCGGCGCTGCTGGTGTTCGGGCTGGCGCAGACCGCGAGCATCGCGCTGTACGCGCTGGCCGGACTCAAGCTCGGCGGCGTGGGCATGGTGTGGGCCGCGTGCATCGCCGAACACGCCTTGGGCGGCATGGCCACGGTGGCGCTGTTTACGCTGATGATGGACGCCAGCGACCCCGATCATGCCGGCACCGATTACAGCCTGTACGCCTGCGCGATCGTGCTGACGCAGGGTGCAGCGGCCTTCGTCGGTGGCGCCGTCGGCGATGCATCGGGCTACGTCACCAGCTTTGTCGTGGCGACGCTGGCGTCGGGCGTCGGCTGCTTGCTGCTGGTGGCCCGCCTCGACCGCGGCGCCGGTCCGGCGGCGCTGCGCACGCACTGGCGCCGCTAGACCCGCAGCGCAGGCAGCACGCCGAAATCGGCCATGCTGCCCGCGACACCTCCCGTTATTCCGGGAACGGAATGCTGTTGTAGGCGCGCGTTGCCAGCCCCGCGTAGGCCGCGCGGCTGACGGTGCCCTTGGGGTTGATCCGGGCCACGGTGGCGCCGCCCTGCTGCGACAGCTGCACGTCGAGAATGCCCAGCGCGATGGCGTCCTGCACGTGGTTACGCAGCGCCGGATCGACGTCGGCGGCATCCGCCACCGGCACCGTGTTGCCTTCAGCGTCGAACGCAAACAGATCCATGCCCTCGTACTGCGCCGTCAGGGCCTGACGGCCGATCGCCTGCACCAGCGCAAACGCGGCCTGCTGGCGGCTGACCGTGCCAGCCGGGTTGAACTTGCCGTTGCTGGCAGGCGCCAGCGGCGGCAGCGCCTCCGGCGACAGGTCCATCAGCAGCTGGCCCGGTGCCGTCACCGCATCGGCAACGGCGGCGGCGAAACCGGTGGTGTCGGTGTAGCGCTTGGCCTGCGACGGCTCGCGCGTCTGGCGGACGCCGAAGGCCATCAGGTATTCGGCCAGCTGACGGCGCGTCAGCAGCGCGTCGGGCGTGAAGCCGGCCGGCAGGCCATCCACCAGGCGCTTGGCGACGGCGAATTCGATCGTCGTCTGGTCGCTGCGGCCGCGAATGTCGGCCAGACCCTGGGTCGTGCCGGTCTTGAACACGGTCAGCGTCGCATCGACGGTGCCCGGGCCGGCAATGCCGTTGGTGACGCCAAGTGGGTCGAGCGACACACCCGACAGCGAGCCGATGCCGCTGACGCTGAACTGCCAGATGCCGGCCCTGGCCGGCGCCGAGGTCGCGACCGTGGCGCCGAGCACCGGCAGCGCAATCGATGAGCCGTAGCGGTTGCCATCCGGGTCGGTCAGCACGATTGCGCAGGTGCAGGCATTGCCCTCGGGCTGGGTCCACTGCGCCAGCACCAGGCTGTCGTCGGCACCGACTTCGAAGCTGACCGGCTCAACCGCGCCGGCGGGTGCAAATGCGACGCTGACCGGGGTCACGGTCGACTCGCCGAGTGCAATCGACGCGAAGAAGCCACGCTGAGTGTGATTGGGCACGCCGTAGTCGCGGCGCAGCGACAGCGCCATTGCCAGCGCGGCCTCGACGTTGGCCATGCCGGCGCCGACTTCCCAAGGCTCGTAGCCGGGCATGTTGGTCGCCGTTTTCTCGAAGATCGGCTTGATCTCGCGCCAAGTCAGCGCCGGGTTGGCTTCGAGCAGCAGCGCGACCAGGCCAGCCAAGTGCGGTGCGGCCATGCTGGTGCCGGTCTTCTGCGTGTAGAACGGAATCAGCTCCAGCGGGATCGCGCCACTGCTGATGTCGGCCTCGGTATCCAGCGGCGTGAACGGGTCGGCCGCGACCGCGCGCGCCGAGATGTAGTTGGTGCCCGGCGTGACCACGGTCGGCCGGTCGTTGACGATCAGACGTTCGCCGTCGACGTCGGTGAAGTAGCTGCCGCGCGCCAGCGAGCCACGCGACGAACTCGGCGCCAGCAGGCCCGACTTCTCGGCGTTGGCCGCCGCCAGCACCCATGGCGCCTTCTTGAAGTTGCCGGTGATCGTGTCGGGGCCGCTGCCGGAGTTGCCGGCCGAGAACACGACGATCACGCCGCGGTCGGACAGCGCCTTGGTGGCGATGTTGGTCGGGTCGGCCGGGTCGAAGCAGGTGCCAACGTCGCCGGTGTTGCCGAACGAGTTGGTGACGATCCGCAGGTTGTATTCCGGGTGCGTGTCGAGGATCTGCATCGCGTAGTCGAAGCCGCCGAGCGTGTCGAGCACGAACAGCGCCGCGCCCGAGCCGTAACCGATCAGGCTGGCACCCTTGGCCGAGCCGGTGAACAGGCCGGCCGAGGCGGTGCCGTCGCCGGCGGCAATGCCGGCCACATGGCTGCCGTGCGAGCCGAGCACGTCGGTGTTGGGCACGTTCTCGATCGGCAGATTCGGGTTGATGCCGACCACGTCGCCCAGGCCGTTCAGATGGCCGAGCGCGTTCTGCAGCAGCTTGCCGCCGAACTGCAGGTCCCGATGCGTGCCGTCGATGCCCGAGTCGTTGACCAGAATGCTGATGCCCTTGCCGGTGTACGGCTGGCCGTCAGCATTGACCAGCGCGGTCTGCGCCTGGGCGCGCGTGACCGACGTCAGCACGTTGGCGGCTTCGTCGTCGAGCGTGACCGGGTCGTTGAAGCGCAGCGAGCGCACGCCGGGCGTGGCCATCAGCTTCTGTGCCGCTTCACGGGTGGCGACGATGCCGGCGATCGGCAGGCGGTTGAGTGTGTAAGCGCCACGCACCGGCAGCGTTTGCAACAGCGCCTTTTGCGCCGGCGTCACGCCGGCTTTGCCGTCGAAGCTGACGACGAACTGGCCCAGCGTACCGGGCCGCATCCGTGCCAGACGCTCGGCCGTGCGTGCGGCGCCGGTGGCCTCGCAGCTGCCGATCGACGCGGTCGGCGCCGGCGGCTCCGGTTGCGGCACTTCGGGCGTCGTCGGCGGCGTCCCGCCACCGGGCGCTGGCGTACCGGTGCCTCCAGCGCTGCTGCCGCTGCCGCAAGCCGCCAGCAGCACCAACCAGACCGACATCAACGAATGACGCACGACGAAACGCGAGACGCTCATAGGCTCGAGTGAAATGGCAAGACGAGGAAGCCTGGAGTGTAGGAAACCGCTGACAAACGGTCCTGAGAGATTCCCCGGCTAGCGTCTGCCTGCTTCCCCTCAGTGCCGTTTCGGCATCGAGTCGGTGATGGTGCGGGGGATTTGAGCCGCAACGCGTCGCACCGCCCCGACGGCTGCTGGCTGGCGCTGACGCCATACGCCGGCGGATGGCGGTCGCTACGATAGCGGCATGAACTTCCTGGCCCATCTGCTGCTGGCCGACCGCGTCGGCGCCGATCTGGCCGGCGCGGTGCTCGGCGACTTCGTCCGGGGGCCGGACCTGACGCGCTTCACGCCAGCGCTGGCGCACTCGATCCGCCTGCATCGGCGCTTGGACACGATCACCGACCAACATCCGCGCGTGCTGGCCGCGACGGCGCGGTTTGCGGCCGGCACGCCGCGCCGCTACGCCCCGATCATCCTCGACGTGCTGTGGGACCACGCGCTGGCGACCGACTGGTCGCACTACGCCGCTGGCGAGCGCCTGGGCGCATTCTGCCGGCGCAGCGCCCAGGCGATCGCAGCCCAAGCCGCGCTGTTCGATGGGCCGCGCCGGCCGAGTCGCAGCGGCATGAACGCGCTGCTGCTGAGCTATGCCACCGAGACCGGCATCGAGTTGGCACTGCGCCGCGTCGCGGGTCGGCTCAAACAGCCTGCACCGATGCTCGACGCGATCAACGGCTGGCAGGTGCATCTGCCGGCGCTGCGCGGCGACCTACCCGAGCTGATCCGCGACCTCGAGGCCGCGGCGCGCGACTTTGGCGCACCGCCAGCCGCGTCCCCGAATTCCTTTCCCTTGTCCCTTACGGAGTCACAACGATGAGCAAAACCCCGATGGTGCTGAGCGCCTGGCAACGCCTGTCCAAGCTGCCGCTGGGTCCGCGGCTGTTCACGCGGATGATCTGCATGAAGGCCCCGTACTTCGGCAGCATCAGCCCGCTGATCACCGAGCTGGCGTTCGGCCACTGCGTGGCCAGCGTCAAGAAGCATCGCGCCGTGACCAACCACTTGGGCACCGTGCACGCGATCGCGATGTGCAACCTGGCCGAAGTGGCCGGCGGCATCATGACCGAAGCCAGCGTGCCGCCCGACACGCACCGCTGGATTCCGAAGGGAATGACGGTGTCGTACTTGAAGAAGGCCGGCACCGACGTGCGCGCCGTGGCGCATTTCCCGACGCCGCCAGTGTTCGGCGACGAAGGCTTCGAGCTGCCGACCGCAGTGACGATCTACGACACGGCCGGTGAGGCCGTGTTCGAGGCCGAAATCAGGATGTGGGTTTCGCCCAAGCCCGCGAAGCGCTGAGCGTTTCGCCCGGGAAGGACGCCAGGATCTGGTTGATGCGCGCGTCCTTCTCGGTCCACAGCTGGCCCAGCCACAACTGGAAGCGCTTGCGGAACTCCGGATCGCTCTCGTAGCTGCCGACGAAGAATTCGTGCGGCACGGTCAGCTGCCGCACTTCAACGATCACCGTCCGCACCTGGCCGGACAGCAGGCCCCACAGGCCAAGCGGCCCTTCGGGATACACGATGGTGATGTCGAGCAGCGAGTTCAGCCGCTCGCCGAGCGCCGACAACGCAAACGCAAAACCACCGGCCTTGGGCCGCAGCAGATGCTGGTAGGGCGAGCTCTGCTGGTCGCGCTTGGCCACGGTGAAGCGCGTGCCTTCGAGGAAGTTCAGCACCAGCCCCGGCTGATTGCGGAAGCGCTCGCAAGCACGCCGCGTGGTTTCCAGATCCTTGCCGCGCAGCGCCGGGTTCTTCTTCAGCTCGCTGGTCGAATAGCGCTTCATGAACGGGTAATCGAGGCCCCACCACGCCAGGCCCAGCACCGGCACCCAGATCAGCTCCTGTTTCAGGAAGAACTTGAAGAACGGCGCCTTTTTGCCGAAGGCCTTCATCAACACGACGATGTCGTTCCAGCTCTGGTGGTTGGCGCAGACCAGGTACTGCCCTTTGGGATCGACGCTGGCGTCGACGCGGATCTGCCAGCGCGTCGGCAGAAAGTGGTCGACGAACCAGGTGTTGCAGACGGCCCAGTTCTGCGCGAGCGCCGACGCGGCGCGCGACAGCAGGTCTCGGGCTCGCGAGCCGACCGGCGTGAGCAGCTTGAGGAAGATCATCACGTAGAGCGGCACAGCCCAGAAGCAGGTGTTGACCACCAGCAACAGCGACATCGCCGAGCCGAGCAAGAAGCGCGACAGCGTTTTGAACATGCGGGTTTCCTATCGAGTCGTTGACAGCGACGGCTCTACGGCCGCTCGCAATGAAGGGACGGGTTTTACTCGTCCTGCGGCGAATGCGCCGACCAATGAATGTGTGCGATGCGCCAGCCATCGACACCGCGGCGCAGCAGCATCGTCTCGGTGCCATCGAGCACCAGCTTGCGGCCGTCGAACTGGCCTTCGGTGACCGTCGTCGAGATCACCCACGCGGTGTTGGTGTCCTGGCTGGCCTCGCGGCGCAGCACGCGGCGCTCGGTCTGCCGGGCGAACTGGTTGGCGTCCGCCAGTTGGCGGCTGCCCCAGTCGTCGCGGCTGTTGTCGGTGAAGCCCTGCTCGTAGATCGTGACGTCCGGCAGCAGAAACGCCAGCGCCGCACGGCCATCACCGACCTTCAGTGCCTTGTGAAAGGCTTCGACGGTGTCCGACGGCGTGCTCGGCGCTTCGGCGGCGGCCGGCATGGCCACGCCCAGCGCCAGCATCACGGCCGCCAGTCCGCGCAGCAGGCGGCTCACGGGGTAACGCCGGTGCTGGCGCGGACCTTGCCGGTCTGGTCGACCAAGCGCAGCGACTTGAACTCCACCGCCGGCAGACGCACCAGCGCGCAGGGGCTGGTGATGACCTGGGCGCTCATCGCATCGGGGCGCGGCGCAAACGTGGTCGCCTTCAGCAGCAGCACGCCGTCGCGCAAGCCGCCCTGGCGGCTGACGGCCAGGCCGTGGCCGGCGGTGCTGCGCTGGCCCAGATCGACCACGACGTAGCGCGCTGGCGTCAGCGCGGCCTGCGATATCAGCGCAACGCCGCGGCTGGACTGCCACTGCATGACCGCATCGGCGCTGGCCAGCAACTGCAGGCGCGTTTCGCCGTCGGGCGCATTGCACTGGCTGTCGTTACCGACTTCGACGACGGCAACGGCGTTTTCGCGCGTGAACCAGCTGGACACGTCGGGCGCCGAAACCTGGGGAACCCAGCTCTTGGACGACGCGCAAGCAGAGCCGAGCAACGCGGCGGCCAGCACGATCGGCAGGCCGGTATTTCGTAGGATCATGTCGAGGCAGGCATCGAAATTCGTCGCCGATGCTAACGTAACGCGATGAACAAGTCCCCGAGCCCCACCGCCGCCGGCGTCATCCGCGATCAGCGGCTGACGCTGACCGAGGCGCTCGACGCGCTGATCCGCGACCAGCGGATCACGCGGGAACAAGCGCAGCTGCTGCTCGGCCGCAGCGCGGGTGATCCGCGTCATCCGCTGGTCGTGATCGCCGACTGCGAATGGGACGACGCCCGGACGCCGGGCCAGCGGCTGACGCTGGACACCCTGGTGCAGTGGCAGGCGCAGCAGGCCGGTCTGCCCTATCACCGGATCGACCCGCTGGGGCTGGACGTGGCGCGGATCACGCAGCTGATCCCGTATGCCTACGCGGCGCGGGCGCGCATCCTGCCGGTCAAGGTCACGCCGACCGAAATCGTGATCGCCACCGCCGAGCCGTGGTTGCGCGACTGGGAACGCGACCTGGCACCGGCGCTGAAGCGCGACGTGCACCGCGTCTTGGCCAGCCCGGCCGATCTGGACCGCTACATCGTCGAGTTCTATGCGCTGGCGCGCTCGGTCAAGGCGTCGAGCGAGCAGCGCGGACGTCAGCCCGGCGGTGGCGTGCAGAGTGGCATCCAGAATCTGGAGCAGCTGACCGAACTCGGCCGCAGCGGCAAGCTGACCGCCGACGACCAGCACGTGATCGCGATCGTCGACTGGCTGCTCAGCTACGCCTTCGAACAGCGCGCCAGCGACATCCACATCGAGCCGCGCCGTGAACGCGGCAATGTGCGCTTCCGGATCGATGGCGTGCTGCACGAGGTCTATCAGATCCCGGCGACGGTGATGCCGTCGGTGACCAGCCGGATCAAGATCCTGGCGCGGATGGACCTGGCCGAAAAGCGCAAACCCCAAGACGGCCGCATCAAGACGCGCTCGCCGTCGGGCAAGGAAGTCGAGCTGCGCGTGTCCAGCCTGCCGACGGCGTTCGGCGAAAAGCTGGTGCTGCGGATCTTCGACCCCGCCGTGCTGCTAAAGGACTTCAACGAACTGGGCCTGACCGCCGACGAGGCCGCGCTGTGGCGACAGATGATCGGCGCGCCCAACGGCATCATTCTGGTCACCGGCCCAACCGGCTCGGGCAAGACCACGACGCTGTATTCGACGCTGCGCCATCTGGCCACGCCCGACGTCAACGTCTGCACGATTGAAGACCCGATCGAGCTCGTCGAACCCGCGTTCAACCAGATGCAGGTGCAGGCCAACATCGACCTGAGCTTTGCCAGCGGCGTGCGCGCGCTGCTGCGCCAGGACCCGGACATCATCATGGTCGGCGAAATCCGCGACCTGGAAACCGCTGAGAATGCGATCCAGGCCGCGCTGACCGGCCACCTGGTGCTGAGCACGCTGCATACCAACGACGCGCCCAGCGCGATCACCCGGCTGCTCGACCTGGGCGTGCCGCCGTATCTGATCAAGGCCACCGTCGTCGGCGTCGTCGCGCAGCGACTGGTGCGCACGCTGTGCCCGCACTGCAAGCAGCCGGCTGCCGTCGATGCGAAGCGCTGGCAGGAGATGGTCGCGCCATGGCCGCTCGCGCTGCCGACGACGGCGCAGCAGGCCAGCGGCTGCCTGGAATGCCGCGAAACCGGCTACTTGGGCCGCGCCGGCGTCTACGAGATTCTGCGAATGACGCCCGCGCTGCGCGCCGGCATCCACGCCAGCGCCGACCCGGCCGAGCTGCGCACGCTGGCCGTCGCCGACGGCATGCGGCCGCTGCGGATTGCCGGCGCCAGCAAGATCGCCGAGGGCCTGACGACGATCGACGAAGTGCTGCGCTGCTCACCGGACGCGCCCCCACCCGCCGGCACCGAGGCGCGCAACTGATTGGCGTCAGCGTTGTCAGACGCTGACTCCCGGCCCGCCCCTCGCCTCATGACCGCCACGCCACGCCCGCATATCGTCGTCGTCGACGACGACCAGCAGATCCGCGAACTGCTCAGCCAGGTCCTCGACCAATATGGCTTTGCGACACGCGCCGTCGCCGACGGCGCTGCGCTGCGCCGCGCGTTGGCCGAGCAACCTGCCGACCTGATCGTGCTCGACCTGATGCTGCCCGGCGAGGATGGGCTGGCGATCTGCCGCGATCTACGCACTCGCTCGAACACACCGGTGATCATGCTGACCGCGCGCGGCGAATCGATCGACCGCATCGTCGGCCTTGAAGTCGGCGCCGACGACTACGTCGCCAAGCCGTTCGACCCGCGCGAGCTGATCGCGCGCATCCGCACTGTGCTCCGGCGTGCCAGCGCGATGCCGGGCGCCACGCCGACGCGCTTGCGCGGCTGGACCTTCGACGGCTGGACCTTCGACGCCGTGCGCCGCGAACTGCGCGATCCCGACGGCGCGATCGTCGCGCTGTCGAGCCTGGAATTCCGGCTGCTGGAACTGCTGCTGCAAAACGCCAATCAAGTGCTGACGCGCGACCGCATCATGGAAGCCACGGCCGGACGGCCGGCCGATCCGTTCGAGCGCCGCATCGACATCGCGATCTCGCGACTGCGTGCGCGGCTGCGCGACGACGGCCGCGAGCCCCGGCTGATCAAGACCGTGCGCAATCGCGGCTACGTGCTGACCGCCGACATCGGCAGCAGCTGAGTCCTCCACCGACCGGGCGCCGGCGCTGATGACGACCTTGATGGCGCGCCTGCGCGCCGTGCTCCATCACACCTACGGCCGCATTCCGCTGTCGCTGCGCGTGGCGCTGCTGATCTCGCCGGTGATCGTCGTCGGCCAGTATCTGACGATGCGGCTGCTGTGGGAGATGCAGCCAGTGTCGGTGTTGCAGGCCAGCAGCGACTTCGGCATGCCGCGACCGCCGCCGCGTTTCATGCCCGAGCCCGGCTTCCGGCTGCCGATGCGGGATTACGATCGGGGTCCGCCAGTCCCCTGGGACAATCCGCCGCCGATCGACAGCAGCGGCAAGAAGCTCACGTTCGCCCGGCGCAACTTCATTCCCCCATGGCAGAGCTTGGGCGGAATCTTCCTGATCACGACGCTGATCGTCTGGTTCGCGGCCTGGTGGGTCATGCGGCCGTTGCAACGACTGTCGCGCGCCGCCGAAGCCTTGGGCCGCGACGTCGGTAGCGAGCCGCTGGCCGAGCGCGGGCCGCCCGAAGTGCGCCGCGCCGCAGCGGCGTTCAACCGCATGCAGGACCGGCTGCTGCGCTTTCTGCGCGGACGCAGCGATGCGCTGCTGGCGATGTCGCACGACCTGAAAACGCCGATCACGCGGTTGCAGCTGCGCTTGGCGCTGCTGCCCGAAGCGCTGCAGGCGCCGATCGCCGACGACATCGGCACGCTGCAGAAGCGCGTCGAAGAAGCGCTGACGTTCATGCGCGGCGTTCATGGCGGCGAGCCGATGCAGGACGTCGACGTCAACGCGCTGGTCGCGATCATCGTCGAGCGCTTGCAGGACACCGGTGCCGACATCGAGTTGCGCGGCAGCGCGCGCACGCTGGCCTGCCGCCCAGGGCAACTGGAGCGCGCGATCGCCAATGTGCTCGAAAATGCGGTGCGCTACGGCGGTAGCGCCGTGCTGACGATCCGCGACCGCAGCGACGCGCTGACGATCCGCATCCGCGACCGCGGCCCCGGCATCCCCGAATCGCTGCTGCCACGCGTCACCGAGCCGTTCTTCCGCGTCGAGTCGTCGCGCAACCGCGACAGCGGCGGAACGGGCCTGGGGCTGGCGATCACCAAGGACTTGGTCGAGTCGATGGGCGGGCATCTGCTGCTGCGCAACCATCCCGACGGCGGCTTGGACGTGCAGATCACGGTGCCGCGCCAGACGCGCTGACGCAGGCGCAACCAACACAGCGCGTTCCAGCGCGTTACATCAAACCGCTACGGCGTTACCGGCGGTTGCAATACCGCAAAGCTGGTCAACACGATGGGCCCCTATCGTCTCGGCTCGACAGCGCCGCCGCAACGGCGCTGATTTTTCGACCCGTTACGAGAGATCTTCATGCCCGTGTTCCCCTCGACGCCGCTGCGCCGCGCCACTTCCATCCTGTGCCTGTCGACGCTGATGTTGTGGGGCTTGAGCGCCTGCGGCGGCAACAGCAGCGACGACGACGATGTCGACATGCCCGAAGCGTTTGCGCTGCTGGGTCAAGACAGCTTCACCGGGTCGCAATCCAACCGCGGCAACAGCGTCAACGCGCTGGGCTTGGCGCAACCACTGGGCGGCGTCGCCACCAATGGCAGCCTGTTCTACTTGGCCGACTACAGCAATCACCGCATCCTGGGCTGGAACAGCATTCCGAGTAGTAGCGCGGTGGCGCCCGACTTCGTGATCGGCCAGAGCGATTTCACCAGCAATAGCTCGGGCACCTCGTCGTCCAAGTTGGCGCTGCCGGCCAGCGTGTCGATCACCGACAGCCGCCTGGTCGTGGCCGACGCCGGCAACAATCGCGTGCTGATCTGGAACAACCTGCCGACCGCCAATACGCCGGCCGACGTCGTCGTCGGCCAGAGCGATTTCAGCGGCAACGATCCGGGCACCGGCAGCGGCGCGCTGAACTTTCCGATCGCCGCGACGATCGCCAACAACAAGCTGTTCGTCGTCGACCAGTACAACAATCGCGTGCTGATCTGGAACAGCGTGCCCGACGCATCGGGCAGCGACGCCAGCGTCGTACTCGGACAACCGGATTTCACGACGGCGACCGCGGCCGACGAAGAAGACGGTCTGACCAATCCCGCCAGCTTGTGGACCGACGGGCTGCGGCTGCTGGTGTCCGACAGCGGCAACAACCGCGTGATGTATTGGTCGTCGATTCCACGCAGCAGCGGTAGCGACGCGACCTACGTGATCGGCCAGACCGACTTTTCGCGCACAGCAGCCGGCGTCGGACAAGCCGCGCTGCGGACGCCGTACGGCGTGACCTCGGACGGCACCCGCATCTACATCGCCGACGCCGAAAACAACCGCGTGATCAAGTTCGACTCGTTCCCGATCGCCAACGGCGCCTCGGCCGTCGACACCTATGGCCAGGACAGCTACAGCGCACGCACGCCCAACGACGACGATCAGGACGGCGCCAGCGACGACGAGCCGTCGTCGCGCACGCTCAGCTCGCCGACCGGCGCGACCTATTTCAACGGCGTGCTTTACGTCACCGATCGCAGCAATCACCGCGTGCTGTTTTTCCCGGATTGATCACCGACGCTCGTCTTGCCGTCGTCACCCACCCCACGATCAAACCGGGCTTTTTATTCATGAGGTTTTCCCGTTTGCTATCGGGCAGTACGGCGCTGCTGTGCGCCTGCTCGGTCAATGTCGGTGAAGGCAGCCGGCCGACGCAGCTGTATCTCGGCCTCGATGGCGAGCAGGCGTCGGCCAACATGTCGGAGTGCACGACGGTGCAGCTCAACGCCTACGTCGTGTTCACCTCCGACAGTGGTACCAACACCGGCACCTACAACGACCGCGTGCAATGGACGTCGCAGAACCCGTCGATCGTCGTGGTCAGCGACGGCGTCACGCCCAGCCCCGATGGCCATCAGTACAGCGCCGGCACGCTGATCGCGCTACGCCCCGGCGCGGCGACGATTTCAGCGGCGTATCTGGACTTCCAGGCGTCGATCACCGTCGATGTCGAGCCCTTGTACGACTTGCGTATCGACAACCCGCTGACCGATATCGGCGCCGGGCTGGACCAAGCCTTCGCGCTGAAAGCCGTGATCCGCCAAGGCCAGCCGGAGCAGGACATCAGCAGCAGCGGCGTCTGGCGATTCGACCCGGCAACGGCCCAGGCTTACGTCGACGACGCCAGCGGCCTGGTGCACGCCAATTCGAGCACCGACGGCGCGGCGCTGCGCTTGGTCACGCGGCTGCCGGAATGCGATCGCGAAGTCTCGACCCAGTTTCGTATCTCGCCGGTCACGACGCTGCAGATGGACTACGTCGAGCGCGGTGACGCTACGGAACTGCCCTATGGTTTCTCCGAAGCGTTTCAGGTGACGGCTGGATTTGCCGATACCAGCGCGCCGCGGCAGAACATCACCACGCAGACCTCGCTCGATGCGATCGACGACGACTACCTGAGCGCAACACTCGGCGAGGATGCGTGGTACGTCACCGCTCAAGACCGCGCTGGCAGCGGTGCGCTGCGGCTGTCGATCGACGCGCTCGACCGGAAGCTCGACAGCAAGCAATGGCAGGTGCGTAACACGCCGCTGCGCGCGATCACGCTGACGCCCGACGACCTGTCGATCACCTATCCCGATACCGGTCAGCTGCAGGTGCTCGGACGATTCGAAGACGGCCTGGAGATGCCGGTGACCCGCCACGTCAGCTGGAGCAGCAGCGACAGCAGCCTGGGCACCGTCAATGGCGGCAGCGACGATGCCGGTGAAGTGACGACGTTCGATATCGACGGCGATTTCGAAGTCACCGCGTCGATCGTCATCGACGACGAAACCCTGGACGAAACGGTCATGGTGCATGCGTATGCCAACCGCGATTGAGCGTTTGCGAGACAGCGCCCTGGCCGCCGCGCTGCTGGCACTGCTGACTGGCTGCGAGGCGCGCGTCAGCGTCGATCTGGCCGCGTCGGGCCACGGCAGCACCGACGAAGTGAATCTGGCGATCGACGGCGTGGATCTGCTCGACGAGGACGGCAGCAATCATGAGTTGGATCGCGACGGCGATGACGATACCGTCGACGTGCTCGACTACATCGACGGCGATTCGGTACGGCTGGTCGACGAGGCCCGTCTGGCGCAGGGACGCTATACCGGGCTGCGACTGCGCTTTGCCGACAGCGGCTCGACGCTGGTCACCGCCAGCGGCGCGAGCTACCCGATCGACGTGATCGGCAACGCCAGCTTTGCCGACATCGACATCGAACTGGGCGAAGACGACAGCGCCGAGCAGCAAGTGATCCTCGAAACGCGCTTCTCGCTGTATCCGTCGACCACGGTGAACGGCCATTACAGCCTGCAACCTGTCATGCGGGTGGTCGACACGCAGCGCAGCGGCAGCATCACCGGCAGCGTCGACGCCGAGCTGATGCGCAGCAGCAACTGCCGCCAAGGCCGCGCACTGGGCGAAGGCGCAGCGGTATACGCCTACAGCGGCGCCAACGTATCCCCACGCGATTACTTGCAGGACACCGGCGGCAGCCCGGTGGCGTCGGCCGATATCGTCGTCAACGACGACGCCGCGTCGTTCTCGTATCAGTTCGCTGCGCTGAAGGCGGGGCGCTATACGCTGGCGCTGACCTGCAACGCCGACGGCGACAATCCGACCGTCAGCGATGCGATCAGCTTCTTGGCGACCGCAAGCGTGCAGCTGTCCGAGCAGGATTCGGAGTCGGTGACGCTGTCGCAGTAGCGCTCAGCGGCGGCGGAAGATCTCTTCGGCCATCTTGTCGGCGATGCTGCCGGTCGGACGATGCTCGGCGGCGCTGCGCTGGAAGATCGCGGCCAGCGTCGTGCCGATCCGCTGCAGATGCGCGTCGACGACCGCTGCATCGTAGTGCTCGCCTTCGTAGTAGATGTCGATGATGCCGCCGGCATTGATCACGTAGTCCGGCGCATACAGGATGCCGCGCTCCATCAGCACATGATCGTGCCGCGGCTCGGCCAGCTGGTTGTTCGCGGCACCGGCGATCACGCGCGCCTGCAGCAGCGGGATCGTGCGGTCGTTGAGCACGGCGCCGAGCGCACACGGCGCAAACACGTCGACATCCAAGCCGTAGATTTCGTTCATCGCCACCGCGCGCGCGCCATAGGCCGCGACGCAGCGGTCCACCGACGGTGCATACGCGTCGGTGACCCATAGCTCGGCGCCAGCTGCATGCAGATGCCCGGCGAGCCGATGGCCGACGTTGCCGACGCCCTGGATCGCCACGCGCAAGCCGCGCAGATCGTCGCGGCCGAGCTGATGGCGCACTGCGGCGCGCAAGCCGTAGAACACGCCGAGCGCGGTTGCAGGCGATGGATCGCCGGTACGGCCGGCAGCGGTCGATGCGGCATCGGCCAGCCCGCCGACGTGGCGTGTGAACGCGGCCATGCGACGGATGTCGGCAACGCTGGTGCCCGAATCTTCGGCGACGACGTACTGGCCGCCGAGGCGCTCGACGAAGCGGCCCATCGCGTCGATCAGCTCCGGTGTCTTGGCGGCGCGCGGGTCGCCGATGATCACGCTCTTGCCGCCGCCCTGGCGCAGACCGGCCAGCGCGGCCTTGTAGGTCATGCCGCGCGACAGCCGCAGCACGTCGGTCAGCGCATCGTCGTCGGTGGCGTACGGGAACATCCGGCAGCCGCCCAGGCCCTGGCCAAGCTGGGTGTCATGGACGGCGATGATCGCCTTCAGGCCGCTGGCGCGGTCGTGGTGGAAGGCGACGATTTCGTGGGCGTCGAACTCGGGGTGCGCAAATACCGACATGGCGGGCTCGCTGGGCGCGCCGATGACGGCGCCGGGTGGCCGCTAGTCTAGCCACCGGCCGGCGCCGCTCCCTGAGGGATATCCGGTCGGGGCGCCTTCGATCTGCGACAATTCTTGCTTACGCTTCTGCGCACATCAGCGAACCCCGCGGCAGGGCACGTCCCCGCCGCCTGCCTCAAGGCCGACCGCGACCCTATGACCCTCCACGCTGCGCTGTTTCACCAGACGTTCTATCGCTACGACCGTCAGGTCACGTTGTCCCCGCAGATCATCCGTCTGCGCCCGGCGCCGCATTCGCGCACCCGCGTCATGAGCTACTCGCTGAAGATCGAGCCCGAGCCGCACTTCCTGAACTGGCAGCAGGACGCGTTCTCGAACTGGCTGGCGCGCGTGGTGTTTCCGGACACGGTCGACCAGTTCAAGGTTACGGTTGACCTGGTGGCCGACATGGCCGTCTACAACCCGTTCGACTTCTTCGTCGAGCCCGAGGCCGAAGAGTTTCCATTCGCGTATTCCGACACGCTGAAGGACGAACTCAAGCCGTACTTGCGCAAAGACGAGCTGACGCCGCGCTTCAAGGCGTTTGTCGAGTCGATCGATCTGTCGCCGCTGCGCACGGTCGACTTCATCGTCGGCCTGAACACGCGCATCCAGCAGACCGTGAAGTACCTGATCCGGATGGAGCCGGGCGTGCAGACGCCCGAAGAAACGCTGGACCTGGGGTCGGGATCGTGTCGCGACTCGGCTTGGCTGCTGGTGCAGACGATGCGCCACCTGGGCCTGGCCGCGCGCTTCTGCTCGGGCTATTTGGTGCAGCTGACGCCCGACGTCAAATCGCTGGACGGCCCCAGCGGCACCGAAGTCGACTTCACCGACCTGCACGCCTGGTGCGAGGTGTATCTGCCGGGCGCCGGCTGGATCGGCCTGGACCCGACGTCCGGCCTGCTGACCGGCGAAGGCCACATTCCGCTGTGCGCCACGCCCGAACCGAGCAGCGCAGCGCCGATCTCGGGCTCGATGAGCTTCCTGAAAAAGGACGAAGACGACGAGCTCGACACCGAGTTCGGCCACGAGATGAAAGTGACCCGGCTGGTTGAGACCGCGCGCGTCACCAAGCCGTACACCGAAGACCAGTGGGCCGCGATCGACACGCTGGGCCAGGCCGTCGATCAGACGCTGGTCAGCGGCGACGTGCGTCTGACGATGGGCGGCGAGCCGACGTTCATCTCGATCGACGATCGCCAGGGCGCCGAATGGAACACCGCTGCGGTCGGGCCGATGAAGCAGGGCTTGGCCAATACACTGATCCGGCGTCTGCGTGACCGCTTTGCGCCCAACGGCCTGCTGACCTACGGCCAGGGCAAGTGGTACCCCGGCGAGCAGCTGCCGCGCTGGGCGTATGCGCTGTACTGGCGCGGCGACGGCAAGCCGATCGTCCGCACCGACCTGTCCGAGGGCTCGGCCAAGGCCACGCCGCTGCTGGCGCGGGAGCTGATCCGCGGGCTGGCGCAGCGGCTCGAAGTCGACCCGGACAACGCGCTGCCCGCCTACGAGGACGCGTTCTACTACCTGCACCGCGAAGGCCGGCTGCCCGACAACGTCAGCGCCGACGACAACAAGCTCAAAGACCCGGAAGAGCGCGCCCGCATCGCGCGCACGTTCTCGCGCGGGCTCGACCAGCCCAAGGGCTACGTGCTGCCGGTGCAGCGCTGGCAAAGCCGCGCCTGGATCAGCGAGCGCTGGAGTTTTCGCGGCGGCCGCATGTACCTGATCCCCGGCGATTCGCCGGTCGGCTTCCGCTTGCCGCTCGATTCACTGCCCTGGATCCCGGCCTCGCAGTATCCGCACGTGATTCCGTACGACCCGATGCGTCAGGTCGACCCGCTCGACGACGTCGACATCCGCCGTCAGCCGTTCCTGCAAGCGCCGATCACCGAGCAGGAAAAGCGTCGCCGCGAACGCCAGCAAAAGCTGATCGCCGAGCGCGACCAGCCCGAGCCCGCGCGGCGCGGCGCCTATCTGCAAGGCGGCAACGTGCGTACCGCGCTGACGGTGGAGCCGCGTGACGGCTTCCTGTGCGTGTTCATGCCGCCGACGTCCGGCGTCGAGGACTATCTGGAGATCATCACCGCCGTCGAAGACGTGGCCGCCGAACTCGATGCGCCGGTGCGTATCGAAGGCTACTCACCGCCGGCCGACAGCCGCATCAACGTGCTCAAGGTCACGCCCGACCCCGGCGTGATCGAGGTCAACATCCATCCAGCGCACAGCTGGCAGGAGCTGCGCGAGATCACGCTGACGGTCTACGAAGAAGCGCGACTGGCGCGGTTGGCCACCGAGAAATACCTGATCGACGGCCGCGCAGTCGGCAGCGGCGGCGGCAATCACTTTGTCGTCGGCGGCGCCACGCCGGCCGACTCGCCGTTCCTGCGCCGTCCCGACCTGCTCGGCTCGCTGGTGCGCTACTGGCAGAACCACCCGGCGCTGAGCTACTTCTTCAGCGGCTTGTTCATCGGCAGCACGTCGCAGCATCCGCGCGTCGACGAAGCGCAGGACAACATCCTGTACGAGCTGGAGATCGCGCTGTCGCAGCTGCCGCCGCCGGGCCAGCAAGTACCGCTGTGGCTGATCGACCGCATCATGCGCAACCTGCTGGTCGACGTGACCGGCAACACGCACCGCACCGAAATCTCGATCGACAAGCTGTACTCGCCCGACGGCCCGACCGGCCGCCTCGGCCTGGTCGAATTCCGCGCGTTCGAAATGCCGCCGCATCCGCGGATGAGCCTCACGCAGCAGCTGATGCTGCGCGCGCTGATCGCCTGGTTCTGGAACAAGCCGTACACGCGCCCGCTGACGCGCTGGGGCACACGCCTGCATGACCAGTTCATGCTGCCGCATTACTGCTGGCAGGACCTGAAGGAAGTGCTCGGCGATCTGCGCGGTGCCGGCTTTGCGTTCAAGGACGAATGGTTCCTGCCGCACTTTGAATTCCGCTTCCCGCTGCACGGCGTGCTGCTGCACGAAGGCATCGAGCTGGAACTGCGCCACGCGCTGGAGCCGTGGCCGGTGCTCGGCGAAGAAGCCGCTATCGGCGGCACGTCGCGCTACGTCGACTCGTCACTCGAGCGGATGCAGATCAAGGCACGCGGCCTGACCCCGGGCCGCCACTTCGTGACCGTCGGCGGCCGCAAGCTGCCGCTGCGCGAAACCGGCGTCCGCGACGAATTCGTCGCCGGCCTGCGCTACCGCGCCTGGCAGCCCGCGTCTTGCCTGCACCCGACGATCGGCGTGCACACGCCGCTGGTGTTCGACCTGTACGACGACTGGAACAAGCGCGCGCTGGCCGGCTGCACCTACCACGTGATGCACCCCGCCGGCCGCAGCTACGAAACCTTCCCGGTCAACAGCTACGAAGCCGAAGCCCGCCGCCTGTCGCGCTTCGCCCCTTACGGCCACACCCCGCAAACGTACTGGCCGCAAGACGAAGCCCCGAACCCGGACTACCCGTACACACTGGACCTGCGCCGTCCGCCGATGGGGCGGTAGCGGCGGCAGCTTCATGCGGTGCGCGGGCGGCGAAAGTCGAGCCGCGCAAGCCGGCGAGCTGAGCGATCGAAAGGCAGCCGGATCGATCGTCCAGCACGCGGTTTCGCGTTACCTTGTCAGCCTGACCACAAGCCGAGAACGTGAACGACCATGGACGTCATCCGCATCCTGCTGGCGATTCTGCTGCCCCCGCTGGGCGTGTTTCTGCAGGTCGGCATCGGCCTGCAGTTCTGGATCAACATTCTGCTGACGCTGCTGGGCTACATCCCCGGCATCATCCACGCGGTGTACATCATCCTGTCGCGGGAATAGCCGCAACACGGTCCGCTGCGTCAGCAGCGGATCGCTCGGCTACATGTGGATCACAAAGCCTGCGTGGCTTTCGTGGTTGATCGTCACGTCGACGCGATAGTCGCCAGCCTGCAGCGCCACGGCGGTGTCGAAATGGCCGCGCAGGTCGGCGCGGTGGTGCGGCGCCAGCACCAGCTCGCTCAGCGAATACACCGGCTGCGCCGCTTGTGCGTGCAGCGGATGGAAGCCGACGGCGACATCGGCGTCGTCGACCGGGCGGCCGTCGCGCAGCAGCTCGACGCTGACGCGATGCAGCGCCTTGCGCGACGGCTTGACCGGCTGTTCGGCGATCGCCAGCTTGACCGTGTAGGGCGAGCCGCTGTCGGTACGGGTTTCGAGATTCAGTTCGTTGAGCGGGGCATGCAGCAGCGTGTTCATGGTCGACTCCGTGTTGCGTCGTTCACTTAGGACTTCAGTGATTACGAACAGCTTGTCGGCTTGGACGCTGCATAACTTGAATCGACGACTGAAGGCGCAGTCACTGGCGACGGAGGGCGCCGTCGAGGCCGTGTACCTCAGCGCAGCAACTCGACCGGGTCGCCGATGCGCAAGCGGCCGGCGCTGCGCGCGATCACGTTCATGCCAAAGGTGACGCCGCGCGTGCTTCGGCGATAGCCCGCCAGCGTGCGCAGGGGTTCACCGCTGGGGTCGAAGGCGCCGGTTTCGGGCACGACGGTCGTAAAACCGCAGCGGACGCAGGGCTTGACCAGTTCGAACTCGACGGCGCCGATGCGCAGCCGCCGCCAGCCGTCCTCGGCATGCGGCGGGGCGCCGTCGATGACCAGGTTCGGACGGAAGCGCAGCATCGGCACCGGCATCACCAGCCGGGCATTGAGCGCGTCGAGCGACGCCTGGCCGATCAGCAGCAGCGGGTAGGCGTCGGCAAAGCTGACTTCGTCGCCGGGCTGGGCGTGGTCCGGGTCGACGGCGCGCGCGGCCGCGGCGTCCATGTAGACCAGGCGGCAATCGGAGCGCAGGAAGCGCGACACCCAGCGATGCGCGTCATCGGGCGCCAGTGCGGCGCTGACGCGGCTGCGCCAGATGTCGACGGTCAGTCGTTCGCCGCCCTGCGGCGGCATCACGAACAGGTCGGGCATGCCGGGCGCGCGCAGCAGCAGGCCTTGCGGCGTCGGCTCGGCGCGGATCAGCACCAAGCGCGGTTGTTCGCGTCCGGTGATGAAGCGGGCGCCGGCATCGACGATCAGCCAGCGCCGGTCATGAGCCAGCCCGCGCCGCTCGACATCAGCCTGCTGCGGATACAGCGGTGCGCAGGATTTGACCGGATAGATCAGCAGCGAGGTCAGCTGCATGGCGATCGATGCGTCGAGCGGCGCCGGCCTGCGTCAGCAGCAGCGCCGGCTCATCAGGCCAGCGCGCCGTGGCAGTTCTTGAACTTCTTGCCCGATCCGCAGGGGCAAGGGTCGTTGCGGCCGACTTTCTGCTGGTCGCGGATGAACGTCTCGGGGCGCGGCGCCGCCGGTGCGGCGGGCGGCAACGGCCGAGGGGCAGCGGCAGCCGGTGGTGGCGGCGGCGGTGCGACCGGCTCTTCGGCCAGCGCCTCGGGCGCCGCGTCATGCTGGAACTGCAGCGGACGCGCTTCCTGCTGGCGGCGCTGCTCTTCCATCGCGGCCACTTCGGCCTCTGTCTGGATCTGCACGCGCGCCAGCATCGAGATCACTTCGTGCTTGAAGCGCGCCAGCATGTCGTTGAACATCGTGAACGCTTCGCGCTTGTACTCCTGCTTCGGATCCTTCTGCGCATAGCCGCGCAAGTGGATGCCCTGGCGCAGGTAGTCCATCGACGCCAGATGCTCGCGCCAAAAGTTGTCGAGCACCTGCAGCGACACGGCCTTCTCGAAGTGCTCGAGCACGTTGGCGCCGATGCGTTCCTTCTTGTCGGCGTAGGCCTTGGCCAGCTCGTCGGCGATGCGCCGGCGCAGCCCTTTCTCGTCGAGGTCCTTCTCGTTTTCGAGCCAGTCCTTAACCGGCAGCGACAGCGCAAAGTCGCGGCGCAGCGCTTCTTCAAGGCCGGGCACGTTCCACATGTCTTCGATCGACTGCGGCGGGATGTGCGCATCGATGACCGCCTGCACGACGTCGCCACGGATGTCGTCGATCATCGGCGTGACGCGCTCGGCGCTCATCAGCTCGTCGCGCAGTTCGTAGACCGCCTTGCGCTGGTCGTTGGCGACGTTGTCGTATTCGAGCAGGTTTTTGCGGATGTCGAAGTTGTGCGCTTCAACCTTGCGCTGCGCGGTTTCGATCGCGCGCGTCACCCAGCGATGCTCGATCGCCTCGCCCTTTTCCATGCCCATGCTCTTGAGCATGTTGCGCATCCGCTGCGGCGTGAAGATGCGCATCAGCTGGTCGTCGAGCGACAGATAGAAGCGCGTCGCACCCGGATCGCCCTGGCGGCCCGAACGGCCGCGCAGCTGGTTGTCGATGCGCCGTGATTCGTGACGCTCGGAGCCGATCACCAGCAAACCGCCCGACTTGAGCACCTCTTCGTGGCGCTGCTGCCACTCGGCCTTGGCCGCTGCGCGCGCATCGACGTCATCGGCCGGAATCGCATGCAGCGTGGCTTCCAGCGAACCGCCGAGGACGATGTCGGTACCACGGCCGGCCATGTTGGTGGCGATCGTGACCGCGCCTTTGCGACCGGCCTGCGCCACGATGTCAGCTTCGCGCTCGTGCTGCTTGGCGTTGAGCACTTCGTGGACGATGCCTTCCTTCTTCAGCAAACCCGACAACAGCTCGCTGGTTTCGATGCTCGCCGTACCGACCAGCACCGGCTGACCCTTGGCGTGCGCTTCCTTGATGTCGTGGATCACCGCGTCGAACTTTTCTTCGGCGGTCATGAACACCTGGTCGCCGCGATCGACGCGGATCATCGGCCGATTGGTCGGGATCACGACGACTTCGAGGTTGTAGATGTTCTGGAATTCGTAGGCTTCGGTATCGGCCGTGCCGGTCATGCCGGACAGCTTTTCGTAGAGCCGGAAGTAGTTCTGGAACGTGATCGACGCCAGCGTCTGGTTTTCCTGCTGGATCGTCACCCCTTCCTTGGCCTCGATCGCCTGATGCAGGCCGTCGCTCCAACGGCGCCCGGCCATCATGCGCCCGGTGAACTCGTCGATGATGACGACCTGGCCGCCGCGGACGATGTACTCGACGTCGCGCCGATACAGGTTGTGAGCGCGCAACAGCGCGTTCAAGTGATGCATCAGCACGATGTTCGACGCGTCGTACAGACTGTCGTCGTCGCCGAGCAGGCCGGCTGCGCGCATCGCATTCTCGACGCTCTCGTGGCCCTGCTCGGACAGGTGGACTTGCTTGGACTTTTCGTCTGCCCAGAAGTCGCCTTCGCCTTCTTCGTCCTGCTGCCGCTTCAAGCGCGGAATGATCGCGTTGATCTTGCGGTACAGCTCGGGGTCGTCGTCGGTGGGGCCGCTGATGATCAGCGGCGTGCGCGCTTCGTCGATCAGGATCGAGTCGACTTCGTCGATGATCGCGTAATGCTGGCCGCGCTGGACCTTGTCGCCGCGCGAGAACGCCATGTTGTCGCGCAGGTAATCGAAGCCCAGCTCGTTGTTCGTGGCGTAGGTGATGTCGGCCGCGTAGGCCGCCCGCTTTTCGGCAGGACTCTGCCCCGGCACGACGACACCGACGCTCATGCCCAGGAAGCGGAAGATGCGCCCCATCCATTCCGAGTCACGGCGGGCCAGGTAGTCGTTGACGGTGACCACGTGGACGCCCTTGCCGGTCAGCGCGTTCAAGTACGCCGGCAGCGTCGCCATCAGCGTCTTGCCTTCGCCAGTGCGCATTTCGGCGATCTTGCCGTCGTTGAGCACGGCGCCACCGATCAACTGCACGTCGAAGTGGCGCATGCCCATGACGCGCTTGCCGGCTTCGCGCACGGTGGCGAATGCTTCGGCACGGATCGCGTTGAGCGACTCGCCCTTGGCCAGGCGCTCACGCAAGCGGTCGGTCTGCGCCGCCAGCGCCTCGTCACTGAGGGCCGCCATTTTCGGCTCCAGTGCGGCCACCGATTTCACCACCGACTGCAAGCCGCTGATGATGCGTTGATTCCGGCTCCCGAAAACGCGAGCAAGCCAGGTATTCAGCATAGGGTTTCTTGATCCATGTGGCTGCGGACGCGGCAGCGAGAAGGCAGGGGCAGCAAACGGGCGTCAAAACAGCGATCCAGCTGCCCTAGCTCCCTATTATGCACTGGCAATGGGGCCGTTCGTGCGGCCGTTCAAGGGCCGATGCCGGGCGCGCGGGTGTCAGCGCGCTGCTTCGATGTAGCGCGACGGATTGACCACCTGGCCGTTCAGCAGCACTTCGAAATGCACGTGTGGGCCAGTGGACCGGCCGGTGCTCCCGATCTTGGCGATCGGCTGCCCCTTGATCACCCGGTCGCCCACTTTGACCGCGATGCTCGAATTGTGGCCGTAGCGGGTCACGTAACCGTTGCCGTGATTGATCTCGACCAGCTTGCCGTAGCCCTCATGCTCACGATCGCCGGCATCGGTGACGATGCCCGCTGCGACGGCCACGACTTCGGCGCCGACCGGCCCGGCAAAGTCGATGCCCTGATGCATCGCGACGCGACCGTCGAACGGGTCGCTACGTGCGCCGAACACCGACGAGATGTAACCGTTTTCGATCGGCCAGCCGGATGGCCGCACCTGCTTCTGCAGCCGACTGGCGAGCAGCAGATCTTCAAGAACCTGCATTTGGCGCTCGCGCGCTGCGAGACGACGCTCGAACAGGTCGAGGGATTGCATCACCGGGTCGCCAGAAAACGCTTGCGCGGCCAGCGGGATTTCCGGGCCACCCATCGGCGGTGCCGAGCTGAAGTCGAATTCGCCGGCCTCAAGGCCCGCGATTTCGGTGAGCCGCTGCCCGGCCGCATCGAGACGGATGATGTGGGACTGCAGCCGCGCGATGCGGCGCGAAAAAGCCTGGGCGTTTTCCTGAACCGTGGTGCGAGCTTGGGCCAGCTCGGCCTTCTGGGCTTGAACCTCGCGCGACCACGTCTTGACCAGGCTGGCCGGCATCACCGAGCCCTCGTCGCGGCTGGCGTAGCCGGCCAGAAACGACACCGAGCAGACCGCGGCCACGACCAATACGACGGGCAACCATGCGAGGATATTCTCTGGCGCCAGCTTCAGGCGCCAGGTTCGTCCCCGTTTGTAGCTGACCACAATAATATCCATTGAAGCTTCAACCCTCATGCAAGACGACGCCCGGCCCCTGCTGACGCAGTTGCGAGCGCAAGCCAGTCCCTTGCGCGACCTGATTGGTCACGCCGAGCGGATCGCCGCTCTGGATGTCGCTTTAAGGCGGTGGACGTCAGAGCCTTGGTTCCAGTCGATCCGGCTCGCCAACATCCGGGGCGACACGGCGGTGCTGTTCGCCACGAATGCGGCGGCTCTGGTCCCACTGCGATATCGACAGCAAGCGCTTTTGGACTACATGCGCGAACAGCTTCGACTTCCGTGCACGAAGCTGGAGACGAAGGTGCGGCCGAAACTGACTGGCCGCTGAAGCCTTCAGCCCGAATATACGCAGGGGGAACAACGCTAGGCAACCGGGAAAAACCCGGTGCCTTGTGACGATTGCTTCAATAAAGAAGTTTAAATAAGGCTTTTATCGCATCAAGCGTGCGCGAGCGCGCCGCGGACGTAGGCGATCGGCGGCTCGGCGCGGTCGCTGTCGAAGCTGACGAATTCCCAGGCCGACTCGTCGGCGAGCAAGGCGCGAAGCAGCTTGTTGTTCAGCGCATGGCCCGACTTGTATGCGGTATACGCGCCGATCAGGCTGTGGCCGCACAGATACAGATCGCCGACCGCGTCGAGAATCTTGTGACGGACGAACTCGTCCTCGAAGCGCAGGCCTTCCTGATTCATGACGCGGTATTCGTCGAGGGCGACGACGTTGTCCAGGCTCGCGCCCAAGCCGAGGTTGTGCGCGCGAAGCTGGTCAAGTTCGCGCATGAACCCGAACGTGCGCGCTCGCGACACTTCGCGCACATACGACGTCGTCGAAAAATCGACCACCGCGCTCTGCCGGGCCGTCTTGAACACCGGGTGCTTGAACTCGATCGAGAAGCTCAGGCGGAAGCCGTCGAACGGCTCGAAGCGGGCGAACTTGTCGCCGTCCTGAACTTGGACCGGCTGCTTGATCCGGATGAAGCGCTTGGCCGCGTCCTGCTCGTGGATGCCGGCCGACTGGATCAGGTACACGAACGGGCTGGAACTGCCGTCCATGATCGGAATTTCGGGCGACGACAGCTCGATATAGCAGTTGTCGATGCCCATGCCGGCCAGCGCCGACATCAGATGCTCGACCGTGGCGACACGCGTCTCACCTTGAACCAGCGTGCTCGACAGCGTGGTTTCGCGGATCAGGTCGGCTTGGGCGCGGACCTCGACGGGAGGCGACAGATCGATGCGGCGGAATACGATGCCGGTATCGGGAGCGGCCGGCAGCATCGACATAAAGACTTTCTGCCCGGAGTGCAGACCGATGCCGGTGGCGCGCACGGCTTTCTGCAGGGTACGTTGCTTGACCATTCTGTTCATGCTTCCCGACCAGGCGGAGGCACTCGAGCAAAGCGAACGGGCACGACCGCATCAGAAACTGTAGTAGCCGGCAGCTTATCACGCGGCCCCGGCACGCCGTACCGCGGCGTAGGTTGGGCGCCGATGCCGCACGCCCAACCTCACGAGTGCGTCGTCAGTCGGCCTGCTGGCGCAGGAACGTCGGGATGTCGAGCAGGTCTTCGTTGTAGTCCAGCGACTGCAGGTACGACGGCATCGGCTTAGCGGCAGCGGCGGCGCTACCACCGATACCGCCCATCGTCGGCTCGGCGCGGCTGCGCTGCGGCACGCCGGTCAGCGTCGGCACGCTGCTGGTGTCGGGACGCACGAACGGCGCGACCTTCGGCGACGCATGGACCGCCGGCTGCAGCGCGGCGGCCGGACGCATCGTCAAGCCGGTGGCGACGACGGTGACGCGCAGCTCGTCGCCCATCGCCGGGTCGATCGACACGCCGAACTTCATGTCGGCATCGTCACTGCCGATCGTCGAGACGCGCTCGTTGACCAACTGCAGTTCCTTGCGCGTCAGCGAGCCGCCGTGGGTCAGCGTGACCAGGATGCCGCGGGCACCGTTGAGCTCGATGTCGTCGAGCAGCGGGCAGGACAGCGCCGCTTCGACCGCACGCTCGGCACGGCCTTCGCCGCTGGCGGTGCCCAGACCCATCATTGCCATACCGCGATTGCTCATCACGGTCTGCACGTCGGCGAAGTCGACGTTGATTTCACCCGGGTTGGTGATCAGGCCGCTGATGCCCTGGACCGCGTTCATCAGCACTTCGTCGGCCTTCTTGTGGCACTCGGTGACGGTCATGTCTTCCGGCAGCACCAGCTGGAGCTTTTCGTTGGGGATGACGATCAGCGAGTCGACATGCTTCTGCAGCTCTTCGATGCCGCGCCGGGCGACTTCCATCCGCTTGCCGGACTCAAAGCTGTAGGGCTTGGTCACGACGGCGACGGTCAGGATGCCCATTTCCTTGGCGATCTCGGCGATCACCGGAGCGGCGCCGGTGCCGGTGCCGCCGCCCATGCCGGCGGTCAGGAACAGCAGGTCGGTGCCTTCGAGCAGCTCGCGGATCAGGTCCTTGCTTTCGAGTGCAGCGGCACGGCCCTTCTCAGGATTGGAGCCGGCGCCAAGTCCACGCGTCAGGCTGGCGCCGAGCTGGACGATATTGGTCGTCTTGCACTTTTCCAGGTGCTTGCGATCGGTGTTGGCGGCAAACAGCTCGATGCCGTCGATCTTGGCCGCGACCATTTCGTTGACGGAGTTGCAACCACCGCCGCCGACCCCGATGACGCGGATCACGGCATCCATCGGCTGGCCGTCAACAATCTCGTACAGCTCGTTCATTCTTCCTGCCATGGTGAACCTCCATCGCTTTGCAACAATCCAAAAAAACCAATGCAGGTTGTGACGATAAATCGACAAATATGCAGTGTTTGCTGTTATTTAGTCTGCCCAGAAGCAGCACCGAATGCAACACTTAATAACACTTCGCGCGACTTCGCCGGAACCGTCCCAACCTTCCTGTTTTACCTAGAGTTTTCTATTGATCGGGCTAAAAATTGCCCTTAAACCACTGACTTACACGTTCAATCCAGTAACCCGCACCGCCTTCGCTACGTGACTCGCGCGGCGGCTGGAACTGGCGGCCATAGGCCAGCAGGCCGACCGCACTGGCGTAGGCGGGGTTACGGGTCACGTCGCGCACGCCGCTGATGTTCTGCGGCAGGCCCAGACGCACCGGCAGCTCGAACACCTCTTCGGCCAGTTCCTGCACGCCCGGCAGGTAGCAACCGCCGCCAGTGAGCACGACGCCGCCGGCGATCTGGTCGTACCAGTCGCTGCGGTGCAGCTCCTTGCGCAGCAGCCGGAACAGCTCCTCGTAGCGCGGGCGGATCACTTCCGACAGCGTCAGCCGCGACAGCCGCCGCGGCGGGTTCTCGCCGACGCTGGGGACTTCGATCTCCTCGTCGAACGCAATCAGCTGCGGCAGCGCGCAGCCGTACTTGAGCTTGATGTCCTCAGCGGCCTGGGTCGGGGTGCGGAAGGCCACGCTGATGTCGTTGGTGACCTGTTCGCCGGCCACCGGCAACACGGCGGTGTGCCGCACCGAGCCGCCCTTGAACACGGCGATGTCGCTGGTGCCGCCGCCGATGTCGATCATCGCGATGCCCAGCTCGCGCTCGTCCTGCTGCAGCACCGCGTAGGCGCTGGCGAGGTGGTTCAGGCACAGCTTGTCGACGTGCAAGCCGCAGCTCTCAACGCATTTCTGCAGGTTCTGGGCTGCCGACACCGAGCCGGTGACGATGTGGACGCGGGCTTCGAGCCGTACGCCGAACATGCCGACCGGCTCCTGGATGCCTTCCTGTCCGTCGACGACGAATTCCTGCGGCACGACGTGCAGCACTTTCTGGTCGGCTGGAATGGCCATCGCACGGCCGCCTTCGATGACCGACTCGACGTCCTTCTCGCTGACCTCGCGATTGCGTACCGGCACGACGCCGACCGAGTTATGGCTCTTGATGTGCGTGCCGGAGATGCCGACGTAGACCGACTGCGCGCGGCAGCCGGCCATCAGTTCGGCCTCTTCCACGGCGCGGCGGATCGACTGCGTGGTGGCGTCGATGTTGACGACGACACCGCGCTTGAGACCGCGCGACGGGTGCGTACCCAGCCCGACGATCTCGATATGGCCCTCGGGCATCACCTCGCCGACGACGCAGACGATCTTGGACGTGCCGATGTCCAGACCGACGAGCAGATTGCGCGCTTCGCGCTTGACCATCCTAAAGTCCTCCGTTGTCAGTCGCGGAACGTGCCGATGCACGCCCCGGTGACGATGCGGCCGATCCTGCCGCGTCGGTGCGGTTGCGCGCCGCCCAGCCGATCGCAAAACCATTGGTGTAGCGAAGGTCGACGTAGGCGACTTCGCCCAGCCGTTCGCCGAGCGCTGCCGGCAGCGCGCCGCGCAGCACCGGCAGCTTGTCGGCCGCGTTGCCCGGCCCAAGCCGCAGCTCGATGCCGCGACGGGTCTGGGCCGTCCATTCACCACGGGCATCGAGCTGCAAGCCGGCCAGCGCCAGCGGCGAACCCGCCAGCGCGTCGGCCATCTGCCGATAGGTGTCGCTGACCAGCTTCTCGTTGCCGGGCGTGCCGCCCAAGCGCGGCAGCGTGGCCAGCTTCGGGTCCTGCAGGTCATCAGCCTCGGGCGTGAACGACGCCGACTGCGTATCGAGCAGTGCCGCATCGTTCCAGCGTGCAAACGGCTCGCGCTCCCAGACGCGGATCAGCACGCCGGCCGGCCAGACGCGCTCGACGCGGGCACGCTGCACCCAAGGCAGCTCGGCGACATCTTGCCGGATCTGCGCCAGATCAACGCTGAAAAAACCCTGGGCCAGCCGCATCGCCGAAACCCGGCGCACCGACTCGGGCGTGACCCGCTGGAAGCGACCCTCGACCTGCAGCTGGTTGAGCATCGGCTGCTGCCAGCGCAGTGCAGCCACCAGCAGCACCAGCAACAGCAGCCCCAGTCCCACGCGGAACAGGTGCGGCGACAGGCGCAGGCTCAGCGGGGCCGCCAGCGGCATCGCCGGCAGCGCACGCGGCGCGCGATCAAACGTGGTGACCGGCATGGTCGACCTCCGAAGTAGCAGACGAATGAACAAGAACCGTGGTTTCGAGAATCCGCCAGCACAGATCCTCGAAGCTCAAGCCGACGGCGGCGGCCGCCATCGGCACCAGCGAATGGGAGGTCATGCCGGGGACCAGATTGGCTTCGAGCAGCCAGGGGCGGTCGTCGCCGTCGAGCAGAAAATCCACGCGACCCCAACCGCTGGCACCCAGGGCTTCGAACGCGCGCAGGCACAGCGCCTGGATCTCGGCTTCCAGATCGGCCGGCAGGCCGCTGGGGCAGTGGTAACGCGTGTCGTCGGACAGGTACTTGGCGTCGTAGTCGTAGAACTCGCCGGGCGGCACGATGCGGATCGTCGGCAGCGCGCTACCGTCGAGAATCGCGCAGGTGAATTCCTGGCCATAACGACCGCCGCCGATGAACTGCTCGGCCATCACCACCCGACCCCGCTCGCCACGCGCCAGCTGATACGCCGCTGCGAGTTGATCGCGCTGCTTGACCTTGCTGATGCCGACGCTGCTGCCCTCTTCCGACGGCTTGACGATCAGCGGCAAGCCCAGTGCGTCGGCTGCCGCCAAGGCGTCAGCCTCGCTGCGCAGCACGCGCCAACCGGGCGTCGGCAGCCCTTCGACCTGCCAGATCCGCTTGGTGCGCAGCTTGTCCATCGCCAGTGCCGACGCGAGCACGCCGCTGCCGGTCACCGGCACGTCGAGCAGCTCCAGCACCGCCTGCACACGTCCGTCTTCGCCGCCGGTGCCGTGCAGCACGTTGAACGCGCGGTCGAAGCCTTCGGCCTTGAGCTGGAACAGTCGATCCGGCGTCAGGTCGACGGCGTGAGCGTCGACGCCGCGCGCGCACAGCGCGCGATGCACAGCGTCGCCACTCCACAGCGCCACTTGGCGCTCAGCCGACCAGCCGCCCATCAGCACGGCCACTTTTCCAAACGCGCGCGGGTCGTCGACGCGGCTCATGCGGGTACTCCGATGATTTTCACTTCCGGCTGCAACTCGACACCGGTCTGGGCGTGGACGCGGTCACGCACCTGCTCGATCAGCGCTTCGACATCGGCGGCGCGCGCTGCGTCGTCCGTGACGATGAAGTTGGCGTGCATCGTCGAGACTTCGGCACCACCGATGCGCAGCCCCTTCAAGCCGCAAGCCTCGATCAGCCGGGCAGCGTGATCGCCCGGCGGATTGCGGAACGTGCTGCCTGCCGTCGGCTTGCCGACCGGCTGCGTGGCCTTGCGACGCGCCAGCCACTCGCGGGTGACGCGTTCGTGCTCGCCGTGTTCGTCGGCGCCCACGCGGAAGCGCGCGCCTAAAAATCCAATCACGCCCGCCGGCAACTCGACGTGCCGATAGCGCGCGTGAAAATCAGCCGGGTCGCGCCATTGCGCATGGCCGTCGCGGCCGACGACTTCGACCGCCACCACCTGAGCCCAGGTTTCGCCGCCCCAAGCGCCGGCATTCATCGCCAGCGCGCCGCCGACCGTGCCCGGAATGCCGGCCATGAAGCCCAGTCCGGCACGGCGCTGCGTCTGCGCATACTTGGCCAAGCGCGCGCAGTGCACGCCGGCTTCGGCATAGATCTCGTGTTCACCGGCCGCCGCCAGGCCGTCAAGTGCGCCGTGCAGGCCGATCACGGTGCCGCGCACACCACCGTCACGCACCAGCAGATTGCTGCCCAAGCCGACCCAGGTCAGCGGCTCACGCGCCGGCAAGCCGGCGATGAAGGCCAGCAGATCGTCGCGGTCGGCCGGCTCGAAGTAACGATCGGCCGGGCCACCGACACGCCAGCTGGTGTGCGCAGCCATTGGCTCGTCGTACTTGAGCAAGCCGCGCACGGTGCTGCGGCGATGCGCGGCGCTCATGACGCGGCTCCAAAGGCCTTGAGCAAGGTCGCCGGCAGGCCGCCGATGTCGCCAGCGCCCAGGCCCAGTAGCAAGTCACCGTCCTGCAGCATGCTCGACAGCGCCTCGGGCAGCTCTGCCACGGTCTTGACGAACACCGGCTCGACCTTGCCGCGCGAGCGGATGCAGCGCGCCAAGCTGCGGCTGTCGGCATTGGCGATCGGCTCTTCGCCTGCGGCGTAGACCTCGGTCAGCAGCAGCGCATCGGCGTCGGACAAGATCCGGCAGAAGTCGTCAAACAAATCGCGCGTACGCGTGTAGCGATGCGGCTGGAAGGCGACCACAAGCCGCTTGTCCGGATGCGCGGCGCGCATCGCCTGGAACGTCGCAGCGATCTCGCGCGGATGATGGCCGTAATCGTCGACCAGCCAGGCGCGCCCGCCGCGCGGCAATGCGATCGCGCCATGCGGCTCGCAGCGCCGGCCGATGCCCTGGAATTCCAGAAATGCCTTGCGGATCGAGTCGACATCGACGCCCAGTTCGAGGCCGATCGCGACCGCTGCCAGTGCGTTCTGCACGTTGTGCAAGCCCGGCAGGTTCAGATGCAGCTCGGCCCGGATGTCGACGCCGGATGCGTCCTGCGTCACCAGCGTGAAGTCGCTGCCGCTGCCGACCGGACGGACGTTCTCGGCGCGCACGTCGGCGTCGGCATGCAGGCCATAGGTGCGCGCCGGCCGGCCGATATCGGCAATCAACTCGCGGATCACCGGATCATCGACGCACAGCACCGTCAGTCCGTAGAACGGCAGCCGGTGCAGGAACTCGATGAACGTCGCCTTCAAGCGGTTGAAGTCGCCGCCGTAGGTTTCCAGATGATCGGCGTCGATGTTGGTGACGGCCGCGATCACCGGCGACAGATGCAGGAACGACGCGTCGCTCTCGTCGGCTTCGGCGACCAGGTAGTGCCCGGCGCCGAGCCGCGCATTGGTGCCTGCACTCTTGACCTTGCCACCGATCACGAACGTCGGGTCGAGCCCGCCTTCGGCGAGCACCGCGGCGACCAAGCTGGTCGTCGTCGTCTTGCCATGCGTGCCGGCGATCGCGATGCCGTAGCGGAAGCGCATCAGCTCGGCCAGCATCTCGGCACGGCGCACCACCGGAATCCGGTGCGCGTGCGCGTACTCGATTTCGGGATTGCCGGCCTTGACCGCCGTCGAGCACACGACGACGTCGGCACCGACCGTATTGGCCGCATCGTGGCCGAGAAAAATCTGCGCACCGAGATCGGCGAGACGCTGCGTGGCCGCGCTGTGCTTGAGGTCGGTACCCGACACCGTGTAGCCGAGATTGATCAGCACTTCGGCGATACCGGCCATGCCGCTGCCGCCGATGCCGAGCATGTGCACGCGGCGTACGCGGCGCATCCGCGCCGGCGTTGCGGGATGCGATTCGGCGGTTGCGTTACCGACGATGCCGTTCACCATGATTGCCCTCCGGCGGTCAGCACTTCGGCTGCGATTTCGCGCGTCGCGCGCGGCCAGGCCTTGGTCCGTGCGATCTGCGCCATCCGCAGCAACTTGGCGCGATCGGCCAGCAAGTCGCGCAATAGCGCCGCGAGCCGCTCGGGGTCCAGATCACGTTCCTGCATCAACACGGCCGCGCCGTCGTCGGCCAGATGCCGCGCGTTCGCGGTCTGGTGGTCGTCGACGGCGAATGGGAACGGCACCAACACCGATGCGCAGCCTGCGGCGCACAGTTCGGCAATCGTCGAGGCGCCGGCACGGCACACGACCAGATCGGCCCAGCCGTAGGCCGACGGCATGTCGTCGATGAAACTTTCGATGCGCGCCATCACGCCAGCATTGGCGTAGGCAGCGCGAGCCAGATCGTAAGTGCGACCAGCCTGATGGCGGATCAGCGGACGCGCGGTTTCGGGCAGCAGCGCCAGCGCGGCCGGCACCAGTTCGTTGAGCGCGCGCGCGCCTTGGCTGCCGCCGAGAATCAGCAAGCGCACCGGGTCGCGACTATCGGCGGCGCGGGCTGCCGCACGCTCGGCCGGTGCCGGCAATTCCGCGATCGCCGAACGCACCGGATTGCCCACGGTCGTCGCATGGCGGAAGGTCTTTGGAAACGCTTCAAGCACCTTGCTCGCCAGCAAGGACAACGCGCGGTTGGTCAAACCCGGCGCCGCGTTCTGCTCGTGCACGACCAACGGAATCCGCATCAGCCGCGCGGCCAATCCGCCAGGGCCTGCGGCGAATCCGCCCATGCCGAGCACCACATGCGGACGGCGACGCTGCAAGATGCCGCGCGCCTCGCGTACCGAGCGCCACAGCAGCAGCGGCGCGCTCAGCAGTGCGCGCAGTCCCTTGCCGCGCAGACCGCGAACCGGAATCGTGTCGATCTCAAAGCCATGCGGCACCACAGTGCGCTGCTCGAACGAATCCGGCGCACCGATCCACGTCACGTCGTGACCGCGCGCGCGCAGTTCGTCGGCCACCGCCAATGCAGGAAACACATGCCCACCGGTGCCACCCGCCATGACGACAATCCTCATGCCCGGCCTCCGCTGCGCAGCATCGATGGCGAGGTCACCGGGAAATCGCGCGAGCGCGTTGCGCCGCCGCTGGCATTCAGACGGTTCTCGTAGTCGACGCGCAGGATCAGCGCCAGCATCACCAGTACGCAGACCAGCGATGCACCGCCATAGCTGATCAACGGCAGCGTCAGCCCCTTGGTTGGCAGCGCACCCATGTTGACCGCCATGTTGATCAGCGCCTGCAAGCCCAGCCAGGTCGACAGGCCATAGCAGACGTAGGCCTTGAAGCGTTCGTTGGCACGCTCGGCGGCGCCACCAATGACGAAGCCGCGCCAGACCACCAGCGCAAACAGCGACAACAAGATCAGCACGCCGAGCAGGCCGAATTCTTCGGCGAGGATCGCGAAGATGAAGTCGGTGTGCATTTCGGGCAGATACAGCAGCTTCTGGATGCTGTTGCCCAAGCCGACGCCGGTCCACTCGCCGCGACCGACGGCGATCAACGAGTTGGCCAACTGCCAGCCGCTGCGATTGATGTCGGCGAAGGGGTCGGTGAAGCTCATCATGCGGCGTACGCGATACGCCTCGGCGAAGGCGATGATCGTCAGCAGACCGCCGCCGGTCACCATCAGCACCAGCAGATGCCAGAGCTTGGCGCCGCCGAGAAACAGCATTACGAACGCCACCGTCAGCAGGATCACCGTGGCGCCGAAATCGGGCTCGAGAATCAGCAGTGCACCCGCAATCAGCAGCGGCAGGAACGGCAGCAACAAGCCGCGCCACTGGTTTTGCAGGCGCGCCTGACGGCGCACGATGTAGCTGGCCAGGTAGACGATCAGCGCCAGACGCGCCAGTTCAGACGGCTGGATGCGGATCACCTTGATGTCGATCCAGCGACGTGCGGCGTTGACCTTGATACCGATCCCCGGGATCAGCACCAGAATCAGCAGCAGCAGCGCAACGAACATGATCGTCGCGCTCTTGCGCTCCCAGACATGCATCGGCACCAGATAGGCGCCGAACGCCATCACGCCGCCGATGCCGACGAAGATCAGCTGGCGCCAGAAGTAATAGAACGGCGCGCCGGTCATCTTCTCGGCCTGCGCCACCGATGCCGACGCCACCATGACCAGGCCCCAGCACAGCAGCAGCGCGATGCCAGCGCACATCGGCCCGTCGAGCCCGACACGCGCGCGTGGCAGCGACTGCGATGTCAATGCGGCGAGGTTCATGCCGTCAGGCCCCCGACGTATTGAGCAAAGCGCTGACCGCGCTCCACATAACTGCGGAACTGGTCGAGGCTGGCGCAAGCCGGCGACAACAGCACGCGGTCACCGGCCATTGCCAGGCGATGCGCCAGCGTGACCGCTGCGTGCAGATCGCCGACGCGATGCACCGGTAGCGCCCCGGTCAGCGCACGTTCGATCGCATCGGCGTCGGCACCGAACACGATCGCCGCGCGGCCTTTGTCGGCCAGCAGCGGCGCCAGTGGCGCAAAGTCTTGTCCCTTGCCTTGCCCGCCACCGATCCAGACGATCGGACCGTCCAGGCCCTGCAGCGCAGCCAGCGTCGCGCCGACATTGGTGCCCTTGGAATCATCCAAGTAGCTCACGCCGGCGATTTCGGCGACCAGCGCACAGCGATGCGGCAGACCGCGGAACTCGATCAAAGCCTGCAAGCTGCCACTGCGCGCGATACCGGCCGCGTCGGCCAGTGCCAGCGCCGCCAGTGCGTTGACCGCGTTATGCAAGCCCTGAATCTTCAATTCACTCACCGGCATCACAGCGACGCCGCGATGAACCAGTTGCTGCTCGGCGTTGATGCCGTAGTCGCCCGACGAATCGACGCCGAAGCTGATCGCATGGCGCGGCGCATGGCGCATCACCAGCGGGTCATTGCGATTGACCACTGCATGTTGGCAATGCGCAAAGATGCGTGCCTTGACCGCGGCGTAGTGATCCATCGTGCCGTGGCGGTCCAAGTGGTCTTGCGACAGATTCAGATTGGCTGCCGCGACCAAGGCCAAGTTGTAGGTCGTTTCCAGCTGGAAGCTCGACAGCTCCAGCACGTAAAGCTCGGCATCGTCGGTCAGCAGGTCGAGTGCCGGCGTGCCCAGATTGCCACCGACGCGCACACGCAGTCCGCCGGCGCTGGCCATGTGGCCGACCAAGGTCGTCACCGTGCTCTTGCCGTTGGAGCCGGTGATGCCAATCACCGGTGCGTTGGCGGCGCGCGCAAACAACTCGATGTCACCGATCACCGGCACGCCGGCAGCGGTCAATGCACGTACCAGCGGCTCGTCCAGCGATACGCCCGGCGATACGATCGCCTCGGCGAACTGCTCCAAGGGCGGCAGTGCATCAAAGCTGCCAAGACGGAATTCCACGTTTGGATACGCACTGCGCAGCGCATCGATGCCGGCGGGCGCCAAGCGCGAGTCACAGACCACCAGATGCGCGCCGGCCGCGGCCAAATAGCGCAGCGCCGACGTACCGGATGCGCCGAGGCCGACGATCAGCAATCGCTGGTCGCGGTAGCGCTCGGCAATGGCGGATAGAGTCGAGGACATGCGGATCAGCGGATCTTCAACGTGGACAGGCCGATCAACACCAGAATCAGCGTGATGATCCAGAAGCGGACGATAATCTTGGGCTCGGGCCAGCCCTTGAGTTCGTAGTGGTGATGCAGCGGCGCCATGCGGAAGATCCGCTTGCCGCCCGAATACTTGAAGTAGCCGACCTGCAGCATCACCGACAGCGTCTCAGCGACGAACACACCGCCCATGATGACCAGCACCAGTTCCTGCCGGACCAACAAGGCTACCACGCCCAGGGCCGCGCCCAGCGCCAGCGCGCCGACGTCGCCCATGAACACCTGCGCCGGATATGCGTTGAACCACAGAAAGCCCAAACCTGCACCGCCGATCGCCGTGCAGAACACCGCCAACTCGCCAACGCCGGCCACGTACGGGATGCCAAGGTAGTTGGCGAACTTCACGTTGCCGGTCGAGTACGCGAACACCGCCAGCGCCGAGGCCACCAGCACGCAGGGCATGATCGCCAAGCCGTCGAGACCATCGGTCAGGTTGACCGCGTTGCTGGTGCCGACGATCACCAGATAACCCCAGATCACGAAGAAGCCGCCCAGCGGAATCGTCACGTCTTTCAGCAGCGGAAAGATCAGCGTGGTTTCAGCCGGCGTCTTGGCCAGCAGGAAAATCGACAGCGATGTGCCGAAGCCGGCCAGCGACAGCCAGAAGTACTTCTGACGCGCGGTCAGCCCCAGATTGCGGCGATGCTTGATCTTGATGTAGTCGTCGGCGAAGCCGACTGCACCAAAGGCCATCGTCACCAGTAACGCGAACCAGACGAAGCGATTGGTCAGATCGGCCCACAGCAGCGTCGCGATCGCGATCGCAGCCAGAATCAACACACCGCCCATCGTCGGCGTGCCGGTCTTGGCCTGATGCGACTTGGGCCCGAGTTCGCGGATCACCTGCCCGAACTTGAAGTCGTGCAGCTTGCGGATCATCAGCGGCCCGAACACGAACGAGAAGATCAGTGCGGTCAGCACGCCCAAGATGGCGCGCACCGTCAGGTAGCCGAACACGTTGAAGCCGCTGACATGCGGCTTCAGATACTCGGCCAAGTGATAAAGCATTAGTGCATCTCCGATTGATTCGGTGCGTCGTCGCCGGTCAGCGCCTTGACGACGACATCCATGCGCGCCGAGCGCGATCCCTTGACCAACAACGTCACGCTGTCGGCCCCCTGTTGTTGAAGATCGGCGTCGAGTGCGGCGATCAACGATGAGTGATCGGCAAACACCGCCGCGCCGCTGCCAAAACCGCTGGCATAGCGCGACGCGAAGGCGCCTTGCGCATAAAGCCGATCGATGCCGAGCGCGCGCGCCGTGCGGCCTGCGGATTCGTGGATCGCAGCGGCGTCGGCGCCGAGTTCGCCCATGTCGCCGAGCACGGCCCACCGCCGGTTGCGGCGCGCCGCCAGCAGTTCCAGCCCGGCCTGCAACGAAGTCGGATTGGCGTTGTAGCTGTCGTCGATGATCTGCACGCCGTGGCGGCCGAGCTTGAGGCCGACGCGGCCTTCGGCAGGCTGCACGCGGGCCAGTCCGGCGGCGATGGTGTCGGCGTCCATGTCCAGCGCAACGGCGCAGCCGGCAGCGGCCAGCGCGTTGGCGATGTTGTGACGCCCTGGCAGCGGCAGCAGCACGTCGGCGCGGCCGCTGGGCGTGACCAGCGTGAATCGCGAACCATCGCGACCATCGGCCATCGTCATCATCTGCGGCGCGAGCGCCCGCACATCGGCATGGTCGGCAAAGCCGAAAGTCAGTTGACGCGCAGAGCCGGACAGCGAGTGCCACAAACCTGCGTAGGCGTCGTCGGCATTGATAACCGCCGTGCCGCGACGGCCCAGTGACTGGAACAGCTCACCCTTGCTCTTGGCCACGCCTTCGCGCGAGCCGAAACCTTCAAGATGGGCGTCGCCGGCCTGCGTGATGACGCCGATATCCGGCTGTGCGATCGACGACAGCAGCGCGATCTCATGCGGATGGTTGGCGCCCATCTCGATCACCGCGGTGCGGTGTTCGCTGCGCAAACGCGCCAGCGTCAGCGGCACCCCGATGTGGTTGTTCAGATTGCCAAAGGTCCACAGTACGGGGCCACGCGCGGCAAACAGCGCCGCCAGCAGTTGCTTGGTCGTGGTCTTGCCGTTGCTGCCGGTGACGCCGACCACCGGCTGACGGAAGTCGCTGCGCCAGCTGCGCGCGTAGTCCTGCAGCGCACGCAAGGTATCCGGCACTTGCAACTGCGGCAGCGCGACGTCAACCCGCCGCGACACGATGGCACCCGCAGCGCCCAGCTCCAGCGCACGCGCCAGAAACTCATGGCCGTCGAAGCGCGGGCCGACCAGGGCGACGAACAGATCGCCACGCTGCAACTGGCGGGTGTCGGTGATCACGCGTGCGAAGCCGGCGTCGGCACCGACGAGCTGCGCGTCGATGCGCCTGGCTGCTTGCGACAGCGTTTCCATGATGATGTCGGTGTTCAATCCGCTCATGTCAGCCCCTCGAGCCGGCGGGCGACGACAACGCGGTCCGAGAACGCGCGGCGTTCGCTGCCGACGATCTGATAATCCTCATGCCCCTTGCCGGCGACGACGACGACGTCACCGGGTTGTGCCGCGTCGATCGCGGCATGGATCGCGGCTTGCCGGTCATGGATCACGCGGAATGTGGCGCCGGCGGGAATCCCCTGCACGATCTGCGCGACGATGGCTTCCGGTGCCTCGGTGCGCGGGTTGTCGTCGGTGACGATCAGCGCATCGGCATGGGCCGCAGCGGCAGCGCCCATCAAGGGGCGCTTGCCCCGATCACGGTCACCACCGCAGCCGAACACGCACCACAGCCGGCCGCGCGTGTGCGCACGAACCGCGGTCAGAATCTGCTCCAGCGCTTGCGGCGTGTGCGCGTAGTCGACGACGACCAGCGCATCGGCTGCAGGCCCGCGGAACCCTTCGATACGGCCCGGCACCGTGTGCGCCGCCTCCAGCGCCGCGACGACCGCGTCGAGCGGGATGTCGGCGCACAGCAGCGCGGCGGCTGCCGCTATCAAGTTGTAAGCGTTGAAGCGACCGAGCAACCGCGCATCGAGTTGCGCTTGACCCTGATGCGTATCGAGCAGCAGCGACAAGCCGGCGCCATGCAGTTGCAGCTGGCGGCCAATGACCCAGCGCGGCGTGTTGGCGGGCTCACCATCAAGACCGTATACAACGACGCGATCGCGCGCCGGGCTGGCACTGAGTTCGGCGATCCATTGCAGACCGTAGACGTCGTCACGATTCAGAATCAGCACGCGCGCGTCGTCGGCTTCGAACAGCCGCCGCTTGGCTGCCGCATAACGCTCCTGCGTGCCGTGATAGTCGAGATGGTCGCGTTGCAGATTGGTCAGCGCGACCGCGTCGAACGCAACGCCGGCAACGCGATGCTGATCGAGTGCATGCGAGGACACTTCCATCGATATCGCCACGCAGCGATCGTGGTCGACGCTGCGCGCCAGATACGCCTGCAGCGATACCGGATCAGGGGTTGTGTGGCTGGCGTCGGCCAGCGCCTGGATGCGGCCGTAGCCGATCGTGCCCAAGTACGCGCAAGGACGCTGCAAGTGCTCGAAAGCCTGCGCCACCAAGTGCGCGGTCGACGTCTTGCCATCGGTGCCGGTGACGCCGAACACGAAAGCGCGCTGAGACGGCTCGCCGTAGAAGCGCGATGCGATCACGCCGATTTTCTGCGACAGCAGCGGCACCGCGAACTCAGGTACCGCGCAGGTCGGCGCCGCAATGCCGGGCGCCGGCTCCCAGGCAATGGCAGCGGCACCGCGCTCGATCGCTTGTTCGACATGGCTCAGGCCGTGCGCGGCCGAGCCCTGCGCCGCCAGGAACAGGTCGCCGACCGCCACTCGACGAGAATCGAGCGCAAGACCGGTGACGGATGCGGCCGGCGCGGCTGCGCCCAAGCCTGCGAGTAGCTCGGTCAACAAGACAGGATGCCGCACGCTCACGGCGCACCTCCGACACGGGCCAGCACCTTGCCGTTGCCGCTGCCGCCGTCACCGCTGGCCACAGTCTGCGGCGGCAAGGGCTCGTTGTCGGGCAGTGACGGCGTCGGTGACAGCGGCATCGACGGCAGCTGGGCGCCGGGGTCGTCCGGTGCGATTTGCAGCAAGCGCAGCGCGCCCTGCAGCACGGTCGAAAACACCGGTGCTGCCACGACGCCGCCGTAATAACCTTCGACCGCATGCGGCTCGTCGATCAACACCAGGCCCACCAAGCGCGGATGCTCGGCCGGCACCATGCCGATGAACAGTGACTGGTACTTGTCGGCAGCGTAGCCGCCGCTATCGGCGACCTTGTGTGCAGTGCCCGTCTTGCCGGCGATGCGGTAGCCCGGAATCGCAGCGCGAATCGCCGTGCCCTCGCGCGACACCACGCCCTGCATCAGCCGCCGCACTTCACGCGCGGTCGCCGCACTGATCGCACGCTGCGGCGGCGTCACCGGCGCATCGGCGATCAAATGCAACTGCGGCATCAGACCGTCGTTGGCCAAGCCGGCGTAGGCGCGCACCAGATTCAGCGCTGTCAGCGAAAGGCCGTAACCATAAGACGCGGTCGCGGTCGCAATCTGGCCCCATTGATTCCAGTTGCGCAGCAGCGGGCTTGCTTCACCCGGGAAGCCGCTGTGTACCGGCTCGCCGAAACCAAACTTCTGGTAGCCGCTCCACACCGCTTCGGCGCCGATCTGCAAGCCGATCTTGGCTGCACCGACGTTGGACGATTTGGTCAGGATCATGCCCAGATCCATGTCGCCATGCGGATGCACGTCGCGCACGGTCAGCGCACCGACTTTCCACCAGCCGGGGCCGGTGTCGTAATGCGAGCTGGCATTGACCGCGCCCATCTCCAGCGCTTGCGCGATCAGCAGCGGCTTGACCGTCGAGCCTGGCTCGAAAGTGTCGATGATCGCGCGGTTGCGTACTGCGCCGGGTTTGCGCTCTTCGGGATTGTTCGGGTTGAAGCCCGGCTGGCTGGCCATCGCCAGGATTTCGCCACTCTGCGCATCGGCGACGACGACCAGCCCACCCTTGGCCTTGAACTTGCCGACGGCGTTCTTCAGCTCGCGATAGGCCAGATACTGCAGGCGCAAGTCGATCGTCAGGCTCAGATCCTGGCCGGGCTGCGCAGGCTTGGCATCTTCGGTGTCTTCGACGACGCGGCCGCGCGCATCGCGGATCACGCGACGCGCGCCCGCCTTGCCGGTCAACAACACGTCGCGCGCGGCTTCCATGCCCTCCTGACCGCGCCCGTCCAGATTGGTGAAACCGACCAACTGGCCCGCGACTTCACCAGCCGGGTAATAGCGGCGGTACTCGCGCTGTGCGAACACGCCCGGCGCCTTGATCGCCAGCACGCGCTTGGCGTCGTCCGGGTTCATCTGGCGCTGCAGGTAGACGAACTGTTTGCTGCTGCGCTCTTTGAGGAAGCGTGTCAGGTCGGCCGCCCGCAAGCCGAGCACCTGCGCGATCGCGGGCACGTAGTCGGGCGCCGCCAGTAGTTCGTTGGGCACGGTCCAGACTGAGTCCACCGGCGCCGACAGTGCCAGCGGCTCGCCGCGGCGATCGCGGATCGCGCCGCGATGGCCTTCGAGCGTCACCGTGCGCACATGGCGCTTGCTGCCCTCGCGCGCCAGGAAGTCGTTTTCGACGATCTGCAGATGAAATGCGCGGCCGAATACCGCGGTTGCGCCGACGCCGAGTAGGCCGAGCACGACCCAGCGGCGCCACGCCGGCACCGGCTGCACTTTCGGCGGCGCAGCGAGACGATGGGCATGAGCGCGCGGCAACGCGGCCATCAACGCGGCTCCAGCGGCGGCTGAACCGACTTCTGCGGTTGCTCGACGACGATGTAGTCGCGCGGCTCGGACATGCCCAGCTGACTGCGCGCCAACGTCTCGATCCGCGCGTGATGCGCCAGCGCGGCTTCTTCCAGCTGCAGCTGCGACCATTCCATCTGCAAGCGGTCGCGCTCGGTGCGCAAGCGCTCGATCTCGGTGTTGAGCAGCCGGTTCTGATGTTTGACGTAGACCACGCCCAGCGCCATTAGCATCGTCAGCACCGCCATGAATAGCGGCAACGTCAGGCTCTGGCTCGACATCGGCGACGGCATCGTCGGCTTGGCTACGGGCGCGCTCATGCGACGCGCTCGGCAACACGCAACACGGCGCTGCGCGCACGCGGGTTTTCGGCGCATTCGGCGTCGGACGGAAACGCGCGCGACACGCGGCGCAGCTCAGGCCGCGCCGGCTGGCCCGGCTCGGCACCGCGTGCATCGCGGATGAAGCGCTTGACGATGCGATCTTCCAACGAATGGAAGCTGATCACGGCGAGCCGGCCACCGGGCGCGAGCACGTCGGCCGCCGTGGCCAGCACTTGCGGCAACACGTCGAGCTCGCGGTTGATGAAGATGCGGATCGCCTGAAAGCTGCGCGTCGCCGGGTGAATCTTCTGGCGCGGGCCCGGCATCGCGCGGGCGATGATCTCGGCCAGCTGCGTGGTGCGCGTGATCGGCGTCTCGTCGCGCGCGGCGACGATGCGGCGCGCGATGCGGCGGCTGGCGCGCTCTTCGCCGTACTGGTACAGCACGTCGGCGATCTCGTCGTCTTTGGCGCGGTTGATCCACGCCGACGCCGGCTCGCCGGCCGACGGATTCATCCGCATATCGAGCGGGCCGTCACGCATGAACGAGAAGCCGCGCTCGGCATCGTCGAACTGCGGCGACGACACGCCCAGATCGAGCAGGATGCCGTTGATGCGGCCGGCGATGCCCTGCTCGACCGCCAGCGCCGCCAGCTCGCCGAAATTGCGGTGGTGGATGCGGAAGTTCGGGCAGTCGCCGAACCGCTGCTGCGCGACCGCGCAAGCCTGTGGATCCTGGTCGAATGCATGCAGCACGCCGGTGCCGCCGAGCGCGTCGAGGATTGCCGCGCTGTGTCCGCCGCGGCCGAACGTGCCGTCAACGTAGATCGCGTCGGAATCGGGTCGCACCGCCAGGCCGGCCAGGGATTCATCGAGCATCACCGGGCGGTGCGAGTCGATCACGGCGTCGTCAGTGCGTAACGAATCGGCGGCGCCGCTGGGCAGCGCGGCATGGGGCATCGGAGGGCGCAAGGACGATCACCGCTTGATCAGCTTGAGCGCCTGCTTCAGGCGCTCAGGCTCGGCACGGCGCGACTGATAGCGCGCCTCATCCCAGATATCGAAGCGACTGATCTGCCCTTCGACGACGACCCGGCCGTTGGCCAGGCCCGCTTCTTCGCGCAGCCATTGCGGCAGCACGATACGGCCCTGCGCATCGAGTTCGACAGCGACCGAACGGCCGAAGATTTCCTGCTTGAGCAACTCGGCCTGTTCGCTGTCCTCGATCGCCTGCACCTGCGCGGCGAGCTTGGCGAATTCCGGGGCCGGGAACACTTCGAGATGCGGCTTGTCGTCGTGCGAAAACGGCGTCAGGTACAGCGGGCCGCCTTCACTTTTGGCCAACGTATGCCGAAACGACGCCGGGACCGCGATGCGGCCCTTGTCGTCCAGAGAAACGGCATACCAGCCTGAGAACACCGCGCGCTCGCTTTGAGCCCCAGCGGGCTCATCTTGTGACTCGGGACGACCAGCAGGAACCCAATATCCGTTCGTTGCCCCACTTCGCCCCACTCCGCACCACTATATGCCACCACCCAGGGCCGCGCAACCGAAACCATAGCCGAAACAATGGCTTGCGCTTCAGCTGATGTTCAGCAAGATATTGACGAAGAAACAGCCACTTACGGCGCAGACTTAAAGTCCGGCCTGATTGTCGGGGTGGCAGTGGAGCACGGTGGCGGCGCCGCAGCGGGGCGCTCGACCAAGCGGCAGCGCTGCCGGTATCGGCAGCGCTGCCTGAATTAAAACGAGTCGGCCTGTAAGCCGGGTTCTGTCTGGGGCCTTGCGACCCCGCAACAACCATTCCTCTAGGCCCTGGATCACTCCAGGGCTCCAGCAGCCTACCCGGTGAGCGCGCGGACCACGCGTTGCAGCGATGACTCGCTGCGTCCCACCCTATTTGGCCTTGCTCCGAACGGGGTTTACCGTGCCGGTCCATTGCTGGACTCGCGGTGCGCTCTTACCGCACCGTTTCACCCTTACCTGATCCCTGCTTGCGCGGGGCCATCGGCGGTTTGCTTTCTGTTGCACTGGCCGTAGGCTCGCGCCTCCCAGGCGTTACCTGGCGTTCTGTCCTGCGGAGCCCGGACTTTCCTCCCCCACGGCAAGCATGGCGGCGGTTGTTCGGCCGACTCACCGCCTATTCTACGCCCTCGCTGCCACCAAGCTGCATCGCCAGTGCGTACAGCTCGCTCTTGCGGCCGCCGCTGAGCTCGGCGGCGACCTTGGCCGCCTTGCTCGGCGACAGTTCTCGCAGCAACACGCGCAGCAGTCGCTCGTGTTCGGCGCGGCCGGCATCGGCCGGTGGCGCACCTTCGATCACCAGCACGAACTCGCCACGCACGCGGTTGGCATCGGCCAACAGCCAGGCTGAGAGTTCGGCGGCCGGCAATGTGATGCTCTGCTCGAAGCGCTTGGTCAGCTCGCGCGCCAGGCAGACACGGCGCGCCGGGCCGAGCACGGCGACCAGATCGTCGAGGCAATCGGCGATGCGGTGGCTGGATTCATAGACGATGACCGTGTCGGGCGAGGCGCCCAACTCGCGCAGCCGCTCGCGCCTTGCGCTGCTCTTGGACGGCAGAAAGCCGGCAAATCGGAACGCATCGGTGGCGATGCCGGCGATCGACAGCGCCGTAACAGCCGCGCAGGGGCCCGGGATCGCGATCACCGGCACCCCCGCTTCGCGAGCGGCGCGCACCAGCACGAAGCCCGGATCGGAGATCAGCGGCGTGCCGGCGTCGGACACTAAGGCCAGGCTGCGGCCGGCGCGCAACTGCTCGACGAGTCCGCCGACGATGCCGCTCTCGTTGTGTTCGTGCAGCGCCGTCAGCGGCTTGGCGACGCCAAAATGCGCGAGCAACTGGCCGCTGGTGCGCGTGTCCTCGGCGCAGATGCGGTCGACGCTGCGCAGCACCGCCAAGGCTCGCGGCGCCAGATCACCCAGATTCCCGATCGGGGTGGCGACCACGTACAGGTGCCCGGCCTGGGCGCCTTGCACGTCGGCGAGCAGGTTGGTGGCAGGAGCAGCGGCGTCGAGCGGATCGCTCATCGTGGACTCGTTGGCGGGCGGCAGCGACACGAAGCAGGAAGGTCGCCATGCGATACTTTACCGATGCAGCCGCGCGTCCACTCCGCCCCGTACTCGCCCCGCCTGATGGCGGCCGTGTTTTGCCTGATGTTGCTGGGTCCGATCGCGCATGCGGCCGACCCGGTCCGCAATGGCGAGCAGCAGCTGGCGGCGGCCGAGGCCGCGATGAATGTCGGCGAGGATCGCAAGGCTGAGTCCTTACTCAGCGCGGTGCCGCCGTCATCGCTGTCGCTGCCGCAAATGGCCCGGGCACAGTTGCTACGCGCCGAGATCAGCCTCAAGCGGGGCATGCCGATGGCGGCGCTGCGGGCGCTGCCGTCCGGGTCCGACCATGTGCCGCTGTACGGCGAGCGGATCGAAGCCTTGCGCGCCGAGGCCCTGTTCCAACTCGGCGATGCCGTCGCCGCAACCCGCTCACTGGTGCAGCGCGAGCGCTTTCTGCAGGGCGATGCCGAAGCGATCGCCGACAATCGCGAGCGAATCTGGCAAGGCCTGATCCGCGCGCCGCTGACGCGCGACGACGCGGCCAAGATTGCAGTCCAGGATGCGATCAGCCGCGGCTGGCTGGATCTCGCCTTGCAACGTCAACTCGGGGCTGCGGCACGCTACGACACGTGGACACGACAGTACCCGCACCACCCAGCGACACCACGCGTCGCCGCACTGAGCCGGGTCCAGAGCGCGGCATCGGTCGCCAGTCCAGTCGCGGGAATCACGCCGGCGATGACGGCTACGACGATGACGACGACGCTGTCGTCGCCCCCAGCGATCAGCAGTCCGCGCGGTAGCGGCGGCGGCGTGGCGCTGCTGGTGCCGCTGACCGGCCCGCTGGCCGGGACGGGTGAAGCCGTGCTGGCCGGCGCGATGGCAGCGGCGGGCACGGGAAGCGTCGATCTGCGCCACTACGACGCCGGCGCGACGCCGGATCAAGCGCTGGTTGCCTATCAGCAGGCCTTGGCGGACAACCCAGCTGTGATCATCGGGCCGTTGCAACGCGAGGCCGTGGCGGCGATCGCCCGCCTGGGTACGCCGACGGTCCCCGTCGTGGCACTGAACGCGTTGGACGACGACGCGGTCGCACCGGCGAACTTCCTGCAATTCGGTCTGGCCCCGGAGGACGAGGCGCGCGCCGCTGCCGAACAAGCCGTCGCCCGCAATCTGCGCCGCGCAATCGCGCTGGTGCCGAGCAGCGACTGGGGACGTCGCGTATTCGCCGCGTTCGCGACCCGCTTGCGCGACCTCGGCGGCGCCGTAACCGCCTCCGACACATTCCAGTCCGGCACCGTCGATCCATCCAAGCTGATCAAGCGCCTGCTCGGGCTCGAAGCCAGCGAAGCTCGGCACAAGGCACTGACCACGGTGCTCGGCCGCGACACCGAGTTCGACGGCCGCCGCCGCGGCGATGTCGATTTCATCTTTCTGGCCGCCAAGCCGAGCGACAGCCGCGTGATCCTGCCGCAACTGCGCTTCTTCCGCGCCGGCAACCTGCCGATCTATTCCACGTCGCTGATCTACGAAGGGCACGGGATCGATTGGGGTTCGATGCAGGTCTGCGACATGCCGTGGATGCTCGACACCAACGGCCCTTGGGTGGCCGCGCGCACGGCCGCCGTGCAACAGCAGACCGACGCGATGCGCAGCTACCCGCGACTGGTCGCGCTCGGTGCCGACGGCTGGCGCTTGGCCAACCAGATCCGCGAGCAGCGCGGCCTGGGCGCAGCACGCATCGACGGTGCAACGGGCGCACTGACGGTCGGCGGCAGCGGCCGCGTCAGTCGCAGCCTGAGCTGTGCCGCACCCCATTCGGCGCTCAAGCAAGCGCTGGACGCGATACCCGCGACCACCGCGGCCTTGCCAGCCTCGGACTAACCGTGAAAGGCGCCGACGCCGAAGACCGGGCGCTGCACTACCTCCAGCGCCAAGGATTGACGTTGGTTCGGCGAAACTTCCGCGCACGCGGCGGTGAAATCGACCTGGTCATGCGCGAGCGTGATCTGCTGGTATTGGTCGAAGTGCGTAAGCGCAGCAGCGCCCGCTACGGCGACGCTGCGGAATCGGTGGACGCGCGCAAGCGTGGCCGCATCGTGCTGGCCGCGCGCTGGCTGCTGATGCAGCAACCGGCTCTGGCGCGACTGGCGACCCGCTTCGACGTGATCGCGATCGACGGTGACGACCGGATCAACTGGATTCGCGCGGCGTTCGACGCCGGCGACTGAGTCAGCGCACGGCTATTTGACGACGCGCAGGTTCGGTCGACCGCTGGGGCGCGGCGGCGTCTTGGGCGCATCGTCATCGCCGCTGCCGTCGGACTTGGGCTTGTCGCCTTCGGGCGGCGGCTCCACCTCGCCAAACACAATGCCTTCGCCGTTTTCGCGCGCAAACACTGCAAGCACGGCACCGCTAGGCACCTGTACATCGAACGAACGACCGGAAAACCGAGCCGAAAACCAGATCGGGTCACCGCTGAGGTCCAGTGCCTGGACTGCCATGCCACTGATGTTCAACGTGATCCGGCCTTCCTGGACGTACTCGCGCGGCACCACGACACCCTCGTAGTCGGCCGCCACCAGCAAATGAGGCGTGTAGCCGTTATCGGTCGCCCAGTCGTAGATGGCGCGGATCAGATAAGGGCGGCGTGAACGGGAAGACGACATGGAAGCGCAGCAGCCTAGCGAAAGCGGACCCGCAGTTTAGACCTTCGTCACCGCGGCGGCACGACGCGCTGGAACGGTGCACGCATAAACACGCGCTGAGCGTAGCGCCGTACCGGGTCTGCCGAGGGCGGCAACTCGAGCTTGAGCTCGGCTGCACGCCAGAACAGCGCGGTCCAGGCACTGTCCACCAGCGAATGATCCAGGCCGAGAAACCAGCCGCGGTTTGGGAACAACGGCGCGCTGCTGACGATCAGGTCGATCAGCCGCTTGCGCGCCGCTTTGGCAGCCGCGGGCGTCGCGGTTTCGACCAGACGTAGCGTCGGGAAGAAGTCCAGCTCGAGTCGATCCAGTGCCATCCGCAGCCGGGCTCGCTGCGCCGGCTCGGCCGGCATCATCGGCGGGTGCGGGTAGCGCTCGTCGAGGTATTCGGCGATCACGCGCGCCGGATAGATCACCAGATCGCGATCGGCGAGTGTCGGCAGCGTTTGCGTGGGGTTGAGCAGCAGCAAATCTTCGCTGATGCGTCCGGGCCGCTGGATCTCGAAGCGGGCGCCTTCGACGTCCTTCTCGGCCAGCACCAGCCGCACCCACAGGCAGGTGACCGCCTCGGCACTGCAGTACAGCGTCATGCCAGCATTCGGGGCGGGCTTATGCGGCTGTACGTATTTGCTCTTGGCGCGTAGGGACATAGCGCCTGACTGTACGGCGTTGCGTGGACAAAAGTCGACCAGCGTCGTTCAAGACCGCGTTCGGCAGCAGAAAAACGCAAAAAAAACGCCGCCCGAAGGCGGCGTTGGTTCAGCGGTATGACCGGCGTCAGTGGACGTCGCGCCAGAATTCCTTCTTCAGGAAGTAGCACAGCACCAGCAACAGCAGCAGGTACATGATTGCCTTGGGGCCGATGCCCATGCGCAGGCTCTTGCCCGGCTCGGCGGCGTAGCTCATGAAGTTGACGATGTCGCCGACGAACTTCTCGTACTCGTCGGGGCTCAGCGTGCCGGCCTGGATCAGCTTCAGCGGCGCACCATGGTGCTCGCCTTCGCCACCGTGAGCCGCCGCATCGCCATGCGCCTCTTCCTTGACCTGCCAGCCCTGCAGCTCCCACAACACATGCGGCATCGATGCGCCAGGCAGCACGATGTTGTTCACGCCCAACGGACGCGTCGTGTCGATGTAGAACGTGCGCAGATAGCTGTAGACCCAGTCCGCACCGCGGGCACGGGTTTCCAGCGTCAGATCCGGCGGCGTCTGGCCGAACCAAGCCTTCGACGGCTCGGCCGGCATCGCCGAGTTCACCGTGTCGCCCAGCTTGGACGACGTGAACATCAGGCTGCTCTTGAGCAGGTCTTCCGGGATGCCCAGGTCGTTGCCGATGCGGTTGTAGCGCAGGTACTTCATCGAATGGCAGCCGGAGCAGTACGCCATGAAGTTACGCGCACCACGCTGCAGCGAGGCCGGGTTCGACGTATCGGCCTGGTAGCTGTACGGGAGGGCTTCGGACGACGCCAGCGCGGCGCCCGACATCATCAGTCCCGCAATCGCGAGCAATACACGCTTCATTCCGTCACCCTTTCCGGAACCGGCTTGGCTGTTTCGAAGTTATGAATAAACAGCAGGCTCACGAAGAACCCGAAGTAATAGACCGAGCCGATACGCGACAGCAGCGTGTACAGCTCGCTCGGCGGCTGCATGCCGAGGTAGTTCAGCATCACGAAGTCGATCGCGAACAGCAGCGTCAGGGCCTTGGTCAGGTTGCCCTTGTAGCGGATCGACTTGACCGGGTTGCGGTCGAGCCACGGCAGCGTGAACAGGATCAGCACCGCACCGAACATCACGATGACGCCCGGCAGCGCCGACGAGAACATCGACGGCGTGGCGCGCAACATCGCGTAGAACGCGCCGAAGTACCAGGCCGGCGTGATGTGCGGCGGCGTCACCAGCGGGTTGGCTTCCTGGAAGTTCGGCTTTTCGAGCAGATAGCCACCGCCGTCGGGCGCAAAGCAGATGACGCCGACGAAGATGATCAGGAACACCGATACGCCGACCAGATCCTTGACCGTGTAGTACGGGTGGAAGCCGATGCCGTCGAGCGGGATGTGGGTTTCCGGATCCTTGAACTTCTTGATGTCGACGCCGTCGGGGTTGTTCGAGCCGACTTCGTGCAGCGCGATCAGATGCGCGACGACCAGGCCGACCAGCACGAACGGCAGCGCGACCACGTGCAGCGAGAACAGGCGGTTGAGCGTCGCGTCGGCCGGGATGTAGTCACCCTGAACCCAAGTGACGATGTCCGGACCGATGAACGGAATCGTGCCGAACAGCGAAATGATCACCTGCGCGCCCCAGTACGACATCTGGCCCCAGGGCAGCACGTAGCCGCAGAACGCTTCGGCCATCAGCACCAGGAAGATCAGGCAACCGAACACCCAGATCAACTCGCGGGGCTTTTTGTATGAGCCGTAGATCAGGCCGCGATACATGTGCAGGTAGACGACGATGAAGAACGCCGAGGCGCCCGTCGAATGCATGTAGCGAATGATGTTGCCCCAGGGCACGTCACGCATGATGTATTCGACGCTGCCGAAGGCTTCGGCGGCGCTGGGCTTGTAGTGCATCGCCAGCAGAATGCCGGAGATCAGCTGGTTGACCAGCACCAGCAGTGCCAGCGAGCCGAAGTAGTACCAGAAGTTGAAGTTCTTCGGCGCGTAGTACTGCGACAGGTGGTCGCGGTACAGCTTGGTCAGCGGGAACCGGTCGTCGATCCAGCCGAGCACACCGGTGGTCTTGTAGGGATTGGGTACGATGGCCATGTGTGGATGCCTGTTAAGCCGCGACCTGGTCTTCGCCGATGACGATATTCGTGTCACCGTCGAAGCGGTACGGCGGAACCAGAAGATTGATCGGTGCCGGAACGCCCTTGTAGACGCGGCCCGCGAGGTCGAACTTGGAACCGTGGCAGGGGCAGTAGAAGCCACCCTGCCAGTTCGGCGCGATTTCCGGAGCCGGGTAATCGGGACGGAACGTCGGCGAGCAGCCCAGGTGGGTGCAGGACCCGACCATGACCATGATGCCCGGCTTGATCGACCGCGTTTCGTTCTTCGCGTACTCGGGCTGCTGCTGAACCGACGACTCGGGGTCGGCGACCTCGGCCTTGACCTTGGTCAGGCTCTCGATCATCGCGGGCGTCCGCTTGATGATCCAGACCGGTTTACCACGCCAGGCCAGCGTCAGCATCTGGCCATCTTCAAGGCCGGCGATGTCGGCTTTGACCGGAGCGCCGAGCGCTTTGGCGCGTTCGCTGGGTTTGAGCGACGCCAAGAAGGGCCAGACAACGAAGCCGGCGCCAACGGCACCGACGCCGGAGGTGGCGAGCGTCAGGAAACGACGACGGCCTTGGTCAACCTCGGAACCCGGGCTCGCGCCCTCGGGGCCAATGCCTTTCGGGCCAGCAGCAGCATTTTGCATAGATCTGGATTCGGTAGATGTTCGTGGCGGCGGGCGCAGAGCCGGGTTCGGCTCATGCAGCTAGCGGGCTACACCCGAAGCCCTGCGATTATAAGGTGCTGAACCGTCCGCCGTCACAAGGTTTGTGTATGGCCCGGCCCGTTGGGTGGTGCGGCGCGGTCAGCTCGCGGGTCGCAGCAGCTCTTCGAGCGGGTCGGCGCCGGTCTCGCCGCTCATGATCCGCTCCAGCAAGCCGCCAACGCGGCCGCGCAACTCGCCGACCGACGATTCGCGGACCACGCTTTTGACCTCGAGCACGCTGCTAGGATGCATCGAGAATTCGGTCAGCCCCAACCCCAACAGCAAGCGCGTATAGCGGGGGTCGCCGGCCATTTCGCCGCACATCGCCACACTGATACCCGCAGCCTCACCCGCCTGTATGGTCATGCGGATCAGCTGCAGTACCGCTGGATGCAGCGGGTCGTACAGATAATTGACCTCGTCGTCGACGCGGTCGATGGCCAGCGTGTACTGGATCAAGTCGTTGGTGCCGATGGAGAAAAAGCGCGCATGGCGGGCGATCATCGGCGCCGCGATCGCGGCGGCGGGGACTTCGATCATCGCGCCGATCGGCACCTTGCCGGCCATCGGCACGCCCTGAGCACGCAACTCGTCGCGCGAGGTGTTGATGATCGCCGCTGCCTGGCGGAACTCGGCGAGGTTGCTGATCATCGGCAGCATGATCTGCATCTGCCCGTGCGCCGAGGCGCGCAGCAGCGCGCGCACCTGCGTACGGAACATCTCGGGCTCTTTCAGGCACAGCCGGATCGCACGCAATCCCAGCGCCGGGTTGTTCGGCGTCGGGCCGTGGCTGCGACCGGAGTCGACCTGCTTGTCGGCGCCCAGATCGAGCGTGCGGATCGTGATCGGCCCGTTCACGGCCGATACCACTCGCGCGTAGGCGTCGTACTGCTCTTCCTCGCTCGGCTGATCCTTGCGATTCATGAACAGGAATTCGGTGCGGTACAAACCGACGCCCTCGGCGCCGTTGGCGGCTGCGACGGCTGCGTCTTCGGGCAGTTCGATGTTGGCCAGCAAGTGAATCAACTCGCCATCGCGTGATTCGGCTGGCTCGTCACGCAGCAGCGTCAGCTTCTTGCGCGCCTGGGCCTGGCTGCGCTGCTTGCGCCGGTAGAACGCCAAGGCCAGCGACTCGGGATCGGCCAATGCATGGCCCAGCTCGCCGTCGATGATCGCCTGCTCGCCTTCGCGCATCAGACGCCGGGCGTTGTGCACGCCGACGACGGCCGGGATACCCAAGCTGCGCGCCAGGATCGCCGTGTGGCTCAAGGGGCCGCCGTACTCGGTGACGAAGGCCACCACCGACTGCTGCGACAGCAGGATGATGTCGGCCGGCGTGATGTCATCGGACACGATCACGGTCGGCTCGGAGATGCTGTCCGACTTCATCGCCAGCGCGCGGTCGGTCTTCATCAGCACGCGCAGAATTCGCGTGCAAACATGCTCGACGTCGTCACGGCGGGTGCGCAGATACGGATCTTCCATCTGCTCGAACACCTCGACCAGCGCGTCGCGCGCGCGGCGCAACGCGGCCTCGGCATTGCAGCGCTGGCTGCGGATGTGGCTGACCGTGGCCTCGGTGATCGAGCGGTCGTCCATCATCAGCAGATGGGTGTCGATGAAGGCCGCAATGTCGCCGGGCGTACCGACCGGGATCTTGCTGCGCACTTCGCGCAACTGCTCCTTGGCGCGGCGCTGAGCGCCATAGAAGCGCACCACCTCGCCGTCGATATCCGACGGCGGCAAGCTGTACTCGGGAATCTCCAGATCGCCGCCGTGCAACTTTTGCACGCGGCCGATCGCGATCCCGCGCGACACGCCGATACCGGTCAGCCACAGGCTCATGTGCGGCTACCGTCGGTTTGGCGAATCGCAACCATCATCATCCGCCCTCAGGCCTCCTCGCCGAAGCGATCCGCGACCAGCGCGGAGAGTTCGTCGAGTGCGGCTTGGGCATCGTCGCCTTCCGCGATCAGGGTGATCTGGCTGCCTTGGGCGGCCGCCAGCATCATCACGCCCATGATGCTCTTGCCGCTGACTTCACGCTGATCTTTGCGCACGCGAATGTCGGCGCTGAACTTCGACGCCAGCGTCACCAGCTTGGCGGCGGCACGCGCATGCAAGCCGAGACGATTAACGATGCTGACGGTACATTCCACGACGATCTCCTTAAATAGAGGCCCGAGGGCATAGCGTGACGCCCTTCTGGCCACCTTCGACCGCGGCGCGCGCCATCACATCCAGGCTCAACGTCGGGTAGTTAAAAACACGGACCAGCATCGGCAGGTTGACGCCGGCCACGACCAGCGTCGGCGTTCCGATCGCCAACTTGTTGGCAATGTTCGCCGGCGTCGAGCCGTAGGCGTCGGTCAGCATCAGCACGCCGGCACCGGCGTCGAGCCGCTCGATCATGCGGGCGCCCTGCCGCAGCAGCACTTCGGTTGCCTGGACGCGGCGCACTTCGAGCACGTCGCAGGCCATCGGCAGCGGGCCGAGCATGTCGCTCATGGTCTCCAGCAACAGATGACCGAGTTTGCCGTGGGTAACCAGCAGCACACCGACGGCAGGACCTGCCGCGCTCAAGATTGCAGCTCCCGATGTTTGTGCATGATCTGATCGGTGTGGCGGGCGAAGTGCTCCGCGAGACGCTCGACGATGTAGACGCTGCGATGCTGGCCGCCGGTACAACCGATGGCGATCGTCAGATAGGCGCGATCCTGGGCGCGGAATGCCGGCAACCACTTTTCGAGGAAGTCGGCGATATCGGTCACCATCGCCGTCACCGGCGTGTGGCTCTTGAGCCAGGTTTCGACTTTGGCGTCGCGCCCGGTCAGCTCACGCAGTGTCGGGTCCCAGTGCGGATTGGGTAGGCAGCGGACGTCGAAGATGTAGTCGACGCCACTGGGCACACCGTTCTTGAAGCCAAAGCTGAGGAACAGCACCGACAGCTTGCCGGCCGCCTGCTCCGACAGTCGCTGGTACACCGCCTCGCGGGCGTCATGGAGATTCATGTGCGAGGTGTCCAGCGGCTCCTCGGCGAAGTTGGCGATCGGCTGCAGCAGCTTGCGCTCGAGTTGCACCGCTTCAAGCAGCGACAGCTTGGCGCTCGACAGCGGGTGCTTGCGCCGCGTTTCGCTATAGCGGCGCATGATCACATCGTCGTCGGCGGTCAGGAACAGCACGCGGACATCGACGCCTTTCTCGCGCAGCTTGGCCAGATAGCTGGGAAAACGGCGAATCTGCGCAGCGGTTTCGCGCGCATCGATGCCCACGGCCATGCGCTCGTAGCGCTTATCGGCCTTTTCACCGAGCGCACGCCGCAGCAGTGGCTCGATCAGCGCCAGCGGGATGTTGTCGATGCAATACCAGCCAAGGTCTTCGAACTGCTTGAGTGCAACGGTCTTGCCGGCGCCGGATAGTCCGCTGACGATGACCAACTTCATGAACGGCGCTCCTCCGACGGTAAAGATGCAGGGTTGATGGCGCGCAACTGGATCGCCACGAAGTCGGCGGCCGCGTCATATCCGGCGCGCTTCAAACGCTGGTCACGACTGGCCGCTTCCGCCAGCGCCGCCAAGTTGTGGCCGAGCCGGATTGGCAGCGCGATCTCCGCGATATCGGCATCAAGGACCCGGCGCAGCGTGCGTTGACCATAGACCCGATCGGGCGCTTCGGCGACATCGCCCGGCGATTGCAGCCGCAACATCAGGTCCAGCGGGCAACTGGCGAGCAACGCGGCAGCGCCGAACATCCGGCCGACATTCAAGATGCCCAGACCGCGCACTTCGAGAAAGCCGCTCAGCAGGGGCGGGCAACGACCCTGAATCCTTCCATCGCTGCCGCGATAGAACTCGGCAGCATCGTCGGCAACCAGACGATGCCCCCGGGCGAGCAACTCCAGCGCCAGTTCGCTCTTGCCCACACCACTGCCGCCGGTTATCAGTACACCCACATCGAATATCTGGATAAAAACGCCATGCAACGTCAGCGACGGGGCGGCGCCTGGTGCGTCGACGCCCATTGCGTCGCGCGCCCTGATCAGGCGGCGGTGTAGCCGGCGAGCAGCGAGTACAGCGCGCGGTCGTCCGGGGCAGCGCGCAACTTGGCGCAGAATTCCTCGTCGGAAAACATCTCGGCGATGGCCGCCAGATGCTTCAAGTGAGCCTCGGTCGCCGCCTGAGGTACCAGCAAGCCGAACACCAGATCGACCGGATTGCCGTCATGCGCGTCGTAATCGACCGGATGCTTGAGCCGCATGAAGGCGCCAACGCTGGAGGGCACGCCGGCCATGCGGCCATGCGGGATCGCCACGCCATGCCCGAGGCCGGTGCTGCCCAGCTTCTCGCGGCCGGTCAGGCTGTTGAACACGTCACCCGGCGCGAGCGCTTCCGCACCTTTGGCCAGCAGCGCGGACAGCTCTTCGAGCGCCTTCTTCTTGCTGGTCACCGACGTGCCGGACGACACCCGCTCTGCCACGAGAATCTCACTCAATTTCATTGAATCGGTCTCCGTACGCGTCGTGTTAGCACACGATTCTATATGAACTGGCAGTCGTCGAAATGACCTCAATACGGACGAGGCCGATTTTGCATTGCATCTCGCGCCGCCAATAAAAAGGCCCCGCGCCGGATGGCGCGAGGCCCGATCAATCAAACGCCTTGGCTACTGCAGCGGCATCCGTTTGACTGCCTCACGGACGTGGTGGTCGCGCAGCTTTTCCTTATGGCGGCGCGTCTGCTGGTCGAGCTTGTCGATCAGGCTGTCGATCGCGGCATACATGTTGTCATCGACCGTCGCTTCCGCGTGCAGGTCGGCGCCGCTGGCGTGAACCGTCGCCTCGGCCTTGTGCCGGAGCTTCTCCACCGTCAGGACCACATCAGCATTGATGAGGTTGTCGAAGTGTCGTTCGATCCGCTTGAGCTTGGTCGTGACGTAGTCACGCAGCGGCGGGGTGAGGTCGACATGATGGCCGGAGATGTTCAGGTTCATTCGGGGTGACTCCTGGTGGGCGGATCCCGGGACGGGATCCGGTAGGTACACCGCTGGCGGCCCCCGCCGCCAACGGGGTAAAGCGAGTTCTATGCGATGGCCTTGCGCTCGTGTGAAGGTGGAATATTGAGCGCCTCGCGGTACTTTGCAACGGTACGGCGGGCAACCTGGATGCCTTCTTTCAGCAACAAGTCGGCCAGTGTCGAATCAGACAGCGGACGGGACGGGTCTTCGCCGCCGACCATGCGCTTGATCATCGCCTGGATCGCGGTCGCCGAGCAGACACCGCCCTGCGTGGTCTGCACGTGGCTGCTGAAGAAATACTTCAACTCGTAGAGTCCACGCGGCGTCAGCATGTATTTGTTGGCGGTGGCTCGGGACACGGTGGACTCGTGAATCCCCAGCTGCTCGGCAACATCGCGCAGCACCAGAGGACGCATCGCCTCTTCGCCGTACTCCAGAAATGCGCGCTGCTCTTCGATGATGCACTGCGACACGCGCAGAATCGTTTCGTTGCGCGATTCGAGGCTGTTGATGAAGTAGCGCGCCTCCTGAAGATGCTGCTTGAGCTGCAACTGGTCGCGCGACTGGTCGGCGCGCTTGATGAAGCCCTGGTAATGCGAGTTGATCCGCAGCCTCGGTGTGTGCTCAGGGTTCAAGGACACGCGCCAGCGGCCGCTTTTCTTGGCGACGATCACGTCCGGCTTCAGGTAATCGGACTCATGCGCCTGGAATGGACGCCCCGGATGCGGTTGCAGGTTGCGCACCAGGGCCGCCCCGATACGCAGCGTCGCCACGTCCAGCCCCGTCGCGCGACGCAGCCCGGCTTCGTCACGGCGCGCCAGCAGCAACAAGTGCCCGTCGACGATGCGCAGCGCAGCCGCATGGCCGGGCGTCGCAGAGTCGAGTTGCAACAACTGAAGCCGCAGACATTCGGCCAGATCGCGAGCACCGACGCCGGGTGGGTCAAAGTCCTGGACGAGCCTGAGTACCGCCTCGACCTGCTGCGGACTGACGTTGAACTGCTGCTCGAGCCGAACGCACAGCTCCGGCCAGTTTTCGAGGTAACCATCTTCGTTGATCGCATCGATCAGGTTGGCTGCGATCTCGGCGTCACGCTCGTTGACCGGCAGCAGCTGCGCCTGCGACGCCAGATGCTCCTGCAAGGTACCGGTCGAACGCAGATTGGCCTGCAGATAGTCCTGCAGCCCCTCGTCGTCAGACCCGGACGTGCTGGGGGCATAGTCGTCGAATACATCCTGCCAGTCGGCGTCGACCGGCATGTCGTCGGGGATGGTTTCCGACGCGGTTACTTCTTCGAGTGCACCGTCGGTGTCGGACGCGGCTTCCGGCGCCGGCTCGGACGCCACGCTGTCCCAATCGGGCTCGTCGGTCTCCGCTTCGAGCATCAGGTTGGAGTCGAGCGCCTGCTGGATTTCCATCTGCAGATCGAGGCTCGACAACTGCAACAAACGGATCGCCTGCTGCAAAGCGGGCGTCATCGTCAGAGCCATCCCAGCTCTAAGCGAGAGGGACTGCTTCATTGCCTGACCCGGTCGGCTTCAATGCCGATAATCGTACGAATTTGGCGGTGCATGGCCCATTCTATACGTCGGTATGAGTCTTGCATCAAGTAGGCTAGACGCCTCTGTTGGGGCGGTGCATACTCGGAAGCTACGCAGGTCCCCAGCTTGTTACCGAGCGGCCCGCTACGCGGTACTACGCCGCCGACGAATCCCCCGTTACGGGTGGGTCCCCGTCAAAGTCGGAACTGATCGCCCAGATACACCTTGCGAACGGTTTCATTGGCCAGCACCTCCGCCGGCGAGCCCTCTGCGATGACCCTGCCCTCGGCCAGAATATAGGCTCGACCGCAGATGCCCAGCGTCTCACGCACGTTGTGGTCGGTGATCAGCACCCCGATGCCACGGCTCTTCAGGTGTTCGACAATGTGCTGGATGTCCGACACCGCCAGCGGGTCGACACCGGCAAACGGCTCGTCAAGCAGGATGAAGCGCGGATTGGCGGCCAGCGCTCGCGCGATTTCGACGCGACGACGCTCGCCGCCAGACAAGGCCTGGCCCTCGCTGGCGCGAATATGGCCGATATGCAGGTCTTCGAGCAGACGCTCCAACTCGTCCATCCGTTGCGCCTTGCTCAAGCCCGGCCGTGTTTCGAGGATCGCCAAGATGTTGTCCGCGACCGACAGCTTGCGGAACACCGAAGCTTCCTGAGGCAGATAGCCGATGCCGAGCCGCGCCCGTGCATGCATCGGCAGCCGGGTGATGTCGCGTCCGTCGAGCTCGATCACGCCGCCATCGGCGGGAACCAAGCCCACGACCATATAGAAGGACGTGGTCTTGCCGGCGCCGTTGGGGCCGAGCAAGCCGACGATCTCGCCCGCCTCGACGCGCAGCGATACATCGCGGACGACGCTGCGCTTCTTGTATTGCTTGGACAAGCCGCGGGCCGACAGCACCGACTTGCCGCCGATCCCGTTCATGGCGTGCCTGCCGCCGGAGCGGCGCGATTATTGGGCTGAATCACAATGCGGACCTGTCCGCCGCTGCCGCCGGCGGCCTGGATGCGACGCTCGTTGACGTTGTAATGGATCGTCTCGCCGGTGATCTCGTCTTCGCCGCGGGTCACGCGGGCATCGCCGCTGATGTCGGCGATGCCGTTCTTGGAATCGAACACCAGCGTGCGGCCGCGAGCGGTGACCGGTGGATCGGCCGGCGTCTCGCCGCTGGCCGGCGTGCCGCTGTGCAGCAGGTGCGCCGGCTTGCCGATGATGCGGGCGCGATATTCGCCGTCACCGAGCTGCTCAAGCTCCAGTCGGTCGCCGTCGAGATTGAGCGTGTCGGACGACAGCTTCACGTCGCCGGTGTAGATCATCATGCCGTTCTTGGCCCAATCGACGCTGGTTGCGGTGACCGTGACCGGCCCGACCGGGCGCAGGCGCTCAGCGGCGCGAGGCCGCGATTCGCGTGTCGGCGACGCGTCCTGGGCCGATGCCGAAGGCACGCCGGACAGCAGCAGCGCCGACGCCAGCAGCAGGGATTCAAGGCTTGCGCGGTACATATTGCATTCTCACATTACCGAGCAGCTGCACGGTCTGTTGTTCCCAGTCGGCCTTGAGCCCCTTGGCCTGGCCGCTGCGACTGGCGCTGTCGAACTGCACGCCGGCTTCGGTGCTCAGCAGATGGCGCGCCGGGTCGACCCACAACTGCGGCGTCGTCATCGTCAGCGCCTCGCCATCCGGCCAGCTGCCGACGACTTCGACCGGGCCCTCCATCGAGATGCGCTTTTCGTGCGCCGGCGCCGAACCCTTGGGCGAACTCAAGCGCCACGGCGCTTGGCCAGCGCGCGGCACGTTCATCCGCAGTTGTTCGTAGCGCGCCGATTCGTCGTCGTAGTAGTCGGCGCTGTCGGCTTCGGCCGTGAACTCGCGCTGGCCGGTGGCATCGACTCGCGTCCATTTGACGCCGCGCAGGCTGTAACGAGGGGCTGCGGCGCCGTCGGCGACCGGCACCGGCTCGGGCTGCATGCCGCGCGACTGAAACAACAGCCACACACCCGCCATCAACGGCAGCATCAGCCAAATCAACCAGGGCTTGATCCGGGCGAACATGCCTCAGCCGGCCATGTCGACGCTCAAGGTCGCGTCACTGCGGCCCTGCGCGTCGAGGATCAGGTCCGAAGCCTCGCGCACCGCGCCCTCGCCTCCGCGGAACGCACTGACCCAATGCGCCGCCTGCATCGCCGTGCGATGGGCATCAGCGACGGTCAGCGCGAGACCAACACGGCGCATCAGGGGCAGATCGGGGGTATCGTCCCCCATCATCGCGCACTCATCGTCGCTCAGCCCAAGGCGCTGCAGCAGCGCCTCATAGGCGGGAAGCTTGTTTTCGGTGGCCAGCACGATGTGCGGCACGCCGAGGTGCTCGAGCCGCCGCTGCATTGCCTCAGAGGGACGGCCGGAGATCACGGCGACTTCGATACCCGCGCGCTGCAGATTCTTGATGCCCAGGCCGTCGCGGACGCTGACCGCCTTGATCTCAAAACCGTCCGGTCCCAAGTACAGCTTGCAGTCGGTCATCACGCCGTCAATGTCGAAGATCACGCAGCGGATCTTGGCGGCACGCAATTGAACCTGTTCCAACGTCAGCATCAGACCACTCCTGCGCGCAGCAGATCATGCATGTGAACCACGCCGACCAGCCGGTCATCGGCGTCAGCGACCAGCAGCGCGGTGATTTTGTGAAGTTCCATCAGCCGCACCGCTTCAGCGGCGAGCCATTCCGGTCGCGCGCGACGGCCGCCCGGCGTCATGACCTGGTCGATCGTCGCCGTGCGCAGATCGACCTGCTCTTCCAGCGAGCGGCGCAGGTCGCCGTCGGTGTAGACGCCGATGATGCGGTCCTGAGCGTCGACCACGGCGGTCATGCCCAGCCCCTGACGCGTCATCTCCAGCAGCGCGACCGTCATCGGCGTACCTGGCGCAACTTTCGGCAGACGGTCGCCGCCGTGCATCACATCGGCAATCTTCAGCAGCAGCCGGCGGCCCAGCGAACCGCCCGGATGCGACATCGCGAAGTCTTCGGGGGTGAAACCACGGGCGTCGAGCAGGGCCACCGCCAGCGCATCCCCCATCGCCAGCGTGGCCGTGGTCGACGCGGTGGGCGCGAGGTTCATCGGGCAAGCCTCCTGGTCGACCGCCACGTTCAGATGGACGTCGGACATCTTCGCCATCGTCGAGTTCGGCTTGCCCGTCATCGCGATCAGCGGCGCGCCCATGCGCTTGATCAGCGGCAGGATCGTCACGATCTCGGCGGTTTCGCCCGAATAGCTGATCGCCAGCACCACGTCCTGGCGCGTGATCATGCCCAGGTCGCCATGGCTGGCTTCGCCGGGGTGGACGAAGAACGCCGGCGTGCCAGTGGACGCCAGTGTCGCGGCGATCTTGCCGCCGATGTGGCCCGACTTGCCCATGCCGGTAACGACGACGCGCCCGGTGCAGGCCATCATGCGCTCGCAGGCGCGGACGAAGTCGGTGTCGATCCGAGACAGCAGGCCCTGCAGGCCGTCGCGCTCAATTTCGAGCACGCGGCGCCCCATGTTCAGTACGTTTTCGGGGTTCAGGCGGTGAGGCACGGGAGCGATCGCAGCAAACGAGGTCTCCCAGTTTAGCGGGTTGGGTCCGATACGGCGCTCATCCGGCCTTGAGCCGCTCGAAGGCCTTCAGAGCGCGACCGCGGCTCTCACCCAAGTCGACCGACGGCATCGGATAGTCGTGCCCCAGTTGCAGCCGGTTGCGGGCCAGATCGGCAGGGTCGCCCATCCACGGCGCGTGGATCGACTTCTTGCCCAAGCGCGCGATCTCGGGGACCCAGCGCTGGATGTAGAGCGCATCCGGATCGAACTTCTGACTCTGCGTGACCGGGTTGAACACGCGGAAATAAGGTGCCGCGTCGGCGCCGCTGCCGGCGATCCACTGCCAGCCGAGCGTGTTGTTGGCCTGGTCGGCGTCCAACAACGTGTCCCAGAACCAAGCCGCGCCTTCCTGCCACGGAATCAGGAGGTTTTTGACCAGATAGCTCGAAACGATCATGCGCACGCGGTTGTGCATCCAGCCGGTGGTCCACAGCTGGCGCATGCCGGCGTCGATGATCGGCACCCCGGTCTGTCCGCGCTGCCAGCGGCGCAGATCGTCGGCGTAATCGGCCGGCTCGCGCCACGGGAAGGCGGCGTAGCGCGGGTCCATCGGCGCAACCGGCGTTTGCGGAAAGTGAAACAGCACGTGGTGCGCGAACTCGCGCCAGTAGATCTCGCGCTCGAAGACTTCGGCGCCACCGGCGACGCCGGCCCCGTGCTGCTCGGCCAGCGCGCGCTGCAGGCGGCTGAGCACCTGTACCGGGCCGATGTCGCCGAAGTGCAGATGCGGCGACAGCATCGAGGTCAATAGTTGGTCGGGACGGTCTCGCCCGTCGGCATAGCCGGCCAGCGCCTCGGCGCAGAAGCGCTCCAGCCGCTGATGCGCGCCGCGCTCGCCCGGCGTCCACACGGGAGCAAATCCAGCGTCCCAGGCGATCGTCGGCCGCAGGCCCAGGTCCTCGACGCTGAGTCCCTGTAAGCCGGGCACGCCGTCGAGCCGCGTCGGCGCCGGCAGCGGCGCGCGCGGCAGCCCACGAGCGCGAACCGTGCGCGAAAACGGCGTGTAGACCCGATACGGACCACCGGTCTGCGTCTTGACGTCCCAGGGCTCGACCACCAACGAGGCATTGAAGGTGTCGACACGCAGGCCATCGCCGATCAGCGCCTCGGCCAGCCGCCGATCGGCGCGATCTTGGGCCGGCTCGTACAAGCGGTTCCAAACCGCAACCGTCGCGCCGACCTGTTGGGCGAGTTCGAGCAGCACGGCCAGCGGCTCTCCGCGACGGATCAGCAGCGGGGCCCCGAGGGCTTGCAGATCGGCCGACAGCGCGGCCAGCGCGTGGTGCTGCCACCAGCGGCCGGCGCCACCGGGCTCGGTACCCGGCGCTTCGAAGCCGTCGATATAGACCGGGACGATGCGCTGGGCCTGGCGCACCGCATCGTACAAAGCCGGGTTATCGGCCAGGCGCAAGTCGCGCCGAAACCAGACCAGCGCCGTCGTCATGGGTCGTTGTCACCGCAGGAAAGGGCTGCGATTGTAAGACCGCTGCCCGCTGCAAAGGCCACCCCGCAGCGGCGAGGTGCAAAAACACGGCAGCCGGGCCGTCGGCATCGGCCGCTATAATCGCGCCCCATGACCAACTCCCCCTCGAACGCGCTCGACATCGTCGGCGTTCGCAAATCCTACGGTTCGCTACAGGCACTCAAGGGCGTCGAGTTCTCGATCCCGCGTGGCGAGTTCTTTGGCCTGCTGGGCCCCAACGGCGCTGGCAAGTCGACACTGATCAGCATCATTGCCGGTCTGGTCCAGGCCGATGTCGGCCAGATCGCCGTGCTCGGCCACGACACGGTCGGCGACTTCCGGCATGCGCGCCGGTTGCTCGGCGTGGTGCCGCAGGAGCTGGTGTTCGACCCCTTCTTCAAAGTGCGCGACATGCTGCGCATCCAGGCCGGCTACTACGGTGCCGGCCGCGAAGTCTGGCCGTGGATCGACGAGATGCTGGAACGCCTCGACCTGACCAGCAAGGCCAACACGTCGATGCGCGCGTTGTCCGGCGGCATGAAGCGCCGCGTGCTGATCGCCCAGGCGCTGGTCCACAAGCCGCCGGTGGTCATCCTCGACGAGCCCACGGCCGGCGTCGACGTAGAACTGCGCCGCACGCTGTGGCAGTTCATGTCGGACCTGCACCGCCAGGGACAAACCGTGGTGCTGACCACGCACTACCTGGAAGAAGCCCAGGAAATGTGTTCGCGGATCGCGATTCTCGACCGCGGCGAAGTCAAAGCCCTGGAGAGCACGCGGCAACTGCTGCGCCGCCACCCGTTCCGGTTCTTGCGCGTGAAGCTGGCCGGCAATGCCGCGCTGCCTGAAGCACTGCGCGAACTGGTCGCCAGCGAAAGCGACGGCAGCATCGAACTGAAGCTGGAGACCGGCAAACACCCGATCGGCAGCGTGTTCGATGCGCTGCGCGACGCGGGCGTGGCGATCGAGGACGTGCAGACCCGCGACCCCGATCTCGAAGACATCTTTGTGGAACTGACCCGATGACCCCCAACCAGCGCGGCTTCGTCACGCTGCTGAAAAAAGAAGTGATGCGCTTCTGGGCCGTGCTCGGCCAGACCGTGACCGCACCGGTGATCACCGCGCTGCTGTACCTGCTGGTGTTCGCCCAAGCGCTGTCGGGCCGCGCCTCGGCCTACGACGGCATCAGCTATACCGAGTTTCTGGTGCCGGGCCTGATCATGATGACGGTGATGCAGAACGCGTTCGCCAACACCTCGTCGAGCCTGATCCAGTCCAAGGTCATGGGCAACTTGGTGTTCCTGCAGATGGCGCCGCTGGGGCCCTGGGAATGGTTCGCCGCCTACGTGCTGGCCGCGCTGGTGCGCTGCGTGCTGGTCGCCAGCGCGATGTTCATTGCCACGCTGTTCTTCGTGCCGCTGCCGGTGCACCAGCCGCTGGCGATCCTGGCGATGTTTCTGCTGTCGGCCGGCAGCTTGGCCGTGGTTGGACTGATCGCCGGGATCGTGTCGCAGAAGTTCGACCATATCGCGGCCTTCACCAACTTCTTCATCAACCCGCTGGCATTTCTGAGCGGCGTTTTCTATTCGGTGCATGCGCTGCCGCCGTTCTGGTACACGGCGTCGCACCTGAACCCGTTCTTCTACATGATCGACGGCTTCCGCTTCGGCTTCTTCGGCCATGCCGACGTGCCGATTCTGCACAGCATCGCCTGGAGCGCTGGCTTTTTCGCGCTGGCGTCGGCGGTGTGCATGCGGATGCTGATCACCGGCTACAAAATGAAGCGCTGAGCCCGCCATGACCAAAACCGAAATCCAGCAACTGATCGAAGCCGGCCTGCCCGGCGCCACCGTGCGCGTACTCGGAGACGACGGCCAGCACTTCGAAGCCGAAGTGATCTACGCAGGCTTCGCCGGGAAGCTGCCGCTGGCCCAGCACCGGATGGTGTACGCCACGCTCGGCGACAAGATGGGCCGCGACATTCACGCCCTGCAACTGCGCACGCGCGCGGCCTAATCCGAGGTTCCTGGTTTGGATAAATTCATCATCGAGGGCAACGGCCCGCTCAACGGCGAGATCGCCGCCAGCGGCGCCAAGAACGCCGCGCTGCCGATCCTGTGCGCTGCGTTGTTGTCCGACGAGCCGTTGACCGTCACCAATTGCCCCGCGCTGTGGGACATCGGCACGACCAAGAAGCTGCTCGCGCAGATGGGCGTGACCGTCACGCAAACCGACCCGCATACAATCGTGCTCGACGCCAAGCCGATCACGACCTGCGTGGCGCCGTACGAACTGGTGCGCACGATGCGTGCCTCGATTCTGGTACTCGGCCCGTTGGTGGCACGACGCGGCGAAGCCCACGTGTCGCTGCCCGGCGGCTGCGCGATCGGCGCGCGACCGGTCGATCTGCACTTGATGGGCCTGGAAGCGATGGGCGCCGAGATCACGCTCGAAGGCGGCTTCATCCACGCCAAGTGCCGCAAGCTCAAGGGCGCGCACATCGTGTTCGACACGGTCACCGTGACCGGCACCGAAAACCTGATGATGGCGGCGACGCTGGCCGAGGGCGAGACGATTCTCGAGAACGCGGCGCGCGAACCCGAAGTCGTCGATCTGGCGCGCTGTCTGCGTGCGATGGGCGCGAAGATCGTCGGCGAAGGTACGACGACGATCCGCATCCAGGGCGTTACGAATCTGCATGCTGCAACGCATCGCGTGCTGCCGGACCGCATCGAGACCGGCACTTACCTGCTCGCAGCCGCCGTCACCCGCGGCCGCGTACGCGTCAACAAGACCGACCCGAGCCTGCTCGACGCCGTGCTGGTCAAGCTGCAGCAGGCCGGCGCCAAAGTGCAGACCGGCGTCGACTTCATCGATGTCGACATGCAGGGACGCCGCGCCAGCGCCGTCAATATTCACACGATGCCGCATCCGGGTTTTCCGACCGACATGCAGGCGCAGATGATGGCGATGAACTGCGTTGCCGAAGGCGTCGGCGTGATCAAGGAAACGATCTTCGAAAATCGCTTCATGCACGCCCAGGAGCTGACGCGCCTTGGCGCCGATATCCGCATCGAAGGCAATACGGCGGTGATCACCGGCCGTGAGCGTCTGCAAGCGGCGCCGATCATGGCCACCGATCTGCGCGCCTCGGCCTCGCTGGTGCTCGCGGCGCTGGCCGCCGACGGCGAGACGCTGATCGACCGCATCTATCACATGGACCGCGGTTACGAAGACATCGAAGGCAAGCTGAGCGCACTGGGTGCGCGCATCAAGCGCATCGCCAAACTGATCTAGCCCCGGCCGTCTGCGGTCGATCGCCACGACGAGGAGCACCGCATGACATCGCCGAGCACTGAAGCCACACACCGCCGCCTGGCGGTGCTGATCGACGCCGACAACACCACGCCGGGCATCGCCGAAGCGCTGCTGGCCGAGATCGCCAAGTACGGCGTGGCCAGCGTCAAGCGCATCTACGGCGACTGGACACAGCCCAACCTGAAGGGCTGGAAGGACGTGCTGGTGACGTTGGCGATCCAGCCGATCCAGCAGTTCGGTTACACCAGCGGCAAGAACGCGACCGACAGCGCGATGATCATCGATGCGATGGACTTGCTGTACACCAATCGCTTCGACGGCTTCTGCCTGGTGTCCAGTGACAGCGACTTCACGCGGCTGGCCTCGCGGCTGCGCGAGTCAGGGCTCGACGTGTTCGGCTTCGGTGAACGCAAGACGCCGACATCGCTGGTGTCGGCTTGCGACAAGTTCATTTACCTGGACGTGCTGCGCGCACCCGCTGCCAGCGACGACGGCAAGCGCGTCAAAGGCGATGCGCAACTCAACGCCGATGCGCGCTTGCTGGCGCTGTTCCGCGACGGCATCGAGTCCACGGCCGATGACGAGGGTTGGGCCGCGCTCGGCGGCGTGGGTCAGATCATCGGCAAACAAGCGCCCGACTTCGATCCACGCAACTACGGCTACAAGAAGCTCAGCGACCTGGCCGCGGCAATCACATCGTTCGAAGTCGAACACCGTCGCCACGAAGACGGCCGCAGTCGCGGCATCTACATTCGTATCAAGCGCAGCGCCGCGCGCAAGCGCTGAGTCACTCAGCTTTTGCGCGGACGGCGCTTGCGCGTCGCTGCCGCGCGTTGGGCCGAGTCATACGGCCGCGCTGACTATCGACTTAAATCCTCCGCGCGCCGTACACTGACGCCGACCCACCGATCGCGCGATTCGCAAGGCAGGCACTTCCCCGCCCTGTCTCGAATGAGGAATCCGCGATGTCTGCTGCACTCCCCCGCCGCACCCTTTGGCTTCCGTTGCTGCTCCACACTGGTTTGTCATGGTCGGCGGAAACGCCCGACACCGACGCCGTCGTGCTGGAAACCGTCGTCGTCACCGACAGTGGCGCCTCGCCCTATGCGGTCCGCGAAACCAGCGCGGCCACGCGGCTGAACCTGAGCCCGCGCGATACGCCGCAGTCGCTGACCACGTTCACGCGCGAGCGCATCGAAGACCAGAACCTGCAGTCGCTGCGCGATGTTCTGGACAACACCACTGGCGTCTATTCGTACAGCTACGACAGCGAGCGCGTTGTATTCAGCGCACGCGGCTTTACGATCGACAACACCTTGTACGACGGCGTCCCGGTGGCCCCTGGCCTGAACACCGGCTCCAGCGATGCCTCACTCGACACCGCGCTGTACGAGCGCATCGAGATCGTCCGCGGTGCGACGGGACTGATGTCGGGCGCCGGCAACCCCTCAGCTGCGATCAACTTTGTCCGCAAGCACGCCGATGCGCGTACGCCCGAAGGCATGCTGACGCTGACCGCGGCGTCGTGGAACGACCTGCGGACCACGGCCGATGTCAGCACGCCACTGAGCGCCGACGGTCGCGTGCGTGCCCGCGCTGTTGCCGTCTACCAGCATCGCGATTCCTACATGGACCTGTACGAGAACGAGAAACGCGTGTTCTACGGCGTCGTCGATGCCGATCTGACGCCGATTACACGGCTCAGCTTGGGCTATGACGACCAGGCAACGCGACCGCAAGGCAATACCTGGGGTTCGTTCCCGCTGTTCTTCAGCGACGGCAGCCGCACGCACTGGCGTCGATCGATCACGACGGCGACACGCTGGAGCTACTGGAACAACGACACGCGAACCGCGTTTGCCGAACTGCGCCACCGTTTCGGTAATGGATGGTCGCTGCGCAGCAGCGTGCAGCGTCGCGAAACCGACGGGCATTCGAACCTGTTCTACGTTTACGGCTACCCGGACCGCGATACCGGCGAAGGCTTGTTTCCTTACGCCTACCGCAGCGAAGACGCCGGTCGACAGAACACCGCCGATGCGTACCTGAGCGCGCCGTTTACCTGGCGCGGCTTGCAGCACGAGTGGCTGATCGGTGCGACGGGCTCGTGGCTGCGCGGCGATGCCGATGAGTTCGCGCACGGCGAAATGGCCGATACCGGCAATTTCTATGACTGGGACGGCTCGTACCCCGAACCGATGTTCGAACGTGTCGGCACCGATATCCAGCGCAATCGCACGCGTCAGCGCGCGGCTTACTCGGCGCTGCGGCTGGCGCTGGCGGAGCCGTTGAAGCTGATCGTCGGCGCGCGTGCGACCCGCTACCGCGCCGAGCAGTACTACTTGTATGACGGACCGGAAACCTTCCAGCATGATCACGATCGCATCACCCCGTATGCCGGGCTGATCTACGACCTCGGCTCGCAGTGGTCGGCGTTCGGCAGCTACACGCAGATCTTCAAGCCGCAGAATCTGCAGCAGGCCGATGGAACCTATCTGGACCCGCTCGACGGCTATAGCCAGGAAGTCGGCATCAAGGGCGCGCATTTCGGGGGGCGCCTGAATACCGCGCTGACCGTGTTCGATACGCGCCAGGATCACGTCGGCGTCAGTGACGTTGGCCGCTACGTCAACGACGATCCGACGCGTCCGGCCTACCGGCAGGCCGATGGCACACGCACCCGCGGCATCGAAGCTGAAGCCAGCGGCTCACCGTTGCACGGCTGGAATCTGTCGCTGGGCGTATCGCACTTCCGCATGCAAGATGGCGATGGCGAAACGATTCGCCGTTACGTACCACGCAGCCTGGTGCGCGCGTTCTCCAGCTATACGCTGCCCGGCGACTGGCAGGCGCTGACCTTGGGCGGCAACCTCAATTGGCAGTCCGCCAGCGAAGTCGAGGCCGCCCAGAACGTCCAGGGCGACGTGCAGACGATCCGCCAAGGCTCGGTGCCCTTGCTCGGCTTGATGGCGCGCTACGCGTTTGATGCGCACTGGACGCTGCAGGTCAATGGCAACAACCTGCTCGACCGCCGCTACTACGTGCTCGACGAGTACGCCAACCTCGCCTACGGCGCCCCGGCGAACGTCGCCGCCACGCTCAGCTATCGCTTCTGATTGCGGCGATCGTCGACGGGTCGAAGCGCAGTGCCACGCCGCTGCGCTGCGCTTGCAGCGCAGCGCGCAGCAACGCGGCGATCTGCTGCGCAGCCTGAGTCAACACCAAGCCCTGCGGCCGGATATTGGAGATGCAATTGCGCACCTCGTCGGTATTGCCGACGCGCGGTGCGTAGGTCAGATAGGCGCCGAGGCTGTCGGGCGACGACAGCCCCGGCCGCTCGCCAATCAAGCTGACGGCGATGCGCGCCTGCAAGCGTTGCCCGACTTCATCGGACAGCGCGACGCGCGCCTGCGTGGCGATCACGATCGGCGCGATGCGCAGATCGGCCATTAGCGGCCGCAAGGCCTGCAGCAGCGGCGCTGCATGGCATTGGACGGCGGTGGACGACAGGCCGTCGCTGACGACGAAGGCGACGTCGAAGGCCACATCGTCGGCATCGATGCGCGGCGCGGTGGCCGACCGTGCCGCGTCCAGCAGCGGCAGCGCATCGTCATGCAGCCGGCGGCCCCAGTCGGGGCGCGCCAGGTACGCCGCGCGATCGGCAGCCCGGCTGGTCAGCGCGATCACGTCCCAGCCGTCGGCCTGCAACTGCGACTGCAAGGCCGCGACATCGAGCGGCAGATGCACTGCGTCGCGCGCTTGCGCATGGGCCAGGCCAAAGTCGAGCACTTCGCGCGTCGGCAGGCTGCTGCCGCTGCGGCCGAGCGCGATGCGTGCTGCCGTGTACTGGCGCAGCGACTGCCAGGGATCGCGCGCGACGACGCTGCGATCACCGGGATCCGACGGCAGCAGCGGGCCGGCGGCGTCGTCGTTGATGGCGCTCACGAGGCGGCCTGTGCGAACGCGGTCAGCGCCGGCAACATCGGTGACCGACGGCTGTCGCGCAGGCGACCTTGCTCATCAATCAACTGCATCTTCTGCAGCCATTGCTCGAACTCGGGTGCATGTCGCAGCGACAGCGCTTCGCGCAGGAACAGCGCGTCGTGAAAGCTGGTGCTCTGGTAGTTGAGCATGATGTCGTCGGCGCCGGGCACGCCCATGATGTAGTTGACGCCGGCCGTGCCGAGCAGCACCAGCAAGGTATCCATGTCGTCCTGATCGGCTTCGGCGTGATTGGTGTAGCAGACGTCGACGCCCATCGGCAGACCCAGCAGCTTGCCGCAGCAATGGTCTTCGAGCGCAGCGCGGATGATCTGCTTGCCGTCGTACAAGTATTCGGGGCCGATGAAGCCGACGACGGTATTGACCAGCAGCGGATCAAAGCGCCGCGCAACTGCATAAGCGCGCACTTCGAGCGTCTGCTGGTCGACATCGTGATGCGCGTTGGCCGACAGCGCACTGCCCTGCCCGGTTTCGAAATACATCAGCTGCGACCCGCAGGTACCGCGCCGCAAGCTCAGCCCGGCCTGATGTGCTTCGTCGAGCATGGCGAGGCTGATGCCGAAGCTGCGGTTGGCCGCCTGCGTGCCGGCGATCGACTGGAACACCAGGTCGATCGGTGCGCCGCGCTCGATCGCCTCGATCTGCCGCGTCAGGTGGGTCAGCACGCAGGACTGCGTCGGGATATCGAAACGGGCAATCAGCTCGTCGAGCAACTGCCACAGCGTCATCAGCTTGGCCGGATCGTCGCTGACCGGATTGATGCCAATGACGGCATCGCCGCAGCCGTACATCAGGCCATCGAGCGTGCTGGCTGCAATGCCGCGCGGGTCGTCGGTCGGATGATTCGGCTGCAGGCGTACCGCAAGGCGCCCCGGCAGACCGAGCGTGTTGCGAAACCGCGTGACGACGCGGCATTTGCGCGCGGCCAGCACCAGGTCCTGATTGCGCATCAGCTTGGACACGGCAGCGGCCATCTCCGGCGTCAGGCCCGGCGCCAGCGCCGCCAGCATCGCCGGCGTCGTGGTGTCGGCCAGCAGCCAGTCGCGCAGACCGCCGACGCTGAGCCCGGCCACCGGCGCGAACGAGGCTGCGTTGTGCGTGTCGACGATCAGCCGCGTCACCTCGTCGGCCTCGTACGGGATCACGGGTTCGTCGAGGAAGCGGCTCAGCGGCAGCTCGGCCAGTGCCCGCCGCGCGGCCATCCGCTCCTCGGCGGTCGCCGCCGCCACGCCGGCCAGGTAGTCGCCGGATCGGGCCGGGCTGGCCTTGGCCAGCAGCTCGCGCAGGCTGGCGAAGGTGTAGCGGCGGAGGCCGACGGCGTGCTGGTAGCGCATGGGGCCTAGCTTAAGCGCCGCCGATGAATCTGCCGCGTCCGGCCAGGCCGTGCATTCGCCACGCGCGGCGCCCCTAGCGGTTAAAATCGCGGCCCCTCGCTTCACCGATGCCTACGATGACCGGCCTCACCCTCGCCCTGTCCAAGGGACGCATCCTCGACGAAAGCCTGCCGCTGCTCGAACACGTCGGCATCGCGCCGGCCGGCGACATCGACCGGCTGCTGCGCGTGCCGTCGACCCGCGCCGACGTCTCCCTGGTGATGATCCGCCCGGCCGACGTGCCGACCTATGTCGAGCATGGCGCCGCCGACCTGGGCATCGTCGGCAAAGACGTGTTGATGGAGCACGGCGGCAGTGACCTGTACGAGCCGCTCGATATCGGCATCGCGCAATGCCGGATGTCGGTGGCCGCCGTCAAAGGCTATGTCGCCCCGCGTAACCGCCGGCTGCGGATCGCCACCAAGTATCCCGAGATCGCGCGGCGCTTCTACGCGGCACGCGGCGAGCAGGTCGAGATCATCAAGCTGTACGGCTCGATGGAACTGGCGCCGCTCGTAGGCTTGGCCGACCAGATCGTCGATCTGGTCGCCACCGGCAATACGCTGCGCGCCAATGGCCTGGTCGAAGTCGAAAAAATCTGCGACATCAGCTCACGCCTGGTGGTCAACAAGGCCTCGATGAAAATGAAACATGCTGCGATCCAGCACCTGATCGACGCCTTCCGCGATGCGGATGCCAAGCGGGTACGGGCGTCATGAGCCGGCTTGAGATTCTGCGGCTCGACGCCAGCGCCGCCGGCTTCGACGCCCAGCTCGACCAGCTTCTGGACCGCGCGCCCGAACAAAACGCCAGCGTCACGCAAACCGTCGACGCGATCGTCGCCGACATCCGCCGTCGCGGCGACGCCGCGCTGCTCGAATACACCAACCGCTTCGACCGCCGCAGCGTCAGCCAGGCAGCCGAGCTGGAGATTCCCAAAGCCGAGCTGGCCGCCGCATGGCAGCGGCTGCCGGCCGATTTGCGCGCGGCGCTCGAAGCGGCGGCGGCGCGCATCCGCCGCTATGCCGAGCATCAGAAGCTGGCCGACTGGGAATTCAGCGACGAGCTGGGCAACCGCCTCGGCCAGCGCGTGACGCCGATGGACCGCGTCGGTGTCTATGTGCCCGGCGGCAAGGCGGCATATCCGTCGAGCGTGCTGATGAACGTGATTCCGGCCAAGGTCGCCGGCGTGCCCGAAGTGATCATGGTCGTGCCCACGCCCAGCGACGCCGAGGGCCACAGCAAGCCCAATGACGCCGTGCTCGGCGCAGCACATCTGGCCGGCGCCGATCGCGTGTTCACGATCGGCGGCGCGCAGGCGGTGGCGGCGCTGGCCTGGGGCACGGCGACGATTCCGCCGGTGGACAAGATCGTCGGCCCCGGCAACGCCTACGTTGCGGCCGCCAAGCGCGCCGTGTTCGGCCGTGTCGGCATCGACTCGATCGCCGGGCCGTCCGAGATCGTCGTCATCTGCGATGGTCAGACCGATCCGCGCTGGATCGCGATGGACTTGTTCAGCCAGGCCGAACACGACGAAGACGCGCAGTCGATCCTGATCGCGCCCGACATCGCCTATCTGGAGCGCGTTGCCGAGGCAATGGAACAGCGGCTTGCCGAACTGCCGCGCGCGGCCATCGTGCGCGCCTCGCTGGCCGGACGCGGCGCGCTGATCGCGGTCCGCGATCTGGCGCAGGCCGCCGAGATCAGCAACCGCATCGCGCCCGAGCATCTGGAGCTGTCGGTGGCCGATCCGCGCGCGCTGCTGCAGCAGATCCGCCATGCCGGCGCCGTGTTCCTGGGCCGTCACGCTCCGGAATCGTTCGGCGACTACTGCGCCGGTCCCAACCATGTGCTGCCAACCTCGCGCGCCGCGCGCTTCTCCAATCCGCTCGGCGTCTACGAGTTTCAGAAGCGCAGCAGCCTGATCGACTGCACCGCCGACGGCGCATGCCCGCTGGCAGCGATCGCCGGTCGTATCGCCGATGCCGAAGGTCTGCACGCGCACGCTGCCTCGGCGCGCGATCGCAGCTGATACGCTGCGCCGGTCTGCCCGGTCATGGAGTCCGCCCGATGAATCTGCCGAGCCGTTGCCTGCTGATCTTGTCCAGCGTCGTTGCGCTGAGCGCCTGTGAAGACGGACGCGTCAGCGTCGAGCTGAGCGCCGACCGGCCCGCGGTGGCCGCCACGCAACAGGTGGTCGTGCAGATCGCGGGCGTCACGCTGCGCCGCACCGACGGCAGCTTGGACCGTTACACCTTCGACGATCCGCTGCGCGTCGATCTGATGCGCTTCGACCGCAACGCGTTCTCGCTGCTCGGCGCCGAAGGCCTGGATGAAGGCGAGTTCAACGGCATTCGCGTCGATTTCAGCGACAGCGACCGCAGCGACACCGACAACCTGGTCGTCGATGCCAACGGCGCGCAGCGCCCGCTCGACATCGTCGCTGACGATGCCGACTTCGCTGCGCTGGCATTGAAGGTCAACGACAACGGCCGGACCTACGTGGTGCAGACGCGGCTCGACTTGCGTCTGTCCTTGGCGGCCAATGGCGACCGACGCGAGCTGCGTCCGGTGCTGCGCGCCGCGCGCGACAGCCGCGCCGGTCAGGTCAGCGGCAGCGTGCGCAGCAGCTTGATCAGCGCCAGCAGCTGCCGCCAGAACCGCAACGAAGGCGTCGGCGTGGCGATCTACGCGTTCCGCGGCCGCGACGTGACGCCCAATGATGCCGACGGCACCGAGCCGGCGCCGCTGGCGTCCGCGCCGGTGAGCCGCAGCGGCAGCAGCGGCGATTGGTCGTACACGCTGCCCTTGCTGCCGTCCGGTGACTACACGCTGGCACTGACCTGCAACGGCGACATCGAAGACGCCGCCCGCGACGACGACCTCGACTTTGTCGGTGACACGCGCAGCCTGACGCTCGACGACGGCGACGAGCAGGACGAAGACTTCAACTAGACGGCGCAGCGCGGCGCGATGCGCGGCATCGCACCGGTGGCCTTCGATACGTTGGTACCGACATCGGCCGGGCCCCATCCGCCTTCGCCCGCGCCACGGGTGTTCGACTGTCAGAGACCGGCATCGCCGGGGGCAATCAGAACCAGTGGGGCACGAATCGACTGGTGTTGGAGGTAATGTCGGTCAGGCTCTCCCGAATCCCGATTCCGGCGGCCTGATTGCCGATGACCCACGACCCGATCACCGGTCGGTGGCCTTCGAACGACGGCAACGGCTGATACTGCTGGATCACGATGTCGGTCGATGCCCGTTCGGCCCACGCGTCGAGCGCCGTTGGGAACACCTGGATGCCGGCGCCCTCTCGGCCCAGTCGGGGCTTGGCGACGACCGGGCCGTCGATCAGTCGTCCATCAAACGATGCCGCCAGCAAGTTCGGATGCCCCGGGTGGCGCTTCCACAAGGCCGGCAACAGCGCCTTGGTCGACAGCAGCAGCTTCCAGGCCGGTTCGATCCACTCGGTAGGCGCTGACGCGATATGTTGCCCAAAGGGCTCGTCGAGCATCCATTCCCAGGGATAGAGCTTGAACAGCTGGTCGATGGGCTGGTCTTGCAGATCGAGGAACTGCCGACCTTTCCATCCGACGTCCTGAATGTCGAGCTCGATGGTGGCGTGCCCCGCCAGAGCGCAGGTCGTGCGCAGATATTCCACGTTCGCCTCGTCTTCGCGACTCGCGGAAAAACTCGCAAAGTGGACGGTCCGCAGGTCGCCGTGCCATCGCTGTTGCCAGGCTGCGATCAGCTTCTCGTGAATGGAGTTGAACTGGTCGGCCTGCGGATACACGTCCTGAAGCCAGAACCATTGGATCGCAGCCGCTTCGAGCAGCGACGTGGGCGTGTCGGCGTTGTACTCGTAGAGCTTGGGCGCAGAGCGCCCGTCGAAGCAGAGATCCATACGACCCATCAGAGCCGGCTCTCTGCGCTTCCAGCTGCGTTCCACCAGCGCTGCCGCATCGGCGTCCAGCGAGAACGCGTGGTAGTCCCCCGAGGCCACCGTGTCGGCGACCATCGACAGACACATGCCGTGAAGCTCGTCGGTTGCGGCCTCCAGCTGATCGATTTCGTCCTCGGTGAATCGATAGCAGACGCCTTCGCTCCAATACGGCACGCCGTCGGACGTGTGGTAATCGAAGCCCTGTGCTTCCAGCCGGGCGGCCCAGTGGTCGCGCGGCGGACAGACGAGTCGTTCCATCAGCTGCGAGGCGGCGTGCCCCGCCGAGCGGTGCCGCCGAATCCGTTGCGATAGCCCGGCTCGGTGGTGACCGAGCCGTGTTCGCCTCGACCACCCGAATAGCCCGAGCTGGATCGCCAATGGCGATCGCAATGGCCCGGGCCCGGATCCGCTGGATCCTGACGGCGGATCGTCTCATCGCTGGCAAACCAGGGGCCCACGACCTCGGTACCACCGGCGCTTTGACACTGTGCGGCCGAGTAGTCGCATTCGCAGTCGCGACGGTCGGTGTATCGCTTCCGTTCAAGACTTTGGTAATTCGGTGCCAAGACGGTCGCGGTGACCAAGGCCACGCCGGCGACCGTCAGCGTCACGCCGTCGGATCGTTTCATCGACGCGCTCAGTAGGTCATGGCAGCGGCGTTGAGCACGCCGGCCGCGACGGACACGACGGCCGCGAGCAGCGCCACCGCGCCATTGTCGTTCTCGATCTGCGATCGCAGATCACGCCACATCAGCCGCATGACGGCATAGGCAACGAGCTGCACGGCAAAGGCGACGGCACTCCAGGACGCCAGATCGGCCAGGCTGACGCTGTGCGCAACGGCGCTGGCGACCGGCAGGACCAAGCCGAGGATGACGCCACTCAGACTGATCGCGGCGCTCCGATTGCCTTGCGCGATCAGCTTCAACTCCGTCTGCGGCGTGATCCACAAGTAGATGCCGACGAAAGCGACCGTCGCCAGTACGGCAAAGCCCCAATACGTCAGAAATGCAGGAAGGCTGCTGAGGTAGGACAGCATAATGTTCCGAAACAGGGGCCCGGCAAGAAGTCTGCCTGTTGCCGGGCCTGTCCGTCACCCGGAGGAATCACGCAACGCGGCCAGCCGCTCTGGCCAATCGTCACGCGGCTCGGCGCGATGCAGCGCCGATGCCGACAGCGAGGCCAGCAGCGTATCCAGATCGGCCGGTGGCAGGCCAGCGCGACGTCCCAGCTCGGCACGCCGGTACATGGCCCATTGCGTCTGCGGATGGTCTGGCCCGAGCAACTGCACCAACTGTGCACGCGCCTCGTCGAGTTGCTGCAAGCCAGCTTGCGACTCACCAGCATCGAAGCGGCAGACGGCCAGCAATGCCGCCGCTTGCGCCGTGAAGTGGCTGGTGTCACCCGCGGTGCGCTGGTAGCCCTGGTAGCTGTCGCGAGCCGCGGTCAGGGCTTGATCAAAGCGGCCGGTGGCGTTGTAGATCGTCGCCAGCAAGCCCAGCGTCTCGAACGTGTACAGCGTATTGGGCGCGTTGCGATTCATCACCGCATAAGCCGGTGCTAGCACCGCTTCGGCGTCGGCGTAGCGCTGCTGCGCCAACAGGTTCAGTCCGTACAAGTTACCGAATCGGGCGGCGGTCAGGCTGTCGGAGACGCCGCGTTTGCGCAGAGCGGCAAGGCCCGCCTCGAACAGCGGATCGGCATCGGTGAAGCGGCCCATCCGTGAATACAGCGTCGCCAGATTGGCTCGCCATTTGAACAGCGCCGTATGGTCGCGCGGGTCGACCTGCTGCTGCAGCTCGACGGTCGCTTCGCAATGCGGCACCGCGTCTTGAAACTGCGAGCGGATGATCGCGTGGTAGCAATGCGCGCGGTGCCTCGAGAGCTGTGTGCGCGCCTCGCCGACATCACCGCGCGCGGCGTCGGCATCGGCGCGCCGCAGTTGCTCGGCGGCCGCATCGAACTGCGTGGCTTCGGTCAGGTCCTGCGCCCACCAGTAGCGGGCGCGCAGCGTGCGCGGATGCGTCGCGCCCAAGCTGCGCTCAAACAGCTCGACCGCGAGACGGTCCTGCTCCAGGGCCGCCGGGAGACGGGTCATCTCACCGTAGATCTGACCGACGGTGGCGCGGATCGCGGCTTCGGTCGCCGGCTGGTCGGAAAAGCGATCGCCAATTCGCGCCACGGCCCGGTCAACCGCCTCCTGAATCGTCGGATTCGGCGCACCGCCGATCCGGTCGTACGGGGAGGCCACCGCAAGAAGCTCGGTGTTGAAGAAATCGGTCACGGACTCCGCCAGCTGCGCCTGCTGGCGTGCATCGCGGCCGGCACGCAGCGCGTGTTCGTACAGCACGGCCCCGCCGACGAAGCCGATGCCGATCGCGGCCAGCGCCGCACGGCGCCAAGGCCGCATCGCATGTTCACGTTCCGCCGCACGACGCGCCTCGTCAGCCTGCTGTTCAGCCTGCAGCTGACGTTGATATTCGCGCCGGCGCCACGGCAGGCGGCGTAGCTGCAGCGCAAGCTCCCGGGCCGAGGTCTGACGACGCTCCGGGTTGCCGTCGACGGCCAGTGCGATGTCTTGGCGCAACAAGGCATCGTCGACGTCCTGCTCCCAGCCTGGTGCCAGCGGCTTGCTCAAATCACCGACGACCAGCTGATACAGCAGCACGCCGAGTGCATAAATGTCGGCCAGCGCGGTCGGCGACTGACCCGTTAGCAACTCCGGCGCCACATACAGCGTCGTGCTGCCGGCGGCGCCCTGGTCCGCCACGGTCAGCGTCGGCTGCAGCGCGGCGTCCTGCGCCACCGCGAGCAGATGCCCGCTGCCGAAGTCGGCCAAGCGTGGACGCCAGCGCCCCGCGCCATCGCGGAAAACCAGCACATTGGCCGGCTTGAGATCCTTGTGGAGTACCCCGACCGAGTGCGCTGCTCCGATCGCGTCGGCAATATCGGCCAGCAGTTCGAGCCGCGTATCCAGCGGCAGCGTCGCAAGTCCGCCGAGTGACTGCGCCCAGTCGTCGAGCCGCGGGCCGCCGAACTCGGCTTCGATGAAAAACGGCGCGCGGTCGAAATTCCAGTCGATCAGCCGAACCCGATCGTCCCGATCACCCAACTGCTCCCGCAGCATCCGATACAGCGTGACTTCGCGCTTGAGCGACGACAGCCGCACGCCGTCGACGCTGAACTTGAATACCCGACGTTCGTCGAGCCGTCGGTGGCGTGCCAGCCAGACTTCGATATCGCGGTTGCTGCCGAGCGCCTCAACCAGCTCCCAATCGTCGCGACCCGGAATCGTCGCGCCGGCCTGAAGGCGCGCGGCGTGGGCGCGCGACTCCAACGCCGGCTGCGCTTCAACCGGCACCGCAATTCGATAGCCCAAGCGGTGAACCGTCGCGACGATCATCTGGTCTCGGTCGCCGAGTGCGGCACGCAGCCGGCTGACGGCCTGGTTCAAGGCCCCATCGCTGACATGCTGGTGGCCATAGACGGCCTCGACCAGTTCGTCTTTGCGGACCACTTCGCCGGCATAACGCAGCAGCTGGCGCAGCACTTCCAACGGCCGGGGTTCCAACTCGGTCTTTTGGCCGGCCACCTGCAGCGTCCAGCGCAGCTCGTCGAATTCGGCTTGTGCGAACCGCCAGATCATCGGCGGTAACTGGGCGGGGGCCTCACCCCGCGTCGGTCGGTCGTTCACATGGCTCCTCGGGCGGCGGCAGAAGCAGCGCGTCCACTGCAGACCATAACCCAACCACGTCACAGTGTGAGCCCTCCGAATGTGGCAGGTCCGATACAGCCCCTCAGGTTTCCGTCGGGCTTCGTGAGGGTTTCGTGAGGACTCGGCCAGCGCAGCGGACTACAACCCGGAATGTCCCGATTCGGGCCTCCTCACTCTAAGGACCGTCATGCATCCAGCCCTCTCTGAGTCCCGCCTGTTACGGGCTCGCACCTCCCTGCCCTGGCGCCCTGCGGCGCTGGCCGCCACTCTGTCGCTGGCCGCTTGTGGCGGCGGCGGCGGTGGTGGGGGCAGCAGCGACCCGGTCACGCCGCCGCCTCCGGTGCCCACACTGAAGGTGACACTCAGAGGCCAAGTCGTCGACTCGCCGATTGCCAACGCAGTGGTCACCGCAGCGGTCGGCAGCCGCAGCTTCACGGCGACCGCCGATGCGCAGGGCAACTACTCGCTGCCGATCGAAGTGCCGCGGGATGCCGGTGCGAGCTTTGTCACCCTCAACGCCGACGGCGTCGGCGCCCAGGCTTTCGTGGAACTGGTCAGCCTGGCCGGCGACCTGTCGGCGCTGATCGCCGCAGCGGGCAGCGACGGCGTCCTGACGGCCGCTGAAAGCTTCGTTACCCAGGTGACCAACGTCAGCACCGCCGAAGCCGTGCTGCTGCAGCAGGCCAACGGCGGCCAGCCGATCACCAGCAGCGCGCAGAAGAGCCAACTGGCGACCGGGATCAACGGCGGCGACGTGCTGGACTTGGCGACCGCGATCAAGCTGGCGGTCGACAGTCCGTCGAGCTACCCGCTGCCGTCCGGCCAGGCGACGACGCTGACGCTGGCGCTCAACACCGAGGCACGCGAAGCGTTCATCGCCAGCGCCCAGGCGCAGGACCCGGCCGTATTTCAGCAGACCGCGACCGCCGTGGCGGCGGACCCGGCGGTGACGCCGCCGCTTCCGGCAGGCTCGACGCCGCCCGCGATGCTCGCGGCGCAGCTGTCGGACGAGATCGGCTTTACATTCAACTTCACCAACCGCGTGATGGCCTTCGAGTTTGCAGTCGATGGCAGCGCCTCGGTGACCAACGGCGACGGCAAGGCCGCATCCACCTGGCAGGTTCAGGGCAACACGATCGCGATCCGCTACGCCGAGCCGGTGTCGTCGATCAGCTTCCCGGTCGAGCGCTGCGGCAATACGCAGCGGCAGGTGCAGGCCCGCTTCGTCAGCGAGGGCGTTTCGCTCAACCGCTTGAGTGATCGCACGCTGGCGCTGACGACGACGTTCCAGATCACGTATCTGGATTGCCCGGAACTGAGCAATCGCACCGTCACCGAAACGGCGGCGCGGACGCTGCTGACGACCAGCGACTTCCAGACGCTGACACTCGATGATGTCCGTGACGCGACGCAGAGCCTGCAGGTGTTCGACGCCAGCACCAGCAGCCTTGCAGCCGACGTGGCGACGTTCAATGCCGACGGCTCCGGCCGCACCGTGCTGTTCGGGCTGCCGTTCCAGTGGACGCTGACCACCGACGGGCGTGGCATCAACGTCAACTACGACAACGGCGTCCGCAGCACCTACCGGCTGCTGCGCGATGTGGACACGGTGGCGTCTGACGGGTTCTATGACCTGACGGTCGGCGAACAGCGCTATATCGACGCCGGCGCCTCGATCAGCATCGAGACACCGCCGCCGGTGTTCACCGCGCAGACCCTGCCGGCGCGCTACTACCAGTTCGGCATCGGCAACGAAACGGCACCGGCGCCGAATACCAAGGGCTTCCGACTGCGCTTCGACGCCAACGGCAGTGGCTCACAGGAAGACGACTTCATCGACGACAACGGCAACCTCGTCACCGTCGACAGCAGCAACACGCCCAACCAGTTCTTCCGGTGGGCCATCGACAGCGACAACAGCGTGCTGCTGAGCCGCAGCATCGACATCAACACCGGCAGCTTCCAGTGCCAGCCCGGCAGCGCCAACTGCGCCACGTTCGACGAGCGCCGCATCTTCCCGGCCGTGCTGTCCGGCAGCCGCTACTACTGGATCGAGAAGCGCCAGATCGCAGGCCCGAACGAAGTCGTCACCGACCGTACACCGGCGACCTATCTGGCGCGCTTCTATGACGTCGAGGCGCTGCCCGCCGGCAAGGCCGCTCGGGCTGCAGCGCCGACCGGCGCACGTCCGTCGCCGTCGTCGATGCTCGCCGCTCAAGCGCTGCGCTAGTCAAGCCAACGCGACCGCCGCGACGGCGATCGCGCGCCGCGGCTCCAAAAGGCCGGTCCGCAAGGACCGGCCTTTTGGCTGTGCGCGCGACAGCGAACGCCGGTTGACGTGGATCGCCAAGCTGCCAAGCTAGCCTGGTCGCGGTTCCGCCCGCGTTTCCACGCCTTCCATGAACGACAAAGCCGCACTGCTGAACCAGCTGAAGATCGACCGTGCCCCGGAGCCTGATGGCGAAGTAGGCGTCGGCCGCTGGATCGTGATCGGCCTGATCGTCGCAGCGCTGATCGCGGCCGTGGCCTGGTGGCTGATGCGGCCCGATGGCATCGCCGTGCAGGTGGCGCGGGTCGAGTCGGCCGGCGGCGCGAGTGGTGCGCCGGCCTCGACGCTCGACGCCTCGGGCTACGTCGTTGCGCGGCGCATGGCCACCGTGTCGTCGGAAATCACCGGCAAGGTGATCGAGGTGCTGATCGAAGAAGGGCAGCGCGTTGCGGCAGGTCAGATCGTGGGCCGGCTCGACGACACCAACATCCGCGCCAGCTTTGACCAGGCGCAAGCCCAGCTGGCGCTGGCACGGGCATCCGAGCAGCAAGTGCGCGTGCAACTCGACAATGCCCAGCGGGACTACGAGCGTCGCCAGCAGCTTCTGGCGCGCAATTTCGTCAGCCAGGCCGATGTCGACAACGCACGGACCACGCTCGACAACCTCAAGGCGCAGCTGGTCACCGCCCAGCGCAACAGCGAGGTGGCGTCGCGCACCGTCAACGTCTCGCAGAAGAACCTCGACGACACCGTCGTGCGCGCTCCGTTTGCCGGCGTGATCACGGTCAAGGCCGCGCAGACCGGCGAAATCGTCTCGCCGCTGTCGGCCGGCGGTGGCTTCACTCGCACCGGCATCGGCACGATCGTCGACATGGAATCGCTGGAAGTCGAAGTCGACGTCAACGAAAGCTTCATCAACCGCGTCAGTCCCGCGCAGCCGGCATTGATCAAGCTCAATGCGTATCCGGACTGGGAAATCCCGGCCGAAGTGATCGCGATTATCCCCACCGCCGATCGCGCCAAGGCCACCGTCAAAGTTCGTGTCGGCTTCAAGCAGAAGGGCGACCCGCGCGTGCTGCCGGACATGGGCGCGCGCGTCGCGTTTCTCAGCGCCGCGCCGAGCGCCGGCGCCGTTGCAGCGCCGGCCGGCGTACGCGTGCCGGCGCGTGCGGTGCAAGTGAGTGGCGATACCGGCGTGGCCTGGGTGGTCCGCGACGACAAGCTCGAACGTCGTGCGGTCAAGCTGGGGCCCTCGCAAGGCGAAACGCTGACTGTGCTGGCCGGCCTGTCGGCCGGCGAGCGCGTCGCCATCGGCGACAGCAGCACGTTTGCCGACGGTCAAACCGTCATCGTCAAACCGTAGTTTTCCGTTCCATTTTCAAGAGCGTTGCAAAGGAAAGCCCCATGAACGCCATCGTTACGCTGCAGAACGTCACCAAGCGCTACACGCGCGGCAAGCAAACCGTCGAGGTGTTGCACGGTATCGATCTGGAGATCGCGCAAGGTGACTTCGTCGCGTTGATGGGGCCATCCGGCTCGGGCAAGACCACGCTGCTGAACCTGATCGGCGGACTCGACCAGCCCAGTACCGGCTCGGTGGCGGTTGCCGGCGAACGCATCGACTCGCTGTCGGGCTCTCGCCTCGCCAAGTGGCGAGCGCGCCACATCGGCTTCGTATTCCAGTTTTACAACCTGATGCCGATGCTGACCGCGCAGCGCAACGTCGAGTTGCCGCTGCTGCTGACCTCGCTGTCGGCCTCGCAGCGCAAGCGCAATGCCGAAGCAGCGCTGGCCGTCGTCGGGTTGGCGGAACGTGCGCGGCACAAGCCCAACGAGCTGTCGGGCGGCCAGGCGCAGCGCGTCGCGATCGCGCGCGCTCTGGTGGCCGACCCGACGCTGCTGGTCTGCGACGAACCCACCGGCGACCTGGATCGCAGCACGGCCGACGAGATTCTCAACCTGCTGCAGGTGCTCAATCGCGAGCACGGCAAGACCATCGTCATGGTCACGCACGACCCGAAGGCGGCCGAATTCGCCACGCACCAGCTGCATCTGGACAAGGGCAAGCTGGTCGGCACGACCGCCACCTCAACCACGGCCGCCTGACGCGGAGTACGCCATGAAATTCCTGCCCTTGTTGTGGGCGTCGCTGTGGCGCAAGAAGACGCGGACGATCTTCACGCTGCTGTCGATCGTCGCGGCCTTTCTGCTGTTCGGCATGCTGCAAGGCGTCAACGCGGCCTTCGAGCGCACCGCCGACTTGGCCAACGTCAATCGTCTGGTCGTCGTCAGCAAGATCTCGTTTACCGAGTCGCTGCCGTATTCGCAGATGCAGCAGATCGCGGCCGTCGACGGCGTCGATGCGGTCAGCTTCAACAGCTGGTTCGGTGCTTACTTCCAGGACCCGAAGAACTTCATCTTCTCGTTCCCGGTCGAGCCGCGCCGCCACTTCGACATGTACCCCGAGTTCAAGCTGCCCGAGGATCAGCTGCAGGCGTTCGAGCGCAATCGCGGCGGCGCCGTGGTCGGCGCGGCGCTGGCGACCAAGTACGGGTGGAAAATCGGCGATCGCATTCCACTGCATTCGACGATCTGGACGCGCAAGGACAACGGCAGCTCCGACTGGAACTTCGAGATCGTCGGCATCTACACGGTGCCGACCGATGTCGGCCAGGAAAACCAGTTCTTCTTCCAGCACGAAAACTTCGACGAAGCGCGTGCCTTCGGACGCGGTCGCGTCGGCTGGTACATCGTGCGGATCAAGGACGCCAACCAGGCGGCTCAGGTCGGTGCGGCGATCGATGCGCTGTTCGCCAATTCCACCGACGAGACCAAGGCGCAGTCGGAAAAGGAATTCCAGATGAGCTTTCTCAAGCAGCTCGGCGACATCAACTACATCGTCACCCGGATTCTGATCGCCGTGTTCGTCGCGCTGCTGTTCGCAACCGGCAGCACGATGATGCAGTCGGTGCGCGAGCGCGTCCCCGAGCTGGCCGTGCTCAAGACACTAGGCTTCTCCGATGCCAGGGTGCTGACGCTGGTGCTCGGCGAATCCGTGCTGCTGTGCGTGCTGTCGGCCTGTCTGGGTTTGGGTATCGCGGCGCTGTTGTTCCCGGCGCTGAAAGACGTACTCGGCTTGGTCCGACTGCCGGGCGAAGTTGTCGCCGGCGGGCTGATCGCGGCCGTGCTGCTGGCGCTGATCACCGGCCTGCCACCGGCGCTGCGGGCGCGCAGCTTGAATATCGTCGACGCGCTGGCGGGACGCTAGCGCGCGCCATTCTGGCGAGTCCGGGCCGTCGCCGACCCGGTCAATCAACACCAGCATCCGTGAGTGGGCCATGTTCAAACAGACAATCGCCGTCACCAGCATGAACCTCCGCGCGTTGCCGCAACGGCTCGGCATCTCGCTGGTCATCGTCATCGGCATCGCGGTGACCGTCGCCGTGCTGGTGTCGGTCGGTGCGATGGCCACCGGCTTCCAGAAGACGCTATCCAACACCGGGCGCGACGACCGCGTGATCGTGCTGCGCGGCGGCTCCGAAGCCGAGCTGTCGAGCACCATTTCGCGCGACAACACGTTGACCATCCTGGATGCTCCCGGCGTCAAGCGTGATGCCGACGGCAAGCCGATCGGCTCGGCCGACATGGTCGCCATCGTCAGCCTGCCGCTGAAGGCGAGCGGCTCGGGCGCCAACGTGACGCTGCGCGGCGTCGGCCCGAAGATGCCCGTACTGCGGCCCGAAATCCGCATCGTCGAAGGCCGCATGTTCACGCCGGCGCTGCGCGAGCTGATCGTCGGCCGCGGCGCCGTCAAGCAATTCTCCGGGCTCGATCTGGGCAGCAAGGTATCGTTCCGCGACGCCGACTGGACCGTCGTCGGCATCTTCGAAAGCAACGGCGACGCGCACGAATCCGAGTTGATGACGGACATCGAAACCGCGCTGTCGGCGTACCGTCGCAACCTGTTCCAGTCGGTGACGGTGATGCTCGAATCGCCGGAGGCGTTCAACGCCTACAAGGACCGGCTGACCACCGATCCGACGCTGGGCGTCGATGTGAAGCGCGAGCCCGACTACTACGCCAAGCAGTCGCAGGGCTTAAAAAAGCTGCTCGATCTGCTGTCGTTCGGCGTCGGCGGCATCATGGCGCTGGGTGCGATTTTCGGCACGCTGAACACGATGTACACCGCCGTTTCGTCACGCGGTGTGGAGATCGCCACGCTGCGCGCAATCGGCTTTGGTGCGTTGCCGGTCGTCGTGTCGGTGTTCGTCGAAGCCTTGGCACTGGCCTTGATCGGCGGTGCGCTCGGCGCAATCGGCGCGTGGATCTTCTTCAACGGCAACACCGTCAACACGCTCGGCGCCAACTTCACGCAAGTCGTGTTCAACCTGACCGTGAGCCCGGCGCTGCTGGTCAATGGCATCGTCTGGGCTTGTGTGATCGGCGTGATCGGCGGCTTGTTCCCGGCCGTGCGTGCAGCACGCTTGCCGATCGCCACGGCGCTGCGGGCCGGCTGATGGCGTCGAGCAAGCCGCCGCTGGCGCTGCAGGCAAGCTTGAGCCTGGCGTCCGGCGACGGCGTGCTCGCGGGCGAGAAGCGCATGGCGCTGCTCGAAGCCATTGCCGGTACCGGCTCGATCACCCAGGCCGCCAAGGCGATCGGCTTGAGCTACAAGGCCGCCTGGGATGCGGTCGAGGCGATGAACAATCTTGCCGACGAACCCTTGGTCGCCCGCATGGCCGGCGGTCCCGGCGGTGGCGGCACCGCGCTGACGGCTCGCGGCGCCGCACTGCTGGCGAGCTATCGCGTCGCCGCTGAGCAGCACGCGCGCTTCGTCGACGCGCTGAACCAGAGCCTGGGGCAGGCTCGCAGCGATCTGTCGCTGCTACAGAGGCTGACGATGAAGACCAGTGCGCGCAATCAACTGTGGGGCCGCGTCGTCGCGATCACGCGCGGCGCGGTCAACGATGAGATCACGCTGCAGCTGCGCGGTGGCGACCGCATCGTGGCGATCATCACGCAGGCCAGCACCGAGGCGATGGGCCTGGCGGTCGGCACCGAAGCCGCTGCCCTGATCAAGGCCTCGTGGGTCATGCTCGCCGTCGTCGATGCGTCTCAGCCGCACTTGCGCATATCAGCGCGCAACCAACTGCGCGGCCGCGTCGTTGCGCTGCAGGCCGGCGCGGTCAACACCGACGTGACGATTGAACTGGCCGGTGGTAACACGCTGTCGGCCGTGATCACGCAGAGCAGCGCCGAAGCACTGGCACTGACACCGGGCGACGACGTGGTGGCCCTGTTCAAGGCGTCGAGCGTGATCCTGAGCGTCGCGAGCTAAGCATCAGCGGCGATCGCGGGCGCCAGACGACCATCGGCGATCGCCAACACCTGCGTGGTCAGCGCCGCGATCTCTTGCGGCGCATGGCTGACGTACAGCATCGGCAGGTGCATCTGATCGCGCACACGCTGTAGAAACGGCAGGATCTGCGCCTTGAGCCGCGCGTCGAGCGCCGACAGCGGCTCGTCGAGCAGCAACAGTTGCGGCGACATCAGCAGCGCGCGCCCCAGCGCGACGCGCTGGCGCTCGCCGCCACTGAGCTGATCCGGTCGGCGCTGCAACAACGGCCGCAGTTCCAGCAGGTCGATGACGGCGTCAGGCGCGACGCGTCGCTGTGCAGCCGGCAGCCAGCGCAGCGCATAGTGCAAGTTGGCGTGGACGCTCAGATGCGGGAACAGCTGCCCGTCCTGGAACACCAGACCAATGCGCCGCTGGTGCGGCGGCAAGAAGCACCCGCGCGCGGTATCGACCCAGCAGCGTCCGTCGAACGTGATGCGCCCCTGCTGCGGCACCAGCAATCCGGCGATCAGCGCCAGCAGACTGCTCTTGCCCGATCCCGACGGACCGCAGATGCCGGTGACGCCCGGATCGAAGCGGTGTTGAACCTGCAGCTGAAAGTCGCCGCGGCTGAAATGTAGATCGACGTCCAGCATCAGGCGTCACGCCGTGTCGGCAGCGCCCAGCGCCGCCGCAGCCGCGCGGTGACGACATGGCTGGCGAGCAGCGCTGCAAACGCGAGCCCGATCGACAACAGCGCCAGCCGCAGCGACGCGGCTTCGCCGCCCGGCAGATGTGCGTAGGAATAGATCGCCAGCGGCAGCGTGCGCGTCTGCCCCGGGATGTTGCCGACGAAGGCCATCGTCGCGCCGAACTCACCCAGGCTGCGCGAAAAACACAGGATCGCGCCGACGACGATGCCCGGCATCGCCAGCGGCAGCGTCACGCTGGCAAACACCTGCCAGGGCGAGGCGCCCAGCGTCGCGGCCGCGCGCTCAAGCCGCGCGTCGACCAGCTCGAACGCCAGGCGGATCGGCTGCACCGCCAGCGGAAACGCCATCGTCGCCGAGGCCAGCACCGCGCCTTTCCAGTCGAACGCCAACGTGATGCCGGCGACGCGCTGCAGCCACGCGCCCAGCGGCCCCTGCGTACCCAGCAGCATCAGCAGCAGGTAACCGGGCACCACCGGCGGCAGCACCATCGGCAACTGCACCAGCGCTTCGACGACCAGCTTGCCGCGGAACGAGTAGCGCGCCAGCAGCGCGCCGCACGCCACCGCCAGCGGCATCGACACCAGCGTGGCCCAGAAGCCGACCTTGGCCGACAGCCACAGCGCGGTCAGCTCGTCGGGTGTCAGCATCAGCGGCTCGCCGGCAGCCAGACGAAGCCATGGCGCTCGAACACGCGCCGCGCCGCCTGTGATTGCAGATAGAGAAACCAATCGCGTCCAGCCGGACTGGCGTCGCGCAACAACGCAAACGGATAGACGATCGGCGGATGCGTGTCAGCCGGAAAGCGCGCGACGACCTCGACGCGTGCGCTGGTCGCCGCGTCAGTGGCGTAGACGATGCCGAGCGCGCACTCGCCGCGCTCGACGAAGGCCAGCGCCGTGAGCACGTCGTCGGTGCCGACGATGCGCCCCCGCAGTGACGCCCACCAACCCAGTGACTGCAGCGCGGCTTGTGCATAGCGGCCCACCGGCACCACGCCGGGCTCACCGGTACACAGCCTGCCGTCGAACGACGCCGCCATATTGAAGCCCGGCGCCATCGTCACGGCCGGCGCGCGGCCCTTGGGCGCGATCAGCACCAGAGCATTGCCGAGCAAGTCGATCCGCTGACCGTCGGCGACGCGCCCTGCCCGCTGCACTTGATCCATCCAGGCACTATCGGCCGACGCGAACACGTCGGCCGGTGCGCCGGCTTCGATCTGCCGGGCCAGCGTCGACGACGAGGCCAGCACCAGTTGCGGACGCGAATGGCCGTCGGCCGTCCACTGCGCGGCGATATCGCCAAGCACATCGGTCAGGCTGGCGGCGGCATAGGTCCGCAGCCGCGCATCGGTTGCCGGTGCCGGCGACGGCAGCAGACCCACCAGCAGCAGGCCACAGCGCAGCAGCCAGCTCGCGACGCTGCCGCGCCGAGGTGCTTGTGCTGCTGCCATCCGATGTCCCCCGGTCGATCCGCTATATCGCCGACTATATAGCGCCCGATTCAGGCTGTCGTCGCGATGCCAATCCAGGCGTCGCCGGCAACCGCGTCGATCAGCTCGGTTGCGCCGGGGCCACCAGCCGGAAGCCGGTCCAGACGTTGCGGTGCCAGGCGCCAAACGGGCTGCGGTGCACCAACTCCAGCGCTTGCTGCGGCTCCTGCCATGACCCGCCGCGCAGCACCAGGTTGGTGGCCTCGTCGAAATGCGGCGCGCAACTGCCGACGCTGCCGGCACCTCGGGTCGCAAACGGGGTGCAGGTCCATTCGCGGACATTGCCGGCGATATCGAGCAAGCCGAACGGATTGGGCGCCCGGGCACCGACGTAGGTCGGGTGCTGAGGTGGGCGAGGCCCGCAGCCGAAGCATTCGGCATAACGCTCTTGGTATTCGTCGCCCCACCAGAAGCGCGTCGCGGTGCCTGCGCGGGCCGCGTACTCCCACTCCAGCTCGGTGGGCAGCCGCAGCGGCTGGCCGATCTGCTCGGACAGCCAGCCGGCAAAGGCCATTGCATCTCGGGCACTGACGCAGACCACCGGGAACGTGTCGGCCTGCTCGTAGCCGGGGCGGTCCCAGGAAAGATCCGTTGAGGTGCCGGTGCATGGAAAGTCGGTCCATGCCGGGTTGCTGTAGCCGGTGTACTTGATGAACAGCCGGAACTGCTCGACGGTGATTTCCGTTCGGCTGATCCGGAACGGCGCCACCTCGAAACGAGCCGGCGGATCACGCTGCTGCAGGCGCCCACCGGGGATGTCGATCCACTGTGGCATTTGCAGGCGCTCCTGCGCGCTCGGCTGGCGCGGCGCCACTGGGACCGATGGATCGGCCTGCATCCAGGCCAGCAGCAGCGACACGATCATCGACGTCAGCGCCAGCGCCAGCAGCGGGAAACGCAGCGAGTCGGTTTCGGGCGGCGCTTCGCCCGGCAGTTCGGGAGGACGAATGCGGTCCGACGGGCTGCCGTCGTCACGTTGCTGACGGCGAAACGGCTCGCGCGTCGGTGCCGACTCAGGGGATGCGGGGTCGGCAGGAGGCGGTGTGTCGGTCACCTCCCGATGGTAGAGGCAGTGCCGTCAAAACGGGAGGGCCGCATGTACAGCGCACGGTGGCGCTGCAAACGCCGGCGCGGTTATCGCGGCTGCGCGAGGCGGAAGCCGGTCCAAGCATCGCGACGCTGGCGGTCCAGCGGCGCTCGGCGCGCCGAACGCAAACCGTCGGCGTTGTCGATCCAGGCACCGCCGCGCACGCTGAGCACGGCACCGTCACGAGTGGCGTCAGCGCAGCGGCTGTCGCTGCCACCGCCGTAGGGCGCATAGGCCGAGCAAGTCCATTCGCGGACGTTGCCGGCGGTGTCGGCCAGCCCGAAGGCATTACGCGGCCAGCGGCCGACCGGCAGCGGACCAGTGCGCGCTTCGGGGCAACCCGCGCAGGTGGCCTGGCGCGGATCGAACCGGTCACCCCACCAATAGCGGCTGTCGCTGCCAGCACGGGCCGCGTACTCCCATTCCGCCTCGGTCGGCAGCCGGTAAGGCGTACCGGTGACCGCGCTCAGCCACGCGGCGTAGGCCTGAGCGTCGACTGCGCTGACGCAAACCACCGGTCGCCGCGGCCCTGACGAATAGCCGGGCTCGGCCCAGCTGGCGTCACGGCCGCCCGCGCTGTCGCAGGGGTAGCGCGACCATTGCGGATTGACGTAGCCGGTCTGCTCGACGAACTGCCCGAACTGCTCGACCGTTACTTCCTCTGCCGCCAACGCGAAGGCCTCGACCGGGACACGATGGGCCGGGCGCTCGCTGTCGTCGCCACGGTCGTCGCCGACCTTGGCGGTGCCAGCGGGCAACAGGCGCATCTGCGGCATCGTCAATGGGCCGCGGACTGTGGTCGGTCGCGATGGCGACGCGGCCGCAACGGAGGCCGCCGGCTGGGCGATCGGCGTGGCGGTGCTGACGATGCGCGGATTCAGCGGCGGCGGCGACAGGGCAACGCCGTCGAACCCGAGCTGCCAGACCAGCGCTGCCACCAGCAAAGCCAGTGCGCCGACCAGCGCCATTGGCACGGCGAGCACGGTCCACGACGGCGCCGCCGCAGCGGTCGACACCTTGGGTGGCGCTGCCGGCGCCAGCCCCGATGCACGGGCCTGGGCGCGTGCCTGCGGTGCGACGACGGGCGGCTCGGACTCGGCCGCCTGCGCCTCGGGTGTCGATGGCGGGTGCAGCGGCGCGACACGCCGCGTCGGCGGCACTTCGTCGGCGCCTGGCAGGTCATCGGTCAGAAACGCCTCGGCCGCGACCGCGCTGGAAAACGCGGCTGGGTCGGCAGGCGGCACCGCCTCGGGCGGCGCGATGGGCGCCGGCACGGGTGCTGTCGCCGGCGCAGACTCGGGCGCCGCCGCGACCTCGGCCACCGGCGCTGCCGCGGTCGACGGCTCCATCAGCGGACGAAAGTCGGTCAGCGCGGCGATGAATTCGGCGGCGCTCTGGAAGCGCGCTTCGGGCATCAGGGCCATCGCCCGGCGCATCGCCGGCACCAGCGTCGCCGGTATGCCGGCCCAGCCGTCGCGCTCCAGCGGGTCGTCGCTGAGACGATCGAGCGCGGTCGGCGGCGCCACGCCGGTCAGCATTCGGTACAGCGTCGCTGCCGCACCGTAGACGTCAGTCCACGGGCCTTGCGCGGTGCGGCGCTGGTACTGCTCCAGCGGGGCATAACCGTCGGTCAGCACCACCGACATGCTGTGCTGACGCTCGCCGGCCGCCTGCCGGGCCGCGCCGAAGTCCAGCACGATCGGCTTGCCGACCGTGGCCAGGTAGATGTTGTGCGGCTTGAGGTCGCGATGGACGACGTCGTGTTCGTGAACGAACTGCAGCGCTTCCAGCACCGGGCGGATCAGCGGCACGGCCAGCGCTGGCTCGATGACCTTGCGCACGCGCGACAGGTACTCGCCGAGCGACAGCCCTTCGTAATAGTCCATCACCAGATACGCGGTGCCGTTGGCGTTGAAGAACGAGCGCACGCGGACCACGTTGGGATGATCGAGCTTGGCGACGATGCGCGCTTCGCGCAGGAACTGCTCCTTGCCGAACTCGAAGGTGCCGCGCGATTCCTCGGTGTGCGTGGCGATGTCGAGCTGACCGGGGTGGCGCGTGACGATGTCGCGCGGCAGGAATTCCTTGATCGCGACGCGCTGCTGCAGATGCACGTCCCAGCCCAGGTACGTGATGCCGAAGCCGCCGGGCTGGCCGAGCACGCGGCCGACGCGGTACTGGCCGCCGATGACGATGCCGTGCGGCAGGAACAACGGCGGCCGCGGCAGCGACTCGTCGTAGCCGCAGACCGGGCAGACGGCGATGCCGCTCTTGTCGTGGAAACAGCCGGGGCAATGCTTCTGAAAGACCATTGAAGCTCGGGGCGGCCGCAGGGTTGCGTTCGATTGTATGCGCAAGCCGGCCGCTGGCCGCCGCACTTTTGTTGGATCGCATCAGCGCATAGGCTTGCCAACATCGGCTGCGCCCGGCGCGCCTCCTCCATCGAAGGTCGACCCATGACTGCCTTGCCATCCCGCCTGCCCCCGCAGGCCCTGCGTGAACGCTTCGTCGACGTCGCCACGGCAAAATTCGCCACCCAAGTGCCGGACTTCGTCGCGCTGCGCCAACTGGTTGCCGACAACGGCGGCCATTTCATCAACGATCACGGCGCAATCCGCACGGCCGACCCGGCGCTGCGCGCGCTGATCGTCCGCGCCGCCGGCGTGCTCGGCCTGCGCAAGGAACGCGACTACCTGTTCCCGGCCAAGAAGCTGGTCAGCTTCGACCTGCAAGCGATCGGCGAAGACCCGCGGCCGTTCAAGATCTTCGTCTCGCAAGTCGACTTGAGCGCATTTCCGGCCGAGGTCGCCGCGCTGATCGAAGCCGACTGCGCCGAACAAGCGGCGGCCGTCGACCACGGTGAATGGGTCGAACTGATCGAACAAGCCGAACAAGACGGCGGCCTGAGCGACGGCGACGCCGAGGCCTTCGTCCAGCACTTCGTCTACCGGCTGATGCAGCGCAACGGTGCGCCGCTGCGCCGCTCGCTGCTCGAAGCGGTGGCCGCCGTTTCGGGGGAGGCGGCCAGCGCGCTGGCGCTGGGGCCCGACTTCAACCACGTGACGATCGACGTCTACGCGGCCGGGTTCAGCGGCATCGATGCGATGGCCGAGGCGATGCGCGCGCGCGGCTTCACGCTGCTGCCGGCGATCCAGGGCGCACCGGGCACGATGCTGCGGCAGACGGCGACGATGGCCGCCACGCAGCCGACGCCGGTGCTGGAAGCCGACGGTCAGCTCGGCGTTGCGCAGACCGAAAAGCAGTTTGTCGAGATCATCGAGCGCAACCAGGCGGTCAACGCCTGGGGCGGCAAGCTGTGGAAGCAAGACGGCACGCCGCTGATCTTCCGCAACTTCCTGGCGGCCAACGCCGAAAAGATTTTCGACGCGGCGTCGACCCGGCTGGCCTGCTGACCGGCGCTAGACCTTGGCCGGCGTGCGGCCGTAGATGTCGTCGAAGCGAACGATGTCGTCCTCGCCCAGGTAGGCGCCGGACTGCACTTCGATCAGCTCCAGCTGCACCTTGCCGGGGTTTTCGAGCCGGTGCGTCTGGCCCAGCGGGATGTACGTCGACTGGTCTTCGCACAGCAGGAAGTTCTTGTCGCCGCACCAGACGCGCGCCGTGCCCTTGACCACGATCCAGTGCTCGGCGCGGTGGTGATGCATCTGCAAGCTCAGCTTCTGACCCGGCTTGACGATGATGCGCTTGACCTGGAAGCGGTCGCCTTGCGCGACGGTTTCGTACGAGCCCCAGGGCCGGTAGACGCGCGGGCTGGCTTCGGCTTCGGAGCGTCGCGCCTGCTTGAGCCGGCTCACGATCTTCTTGACCTCCTGCACGCGGTCGCGCGGCGCCACGAGGATCGCATCTTCGGTCTCGACGACGACCGTGTCGCGGATGCCGACCATGCCGACCAGCCGGCTGCTGGCGTGAACCAAGTTGTCCTGGCAGTCCTCGAGCAGCACGTCGCCGCGGGTGCGGTTGCCGGCCGCGTCATCCGCCGGCAGCTTGCCCAGGTAGCTCCAGGAGCCGACATCGTCCCAGCCGGCGTCCAGCGGCACCAGCGCGATGTTGGCGGTCTTTTCCATCACCGCGTAGTCGATCGATTCGTTGCGGCACTTGCGGAACGCGCCCGGCTCAAGCCGGATGAAGTCGATGTCCTTGACCGCGTTGTTCCAGCTCAACAGGCTGGACGCATACATCTCGGGCTCCAGACGCTTGAGTTCGTCGAGGAACACGTCGGCCCGGAACATGAACATGCCGCCGTTCCAGTAGTAGCCGCCTTCGGCAATGAAGGCTTCAGCCTTGGCCCGCTCCGGCTTTTCGACGAACGCCGCCACGTCGTAAGCGCCGCTTTGGCCGATCGCGGCGCCGACCTTGATGTAGCCGAAGCCGGTCTCGGGGTGGGTGGGCTGGATGCCGAACGTGACGATCCGGCCCTCGGCCGCGACCGCGGCGCCCGCCTCGACCGCACGAACGAATGCGGCGGTATCGGTCACCGCCTGGTCGGCCGCCATCAGAAACACCACGGCCTGGGAACCGTATTGCGTCGTGGCGTAATGGGCCGCGACCGCGGCGGCAGGCGCCGTATTGCGGCCCTCGGGCTCGAGCATGATGCCGGCCCCGTCGAGGCCGACCTGACGTAGCTGCTCGGCGATCACGAAGCGGTGCGCGTCGCTGCCAATGACCAGCGGCGGCGCCGTGTCGCCGACCCCGCCGAGCCGCAGCGCCGTGTTCTGCAGCAGGCTGCGCTCGTCGAGCAACTTCAGAAACTGTTTCGGGTATTGCTCACGGGACAGCGGCCAGAGCCGGGTGCCGGAGCCGCCAGCCATCAATACGGGAACGATCATCAGCGTTTCATCGGCACAGGGTATTCGGTTCGGCATTGTAGCCAGCGCCGGGTAGGACAGATGAGAAGCCGCTCGGTTTCTGCGGGGTCTGCAACCCGGCTTCGACCGACCCCGACCGTTCGTCGGCTTCGCGAAACAAAGCCCTGCCGGAGCGGCCTGATCCACACCCCCGCCAAGCCCCGCAAAGCCGCGTCGCTGCGTGATTCCAGCACTTTTGTCCACAGGCAGCGCACAGATAATCACAGGATGTAAACACAGGATGTTGGGGTTGACGCCCCGCCGAACCACTAGATATTGTTACCGGACGGTTCAGCCCCGTTGGAAGAACCGACTCCGTCGCACTGCATAAGGGGAGCCCATGCAAACACATACCCAAGAATTCAATGACCTGCGTCGCCCGGTTTCGGCGGCGCCCGCTTCCACGGCCGAACTGGCCGCCGTCGCCCCGGGCGGTATCAAGGTGATCCGCCGTAACGGCAAGGTCACCGGCTTCGATTCCACCAAGATCGCCATCGCGCTGACCAAGGCCTTCCTCGCCGTCGAAGGCGGCCAGGCAGCGGCCAGCGCCCGCGTCCGCGAGACGGTGCAGACGCTGACCACGCAGGTCGTGCAGGCGCTGACCCGCCACATGTCCGGCGGCGGTACCGTCCACATCGAAGACATTCAGGATCAGGTCGAACTGGCGTTGATGCGCGCCGGCGAGCACAAGGTCGCCCGCTCCTACGTCATCTACCGCGCCGAGCGCGCCAGCGCCCGCGCCGCCGAAGCGGCCAAGGCGGCCCCCGATGCGCCGGCCGGCCCGGCGATCAACGTCAAGCTCGACGACGGCACCGTCCGCCCGCTGGACACCGCGCGCATCGTCCGCGTGGTCACCGAAGCCGCGCAGGGCCTGAGCGGCATCAGCATCGACGAAGTCGTGCAGTCGGCGCTGCGCGACCTGTACGACGGCATCAGCGAAGCCGAGCTGTCGCAGGCCGTGACGCTGGCTGCCCGCGCCCGCATCGAAAAGGAGCCGAACTACACCTACGTGTCGGCCCGGCTGCTGATGGACGGCCTGCGCCACGAGGCGACCAAGTTCCTCGGCATGGCCGAAACCCGCCCGACGCTGGCCGAGATGAAGGCGCTGTACCCGGAATACTTCCGCGAGTACATCCACCGCGCCGTCAGCCTGGAACTGCTGGATCCGAAGCTGGCGCTGTACGACCTGGACACGCTGGGCAAGGCGCTGATCGCCGAGCGCGATGCCAAGTTCGACTACCTGGGCCTGCAGACGCTGTACGACCGCTACTTCATCCACAGCAACAAGGTCCGCTTCGAGCTGCCGCAGGCCTTCTTCATGCGCGTGGCGATGGGCCTGGCGATGAACGAGATCGACCGCGAAGCCCGCGCGATCGAGTTCTACCAGCTGCTGTCGAGCTTCGACTTCATGTCGTCGACGCCGACGCTGTTCAACTCCGGCACGCCGCGCCCGCAGCTGTCGAGCTGCTATCTGACGCAGGTGCCCGACGATCTCGACGGCATCTTCGGTGCGATCAAGGACAACGCGCTGCTGTCCAAGTACGCCGGCGGCCTGGGCAACGACTGGACGCCGGTGCGCGGCATGGGCGGCTGGATCAAGGGAACCAACGGCAAGTCCAATGGCGTCGTGCCGTTCCTCAAAGTGGCCAATGACACGGCGGTGGCCGTCAACCAGGGCGGCAAGCGCAAGGGCGCCGTCTGCGCGTACCTGGAAACCTGGCACCGCGACATCGAGGAATTCCTCGAACTGCGCAAGAACACCGGTGACGACCGTCGCCGCACGCACGACATGAACACGGCCAACTGGGTGCCCGACCTGTTCATGAAGCGCGTGATGGAAGACGGCCCGTGGACGCTGTTCTCGCCGGAAGAAACGCCCGACCTGCACGACCTGATCGGCGAAGCCTTCGAAGCGCGCTACATCGCCTACGAAAAGCTGGCCAGCGAAGGCCGCATCAAGAACTTCAAGCGCACCCAGGCCTTGGGCCTGTGGCGCAAGATGCTGTCGATGCTGTTTGAAACCGGCCACCCGTGGATCACGTTCAAGGACGCCTGCAACCTGCGCAGCCCGCAGCAGCACATCGGCGTCGTGCACAGCTCCAACCTGTGCACCGAGATCACGCTCAACACCAAGGCGGGCTCCGAAATCGCCGTCTGCAACCTGGGCTCGGTCAACCTGCCGGCGCACATCGTCGACGGCAAGCTCGACACCGCCAAGCTCGAGCGCACGATCAAGACCGCGATGCGGATGCTCGACAACGTCATCGAGTACAACTACTACTCGGTCGCAACGGCGCGCAATTCCAACCTGCGCCACCGTCCGGTCGGCCTGGGTGTGATGGGCTTCCACGACGCGCTGTACAAGCTGCGCATGCCGTACGAGAGCCAGCAGGCGGTCGAGTTTGCCGACCGGTCGATGGAAGCCATCAGCTACTACGCGTTGAAGGCCTCGGCAGACCTCGCGGTCGAACGTGGCGCCTACGCCAGCTTCAAGGGCTCGCTGTGGGATCAGGGCATCCTGCCGCTCGACTCGATCAAGATCCTGGCCCAGTCGCGCGGCGGCAACGACACCGCGTATCTGAAGCAGGACGTCAGTGTGTCGGGTGCGTTCGACTGGGATGCGCTGCGCCAGCAGATCCGCACCACCGGCATCCGCAACAGCAACACGATGGCGATCGCGCCGACGGCGACCATCGCCAACATCACCGGTGTCAGCCAGTCGATCGAGCCGACCTACCAGAACCTGTACGTCAAATCGAACCTGTCGGGCGAGTTCACGGTGGTCAACGAGTACCTGGTCAACGACCTCAAGGCGCTCGACCTGTGGGACGAGGTCATGGCCCATGACCTGAAGTACTACGACGGCAGCGTGCAGAAGATCGACCGCGTCCCGGCCGAGATCAAGGCGCTGTACAAGTGCGCCTTCGAAATCGACGCCAAGGTGCTAGTCGACGCCGGCAGCCGCCGCCAGAAGTGGATCGACCAGGCCCAGTCGCTGAATCTGTACATGGCCCAGCCGAGCGGCAAGAAGCTCGACGAGTTGTACAAGCATGCTTGGGTGTCGGGCCTGAAGACGACCTACTACCTGCGCACGATGGGCGCGACGCACACCGAGAAGACGACGATCACCGACGGCCGTCTGAACAAGGTCGGCTCGGCCACGGCCAGCGCGTCGGCTGCCGCCGCTGCGGTCGCCAACGCCCCGTCGGTCCCGGCCAGCAGCGTGCTGTCGACGACCGATGTCAGCGGGGCCAAGGTCTGCTCGATCCTCGATCCAGACTGCGAAGCCTGCCAGTAAGCAACCAGTAGTCGACGCGCATCGCGGTTGGATGCGCAGCCAAGCCGCCCGGGCAACCGGGCGGCTTTTTTGTTGCAAATCGCCACATCGTTGTCATGGCGGCAGCGCTACCGCTTAGCGGACTTCACATGGCTGCAACAAATCCGGGCCGATCCAACGCCCGCTGTCATAAAACAATCACGGGCGGTGAATAACCTGCGCTCCGCTGAACGAACTGGGCTCGACACCCCGGGGCTTCGAGTCGGCGCTCGTAGAGGCTCGTCGAGCGGCAGGTTCCTTCAGCATTTCGTGCATCCATCTCGAGCCACACGCTCGGCATGAGCCGCATTGCACTGGATTTGCCGCGGATCATCACCTCTACATGAAATCGTTCTACCCGCTTTTCGGAGCCGCCACGCTTGCGCTGATGTCCGGCTCGGCACTCTCGGCCGAGCTCTATCTGAACACCTTCCTCGGTAGCAACCCGCTGAAGGACCTCGAAGTCGAACTCGACGGTCGCCTGCTCGGAACCACCGATGCCAACGGCGCCGTCAGCGGCGAATTGAAGGAAGGCGCGCACGTGCTGCGCGTGCTCGAAAAGCGCGTACCCCTGACGGAATACCGCTTCGAACTGGCGCCTGGGCAGAGCGCCGATCTGAGCCTGACGTTCACCGATTTCGCGCAGCCTCCGGCCGCCAACATCGAGAAGTACGATCCCGCAACGGCTGCGCAAGGCGCGCCCGGTCTGATCGAAGGCACCGTCAGCGACGGCGAAGGCAAGCCTCTGGCTGGCGCCGTGGTCCACATCGAACCGGCCAATCTCGAGACGGTGACCGATGAAAGCGGCCGCTTCAGTCTGCAAGCACCGCGCGGCATCTACGAACTGAGCATCCGCGCCGACGGCTACCAGACCGTCAGCACCACCGGGCTGCGCGTTGCAGCCGGCGTCGGCACCGCAATGAACGCAACGCTGAACCCGGAAGCGGTACAGGAAATCGGCGGCGGCAGCAGCAGCGGCAAGGGCGCCGACGGCGTCGAAGAAATCGTCGTCACCGGCTCGTACAAGCCGCGCTCGACGCCGGCCGGCATCGAGCGTTTCTCGGTGGCGGTGACCGACGCGATCAGCGTCGAAGAACTGGTGCGCGCCGGTGACACTGACGTCGCCGCGTCGCTGCGTCGCTTGGTCGGCGTGTCGGTGACCGGCGGTCGTTACGCGGTCGTCCGCGGCCTCGACGGTCGTTACATCGCGGCCACGCTCAACGGCAACTTGCTGCCGAGCACTGATCCGTTCCGCCGCGACGTCCAGCTGGACCTGTTCCCGTCCGACATTCTGGGCGGCATCGAAGTGCAGAAGAGTTTCTCGGCCGATATGCCGGGCGACACCACGGGCGGCATCATCAAGATCGCCACCCGCGATATTCCCGACCAGTACGTCAATCGTCTGTCGGTCAGCGGCGGTTTCGTCAGCGGCGTCACCGGCAAGGGCCTGGTGCGCTACCGGGGTGGTGACGGCGATGAAATCGGCTACGACGATGGCATCCGCGAACTGCCAGGCGATGTCGACAGCGCCACCAACGGTGGCCTGAATTTCCGCCTGTGCCAGGTCGAAGGGCAGACCGGCTGCGTCAGCCAGGTCGAAGCCGCGCGTCTGGCGTCGTTGCTGCCGAACATCTACAAGGTCAAAGAAGAAAAGGCCGCTCCGAAGTTCGGCGCCGCCTACTCGCTTGGCAACTCGTTTGATCTCGACATCGGCCGCGTCGGCGTCTACGGCGTGGCGACCTACGACAACAGCAACGCGTCGCGTCAGGATGCGAGCGTCGACAACGTCACGACGCGCTCAACCTATCAGCGCGACACGTTCAACACCGCGCTGACTGGCTACCTGGTCGCCGGAATCGAAAGCGTCGATGGCTGGACGGCCACCAGCAAGACGCTGTTCCTGCACGACAGCGAAGACAACACCACGTTCGAGTCCGGCTTCGACAAGAACGAAGACAACAACTTCGACCGCATCCTGCTGGAATGGATCGAGCGTCAGCTGATCTCGCAGCAGCTTCTGGCCTCGGTCCCATTGTTCGACACGCACAAGCTGGATCTGCACGCCAGCATTTCGCAGACCACGCGCATGTCGCCGGACCGCCGGACCTACAACTACCTCGGTGGATCGCTGGTCGTGTCGTCGGTCGAGCGCAGCTACTCCGACCTGACCGAAGACGCGATCGACGCCGGCGTCGACTACACGCTGCCGATCGAGATCAGCGACAGCGTCAACAGCAACATCAAGTTCGGCGGCCTGTACGACACCCGCGACCGCAACAACGATCTGGTCCGTCTCGGTCTGCGTACCGGCAACCGTTCCGCCGATCTGACCCAGGACGTCGAAGAACTGCTTTCGTTCGAGAACTTCGCCAACGACTCGTTCCGCTTGCGCGGCACCTCGACGCTGACCGACACCTACGTCGCCGAGCAGGAAACGGCCGCCGGGTATCTGTCGACCGAAACCAATATCGGTGAATCGTTCACCGTGGTCGCTGGCGCCCGTCAGGACAACTTCAAGCAGAGCCTGAGCTTCCCCAACGACACCACGTCCGCGGTCAGCCTGAAGTCCAACGAGCTGCTGCCCTCGCTCGGCACCATCTATCGCTATGGCGACGATCTCCAGGTGCGCGCCAACTATGCGATGACGGTGTCGCGTCCGAACATCACCGAGTTGGCGCCGTCGCGCTTCTTCGATGACAAGGGCCGTGAGCACGTCGGCTGCCCGACTTGCACCGCCTCGACGATCGACAACTACGACCTGCGCGTCGAGTACTACTTCAGCCGCGAAGACAGCATCTCGTTCGCGCTGTTCTACAAGGACATCACCAATCCTCTGGAGCGTTCGGTCGCCGACGGTTCGGGATCGGCCACCAACGCGCTGACGTTCCGTAACAACGAAGGCGCCACGGTGAAGGGTGTCGAACTCGACGGCAACAAGTCCTTCCTGTTCGCCGAGGCGCATCAGCTGTCGCTGGGTGCCAACGTCAGCTTCATCGAGTCGAAGATCGAGCTTGACGATGTCGGTCGCCGCCTCGAAAGCAACGACAGCCGCAAGCTGCAGGGTCAGTCGCCGTTCCTCGCCAACATGCGCATCGGCTACGACCACTTCCCGACGTCGCAGAAGGCCACGCTGGTCATCAACTACTTCGATGACCGCATCGACATCGTGGCCCGTGCACCGCAGGCCCCGATCTTCGAGGCCGGCCGTGCCACGGTGAACCTGACCTACGAAAAGGAATTCGCCAACCTGTCGAAGCTCAGCTTCCGGATCGAGAACCTGCTCGACGCGAAGGTCAAGTTCGTACAAGCCGACAAAACCATCGAGAGCTGGAGCAACGGCATCGAGTTCACGCTGGGCTACAGCTACAACTTCTAGTCGTTCTGGTCGCCTTCCGGTCCAGCCGTCTTGCGACGGCTGAGACCTTGTCTTTACCCGCCGTCTTCGTCCGTACCAAACCCGATCAAGGGAGAGATTCATGAAGAACAACCCGTTACTACTGTCGCTAGCCAGCGCCAGTTTCCTGCTCGTATCTGCCTGCGGCAGCGGCGGTAGCGACAACCAAGGCACGACGCCGCCCGACGCCGACCGCGATGGCATCGCGGATGCTGCCGACAACTGCCCTGCCGTTGCCAACGCATCACAGACCGACAGCGACCGCGACGGCGTTGGCGATGCATGCGATGCACCGCCCCCGCCGGTCGACACCGACGGTGACGGCATCGCCGACACCACCGACAACTGCCCGACGGTTGCCAACGCTGACCAAGCGGATGCCGACAATGACGGCATCGGCAATGTGTGCGACAGCAGCAATCCCCCGGTCGATCCGAGCTTCGTCAGCTGCAACGGCAACACCTGCACGATCACCGGCATCGTCAATCAGAACTACACGATGCAGGCGTCGCGGAACTGGGTCATCGATGCCGTGGTTCAAGTCGGCACCGGTAACGGCACGCTGGCCAACGCGGATGCCGTCGCTGCTACCAAGGCGGCGGGCGTGACGTTGACGATCGAAGCCGGCACCAACATCAAGGCGCTCGACGACGGCGTGCTTCTCGTCACGCGTGGCTCCAAGCTCAACGCGATCGGCACGGCAACCGCTCCGATCACGATCAGCAGCCTCGATGAAAACTTCGACGGCGAAGGCGAATGGGGCGGTGTCATCATCCAGGGCTTCGCGCCGCAGTTCGGCAAGGGCAATACCGGCGCCTGCTTTGGCACCGGCACGGTTTGCAACGTCGCAGGCGAAGGCGGCACGTTCGTCGGCAACTACGGCGGCAACGACCCGGCCGACAGCAGCGGCACGATCAAGTATCTGCGTATCGCGGAAGCGGGTCTCGTCGCGGGGCCGAACAACGAAGTCAACGGCCTGACGCTGCAGGGCGTCGGCTACGGTACGACGGTTGACTACGTACACGTCCACAACAACCTCGATGACGGCATCGAGTGGTTCGGCGGCACCGTCAACGTCACGCACATCGTGCTGACCAATAACGACGACGACGATATCGACTTCGACGAAGGCTACAAGGGCAATATCCAGTACGCGATCGTCCAGAAGAACCAGACCAAGGCGCAGCCGACCGGCAGCAACGATCCCCGCGGCATTGAGGCCAACAGCAGCAACGCTGACCTGGTCACGGAAACGCAGGCCGTCCTGTCCAACGTCAGCATCATCGGCGGTCCGGTGGTCAATGCAAGCGGCAGAACGCAGCCGGGCGTGCTGGCTCGCGGTGCGGTGACGATGTCGATGTTCAACTCGGCCGTTAAGGGCTTCAACGCCGGCTGCATCCGTATCGACGATGCCGATACCAACAACGACAGCACGGCGGATGTTCGCTCGAACGTGTCGCTGACCAACGTGCTCGGTGACTGCGCTGCGGGCCTCTACGCACGCCGTGCCGCCGACAGCGCCAGCAATGCGACGGCGACCACGGTGACGTTCAATGACGCCTATGCCGTCAACGAGTCGTCGGCACGTCTGTCATCGGCCCCGTCGATCACGCCGGTTGCCAATGGCTCGTCGTTCCAGTTCGAACCGACCAACTACGTCGGCGCCATCGCGCCCGATACCTCGGCTGCCTCGGCTTGGTGGGCAGGCTGGACGCTGCCGGGCGTGCTCGCGCCGGTTGCCGAAACGCCGGCTCCGGCCAGCTTCGTCAGCTGCGCCAGCAACGTCTGCACGGTCACCGGTACGATCAACACGAACTACACGTTCACCGCGGGCACCGAATGGCGCATCGACGGTCCGGTGCTGGTTGGTGGCGGCAATCGTACGATCACCGACGCGGCCGATGTGGCAGCGGTCAAGGCGGCCGGCGTCACGCTGACGATTCGGCCCGGCGTCAACGTCAAGGCATTTGACGATGGCGTGCTGGTCGTCACCCGCGGTTCCAAGATGGTCGCTGATGGATCAGCGAATGCGCCGATCACGTTCAGCAGCCTGGACGAGAACTTCGACGGTGAAGGCGAATGGGGCGGCGTCGTGATCCAGGGCTTCGCGCCGCAGTTCGGCCGCGGCAACACGGGCGCCTGCTTCGGCTCCGGCACCGTCTGCAACGTCGCCGGTGAAGGCGGTACGTTCGTCGGCAACTACGGCGGCAACGAGCCGGCCGACAGCAGCGGCACCCTGCGCTATGTCCGTATCGCGGAAGGTGGCTTGGTCGCTGGTCCGAACAACGAGATCAACGGCCTGACGCTGATGGGCGTGGGTCACGGCACGCTGGTCGACTACATCCAGGTCCACAACAATCTGGACGACGGTATCGAGTGGTTCGGCGGCACGGTCAATGTGCGTCACATGGTGCTGACCAACAACGACGACGACGACATCGACTTCGACGAGGGCTATAAGGGCAACATGCAGTTCGCCATCGTTCGCAAGAATCCGACGAAGACGGCGCCGACCGGCAGCAATGACCCGCGCGCAATCGAAGCCAACAGCAGCAATGCTGACCTGGTGGTTGATACGCAGGCGATGCTCGCCAACCTGACGCTGATCGGCGGTCCGCTGAACAACGTCACGGGTCGGACTCAGCCGGGTGTGCTGGCTCGCGGCGCCGTCACGATGTCGATGGTCAACAGCGCGGTGCGCGGCTTTGATGTCGGTTGCGTCCGCATCGACGATGCGGACACCAACAACGACACCGTTGCCGATGTCCGTTCGGTTGTGTCACTCAGCAACGTGCTGGGCGAGTGCACGGCGGGCTTCTATGCACGCCGTGCTGCCGACAACGCCAGCAACGCCGGCCCGTCGACGGTCACGCTCGACACCTCGTATGCACTGACCGAGTCCACCGCGACCCTGTCGGCCCCGTCCTCGATCACGCCGGTCAACAACGGCTCGAACTTCACGTTCGACGCCACTGACTACATCGGCGCCGTCAAGCCGGGCACGAGTGCCAGCGCCGCCTGGTGGAAGAACTGGACGATCCCCGGCTCGCTGTAAGCGCAAGCCTTTAAGCTGCTAAAAAGCCCCCGCCGTAATGGCGGGGGCTTTTTTGTGGTCGTCGATTATCGGTTGCGATGCGCTGCTTCGGCCGTCGCGTCCCGACCGCTTCAATGGGATCGCGGCGTCATCCAGCCCAGCCAGATCGACCGGCGCATCCACAGCAGCAGCGCGCAACACAGCCAGACCACGCACGCCATCGCAAACAGCTGTCCGCCGTCGCTGCTGCCATCGGTGTTGATGACGGCCACGCCCAGCGGCGTAAACAGATGAAAGCCGATCGCGCCGGAGATCACGCCCAAGCCCAGCGCCGCTCCGGCCAATTGCAGCAGCCGGCGCGAGGGCGACATGGCACCGAACAACAGCAGCAGTGATGCGATCAACTCGGCACTGCCGACCACCTTGGCCGAGAACACGCCGCCCGGGGCGAACACGCCGGCAAAGCCCAGCGAAGCCGCCCAGGGATCGAGACGACCCTCAAAGATGTAGACCGTCTCCGGCGAGTTGCTGAATTTGAAGAACAGCGACTGCACGAACACGAACACGACGAACACGGTCGGCAACCAGTGCGCGTGGCGCTGCCAGGGACTCAGAGTTTGCATGGCGGCCTCACTTGGCGAGCAGCGACGCGAATGCCGCTTGCGCCTTGGCGTTGTAGCCGGCCGGATCCTGCGTCCACTTCTTCTGCACGTCGGCGCTGTAGTTCAGATACAGCTTGCCGTCGAGAATCGTGAACTGCTCGGGCTCGATGCTGACCAGATAGCCTTGCGCGACACCATAGGCGCAGTAACCACCGAACTGAGGCGCGTACTGCTCGGGCGCCGCCTTGAACAGATCCAGATGCTGCTGCGACGCGAACTGCCATTGCGCGCCGTTCCAGCTGTAGCGCAGCGTCGGCTTGCCGGGCACCGGCTTGCGCTCGGTGAAATAGGCCACCGGATCGTAGCCATTGATCGCAACACCGGTATCGCTGTCACGGATCAAGCCGCGCTTGAGCGTGTTCACCGGCGATGCAGCCCAAGCCTGCGACGGCAGCGCCAGTAACAGGCACAGCAGCAATGCGGCGTAGACCGCCAGCGATGACATCGGGCGGAAGCGGATCGAGGAAGACATCAGATAGCGCATGGGACAGCTCCTTGTCGGGAATGTAGGAAAGGGTGATTCAGAACCACTGCCGGCCGCGCCGCAGATCGGCGATGAACAAGCGCAGCAGCTCGAATGCAGAAGTGACCGGCGCGCCCAGCGAGCGGCTGGCGGCGCCGATCGAGAAGGCGAGTCGCCACTGCCGGAACATGGCGCGGTAGCCCTCGACCAGCGGCGTACCGGGGTGATAGATGTGAGCGCTCTCGGCCGTGACGCCGTTGAGCTCCAGAACCTGGAGCCCCTCGCCGCGCTGCAGATGCTCCAGACTCGGCGCGCGCAAATCGATGCGGCCGAATCGATAACCGGGCACCGCCGCCGTCAGCCGCATCAGGCTGTCGACCAAAGCCGGCGTGGCGTGCGCCGTGGCATCCAGAAACAGGCTGCCGCGACAATGCGACCCGATTTCGACCAGCTTGATCCGTTGGCCGTCAGCCGGCACCTGCGACAGCTGTGACGCCCAACGCTCGAGCAGGATCGCCGCGATCAGCCTGGTGCGCTCTCCGGCCAGAATCAGTTCGCGAAGGCTGCGGCGGCCGTCGCCGGTCACGCTCGGGAACGTCTTGTGGACGATCGATATCACGTCCAGGCGCTGCCCCGGCATCTGCGCGATGAATACCCCGAACTCTTCACCGCCGACATGTCGCTGCGCGATCACAGCACCGTCGTGACGTGACAGATACTGACTGACCGCCGCCGCATCGCGCGCAATGTAGACGCCGCGTCCGCGCTGACCGACGTCGGGCTTGAGTACCAGCGGAAATCCGATATCGTCGCGCGCAGCAAATGCCAGCGCCTGCTGTTCGCGGGCCGTACCCGGCTCGGCCGGCAGCAGCGTGAAGCAGGCCACCAGATCCGGAGCATTGCGTTGCAGCGGCATCAAGCCCTGATGCTTGCGCTCGCCGACGACACCGCCGTTGTCGAGCGCGGGGTTGGCCGCTGTAAACAGCGTGGCGCTGCGGTGCCGCAAGCCCAGCACGAGGATCCACAGCACGATCGGTCCGTAGTACAGCCACGCCGGCCAGAACTCCCAGCGTCGCGCCCGCGACCAACCGATAGCCCAGCGTGTGACCCAGCCCAGCGGTGCAGCCGATGGCGCTGCATCCCATGGAGCTGCATTGGCATCGATGGCGATCATGTCGGCGCGCAGGCCCGCATCGGCGGCATCGGTCGCAGTGTCGGGCGCAGCCATCGGCGCACCGTGATCAAGCGCCGCGTGCATGACGCACCGTGGCGGGGGCTTTGCCGAAGTGCTCGTCGAGCTGCATGCCGCTGGCCTCGCAGCGCACCCGTACCAGCGCATAGTGATGGATCGCATGACTGGCCAAGAACAATAACTCGCGGCTCAGCGACGAGAAGCTGACGTAGTTGTCTTCGCCACCCAGACCGCCGCGCATCTGGACTGCGATCGGCTCGGCGATACGGCCGACATCGAGCGCCAGCAACTGCTGCTGCACATGACGCAGCCGTTGCTGCGCCAGCAGCGGATCGGATTCGAGCGCGTGGTCGCGGGCGCGCGTGTCGTAGTCGACCGAACTGGTGTGGATATGCAGCGTGAATGCGTCGTAGTGCTCGACGATATGGCGCAGATGCGGTCCGCAGTAGCATCCAAACTCATCGCGGCCGTCGGCGCGGTACAAGTCGATCAACTGCAGGCCTTGCTCGATGACATCGACGTTGTAGCGCAGCAGTTTGTGCAGGTCAGGACGCAGATTCATTAGACAAGGCTTCCAAGGGGTCTTCACGATTGATCGATTGCGCCGCGCGCAGCGGCTCGGTGCGGAGCAGCAGCGACACGTAGCTGATGCAAAACACGAGATTGGGCACCACGCCGGCAGCGAGTGTGAGTGCAAGATGTGGCGTGCCGATCGCCAGATGAACACTGATCAGCAAGGCATAGGTGAGCGTCAGGCCGCCGCCGCAAGCGAACAAGATGGCCTCGAGCGGCCGCGAGCCGAGTCGGTAGCAGCGGCGCATCAGCCCGGTACCGCAGTAGGTCAGTAGCGTGCTCATCGCCCAGTGCGCGGCGGCGGCCGTTCCGGCGATGCGCAGTCCAGCATCCCAATTCACATAGAGCACCCAGGCGCCATAGACAGCGCCGCCGAGAATCGCACCGACCACGCTGTCGACGAGGCGCCGCAGCCGCGACAGCAAGCGCGGGGCGCTCATACGCGAGTCCGCGGCGCATCGACGGCGCGGTGGTGTGACACCAGCCAGGCCAGCAGCGCCTCGGGTGATGCACGCCGGCGATAGTCGACGTCCAACTGGGCCCATAGAACCTGGCCGTTTTCGCCGACGATGTAGGCGGCCGGCACTGGCAAGGTCCAGCCGCCATCGCCGTTGAGCTGCGGTAGCGGCGTCTGGTAGTGCTGCTCGAACAGCAGCTTCAGATTCGGCGGTAGATCGTAGGCCAGACCATAGGCACGAGCGACGTGGCTGCCGACATCGGCCAGCAACGGAAACGGGTCAGGCACCGTCGACAGCGGCAGACGCTGCGGCGTGATCGCGACCAGCGGGCTGCGCAGTGCGGCAAAACGCGGCGCCGCTTCGGCAAACGCGCGCAGCGTCAGCTCGCAGAACGGACACCAGACACCGCGAAAAAACAGAATCACCGCCGGCCCCTGAGCCAGCAACTGATCCAGCGACTGCGGGCGGCCGTCGCGATCGGCCAGCCGGAATCCGGGGGCACGCTCGCCAACGCGCACCGCTCGGGCCTCGATACCAGCATGGTGCAGGTAGTCCATCGCCATGCGTTCGACCGCGCTGGCCGGCGCTGGCTGCTGCTGCAGCCAGTAGACACGCTCTTGGTCGAGCTCGGTCTGAAGGTTCATGGCGGGTGGCGGCTGGTCTGGTCGTGATGATGATGACGATGATGATGATGATGGACACAGCCTGACCGGTAACCGTCGCTTTCAGAAGACCGATCGGCGCCATAGCAAGGATGCGCAAACGGAATGATTCGAAAGCGCGGCTTCCCGGCTACAGTAGCGACATGGACCGCTTTACCCTGATGCAGTGTTACGTGCGTGCCGTAGAGACGGGCAGCTTTTCGGCTGTGGCCCGCGAATTGGCGACGACGCAACCCACCGTCAGCAAAAACATCGCCGCGCTCGAAGATCATCTCGGTGTGCGCCTGCTGCACCGATCCAGCCGCAAGATGTCGCTGACGTCCGAAGGCGAAAGCTACTACGCTGAATGCCGGCGCATTCTCGACGCCGTGGCCGAAGCCGAATCCGGCGCGCGCGGCCAGCAAGCCGCCGCCGGGCTGCTGCGCGTCGCCTGCCCCGCCGCACTGGCGCGGCATCGCGTGATGCCGCTGATCAAGCCGTTCACCGAACAGCATCCAGACGTCAGCATCGACCTGATGTTCAGCAATCGCGATCTGGACCTGATCGAAGAAGGTCTCGACATCGCATTCCGGATCGGCAAGCTGCAGGATTCCAGCTATCGCGCGCGACTGGTCGCGACCTATGCACTGTGCTGCGCCGCCAGCCCCGAGTATCTGCAGCGGCACGGCACACCGCAGACACCTGCCGATCTGCTGCAGCACAACTGCATCTTGTTCACACGCAACAGCACCGGGCCGATCTGGCAGTTCGGTAACGACAGTATTCGCCCGCAAGGCAACTTGCGCGTCGACAGCCCCGACGGCCTGCGCAGCGCCGTGCTGTCGGGGTTGGGCATCGTCGTTGCGCCCACCTGGCTGTTTGCCGACGAGCTGCACGACGGACGCTTGAGCTGCCTGCTCGAAGCCTGGCCGATCCAAGCCTTGCCCGTGCATCTGATCTATCCCGCCAAGGGCTTCTTGCCGGCGCGAACGCGCGCATTCATCGACTTCGTCGTCGACGCATTCAGCCGCGACCCCTGCCTGAATGGCGAAGCGGTCGCCGAGATGGGCTTGGAGCCCTGCGTGCGCGCGCTGCAGTCCGCCGCGTTGTGATGCGCCCTGCCGTCTCGATCGTCGCGCTGACGCTGGCGCTCGCGGCTTGCATCGGCCCACCGTATCCACGCGGCGATATCGAGCGGCTGTATCCACAACCGCCGCGCCCGGAACTGCGTTCGATCGACATCGACGGCCGCCCCTTGCGCGTCGCCGTGATGCCGGGCCGCGCCGATGGCACGCCGCTGTTCTTCATCCACGGCTCACCCGGAGACTGGACAGCGTGGGCGCGCTATCTCGACAGCACCGCGCTGGCCGGCAGCGGCACGCGCTACGCGTTCGACCGCCCCGGGTTCGGCGGGTCGATGCCCGGCGCCGTGATCACCGACCTGCAGCAGCAGGCCGATCACATCGCCGCCGCGATGCGCGTGCTTGAACCGCAGCGCCCCACCGTGCTGGTCGGCCATTCGCTCGGCGGGCCGCTGGTGGCCTGGATTGCGCTGCGCCACGCGGAGCAGGTTTGCGGCGGCGTGATGGTCGCCGGCTCACTGGCACCAGCGCTGGAAGCGCCGCGCTGGTACAACCGCCTTGCGGCGTCCTGGTTGGGGCGCTGGCTCGCGCCGGACGAAATGCAATGGTCCAACGACGAGATGCTGCCGCTGCAGTCCGAGCTGATGCGGCTCGACGCCGCCTGGCCCTCGCTGCATCGGCCTCTGATCGCGATCCAAGGTGAGCGCGACGAACTGGTCGATCCGCGAACCGCCGACTACGTCGAGCAGCGCGCACCCGCCGCGTGGTTGCGTGTGGAGCGCGTCGCCGACCAGGGGCATTTCGTGCTGTGGCAGCAGCCGCAGCGGGTCACCGATGCGATCAACGCCCTGCCCTGCGCAGCAGCGCCGGGCTAGGCGTCGTCGGACGACGCCGACGACGCACTGAACTTGGCGCGGATGCGCGGCGGGATGTCGGCCACCGCGACGAACACCAAGCCGTCGAGCGTGCCGCCGAAGTCGGCGTCGACATTGAAGCCCGCAAAGCGCCCGCGCAGCTCCAGATAATGGCGCAGTAACACCGGCAGGCCGGCGCCGCTGCCGACCCGCGACACGGCGCGCGACAGCAGCGCCGGCTCGGCCAGCGCAGCGGCCACTGTCGGCGTGACGCGGTCGCCCGCCGCGTAGCGTGCCGGTGTGCGCGGCCGCACCAGTGATTGCAGGCTGCGCTCACCGTGATGCCGCGTCAGCGCCAGCTCCATCAGCTTGCGACTCAGCGCGCTGTAGCCGCCGCTGATGCTGACCGGCCCGAACAGGTACTGCAGTTGCGGATGCGCGTCGAGCACCTGAACGATGCCGCTCCACAGCAGCCGCAGCGCTCGAAAGCTGCGCTGCCACTCGGGCCGCACGAACGAGCGGCCCAGCTCCAGCGACGGGCCGATCCGCGCCAGCAGGCGCTGGTCGTAGTCGAACAAGCTGTGCGTGTACAAGGCCTGCGGCGCCGCCAGCGTTGCCGTGAAGCCCAGGCGGTACGCACCAATGATCTGCCGGCTTGGCGCATGCCATAGCCACAGGTGCTGATAGTGCGCGTCGTAGCGATCAAGGTCCGCGGGCAAGCCGCTGCCCTCCTGCACGGCGCGAAAGCTCAGCTCACGCAGCCGGCCGATCTCGTCGAGCACGCCGGGGATCGGCGCCGCCGGCGCGCAGTACACCGCGAACTCGCCTTGACGCAGCAGGCAACAAGACGCCGACAGCGCGTCGATTTCGGCCGCCAGGCGTTCGGCGGCGACCGGGGCGGCCAAGGGCGCCAGCGGCCGTTGCTCGGGTGCCACGGCGCTGCTGCCGCCGAGCGCCTGACACAGCAGCCGCAAGTAGGCGCCCTGCGCCGCAAGATCGATCCGCGCCAATTCGGCCGCGGGTAAAACGTCGCCGAGATGCAGCAGCGTCGGCCGACGCGGCGACCACGACGCCGGCCGGTCGAGCCGCAGCGGCTGCACCGGCACCGTCTGCGCTGCCAGCAGCCCAGGCAGATCGACCCCGCTGCGGCGCCGCAGCACCCACGCGCGGCGCGGCGTGGCAATACAGCACAGCAGCGCACCACCGGCGGCGAGGTGCGCTATCGCCGCCGCCTGCGTCAGCGAAGGCGCGGTGCCATCGAGCAGGTCCGGCCGGCGCTGGTGCAGCAAAGCCCGCAGCGATGTAGAGGCAGCCGTGTCGGACGGCAGGCACAGCAGCAGCGCGCCACGCTCCGGCACCTGCGACAGGCTGCCGCTGGCGATCCGCAGATGCGGTGACGGCACGGCGGCGGTCGGGTGCAAAACGGGCAATTCGGGCAAGGCCGGCATCGGCGCGTCCATTCGATCAAGTCGGGGGCAGACTCAAGGCTGAGCCCGCAGCGGGTACTGCAGAAGACCCGCCGTCGCCATAGCAGCCATGCCCGCAGCGAATACAAGCTGAACCGCCCGGCACACGTAGCGGCAACCCGCTACCGCCACAGTGCTGCACAGGGTGTGGATAAGCTGTTGCCCGAATGTGGGTAAACACTACATTTAGTGGTGGGGCGACCGTACGCTCACTACTACTAGTGTTTGCAGCGCATTTTCTTCTTGACGTTGCCCCGGCTCGGGAGCACCCTAGCGGCACGCAGCTGAAGGCCCGAGTGACCGCCAAGCAGTACCCGGCGGCACCTACTACAGCCCACGTCATAACCCTCGCGGCCACGCCCTGCAAAGGCTTGAAACCTTTTGCCGGCAGAGCCCACTAAAACAAAGGAACGACACCATGCTGGATTGGGATGATGCCCCTCAGACCGCCACCAAGCCCGACCTCGGCCTGCAAGCCGCTCGTGCTGCTGCCATGCCCGCTGCATCGGCCTCCTACAAACCGTCGCCGGCTGTCGTCATGAACGCCGCACCGAAAGACGCCGGCTTCACCGGCCTGGAAGATCTGACGATGGGTGCCAAGCGCATCCAGGTCGACGACAAGAAGATCATCAACTGCCGCGCCGACCTCAACCAGTTGGTGCCGTTCAAGTACAAGTGGGCTTGGGAAAAGTACCTGGCCGCCTGTAACAACCACTGGATGCCGCAGGAAGTCGGCATGAGCGCCGACATCGCGCTGTGGCAGGACCCGAACGGCCTGACCGATGACGAGCGCATGATCATCAAGCGCTCGCTGGGCTTCTTCAGCACCGCCGACAGTCTGGTCGCCAACAACCTGGTGCTCGCGGTCTACAAGCACATCACCAACCCGGAATGCCGCCAGTACATCCTGCGCCAGGCGTTTGAAGAAGCGATCCACACGCACGCCTACCAGTACATCATCGAAAGCCTCGGCCTGGACGAAGCCGAAGTGTTCAACATGTACCGCGAAGTGCCGTCGATCCACGACAAGGCCGCATGGAGCCTGCCGTACACGCAGAGCTTGGCCGACGAAAACTTCCACACCGGCACGCCGGAGATGGACCAGCGTCTGCTGCGCGACATGATCGCGTTCTACGTGGTGTTCGAAGGCATCTTCTTCTACGTCGGCTTCGTGCAGCTGCTGAGCTTCGGCCGCCGCAACAAGATGGTCGGTGCGTCCGAGCAGATCCAGTACATCATGCGTGACGAAGCCATGCATATGAACTTCGGCATCGACGTGATCAACCAGATCAAGATCGAAAACCCGCATCTGTGGACGGCCGAGTTCCAGGAAGAAGCCCGGCGCATGATCGTCGAAGCCACCGAACTGGAAATCCGCTACGCCCACGACACGATGCCGCGCGGCGTGCTCGGCCTGAACGCCAGCATGTTCAACGAGTACATGCAGTACATCGCCAACCGTCGCTGCAACCAGATCGGCCTGAAGGAAATCTACCCCGGCGCCGAAAACCCGTTCCCGTGGATGAGCGAAGTGATCGACCTGAAGAAGGAGAAGAACTTCTTCGAAACGCGCGTCACCGAGTACCAGACGGGTGGAGCGTTGAACTGGGATTGAGTTCAGCAGCAACGTGAGCGGCCGCATCGACTACCCGTCGATGCGCGCTCAAACAAAAAGCCCCCAGCTTGCTGGGGGCTTTTTTGTGGCATCGATCAGCCGCGGTCGACTGCTTCGCCTGGGTTCGCGGCGTTGCGGGCGGCAGGAGGCATCAGGTGTGGCCCGGTCAGCGCAGCGGCACCGAGTACACGCCCAGCTCGCCGGCGACGATCAGCGCGTTGCCGTCGACCACGGCGCCAGCGAGGCTGCTCGACTTGCCGGCAACGTTGATGCTCGGTGCCAACGGCTGCGATGCGCCGCTGCGCGAGACTTGGATCATCTGGCCGTCGGCACCGACCAGCGCCACGGCGCCGCCCGGCAGCACTTCGCCACCGAACAGGCTGCCCAGCGTGCCGACGTCGATCTTGCGCCATGCGCCTTTGGCCAGATCGTCGGTCGCGAATACGTTGCCGCGCATGCCGTACGCGATCGCGCCGGCATCACCCCAGGGCAGGATGCCGAAGAACGATCCGTCGTACGGCGTGGTCGAGCGAGCCCATTCGGTTGCCGAGGTCTGGAACGCAACGAGGCCGCGCTCGCCCGCTACCGCGATACGGTCACCCGGCAGCCGCGTCGCAGCGTTCAAGTGGTATTTCTCGTCGACGACCTGCGCGGGTTCTAGCGCCGTCCAGGTCTTGCCGCCATCGGTGGTCTGCCGCATCAAGCCGAATGCACCGACCGCCACCGCATGATCGCGACTGGTGGCGATCACCGCGAAGAACGGCGCATTCAAATCGGGCTCGTAGTGCTGGATCTCCCAGTGCTGCCCGGCGTCGCGGGTATGCAGGATCAGCGCATCGTGGCCGACAGCCCAGCCGTTGTTGGCGTCACCGAAGGCAATGCCGGTCAGCGTCAGATCGATCGGCGTCAGCACCTGCGACCAAGACGCGCCATCGCGCGAGGTGACGATGACGCCGTTGCCGCCGACGGCCAGCAGATGGTCTCCGGCGCGAGCCACGCTCAGCAATAAGCCCTTTTCGGCATGAGCCGTTGCCAGTGCGGGAATCGTGGCCGCTGGCGACGCTGGAGCCGCCGCGCCGCCGTCGGTGGACGCAATGTCGACGGCGGCGGCGGCCGTGGCGACCAGCAAGGACAGCCCGGCTACGAGGGACAGCTTGGTTGGAACAATCATGGTGGCCTCTGTTCGATGGCAGCGCATTGACGAGTACGAATGGCGACGAAGGCGTGCAGCTCAGGCACGCGCAAACACAGGAATCGGCTGACTCTTCATCAGGATCGATGCGAACGCCGGCAGCATCAGCAGCGCGGCAAAGGCATTGGCCATGAACATGATCGTCAGCAGAATGCCCATGTCGATCTGGAACTGCAGACCCGACAGCATCCAGGTCGCCACGCTCGCCGACAGCGCGAACGCAGTGACGATCACCGCCTTGCCGGTCTGATGCAGCGTATCGGCGTAGGCCTGACGCAGCGGCATACCCTTGGACATCACGTTCTCTTCCAGCACGCTGTAGATGTAGATGCCGTAGTCCACGCCGATACCGGCAGCAAATGCGGCAACCGGGAGCGTCGCCACGGTCTGGCCGATACCCAGGAACACCATGATCGCGTAGGTCATCACCGATACCGCAGCGAGCGGAACGACGACGCAGATCAAGCCGGCAATGCTCTGGAACGAGGCGATGACGCAGACCGAGATCGCCAGGTACAGCCAGAACAACACCGTGAACTCGGTCTTCTTGATCACATCGTTGGTCGCCGCCATCACACCGACGTTGCCGCCTGCGAGCTCCAGCTTGAGATCGGCAGGCGCGCGCCCGTCGGTGTCGAAGCGCTTGATGGACTCGATGACCTGATCGATCGTCGTGGCTTTGTGATCCGCCGTGAAGATGTACATCGGCATCACGCTGCAATCGTCGTTGAGCAGGCCCGTGGACGTCGTGAACTGCTGGCCGGCGAGAATCAAGCCGTCCGGCGAGCGCGGCAGCTGCTGCCAACGTGGGTTGTTCTCGTTGTATTGACCCCAGACCACCTTATCGAGGCCCGCCAGCGACGTGGTCGACACCACGCCCGGGGTGTTCTGCATGTACCAGCCGAACCGATTGATCCGGTTCATCACGTCATAGTCGATGCAGCCGTTGGTCTTGGTCGCTGCGTAAACCTGCAGGATGTCGACACCGATCGCATAATTGTTCGAGATGAAATCCGAATCCAGGTTGTAGCGTGAGTCTGGCTTCAACGCCGGCACACCGGCATGCAACTCGCCCACTTGCAGATCACGGGCGACGAATCCCGATGCCAGCCACAGCAGGCCGAAGCCGCCCAGGATCGACAGCGCAATCGGCCGATTGGTCAGCACCGCCAGGCCATTCCAGATCGGCTTGAGCTTGGCGTCGCGCTGCTTCTGAAAGTCGCGGAAGCGCTGCGGATCTTTGATCGTGGCGTACGACAGCAGACAGGGCAGCAGAATCTTTTTGCAGATGATCACGGCCAGCAAGCCGAACATCGCATTGATCGCCATCTCCTGCACGATGCCGATCGGGATCAGCAATATCGTGCCGAAGCCGATGATGTTGGTGACCAAGGCGGTAATGCCGGGGATGACCAAGCGGCGATACGTAGCACGCGACGCCGCGAAGCTATCCAAGCCATGGTCGGCCACTTCCAGCAGCCAGAAGCTGGTGATCTGAATACCATGCGAGACACTGATCGCCAGCACCAGGAACGGCACCAGAATCGCGAACGGGTCCAGACCGTAGCCGGCCAAGTGCAGAATGCCCAGCTCCCAGATCACGGCCAGCACGCCACAGCTCAGCGGATACAGCGACACCACCAATGAGCCCATGTAGTACGACAGCACCAGCCATACCAGAACCACCGACAGCACGAAGAAGCCAGTGACCTGCAGTGCAGCATCCGCAACATCACCGATGACCTTCGAGAAGCCGATGATCTCGACATCGATATCCGGATTGAACTCGGGGTTGTCCGACGCAAACACCTGCAGCTTGGACGCCGGCACCTTGTGCTCGGTGACGTCGCCGTCGCTGTTGCGGACGCTCGTGGTGTAGCGCTTGAATCGGCTGAAGGCGCCGCGGGGATCGTCGTAGACGGTTGCCACCAGCGTACCGCTCTTGATACCCCTGTAGTCTTCCTTGAGCTTGAGCTCGTAGAGCGTGGGCTTGAGCAAGCGGCTACGGATCGTTTCGAAGCGGTGCGCCGTCTCGATGTAGTCGAGCTGACGATGCGTCCGCGGGTCCTTGTCGACCAGCTCCGACACCACCATGGCCGAGCGTTGATCGTTGGACACCAGCCGGCCGATGATCGAGGCCTTGCTGACATTGTCCTTGACCATCGCCAGCGATGCCTCATTCGGCGTGAAGCCCGACGGGATCACATTGCCGCCGCGGAATCCGCCTTCGACGGCTTCAAGGAAGCGAACGTTGGGCGTGTACAGCGAGCTGATACGGGTACGGTCGACGCCCGGCGTGTAGAACACCGCGTCCGTCGCCGCTTTCAACGATTCCAGAAAACGGCCTTGGTAGATGTCGCCCTTACCCGGCTTCTGGCTGACGGCGAGCAACACACTGTTGCCACCGCCAAACTGATCTTGGTACTTCTTGAGAACCTGGATGTACGGATGCCCCTTGGGCAGCTGCTTCTCGAAGCCCGCATCAAGGCGCAGATTCAGCGCCTGGTATCCGAGAAAGACCGTCATCAACGTCAGTACCGTCAGCGTCAATGGCCGCTTCGAAAAAATCAGCGGCTCGGTCAGCTTGACGAACAGGGTCGAAAACCACCCTTTGGACTCAGCATGCATCGTAACGACTCCAGTGAAGCCTGCACTGACAATGGAAGAATGAGGATGTCGAGGTAGCCGATCCGACACGCGCCGCAGGTCAGGCGGCGGATCGTTCGACGGTGCAGCGGGCACACCCGGCCGACGCCGGCCATGGTGGCCACGTCAACCCATGCGATGCCGACGCGATCAGCAGCGTGTCGACCACCTCGTCGACACGCTGCGTCGCTTCAACTACTTGCTGGCGCGCTGCTGCACGGCGCTGTCGGTAAAGAAGCCGTCGGGATACTTGACGCTGTAGTCGTTGGGCTTGCCCTCAGCCTGCAGCGCGGTCATGAAGTAACGACCCGAGTCGAAGTGGTGAATCACTTCCGGCACCGTGAACACCGTCTGCACGTTCGGCTGCGGCGTCAGGAAGCCTTCCTGGAAGTTGAACAGCGCACCCTTGGCGTCGTAGCAGTCGATCATCACGATGTCCCACGAATCTTCGTCGACATACAGCGTGCGCTTGGCATAGGTGTGACGCTCGCCAGGCACCAGATTCGCTTCGACGACCCAGACGCGGTGCTTCTCGTAGCGAGCGACGTTCGGATTCGGGAAGTTCGGATTCACGATCTCCGCATACTTGGCGCGCGACATCTTGAAGTTGTTGTACGGGATGATCATTTCCTTCTTTCCGACCAGCTTCCACGTATAGCGCTCTAGCACGCCGTTATACATGTCGACCTGATCGTAGAACTGCTGACCATCGCTGCCTTCGTAGGGGTTGTCGCAGCAGACGGCCGGCGCACGGCGAATACGCTTCAGTGCCGGCGCGTAGAGCCAAGCTGCACGACCGGATGCACCAACGCCGGCGCTCTCATTGACCAAGATCATCGTGCCGGCGGTACGAGCCGGCGACATGATCTTCGACAGGTAGTACAAGAACAGGCCCTTGCCCTCCTTCAGCGGAACCGGGTTCACCGAGTTCGCGTACAGGAAGCTGATGTCTTCGACCAACTGCGCGGTCTGACCGTGGCCCGATGCATCGACATTGAGCTGGTCGTTGTTGCGACGCACGGTGTCACCGCGCCACTTCAAACGATGATTCCAGATCACTTCGGCGCCCGACTTCGGGATCGGGAACGGGAATCCTTGAACGCAGTTATCAGGATCGTCCGTGCCCTTGAGCTCGCAGGTCGTGGCATTGGCGGCCGTCGACTTGTAGATGAAGTCCGGCCAAGACACCGTCCGATGGCTCGGATACACGATCATCTTGTAGTTGGGGAACGTCTTCAGCAGGTACTTGCTGCCCTCGCTGAGCTGATCGCCGTACTTCGCGATGCTGGCAGCCGTGATGGTGTCGATCGGCTTGTCGGCCTCGATGGCCGCATCCGACGCGAACTCACCGCTGAGCTTTCCTTTCTGCGGTGCCGGAGTCCACGCCGGGATGGACCCGTCCTTGTTGCCCGCCTTTTCGGCACCAATCGGCGTCAACGCTCCACCCAGCTTGGCGGCTTCGTCGGCGCCGACTTTCGCCATTGCCCCTTGCGCTACGAGCGCAAGCAGCATGGCACTACACATCGACAGACGTTTCATATTTTTCATGGATTGAGGCTCCTCCTTGATGTCGCTTTTGAACAATCAGCGTTGGGCTAAAACGAGTACTTGACGAAGAATCTCGCGGTATCCCGGTCCTGGAACAGATTGGCGTCGCCGCCGCCGGCCCACATTTGATAGCCGAGGTTGAACGACCACTCCGATCCGTATCGAACCTCGATGTTGGTATCCCACAGCACGCGTCCCTTCACGTAGTTCGACAGGTAGCCTGGCGAGTGTCCGAAGACGTCGTACTTCAAGATGATCTGCGGATCGATACTGATGTTGGGCAGAATGTCGTCCCACCGGATCAGCACCACCGCTCCGATACCGCCGGAGAGCTTGGTCGGATACAGGCCCAGCGGTGCTTGATGCGGGTTGAAGCGCAAGCCATCAGGGCCGTAGTTGCATGCGACGTTGGTCGAGCACGCCTGGCGTGATCCGTCGGCACCGGAGCCGTCCGCACCGGCCGTCGGGCTGGTGAACGTACCGGGTACCGCGAGCGCCAGTTTGTCTTGATCAGGCAGGTTCAGCACCGCGCGAAATCCGACTTCGGGCAACCAAATGATTTGATCGGCACCAATCAGGCGCGGCACGAAGTCCGTGTTGCCCTCGACGTAGGTGGCACCGAAGTCCAGCGACAAGGTCTGGAAGCGTTCCCAGCCCTGAATGCGAGCATTGGGTGCGTTGGTTCCCAGCGTGCCGCCGCGATACGGGATGATGAAGTTCGGGAACGACCGTCCCGAGCCGGGCAGCTGGCCGACGATCAGGTCGTAGGTGTCGTTGTAAGCACCAGGACCATTGGCCGTCTGATAGTTGCTGTTGCCATAGACGCCGACGCTGCCGTCCGGCTGAGTTCCAAGACCGGTCGTGCTACCCGAGCAGCCAGGCGCGAGGTGGCAGTTGTTGAACACCGGACCGAGACCGGCAAACGCAAGATCAACGATGTCGACCTGCAGCGGATCATTCGGCCGGTACGCCGCTTCACCTTGCAAGGACACATCGCCGAAGCTGGTGTTGAAGCTGAAACCCAGCATCTTGACGCTCTTCGGATACTCGAGCCGAAACTTCATGCTATCGAGCGGGAAGGCGTCGTCAGTCGCGCCTTCCGGATCATTCTGATTGCCGAGCGAATGCAGCAACGGAATGTTCGGGCAAGCCAGCAGAAACTCGACCGTATTCGTCGTGTTCTTCGAGCACGCTTGATCCGCCGAGAAGATGCTGACGATCGGGATGCGCGACGTATAGTTGGCAAAGTAGAAGCCGAGGTTGGTGCCGTTGTTGAGCCAGTCGGCGGTGTAGGTCAGCTTGACGCCGAAATTGTTATCGGCGTGGTTTGGCTTTTCGTCACGCAGCCGGCTGGCTCGCGACGAGGTGTTCGTGATCAGCGTCAGCGGGCTGTCGAGCAGTGTGCCCCTCCCCGATTCATCCGGTGCCAGGTTCGCGAAGCTGATCGTCAGATAGTCCGGGCCTTCGTTCTTGGTTCCCAGATTCACCGGCGAATAGAAGCCACCTTCGGCCGGCAGCTCGATCGGCTGGAACTCCAGCGCGTACCAAGCCGATACGTTGATATCGTCGGCCGGCGTCATCGCCAGCGACACCGCGTTTAACGGTTGATAGAAGTCATCGAGACCGTTGCCGCCGATACGGAAGAAGTTGTTGAGATTCGGCGGATTCAGGACGTTGATCGAGTCGAAGAACTGCAGCGTCGACTCGCCCCAGATCACTTGCTGACGCCCAACGCGCACCTGCAGCGTCTTGTCGATGACCGGCACCGTGACGTTGCCAGTAACGTTCAAATCCAGCAGCTGCAAACCCAGACCGATCTCCTTGAGCGTCCTTGAGTCGTTGCGCTTTTTGTAGACCACGCCGCCTGGACCATAGACGATGCCGCACGGCCCACCGGTCGGATTACGCTCGGGAGGACAGGCCGTTGAATCGGTGCGAACACCCAAGCCGGGAATCGCAAGCGGGTTGGCCAGCAAGCCGGTGACCAGATTCGGTGGAAGGCCCAGGCCGGACACCAACGCCGACAATCCGCCGAGATTCTGGCCCGTGCGGACGATCTCGGTGCCGCCGGTGGACACATAACCCACCTGCCGATAATTGCCCTCGGTGATCAGGTTCGGGTGGTACTCGGTGAAGTTGTAGTTCACCGGGTCGTAGAAGCCGATACCCTTTGCAAACAGCGTCCATCCCTTCCACACCATGGTGACGTCTTCGTTGATACGAAGCGCCGCTTGAGTGATGTCACCTTGGCGATAGTTCAGGTTGCCATGGCTGAAATTGTTGCTGAACGAGCCGGGCGCATCGGCCAAGTGCTGCGACGGAAAGATCTGATCGCGGAAAAGCCCTTGGCATTCCTGATAGAACACGGCGCCCTGCGCAGTCCGTCCGCAGACGTTGGGATTGAGCTCGTTCTTTCCGATCGAGCGCTCACGCTGAGGTTCGGCTCGAATCGCAACGCCGGTGATCACCGTCGTATTGGAAATCGCCGAAATATCTTCGCCGACGAAAGGGATCGTGAATCCCAGTGCGTTAACAGCGGTGGGTGATACGGCTGCCGAGATAACCAGCAGCGACGCGACCGCCGCCGAGCGACGGTTCGCCCGATTCATTTGAAGCACTCTCCCCTCCAGATCGCACTTTTAGGCGATTCGCTTGTTAATGCCCGCTGAGATCAGCGGAGTCGATGAACTATCGTCATCTGCTACTGACGCCGCTCGCAGCTTGTGCTGCTGTAATGGATGCGGCCGTCGAATCATCTTCGTCAGCACCGGCAGTGTCACCGTACTTTTGGTAGGTAATGGATGGGGTTTCGTACGACGTGCGAATCGACACCACACCGCCGGCGAATAACCTTCCGAAAGTTTGTTGACCCTGCGTTGCAGACTGCATGAGGATCGCGAACCGCGTTGCTCGGATCGCAGGTCTTCCCGCTAAAACAGCTCGCTGCGCTGTAAGCATTGGACTACTCGGAGCATCACGTGAGGTAAGCGACGCCTTGAGAACGTCGCTACATGCCGACTGCATCATGTGCCCGACATCGACAGGGCCGTGAGCCGTCGAATATCGAGAACAGCGAGGGGACAACCGATGAAGGCATTGGTGAACATGGGATGGATCGCGGCCAGCATTTGGGCGACGGCATCAGCTGCCGCGGAGATCGCACCCACGACGGAGTACAACGCGTTCGCAGCGCTCGGCACACGAACTTATTTATCGCCGATGAGCAGCTATACGTTTGCCGACTCGGGTCGGCAGACCGAATCAGGATTCGGCGGATCGTTATCGTTCGGTCGTCTCATCGGCGATCGCTTGCTCGGTGAGATCAGCGGTCAATACCAGGTGTACCGACGCGAGTCAGACGATCGCTCAATGAAGATGAGCACGCTGACGGCCAACGGGCTTTTCTTCCCCACTGCGAATCCGGGCTATGCCTTGATCGGGGTTGGCTACGGCGACGTTCGCTCTCATCCGGGCAATGACGCCGGCTACGGCACCGCGTTGTTCAATCTTGGGGCGGGCTACTTGTGGAAGCCTGCCGCCTCTCAAGACGTCGTCGTCCGTCTACAGGGACTATGGCGCCTCGATGCCCATAACGACCGACGGACCGGCGATAGCATTGGCAACGGTCGAAAGGCATTCAACGACATCGTCGTCAGCGTCGGCCTGCTGATCCCATTGGGCAGCACACCCCGGCTTGCCGCTCCGGCGCCCGAGCCGGTGGTGGTCATGCCCGTTGACACCGGCGAGCCCGCACCGTCCGTTGAGCCACCCGCACCACCGGTATGTCGCTCGCCTGAGCCCGGCCAAGCGGCTGATCTTGCCGGCTGTGCGACCGGCGATCTGATCGTGTTGCGTGGCGTGAACTTCAACTTTGACAGCGCGATGCTGACGCCCACTGCGACGACCACGCTCGATGGCGTCGCCGAGTCGCTACAACGGTTGCCGTCGCTGCGTTTCGAGGTCGGCGGGCATACCGACGCCATTGGCAGTGACGCATATAACGACGATCTATCGAAGCGACGCGCGCAAACGGTCGCGGATCATCTTCAGTCTCAAGGTATCACCGGTGATCGAATGAGGACGCACGGGTACGGTGCTGCGCACCCGATTGCCGACAACGCAACCGATGAGGGGCGCGAACTCAATCGTCGAGTCGAACTCAAGATCATCGAGGCGGATACCACTACATCGTCAGCATCGTCTTCTTACACCGACCCCGCCGTGGTCGACGTTGATGCGATGTCATCGACACCCGATACCGACGCGACGATCGATTCACCTCGCTGACATTACGGGCGATATGTCCTTACTAAGGTTGGGCGACTCTCGCAGATACAGCGCCTATATTTTCGGTGCGGATACAACAGGAGAACGATATGAATAATATAGTGCGGCATATGAAGTACTGCAGCATGACGCTGATCGGTTTGACGTTCACGTTTCTGCTTGGACTCGGCGATGCCTACATGATGGCAGGCTTCGCATTCTGGATCGCCGTTTCGGTCGGCGGTGATTTTCTGTTCGGCAACGATCTCGACGAGCGCGAATATCGATCGACACGCGTACTGGACTTTTTCTTGTTCCTGTCGCTGCCGCTGCTGGTCGGCATGACCATCGTCTACAGCTGGTATCTCGGTGACGCGGACCCGTTTGGCTTGGGCTCTTTCGTCCTCGCAAACACCGGCTACGACATGTTTGCGGCGCGGTCGGCGACCACCGTTCTGGACCTTGGGTTCGGCTTCGCCGGTATGGGCCTGAGCTACGTGCTGATCGGCACCAATGTCGGGCACGAGTTGACCCACCGTACTTGGAGCCCGTCGGCACAGCTCGTTGGTCGTTGGCTTCTGGCGTTTAGCTTTGATACCGCATTCTCGATCGAGCATGTCTACGGTCATCACCGCAATATCGCCACTCGCGAAGACCCGGCATCGGCACGTCGTGGCCAGAACGTCTACAAGTTCTTGTTCACATCAACGCTGGGGCAGTTCTACCACGGCTTTAAGCTGGAGAAAGAGCGTCTCATTCGCCAGGGCGAAGCGGTGCTGAGCTGGAAGAATCGCGCGATCCGCGGCCAACTGATGACGCTGGCGCTGTTCGCTTTGTTTGGCTACATGGCGGGCGTAACGGGCGTCGTGGTGTTCTTCTTCCTGGCGTTCTACGCCAAGTTCTATCTCGAAGTCGTCAACTTCATCGAGCACTACGGCATCGCACGCGTCCCCGGCGAACCGGTCGAGCCGCGCCACTCCTGGAACTGCAACCAGGCGATGAGCACCTGGATGTTGTACAACCTGCCGCGGCACTCGCATCACCATGCCAAGGGTGAAGATCCTTTCTGGGAACTGCGTGCCTATCCGCAAGCACCGATGCTGCCGTTCGGCTACGTGACGATGATTCTGATCGCGCTGGTTCCGCCGCTGTATCGCAAGATCATGACCCCCAAAGTGTTGGACTGGGACCGTCGCTTCAGCGTGCCGGCCGAGTGGCCTCTGATCGAGCGTCAGAATCGCGAAAGCGGCGATCCGACCTTCATCGGGTCGACGGCCCATCGCGAAGCGCCCACCCGATCGCAGGACTATGGCAGCAGCGCTGCCACCAGCGTCGGACTGTCGAACGGCTAGCATCACACTGACGACCGGCCGACACGCGCGAATTCAGCGCGATGTCGGCCCGGTCTTTGATCCAAAGAGACGCCAATGCTCGCACGCTTCTTCCAACGCTCCCGTTCGGAGCATGTCCTGGAGATCGCACCGTCGGGCGCGATCCTCAAGACCAATACAAAAACCACCATTCTTCAAGCCGCACTCGATCAAGCGGTCGCGTTTCCTCACAACTGCCGAGTCGGCGGATGCGGCTCGTGCAAGTGCAAGCTGCTGTCAGGCCGCGTTCGCGAGATGACCGATAAAAGCTATGTACTGAGCACCGACGAACTCAAGCAAGGCTATATTCTCGCCTGCCAGAGCGTCCCGCTCACCGATGTCACCGTCGAAGTCGACATCGCGGCGCGATCGGCACATCCGGTGATCCATACATCCGGCGTCATCACGGCACTGGACAAGATGACGCACGATATTCTGCGTGTTCAGTGTCGTCTAAAAGACCCGGCACGCTACACCGCCGGGCAGTTTGCCGAGTTGTATGTGTCCAACAGTGACACTGGGACCGGTGGGCGTCAGTCGCGTAACTATTCATTCGCTGGTGCCCCCGGCATCGATTCACCCGTTGGGACGGTCGAGTTCTTCATCCGCCATGTTCCAGGCGGCGCGTTCACCGATTGGCTGTTCAAGAGCGCCAAGCTCGGTGACGAGATCGAAGGTCACGGTCCCTATGGCGACTTCTGGCTGCGGCCGAGCTCTGCGCCGATCGTTGCCATTGCAGGCGGCAGTGGTTTGGCGCCAGTGATCGCGATGCTGGAGCAGGCGCGCGCCGAGCGGATCACGCGTGATGTCACACTGTTTTTTGGCGCGCGCAGTCAGCGCGACCTGTATTGCTTGAGCCGCATCGAAAAGCTGGCGAACCAGTGGATGGCGCGTTTCCAGTTTGTGCCCGTGCTGTCCGACGAACCCGAGAACTCCGGATGGACCGGGTTGCGCGGATTCATTCCGCAGCATTTGGTACGGATGGTGGGCCCTCGTATCGGAGAGCACCATGCATACCTGTGCGGCCCGCCGCCGATGATCGATGCCTGTCGGATGGTGTTGTCGGAGTCCGGCATTGCGTCCAGCAACACGCACTTCGACAAGTTCCTGGACCGGAGTCACGTCGCGACCGCGTAATGCCGTCGCATGCAGACGCCGCATCGGCGATCCGCAATACCCGTCGTGGCGCGCCTATGCATCATCAAGGCGCGCCACTACTTTCGAAGCTGCACCCGATCGATGCTCTGCCGAGCTGGTGTACGGGCCCAGCCGTACACGCCTCGTCATCGGGCTAGCGATGGCTCAGCAAGCCCAGGGCTCGAGCGGCGTGGATCGCGGCCGTACGGCTCTGCACATTGAGCTTGCCGTACAGATTGTGCAGATGCCACTTGACGGTACCTTCGACCAGGAAGCAACGCGCTGCGATTTCGGAGTTGCTCAGGCCCTGATCGATCAGCAGCAGCAGTTGGCGCTCACGCTTGTTGAGCACGACCTTGCTGCCGTCGATGATGACCGGCTCCTTGAAATCCTGGCGAGCGGATGTCCCGACCACGATTTCGGCCCAAGTCGCCGCCATCTTGTTCCGCGTGATCGCACCTTGGCTCTTGAGCCAGCGACCGATCAGCGCCAATAGATCCGATCCTTCGTCGATGAAGATGCGCTGGTAGTTTTCGAGGCTGCCGAGTTCCAGTGCTTCCTTGAGCGCCGCATCAGCTGCGACGTCGTGCTTCTGGCGACTCAGTGCCAAGCTCAGCAGGATCAACAACTCGCACAGCTTGTATTGCTGTCGGCCTTTGCGGGCATGCTCGATCAACGGTTTGAGCAGATCGACGGCGATATCAAAGCGGCCGTCGGCGATCGCGATGCGTGCGTTGACGCGTCCGGCTCGGTCGGTGACCAGGCCTTGGATCGCGCCGCTGCCCGTGGCACTGATCGCCGATTGCAGAACACTGACGGCCTGCTCGGGCGCACCCGCGCGTTGCAGCAACAGCGCCCGCTCGGATCGCAGACTGATCGTCAGACGCGGGAAGTTGCGCTGATCACCGCAGCGCTCGCCTTCCGACAGCAGATCGAGCGCCGCACCCAGATTGCCGTCGGCATAGCGGGCTCGCGCGGCGGCCGAGAATCCGAGAATGATCGTATCGACGATGCCCTGGTCCGGCAGCGACGTCAGCGCCGTTGCCAGAACTTCGCGCACGACGGCGAGATCATTGCGCTCGTACCGGATGAAGGCTTCGATTGCCAGCAGCATCGAGCGCTGGCCGTCCAGGCCCGCATTGTCAGGGCAATGATCCAGACCGCGTCCGACTTCGGCCAGTGCGTCGCGGTGCTGACCTTGCTTGATCAGTGCCAGCGCACCGACGATGTGGACCCACGACAAACCGTACTCGGACATTGACTTGCCGAAGGCCGTTGCCGAGTGACGTAGCGATGCTTGGGCACCGACGATGTCGCCCAAACACTTCTGCTGGAAGCCGAAAATCGCCCATGCGGTGCCCTGGAAGAACAGGCTCGACGTCATGCTGACCCGCTGCAGCCACTGCTGGGCCAGCAGACCGCCGATCTCGTAGTCGTCGCGAAGGGCGCTGATCAGCGATCGCTGTAATGCCGCCTCGCCGCCCGCGTTGCCGGAGCGGCTGTCGGCATCGTCCTCGATCCGTTCTTCTGCCAGCACGAAGCGCCGGCGAAAGATCAGTGCCCAGGTTGCAAAGCGGTTCAGCGCGGGATCGCGGCGCTGCGCAATGTGTTCCCACTGATTGACCAGCGTGACGAAGGTCTGATGATGACCGCTGCCGAATACCATTTCCGGACCGAGCAGCAGCAGCCATTCACGTGCGACATCGATATGGGCAGCATTGAGCTCCAGCAGTAGCCGCACGGCTGCAGGGCCCTGCCCGTGATTCTGCAGCCAAGTGGCGGCAGCCAGTACAGTGCCGGACTTTTCGGCGTCGAACTCGGCCGAGAACAAACGCAGGGCCGTCTCGCGGACCAAGCCATGCAGCACGATCTTCGGATCGCTGCGCTCCGAGCCCACCTCCTGCAGAACGCCGAGCGTTCCCAGATGGCGCAGGATCGGCTCCATGTCGCCGTGAGCCGAGAATATGGATTCGAACAGCGAGCGCTGCGCCGGCCCTACGCAGGACAACATCCACAGCAGCTTGCGCTCCTGCGTTTCCAGGCGGTTCAAAAACTTCTCGTAAATGTAGTCACGCACCGGACCGAGGATCGCAACCGTCGACCCCGAGCCAAACGGCAGACTGTCGATCGGGATCGCGAACGCCAACTGCACGATCGCGGGCCAGCCATTGGTGGACTGCGCCAGCCACTCGACCTGACGCTCGCTCAGTTCGTGGCCGTGACACTGGGCAAGCTGCGCGATCTCCGGCTTGGTCAGACGCAGCGCATCGGAGCTGATCCACTGCACTTTTGACTTGGCCACCAGATCGGCAAGTCCGATATCGAGCGCGACCGGCTGCGTCGTGATCAGGATCTTCAACGGACCGCCGGCTGCCATCAGCAAGCGCCTGATGTAGTTTGCCGCCTCGCTACCGGCGACCAAGTGCACGTCGTCGAACACCAGCCGGATCGGATGCTCCGAGTCCGACAGCTGGTCCGTGATCCGCGAGAAGCGATTGCTGAGCAGCGATGATTCGTCCAGGCCGCCGCCTTCGACCTGTGGCTGCTTGCCGATCAACTCGTCGGCGAGTCGCTCAAGAAAGACCGACGGGTCGCGCAACTCGGCGTCCAGCGTGATCCAGATGCCGCACTGCGGTGCATCAGCCCGCTTGAGCCAGGCTTGCGCGAGCAAGGTCTTGCCGTAGCCGGAAGGCCCTTCGATCACGACCACCGGCCGCGAGTCGTCCGCGAGCAAGCGGTCCCGACTCACTTGGAACAAATGCGCTTCCTGCATCTACCGCTCCCTGGTCGCATCGTCGCGACGACTGAACGCGGCATGATAGCCCAGTTACCCGGCGCTTCCGCCGGGCATCAGGGCCGGTGCAAGCGATACCGCGATCAGGCCGGTGCGCTGGCACCCGCGTCGGTGTGGACGCTCGCGAAACGGTCGCGCAGTTCGCGCTTCAGGATCTTGCCGCTGGCGTTCTTCGGCAGCTTGTCGACGATGGCGACGTGCTTGGGCGATTTGTAGCCTGCAAGCCGGTCGCGGCAGTGCGCCATCAGCGTATCGGTCTGAAGCTCGGCGCCGGGGCGCAGCACGACGACGGCCATCACCGCCTCGATCCAGCGCGGATGCGGCACGCCGAACACCGCCACTTCGGCAACGGCCGGATGCTGGAAGATCACTTCCTCGACTTCGCGGCTGGCGACGTTCTCGCCCCCGGTCTTGATCATGTCCTTCTTGCGGTCGACGACGGTCAGATAGCCGTCTTCGTCGTAGACCCCGAGGTCGCCACTGTGAAACCAGCCGTTGCGGAACGCTTCGGCTGTTTTCTCGGGATTCTTCCAGTAGCCGAGCGTTGCATGCGGACTGCGGTGCACGATCTCGCCGATGACGCCGGCCGGCACCGGCCGATCGTGATCGTCGACGACGCGGGTTTCCACGTTCAGCGCCGCGCGGCCGGCCGAGCCGAGCTTGTGCATCTGCTCATCGGGCCCAAGGATCGTCGCCACCGGCGACATCTCGGTCTGTCCGTAGAAGTTGAACAAGCGGATGCCCGGCAGACGGCTGGTGATTTCCTTGATGATCTCCATCGGCATGATCGACGCGCCGTAGTAGCCCTTCTTCAACGAGCTCAGATCACGACAGTCGAAGTCCGGATGGCGCAGCAGCGAGATCCATACCGTCGGCGGACAGAACAACTTGGTCGCGCGCTCGTCCTCGATGGTTTTGAGCAACGCGGACGGCTCCGGCGACGGCAGCACGATGCTGGTCGCGCCGATATACAAGTCGGGCGTCAAGAAGCAGTCGAGCTGGGCGCAGTGATACAGCGGCATCGAATGGACTTCGATGTCGCTGGCGCTCATCTCGCCACCGGCGATGCAGCTGGCGTAATGCGAGTACAGCGAGCGCGCCGACAGCAGTGCGCCCTTGGGCCGCGACTCGGTGCCACTGGTGTACAGCAGCTGTACCGGATCATCGTCGCCAACCGCCACATCGGGCGGCGTGGCGTCGGCATGCTGCATCAGTCGGGCAATCGGCTGCCAGTCATTGCCGACCGTGATGCCCGCTTCGTCGATGACCAGTTTCATCCGCATCGTCAGCCCCGCCTGAGTCAGCGCCGCATCGGCGGTGGCGGCAAGGCTGTCTTCGACAACGATGCCCTTGGCTTCCGCGTTATCGACGATGAAGGCAATCTCGGCAGCATTGAGCATGAAGTTGATCGGCACCACGACGGCGCCGAGCCGCGCCAGCGCAAAGCGAGTGACCACGAAGGCGTCGTTGTTGTGCGAAATCAGCGCGACGTGATCACCGCGGCCGATGCCGCACTGCGTCATTGCATTGGCCAGGCGATTCACCACGGTGTCGAGCTCGGCAAAGCTGCGGCGCAGGCCTTTGTAGACCAAGGCCGTCTTGTTCGGCGTTCTTGCTGCACTGCGCCACAAAAGATCGGCAAGCCGGTAACGGCGTGCACTGTCGATGCTCTGCGCAAGAGTCGGTTCGGTGGGGTGCATCGGGGTCTCCTCGTGTGGACGTGCATCCTCTGGGTGATGCATCGGGGAAGCCTGAATGGTGCGCGCTGTCGCGCGGTCCTCGACCGGCGCGGCGCAGCACGCAAGCGAGCCGCAGTGCTGCGACCCGACCACAGCATAGAGTCGCCGCCCAGTGTCTGTGCCTACCCATTTTGGGTAGTGCCGACCGCACACCCCTTTCATACGATCGGCTTGAGAGAGGCGCAGTGGCTCAATGAAGGCTGCTGACGATATTAGAACCAGTCCCGCATCGCGTTCAGAGTCGGTCACCTGAAAGCGGGCTTGCGAGCGACGGATTTGCGCGCCGGTCTGGTTTGGTCCTCTCGGGATGTCAGTCCACGCCGGTCGGCTGCGGCCGCCACTCGATCACGGGTACCCAACAATGAACAACGAAAAGATCAGATCAATTCCGGAATCTGCCTACGACGTGCTGATCGTCGGCGCGGGCTGGTCGGGCATGTACATGCTGTACCAGTGTCGACGTTTGGGGCTGTCGGCGCGGATCATCGAAAAGGGGCCGTCGGTCGGCGGCACCTGGTACTGGAACCGCTATCCGGGCCTGCGCTGCGACGTCGAGAGCGTCGAGTATTCGTTCTCGTTCGACAAGGAGCTGGAGCAGGAATGGAACTGGTCGGAGCGCTACGCCTCACAGCCTGAAATCCTGCGCTACGCCAATCATGTCGCCGATCGCTTTGATCTGCGCCGCGACATCTCGTTCAATACCAAGCTGACGGCGCTCCATTACGACGAGACCACGACCCGCTGGACCGCCACCACTGAAGACCAGCAGACGGTCAAGGCCCAGTACGTCGTAATGGCCACTGGCTGCCTGACGATACCGAAAGACCCGGCGATCCCGGGTCTGGATCAGTTCAAGGGCGAGGTCTACCACACGTCGAGCTGGCCGCATGATCCGGTGGACTTTCGCGGCAAGCGCGTCGGCGTCGTCGGCACCGGCTCATCCGGTATCCAGGCGATTCCGATCATCGCCGAGCAGGCCGATCATCTGTACGTCTATCAGCGCACGCCGAGCTACAGCCTGCCGGCGCACAACCGCAAGCTGACGCCCGAGCAGATCAGCCAGGTCAAGGCGCACTACGACGAACTGCGCAATGAAGCGCGCCACCACATGGTCGGCATCCCCGGCGAAACTTATGCCGCATCGGCGTTCGACCTCGACGAGGCCGAGCGCACGCAGATTTATCAGCGCATCTACGACCAAGGCCGGCCGTTTGCGCTGATGGTGGCGTTTGGCGACGTGCTGATCGACGAAAAAGCCAACAAGACCGCACAGGAGTTTCTCGCCGCACGGATACGCGAGCGGATCAAGGACCCGGAACTGGCTGAGCAGATGGTGCCGCGCGATCAGTTCGCGGGCACGCGGCGCTTGTGCATCGATACGAATTACTACGAAACCTTCAATCGCGACAACGTCACGCTGAAGAACCTGCAGAAGGACCCGATCAAGCGCATCACCGATAAGGGCATCGAAACCGAGCGCGGCTTCGAAGCGCTCGATTGCCTGGTGTTTGCCACCGGCTACGATGCAATGACCGGCGCGCTGATGTCGCTCGACATTCGCGGCAAGGGCGGCCAGACGCTGCGCTCAAAGTGGGCCGAAGGGCCGCGCACGATGATGGGCTTGATGACGGCGGGCTTCCCGAATCTGTTCATCGTCACCGGTCCGGGCAGTCCGTCGGTACTGAGCAACATGCTGATCTCGATCGAGCAGCACGTCGAATGGATCGCCGGCTGTCTCGATCATCTGTCGAAGCACGGCAAACGCCAAATCGAAGCCAGCATCGAAGCTGAAGACCAATGGGTGGACCACGCTAACGCGGTGGCCCACAGCACGCTGTTTCCCAAAGGCAACACTTGGTACATGGGCGCCAACATCAGCGGCAAGCCGCGCATCTTCATGCCGTACATCGGCGGTGTAGGTAATTATCGCCAGCTGTGTGAGCAGGTGGCGCGCGACGGCTATCGCGGGTTTATAACGCAGTGACCAGGGGCTTTGAGGAGACAACCAGAATGAGAATGAACCGTTTCGCCGCCGCGGCTTTGCCGTGCCTGCTGCTGACGATGGTGGCCTGCAAGCCATCACCAGATAAGAGCGCAGCAGCCAGCACCGCGCCAGCTGCTGCTGCATCACCCGCGGCCAGTGTCGATGCAGCGCGCATCATCGCGGCCGACAAAGAGCCGGGCTCTTGGATGAGCACCGGTCGCACCTACAGCGAGCAGCGCTATAGCCCGCTGACCAAGGTCAATCACGAAAACGTCGGCAAGCTCGGCTTGGCTTGGAGCTACCGACTCGACGTCGACCGCGCCACCGAAGGCACGCCGATCGTCGTCGACGGCATCATGTTCGTCACCCATGCCTATTCGATCGTCAGCGCGCTCGACCCGGTCACCGGCAAAGAGCTGTGGAAGTTCGACCCGCAAGTGCCGCGCGACAAGGCGCGTGACGGCTGCTGCGACGTGGCCAATCGCGGCGTCGCCGTGTGGAAGGGCAAGGTTTACGTGGGCGCCTACGACGGCCGCTTGATCGCGCTCGACGCGGCCACTGGCGCCAAGGTGTGGGAAGTCGACACCGTGGTCGATCATTCGCGCAGCTATACCGTCACCGGTGCGCCGCGCATCATCAAAGGCAAGGTCATCATCGGCAATGGCGGTGCCGAGCTCGGCGTGCGCGGCTACATCAGCGCTTACGACGCCGCCGACGGCAAGATGCTGTGGCGCTTCTTCACGGTGCCGGGTGATCCGTCCAAGCCGCCTGAGAGCGAAGCGATGAAGATCGCGATGCCGACATGGAAAGGCTCGCGCTGGTGGGACAAGGGCGGCGGTGGCGGCGGCACGGCCTGGGACTCGATGGCCTACGACGCCGATCTCGATCTGCTCTACGTCGGCACTGGCAATGGCTCGTTCTGGAACCGCGCATCACGCAGCCCCGGCGGTGGCGACAACCTGTTCGTGTCGTCGATCGTCGCGATCAAGCCCGACACCGGTGACTACGTCTGGCATTACCAGACCACGCCGGGCGACACCTGGGACTACACCGCCACGCAGCACATCATCCTGGCCGATCTAAAGTTCGGCGACACGACGCGCAAGGTGCTGATGCAAGCGCCGAAGAACGGCTTCTTCTATGTAATCGATCGTGCCAATGGTCAGTTGATTTCGGCCGAGAAATTCGCGCCGGCCAATTGGGCGACGCACGTTGACCTGAAGACCGGCCGCCCTGTCGAAAATCCGGAAGCCGATTGGGCAACCAAGCCGGCACTGGTCAGCCCAGGTCCGCTCGGTGCGCATAACTGGCAGCCGATGTCGTTCAACCCGGATACCGGCCTGGTCTACATTCCGATGCAGGAAGCCGTTGCACTGTTCACGCCGGACCCGAAGCAGGACTTCAGCGGCAAGGGCACGTGGCACATGGGCTCGACACCGATCGCACTGCCCGAGAACGATGCCAAGGCACTGCAGGGCGTCACCGACATGCACAAGGGCCATCTGGTCGCTTGGGACCCGGTCACGCAGAAGGAAGTCTGGCGCCAGAGCTATGTCACCGTGTGGAACGGCGGCACGCTGAGCACCGCCGGCAACCTGGTGTTTCAGGGCACGGCCGATGGCCGCTTCGTCGCCTACGACGCCAAAACCGGCAGCAAGCTGTGGGAAACGCCGGCCAATACGGGCGTGATGGCCGGTCCGGTCACCTACGAGATCAACGGCGAGCAGTACGTCACCGTCGAAGCCGGCTGGGGCGGTGCGTTCCCGTTGGCGCTCGGTGCGTTGTCGGAGCCGGCCAAGGTGCGGCCGGAAGCGCGCGTGCTGACCTACAAGATCGGCGGCACCGCCACGCTACCGCCGCCGAAGAACGAGCCGCGAACGCAGCCCAAGCAGCCGCCGGTCACCGCGACCGAGGCCGTCGTGGCGCAAGGACGTGATCTGTACAACGGCCATTGCGGCATGTGCCACGGCCCCAATGCGCTGGCGGGATCGGTGATCCCCGACCTGCGCTACATGACGCCGGAAAAGCACGAGATGTTCGCCGGCATCGTCGCGGGTGCGTATCGCGCCAAGGGCATGCCGGGCTTCAGCGACACGCTCAAGCCTGAAGACGTCGAAGCGATCCACCAGTACATCATCAAGCGCGCCAACGACCTTCAAACGCAGTTGGGCTCGACGTCCTGAGCCCTGCTTCGCCGCGCCGGAATGGCACGACCTGATACGCGAAATCAATTACCAGGTACTCCGAATCGAATCCCTCATGTAGCCCCGTTCGCGCGGGTGAGGCGATTCGATCGGCTCTTTGGAGGAGAAGGATAGATGGCAAGCAACGACTACTCTCGCAATGCATTCTTCATCGGTGGCCAATGGGTCGCGCCGTCGACGACGCGACGCTTCGATCTGACCAATGCATCGACCGAAGAACATCTCGGCTCGGTGCCCGAAGCGGCCGAAGCCGACGTCGATCGTGCCGTCGCTGCCGCGCGGCACGCGTTCGATCATTCGGGCTGGGCCACATCGAGCGCTGCCGAACGTGCCGCCGTGATGGGTCGCTTCGCCGAAGCACTGAACAAGCGCTCGACTGAAATCGCCAAGCTGGTCAGCATGCAGAACGGCATGCCGGCATCGCTGAGCGCGCTGTTCGAAGGCACATTGCCGGTGGGACTGCTTGGCTACTACGCCGAGTTGATCGGCAGTCAGTCGCCTGATGAAACGCGGCCGTCTCAGCTGGGCAAGGAAACCATCGTCAGCCGCCGTCCGATTGGCGTCGTCGCGGCGATCGTGCCGTGGAACTATCCCGTGGTGCTGGCGATGACCAAGATCGCACCGGCGATGGCGGCCGGCTGCACGATCGTCATCAAGCCGTCGCCCGGCACCGTGCTCGACAGCTACCTGATCGCTGAAGCGGCGATTGAAGCCGGCGTACCGGCCGGCGTGATCAACTGGGTCGCGGCCGACCGTGAAGTCGGCGCCTACCTGGTATCGCATCCCGGCATCGATAAAGTGGCCTTCACCGGCTCGACGCCGGCAGGCCGCTCGATCGCCAAGGTCTGCGGCGAACTGCTGCGGCCGGTCACGCTGGAACTCGGCGGCAAGTCGGCTGCGGTGATTCTCGACGACGCCAATCTCGACCAGGTGCTCGCCGGCCTGCCGATGGTGTCGCTGATCAACAACGGTCAGACCTGCTTCAGCTGCACGCGCATCCTGGCGCCGGCCAACCGCTACGGCCAGATCGTCGACGCGATTGCATCGACGGTGTCGTCGATGAACGTCGGCAATGCACTCGACCCGTCGACGCACGTCGGTCCGATGGCATCGGCCGCACACCGCCAGCGCGTCGAAAGCTTCATCGCCAAGGGCAAGAGCGAAGCGCGTCTGGTCACCGGCGGTGGGCGTCCTGCAAACCAGAGCCGTGGTTGGTTCGTGCAGCCGACCGTGTTCTCCGACGTGACCAATGATGCGGTGATCGCACGCGAAGAAATCTTCGGGCCGGTGCTGGCCGTGATTCCGTACAAGGACGAAGCCGAGGCGATCCGCATCGCCAACGACACGATCTACGGCTTAGGTGGCTCGGTGTGGAGCGCCGATACCGATCGCGCGCTGCGCGTCGCCAATCAGATCCAGACTGGCACGATCGGCATCAACGGCTATGCGCTGTCGATCGGTTCGCCGTTTGGTGGCGTCAAGGCCAGCGGCCTGGGTCGCGAACTGGGTCCGGAGACGCTGTCGGGTTACCAGCAGCTGCGTTCGACCTACGTCTCGGGCTGAGCACGGCGCACGACCTTGTGATGTAAGGCCCGCAGGCCGCTGCGACGACAGCGGTCTGCGGGCATCACGCTGCCCCGCAGTCGATACGCGAGCAGGTGCTACCATCGAGTTCGGCACCGACTCTGAACACTCCGCTGATGTTTCCATCGCCTGCAAGCGCGTCGCGCGATTCCGATACACGGCTTTGACAGCAGGCCCGATCTGGTGAGCCCGTCTGCTGCCGCGCCGGCTGCGATTCACTGCCGATGACCGCTTCGGAAATCAACGTCCAGAAACTGGACGCGCCGCGCAACCTACCCGATGCGATTGCGCGTGATGCGTTGTTTGCGCGCGGCCTCGATGATCCATCGGTGCAACTCGTGCTGCTGCAAGCGCCCGCCGGCCACGGCAAGACAACGACGCTGCTGCAGTTCAAAGAGCGCGCCGAACGCGACGGCGCCCGCACCGCGTGGCTGACGTTCGACAACGCCGACAACGATACGCGCCGCTTCTCGGTACACCTGCAAGCGGTGATCGATCGGGTTGCACCGGTCGATGTGCGCGAGGCGGATACCGCGCAACACGATGCGCTGATTCCACGACGCGCCTCCGACTGGCTGATCGACCGGCTGATGCAGTCCCGCGAGCCGATCGCGCTGTTCTTCGATGAGTTCCAGCAGTTGCAGCAGCCTGATCTGCTTGGCTTCTGCCAGGAATGGTTCGAGCGCCTGCCGATGCACGTGCGCGTCTACATCGGCACGCGCGCCGAGCCGGCAATCCACTTATCGCGAATGATCGTCAGTCGCCGCGCGGTGGTGCTGCGCACCGAAGATCTGCGCTTTACGCGCGACGAGGTATCACGCTACTTCGATGCTCAACTCGGCACCGAGGTCACCCGCGACGAAGTCGATTCGATCTTCCGTCTGACCGAGGGCTGGCCCGTCGCCGTACAGCTCTACGGACTGAGTCTGTCGAGCGCCGACGTACGCCGCACACTGCACCTACCGCCGCCGCAGACTCAGGAGTTGGCGCGGTATCTGTCGAGCCGCGTGCTGATGCTGCAGGAGCCGGGCATCCGCGACTTTCTGCTGAAAACGTCGATCCTCAAGCGGCTGTGTGGTCCGCTATGCCAGGCGGTGACCGGCCGTAGCGACGCCGTCCACATCCTGCTCGACCTGGAACGCTCGGGCCTGTTCCTGCGACGCCTCGGCATCGATGGCGTCTGGTTCCGATATCACGGGCTGTTCTCCGACTTCCTGATCGCCGAATTCGGTCGGACATCGGCCGCCGCTAAGGCCGATGCGCATCGCTGCGCCGCTGCGTGGAACCTCAAGCACGGCTATTACGAAGATGCGGTGTACCACTGGCTGGAATGCGGCGACGTCGGCGCCGCTGCCGATGCACTCGCCGTCTTCGGCAAGGAGCTGGTCGCCAACGGCTCGCTGATCACGCTCGAATACTGGTCTGACCGGCTGCCGTTCGACGAGATCGCCAAGCGCGCCGATCTGTCGATCGCGGTCGCCTACGCTTATGTGTTTCTGCGTCGCTTCGACAAGCTGCCGCCGCTGCTGGCGCTGTTCGATACGCTGATCGGATCGGGCAGCGTCGAGGCGACGACCAGCCCGGATATCGTGCTGTCGATGGCGGCGGTGGCCGCCGACGACACCGCCCGAGCCTTTGCTCTGATCGACCGCGTGCCCGTCGATGCGCTGCAGCCCGGCGGCTTTAGCGCCTTCGAACTGGGTGCCGCGTCGAACCTGCTGGCCTATCGCGAAATCACGCTCGGTCGCTTTGCCGAAGTCGACCATCACATCCATGTCGCGCGGCGCTGCAACGTGATGGGCAAGGCCGCCTTCAGCCACGGCTATACGGTCGGCGTCGCCGGTGCCAGCGCCTTGCTGCAAGGCAGTCTCGACGAGGCGATCACGATCTTCCAACGAGGACTCGCCACGCATTACGCCGAGCTGGGTGAGTCGTTCTCGCTGGCGGCGCTGGTGTCTTGCTACGTCTGGGGTCTGTACGAATCCGGCCAGTACGCGTCGGCGCTGGCGCTGTTCGATCAGCACCGCTCGATCATCTCCGGCTCGGCGCTGCCGGATTTCTTTGCGGTGGCGTTTCTGTCGGCCGCGCGGATGCGCTCTAGCAGCGGGGATCGCAGCCAGGCCGAGGCCTTGCTCGACGTCGCGGCCGACATCGCCGAACGCAATCGCTGGTCGCGGCTGCAGGCGCTGATCGGCTGGGAGCGTGTGCGCACTGCGATCGCCGACGATGATCTGGCACAGGCTCAGGCGCTGGCCGACACGATCGCGCCGACGTTGTTGCCGTCAGGCTGGGTTCCGTTTTCGGAAGAGCTGGAATGCGAGGTCCTGGGCCGGCTGCGTCTGCTCGCGCATGCAGGTCCGGTCACGGCGGCGCGCGAAGCACTGGACGCCGAAAAGCTGCGATCGCACAACCGGCCATTCCGGACCATGAAGCTGCAACTGCTCGACGCGGTCTTGCTGGATCGCCGCGGGGACCGACGCGGCGCACAGCGGCTATTGCAAGGCGTGATCCGCGCCGCCGAGCTGGGCGGCTTCATCAGCGTGTTCGCCAACGAAGGCCGCACGATCGCCAAGCTGCTGCAGGACATGTACAGCGCGATGCTGCTGCATCCGCAGACCGGCGATTTGCCGGTGAGCACCGAGTTCATCAGCGCGGTGCTCGCCTGCTGCCGCATCGGCATCACCGGCAATGCGCCGCCCGTGACCGCCGAGCCTCAGCACGAGCCGCTGTCGGAACGTGAAATCGATGTGCTGGCGCTGCTCGGCTCGGGCGTGAAGAACAAGGGCATGGCGCAGCACTTGTTCGTGTCCGAAAACACGATCAAGTTTCACTTGAAGAACATCTTCGCCAAGCTGCACGTGACCAGCCGATCCGAAGCGATCATCACCGCGCGGCGTCTCGGCATCATCGAGTAAACACGCCGCGCGGCACGATCTGCGTCAGGGCTGCGGCTTGATGAACTTCAGCGTCATCCGGTCGGACTCGCCGATCGCAACATACTTGGCGCGATCCTGGTCGCCCAACTCCAGCGTCGGCGGCAAGGTCCAGACGCCTTCGGGGTGATCCTTGGTGTCCTTCGGGTTGTGGTTGACCGGCGAGCTGGCAACGAAACGAAAGCCCACTTGCTGCGCCAGCGCCTTGACGTAGGCTTCGCTGACATAGCCCGTCTTCTTCATCTCGTCGACCGTTTCGCCGGGCTTGCCACGATGCTCGACGATGCCGAGCGTGCCGCCGGGCTTGAGAGCGGCATAAAACGCCTGGAACGCCGCCAGCTCGCTGTCGCGTGCGATCCAGTTGTGCACGTTGCGGAAGCTGACGACCAGATCGGCGCTGGCAGCGGGCGCGATGTCGACACGCAGCGGCGGCTGGAATTCGGTGATCACCGGCGTGCCGTAGCGCGCCGGGTCGGCTGCAAAGCGCGCCGTCATCGCCGCCACGGCCTTCTTGGCGCCGTCGGACGCGGTCGGCAGGCTGACCGCTGACGCTGCCGCGTAGTAGCGGCCGCTCTTGCTCAAGTACGGCGCGAGGATTTCGGTGTACCAGCCGGCGCCGGGTGAAACCTCGACGACGGTCATGTCCGGCCGGATGCCGAAGAAGCTCAGCGTCTGCAGCGGATGGCGATAGCGGTCGCGCTGGCGATCAGCATCGCTGCGCTGAGGGCTGGCGATCGCCGCCTCCAGTTGCGGATCGGTCGCGGCGGCAGGCCTAGCGCCCGCAGCGGCGCAAACGGATGCGGCCAGCACAGCAGCCAGCGCCCAGGGCGCGGCGGATATCAGTTTCATGGTGATCGTCCCAAGTGGATGACGGTGCGCGATAGGCGCCGATGCGCTGCGCAACGTTCGCCTTGCGATGGTAGACCGCCGCAGCCGAGGCCGACAGCGCAGCAGCCGCGACGCTAGCGGCCGGCGCCGCGCGTGGCCAGCACGCCGTCGCCGTTGAACTCGGTACGAAAGCCGGCGCGCTGCAGCCGGCCGGCCACTTCGGACGGCACATCACGGCGGCTGGTCAGCCGGTTGGGCGCCCCGGTGTAGTGGAACAAGCGGCCGCGCGGGCGGATCACGCGCGCCAGCTCGTCGTAGAAGCGCTGCGAATACAGCTCGCCGGCAATGCCGAAGCGCGGCGGGTCGTGCAGGATCGCGTCGACCGATGCCGACGTCAGCGCCGTGATCGCGTCGGCCACGTCGCCCTGCTGCAGCTGCAATGCGCTGGGCAGCCGATGGTCCGGCGACCAGGGATTGAGCGTGCGCAGCCAGATCACGTCGGGATTCTTCTCGAACGACAGGATCTGCCGCGCCCCGCCCTGCAGGCACCAGGCAGCGAAGTACCCCAAGCCGCCGCAGGTATCGAGCACCACCTTGCCCTGCGGCTGGATCAGCCCGACCTTGCGCTGCGCGTCGTCGTAAGGCGACACCTGCTCGGTCGGCAGCATCTTGATGCCGTCGATCTCGAAGGTCGGCGGACCCCAGTGCGTCGGCACCAGCTTGATCAGCGAAGCACCGAAGCGCGACACCGGCACGAAGCCGGCACCGTCCCAGTGGTAGATCGTGCGGTCCTTGCAGACGTCGGCATACGCGAAACGCTGCTCGCGCCAGCCCCAGTGATCGGCGGCCAGCGCAACCGTGTGCCGGCTGCGGCCGAGATCGAGCGACACCTCGACGCTGGACTGTCCGGCATCGCGGGCCGCGAGCAGCGCTTGGTGTACCGGCAGGGTCAGCAGCGGCAGCGAATCGGAAGCCATCGATGGAGAACGAGCGCCGGCCAAACCGGACGAAGCGGCAAGCCTACACGGCCGGGCGTGGCTGCGGGACGGCGCCGCCGCGCCTCCGCGAGGGCGACGCTAGTAAGCGGTGGCCGTCGACGGCAGCACGCGCCGCGCCTTGACCAGGCGGCGGTCCCAATGCGAGCTGAGCCGCGTGCGGACGACGCGACGGGCATCGGGTGAGGCATGGATGATCTCGCGGTTACCGGCGTAGATCGCCACGTGCAGCTGGTTCTTGCGGAAGCGGTAGAACAGCAGGTCGCCGGGCTGCAGCGCGTGCAGGCCGACTTCGCGGCCGGCGTGGATCAGATCACGCGTCGAGCGCGGCAGGTCGACACCCGCGTTGCGGAACGCCATGCGGACCAGACCAGAGCAATCGGTTGCATTCTCGGACGCAGAACCATAGCGATAGCGCACGCCGATCATGCCCGAAGCGTTGTCGAGCGCTTCGGTGCCCGGATCAATCGCACCGTAATCGTTGCTGTCGAGCTGCTCGGAAAACAACAGCTGCAGTTCGGCCATGGCCAGATCGTCGTCGCCGTCGATCAAGTCGGCGGTACGGAATTGCATCGTGGCGCTGGCGGATGCCGGCGCAAACACCGGGCGGGCGGAATCCAGATCAGCGCTGAGCTGCAGTGCAAATGCTTGCGACGCCAGCAGCGATGCGATCAGACAGAAAATCAGTCGAGCCAAAGCAAACCTCTATCGGGAACGGAGCCGCCGGAAGGCCGCGCATAGTACGCAGCGGGTGTCTGGAAGCCCCATAGACAAAACATCGCATGGGCGCAAAACCAGATGTCCGGTAGGGCGGGCCCGTTCTTACGGTGGGGGTTCGACTTCAGATGCAATCGGTTGCGTGATAGGCGCCACCGTCTCGGCCGCCTTCTGCCGCGCCACCCGGTCGATGTCCTCCTGGGTCGGTGGCAGCCGTTGGATCTCCAGCGCGATCGTGTTGACGATGCTCGGGTCGTCGCGCAGCTTCAGATACAACTTGCCGTCAGCCGGATGCGGCACCGGCAGGCTGTAGCCGGGGAAGCCGTCCGACACCTGGACGGCCGGCTCGAAGCGCGGGTTGGCCGACACCGAATCGACCAAGAACAGGTCGCTGCCGCTGAGCTTGCAGGCCAGTTCCGGGTCGGCCGGGCACTTCAGATCCTTGAGCACCGGCAAGCGCACCAGCGACACCAGCGGCTGCCAGTCGCCGGCGATGTTGCCGACCACCGGCCGGAACTTCAGCGGCCCGAATGCCGAAAAGCCGAACGCCCGCGCCGGGTCCAGCGACACGACGCCGACACGGGCGTCGCCGAGGCGGATACCGCCGTTGGCGATGCTCAAGCGTGTGGCGAAGGCCTCGTCCTGGGTGGCCACTTCGATGATCTGGTCGGGCGGGAACGTCGCCGGCACCTGGGCGCGCACCGAGAACGTCAGCCGCGCGTCCTGTGGCAGCTCGCCCTGGTTGGCCAGCGTGATGTTGCTCTCGCCGCTGCTGCGCGATGGCTGCACGCTCTTGCCAATCAGCGTTACGCGCGGCCGTGGCGGGTCGATCGTCGCGGTGACGCGGACCACGCGGCCGTCTTTGAGCGTGGCGCGCGCCGCGATGCCGCGGTCCGGGCGCAGCGCGGCAGCGGCCTGCAGGTCCTGGGCGACCATCGGCAGTTCGTCGTCCTTGCCCTGCGTGGACAGCTCGCCCGGCACGAACGTGGCGCCGCCGATCGCCAGGCTGACCACTTCATCGAGCCGGCTGCCCTTGAGCAGGCCCTGCCCGTCGCCGGCATGCATCGCAAAGCTGTCGAGACGCGTGGCATTGGAAAACACCTGCAGCGGGATCGAACGCGGCTCGCTGACCCCCGACTGCTGCACCAGCAACGTCATCGCACCTGGCTGCGCGGTCTGCAACGGCAGCTTGACCTCGACGATGCCCGGCTTGACGGTCTTCCACTCGGCCTTGAGCTCCTTGCCGGCCGGGTCGCGCAACATGAAGCCGTCGACGCAGCTGGTGCTGCTGGCGCGCAGCCGCACCGTGTCCTGGCGGCCGACCACCAGCGCGTTCTCGTCGCCGTCGGCCAGCTCCCACGCGTCGGTCGCCGCATTGGCATTGCGCAGCGTGAACGTCGGGCCCTGGTAGGGCTCGAAACCCCAGTAACCCACCAGCGAAGCGCGCACCGTGTCGCCGAGGTTCACCGACTGCAGACTGGCCGTATTGACCACGTAGCCGCCTTGGGCGGCGTCGGCGCGCGCCGGCAGCCGGATCAGCTTGCCGTCCTGACCGGTCACGTTGAGCGTGATGTCGTGGGCAAAACCGGTCGAGAACGCCAGCGGCGCCCCTTCGACCGGCAGCACCAGCTGGTCACGGCTGGCGCAGTAGATTTCGGTCGGGTCGACCGCGTGCAGCGGCGGCAGCTGCGACTTTTTCTCGATCGCCGGCATCGCCACCACCAGCACCGACTTGGGGCTGTGGAACGACGGCGGCGCGTTCAGCGTCAGCGCCAGCTTGTCGCCCTGCTGCGAGGCCAGCGCCGGGATGTACTGGTACTGCGCGGTGCTGAACGAGTCGAAGATGCGGACGATGTCGAGCACCGAGGCGATGTACGGGCTGTAGATGCCGTAGCCCAGCTCCGGCGTCGCCGCAGCGGCCATCACCAGGTCGGCGCCGGGGCCGCTGGTCAGCGTCGCGGCGATCGACATGCTGTGGCCGTCGTTGAGGATCAGCGCCTCCTGGCCCTGGGTCAGGCAGGCCGCCTGCAGCATCGGGATCTTGTCGAGGCACTTCTCGTCGACCTTGATCTGCAGGCTGCGCGCCAGCAGCGGCGCGACTTCCTTCATCAGTGACGGCGCGCCCTGGCTCAGCGAATGCACGGCGGCCAGATAGCGCTCGAGCCGCGACCGGTCCAGGGCCGCCTGGTTCAAGTCCTGCGTGGCGCGGACGAACGCACCCGGCCGGCCGCGCACGGCGCTGACCAGCGCGTTCATGTCGCCATTGGTGGCCGGTGCCAGCATCACCAGCATCTGCTGCGCGCCCTTGGGCACGGTGACGGTCAGGCCCTCGCGCTTGCACTTGCCCGTCCAGGTCTTGCACGGATAGAACCAGTCTTCCGGCGGCGGGTTGGTCGAGCCGCTGAGAAACGCGGCCACCATCAAGTAGTCGGCCGACTGTGTTGCCGGAAACTCCGGCTTGATCCAGATCTTGTCGCCTTCGGCCAGATGCGGCACCTCGGACGCCGGCAGGATCACCTTGCCGCGGGTGACGACCACGTCGAGCGTCGGCCCGGCGAGGTCAAACGGGGCCGGCCCGGCGGCCTGGACGACGCCGGCCAAGGAGCCCACCAGCGACAACACGATGCACAACAGCCAACGTTGCAATGCCATGAAAGGGTTCAACCTGATCGATTCACAATGAGCGCCGCAATGCGCCCCAGCCGCTTGGAGCCTGCGCAAGGTCCGAAGTTCGGCTAGCGGTAATGACGGGCGATCTCGCCCCAGCGGGCCTTGGCCTCACCGACGAGTTGGGTGAACGCGTCGCGCTCCGCCGCCAGCCGCGCCGCGTCGACCGAGCGCGCATCGGCCACGGCCGCCGCGTCGAGGCCGCGTGACACGATGCCGCGCGCCTCGCCGTAGGTGTAGCCGGTACGCACGTCGGTGAACACGGCGCGCGCAACGCTGGTCACCGCGTCACCCTCGCCCGGTGCACCACCCAGCCGTAGCTTGCGGTCCGGGCCGTAGTCCTGTCCCCCGATCCGGAACGTCGTCTCGACCGTATACATCAGCAGGATGTCGCTCTGCAGCTTGGCGGCGCTCAGGCGCAGATCGTCGAGCGATTCGAGCTTGCGCGGCAGCAATTGCAGGTCAAGCCGGCCGACGCTGGCCACGGCCGGCCACTGCGCCATGGCCTGCAGTTGGGTCTCGCTGAGCAGCTCGCCGCTGGTGACCAAGCTGTAGCGGCCCTTGCCGTAGCTGCCGACCGTCGCCGACTGGTATTCCGAGGCCTGCAGCCGGACCACCGACAGATTCGACGGGAAATGCGGTGACGGCTGGCGCGGGATCGCATCGGCGTCGGTGCCGTGCAGCGCGTCCCACTGCACAGCGCCGCCTGGCGTGCGGTAGTGAGCGCAAGCGGCGCACAGCAGCGCAAGGCCGGTGGTCAACAGCAGCACTGAATGTCGCAAAAACCCTCTCCTGGTGGCCCGCGCGCCCGGCGCGGGGCGCCGCAGTTTAGCGGCAGCCGCTTGCCGACGGCTGAGCGGGGCGCGGCATGCGGTAGGCTCTGCGCTGACCTTCAGGGACCCCGACGCCGATGACCCGCACCGCCTTGACCACCGCCCTCGCCGCCCTGCTCGCCAGTGCTTGCGCCAGCCAGCCCCCTGCGCCACCCGCCGCGCCGCCGGTGCCAGCAGCGGCGACGCCCGCAGCGCCAACCGCCGAGCAGATCGCCGCCGAAACCGCGCGACTCAACGCCTGGTTCGAAGCGCGCTACGAAGAAGAGCTGGCGTTCAGCCCGATCATGCTGACGTTTCTGGGCCGCAAGGATCGCTACAACGAACTCGACGACATGAGCGAGCAGGCGGAGATCGACCAGCTGCAATGGCGCCGCAACAGCGTCGAGGCGATGAAGTCGCAGTTCCGCTACGACTGGCTGACCGACGAGGCGAAGACCTCGTACGACATCTGGCAATACCAGTACGAACGCCAGGCCGCCGGCGCCGCGTTCCGCCGCAACCGCTACATGTTCGACCACATGAACGGCGCGCAGTCCGATCTGCCGACGTTGCTGATCAGCTTCCATCGCGTCGACACCGAATCCGATCTGCAGGCCTATATCGACCGCGTCGCCGCGATTCCAACGGCCATGGACACGCTGATCGGCCGTGCGCGGCTGGGCTTGGAGCAAGGCGTGCGTCCGCCACGGTTCGCCTACGAGGGCGTGATCGACCAGGCGCGCAAGGTCATCACCGGCGCGCCGTTCACCAAGGGCAAGGACTCGGCGCTGTGGGCCGATCTGCAGGCCGAGATCGACGGCCTGCAGAAGAAGAAACTGATCAGCGCCGCACGCGCCCAGGCCTTGAAGTCGCAGGCGCGCACGACGCTGGTGATGCAGCTCAAGCCGGCGTACCAGCGTCTGATCGCATTCGTCGAAAGCGACATTGGCAACGCTGCGGTCAACCCGTCCGGCGTCGGCAGCACGCAGGCCAACGGCGCGGCGTATTACGACGAAATGCTGCGCTTGATGACGACGACCGACCTGAGCGCCGAGCAGATTCACCAGATCGGCCTGAGCGAAGTGGCGCGGCTGCGCGGCGAGATGATCGCGCTGAAAGACCGTGTCGGCTTCAACGGTGATCTGGAGGCGTTCTTTGCGTTCATCGACTCCGACAAGCGCTTCGTATTCCCGGAGAACGACGCCGGCCGCCAGGCTTATCTCGATCAGGCGACGGCGGCGATCAACAACATCAAGAAGGAACTGCCGCGCTACTTCGGCGTGTTGCCCAAGGCCGATCTGGTGGTCAAGCGCGTCGAAGCGTTCCGCGAACAGCCGGGCGCGGCGCAGCACTACTATCCGGGCACGCCCGACGGCTCGCGCCCTGGCACCTACTACGTGCATCTGTCCGACGTCAGCGCAATGCCGAAGACCGAGCTGGAAGTGATCGCGTATCACGAAGGCCTGCCCGGCCATCACATGCAGATCTCGATCGCACAGGAACTGACCGGCGTGCCGACGTTCCGCACGCAAGCCGACTTCACTGCGTATCAGGAAGGCTGGGCGCTGTACTCGGAATGGCTGGCCAAGGAGATGCCCAACACCTATCAGGACCCGTACTCGGAATACGGCCGGCTCAGCTCAGAGATGTGGCGCGCGGTGCGTCTGGTGGTGGATACCGGCCTGCATGCCAAGGGCTGGACCGAGCAGCAGGCGGTCGATTACTTCGATGCCAATCTGTCGGTGCCGCGCGCGGCCGTGGTGTCCGAGGTGCAGCGCTACATCGCGGCGCCGGGTCAGGCCACGGCGTACAAGATCGGCATGATGCGGATCCAGCAGCTGCGTCGCAGCGCCGAAGCCGCGCTCGGTGATCGCTTCGACATCCGCCGCTTCCACGACTGCGTGCTGGCCGGCGGCGCGCTGCCGCTGGATCTGCTCGATCGCCGCGTCAAGCAGTGGATCGCAGCCGAACAGCAGCGCTGATGCGCAACTAGAAGCGCTTGAAGCCCGGCAGGTAGCGCCACTGTCCGGGCTGCAGCTTGCCCATCGCGACCTGACCGATCCGCAAGCGGCGGATCGTCGTCGCGGTCAAGCCGACGCTCTGGCACATCGACTCGATCTGCGCGGCGCGGATGTCCTTGGCCGCAAAGCGCAGACGCTGCTCGCTTTGCCAGCTGACCTTGCAGCCAGGCAGCTTCCAGCCGTTGGCGGTGATGCCGAGGTTGAGCCGGTCCAGCCCGCCTTCGGCGATCGTGCCGCTGACGTCGACGACGTATTCCTGCTCGATCAGCTTGGCGTCTTCGGTCAGCCGGCGGCGCACGCCGTAGTCCTGCGTCAGCACCAGCAGCCCGCTGGCGTGCACCGCCAGCGGCATCGGCACGTCGAGCCGCACGAAGTGACGGCGCAGCACGCGCATCGGCGGGTCGGTGTGCTCGGTTACGCGCGTGTCGGCCGACAGCCGCCGCCACGCTGGCTGTTCGCCGCCATCGGCATCGATGCCGGGCGGCTTGTGCATGATGATCGTCACCGGCTCGATCGGCGCCGGCGCCGCATCTGGCAGCAAGGCCACCGTCATCGCATCGGGCTCGACCATGAACTGCGGCTCTTCGACGATGCGGCCGTCGACGGTGACCCAGCCGCCTTCGATGTACAGCTCGGCCTCGCGACGCGAGCACCCGGTGAGCGCAACGACGGCTTTGGCGAGACGGATCGAGGGGTTGGTCATGGCGCCATTGTAGGCGCAGCCCTGCAGCCGCGTGCCGCTACAGCGCCAAGCGCCGCTGCGGCGGCGGCTCGACCGCGATGCTGCGGCGCTGGCCTTCCATCTCGTGATACGGCAGCGGCGGACGGCCGAAGTAGCGCATCACGGCACACCACTCGGCGCCGTGATGCTCGCGCGTCCTGGGCAGATACCAGTCGACGACCAGGTGCGCGATTTCGTGCGGCGTGGTCTGCTGGATCATCTGGATCGGATAGCGCATCAGCAGCTCGGGATGCACATGCATCCATTGCTGCGGCGGGCCGGGCTGCTCGCGCAGGCTGACCGCCATGCCGGCCACGCTGCCGCGCAAATCGTAGACCACGGTCGGACGCGGAATCGGTGTCTTGACGCGCGTGATGATCGGCATCTGCCGCGCGCGCTCGATCCAGTGATCGACCGCTTGTTCCAACCGTGCGCGGACGCGCTGCGGATGGCGCTGCGCGGCACCGACCTCCCATTCCACGCCATTGCGGTCGCGTACCAGCGGCACCGCGTTCCAGCTGTGCGCCGGTGGATCATCACTGCGCTGCAGATGCTTCATGGCGCGCTCGCGTTCCACCAGCGCGGCAGCACTTGGCGCACGCGCGGCCGCAGATAGCGGTCGTCGATCAAGTGGATCGTGCCGCGGTCCTGGCGCGTGCGGATCACGCGGCCGGCGGCTTGCACGACCTTCTGCAGGCCCGGATACAAGTAGGCGAAGTCGTAGCCGTCCTCGGCGCCGAAGATATCGGTCAGACGCTGGCGCATCACTTCGTTGACGGCGTTGTACTGCGGCAGACCGAGCGTGGCGACGAACGCGCCGATCAGGCGATCGCCGGGCAGATCGACGCCTTCGGCAAACGCCCCACCCAGCACCGCCAGCCCGATCTGCCGGCCGTTGGCGGTAAAGCGCGACAGAAAGCCGCTCTGCTCCAGCTCGCTCATGCCCGACTTCTGCGCGTGCACCGGCAGCGACGGATGGCGCTCGGCCAGCGCTTCGGCGATCTGCTGCAGGTAGTCGTAGCTGCTGAAGAACGCCAGATAGTTGCCGGGCTGATGCGTGTATTGCGCGGCGATCAAAGCGACGATCGGCGCCACCGATGCGGCGCGGTCGCGGTAGCGCGTCGAGATGCGCCCGGCGATCTGCACGCTCAGCTGCTGCGCATCGAACGGCGACGGCACGTCGAGCCAAGGCGTGTCGTCGGCCAGGCCGATCAGGCTGCGATAGAAGTGCGGCGGCGTGATCGTCGCCGAGAACAGCACAGCCGACGTCGCGGCGTACAGCCGCGGCGCGAGAAACGGCGCGGGCACGACGTTGCGGATCGTCAGCGTCGAATCGGTATTGCCGATGCCGGGATGACGGACCACTTGCAGGTCGCAGACCGAATGCGTGCCGAAGCTTTCGGCGCGCTCCAGAAAGTGCAGCGCGTCGAAGTAGAAGCGCTGCAGATGCGGCGGCCCGGCGTCGGGATGCTCGGTGTAGAAGTCGCCCAGCGCCGCGACGGTCTGCGTCAGCCGGTCGATCAGTACCTGCGGCGCGGCGTCGAGCTGTACGTAGTCTTCGGTCTGCGGCGCGCTGATGCGGCGCCAGTCGTCGGCCAATGCATTGAGTGCGCGCGAGCTGGCGCGATGCACCGATCCCTTGACGGTCGGGATCGCGGTTTCGGTCAGCTCGGCGGAATACATCGCGCGGCCGCGCTCGACCAGGTTGTGCGCTTCGTCCACCAGCACGGCGACGCGCCATTGGTTGAGCGTGGTCAGGCTGTGCAGCAGCGCGCTGCTGTCGAAGTAGTAGTTGTAGTCGCCGACGACGACGTCGACCCAGCGCACCAGATCCTGCGCCAAGTAGTACGGACAGACGCTGTGGCGCAGCGCGACGTTGCGCAGCGCGGCTTGGTCGATGCAGTACAGCGCCAATGCCTCGTCGCGCGCGGTCGCCAAGCGGTCGTAGAAGCCCTTGGCCAGCGGGCACGACTGCCCGTGGCACAGCTTGTCGCGATGCACGCAGGCCTTGTCGCGCGCGGTCAGTTCAAGCACGCGCAGCGGCAGCGCGCTGCCGTCGGCACCGCGCAAGCTGGCCAGCGCCGACAGCGCGGCCTGACGGCCGGAGGTCTTGGCCGTCAGGTAGAAAATCTTGTCGAGACGGCCTTTGGCCATCGCCTTCAGCGACGGGAACAGCGTGCCGATCGACTTGCCGATGCCGGTTGGTGCCTGCGCCAGCAGCGGCGTGCGGCGCTGGATCGCGCGGTAGATCGCCTCGGCCAGTTGGCGCTGGCCCGCATTGAAGTCGGCAAACGGAAACGCGGCCCGCTCCAGCGCCTGGTTGCGCTGCTGCTGGTGCACGAGCTGCGCCGCGTCCCAGACGCGGTAGGTCTCGCAATGCTGCTCGAAATACGGATCCAGCTCGGCAACGCTGTAGCGCTGCGTCAGCGGCGTTTCGGACTTTTTGTCGACGTCGAAATAGATCAGGCTCAGATCGATCTGATCCAGGCCGCGTTCGGCGCACAGCTGCGCGCCATAGATCTTAAGCTGCGCCCAGTGCAGCGTGCGGTGATTGTCCGGGATGCGCTCGATACGGCCGCGATACGTCTTGATCTCTTCGAGCGTGGCGATCGGCGCGCTGCCGGTCGGCGGACGCAAGCCGTCGGCACGACCACGCGTCAGCAGCGTCTGGTACTGCCGCTGCAACGGCACTTCGCGCAGGTAATCGCCGCTGCGTCGACCCGTGACGATCGCATGGCCTTCGATGCCCTGCTGCGAGGTCGGTGACGGCGTGAAGCGCAGGTCCAGATCGCCGCGCTTGGCGGTGAACTCGCACAGCTCGCGCACGGCGATCGGCGTCACCGGCGTCACCTCGACACAGGCCGCGGCTGCGCTCATAGCAAGGGCATCGGGTCGGCCAGTGATCGGTAGCGATCGGCCTTGGCCAGCGCCATCCAGTGGCTGAAACCCAGGCGCACCGGACGGTGCGGCGCCGGACGCAGCATCTGGATCGCATCGGCAGTGGCTCGCATCACACCGCATTCGGGCGGCACGTCGTCGGCATCACCGACACCGTCGGCCAGCACGTACCAGCACTGGCTGGCCAGCGCCAGATAACCCGCGCGCTTGTCGGCCTTCTTCAGGTCGGCCTTCAAGTCGGCGCGCTTGACCTTGATCTCGTGGATCACCGGCTCGACATAGTCCTCGACCGTGGTGTTGGCGATCGAATACACATCGGGCCGCAAATGCAGCCAAGCCTCGCCCGGCTTGCCCAGCAGCGTCAGACCGCGAAACGCGATGCGGCCGTTGCGCACTTGCTGGTCGGCAATGCGCTCGACCAGCGCTTCGTGCTCGTCGAGCGCCGCGCGGTTGCGGTTCAGCGTTGCCGACAGATGGCGCAAGCCTTCGTCGGTGACGCGCAGGCATTCCGGCCCGCTGCGCTGCGCGACGCGTTCGAGCAGGCCCGCCGCGAGCAGATCGATTTCGATGCTGTCGAGGCAAGGCCAGCCGGCCGAGCGGTACATCGCGCGCAAGCGCTGATCGTGTGCCCGGCTCAGCAGCGGCCGCGTGGCGGCGACGGTGGTCGTGGCGGCGACGGGAAGATCAAGCACGGCGCTCATCAGCGGAACCGCTTGATCAGGCCGGTGACGACACCCCAGATCATCCATTCGTCGCCGTCGCGGATCGTTCGTACCTGGTGGATCGGGTTGGACGATTCGGGGATCAGCTGCGGCGTGCCGCCGCGCGTCGACCAGCGCTTCACCGTGTGGCCTTCGCCGAGAATGATCGCGATCACGATGTCGCCGTCGCGCGCTTCCAGGCCGCAGTCGACGATCAGCTTGTCGCCTTCGCCGATGCCGGCGAGGTCCATCGAATCGCCTTCGACCGTGAAGATCCGCGTCTTGTCGGCACGACGCACCAGCAAGCGGTTCAGGTCGACCCCGAAGTCGATGTCGTCGTCGGCCGGCATCGCGGCGCCGGCCGGCACCCGCGTGCTGACTTCACCCAGCAGCAGCTCGGGCGGGTCGAAGGCCACCGGCTCGGACGGCAGCTGCGCCGCCGCGCGTTGCAGCCGGTAGCCGTCGAGGAAGCGCACCACGCTGGGCACCGCGCTTTCGGGCACGCGCAGCGTGCGCGTCGATTCGCCGGGGTAACGGCTACCCGAGCCGGCCGGACGGCCGGCGCCGGGTCGATATCCACCTTTGGGCATGGCACAACTCGCTTCTGATTATTGTGACCATAATCAGAAAACCCGCCGGCGCCGTCAACCGCCGTGGGCGGCGCTAGCCGTCCCCCGCCGCTGCGATCGGCCGGCCGGCGCGCAGCGTCAGCCTCGGGACGACCCGATCGAGACGGGTCCGCGCCGCAGCCCAGGGCTCGGCCAGCAGGCACAGATCGGCGGCGGCACCGCGCTCGACGCGTCGCTGTCGCGGCAGCGCCAGGTCCGGCGCCAGCAGAAAGCCTTGCAGCGCCTGCTCCGGGCTCAGCGCCTCGTCGGCGCCGATGCGCAGTCCACGGTCGGTCTGCCGCGTCACCGCTGCGTGCATCGCCTGCCAGGGGTTGCTGCGGCCAAACGGCGCATCGGTGCTGGACGCCAGCACGATGCCGGCGTCGACGACGCTGCGCAGCCGGTACAGCCAGGGCCGGTCGTCGGCATCGACGTCGGTCAAATAAGTGTCGCCGCGCTCGGCGATGAAGCCGGGCTGGCTGACCACCGCCACGCCGAGCCGGCGCATCCAGTCCAGCAACTCAGGCGGCGCCACGCTGGCGTGCTCGATACGGTCACCCGCAATCGCGCCCGCCTGCTCGATCGCGCTGAGCGCAAACGTCAGGTCGGTGCGCGTCACGCAATGAAACGCAGCGGCGCGGCCTGCCGCGTGGCTGCGCTGGATAGCGGCCACCAGTGTGTCGAACTCGGGCAGATCGGCGTCGTGCAAGTGGAACTTGTGTGCACCGCGCTGCACGTCGCGCCCGCTGACGAAGGCGGATGCCGCGTCGAGATCGGTATTGCCCATCATCGTCACCGCTTGCAGCAACTCGCCGCGCTCGATCGCCGCGGCAAACACCGCCGCCATGTCGGCGTCGTTGTCCGGCGTGGTGTCGGTGACGCTGGCCACGCCAAGGCGCGCCAGCTCCCGGCTGATGGCGCGCAGGCTCGGGCGCTGACGCGGGCGACGCCGGCGCATCCAGTCGTCGGCGTCATACAGCCGGCCGGTGTACTGGCGCTGCGCGTCGCGTTCCAGCGGTACGTCATCGTCGCTGCCGCAGACGCCGAGCGCGGCGATCGCCAGCGAATTGAGTATCCACAGCCGGCCGCTGCGATGCTGGATTCGCAGCGGACGCGCCGGGCCGCAGCGGTCGAGCCAGTGACGGTCGATGTCGCCGGCCACCGACTCGTGATAACCCACGCCGCGCAGCCATTCGCCAGGCGCCAGCATCGCGTGACGTCGATGCAGCGCCGCCTGCAGCGCATCGGCATCGGCCACGTCCGGCGGGCCGCAAGATAACGACTGCAGCGCCGCTGCGGCCGCGTACAGATGCAGATGATGATCGTGCAGCGATGGCAGCAACGCGGCGCCGGCCGCATCGATGACCGCGCCATCGCGCGCCGTGATACGCGCATCGCCATGCGGCACGACGTCGCGGATCAGCCCGTCGGCGAGGATCACGTCGACGCGGCAGGGCGCGTCGATGCCGATGTCGGCGTCGAGGATCGCGTCGATCATGCGCGCGGCTCGCGCAGCACCTGCTGCCAGTGCTGAAGTCGCTGCGCCGACGCGCACATCGCCGGGCCGCAACCGAAGTCCAGGCACTGGCGCACCACGTCGACCATCGCGATGTCGATCAAGCCGCCGCCACCGCGCTGGTGGCCGGCCCACGCGGCGATCGCGGCGTGCAGGCCGGTCAGCGGATCGGCGATCGCATCGCCGACGAAAGCCCATTGCCCGGTTGCCTGATGCAAGCAGTGCGACAAGCCGGCAGCGACCGCCGCATCGTCGCCATAGGCGATCCACTGCGCTTGAGGTTCGCGTCGGCCATATCCGGTGATGCTGATCCAGGTCTTGCCCGGATCGGCTGCGATCAGCGCATCGGCATCGATACCGAGCTGGCGCAGCGCACGCGGCCGCGAGGCTTCGATCACGATGTCGGCGCCCTGTAGCAAGGCCAGCAGCGCCGCGCGACCTTCGGCGTTGCGAAAATTGAGCTTCAGCGATGCCTTGCCAGCATGCAGATGCTCGAAGAACGCCGGACTTCCAGCGCGCGCGCCATCGGGCCGCTGCGTGCTCTCGACCTTGATCACGTCGGCGCCGCAGCGCTGCAACAGATGGCTGCACAAGGGGCCGGCCCACAGTGACGACAAGTCGACGACCCGCGGCGCCTGCCGCGCTGCGAGGCGCAGCGGCGGCACCATCGGCGACGGCCATGGCAGCGCCGGCGGCCGGCGATCGGCTCGCGCAACGGCCAAGCCCAGCTCGCGCCCCTGCTCGACCAAGTCATCAGCCGCGCGCGTTGCCACGAGCTGAGGCAGCTCGTCGGCGATGACATGGTCGGCTTGCAGCCACGCCGGCAGCAGCGCGTGGTCGTCGTCGCGCGCGAGATTGATCGCGATCACGCCGTCGGCAGTGGCGAGCAGGCGGCAGCTGCCGTTGGCCGACACGGCGCCGCGCCGCTGCAGGCCGAGCAGCGCGGCGCGCTCGGTCAAGCGCTGCGCGCCGCTGGGCGCGTCGCGCCACTGGCCTTGCGGCGCCATCGCGATCAGCGCCGCCATCGCGCCGTCGGCACAAGCCGCGATCGGCGCCGGGCATAGCAGCGGCGCGGCATCGGCGGCGCCGCTCAGTTCGATCAAGCCGCAATCGGCGGCGATGACGGCCGGATGCCGGTCAACGATGTCGAGGCGCGCATCGGCGATGCCGTGCAGCGCCAGCAACTGCTCGGCATAACGCCGCGCAGTGGTCCGCTCGTCGACGTCGCTCAGCGGCGGCGCTGCGCCCACAGCTGTTCTGCGCGCTGCTGGATGCCGGCGGTCATGCCGGCAAAGCCATGCTGCAAGCGGCGGCCGAGCAGGCCGCGCACCAGCGGCATCATCCAGCCGCGCAACTCGAAGTGCGACTGATAGCGCGTGCGGTCATGGCCGATGCTCTTGACCTCGTGTGAGCGGCCGCTGCTGAGCGCACCCGCCGGCACCGGCTTCATCGCATAAGCCAGCCGCTTGCCGGGAATGTGTTCCTTCATCCATTCGCGCTGCTTTTGCGGGCGGCCGGCGAGCTTGACGCGCATGTCGATCGGGTCGCCCGGCTTGAGCGTGGACTCGCACTCAACGCAGAACGGATTCCACTGCGGATACGCGGCCAGGTCGGTGATCACTTCCCAGACGATGCTGGCCGGTGCGTCGATGTCGACGGTCTTGTCGATCGTGAACTTCATGTCCGGCTCCATGGCTCACTGCGCATCGACGAACTCCTGGCGGATCAGGCGCCGCAGCACTTTGCCGAGCTCGTTGTACGGCAGCGCGTCCTTGAACACGATCCGCTGCGGCACGCGCGAGCTGCGCAGCCGCGATTTGACCAGCGCCTGCAGCTCGTCGGCGGCCGCTTGCGCACCCGGCTTGAGCACGACGGCCGCGGCGACACCCTCGCCCCACTGCACGTCGGGCATCGCGACGACGGCAACGTCGGCCACGGCCGGGTGTTCGAGCAGCACGTCTTCGATTTCGCCGGGTGAGATGTTCTCGCCACCGCGCACGATCACATCGTCAGCGCGACCGTCGAGGTACAGATAGCCCTCGGCGTCCAAGTAGCCGCGATCCTTGGTCGGGAACCAGCCGTCGGCATCAAGCTGGCTGCCCAGCGACAGGTACTCGCCGCTGACCTGCGGGCCGCGCACGAACACCAAGCCGGCCTGTTCGGGGCCGAGCACGCGGCCCTCGTCGTCACGGATCTCGATTTCGACCGCACCGGGTTTGCCGACCGACGCGAGGCGACGGCGCACCATCGGGTCGTCGCTGCTGGCCGCCGCGCGATGATCGTCCGGGCCGAGCACGGCGATCGTCGAGCTGGTTTCGGTCAGGCCGTAGGCATTGGTGAAGTCGACCTGCGGCAGCAGCGCCATCGCACGCTGGATCGTCGCCAGCGGCATCTTGCCGCCGCCGTAGGCCAGCGCACGCAGCGCCGGCAACTGCGCATCGCCGCCGCTGGCGTCCAGATGATCAACGATGCGCTGGAGCATCGTCGGCACCAGAAACGCGTTGCTGACGCGATGCTCGCGGCACGCGGCCAGCCAAGCCGATGCTTCGAAGGCTTCGAGCTGGACCATGCGGCGGCAGGCGTAGGTGCTGCTCAGTACCGCCGAAATACCGGCGATGTGATACGGCGGCACGGTGACGACGATCGCGTCGTCTTCGTCGGCTGCCGCGAATTCGACCGTGCCGACGATGTAGCTCATCAGGTTTTCGTGCCGCAGGATCGCGGCCTTTGGCTTGCCGGTCGTGCCGCTGGTGAACAGCTGCACGGCAACCGCGCGCGGATCATCGGGCGGCTCGATCGGCTCGGCCGGCGCCGGCAGCGACAAGAATGCGGCACGGTCGATCAGCACCACGTCGCTGCGCGGTTCGACGATGCGCGCCGGCTCGGCGCTGGTGATCAGCAGTGCCGGTGCGATGCGCGCGATCAGCTCGTTGATCTCCGGCGGCGTCAGCCGGTAGTTCAGCGGCACATACGGCACGCCGGCATAGGCAGCACCGAAGATCGCCACCGGCGCGGCCACGCTGTTGACGTCGAGCAGCGCCACATAGCTCGCGCCCGAGGCCTGGATGCGCTGCGCAGCCGCTTGCGCGGCAGCCTTGAGTTCGGCGTAGGTGAGCCGCGTGTCGCCCGACACGACCGCGACGCGGTCACCGAAGGCTTCCGCCGACATGTCGAGCAAAGTGGCGATATTCATGGCTGGGACAAAGACGTGAGAAGGATCGAAACGCGCCGCCGCAGCAGCGCGAGGTGAAAGCGCAGGCCGGCGCGACGATCAGTCGGACGACGGCAGCTGCTTGGCTTGCTTGACGTCCAGCGCGGTGCCATTGAGCGTCAGCGTGCCCTGGCCGCCCTTGGTGCACAGCAGTTCGAGCGACTCGTCCTCGTTGACGTAGCGCTTGCCGATCAGCGTACCGCCGGACAGCGTCGCAGCGAGGCTGACGCCTTCGGGCGCGGTTGCCGTACCACCGAGCATATCGACGCCACCGCAGCCCAGCTGGTGCTCGCCCGGCGGCGCCTTGACCACCATCACTTGCGTGTCGCACACCGCGCTTTTGAATCGGGCGCCTGCCTTGAGTACCGTCGCCATGCTGCTGCTCTCCGTGAGTCGTAAGGGCTGTTATGCGCCTAGTTCACCACGGCCGGCGACGGTCTGCCTCGTCCAAACGGCTAAGCGTTCGATCAGCTGCGCGCGCGACGCGAACAAAAAGTGAGCGTGCCCGGTGTCCGGCAGCACATGCAGATCGATCTGCGGGCTAGCTGTGAACGCCGCTGGAATCTGCTGCGGCGTACCGGCCATGTCGCGATCACCGACGGCCAGGAACACCGGCACGGTGATCGTCGCCGCATCGATGACGACATTGCCCGGCAGCATCGAGTGATAAGCCGCCAGCGGCAGAATCGGCTCGTCGGAGGCTGCCTTCAGCGCCGCCACGCCGCGCGGATCGGCACTACGGCTGCCGAAGATGTCGCGCGACTGCGGATTGCGGCCGATGCGCGGATACGGCTCACGGAAGATGCGTCGCGCCAGCGTCGGCAACTGCTCGCGCAGCTGCGTCGGGTCCGCCGCCAGCGTGTGCTGATCGGGCGGCGTGTAGTCCGGCAAGCCGCGCGTCGAAAAGCCGAGCAGCGCGATGCCGGCGTGCGCCCGCGTGCGCGCCTGCTGGATCAGCGTGAGCATCGCGCCCATCGAATGACCAACGCCGATGCTGTGGCGCAGTTGCGGATGCTGCTGCCGTACCCGCGCCGTGGCTTGTGCGTTGGCGGCCGCGAGCAACTCGGAGTCCAGCGCGTAGCCGTCGAGCGGCCGACTGCTGTCGCCGATGCCGAGATGATCCAGCGTCAGCACATGAAAGCCGCGCGCCGCCATCTGCTGCGCGAAGCTGAAAGACCGGTCGCCGTCATCCGGCAGCAGATCAAAGTAGCGGCGGTTCATACCGCCACCCGGCAAGCAGACCAGTAAGCTGCCGTTGGCGTGACGCGGTTCGAACAGCGTGGCGGCGATCGCCAGCGCCGCCTCGCCGTCCAGCGCAATCTCGATCGGTAGATGCAGCGACGTCGGCATTGGCGCGCCGCGACGCTTAGACGGCGCTGAGGATCGCGCCGGCCATGCCGGAGGACACCAGCACGTTGTCGACCTTGCGCCGCATCACTTGATTGACCGACGTGCCGCGCACCTGGCGCACACCTTCGGCCATGCTGTTCATGCCGTGGATATAGGCTTCGCCGAGCAAGCCGCCGTGCGTATTGATCGGCAGCGAGCCGTCGAGTGCGATATGGCCGCCGCGGATGAAGTCCTTGGCCTCGCCCTTGCCGCAGAAGCCGAAGGCTTCGAGCTGCATGAACACCTGCGGCGTAAACGCGTCGTAGATCATCGCGGCCTGCATGTCCGACGGCTTCATGCCGGTCTGCGCATACAAGCGCTTCGCCGTGCCCCAAGCCTCGGGCATGATCGTCAGGTCGTCGTGATAGAAGTTCGAGATCACTTCGACGTTGTACGGAATCGACTGGCAGGCACCGGTGATCTTGACCGGCTTCTGCTTCAAGTCGCGCGCACGCTCCAGGCTGGTGACCAGGAAGGCCACGCCGCCATCGCTCTCCTGGCAGCAATCGAGCAGACGCAAGGTCGGCTCCTGAATCCACTTGCTGGCCTGATGGTCTTCGATCGTGATCGGCTTGTTGTAGAACCAGGCCTTCGGATTGGTCGCCGCGTAGGCGCGCTGCTGCACCGACAGATAGCCCAGATCGCGATTGGTCACGCCATAAGTGTGCATGTAGCGCTGGCCTTGCAGCGCGCCCCAGCTGGCCGGCGTCATCGCGCCGAACGGGATGCACCACAGCAGCGATCCGGTGCCATGGCCGGCGGTGTAGCCACCGGTGTTGGTCGGGTTCTGGCCGAAGCGGTACTGGCTGCGCTCGTTCATGGCGCGCCAGATCAGCACGTTCTTGCAGACGCCGGCATTGACCAGCGCCATCGCCTGGTAGATCGTCGCGGCCGCTGCCGCACCGCCACCGGGAATGCGCGCGGTATGCGCCAGATCGCGCACGCCGAGGCAGCGGCCGAGCGCAATCTCGTCGCTGTTGTCGATCGTGAACGTGATCATGCCGTCGATATCGCGCGGATCGACGCCGGCATCCTCACAGGCGGCCAGCGAACATTCGGCGGCCAGCTGCAACTCGCTGCGGCCAGACTCCTTGCTGAACTCGGTGGCACCGATGCCGGCAATCGCGGCGTCCTTGAACGTACGGCTCATGCGGCGCTCCGCGGGCGGAAAACAGGGACTTTGTGCTTGTTCATCGTGTCTTCAAACATCACTTCGACCGGCATATCCATGCGCATGTCCTCGGGCGCAACGCCGACGACGTTGCTGACCATGCGCGTGCCTTCTTCGAGCTGGATCACCGCCACGACCGGCGCTTCCTTGAAGCCGAACGGATGCGGATGACGCGGCACCGTCCAGGCGTGCACGGTGCCGCGCCCGGACAGCGGCACTTCGAGCCGCTTCAAGCTGTGGCAGTGCGGGCACATCGGGCGCGGCGGGAACGTGAAGATGCCGCAGTCGCCGCACTTCTGGCCGACGAACTGTTCGCGGTCGGCGGCCTCCCAGAATGACTTGGCGTCGGGCGTGACGATCGGCGCGATACGCGTCGGCTTGGGCGGTGCGGCGGGTTCGGTGCTCATCGGCAACTCGATAATGGAAGGGTGAGGATGCTCAAAACCTTATCGCGCGCACCCGGCAAGCGGATGGCGCAAATGGGTGAGCCAACGGGGGTGATGCGGGCAGACCGGCGCCGCGCACCCGCGCAGCGAGCGTTCGCGGAGCGGGTGTGGGAGTCAGCGATCGCACGGCGGCGCTTCGTGCCGCCGTGCGGATGCGGAATGCAGCGGGAGCTACTTGCCGCCTTCCTTGTCGACCATGCTGGCCATGCCCTTCTTCGGCGCATCGCCGGCAGCGGGACGCGGTGGCATGCGCGGCATGCCGGCAAAGCCCACCGCCATCTGCTCTTCCATGGTCTTGATCTCGTCGGCGCTGTAGCCCATGTCGCCGAGAATCTTCTGCGTGTGCTCGCCGACGATCAGCGGACGCCCCTGGATCACGCCGGGCGTGCGCGACAACGAGAACAGCAGGCCGATCTGGTCGAGCTTGCCGACGACCGGATGCGGATACGACACGACCCACTGCTGATCGCGGAACGCCGGCACGTCGTGCAGCTTGCGCGAGAAGGTCTCGTCGCAGACTTCGACCGGCACGCCGGCCGCATCGAGCTTGGCAAACCAGGTCGAGGCATCAGCGGACTTCAGCGCGCCGCCGATCGCCGCCGCCCGAGCGGCGTCGTCGTGCTGGCGCACGGCATCGGCCGGCAGGCCGAGCGTGCTCAGTAACGCGCTCCAATGCGCGTCGGTCGACACGGCCACGCAGATCCAGCCGGATGCGGTTTCGTAAATACGATGCCCGGCCGAATAGCCGACTTGATCGCCACCGATCCGTGGCCGCGCAAAGCCCTTGCCGTCCGGCGTCGCCACCGCGTAGCTGGTGTTCAGCAGCGCGGCATTGATGATGCTGGTGTCGACGAACTGGCCTTCGCCCGTGCGGTCGCGGTGATAGATCGCCTGCACGATCGCGGTCGCCGACAAGAAGCCATTGCCGGTGTCGCCGAAGCTGGTAAAGCTCCACAGCGGACGGCCGACTTCGCCGTTGGCACCGACGCGGCCCATGCCGCCGTCTTCGAACTGAATGCCCGACAAGCAGGCACCGGTCTGGTCATTGCCCGGCAGGCCCGCGCGCTTGCCGCGCTCGAAACCGCGCGTGTGGCAGTAGATCAGCGTCGGGTTGATCTGCTTGAGCGACTCGTAGTCGATCTTCAAGCGCTCGGCTGCGTCGTAGCGCATGTTGTGCTGGACGACGTCGGCCTTGGCGACCAAGTCGAGCAGCACTTTCTTGGCGCGCGGGTCCTTCAGGTTCAGCGTGATGCTCTGCTTGCCGCGGTTGGCCATGTAGGCGATGTGCACGCGGTGCCAGAACAAGTCGAACAGACCGTTGATCTTGATCACCGTGGCGCCCAGGTCGCTGAGCAACTGCGTGCCGAACGGACCGGCGATCGCCAGACCCAGATCGAGCACGACGATGCCGTCGAGCGGTGCCTTCAGCGTGCGGCCGGACGCGGCCGCCGCGGCGGCGCTGCCGGCCTTGGCGTCGGCGATGATGCGCGCGGCCTCAGCCTTGACTTCGTCGGTATTGGCACCCGGCTTAACGGCCGGTGCGCCGGGCTTGCCCTGAGTCTTGCTCATGTTGAACGCGTTGCCGACCGTGCGGATCGTGCCCAGTTCGGCATCGACCGTCTCGGTCACGCAACCGTCTTCGAGGAACGCCGGATCGGCCAGTGATTCTTCGACGCTGCGCACCGGCTGCATCGTCATCTCGGCCGTGGCCGCCGCTTCGATCCAGTCCTTGACCGGGAACTTGGCGACCGCTTCGGCCAGGATCGGCTGGTAATGCGACATCACCAGAATTTCTTCCGGACCGGTGCCGAAACGATCGGGGTCGTTCTGCACGGTCAGGTCGGGCGAGGCATTGAGCGTGTCGCCCTGCGCGGCTTGCAGGATGAAGCGCGGATTCGGCACCCAGTTGTGCAACCAGTGCCCGTCCTTGGCTTGGAAATGGCCCTTGGGCGAGCGGCAATTGAGAATCCAAGTGTCGAAGCCGGGCGCGTCGATCTTTTCGGCGCGCTGCCAGACGCCAGCGGCACCGGCCATCGCGCCCTGCAGCAGCGAGGTCTCGACCCACTGACCCAGGCCGGTGATTTCGCGCGCCCGCAGCGCGGCGCTAATGCCGAGGCTGGCGTTGAAGAACGCGCCCAGGCTCGGCCATTGCGAGGCGACGAACAGCGGGCCAGGACGCGGCGCGCCCTGCACCCAATCCTGCGGGATTTCGAGATCCGGGAACGGATCGGGCTCGCCGTTCATGTGGTTCAGCGCGCCTTCGGCCCAGCCACGCTGTTCGAACATCAGGCCGGTACGCGCCTGCACCAGCGCGTCGACCGCCGGACGCTGCGCATGCTCGTTGTCGCGGCCGTAACCGGTGATCGAGCAGACGATGATGCGCGGGTTCAACTGCGACAGCGTGGCGTAGTCGATGCCGAGCTTGGCGGCTTCGCCCGGCGCGAACGATTCGACGACGATGTCCGCGGTCTGCGCCAGCGCCAGGAAGATCTTCTTGTCGTCGGCGTTGTGCAGATCGAGAAACGCGCTGCGCTTGCCGCGCTGCCAGACGTGATAGCCGAGCTGATGCGGGCCCGGCTGCTTGCGCGCCGGATCACCACCGGGCGGTTCGATCTTGGTGACGCTGGCGCCGTTGTCGCCGAGCAGCATCGCGGTCATCGGCCCGGCGATGCCGGACGAAAGATCGAGGACTTTGAGTGAGGCGAGTACGCCAGTCATGGAAACTCCGTTTCGTAGGAAATGCGAACAGTGATGGGGCCGCGCGAACCGGCCGCGCGGCCGTGTTGCGAACGATCGCGCTGGTTTACAGCGCGAACGCCTTCAGTGCGTTCTGGCTGACGATCTTCTTGCGATCGGCGTCGCTGATGCCGGCTTCGCGGCACTGGCTGACGACCTGGCTCTGCGAATGCGGCCAGCAGGTCGCCGGATGCGGGAAGTCGGTGCTCCAGTACAGGCAGTCGGCGCCGAAGTAGTCGTAGAACGCCTTCAGGCCGATCGGCTCGTACATGAAGGTCGCGCCCATCTGGCGCTTGAAGTATTCGCTGGGCTTGAGCTTCACGCCGGGGAACTGATAGTGCAGGTTCATCCGCAGGTCGAGCACCGCATCGAAGAACCACGGCAGCCAGCCCAGGCCCGGCTCGACCATGATCACGCGCAGGCCGGGGAAGCGCTCCAGCGTGCCGGTCAGAATCCAGAACATGATCGACTCGGCCAGCGGCGCCCAGGCAAGGCCAGTGAAGATGCCCTTCTGCGGCGTCGGGTCGCGGCGGAACACATCCCACATGTCCGGCTTGACCTCGAGGTGATTCATGATCGTCACGCCGCATTCCTGGATCGTCGCCCACAGCTTGTCGTAGCGGCGGTCGTGAACGTCGGGCAGGCCCATGCTGGCCGGGAACGGCGTGATCTGCACGCAGCGCGCCTTGTTGTGCTTGGCCAGGCGCAGCACTTCGCTGACGGCAAAGTCCACGTCCTGCAGCGGCAGCTGATAGGCGCACAGCAAGCGGTCCGGATCGTGGCTGGCGAAGTCGGCCATCGACTGGTTGTAGCCGCTGAACACTTCCTTCCACGAAGCACCCATCAGCGCTTCGTTGCAGATGCGTGCACCGCCCAGCTCAGGGAAGATCACTTCGGCGAGGACGCCATCGCGGTCCATTGCCTTGATCTTGCCTTCCGGCGTCTTGTAGCCAGCGTCCTGAGACGCTTCCGGATCGACGAAGTCTTCGAGGTGCAACTGCGGCTGACCGCCGCGCAGCACTTGCGCGGCGTACTGTTCGGACTTGACCGTGGCCTCGTCCCAGACCGCATGCAGCTCGCGGCGTAGCCGCTGCTTGACCCAGTCACTGGTAAAAAAGACGTGGGAATCGGCGGAAACCAGCTTCTCTCGGTGATCGGCGGCGACAACGCTCATCGGGTTCTCCTGTCCTGACGGATGCACCGCGTGGGTGCTTCGTTGCTGCCGCGCCGATCTGATGTCGGTGTACTACGGCAGTCGTGAGTCGAACTTACAAAGCGCCCGCGAACGATGCCTGCTGCAAACGGGTGAGCGGGTCGCTCAGGCCACCGGGCCGACGGTGACCTGCATATCCGGCGTCGATTCGTCGACGAACACCTGGCACGACAGCCGCGAGGTCGGCCGCACTTCGACGAAGTCGGCGATCGCGTCGAGCATCGCCTGCTCGCCTTCACTGCGCGGCGGCAGTGACTCGCCACCGGCATCGATATAAATGTGGCAAGTACCGCAGCTGAGTTCGCCACCGCAGATGCCCTCGACGCCGGCACTGCCGTCGCGCAGGAATTCCATCAGCGGAATCGCCGGGCTGGCCTTGATCTGCAGCTTCGCGCCGTCGCGCGTGGTGACACTGATGGACGCCATGTTCGATTGCTTGCTTGGTTGTCGTTGTGGAGCCGATGCGCTGCTTCAGCGAATGCGGCAGATGAAAAAGCCCTCCCCCGTCGCCGGGAGAGGGCTCGCGCGCCCGTTCGACGGCGCTTACACCTTGGCCAGCGTGCTGGCGTCGGCGTCGTAGAACTGCTTGAACCACTTGCGGAACTGCAGCACCGGACCGTCGCCGTCGCACAGCAGCGGACGCGGGCGATACTTCTTGTTGTTCCAGACGATGAAGTCGACGCTTTCGAAGCCGGCGCTTTCTTCACCTTCGGCCGCACCGATCATGTGATCGATGATCTTCTTGGCCACGGCCTGTTCCATGCTGCCTTCCGGGTACGCCTTGGAGCGGAAGCACATGTTCATCTGGCTCAACTCGGGCGTGATCGGCTGCGTGTACGAGATCATCGTCGCGCTGACGCCGTTCTGAGTGAACTCCAGCACGTTCAGGCCCGGACCGTAGGCGCGGCCGACGATGTAACCGTTGCCGATGTCCAGGTCCATGATGTGGTCGTGGAACTCGGCCTTGACCGGCGGAATGCCCGGCGCGTTGTGCAGGAACTTCAAGTGCGCGGTGTCGACGCCGTTTTCGGCGATTTCCTGGATCGCGGTGTTCGCAGTCCAGCTGCCGCGGCGCGAGCCGGTCCAGCCTTCATCTTCCAGTGCCGGAATCGACGGTAGCTGCCAAGTCGGCTCGGCGCAGGTCGGGTGATACCAGGCGAAGATCAGGCCGTAGCGCTCTTCCATCGGCAGCGCGCGCAGCACCGCCTGCTTCTTGGTGATCGGCGGCATCACCTTGCCGTAGGGGATGCTGGTGCACCAGCCCTCGGTGTTGTATTCCCAATGGTGGAACGGGCAGCGCAGGGCTTCGCCGCAGACCTTACCGCCGTGGCCCATGTGGGCGCCCAAGTGCGGGCAATACGGGTCGGTCATGCCGGGCTTGCCGCCCTCGGTGCGGAACAGCACCCATTCCTGGTCGAACAGCTGCACGTTGCGCAGTTCGCCTGGTTTGAGGTTCTCGGAGTAGTCGACGAAGTACCAACCGGTCGGGATCGGGAACGGGCAGCGTTCGAGCGACTTGGCTTCGAGCAGTTGTGCAAGATTGATGTCGGCTTTAACGGGTGGGTTGCTGGTCATTTCGGCTTCCTCGGTGAGGGCCTTAGTAAATGGCCAGCCGCGCGGCCGCGCCTGCTGCGAATGGACGAACTCCGCGACAAAGTCGCCGCCGCACGGCAAAACCGTGCCGGTCGCACCGCGGCGGAACGCGTCGCCGCCAATGCGCCTATAGTGTCGGACCGTGCTCTTGCGGCGTTCGACCCGGAAACCCCTATGGCACGCGTGACGATTGAAGACTGCCTGACGATCATCCCCAATCACTTCGACCTGTGCCAGATCGCGGCCAAGCGCGCCCGTCAGCTGGCTCGCGGCGCGCTGCCCAAGGTGCCGTGGGAAGACCACAAGTCCACCGTGCTGTCGCTGCGCGAGATCGCGGCCGGCTACGTCGACAAGACCGTGCTGACCGAAGCCGATCTGCCGCCGATCCGCAGCTCGCAAGCCGATCTCGACCTGCCCGAACTGGCGTTCTAGTCCAGCGGCACTGCCTGCGCAGGGACGCGCGGGCATGATTGGCATTCGGCGCGGCATGGCGCTGCCGATGCCCCACGCTTAGCATGCGGCTCATGCCGCCCCTGCCTGCCGACCCCGTGCAGCCCGCCCCCGCTCCGCCTGGATCGGCGAGCGTCGATGCCGTGCTCGAATCGGTGCTCAGCAGCTACCAGTTACGCGTCGAGATCACCGCCAACGTGCGCTACTGCGGCAGTTGGTTCGAGCAGGAACCGACCACGCGCTTTGGTCAGTTTCATCTGGTCACCGATGGCGACTGCTGGGTCAGCGGCCCGGCCTTGCCAACACCACAGCATCTGCTGCGCGGTGACTTGATCGTGTTTCCGGCCGGCATGCGTCACACGCTGTCAGCGACGCCCGACCCACATCGCCCGATCAGCAACGACGACAGCGCCACCTCGATGCTGTGCGGCGAGCTGGAGTTTGTCATGGGCACGCACAACCCGATTTTCAGCGCGCTGCCGCCGTGCTTCATCGTCCGCGCATCCGACAGCAGCGATGCGTTCCGCCAGCTCGCCAACATGCTGATCGCGACCAGCACCGACCGGCGCTGGGGCCGGCAGATGGTGCAGAACAAGCTCGCCGATTCGCTGTTCACGATGGCGGTCTGCGAATACGTGCGCAGCGCCGGACAGCCGCGCGGCCTGCTCGCAGCGCTGACCGATGTCCGGCTGTCCAAAGCGCTGGCCGCGATCCACGAACGCCCCGGCGAAGAATGGACCATACAAAGCATGGCGCAAGTGGCCGGCATGTCACGCACCGCATTTGCGGAACGCTTTGCGCAGACCGTCGGCCAGCCACCGATTCAGTATCTGGCGCAGTGGCGCGCGACCGAAGCGCGGCGCTTGCTGAAAAACCGCCGGTTCTCGGTCGCGGCGATCGCCGAGATGATGGGCTATCGCAGCGAGGCGGCGTTTCGCCGTTTTTTTAAACGGGTCGACGGCAGCGGGCCGGGTCAGGTGCGCGCCGGACGCGACCAGGACCCGGCTAACTGAAGGCCGCTGAGCGCCTCGGGATTGCCACTGATCTGCGAATCGCGTCCGCCTACCCGTACGGAGCCGGAGGGTCGCTCGCCTTGGTGTAAAACGGCGACGTCGAACCTGGATCCCTATGTCCAAGCAACCGCTCGCCCCTCGCATCATCGGCTCCCGGCAACGTGGCGCCGTCGCCATCTGGATCGCGGTGTCGCTGGTGGCACTGATCTCTGCCACGTTTCTGGCGATCGACACCGGCCAGTTGTATTACGCCCAGAAGCAGCTCGAAAAATCCGCCACGATGGCGGCGATCGCGGGCGCGCAGATTGCCAGCGGCTGCGTTGCCGGTGACGGCAAGCAGAGCAGCGTCGCCGACGTCGTGCCGGTTGTGCAGTCATTGCTGCTCGCCAACGGCGGCTCGCCCGAATGGCTTAGCGGCATCAACGGCAATGCCGCCGTCGAAGTCGGTCGAACCCAGATCAACAGCGGTGGCTTGCGCGTCTTCGAACAGCTCGAAGAAGGCGATTCCAATATCGACTCGGTGCGGGTGAATCTGAGCCGGCCGATGCCGAGCGCCTTTCTGCCGACGCTGTTCAGCGGCGCCGGCGGCACGCTGGTGGCGTCGAGCACGGCGCGCCAGCGCGTCGTCGGCACGTTCTATGTCGGTGCCGGCCTGCTGCGCATCGACAGCGAAGACAGCGCCCTGCTCAATCCGCTGCTAAGCGCGCTGCTCGGCACATCGGTCAACCTCAGCGTTGCCGATTACCGCGGGCTGGCCAACGTCAACGTGTCACTCGACACGCTGGCGCTTGCACTGGGCGTCGAGGCCAAGGATCTGTCGAATCTGGTCGAGCTTGATCTCGACTCGCCGCTGCTGCCGAATCTGCTCGGCGGCCTCGCCGACGGCCTCGACGACACCGTCAGCGGCACGGTGCGACAGGTACTACGCAACCTGGCCGGCGCCGCCAAGGACGAGCCGGTGCCACTGGGCGCCTTGCTCGGGCCGCTGACCGACGTGATCGGCGCGGTGCCGTTCGTCAACCTGCTCGACTTGATCATCGCGCTCGGCCAAGCCGCGTCGGCGACGCCCGACGGCAGCGTCAACCCGATCATCGTGCCGCTGGCGCTCAATATTCCCGGCGTGCTGACGACGACCGTCTACCTGCAGGTCCTGGAGCCGCCGCAGTTCGGCATCGGCCAGCCCGGCGAAGCCACGGCCAAGACCGCGGCGATCAAGCTCGCGGTGCGGATCGACGCCGGCCAGGTCCTCGACGGCGTGATTCGTCTGGTCAACAACCTGCTGTCGGGCATCCTGCAGACCGTCACCGGTTTGCTGCGACTGCTGACGCTGGGCTTGGTCAACATCCAGGTGACGGGCCCGACGATCATCCCGAACCTGAATCTAGGCATCGACGTCAACGTCGCACAAGCCGCCGCCAGCCTCGACTCGATCCGCTGCCCGGGCCTGGGCCAGCCGGAGCCGGTCGTTGAACTCAGCGCCAGCCCGGCGATCGCCAGCGTCCACGTCGGCAGCTTCACCGGCACGCCGACGGCGAGCTACTTCCCGCCGCTGGATACGAACACGACCACGTTCGACGTGCTCAAACTCGGCCTGCGCGTGGCCCCGCCGCTGGCGGGACTCGGATCGCTGAATCTCGATGTCGCACTCGACCTGTCCTGCGTATCGGTCGGCGGCGCTTGCTACGGCCCGAGCCAACCGTCGGCCGGCCCGTTCATCCCGCTGCCGAACGCGGTCGAGCAGTTCACGTACAACCCGCCGACGCTCGGCGTCGCCGGCTTCTACCAGGCCGAAGGCGCACCCAGCGACGATCCGGTGCCCGGCGAGAATCCGCAGACCGTCGGATCCAACCTCGACGTCGTCGTCGACCTGAACCTGCGCCAACCGATCACCAGCGGCAGCGGCGCCCTCGGCGGCCTGGCCTATGTACTCAATGCCCTGATCTCCGGCGTTCTGAACCTGCTCGACCCGCTGCTCGACTTCGTCAGCAACCTGCTCAATTCACTGGTGCTGCCGCTGCTGGACCTGCTCGGCATCCACCTCGGCGAAGCCACCGTGTTCATGAACGCCGTCAGCGTCGATCGCCCGATCACGGTTACCAAGTGCATTCCGGGTGCGGCCTTGCCGAGAGGGTGTGCAGCGCCGGGGAGTTGAGAAGCAATCAGTCGACGGATTGGCCTTGGGTTGGAGAGCCGAGTAGACCACGTACCAGCAAGTTGACGCGTTAAGCCTTAGCGAATCGATCTTCAGCGCCGCTACCAGCGCGTCACTGCTGCGAGCCAAGCAAGGCGTGGCTCGTCCAGCTCACCGCGTGCGAGGCGGAAATCACTCCAAAGCTTTAGAGCCTCGGCTGTCAGCGCATCCTGCTCCTGCTCAGCCTTCAGGTTTTCCATCGTCGCCAGCGCGAGATCCTTGCGGGTGTGCGTTCCTGCCCTGACCCCAAGCTCGGCTTGACGCAAAGCAAGTTCGCAGCGAGCGCGGTCAGTGTTGAGTGCCTCCATCCGGGAGCGCATCGCAGCAAACGTTGTTACGGCGACCTGCCGGTCGAGCGCCTGCCGATTGCGCTCGAGCTGCAGCTCCATTTCCGCCATATGCAATTGCGCTTGCGCCTCGCGCACCGACGCCTGGATTGCTCCGTTGGTAAACAGGGGTACCGAGGCTTGCAACTGTATGCGGTAGGTGTTGAATTCGGACCCGATCGTGATCTCGGAATCCTGCAAGCTCATGCTGCGACTGGCGACCAGATCCAGCGTCGGCAGGCGGTTGTACTTCACCGAGTCGACGGCGTGTTCTGCACTCTCGACGTTCAGACGTGCCGCGTCGATTCCGGGCGTCGTCAGCGGCGCTGCATAAGTCTCGGCCGACATCACGTCGGTGGCGAGCAACACCAGAAGATCGCTTGCCACCCGCTCCGGCGGCATCGGGTACCCTGCGGTCGACTGCTGCCATAGCAGCTCAAGCTTGGCTTGCTGAGTTTTCAGATCCGCTATTCGACGAAGCAAGCTCGCACGGTCGGCTCCTGATCGGGCACGTTCAAGCTCCGTGCCCTCACCCGCTGTCAGCGATTGCTCCGCGACCTCCACCAGCAGCTCAGCCGCTTGCAGGCGCAGCTGCGCCAAACGCAGCTCGCTATGCAATGTGGTCCAGTCTGCCCATAGCTGCGCCAACTGGTTCGCAAGCTTTTGCCGGTTGGCTTTAACCGACATATCGGCCGCCTGATACCGACGCAGAGCCGACGTACGGCTGGCCCAGGCTTTGGGTCGGAACACACCCTGACGGATCTGGACGGTCCAGCTCTCCGTTCGATAATCACGATCCTGAAAACCTACTGCGCTGTCGATGCCGGAGTCTGCGTAACCCGTCGAGTATTGAGCGCCGATCTGCGGACCGAGCTGAGCGCTCGCCAAGTCGGCCCGAGCCCGATCGACATCACGCTCGAAACGCGACAGCTGATACGACGGGTCAGCAGACTCGGCGGCGCGGATCGCGTCCAGCAAGCCTGCATTGGCCTCCTGCGAGGCTGACCACAACAACATCGCTACTGCCGCCATCGATCCGCGCATGTTGCTCAGGGCTCCGTCAGGCTCGTCGCGACGCGGTCCGACAAGGGCTTCAGCAGGTAGACAAAAAACGGGCGTTCACCAGTCACCACAATGGCCTCCACCGGCATGCCCGGCTGTATCGGCGCAGCCCCCAGTTTGCGCAACTCCGTACCGTCGATGTCCAAGCGCATGACGAAGTGCGGCGTGCTGTCGGCTTGCTTGGGCTGCACCAAGTCCGCGCTGATCAGGCTCACGCGCCCGGCAACCACGGGCGTGACGCGCGGGTCCAACGCAATGAAGCGCAACTTGGCTTCCATGCCGACATGAACGCGCTCGATCAAATGGGGCGGCACATGCGCCTCGATGACCAAGGTATCTCCGTCGGGTACGAGTTCGAGCACGGGGGTGCCCGGCGTGACCACGGCCCCCGGAGCACTGACGGCAAGTCCCATCACGGTACCGCCGACCGGCGCCCGCAGTTCCGCCCGGTCGACCTCAACCGACAAGCTGGCGAGACGGTGTGTCTGCTCCTGAATCTGAGCGGCGAGCTGATCGGCCTGAGCCAACTGCATTGACAGTTGTCGCCGGGCTTCGATCAGCCGGCGAGCGAGATCGTCATACTGATTGCGCGGGTAAAGCGCTTCATCGACCAACGGCCGCAAGCGATTAACGGTGTCGGCAAGAGACGTCGCTTGGTCGCGTGCACCGGGCAGGCTCGCAAGCACGCCGTCACGTTGGGCTTGCAAGGCTTCGATACTGCTGCGGATCATGCGTTGCTGCTCAAGCTCGCTACGGGTATCGAGCACAATCAGCCGATCACCCGCAGCGACGCTTTGACCGTCGCGCACAAGAACTTCACTAACAACGCCCCCGCGAATGTGCTGTATCGGCTTGCGCTTCGACTCCACGACGACGACGCCGGCGAGCGGCACCCCCTCGTCGATCGGTGCAAACGAAGCCCACGCAATGAAGGCCGCCAGCAACGCAAGCACAAGCGCGCCACTGACCACGAGCAAAGGTGATATCGAGGTCGGCAACGGACCGACCGCAGGCAACGCCTTCTTCATTCGACCGTCTTCGCTGGCGGCGCAGGAGCACGCCCGGCATTCAATGTCGTCAATACGGCATCACGCGGCCCATTGAGTGCGATACGCCCATCTTTGAGCACAATCAGCCTATCTGTGATCGCCACTGTGCCTGGGCGATGCGAAATCAATACGATGCTCACACCGGACGACTTGGCCGCCAGCAACGCGTCCTGCAGCGCCTTTTCGCCGATCTCATCGAGATTCGAGTTGGGCTCGTCCAATACCAGCAGGGCCGGCTCGCCGTAGAGCGCGCGCGCCAACGCGACTCGCTGTCGCTGTCCGCCGGATAGCGATTCGCCACCGATCCCGACGCGGGTGTTATAGCCCTGCGGTAATCGGGCAATGGCATCATGCGCGTGGGCCGCTTTGGCCGCAGCGATGATCGATTCACTGGTCGCGTCGGTAGCAAATCGCGATATGTTTTCGCCGACGGTTCCATCCATCAGCTGCACTTCTTGCGGTAGATAACCAAGATGCGGACCCAGGTCATCGCGGTTCCATGCCGCGAGGTCAAAGCCGTCTAGGCGCACCACTCCGCTGCTAGGCTTGCAAGCGCCGACCATTAACTTGGCGAGGGTGCTCTTACCACTGGCGGATGGACCGATGATGCCCACGATCTCGCCCGGCGATACCGACAGACTGACGTTCTGCAGAATCGGCTCATCTCCGGACGACAATCTGAAGCTGACCTGCTCGAGCAGCAAGCGTCCGGCCGGACGCGGCAGCACCACACTCGGTGCGCGATCATCGGCTAGCGCAAGCAACTCCTTGAGCTGAGCCCAACTCTTCCGAAAGCCCACGAACGGCTTCCATGAAGCGATCAACTGTTCGACTGGTGCAAGAGCACGACTCGCCAGAATGCTGGCGGCGATCATCAGCCCCGGTGTTACGTCTCCCGCGATTACCAATGCAGCGCCCAAGCAGAGAATCGCCGACTGTAGTGTGATGCGGACGAACTTGGAGGCGGAGGTTAGCATCGACGCCCGATCGGCTGCTTTCGACTGAAGCACCGCCGCTGGCAACGTTTGGCCCGACCAGCGCTCACGCACTCGGGCCGTCATGCCCATCGCCGAGATGGCATCGATGGAATGCATCGCGTTGGAAACGCCGGCATTGGCAGCAGACTGAAACGCGCTAGCCTGTCCTAGCTTGCTGCCAGTGGTCCACTCCGTCAGCAGCGCCAACGCAACAAGGATCAGCAGTCCAATCAGGACCAGTAAAGCGAAGTATGGGTGCATCAGATAAACGACGAATAAGTAGATCGGGATCCACGGCGCATCAAACAACGAGGCCATCCCGCTACCGCCGATGAAGCTTCTGATGACGGATAGGTCGTTCAGACGCCCAAGCAACCGAAGATCCCGGGTCAGGGCATACCGATTGAAAACCGCGTCGAAAACCGACGAGGACAACGCCGCATCGACGCCGTTGCCGATCCGAACCAGCATCATGTTGCGTATGGCGCCGAGCGCGGCTAGCGCGATGTAAGCCGCAAGCATCAATACGGTCAGCATAGTGAGCGTGGTCAGATTACGACTCGTCAACACACGATCGTACACCTGCAACATGTACAGGCTGGGAACCAGATAGAGCGCGTTGATCACGGCCGAGTACGCCGCGGCTGCGATGAGGCCGCTGCGATAACGCGCAAGCGCATCACCAGGCATCAGTACCGAGTCAGCCGCCACAGTGACCTCGTTCGTAACGATGAGAATTGACGCTATGAGCGCGGTGCACGGAGGGATAATTGTTGGGCACCATCATCGATCGACCAAACCTTCAACCCAGGCAATCTGCTGAGGGAGAGAGACTGTCTTGAGGTCGTAACGCTGCACGACGGTAGCGCGTGCGGCACGACCCAGCTGCCGCGCCGATTTGCGATCCTGCAACAGCGCAATAACTTCCTTTGCCAATGCATCAACGTCACTGAAGCCGACGAGGCGCCCTGTGACGCCGTGGGTTATCACCTCACGAACAGGAGGCGTCGAACTTGCAACGATGGCGCAGCCGGCACTCATGGCCTCGAGCAGACTCCAACTGAGAACGAATGGATAGGTCAGGTAGACATGAACTGCCGACACTTGAAGCAGGTTGACAAACGTCTCATACGGGACGGTGCCCAAGAAGTGCACGCGCTCCCAGTCCGCTGATGGAATCTGGGGCTTGACCTCGTCAATGAAGACTTGCTTCCACTTGCGGCCATCAGGCGATCGGGCTCCATAGCTAACATCGTCGGCGCCAACGATCAGAACTCTGGCTTGTGGGCGTGCCGCAAGAATCGCCGGCAGCGCTCGCATGAAGATGTGATATCCGCGATAAGGCTCCAGATTCCGATTGACGAACGTAATGACCTCATCGCCATGGGCCATCGGAAATCTTTCGTTGCCACGCTGCACCGTGATGCGTGCCTTGGACGAAGGCACGACGCGGTCGGTATCAATTCCATCGTGAATAACTTTTATCTTTCCACGAAAGGCAGCCGGAAACGTATCGGCCTGCCATAGCGTCGGCGACAGCCCGTACTCCACTTGGTCGAAATGCATGAAGTAGTTCGCGTTCTTAAGCCGAAGCCGACACGCACTACCCACTGGATCATCTGCGGGAAACTCCGGATCGAAGCCAACGTCTGCACCATCCGATCCATAGAAGTATTCGCAATACATCACGATCTTGGTCTTCGACCAGACTTCTTTGAGGAACAGGCTTTCGCCCCAACCAGGGTGGGCCACCACGACATCCGGAACGAAGCCTTCATCGCGTAGCTTGAGGCAGGCCCTAAGACATGCTTCACCTCGTAAGGTCTTGGCTTCGAAATCGATCAGCCACGGATGGATATTCTTGGACGAGCCTCGTTGAACTTGATACGGAACGACGCGCACGCCGCTCCACGAAATCGTCTCACCGGCACGAATCGCTAACGCGACGACTTCATGCCCGCGTGCGGCCAAGGCCGGAGCCCAATGCTTGAACTGACCAGGAAAGTTCTGGTGTATGAAGAGGAATCGCAAGGCTTGCGTGCTCGGACGTGCTCGGACATAGAAAAGCAGTGGGGACCTTTACCGATCCCCGCTACTTCGCAATCGACTTACAGGATGAAGTCAGCAGCCTGCAGGGAGTTAACACCAGCCAAGTCGATGATCATCTCAGCAGCCGAGTCAGCATTGGTACTGACATACAGAGATCCGTTCTCGAATCGGATTTGGCCGGTTGCGTTGTCGCTGAACTGGGATGACCCAATGAAGCTGAGTGTCATGCCCAATGCATTCGACAGACCAGCAAAGTCGAGCTTGTCAGTGCCAGAGACAAAGTCAGTAATCAGGTCAACGAAATTCACGCCATCAGAGTTGGCTATTGCACTAAAGCCAAAGTAGTCAGCGCCAGCGCCGCCGACCAGACGATCGGACCCGCCTCCGCCCACCAACGTATCAATACCAGCCCCTCCGTTCAGCGTGTCATTGCCCCCGCCGCCAACCAGGCTGTTAGCTGCACTATTGCCGGACAGGACGTTGGCCGCACCGTTGCCTGTGCCATTGATTGCGGCAGAACCCGTCAGAACCAGGTTTTCGAAGTTAGCACTTAGCGTGTGGCTCACTGAGGACTGAATGACGTCAGTTCCTTCGTTAGCCGCTTCAACGACCACATCGCTTGTCGAATCGATCACATAAGTGTCGTTACCACCACCGCCCGTCAACGAGTCGTTACCCGTGCCGCCATTCAACGTATCGTTACCCGCGCCAGCAGCAATCGTGTCGTTCCCGGCACCGCCGGCGAGGCTGTTGGCGGCCGTGTTACCTGTCAGCACGTTGTCCACGCCGTTGCCCGTGCCATTGTTGGCGGCCGAACCAGTCAGAGTGAGATTTTCGACGTTCGCCGCTAGGGTATGGCTCACCGACGACTGCACCAAGTCGGTTCCCTCATTGGCTGCCTCAACGACCGCGTCGCTAGCCGAATCGATCACATAGGTGTCGTTGCCAGCACCGCCGGCAAGGCTGTTGGCGGCCGTATTGCCCGTCAGTACGTTGGCCAACTCGTTGCCGGTGCCATTGATGGCGACCGAACCGGTTAGTGTGAGATTTTCGACGTTCGCCGCTAGCGTGTGGCTCACCGACGACTGCACAAAGTCGGTCCCCTCGTTGGCCACCTCAACGATCACATCGTTCGTCGAGTCGATCACATAGGTGTCGTTGCCAGTACCGCCCGTCAACGAGTCGTTACCCGTACCGCCATTCAACGTATCGTTGCCCGCGCCAGCAGCAATCGTGTCATTTGCTGCACCACCATCGAGGCTGTTGTCAGCGGTGTTGCCCGTCAGCACGTTGGCTAGGTCGTGGCCGATGCCGTTGATGGCGGCAGAACCGGTCAGTGTGAGATTTTCGACGTTCGCCGCTAGCGTGTGGCTCACCGACGACTGCACTAAGTCGGCCCCCTCATTGGCAACCTCAACGACAACATCACCGGTCGAATCGATCACATACGTGTCGTTGCCCGTGCCGCCCGTCAACGAGTCGTTACCCGTACCGCCATTCAACGTATCGTTGCCCGCGCCAGCAGCAATCGTGTCATTTGCGGCACCACCATCGAGGCTGTTGTTAGCGGTGTTGCCCGTCAGTACGTTTGCTAGGTCGTTGCCAGTAAGGTTCTCGACGTTGGCGCTAAGCGTGTATGACCCAGCACCTAGCCTAACGACATCCAATCCCTCGTTAGCCAATTCCACTATGACGTCTTTTTCCGAGTTGACTATATAAACATCATTGCCGGCGCCACCATACATCGTGTCGCGACCTATTGTCCCATCCATAGTGTCATTTCCCTCTCCACCGCTCATGCTGTCGTTCCCACCTGCCCCATAAAGAAAGTCATTTCCTTCATAACCAAAGATGACATCGTCACCACCGTTGCCGCTGATTCTGTCGCTGGCCGATGTCCCGTAAAAGTATTCTGGACCCTCACTTGAGCCGGCGGTAACTGTATTATTTTTACGTATACTCATTTTCGAGACTCAGATTATTAAAATAGATTTCTTATATAGAAAATATAATTGGTAGATACTGCGCGTCACTAATATCGATTTTTATATTAGAAGCTTACTGCCTCTAATTGAAAGACAGCTCCTAAAAAATAAGCAGCGGGAACTGTTGCCGATTCCCGCTGCTTCCAAAGTGACGCTTACAGGATGAAGTCAGCAGCCTGCAGGGAGTTAACACCAGCCAAGTCGATGATCATCTCAGCAGCCGAGTCAGCATTGGTACTGACATACAGA
>NZ_FQWZ01000009.1 GCF_900129825.1 Hydrocarboniphaga daqingensis | reverse complement strand
ACCGGCGGGTATTCGGGCTGGCGGCAGGCATTGGCCTTGACCACCGGCGGACGGCTGACCGGCGCGGCCTTTGGCGGTGGCGGTGCGGGCGGCGTGGCCACCACGCTCTGCGTGGTGATCGTATTGGCCGACGACGGCGGCGGCGTGGCGATGTTGATTTCGGGCGGCGGAATGAACGGCGGCGGCGGAATGTCGAGCTGCGGCGGCGGGGGCGGTGGTGGCGGCTCTTCTTCGGCGCGCTGCTCGTCGAGAATCTGCGTCTCGAACGGCGCCGGCAGCACTTCGATCGCCTTGCGGGCCAGGCCGCTGACCAGGCCCCAGACCAGCAGCACGTGAAACACAATCACCCCGCCAATGCCGAACATGCGGCTCTTGCTGGCTTTGCGGGTGTTACCGAATTCCATTACCGGCCTCCAGATTCAACGGTTCAACAACAGGTTCCGACCCAAGGCCCTGGGCCGGCAGCAACGCTTTCGCATCACGCCCAGGCCGGACCGCCTGCCACCCGACGCACCGAGCGTGCCGAATTAACAACTGCAATCGCTGCATACGACTTGCGGCCAAATTGCATACAAAACTCGGACCATTGGCGTTCGCGGCAGCACGCCATCACACACGCGAATGCCGCTCGCTCAACAACGTGCCGAAGGGCCGAATCGGAAATGACGCAGCGCCCAAACCATTCGTGCAATCGATTGCAGCGAACTGTAGTCCCAGACTACCTACAACACAACAGCCTCTGATTAAGCCGTCATCTGTGTGACACGATGATGACGCTCGGTTTCTGTTTCAGCGCAACATCTTGTGTTGCAGTGAAACATCGCTGCATCTCCCCAAACAAACTCACTTTCAATTTAGATCATATTGATCAATAGCTTGGACACCGACCGGCGTCGCTCGGAGTTTGGCACGCCGTTTGATCAATGAACCCGCCGGCACGACCGGCCCAACCGAATTCAGGAGAACAACATGACCGCCTCTGCCGGTGCGCGCTTCCGCGCCGCCCTCGCCGCCGAAAAACCGCTGCAGGTCATCGGGGCCATCAACGCCAACCACGCACTGCTGGCCAAGCGTGCCGGGTTCAAGGCGATCTACCTGTCCGGCGGCGGCGTCGCGGCCGGCTCACTCGGCTTGCCGGATCTGGGCATCAATACGATGGACGACGTGCTGGTCGACGTTCGCCGCATCACCGACGTCTGCGACCTGCCGTTGCTGGTCGACATCGACACCGGCTTCGGCCCGAGCGCGTTCAACATCGAGCGGACGATCAAGAGCCTGATCAAGGCCGGCGCCGCGGCCTGTCATATCGAGGACCAAGTGGGCGCCAAGCGCTGCGGCCACCGCCCGGGCAAAGAGATCGTGACGCAGGGTGAGATGATCGACCGCGTCAAGGCGGCTGCCGACGCCAAGACCGACCCGGACTTCTTCCTGATCGCCCGCACCGACGCGATCCAGGCCGAAGGCGTGGACGCTGCGATCGAACGTGCCGTGGCCTGTGCCGAAGCCGGCGCCGATGCGATCTTTGCTGAAGCCGCCTATGACCTGCCGACGTACAAGCGCTTCGTCGACGCGCTGAACGTGCCGGTGCTGGCGAACATCACCGAGTTCGGCGCCACGCCGTTGTTCACCCGCGAAGAGTTGGCGTCGGTCGGCGTCGGCATTCAGCTGTACCCGCTGTCGGCGTTCCGAGCGGCGAACAAGGCTGCAGAGGCCGTATACACTGCAGTGCGCCGCGATGGCCACCAGAAAGACGTGATCGACCTGATGCAGACGCGTGCCGAGCTGTACGACCGCATCGGCTATCACGCCTTCGAAAACAAGCTCGATGCGCTGTTCGCCGCCAAAAAGAAATAGGCGTCACGCGCAACGCCGATCACGCCCTACAAGACCCTAAGGAGACAACATGAGCGAGACCCCTGCCGCCACTGCTGGTGGCTTCAAGCCGAAGAAATCCGTCGCGTTGAGCGGTACCGCTGCCGGCAACACCGCGCTGTGCACCGTCGGCCGTAGCGGCAACGACCTGCACTATCGTGGCTACGACATTCTCGATGTTGCTGCCGAATGCGAGTTTGAAGAAATCGCGCATCTGCTGGTCCACGGCAAGCTGCCGACCGCATCCGAACTCAAGGCCTACAAGACCAAGCTCAAGAGCCTGCGCGGCCTGCCGGCTGCCGTGAAGAGCGCGCTGGAACAGCTGCCGCCGTCAGCGCATCCGATGGACGTGATGCGCACCGGCGTTTCGGTACTCGGTTGCGTGCTGCCCGAGAAGGACGACCACAACCATGCCGGCGCGCGCGACATCGCCGACAAGCTGATGGCCAGCCTCGGCTCGATGCTGCTGTACTGGTATCACTATTCGCACAACGGCAATTTCATCGACGTGGAAACCGACGACGATTCGATCGGCGGCCACTTCCTGCATCTGCTGCACGGCACCAAGCCGCCCGAAAGCTGGGTCAAGGCGATGCACACCTCGCTCGTGCTGTACGCCGAGCACGAGTTCAACGCCTCCACGTTCACCGGCCGCGTGATCGCGGGCACCGGCTCGGACATGCACTCGTGCATCACCGGCGCTATCGGCGCACTGCGCGGCCCCAAGCATGGCGGCGCCAACGAAGTCGCCTTCGAAATCCAGAAGCGCTACGACAATCCCGACGAAGCCGAAGCCGACATCCGCGCCCGCGTCGAAAAGAAGGAAGTGGTCATCGGATTCGGCCATCCGGTCTATACGATTGCCGATCCGCGCAACAAGGTGATCAAGCAGGTTGCCAAGGAACTGTCCGAGGAAGCCGGCAGCACCAAGATGTACGACATCGCTGAGCGTCTTGAGTCGGTGATGTGGGAGATCAAGAAGATGTTCCCGAACCTCGACTGGTTCAGCGCGGTCAGCTACCACATGATGGGCGTGCCGACGGCGATGTTCACGCCGTTGTTCGTGATCGCACGCACCAGTGGCTGGAGCGCACACATCATCGAGCAGCGCATCGACGGCAAGATCATTCGCCCGAGCGCGAACTATGTCGGTCCGGAAGATCTGAAGTTCGTCCCGATCAAGGACCGCAAGTAACACCGTCGCTGCCACTGCAGCCGCCTGGTCCGCGCCGCAACGGCGCGCGACCGGAGCGGCTGCAGGTTCACGTATTCGCCTTTATCTGTGAGCCCTATGAACACCGCCTACCGCAAGAATCTGCCCGGCACCCAGCTCGATTTCTACGACGCGCGCGAAGCCGTCGATGCAATCCAGCCAGGCGCCTGGGACAAGCTGCCCTACACCGCTCGCGTCCACGCCGAGAACATCGTCCGCAAAGGTGAGCCCGAGAAGCAGACGGCCTACCTGTCGCAGTTGATCGAGCGCAAGCGCGATCTGGACTTCCCGTGGTTTCCGGCGCGCGTGGTCTGCCATGACATTCTCGGGCAGACGGCGCTGGTCGACCTCGCCGGCCTGCGCGATGCGATCGCGGACCAGGGCGGCGACCCGGCCAAGGTCAACCCGGTCGTACCGGTGCAGCTGATCGTCGATCACTCGCTGGCGGTCGAATTCGGCGGCTTCGACAAGGATGCATTTGCCAAGAACCGCGCAGTCGAAGACCGTCGCAACGAAGATCGCTTCCACTTCATCGAGTGGACCAAGCTGGCATTCAAGAACGTCGACGTGATTCCAGCGGGCAACGGCATCATGCATCAGATCAATCTGGAGCGGATGTCGCCGGTGATCTATACGCTCGACGGCGTGGCATTCCCCGACACTTGCGTCGGCACCGACAGCCACACACCGCACGTCGATGCCCTCGGCGTGATCGCGATCGGCGTCGGCGGATTGGAAGCCGAAAACGTGATGCTGGGCCGCGCCTCGTGGATGCGCTTGCCCGACATCATCGGCGTCGAGCTCAGCGGCAAACTGCAGCCCGGCATCACCGCCACCGACATGGTGCTCGCACTGACCGAATTCCTGCGCAAGGAAAAAGTCGTCGGCGCGTATCTGGAGTTCTACGGCGAAGGCGCATCGGCGCTGACGCTGGGCGATCGCGCGACGATCTCGAACATGGCGCCGGAATACGGCGCGACGGCGGCGATGTTCTTCATCGACAAGAACACGATCGACTACTTGAAGCTGACCGGGCGTGAGGATGCGCAGGTCAAGCTGGTTGAAACCTATGCGCGCCACACCGGCCTGTGGGCCGATTCGCTGAAGACCGCCGAATACGAGCGCGTGCTCAAGTTCGACCTGAGCAGCGTCGTGCGCAACATGGCGGGGCCGTCCAACCCGCACAAGCGTCTGCCGACGTCGGCACTGGCCGAACGCGGCATCGCGGCACCGTGGGAGCTGCCGGCCGACGGCAAGATGCCGGACGGCGCCGTGATCATTGCGGCGATCACCAGCTGCACCAACACCAGCAACCCGCGCAACGTGATCGCTGCCGCGCTGCTGGCGCGCAATGCCAATGCGAAGGGTCTGAGCCGCAAGCCCTGGGTCAAGACCTCGCTCGCGCCCGGCTCCAAGGCCGTGCAGCTGTATCTCGAAGAAGCCGGCTTGCTCGGCGAACTCGAACAGCTCGGCTTCGGTATCGTCGCGTTCGCGTGCACCACCTGCAACGGCATGTCCGGCGCGCTCGACCCGAAGATCCAGCAGGAAATCATCGACCGCGATCTGTACGCCACCGCCGTGCTGTCGGGCAACCGCAACTTCGACGGCCGCATCCACCCGTATGCCAAGCAGGCGTTTCTCGCCTCGCCGCCGCTGGTGGTCGCCTATGCGATCGCCGGCACGGTGCGCTTCGATATCGAGAAGGATGCGCTGGGCCTCGACGCCGACGGCAAGCCGGTCACGCTGAAGGACATCTGGCCGACCGACGAAGAAATCGACTCGGTGATCGCCAGCAGCGTCAAGCCTGAGCAGTTCCGCAAGGTCTACGAGCCGATGTTCAACTTCAAGATCATCGAGAACAACACGACCAAGCCGCTGTACGACTGGCGTCCGATGAGCACCTACATCCGCCGTCCGCCGTATTGGGAAGGCGCGCTGGCCGGTGAGCGCACGCTCAAGGGCTTGCGTCCGCTGGCCGTGCTGCCCGACAACATCACTACCGACCATCTGTCGCCGTCCAACGCGATCCTGCTGGACAGCGCCGCCGGCGAATACCTGCACAAGATGGGTTTGCCCGAGGAAGACTTCAACAGCTATGCCACGCATCGCGGCGACCACTTGACCGCGCAGCGCGCCACGTTCGCCAACCCGCAGTTGGTCAACGAGATGGCGGTGGTCGACGGCAAGGTGAAGAAGGGCTCGCTGGCCCGCATCGAACCCGAAGGCAAGGTCGTGCGCATGTGGGAAGCGATCGAAACCTATATGGAACGCAAGCAGCCGCTGATCATCGTGGCGGGTGCCGACTACGGACAGGGCAGCTCGCGTGACTGGGCGGCCAAGGGCGTGCGTCTGGCGGGCGTTGAAGTGATTGCCGCCGAAGGCTTCGAGCGGATTCACCGGACCAACCTGATCGGCATGGGCGTGCTGCCGCTGGAATTCAAGCCCGGCACGACGCGACTGACGCTCGGCATCGACGGCACCGAAACCTACGACGTGGTCGGCAAGCTGGCGCCGCGCACGACGCTGACGCTGGTCATCACGCGCAAGAACGGCGAACGCGTCGACGTGCCGATGACCTGCCGTCTGGATTCGGACGAGGAAGTGCTGGTTTACCAGGCCGGCGGCGTGCTGCAGCGTTTCGCCGTCGACTTCCTGGCGTCGACCAAGGCCGCGTGAGGCCCACCATGTCCAAGGTTCCACAAATCAAGGTTCCCGCGACGTATGTGCGCGGCGGCACCAGCAAGGGCGTGTTCTTCAAGCTCGACGATCTGCCGGAACGTTGCCGCGTTGCCGGCGAAGCGCGCGACCGACTGCTGCTGCGCGTGATCGGCTCGCCTGATCCGTATGGTGCGCAGATCGACGGCATGGGCGGCGCCACCTCGTCGACGTCCAAGACCGTGATCCTGGCCAAGAGCACGCGGCCGGATCACGACGTCGACTACATGTTCGGCCAAGTGTCGATCGACAAGGCCTTCGTCGACTGGTCCGGCAACTGCGGCAATCTGACCGCCGCCGTGGGTTCGTTTGCGATCAGCAACGGCTTGGTCGACGCCGCGCGCATTCCGGTTAACGGGCTGTGCACGGTGCGGATCTGGCAGGTGCAGATCCAGAAGACGATCATTGCCCACGTGCCGATCACGGACGGCCAAGTGCAGGAAACCGGCGACTTCGAACTCGACGGCGTGACCTTCCCTGCCGCCGAAGTCCAGATCGAGTTCCTCGACCCGGCCGATGAGGGCGACGGTGATGGCGGCGGCGCGATGTTTCCGACCGGCAATCTGGTCGACGACCTCGACGTCCCGGGTATCGGCACGCTGAAGGCAACGATGATCAATGCCGGCATCCCGACGGTGTTCGTCAATGCGGCCGACATCGGTTACACCGGCACCGAGTTGCGCGAAGCGATCAACACTAAGCCCGACGCACTGGCACGGTTCGAGACGATCCGCGCCTACGGCGCGCTGAGGATGGGCTTGATCAAGGACGTATCGGAAGCCGCGCAGCGCCAGCACACGCCGAAGGTCGCGTTCGTCGCACCGCCGACCGCGTACACCTCATCGAGCGGCAAGACGATCAAGGCTGATGACATCGACCTGAATGTGCGGGCGTTGTCGATGGGCAAGCTGCACCACGCGATGATGGGCACCTGCGCGGTGGCGATCGGTACCGCAGCGGCGATTCCCGGCACGCTGGTGAATCTGGCTGCGGGTGGCGGCGAGCGCGAGTCCGTGCGCTTCGGTCATCCGTCGGGCACGCTGCGCGTTGGCGCGCAGGCCACGCAGGAGAACGGTCAGTGGGTCGTCAAGAAGGCGATCATGAGCCGCAGCGCTCGCGTGCTGATGGAAGGCTACGTGCGCGTTCCCGGCGACGCGTTCTAGCGGCACGAATGTGGACGATGGCCGGCCCCGCAACGGAGCCGGCCTTCGTCGACGCTTTCAACCCTCGGATTTTCCAGCAGCAGCGGCGGCAGCGCGCAGCTTGTCCTTCTTGCTGGGCCGCTTGCCCTTGATGCCGCCGCCGGTCGATGCAACCGGCGCTGGCGCCGCGGTTTCGCGCGGCTCGAAGCCCGCGATGACTTCACGCGGCAAGCGCAGCTGATTGCGCTTCTCGATCAAGCGGAAATGGGCCTCGGTCGCGGCGCTGACGAAGCTGATCGCAAGGCCAGACTCGCCGGCCCGACCGGTGCGTCCGATCCGGTGAACGTAGTCATCGGCGCTGCGCGGCAGATCGTAATTGACCACCACCGGTAACTGCGGGATGTCGAGGCCGCGAGCGGCGACATCGGTGGCGACGACGATTTGCAAGGCTTGGGAATTCAGGTCGGCCAGCGCGTTCGTGCGTTTGCGCTGACTCAATTCGCCATGAAACGGCGCGGCCTTGATGCCGACATGGCACAGACGCCACGCCAGTTGCTCGGCTTCGTGCTGCGTGGCGACGAACACCAGCGCCCGCGTCCAGCCCCCATCATGAATCAAGCGCGTCAGCAGGTCGCCACGACGCGACGCATCGACGTGAATCGTGCGCTGCACGATCGCCGGCACATCAGCGGTCCGCGCACTGGCCACGTCGATCCGTGTCGGGTTCATTAGTAGTTGATCGGCCAGCGCCAGCACCTCATCGGCGAACGTCGCCGAAAACAGCAGGCTTTGGCGGAACGCCGGCAAGCGCGACAGGATGCGGCGCAGTTCGTCGGCAAAGCCCAGGTCGAGCAGCCGGTCGGCCTCGTCCAGCACCAGCATCTGCACATCGTCGAGCTTGAGCGCGTTGCGATCGAGCAAGTCGAGCAAGCGGCCGGGCGTGGCGATGACGACGTCGGCGCCCCCGCGCAAATCCATCATCTGCGGATTGACCGAAATTCCGCCATAGGCAATCACGGTCTTGATCGGCTGCGGTAGCGTGCGCGCGATCGCTTGCACGAGTTCGCCGATCTGCACCGCCAGTTCACGGGTGGGCGCCAGCATCAGCGCACGCAGCCGGCGCGGGGTCTCGCTGCGCGCCGATGTGAGCCGCTGCAGCAGCGGCAGCACGTAAGCCGCCGTCTTGCCGCTACCGGTCTGGGCGCGGCCCAGCACATCCTGGCCGCGCAATACGGCCGGGATCGCAGCAACCTGGATCGCGGTGGGGACGATCAATCCCCGGATGCCGGCGGCGCGGGTCAATGCCGGCGACAGGCCCAAGTCGGCAAACGTTCCGGTCATCGGCCGCACCGGTTCATGCGGTAGCCCGGGCCGTACCGCGATAGACGTACATCATCGGCTTGGGACCCGGCAGATAGCGCTGTTCGCAATCATCGATCGCGAACCCACCCAGGCGCAGCATTGCCGGCACGTCCCGGTTCAAGTGGCAGCCGCCCGCCAACGGCTTCCATAGCGGCGTCAGCCGGTCCTGCCAACGGCGTACAGAGGCCTCGGGCGCGGTACCGTGCTCGCAGAACAGCAACTGCCCGCCCGGCTTGAGTACGCGGCGCATCTCGGCCAACGCGGCCACGGCATCCGGGATCGTGCACAGCGTGAACGTGCTGACGACGGTATCGAAACTGGCGTCATCGGCCTGGATCGTCTCGGCGCCGAGCGTCAGCGGCTTGACCGGGATGCCGATCGCGTCGGCACGCTGCAGGGCCAGGCGGTGCATGCCGGCGCTGGGATCGAGCGCGTGAATGCACTGCACTTGACTGGCATCGTAGTAGCGGAAGTTCAGACCGGTACCCGCACCCACTTCCAGTACGTTGCCGCGCGCCAGCGGGATCAGCGCCGCACGCTGCTCCATGACGCGGCCCAGGCCGCAGACGCAGTCGATTAAATGCGGCAGGACGAAACGGTCGTAAAGACTCATCGGGGGTCTGTCTCCTTGTGTGTTGTATAGGGTTGCAGCGGCTCGCCTGCCTGCCGCCATGCGTCGATACCGCCCAGAAGCGGACGCACGTCATCAAACCCGAGACGGCGCATCCGCTGCGCCACCCGTGCCGCCGATATCTCGTTGGGACACGAGCAATAGAGCACCACGGTCTGCGACCGCAGCAGCCCGACGCCGTCGCGCTCCAATCGGTCGATATCGAGCGTGAGAGCCCCGGGAATGCAGTACGGATCGAGGCGGCGATGCTCGTCGCTGCGCACGTCGACGATCAGCGGTCGCGCGGCGTCACTGGCTGCGGCGGCGATCCGCGCGGCCAGGTCCGCCACCGACATGCGGCTGATCGCCAACTCACGCAGCAGGCGCCGCCGGCGCAGCCAGCGAAATCCGACGAACACGCCCAGCGTAACCGCGACGGCAGCGCCGATACCCAGGCCGAACTCGTGCAGGCCGGACATCAGCAGGTCGATCTGCCCCGCGAACAGCACGCCCAGAAGCAAGCCGCTGACGATCCACAACGCGGCGCCGGCCGCATCGTGGGCCGCAAAGCGTGAAAACGGCACGCGGGCGGTACCGGACATCGGCACTGACACCACCGAAAGGCCCGGGACGAAGCGCGCCACCAGCAAGATGCGCACGCCGCGCCTCTGAAAGAACGATTCCGTTCGACGCACGCAGCTGTCGCGCGACAGGCTCATCCGGCATAGCAGGCTCAGGACACGATGGCCGTAGCGCCGTCCGGCCCAGTACCAAAGCGAGTCGCCGGCGATCGCACCGGCCCAGGCGCCGCCGAAGCTGAGCGCGGCCGATACGACCGGCTGAGCGCTACCCACGATGACGCTGCCGGCGTAGATCAGCGCCGGCAGCGTCGGTACCGGGAGTCCGACCGCGGCGCCGAACACGAACAGCGCGGCCAGAACCGGTCCGAGCGTCTGCGGGTCGAGTTGGTTGAGCATCGACGCGGATTCTACGCGCGCCCGACGCCGCGCCGGCGGCCACGACCATACGGTGTGCATTTGTAATGCACGCGCCGCCCATCCAAACTGTATTGAGAAAAAGCGTATTCACCCTCTCCGCAGACCCCGGTCCACCAGGGCAACCCGACCATCCGACCCTGATCAATGGCTTATTCGAGAATTGCCGGTACGGGCAGCTATTTGCCCGAGCAGCGCCTGACCAATCAGCAGCTGGCGAAGACGGTCGACACCACCGACGAATGGATCTTTGAGCGCACTGGCATCCGTGCCCGGCACATCGCCGCCGCGGAGCAGCAAACCAGCGACCTGGCGCTGCATGCAGCCCAGCGCGCGATGGAAGCGGCGGGCGTCACAGCCGCCGACATCGACCTGATCGTCGTGGCCACCTCGACGCCGGACATGATCTTTCCGTCGACTGCCTGCCTGCTGCAGGCCAAGCTCGGCGTCACGCGCGGCGCCGCATTCGACGTGCAAGCCGTCTGCAGCGGCTTCATCTACGCGCTGGCCACGGCCGACAAGTTCGTATCCACCGGCTCGGCGCGTTGCGCACTGGTGATCGGCGCTGAAACGTTTTCGCGGATTCTGGACTGGACCGACCGGCGTACCTGCGTGCTGTTCGGTGACGGGGCCGGCGCCGTCGTGCTGACCGCGTCCGACCAGCCGGGCGTGCTGTCGTCGCACTTGCACAGCGACGGCCGGCACAGCGGCATCCTGCGCGTGCCGGGCGGCGTCCAGAACGGCAAGGTTGTCGGCAATCCTTTCGTCGAAATGAACGGCCAGGCGGTCTACAAGCAAGCGGTGCGCGTACTCGGCGAGGTCACGCAGGAAGCGCTGTCGGCGCACGGCCTGACCGGCGCCGACCTCGACTGGATGGTCCCGCATCAAGCCAACATCCGCATCATCATGTCGACGGCCGAGAAGCTCGGACTCAAGCCGGAACAGGTGGTGACCACCGTCCACGAGCACGGCAACACCTCGGCCGCGTCGATCCCGCTGGCGCTGGATACCGCAGTCCGCGACGGGCGCATCCAGCGCGGTCACAACGTGATCTTCGAAGCCGTCGGCGGCGGCCTGACCTGGGGCGCGGTGCTGGTGCGCTGGTAGCGACGCGGGTCGCGCACCGCGCCGCGGAATCGCCGAGACTACGCGCCCCGCCCGTCTCCGGGCCCCGTCTGCCGAAGCCATGTCGCTGAACCTGCCTGCGCCGATCTGGCGCCGTATCGCCGCCTCCGTCTACGACGCGCTGCTGCTGTTGGCGCTCTGGATGGTCGCCGCCCTGATCGACACCGTGGTCCGCGACGCGCTGGGCTTGCCGCGTACCCGGCTGGCCTTCCAGGTGATGCTGTTCCTGCTCGGCATGGGTTTCTTTGGCTGGTTCTGGACCCATGGCGGCCAGACGCTCGGCATGCGCGTGTGGCGGCTGCGCGTGCGGCGCGTCGACGGCGCGGACCTGCGCTGGCCGATCGCCTGCCTGCGCTACGGCCTGATGCTGGTGACCTGGTTTGCGCTGCTGCTGCCGGGCCTGCTGCGGATGCCCAGCGCGGCGGGCTATGCACACGCGTCGACGCTGAGCGCGATCTGCCTGGCCTGGGTGCTGTGCGCGCTGCTGATGATGGCGCTGGACCCGCGCCGCCGCGCGCCCTGCGACTGGGTCGCACGCACCGAGGTCATCGTCGAGCCGCGGGACGATAGCGCCAGCCGAGCCGCCGAGGCTGGCTGAGGCGCCGTCGTTGGGGCTTTAGATGGCCCGGCGCAAGCGCAGCCAGCCGATCATGCCGAGCGCGGCCGTCGGCGCCGATGCTGCCAGCAGCGGCGGCCAGCCGAACAACTGGCCAAAGTCCGCAGTAACTTCGTTGACGACGTAGAAGCCGACGCCGACCAGCACGCCGATCATCAGGCGCAGACCGGCGCCGCTGTTGCGCAGCGACCCGAATACGAACGGCACGGCGAACATCATCATCGCCATCACGGTCAGCGGCTCCACCGCTTTGCGCCACAGCGTCAGCCGCTGTTCGCTGCTGTCCAGGCCGTTGTCGTCCAGATACGCAATCAGCTGCATCAGGCCGTTGGTCGACAGGCTCTTGGCCTGCAGCACGAACAGCCTCAGCACCTGCGGTGACAATCCGCCGGTCAACTCGAAGTGCGGCAACTGCTCGACGCGCGCGCTGTCCTCGGCGAACTCGGTGCGGACGACACCGCTCAAATCCCAGCGACCATCCCGATATCGACCGTCCTGAGCGGTGGTCACCGCCCGCAGACGCAGCTCGTCGTCGATCGAATAGATCACGGCGTCGCCGATGTGATCCTCGGCGATCAAGCGACGGATGTTGAAGATGTCGTTGCCGTTCTTCAGCCACACCGGGCGCGACTGGGCACCTTCGACACCGTAGCGCGCCTGCGTCTTGTAGCGCTCGGCCGACTGCTGGCCCAGCGGCGCAATCCATTCGCCAATCGTCCAGCCCAGCAAGCCCAGCAGGGCGCCGGCGATCAACGCGGCACGGCCGATCCGCAGATTCGACACACCGGCCGCACGGATCGCCGTGATCTCGCCGGTTCCCGCCATATTGCCCAAGCCCATCAGCGTGCCGAGCATCGCGATGATCGGCAGCAGGATGTGCAAACCGGCCGGCATGTTCAGCAGCGTGTAGACGGCCAACTCCTTGACCCCGTACTCGCCCTTGCCGGTGCCGCCAAGATCGGCGACGAAGCTGGTGAACGTGTAGATCGCCACCAGCGCCAGCGCCACGACGCCGGTCAGCGCCAGGATGTTGCGGATGATGTAGCGGTCGAGCCGGTTCATGCGCGTCCCGCGCTGCCAGCTGTCATCGTCGGCGCCAGCGGCCGACGCTGCCACCAGTTCAGTCGCGCTCCGATCAGATACAGCGCCGCACCGAGCACGATCGCATGGACCCACCACAAGCCGACCGCTTCGGGAATCTTGCCCTTGCCGATCCAGTTCTGGCCGATGCCGAGCAGATTGGAATAGAACAGATACACGACCATACCCAGCACCACTTTGCCGTAGCGGCCCTGGCGTGGCCCGACATGCGACAACGGCACCGCCAGCAGCGTCAGCAGGAACACCGACAGCGGCGCGGCGATGCGCCAGTGCAACTCGGCCCGGTCTTGCAGATCGTCGGAGCGCCACAGATCGCGGGTGCTCATCAGCTTGCGCTTGCCGCCGGTGTAGATGAATTCCGGCGGCGTCACTCGGGTCGTGAATTCGTCGAAGCGCAGGATGTCGTAGCTCGGCGCGCCGGGCCGGCCGTCAAAGCGCCAGCCGCCATACAAGCTGATCTCGCGGTCGCCGGTCTCCGTGTTCAGCCGCTGCCGCCCCTCGCTGGCGACGATGACCGACACGCCCTGGTCGGTTTCGATCTGGGCAAAGACCGACGTGAGCTTCTCGCGGTCCTTGTCCATCTCGCTGGTGTAGAAAACGGCGCGACCGTCGGCCACGCTCTTGAACCGCCCCGGCTCGAACGGCAGGTACTGGATCAGACGCCGCGCATCCTTGACGACGTAGTCCGCCGTGCGGCCGGCCCAGGGACCGATCTGGAACGCCAGCAGCGCCGTAAACACCGACAGCAGCAAACCCAGCGTCAGAAACGGCCGGTACAGCCGGAACAGGCTGACGCCGCAGCCGGTCATCGCGGCGATCTCGTTGTCCTTGTACAGCCGGCCCAGCGACAGCATCAGCCCCAGCAACAGCGACACCGGAACCAGAATCACCAGGTATTGCAGGCTCGACAAGCCGACGATCTTGAACAGCAGATCGCGCGGCAACTCGCCCGCTGCCGCATCTCCGAGCAAGCTGGCAAAGCGCGTCGACAGCATGATCAGCAGCAGCACCAGCGTGACGGCAAACCAGCTGGTGGCCGCATCGCGCAGCAGGTATCGGTCGAGGGTGGTGCCATTCATGAGCGGCCGATTATGCGTCGAGACGACGGCTTTTGCCCCGTACGCCTCCGAACTTGGGAGCGGCGGCGCAAATCGCTACACTGCGCGACACGAAAAAGGCCATGTTCCGGCCTGCACGGCACGGGTCCCAGGATAGGGCCTGGCTTGACCGGTTTTCGCAGCAGAACCGGGGCCTGATCAGGGCCGATCATTCAATACCGCGCAATCCGGTACGCCTCCACTCCGCGCCAGTCTGGCCGCAGGCACCGGCATAAAACACCCGAGGATTCGATGGAATATTTCGTCAAGAGCGGCAATCCAGAAAAGCAACGCGTTTCCTGCGTCATCGTCGGTATCTTCGACCGCCGCACGCTGAGCGAGTCAGCCGGCGTCATCGACGGCGTCAGCGACGGCGCGATCGCCGCCGTCATGCGGCGCGGCGACATGGATGGCAAGCTCGGCCAGACGCTGGTGCTGCACAACGTTCCGGGCACGTTTGCCGACCGCGTGATGCTGGTGGGCTTGGGCCGCGAGCGCAGCTTTGACGAGACCGCCTTCCGCAAAGTCAACGCCTCGGCAGCCAAGGCGCTGCGTGCCACCGGCTCGATCGACGCGGTCAGCTATCTGACCCACCTGCCGGTCAAGGGCCACGACTTCCACTGGAATGTGCAGCAGGCGGCGATGGTCGTCGAGGAAACCTTCTATCGCTTCGACGATTGCCGTGGTGAAAAGGCGCGCGAGGAATTGCCCACCTACAAGCTCGAGCGCCTGACCTACGACGTGCCGCGCCGCAGCGATCTGCCTGCCGGCGAGCGCGGCCTGGTCGAAGCGCTCGCGATCAGCAAGGGTGTCGCGGTCGCCAAGACGCTCGGCAACCTGCCGGGCAACATCTGCACGCCGACCTATCTGGCGCAGAGCGCCGAACAGATCGGCACCACGCATGGCTTCAAGGTCAAGGTGCTCGACGAACCCGAGATGCGCAAGCTCGGCATGGGCTCGTTCCTGTCGGTGGCGCGCGGCAGCCGCCAGCCGCCGAAGCTGATCGTCATGGAATACATGAAGGGCCCCAAGGGCGAACGGCCGATCGCGCTGGTCGGCAAGGGCCTGACGTTCGACGCGGGCGGCATCAGCCTCAAGCCCGGCGACCGCATGGACGAAATGAAGTTCGACATGTGCGGCGGCGCCGCGGTGATCGGCGCGTTCCGCGCGCTGGCCGAACTGCAACTGCCGATCAACGTCGTTGGCGTGATCGCTGCCAGCGAGAACCTGCCCGACGGCGCCGCCAACAAGCCGGGCGACGTCGTCACCAGCATGGCCGGCATCACGATCGAAATCCTCAATACCGATGCCGAGGGCCGGCTGATTCTGTGCGATGCGCTGACCTACACCGAGCAGACCTATGACCCTGCGGTGTGCATCGACATGGCGACGCTGACCGGCGCCATCGTCGTCGCGCTGGGCGGTTATCCGACCGGACTGTTCGCCAACGCACCCGGTCTGGCGCGCTCGCTGACGCAGGCTGGCGAGCAGATCGGCGACCGCGTCTGGGAGATGCCGCTGTGGCCCGAATACGAGGACCATATCCGCAGCGAATGCGCCGATATCGCGAATATCGCCACGGTCGGCGGCCGCGATGGCGGCGCGATCATCGGTGCCAGCTTTCTGCACAAGTTCACCAAGAAGATGAAGTGGGCGCACTTGGACATCGCCGGCACCGCGTGGAAAGGCAAGCGCAGTACCGGTCGACCGGTGCCGCTGATCGTGCAGTACCTGCTCAACGCGGCGGCCAAGCACCACGACTGATGCCGCAAGCGGCCGCACGATGACCCGCATCGATTTCTACATCCTGCCCGACGGCACCGACACGACCGGCGACGCGGTAATGACCGTGTGCCGGCTGTGCGACAAGGCGGTCGCCACCGGCGCACGCGTCTACTTGCGCGTGCCTGACGCGACAATGGCCGACGATATCGACGGGGCGCTGTGGAGCTTCCGGCAAGGCGGGTTCATCGCGCACGAGCGTTACAGCGGTACACGCTGCGACGACCCTCAGCCGGCGGTACTGATCGGTGATCTCGAACCGCCCGACACGCACCACGGCATCCTGCTGAATCTGGGCGCCGACGTACCCGCCTACTTCAGCCGCTTCGAGCGCGTGCTGGAGATCGTACCGGCCAGCGCCGCCGATCGGGCCAGCTCGCGGCAGCGCTACAAGTTCTACCGCGATCGCGGTTACGAACTGAACACCAATAACCTGTAACCCCTGCAGCCGCGCCGCTGGCGCCGGCTGATCGTCCCAGCATCCCAGAGCCTCACATGCAAACCCCGATGGACAAGACTTTCGAAGCTGGCGCCACCGAAGCCCACTGGGCTGATTACTGGGAGCGCAGCGGCTGCTACACGCCCAGCGGCGTCGGCGAGCCCTACTCGATCATGATCCCGCCGCCGAACGTGACCGGCACGCTGCACATGGGTCATGCGTTCCAGCATACGGTGATGGACGCGTTGATCCGCTACCACCGGATGCGCGGCTACGACACCTTGTGGCAGCCCGGCACCGATCACGCGGGCATCGCGACGCAAATGGTCGTCGAACGCAATCTCAAGCTCGCCGGCGAGCCGTCGCGAACCGAGCTAGGACGCGAGCGCTTCCTCGACAAGGTCTGGGAATGGAAGCGCTATTCCGGCGGCACGATCGAGTCGCAGATTCGCCGCATGGGCAGCTCGGTCGACTGGAGCCGCAATGCCTTCACGATGGACCCGGCCTATTCGCGCGCGGTGATCGAGCATTTCGTCAAGCTGCATGACGACGGCCTGATCTATCGCGGCAAGCGGCTGGTCAACTGGGACCCGGTACTGCAGACCGCGATCAGCGATCTGGAAGTCGTCAGCGAAGAAGAGAACGGCAAGCTGTGGCACTTCCGCTATCCGTTGGCCGACGGCAGCGGCCATCTGACCGTGGCAACGACGCGCCCTGAAACGATGCTCGGCGACACGGCCGTCGCCGTGCATCCAGAAGACGAGCGCTACGCCGCACTGGTCGGCAAGTTCATCAAGCTGCCGCTGACGGACCGCCTGATCCCGATCGTCGCCGACGACTACGTCGACCGCGAATTCGGCACCGGCTGCGTCAAGATCACACCGGCGCACGACTTCAACGACTACGCGCTGGGCCAGCGCCACGGGCTGCCGCTGATCAACGTGCTGACGTCGACGGCGACGATCAATGACGACATGCCCGAGCCCTATCGCGGACTCGACCGCTTCGTTGCCCGCAAGAAGGTCGTCGCCGATCTCGATGCACTGGGCTTGGTCGACAAGATCGACGACCACAAGCTCAAAGTACCGCGCGGCGACCGCAGCGGCGCGGTCGTCGAGCCTTTTCTGACCGACCAGTGGTTCGTCGATCTGACGCGTGAGACGCGCCATGACGGTAAGCCGGGCCCCGGTGGCCTAAAGGCGATCACGCAGCCGGCGCTGGATGCGTTCACGCAGGGCAAGATCAAGTTCGTTCCGGAAAACTGGATCAACACCTACAACCAGTGGCTGCACAACATCCAGGACTGGTGCATCAGCCGCCAGCTGTGGTGGGGCCATCGGATTCCGGCCTGGTACAACGCAGCCGGCGACGTGTTCGTCGCGCGCACGCCGTATGACGCGTTCATACAAGCCACCGGAGCACAAGGCGAGTTCCAGCTGCTGAGCATGCTCAAGGTCGCCAGTGACGACAGCACCGATGCAATCAACGAAAAGCTGCGCAGCGCCGACGCCGAGCGCTTCTGCCTGACGCAGGACAACGACGTGTTCGACACTTGGTTCTCGTCCGACATCTGGCCGATGGCCACGCTCGGCTGGCCGGACAAGACCGAGGCGCTGAAGAAGTACTACCCGAGCAGCGTGCTGGTCACCGGCTTCGACATCATCTTCTTCTGGGTGGCGCGGATGGTGATGATGGGGCGCTACTTCATGAACGGAGAAGTGCCGTTCCGCGAGGTCTACATCACCGGCCTGGTGCGTGACCCCGAAGGCAACAAGATGAGCAAGTCCAAGGGCAACGTGCTTGATCCGCTCGACGTGATCGACGGCATCACGCTCGACGCCCTGGTGGCCAAGCGCACCACCGGGCTGATGAAGCCCGAGACGGCGCCGAAGATCGAAGCCAAGACGCGCAAGGATTACCCGAAGGGTATCGACGCCGTCGGCGTGGACGCGCTGCGCTTCACGTTCGCTGCGCTGGCGACGCAAGGGCGCGACGTGCGCTTCGATGCGGCGCGGGCCTCGGGGTATCGCAACTTCTGCAACAAGATCTGGAACGCGGCGCGTTACGTGCTGCTCAGCTGCGACGGCCAGGACACCGGCCTGGACGAAACGCTGCCGGTGAGCTTGTCCACGGCCGACCGCTGGATCATTTCGCGACTGCAGCGCGTCGAGCAGGAAGCCGCCGAACATTTCCGCAGCTATCGCTTCGACCTGCTGGCCAGTGCGCTCTACCAGTTCGTCTGGAACGAGTACTGCGACTGGTATCTGGAGCTGAGCAAGCCGGCCTTGCAGAACGGTGACGCCGCGCAGCAACGCGGCACGCGACGCACGCTGCTGCGCGTACTCGAAAGCGCGCTGCGGCTGCTGCATCCGATCATGCCGTTCATCACCGAAGAAGTCTGGCAGCGGGTCGCGCCGCTGGCCGGCGTTGGCGGCGACAGCATCATGCGTCGTCCCTACCCGGTCGCTGACACGACCCGGATCGACGACGCTGCCGAAGCCGATATCGAATGGCTCAAGGCGCTGATCCTCGGGGTGCGTCAGATTCGCGGCGAGATGGACATTGCACCGGGCAAAGTGTTGCCGCTGTTGCTTCAAAACGCGGGTGCCGAAGACCTGGCGCGCTTGCAGCGCCAGAGCGGCAGCATTGAGTTCCTGGCGCGCGTCGAAGCGCCGCGCGTGCTGGCGGCCGATGACGAAGCGCCGCAGTCGGCCACGGCACTGCTCGGCGCGATGAAGCTGCTGGTGCCGATGGCCGGGTTGATCGACAAGGACGCGGAGCTGGCGCGCTTGAACAAGCGGATCGCGGCACTCGAAGGTGACTTGGTCAAGACGCAGACCCGCGTCGACAACCCGAACTTCGCCAAAGCACCGGAAGCCGTGCAGCAACAGGCGCGCGATCTGCTCGCCAAGCAGCAACAGGATCTGGTCGCGCTGCGCGAGCAGTGCCTGCGTATCGCCGCACTCTGAGCGATCGTCGATGCCCGCCTTGATCGTGATGCTGCTATGGATCGGCAGTGAGGCTTGGCTGATCAGCCGCGCGATCGAATACGTCGGCGGCGGCTGGGTACTGTTCTGGCTGCTGGCGGCCGCGATCGGTGGCGTGCTGTTGATCCATCGTCAGGGTGTGCGCACGCTGGCCGAACTGCGTGCCGCCACATCACGCGGCGAGTTGCCCGCACCGGTGTTGATCGAAGGCTTGGTCGTGATCATGGCCGGGCTGCTGCTGATGGCGCCCGGGCTCGTTTCGGATGCTGTGGCGCTAACCTTGCTGATGTTCGGTCTGCGCAAGCGTCTGGCGCAGCGCATTGTTGCGGGACTCGCCAAGGCCAGGCCCGACCTCAAGCACCCGGTCACGCTGGAAGGCGAATATCGTCGTCGTGGCGATTCAGGTGTGACCCAGCGGCGCGACTGACGCCGTCACTTCCACTGCGCGCTGCCGTCGCGATGCTCGTAGTAGCCGTGCGCAACTGCCTGGTTACGCCCCTGGCGCTTGGCCTGGTACAGCAACTCATCGGCATATCGCAGCAAGGTCACCGGCGTAACGCCGTCGCGCGGGCGTAGCCAGGTGACGCCCACACTGGCGGTGATGGGCACCGTCACACCGCTACCCGGCTCCCGCAGTTCGAGCCGATGCACCGCTTCGAGCAAGCGTTCGGCGATGTCCGGAATCTGCGATTCGTCAATGTCGTACCACAAGATCGCGATCTCTTCTCCGCCGAAACGGACCCGCAGATCGAGTGGGCGACGCGCAAACTCGGTTCTGATCAAGCGCCCGACCGAGTGCAGCACTTCATCGCCGAACAGATGGCCGTACGTGTCGTTGACCGACTTGAAGTGATCGATGTCAAACAGCAGCACAGCGACGCAACGCTGATCACGGCGCGCCTGCGCCAGCCGACTGGCGAAGACACGGTTGAACTCGGCGCGCGTCGACAGGCCGGTCAGAGGGTCGGTGCGCGCCAGCGCATCAGCATAGCGGTGGTTGATCCAGGCGACCCGCGAGATCAGTTCGTGTCCATAGACGCCGAGAATCACGATCAGCCCCATGAACGCCAGCGAGAACACTTCCACCGCCGACCGTCGATTCCAGCCCTGGAGCTCCAACTGCATCACCGCCGCGACGACGAAACAGAACAAGGCGCCGACCGCCATCCGGCGCCATCGGTAACCACCGAAGATTGAAGAGGAGGCGACGATCAAACTGATGACTTCGGGCGGCCAATCCATCAAGCCGAGCAGCGACAGGTAGCGCAGGTACAGCGCGCCCCAGGCCGTGGCGATCACGCTGACCGCCTGATACCGCTGGGTCAAGCCAGCCGCATGCGAGCGGAACGTCGCCCAGGCGGTCGTGAACAACAGCAGGCCCATCGCCGTGGTCCCCAGTGCCAGCCAGGGGACGATGCTCGGGTCCGGGGCAAACAGCAGGTTGCCGTAGAACGGCGCCAGCGCGATCGCGATGCCCTGAATCGCGAACGTCAGCGTACGACCGATGCGGTGGCGGCGGCGCTGGGTGTCGCGGAACTTGGCCTCAAGCTCGGCCGGAAAGGCTTGGCCGTATGAGCGCCGTGCTCTGATGGTTTCGAGTTGTGACAACTCGCTCATGCGCGAATTTCGCCCGTCGCCGGCCTGGCGAGTATCCGAAGTTCCGTTTCGGACTGAAGAGACGTTTACCTGACAGTGGGTTCATTCTAGCCAAGGTCCCTGTCTCAACTTGATGACAGCCGCTCAACGCCTGTGGTCAAAACTGCCTAAGCCGAATAAACCGGATGAGCGCGAGGCGTCAGCGTCTCGGCATCGACAACCCACCGGTACGATCCCGCACGACCTTCAGCGCGACGCCCTGCAGCTTGCGCCGTTGCTGGCCGCTGCCGGCGGTTTCGACCTGCTCCAGGCAGCGCTCGAGCGTCATGCTGATCGCGGTCTGCGTGCGGATCATCTCGACGCGCGCCCAAGCGGCACGCTCACCTTCGAGCAAGAAGCGCCGGACGCTGTCGAGCGTCGGGTTGCTGGTGACCTGGATGTAACGCCACAAACTGGCTTCGGGGAAGATGTTGATGTTGCCCCGATAGTCCTGGTCGAGCACGCTGGTCGCCACGTCGAGCGGACGATGCAGGCGCTTGATCGGCAGATTGGCGCGCGCAAAGTTCAGCAGGCTGGTCGCCTGCGAGCGCACCGTGGAATACGCATAGTCCCGGGCCGAATTGCGCAAGCCGCGGGTACCGGGCTCGCGCTCGGACACGAACGGCAGCACGTGCGGATTGGTCTGGCTGACGATGAAGTGATTGACGTTGTGCAAGCGGCGCAGGCGCAGCATCGGCAGGTCGGACTTCAGCGAGCCGTCATTCCATCGCAACAGCGGCATGTACGGCGTGCGGTTGCCGGTCTCGTCGCTGCTCATCAGCATCACCGGCGGGAACAGCACCGGCACCGCACAACTCGCCAGTACCGCCTCGCGAATGTACAGGTAAGGGAACGTCAGATGGTTCAGCAGCTTGGGCTGCTGATTGACGCCGGCCGGCGATACCGTGATGTTGATTGCCCGACCCGATAGCTTGTAAGCCTCTTCGAAGGTCAGATCGCGGATGTTCTTCGAGATCGCGCGGCGCAACTGCGTCTGGTCCATCACCGAGCCGCGCTTGAGCATCTGCCGCAGCGGCAGCACGCGCCAAAAGTGGTAGTACGCGTTGGTCGGGTCGAGCAACTCTTCCAGATCATCGGCACGCCGGCTGCCGACAGTGGCGGCGACGATCGAACCGGCACTGGAGCCCGACATCACTTCGGGCAACACACCCTCGCGATACAACGCACGAACCACGCCGACATGGAACAGCCCCAGCGTCGCGCCGCCCGACAGCATCAGGGCCGAGCGGCCATAGCTCAATGCCACATCGTGAAAGAACTTGTGCTTGTCGTTCTGCGAAAACTCGGGGATGTCGGTCGCCGCCAGTTCGTTGAGCGCGTCGCAGACCTCGCTGACATAGTCGCTGATCAGCTTCTTGGTCCCGATACGCGCGACCTTGTACAACGCGCTGTTGCCGATGTTGCCGAGGTTCCAGTGCAGGCCCTGCCGCAAGTGGTGGACCAGCTTGAGCGTCTGGCCTTCGGCGCGAAACGAGCGGATCTGCCGCAGACGGCTGCGGATCAAACGCCAGTCGTAATGGTCCGAGGCTTCCTCTGCCTTCCAGTCGTCGAGCCCGTCGAGCCGATCGAGTTCCAGCGCTGCCTCGCTCCAGGTCTTGTAGTCCGAAGCTCGATGCATGACAGCTTCGACAGCGCTTACATCGTGATCCACTGGACGTCCTCGTTTGGCAGCGGGCTGCATCGTGTCGCACTCCACTTGGCTGTCGCAAGCGGGTATCGGCCGATTCTCGGTACAGCGGATACCACTAGGGTCATTTTCACTATGCAACGAACCACGCGGCGATGAACGGCTCCGTATGGGTCACGACCGGCGGCTGCCAGCCGGACATCTTTGTCGCACACTGGACAACATCACGGACGCCCGCTCACACGCCACCAACCGGCCCCAACTTATGCACCCGCTGATACGCCCCACTCTCGACGCGCTGTCATCGATCGTGCTCGGCAAGGACCTGTCGCTGCGCTTGGCACTAACCTGCCTGCTGGCGCGCGGACATCTGTTGGTCGAGGACATTCCCGGCGTCGGCAAGACGACGCTGGCACTTGCGTTGGCCAGGGTGCTTGGCCTGCACTTCCAGCGGCTGCAGTTCACCAGCGACCTGATGCCGGCCGATATCATCGGCGTGGCGATCTTCGACGCTGCCAGCAGCAGCTTTCGCTTTCACGAAGGGCCGCTGTTCACCCAACTATTGCTCGCCGACGAGATCAATCGCGCCAGCCCCAAGACGCAGTCGGCGCTGCTTGAAGCGATGGAAGAGCGACAGGTCAGCGCGGAAGGTTCGACGCGTTGTCTACCACAGCCATTTTTTGTTGTCGCCACACAGAACCCGCATTCGCAGATCGGCGTGTTTCCACTACCGGAATCGCAGCTCGACCGCTTCCTGATGCGCATCTCGATGGGTTATCCGTCGCCGCAAGCGGAGCGCGCGCTGCTGATCGAACCAGAGCGGCGCGATCTGTTGCAAGACTTGCCGGCGACGCTGGACCCGCCGACCTTGATCGATCTGCAGGCACAAGTCCGCACTGTGCACACGTCGCCGGCGCTGATCGATTATTTGATCGCGCTGTTGCAGTACACGCGCGAACACCGGGCCTTGCGCCACGGCTTGTCGCCGCGCGCTGGTTTGGCATTGGCGCATGCGGCACAGGCCTGGGCGCTGATCGACGGTCGCCGCTCGGCTCTGCCTGAAGACGTGCAAGCGGTGTTCGCCGCCGTGGCCGGCCATCGACTGGTCGCGTCGGGCGATCGCGGCGACAGCGCGCCGACCGCGGCCGACATCCTTCATGCCGTCGCGATCCCCTGAATCCTTGGCGCTGATGCGGCGGCGGTGGGCGATATGGCGGATCAGGCCAAGAATCGACGCCTGGGTGCTGCGTCGCGTCAGGCCCGAAGCCGAAGCCGTTATCAGCCGTCGCCGCGTCTATATCGTGCCGACGCGCTTTGGCTTCGGATTCGCGGTGATGACGATCGTGATGCTGCTGGGAGCGACCAACTACTCCAACAGCATGGCGTTCCTGCTCGGCTTTCTGATCGCTGCACTTGGCCTGGTCTGCATGCACCACACCCATGCCAACCTGCTGAACGTGCGCGTACGCGCCGGGCGCACGGCCGCCGTCCATGCCGGCGATACGTTGCGATTCGAGATCGTGCTCGACAATCCGACGCAGAAGACGCGCTACGACTTGCAGTTGTCACGACATCGACGACCGGTGGTGGCGGTACATGACGTGACGGCAGGCGTGCCAATCCGCGCCAGTCTGGCCGTCGCTGCGACACGGCGCGGCTGGCAGCGCAATACGATGTTCCGGATCTCGACCGAATTTCCACTGGGCTTGTTCTATGCGTGGACACTGATCGAACTCGACCAAGTGGCACTGGTGTATCCGCGCGCGGCTGATGCAGCGTCCTCACCCCCTTCGGCTGGCAACAACGCCGGCGAACTGACCCGCAACAGCGACGGCCACGATGAGTTTGACGGTCTGCGCGCTTATCGCCCCGGCGATTCACCGCGGCGATTGCACTGGAAGAGCTTGGGCAAGCGTCAGCCGCCGAGCGTGCGCGTGTTCAGCGATACCGCATCGCCCGAGCGCTGGCTCGATTGGGACGCACTGCCCGGCCTGGATACCGAACAGCGGCTGTCGCAGCTGACGCGCTGGGTGCTCGATGCCGAGGCGGCACAGCAACGCTACGGGCTGCGCTTGCCGTCGCAACGGATCGACCTCGACCGCGGCGAGGTGCACCAGCAGCGCTGCCTATCGGCGCTGGCGCTGTACGGAACGAATCCGACGCGATGAAGCCCGAACGTCTGCCTGACCTGCTATCTCGGACCAGTCTGCTGCGGCTGCTCGCGGTCATGTTGCTGGTGATTTCACCGCATCTGCTGCGACTGCCGGCCTGGGAATCGGCACTGGTGCTGTCGATTGCAGCGTGGCGCGGCGCGGCAGCCATCCGGCAGTGGCCAATGCCGCATGCGTTGCTGAAGATCGCGTTGACGATGGCGATCTTCGCGGGCGTCTATGCTAGCTACGGCCGCGTCTGGGGACAGAATGCGGGCGTCGCGCTGCTGGTGGTGATGCTGGCCCTGAAGCTGACCGAACTGCGCGAACGCCGCGACGTGATGGTCACCGTGTTCCTGCTGTACTTCCTGCTGGTAACGCACTTCTTGTACTCGCAGGCGCCGTGGACGGTGCTGTATCTGTTGCTGTCGACGGTCGCGATCACGGCGGTGCTGATCGACGTTCATCACGCCGGCCACGCCCGACCGCTGCCGATGACCTTGCGCCTGTCGGCCCAGATGCTGTTGCAAAGCCTGCCGCTGATGCTGCTGATGTTCGTGCTGTTTCCACGGCTGCCAGGACCGCTGTGGACGCTGCCGGACGACGCCGGCGGCGCAAGGTCGGGGCTCAGCGACACGATGACGCCGGGCGACATCGGCCGCTTGGCGCTCAGTGAGGAGATCGCGTTTCGCGTTCGCTTCAACGGTGCGGTACCTGCACCGAGCGATCGCTATTGGCGAGGGCCGCTGCTGACCGAGTACGACGGCCTGACCTGGCATGCGGACCGGCGTCACGCGCACGCCCCTACGCCGGACATCAAGCTGCAGGGTCCGCGCTACGACTACGAGATCACGCTGGAGCCCACCCGCGCTCATTGGCTGTTCGCGCTCGACATGCCGTCGCTGCCATCGCTACCCGAGGGAACACGACTTGGCAGCGACTATCAGTGGCTCGCCAATGAACCGGTACGAGAGCTGCGCCGTTATCGCTTCCAAGCTCAGCTGCAATACCAGCTGCAGCTCGACCTGCCGCTGGCGTTACGTCGACTGCAGCTGGCGTATCCGGTCGATGGCAACCCGCGAGCCCAGGCGCTCGCGCGCGCATGGCGCGCGCAGTCGCGCAGCGACGAAGAACTGGTGCAGCGGGCATTGCGCCATTTCCACGACGAGCCCTATTCGTACACGCTGCAGCCGGGTGCGCAGCGCGCCGATGCGCGCAGCCGCATCGACGAGTTCTTGTTCGAGTCGCGCCGCGGCTACTGCGAGCATTACGCCGGCGCATTCACCTATTTGATGCGCGTCGCCGGCATACCGGCACGCGTGGTCACCGGCTATCTCGGCGGCGAGCCCAACCCGTTTGGCGACTGGTACGTCGTCGGTCAGTCCGATGCGCACGCTTGGAGCGAAGTCTGGCTCGCCGGGCAGGGATGGGTCCGCGTTGATCCGACGTCGGCCGTCGCACCCGAACGAATCGACCGCAGCGTGACCACCGCCCGCGCACGCCGCACCAATAGCCGCAGCGCGGCGCTCGGCACGCTGGACTGGCCGGCATTGCGCTATCGAGTCGAAGCGACCTGGGACTGGGTTGACGCGCAATGGAACGGGCTGGTCCTCGGTTACGGCACCGAGCGACAGCGCGAACTGCTCGGGCGCATCGGTCTGGGCGACTGGCAGTCGATGCTGCTGGCGCTGACCGGCAGCGTCACGCTGCTGCTGACCGTCATCGGCATCGTCTTGATGCGCCGCGCCGCGCCCGCTGCCATCGATCCGGCGGTGCGCCTATGGCAACGCGGCATTGCGCCGCTGGCGCGCTATGGCCTAAGCCAGCGATCCGATGAGGGCGCGCGCGACTTTATCGAGCGTGCACAGCAGCAGCGCCCGGAACTCGCTGATGCATTGACCACGCTGCTTCGCGCCTACGTCGACCTGCGCTACGAAGCAGAGCCGGGACCGGACGCCCTGGCACGGCTGCGCAAGGCCAGTCGCTGGTCGCCGCCACGTCGCCGCCCGCGCTAAGCGTCAGCGCGTTGCGCCCGCAGCCTGCGCCATTCAGGTCTTGGGTGCGGGCACACGCGACAGCAACAGCATGCCGCCGACGAAGAACAGCACCAGAATCAGGATCGACAAGCGCGCATCGCCGGTCACCAGCTTGGTGACGCCGACTGCGATCGGCCCGAGCACCGCGGCGAACTTGCCGAGCATGTTGTAGAAGCCGAAGAACTCACCGGACTTGCCGGCCGGTATCAGCCGCGCGTAGTACGAACGCGACAGCGCTTGCACGCCGCCTTGTACCAGGCCAATCGCCGCCGCCATCAAATAGAACTGCGTGACGTTTTCCAGCAGGTAGGCGTAGCAGGTGACGGCGATGTAGACCGTCAGCGCCAGATATAGGCCGCGCTTGGTACCCAGCTTACCCGCGATCCAGCCGAATCCGATCGCTGCCGGGAAGCCGATGAACTGCACCATCAGCAGCGCCGTGATCAGACTCGACGACGCAAAGCCCAGCGTCAGTCCGTAATCGACCGCCATCCGGATCACGGTGTCGACGCCGTCGATGTAGAGCCAATACGCCAGCAGAAACATCCACACTGGCCGGAGCTGACCCAGTTCGACGAGCGTGCTGCGCAGCTGCCGCAAGCCCGCCACCAGGTCGGCGACGGCGCCGTTGGTGCGCACCCGTGCTTCCGGCACGTTGCGCAGCAGCGGGATCGCAAACACGGCCCACCAAATCGCCACCAGCAAGAACGACACGCGCGTCGCCGATGCCGCATCGGCCAGACCGAACAGCGCCGGCTTGAGGACCATGGCCACGTTCAGCGCAAACAAGCTGCCGCCGCCGAGATAACCCAGCCCGTAGCCGAGCGACGAAACACGGTCCATCTGGTCATCGTCAGCGACGTTGACGATCAGCGAGTCGTAGAAGCTGGTACCTGCCTGGAAGCCGATCGAGCCGAGCGTGAACAGCACGGTCGCGGCCATCCACTGTCCTTGCCCGACCCAGTAGAACGCCGCCGTCGACAAGATGCCGACCGCACTGAACATGGCAAGAAAGCGCTTCTTCAGGCCGCCGCGATCCGCGATGCTGCCGAGCAGCGGCGCCAGCAACACCACGACCAAGCTCGATACCGAACTGGCAACCCCGAGCCAGAACGTGCGCGTACCCGAGTCCAGCGTGCTGGCCCAGTATTGTTCGAAAAAAATCGGGAACAGCCCGGCGATGACGGTCGTCGCAAACGCGCTGTTACCCCAGTCGTACAGGGCCCACGAGTATTGGCGACGTCGTTCGAGCGTCATCAGGGCACGACCGGAGATAACAGCGACAACGACAGCACCAACGCATCCTCTCCGCCGCTGGCGGACCGGTAGTAGTTGCGCCGCGTTCCGATCTGCGCAAAGCCATACGCGGCATATAGCGCCCGCGCTGATGTATTCGACGGCCGCACTTCGAGGAACATCGACTCCATCGCCGCAGCGCGAGCCACGGCCAGCAGATGATCGAGTAGTTGCCGCGCCAGACCGCGCCGGCGATGCTCAGGCGCGACGCAGATGTTCAGCAACTGCGCCTCGCCGACGGCCATGCTCATCAGCGCATAGCCAAGCAAGGGCGCTGCGACGTCAGGACCGCCGGCCGGATCGAGCAGCACCCAGGCGCTATAGCCGGCATGCAGCGAGTCGCGGAAGTTGGCCTCGCTCCACGGATAGTCGTAGGCACGACGTTCCAGCTCGAAAACGGCCGGCAAGTACGACTCGCCCATCGGCAACAGACGCGGGCGCTGCTCGACGGCGACCGTCATCCGGCGTCGTGCTGCTGCAGCAACTGATGAATCCGCTTCAGATCCTGCCAGCTCTTGGCTTTTTCGCGCGGACTGCGCAGCAGATAGGCCGGGTGGTAGGTGATGAACACCGGCGTGCGCGTCGGCCCGTACTCGAACAGCGGCCCGCGCAGCTTCGACAGCGGCTCATCGGTGTGCAGCAGGCGCTGCGCCGCGGTCCGGCCAAGGCCGACGATCAACTTGGGCTTGATCAACTCGATCTGGCGATCGAGATACGGGCGGCACGCTTCGACTTCGTCAGCCTCGGGGTCACGGTTGCCCGGCGGACGGCATTTGACGACGTTGGCGATGTAGGTGTTCTTGCTGCGACTGCGGCCGATCGACAGCAACATCTGGTCGAGCAGCTTGCCAGCGCGACCCACGAAGGGCTCCCCTTGCGCATCTTCATCGGCGCCCGGCCCCTCGCCGACCACCAACAGCGGCGCGTCTTCGACGCCGACGCCGAACACGGTCTGCGTACGCGTTGCGCACAGCTTGCAGTGCTGGCAGTCCCGCACCCTGTCGCGCAATCCAACCCAGTCACGCGGCACGTCGATGGGAGTCGCCGCCGTGATCACCGGGGGCGCAGCCGGGGCCACAGGCAGCGGCAGCGTCGCGGGAATCTTGGCTCGTGGCGGCATCGGCTCGATCGGTCGTGGAACAGCGGCTTCGGCAGCGACCGCAGTGGCGGTCGTTGCAACGACCCGCTCTGCGGGCGCAGCCGACGGGGCATCGCGACGCACGTAGTGCTCGATGCCCAGTGCCTTCAGATACGAGCGGCGGCGTGCGGGGTCCATGCGCCGATTGTACGGGCCGGCAGGCTTTGGGCGCGACGCCGTGGCGTCGCGCCCGCTGCTCAGCGGCGCGCGGCCAAAATGCGGTTGGCGCCCGACAGGATCGCCTTCAGCGAGGCCGTGACGATGTTGGCATCGCGGCCAACGCCGAAAACGTTCTTCTGCCCGGCCAGCGGCTCACCAATCTTCAGCTCGATGTAGGTCACCGCTGCTGCATCGGCACCCGCGCCGATCGCATGCTCGGCGTAATCGACGATCGCGATCGGCTCACCCATCAGCTGCGACAAGCCGGACACGAACGCATCGATCGGTCCGTTGCCGCGGCCTTCGAGCTTGCGTCGCTCGCCGCTGATGCTGATCTCGGTCGACAGCTCGACCGTATTGCGCGACGAGTCTTCGACCAAGTGGTGAGCGACGTAGCCGTACGGCTGCTGGGCGTCCAGATACGCGCGGCTGAAAATCGCCCAGATGTCGGCGGCGCTGACTTCCTTGCCGGATTCATCCATCGCTTCCTGGACGATCTGGCTGAACTCGATCTGCAGCCGGCGCGGCAACTTCAGGCCATATTCCTGTTCGAGCAGATAGGTGATGCCGCCCTTGCCGCTCTGCGAATTGACGCGGATCACCGCTTCGTAACTGCGGCCGACGTCCTTCGGGTCGATCGGCAGATATGGCATATCCCAGATGTCGCCTTCCTTGCGGGCGGCGAACGCCTTCTTGATGGCGTCCTGGTGCGAGCCCGAGAACGAGGTGTAGACCAAGTCGCCGACATAGGGATGGCGCGGATGCACCGGCAGCTGATTGCAGTACTCGACGGTGGCGCGAACCGAATCGATATCGGAAAAATCCAGGCCCGGATCGACACCCTGCGAATACAGGTTCAGCGCCAGATTGACGACGTCGACGTTGCCGGTGCGTTCGCCGTTGCCGAACAAGCAGCCTTCGACGCGGTCGATACCGGCCATCATCGCCAGTTCGGCCGTCGCCACGCCGGTGCCGCGGTCGTTGTGCGGGTGCGCCGACAGAATGATGCCGTCACGCCGCTTCAGATTGCGGTGCATCCACTCGATCTGGTCGGCGTAGAGGTTCGGCGTCGAATGCTCGATCGTCGTCGGCAGATTGATGATGCAGCGATTGGTCGGCGACGACTGCCAGATCTCGGTGACCGCGTCGACGCAGGCCTTCGAGAACTCCAGTTCGGCGTCGGAGAACATCTCCGGCGAATACTGGAACGTCCAGTTCGTTGCCGGCTGCTCGGCAGCCAGGTCCCTGACCAGCTGCGCATGCGGCACGGTCAGCTCGGCGATCACCTGCTCCTTGCTCATGTTGAACACGACGTTGCGCATCACCGGCGCCACCGCGTGGTAGTAATGCAGGATCACGTTGCGCGCACCGCGCATCGCTTCGAACGTGCGGCGGATCAGCGGCTCACGCGCCGGGGTCAGCACCTGGATCGCGACGTCGTCCGGAATGTGCCCGCCTTCGATCAACTCACGCATGAAGTCGAATTCAATCTGCGAGGCGGACGGAAAGCCGACTTCGATCTCCTTGAAGCCGATCTTGACCAGCATCTGGAACATGCGCAGCTTGCGCGCCGCATTCATCGGCTCGATCAACGCCTGATTGCCGTCGCGAAGATCGACGCTGCACCAGATCGGCGGACGCGTCACGACGACGTCGGGCCAAGTGCGGTCGCGCAGACCGATCGGCGCAAAGCTACGGTACTTGGTGGCAGGGTTCTTCAGCATGGCCATGGCGTGGTTCCAGGAGGCGACCGGATTCGGCATCCGGTTGGCGGCGGCGTGCTAGGCAAGCGAGCCTGCACCGCGGCAGCCGGTGGTATGAACTTGTTCGGGGTTTTGCACGGTGAGGGGCCCCGTGCGGCCGTGTGCTGTTGGTCTGCCTTACGGCAGAAGCAGCAGGAGAAGCGGAAGCAGCGCCAGCGCCGGCGCGGGGCCGGGCTTGAGGGCAACGTGGTTGCGGGCGCTGATCATGGGCGCGAAGTGTAAGCATTTTGCAGGCGCGCGCAAAGCCGGGGCCTGGCCAACGGTGCCTTCAAGCCGACGTCGGCTTCTTGCCACGGCTGCGGCGCCAGATCACGGCCGTCGGCCCCGACAAGGCATACGCCAAGAAGCCGAGAAACAGCACGCGCGGCGGATCGATCGCCACCAGCGCCAGTACGCCGACGATGCCGGCGAACGTGGCGAAGCGCACCGTACCCGACAGGTTGAGCTTCTTGAAGCTGTTGTAGCGAATGCTCGACACCATCGACAGCGCCGTGGCAAGCGTCAGCGGCGCAGCCAGCCACAGCACGTCGTGACCGTCAAACGGCACACGGCCACTGATCCACGCAAACAGCGAGCGGCTGTCGTCGACGCTGCTCCACACGAAGAACGTGACCACCGCCGCTGCTGCCGGGCTCGGCACGCCGAAGAAGTCCTTGTTGCTGCTGGCAATCGCGGCCAGCACGTTGAAGCGGGCCAGGCGCATCGCAGCACAGGCCGCATAGCTGAACGAGATCACCCAACCGAGCTTGCCGCCGAGCCAGGCGTAGTCCGCCAGAAACTGCAGGCTGTAAGCGTAGATCAGGATCGCCGGCGCGACACCGAAGGCCACCATGTCGCACAGCGAGTCGTATTCCTTGCCGAAGTCGCTGGCGGTGCCCGTCATCCGCGCGATGCGGCCGTCGAGACCGTCCGCGATCATCGCCACCAGAATGCCCACGCAGGCCGCCTCGAAGCGCCCGTCGGTGGCCATCAAGATCGCGTAGAAGCCGCCGAACAGCGTCATCGTCGTGAACAGATTCGGCAGGATGTAGATGCCCTTGCGTCGCTTGCGCGGCGGCGTCTCGGTCATCGGGGTCTCGCTCATGCTCGCGCCTCTTACGGCCGGGTGGTCATCGAATCATCTTAGCCGCGGCCTGCTGAATGCCGCCACGGCAGCCAGAAACAAGAAACCCCTCTCCCACCGGGAGAGGGGTTGGGGTCAGAGCGTGATATCGCAACCGATGTTGCGGCGTCACCGCCCTGACCCGGCGCTTCGCGCCCCCCTCTGCCGATGGCAGAGGGGCCAAGACAAGCTTAGTTCTTGGTCTTGTCGACCAGCTTGTTCTTGCCGATCCACGGCATCATCGCGCGCAACTGGGCGCCGACGACTTCGATCGGGTGCGCGGCGTTGAGGCGGCGCATCGCGGTCATTTCCGGGTAGCCCAGCTTGCCTTCGGAAACGAAAGCCTTGGCGTACTTGCCGGTCTGGATGTCGAGCAGGGCCTGCTTCATGGCCTTGCGCGATTCGGCGTTGATGACCTTGGGACCGGTCACGTACTCGCCGTACTCGGCATTGTTCGAGATCGAGTAGTTCATCGTTGCGATGCCGCCTTCGTACATCAGGTCGACGATCAGCTTGAGCTCGTGCAGGCACTCGAAGTAGGCCATTTCCGGCTCGTAACCGGCTTCGACCAGGGTTTCGAAGCCGGCCTTGACCAGCTCCACGGCGCCGCCGCACAGCACGGCCTGCTCACCGAACAGGTCGGTTTCGCACTCGTTCTTGAACGACGTCTCGATGATGCCCGAGCGACCGCCGCCGATGGCCGAAGCGTAGGACAGCGCGACCTGCTTGGCGCTGCCGCTGGTGTCCTGATAAACGGCGATCAGGTCGGGGATGCCGCCGCCCTTGGTGTACTCGTTGCGCACCGTGTGGCCCGGAGCCTTAGGCGCGATCATGATCACGTCGAGGTCGGCGCGCGGCACCACCTGGTTGTAGTGGATCGCAAAGCCGTGGGCGAAGGCCAGCGTCGCGCCCTTCTTGATGTTCGGCTCGATCTCGTTCTTGTACAGCTCGGCCTGGAACTCGTCCGGCGTCAGAATCATGATCAGATCGGCCCAGGCGCAGGCGTCGGCGACGCTCTTGACCTTCAGACCGCCAGCCTCGACCTTGGCGGCCGTGGCCGAACCCGGGCGCAGCGCCACGACGACATCGACACCGCTGTCCTTCAGGTTCAGCGCATGGGCATGGCCCTGCGAGCCGTAACCGACGATGGCGACCTTCTTGTTCTGGATGATCGACAGGTCGGCGTCTTTGTCGTAGTAAACCTTGATAGCCATGTCTTTGCTTCGCTCTTTGGATGTGACGCGGGGCCTGCGGCCCCGTCCTTACAGATTCGGATGGATCGGCGGGTTGCCCGGCTATTGCGCCGGCAGCGCCAGCACCTCGTGGCCGCGCGCCATGGCCGCAACACCGCTACGGACCAGCTCGAGGATCGGGGCCAGCGCGCCGACCTCGGCAACGAAACCGTCGATCTCGGCGCCGGTGCCCGACAGCTGAAGCAAGCGGGTGTTGGCGGTTTCGTCGAGGATCTGGCCGCGGTGGCGGCGCACGCATTCGACGACTTCTCGCGCGGCGCCGTTGCTGACGTCGACCTTGACCATGACCAGCTCGCATTCGAGGTGGTCGTGGCTCGACAGGTTGGTGATTTCGACCACGTCGACCAGCTTGCGGGTCTGCTGGATGATCTGGTGGATCACCTGGTCAGTGCCGGTGGTCACCAGCGACAGGCGGGACACGGACGGGTCGTGCGTGGGGGCCACCGACAGTGAGTCGATGTTGTAGCCGCGCGACGAGAACATGCTGGCAACCCGGGCAAGGGCTCCGGCCTCGTTCTGCAGCAGAATGGAGATGATGTGGCGCATGGGGGGCGGAAGAATAATGGGGGGTATCCCCCGGCGCAACCGCTAGCGCAGGCGCAGACCTGTCGGCATGAGGGAATCCCCCCTATAATTCGCGCCCCATTTTCGCCTCCCGGCCCCGCCGATCCATGAACGCCGCACCCGCCAACGCACGCCACCCGCTGTCAGGAACCTCGATGTCGGGTGCCGAGATCGTCGTACAGGTTCTGGCCGACGAGGGCGTGGACGTGATTTTCGGCTACTCCGGCGGCGCGATCCTGCCAACCTACGACGCGGTGTTCCGCTACAACCAGCGGCACCGCGCTGCCGACGGCAGCGAGCCGATGCCGCTGATCGTGCCGTCCAACGAACAGGCTGCCGGCTTCATGGCCGCCGGCTACGCCCGCGCATCCGGCAAGGTCGGCGTCGCGCTGGTGACCTCGGGTCCGGGCGCAACCAACACCGTCACGCCGGTGCGCGACTGCATGGCCGACTCGGTGCCGATCGTCGTCATCTGCGGCCAGGTGCCGACCGCCGCGATCGGCTCGGATGGCTTTCAGGAGGCGCCGATCGCCTCGATCATGGGGTCCTGCGCCAAGCACGTGTTCCTGGTCACTGACGCGACCAAGCTCGAATCGACGCTGCGCGCCGCGTTCGAGATCGCCCGCAGCGGCCGCCCCGGTCCGGTGGTCGTCGACATCCCCAAGGACGTGCAGAACTGGTCCGGCCCGTTTGCCGGTGAAGGCACACTGCCGCTGCCCGGCTTCCGCGCACGCTTGCGCGAGGTCTACGGCAACGTGCTGGGCGGCGACAAGGCCGAGCAGTTCGCCGATCTGCTCGCGGCGGCCAAAAAGCCGCTGATCTACGCGGGCGGCGGCGTCATCAACGGCGAAGCGTCCGACAGCCTGCGCGCCTTCGCCGAAGCCTTCGGCATTCCGGTGACGACCACGCTGATGGGCATCGGCGTCGTCGACACCGCCGCGCCGCTGTCGCTGCAGATGCTCGGCATGCACGGCACCGCGTTCGCCAACTACGCGACCGACGACTGCGACTTTCTGATCGCGATCGGCGCACGCTTCGACGACCGCGTCGCGGGCGTGCCGGGCAAGTTTGCCGGCAACGCGCGCGCGATCGCGCACTTGGACGTCGACCCATCCGAAATCGGCAAGGTCAAGCGCGTGCACTGGCACCACGTCGGCGAACTCAATGCCGCGCTGCGCACGTTGCTCGACACGGCGCAGCGTCGCGGCCTGAGCCGTGACCACGCCGAATGGGTGCGCTGGCGCGAGCACATCGCCTCGCTCAAGCAGACCTACGCGATGAACTACGACCGCGAATCGATCGCAATCCAGCCGCATGCGGTCATCGAAGAAATCAACCGCATCACCCAGGGCAAGGCCGTGGTTGCCACTGGCGTGGGCCAGCACCAGATGTGGGCCGCGCAGTACTTCGATTTCGCCGAACCGAGGCTGTGGCTGACATCGGGCTCGATGGGCACGATGGGCTTCGGCTTGCCGGCCGCGATCGGTGCGGCCTATGCGCGCCGTGACCGCGTGATCATCGACATCGATGGCGACGCCAGCATCCGGATGAACTTCGGCGAGTTGGAAACGGTGACCACCTACAACCTGCCGGTCAAGGTCGTCGTGCTGAACAACTTCGGCGACGGCATGGTCAAGCAGTGGCAGCGCTTGTTCTTCGAAAGCCGCTATGCCGGCTCCGACAAGGGCCTGCACCGCAAGGACTTCATCAAGGCGGCCGAAGCCGACGGTTATCAGTTTGCGCGTCGCGTCCGGCACAAGGCGGAACTGGCCGAAGCGGTGCGCGCGTTCATCGAGTTCGATGGCCCGGCGTTCCTCGAAGTCGAGATCGACCAGATGGCCAGCGTCTATCCGATGGTCGGCCCCGGCATGAGCTACGAGCAGATGATCACCGGCGAGTGGATTCCGTCGCGAAAGGCGGCCAGTGCCACCGTCAAGACCGACAAGGCCGATCTGTTCTAGCCCTTCTCTGCCGCGCCTACGCCGATGGGGTGGGCGCGGACGCCGTGTCAGCCGCTAGACTCCGGGTATTCACGTTCCCATCTCCCGGAGTCCCACGATGAGCCAACCCCTGACGGTCACCGAACTGCACGGTGCGGTAATGACACTGCGGCTGAACCGCGCCGATAAGAAGAACGCGCTCAACAGCGAGCTCTACAACGGCATCACGGCCGCGTTTGCCGAAGCGGCCGCCAACCCGGCGGTACGCGTGGTACTGATGACCGGCACCGCCGACAGCTTCTGCGCCGGCAACGACATCGTCGACTTCTTGCAGAACACGCCGACCACGGCCGACGACGCGCCGGTGATGCGCTTCATGCGGGCGATGGCCAACTTCCCCAAGCCGATCGTGACGGCCGTCAACGGTCTGGCGATCGGCGTCGGCGTGACGATGCTGCTGCACAGCGACCTGGTCTACGCCGCGCAGAGCGCCAAACTGCAGATGCCGTTCACGAACATCGGCATCTGCCCAGAGTTCGCGTCGAGCCTGCTGCTGCCGGCGATGATGGGCCATCAGCGCGCCGCCGAGCTGACGATGTTCGGCGAGCCGTTCGACGCGCAGACCGCGCGTGAAGTCGGCATCGTCAACGCCGTACTGCCCGACGCCGAACTGGCAGCGTTCGCGATGGAGCGAGCGCAAAAGCTCGCACAGCAGCCGCCCAACGCGCTGCGCACGACCAAGGCGCTGCTGAAGCGCTGGCCGATCGAGCAGATCAACGAGGCCATCCCCTACGAAGCCAGCTTCTTCATGCCGATGCTGAAGATGCCGGAGGCGATCGAGGCACTGGGCGCGTTCATGCAGAAGCGCAAGCCGGACTTTTCGCGCTTTAGCTAAACCACACCGCTGATGCAGGCGACGGCGCCCCCGCCGTCGCCTGCATCAATAGCCGAGTTGTTTGGCGGCGAGGTCCTTCATCACCTCGGACGCACCGCCGCCGATCGACAGCACCTTGGTTTCACGGAATACACGCTCGACCTTGGCACCGCGCAAATAGCCGGCGCCGCCAAAGATCTGCACGGCCTCTCCGGCCACACTTTCCAGCGTGCTGGTCGCCAGATTCTTCAGCAGACATAGGTCCGCAATCGGCGTCTGCCCGCGCGAGACGCGCCAGGTCAGCAGATCGAGCTGCGCTTTGACCGCGTCGATGCGCGACTTCATGTCCACCAGCTTGTGCCGTATCGCCTGCCGCGACAGCAGCGGCTTGCCGAAGGTTTGGCGCTCGCGGGCATAAGCCAGCGACTCCTCGTAGCACAGCTGCGCGCTGGCCCAAGCCTGGGCGGCGAGCATCAGACGCTCGTTGTTGAAATTCATCATGATCGCCATGAAGCCGGCGTTCTCGGCGCCGATGCGATGACTGACCGGGACGCGGCAGCCGTCGAAGTACAACGTCGCGGTATCCGAGCAATGCCAGCCCATTTTCTGCAGCGGGCTGCGCGTGAATCCCGGTGTGCCGGCTTCAACCACTAATAGCGACACGCCGCCCAAGCCGGGCTCGCCGGTTCGCACCGCGAGCGTGATGTAGTCGGCGCGCATGCCGGACGTGATGAACGTCTTCTGCCCGTCTACGACGTAATGATCGCCATCGCGACGCGCGCGCGTGCGCAGGTTGGCAACGTCCGATCCGCCGCCGGGCTCGGTCACCGCCAACGCGGCGATGCGCTCGCCGGCCAGCACCGGTCGCAAGAAGCGCTGCTGCTGCTCGGGCGTGCCCGCATACATCAAGGGCGGGCTGGCAATGCCGTGCGACAGCAGGCTGGCGATCAGTCCACCCGCACTGGTGCGTGCCAGTTCTTCGACGACGATCTGCTGATAAAAGCGATCGGGCACATCGACGCCGCCAAGCTTCTCCGGAAACCCGATACCGAGCAGGCCCGCATCGGCCGCCTTGCGGTGCAACTCGCGCGGCAATTCGCCTGCGGCCTCCCAGGCGTCGATATGCGGTGTGCATTCACGTTCGACAAAGCGGCGCACTTGCACCCGGAATGCGTCGTGATCCTCGTTCAGATACGGCGACAACGCCGGCTTTGCACCCGCCATCAAAACACTCCTGGCAGCAACCATGCGCTGCGCTTCTTGTAAGCCCGCCATTGAGGATGGCGCGACATGCTCGCCTCCTTGAATGCCATGTTCGGCGCGAATAAACCGAGCCAGAACACCATCAGGATCACGGCCGGTATCCAGTGCCAGACCAGCAATGCAAATCCGCCATACACCATCATCTCGCCGAGATAGTTCGGGTGGCGGACATAGCGGAATACACCGTCGGTGATCAAGCCGCGCTGATATCGCAGCGTGTAGAACTTGTGGGCGTCCGCCGCGATCATTACCACGCTGCCGAGCATGCTCATCGAGATGCACAGGCAGAACCACGCGGCGTCCGGCAGCGGATACTGAGGCGCCGCCGTCCCCGAGATCAGCAGCCAGCCGAAGCTCCAGTACAAACCCAGACCGAAAGCGCCGACCAAGCTACTGAGCAGCGTCACCCTTCGTTGCCAATTGGCGTCGGGAAAGCAAAGGTCCTTGAGCAACCAGCACAGACCATAGCTGCCGTGCAGCGCCAGGTAGATCCACGCCGCCGTGCTCGTCGCTGCGGGTGTCAGCGGCGCGTAGATCAGCATCAACAGACCGTAGAACAGAAAGCTGCCGCCTTTCTGCGCATTGATGATCCACGAGAACCTCAACGGCCGCGGGCCGCCGCCGAGGTCGTACAACAGCCTGTCGCTGACCGCGCGCAAAACGCGAGCCCAACGCGGTGGCGCGGCTGCTGATGCGTTCATCGGGCTTTGGGCTTGAGCGCTTCAAGCGCCGCCGGCGGCCGCTCGCGATGGAAACCGCCATACGGCGTCGTCGACGGCTTGCCAGCCAGCGGAAACAACTTGGTGTTGCAGCTGGCCGCACCGTCGATCGTCAGCGTCGCGCCACTGACGAACGATGCAGCGTCGGACAGCAAAAATACGATCGCGGCGCTGACTTCGGCTTCGTTCGCCAGACGCCCCAGCGGAATCGCCGCCGCCATCTGAGGCAGCACCACGCTGGAAAACGCCGGGTCATAAGCGTCCATGCCGCTAGACGCGACAAAGCCCGGCGCGACCGCATTAACACGCGTACCGCTGGCCGCCCATTCGACGGCCACCGTTTGCGTCAGATTCATCATGCCGGCACGCGCTGCACCGCTATGCGCCATGGCCGGCATGCCGCCCCACATATCCGCGATCATGTTGACGATCGAACCGCCGCGCTTGGCGAAGCAACGCAGGTACAGCTCGCGCGCCATCAGAAAACCACCGGTCAGATTGGCGCCGAGTACCGCCTCAAAGCCCTTCTTGCTGATCGCTTGTGCCGGTGACGGGAACTGCCCGCCGGCGTTGTTGACCAAACCGTGGATCGCACCATCTCGCTCGTCAAGCATGGTCTTGACGGCGAGCTTGACCGCATCTTCATCGCGAATATCGAAGGCCGCCATCGACGCGCTGCCACCGTCCGCGACGATCTCGTCAACGGTCGCGGACAGTTTTTCGGTCTTGCGTCCGGTCACGATGACGTGTGCACCCAGCGCCGCCAACTCGTGCGCGGTACAGCGGCCGATGCCCGAGCCACCGCCGGTGACGATATATGTGCGCCCGGCGAACAGCCCGGGCGCGAACACGCTGCGGTAGCCCGACATCTCAGAGCTTGCTGGCGTCGAAAAGACCCGAGATGCGCTGGGCCAGCATCATGTCGCCGTCGAGCTGCAGCTTGCCGCTCATGAACGCGCTCATGCCGCTAAGTTCGCCCTTGAGCAACTGCACCAGATCATCGTCGTCCATCGTCAGCGCGACATCGGACGAAGCGGCCGTACCGTCATTCACGACGCAGACGCCATTCTTGATCGTCACGTAGACCGGCTTGGCGATATTGAACTGGATCGTGCAATCGGTTCCGGACGCAGCATCGGCATTGAGGGCCTGCGGCAGCTTGGCGAGAAATTCATTTGCGCTCATCGTTGAAGCTCCTATTGTTGTTGAGGTTGAACGTTATCGGTACGGCTTATGCTGCGTCAGGTTTGATCTGCACCAGCAACTGACGCGACTTGACTTGCTGTCCAGGCTGCACCGCGATGCTCTCGACGATGCCGGCAACCGGCACACTGAGCTGAAACTCCATCTTCATCGCTTCGAGTACCGCCAGTGGCGTGCTGCGATCGACGCGCTGACCGACTTCCACATGCACGGCGACGATACGGCCGTCCGAGTGCGCCAGCAGTCGCCCATCAGACCCGGCGGCAGCTGACGCCACCGGCGCCAGCGTACGGTCGCGAAAGCACGACGTCGCCTGGCCGTCGGCGATCCAGAGTGCATCACCATCCCTGACGAACTCGATGCGCCGGTGCTGACCCTCGTAGATCGCCACGTAACCGGTCGGCGTCGACTCGATCACCTGCAGATCGATGCGCTGATCATCAACGGTCACGTTGAAACGGCGGCCGTCCACAACGGTCAGCCGCGGACGAATCAGGTCATCGCCATGTCGCAACACGCAGGGCGCCGCCGTCGGATGCGAGCTTTGCCAGCCGATCCATTCATCCGCCAGACCATGCTGCTCACGCAACACACGCGCGTCGTCCAGATAAAGCGCGACCACGGCCAATGCGACCCGCAACGGCGTCGCCGCGTCGAACTGTCGCTGCTGAAGGTGCTGATTCAAGAACGCCGTCGAAAACTGCCCGGACGCGAATGCCGGGTGCGCCACGATCGCCCGCAGAAAGTCGAGATTACTGGTCACGCCGAGCAGTACGGTCTCGTCAAGTGCGCGCAACAGCCGGTTTCGTGCTGACTTTCGGTCGTCGCCATACGCGATGATCTTGGCTTGCATCGAGTCGTAGAACGGGCTGATAGCAAGGCCGTCATACAAACCCGTGTCGACGCGCACACCCTCGCCCGCTGGCGCGCGCCAGCGCAGCACGCGACCCGTCTGCGGCCGATAGTCCTGCGACGGATCTTCGGCACAAAGCCGCACTTCGATCGCCGCGCCGCGGCGCCGCGCATTCAGCTCGGCCTGCGTCATCGGCAACGACTCGCCGCGCGCAACCCGCAGCTGCCACTCCACCAAGTCGACGCCGTAAACCGCCTCGGTCACCGGGTGCTCAACCTGCAGCCGCGTGTTCATCTCCAGAAAATAGAACTGCCGGTCCTGACCGAGCATGAACTCGACGGTGCCGGCGCCGACGTACTGCACCGCACGCGCTGCGGCGACCGCCGCTTCACCCATCTGCTGACGCAGTGCTTCGTCCAGCGCCGGAGAGGGCGCTTCTTCGACGACTTTCTGGTTGCGACGCTGAACTGAGCAATCGCGCTCGCCCAAGTGCACGATCTGGCCGTGACGGTCACCGAATATCTGGATCTCGACATGTCGAGCGTCGACGACCGCCTTCTCGACCAGCAGCTCGCCACTGCCAAAGGCACTGGCGGCTTCACTGCGCGCCGATGCAATGCTCGCGGGTAGTGCATCAGCATCGTGGACCAGCCGCATGCCACGGCCGCCACCGCCTGCGGCCGCCTTGATCATCACGGGCAGCCCGATTCGCAGCGCCTCGCGCTGCAGATCCTGATCGGTCGGCGAATCGTCGGCGCCGCGCCCTTGATAGCCTGGCACGCATGGCACGCCGGCTTGCAGCATCAGGCGTTTGGAAGCCGACTTGTTGCCCATCGCGTCGATCGAATGGGGATCGGGTCCAATGAAGATCAGGCCCGCACTCTGCACCGCACGAGCAAACTCGGCGCGCTCGGAAAGGAAGCCATAACCCGGGTGAATCGCATCGGCGCCGGACGCACGCGCGGCGGCGATCAGTTTGTCGATCGACAGGTAGGACTCTGCAGCGGGAGCCGCGCCGATGTGCACCGCTTCGTCGGCGTGGCGGACATGCAGAGCCTCTCGATCCGCATCGGAGTACACCGCCACGCTGCGGTACCCCATACGGCGCAAGCCGCGCATGATGCGTACTGCGATCTCGCCACGATTGGCGACCAGCACCTTGGTGAAGCCCATGGTATGACTCATGACGAGGCGCTCCCCTGCGCCGATACCACCCAGCTCGCGCGACGCTTCTGCATAAACGCCGTAATGCCCTCAGCTGCCTCACTGCCACGTGCGCATTGCGAAAACTGCAGCGCCGCGGCATCAAGTCGCGTCGCCAACTCCGCCGCTTCAACGTTCATCAGGATCGACTTGGTAATGGCGTTGGCTTGCGGGGCGCAGCGCAGCACCGCATCGAGCGTCTCGTCGAGCATCGCGTCGAGTGCAGCGGCATCATCGGCCACGAGGTGGACCAATCCAAGCCGCAATGCCTCCGCGCCATCGAATTGAGCGCCGGTCAGACACAGGCGCCGCGCTTGCGACAAGCCGACTCGTGACGCAACGAACGGCGCGATCTGCGCAGGCGGCAGGCCACGCGTGGTCTCAGGCAGGCCGAAGCGAGCCGCCGAGTGCGCGATCGCGATATCGGACACGCAGACCAGGCCGAAACCGCCGCCCAGTACGCTGCCTTCACATACCACGACGACGACCTGGGACGCGGCTTCGACCTGCTGCAGCATCGTGCCGAAGCGGCGGTTCAGTGCCGCAATCGGGTCATCACCAGCACTCTTTGGCGCTGTCGCCAGGCTTTTCAGATCGGCTCCCGCGCAGAAGTGTCCACCGGCGCCTCGGATCACCACGGCGCGTACATCGAGTCGTCCTCGGATCGCATCAAACGCGTCGATGATCTCGTCGAGCATCGCCGCAGTCATCGCATTACGCGATACCGGACGATTCAGCGTCAGATACAAAACGCCCTGCTGTAAGACCAACGTAATACTGTCGGTCGCCGGCAGTATCAATTCAGCCGGCTGCATCAGGCCGCTGCCTTCGTCGCCGCCTCGTCCGCCGGCTTCTTCTTCTTGCCCGGCAGGATGTTCATCATCTTGCAGATAATGCCGAGCATGATTTCATCCGCACCACCGCCGATCGAGATCAGGCGCGAGTCACGGAAGCATCGCGCCACATTGCTCTCGGTCATGTAGCCCTGACCGCCCCAGAACTGCAGGCAGGCATCGCTAACCTCACGGCTGACGCGGCCCACCTTGAGCTTGCACATGCTGGCCAGCATCGAAGCGTCACGTCCGGCGACGTATTCCTCGGTGGCCTGATAGACCAGCGCCTTCAATGATTCGACTTCGGTGCGCAGCTCGGCGAGACGAAAGTGGATGTACTGGTTGTCGATCAGCGGGCCGCCGAAAGCCTGGCGCTGACGGGTGTACTCGATCGTCTCGTTGATGCAGTTGAACAGCGAATCGATGCCGCTGGCGGCACCAAACAAGCGCTCTTCCTGGAACTGCAGCATCTGGTACGTGAAGCCCATACCCTCTTTGCCGATCAAGTAGCGCTGCGGCACCCGAACTTCATCGAGAAAGATCATCGCCGTATCCGAAGCGCGCATACCGAGCTTGTCCAGCCGCGTTTTGCGGTCGACACCTTTGGCGTCCATCGGCACGACGATCAACGACTTGTTCTGATGGACCTTGCCCTCGCCAGTATTGACCAGCATGCACGCCCAGTCGGACTGCGTGCCATTGGTGATCCACATCTTGGAGCCATTGATCACGTAATCGCCGCCGTCCTTGCGTGCCGTGGTCTTGATGCTGGCCACATCGGAACCGGACCCCACTTCGCTGACGGCCAGCGAGCAGACCCGCTCGCCGGCAATCGTCGGCGCCAGGAATTCGCTGCGCAGCTCGTCCGAACCAAAGCGCGCCAGTGCTGGCGTTGCCATGCTGGTCTGCACACCGATCGCCATCGGCAGGCTGCCGCCGATGCAATTCCCCAGCGCCTGGCCGAAGATCACTTCATAGGAATAGTCGAGGCCTAGCCCACCGAACTTCTCTGGCCGCGTGATGCCGAGTAGACCCAGCTTTCCCATCTTGCCGAAGACTTCGCGCGCCGGAAAAACACCGTCTTTTTCCCATTGAGCGATATGTGGATTGAGCTCCTGCTGGACGAACTTCTTGGTGGTGTCGTACAGCGAGCGGTGTTCGGCGGTCAGCAACATAGTGCGTTCTCCTGATTCTTCTCGTATTGATTCTTGAAGCGGGAATGGCGGGTGCCGCGGCTACAAACGCGCCACGCCGTAGCTGCTGCGCAGGGTTTCGCGGGCGGCGCCTTCGCGGCATACCGACAAGCACAGGCCCAGTACTTTTCGCGTGTCGCGGGGATCGATCAGACCGTCGTCGAACAACCGGGCGGTCGCGGCAAACGCATGCGATTCCTTGTCGAACTGGCCGACGATGTTCTGACGGATCGCCGCCAGCATTTTCTCGTCGGTTTCGCTCATCTGTTTGCCCTGCTTGATCCATTTGTCGCGGGTGATGATCTCCATCACGCTGGCGGCCTGCTCTCCGCCCATTACCGCCGTGCGTGAGCTCGGCCACGCAAAAATGAAATGCGGGCCAAAGCCACGACCACACATGCCGTAGTTGCCGGCGCCGAAGCTGGCGCCGATCACGATCGTGATTTGAGGAACCGAGGCATTGGCAACGGCCTGGATCATCTTGCTGCCGTGTTTGACGATGCCGCCTTGCTCGCTTTCGGTGCCGACCATATAGCCGGTGGTGTTCATCAGATACACGATGGGCACACCGGCCTGGCAGCAAAGCTGGATGAACTGTCCGGCCTTGGTTGCACCGCGCGTCGTGATCGGCCCGTTGTTGGAGACGATGCCGATGCGGTGACCGTGCAGCACGGCGCGGCCGCAGATCGTCTGATGGTCGTAATCGGCCTTGAACTCCAGGAACTCTGAGCCATCGACGAGTCGAGCGATCACCTCGCGGCAGTCGAAGGGCTTGCGGTAGTCGGGCGGAACGACGCCACACAGTTCCTCGACGTCGTACAGCGGGGCCCGTAGCGGCAGCTGTTCCAATACGGGTCGGCGTGCATTCCAGTTGAGATTGGCGACGATTTCGCGCGCGATGCGGATGCCGTCGGCATCGTTTTCGGCAACGAATTCGGTGGTACCCGCCGTCTGTGCGTGCATCTCGGCGCCGCCGAGCTCCTCTTCATTGGCGATCTCGCCGGTTGCCGCCTTGAGCAATGGCGGCCCGGCCAGAAACACCTTGGCGCGCTTGCGCACCATGACCACGTAGTCGGACAAGCCCGGCATGTAGGCACCGCCTGCCGTGGAAGAGCCATGGACGATGGTGACTTGCGGAATTCCGGCAGCGGAAAGCCTCGCTTGATTGGCAAACGTGCGGCCGCCTGGAATGAACACCTCGGCCTGATACAGCAGATTTGCGCCGCCGGACTCGACCATCGAGACGACAGGGAGTTTCTGCTGGAGCGCGACCTCCTGGATGCGCAGGCCTTTCTGTACACCCCAGGGCGTCATCGTGCCGCCTTTGATCGCCGAGTTGCTGGCGGTGACGATGCAGCGCACGCCCGATACATACCCAATGCCGGCAATCGTGTTACCGCCGGCCAGCGAGCCGTCCTTGTCGTCATGCATCCGGTAGCCGGCCAAGGTTGACAACTCCAGCCATGGCGACCCGCGATCCAGCATCAGATGCACCCTCTCGCGCGGCAGCAATTGCTGCCGCTGGTGGAAGCGCTCGCGCTTGCTTTCCTCTTCGGTGCGGCCCTTGGCTTCGACGGCGCGCCAGTCGGCGATGGCCTTGAGCATGCCGTCGCGATGCTGCCGATAGCTTTCACTGCTGGTATCGATTTGGGTTTCGAGAATGGGCATATCGTGGCTTTTTCAGCAGTCGGGAAGCTGAGCCGCCAGTGCGGCATCCACCGGCACCGGAAGATCGAGCAGCATTTGCGCGAAGGCCTTGCCTTGCGGATCGGTACGCAAGCTGCACGCACCACCGCCGCCAAGCGCGTGATGCAGCAGGAAGTTGAAGCTATGACTACCGGGCAGTTCCCAGCGATCGACGCGGCCCTGACGACCACCGGCTAGAACATGCGCGAAGTAATCGCGCACCACCGCCGCGGTCAGCTCACGCCGCAGCAACGGCATGAAATCGGCACGGCGCGCGATCACGCCGATATTGGCGTGATCACCCTTGTCACCCGAGCGGGCGAGCGCGAGACGACGCAGTGGCACCCGCTGCGTGTCGGCAGTGGCTGGCTCATGCGCAACGTCGGACGTCGCTGTCGGCGCCGTTGATTCCTCCGAACCATTACTCGATACCGCGTCGGCAATCGGCACCAACTGGCGCCGTTCGCCGACGACGATGGCAATCTCGATGCCCCGCTTCGGAACCAACGTCGAAAACAGCCTCGGAATCATGCTCGGCTCGGGCCTGCCGGCGTTGAAATAGCCAGTAAAGCCTGGCGCCATGCCGGTGGCAGCCTGTGCAATCTCGCGTGCGAACAGCTTCAGCGCTTTGGGATTGCGATGCTGCGTCACGATCTTGACGACGACCTCACGGGTTGCCGCCGCTCCAGGGCGCGCATGCGGACCGTAGCTTTCTTCTGCACCGATGCAGTGAATGTCGACGCCGCTGAAGTCGCCAAGACCCGCCGCCAGTAGCTGGCGACGTACTTTTTCGACGATGGCATTGGCGGACGCACGCCCCTTGGCGGCTGCATTGTCGCCACCGATCATGAACAGAGCGGCGCAGCGCATGCCATCCGGATAGGTCGCCGACACTTTGTAAAACGCACTCGGTGCACGTCCGCGCGCACCGCTGACGGCGACGCGGTCCCTGCCGACGGATCGCAGTTGCACCTGAGTGAAATCGCAGATCACGTCCGGCAAGCGATAGGCCTGCGGATCGCCGATCTCGTAGAGCATCTGTTCGAGCACCGTGTGTGGCGTCACCGCACCACCGGTTCCTGCTGGCTTGGTGACGATCATCGCTCCAGCAGCATCAACCTCCGCGATCGGAAAGCCCATGTCGACATAACCATCGGCGATCTGCTGCCAGTCGGTGAAGTTGCCGCCGGTCATTTGCGCACCGCACTCAAGCAGGTGGCCGGCCAGCGAGCCAGCGGCGAGCCGATCATAATCATCGGTATGCCAGCCGAAGCGCTGGATCAGTGGGCCGAGTACGACGGCGGAGTCGACGCAGCGACCGGTTACGACGATATCGGCACCGGCATCAAGCGCAGCTGCGATCGGAAACGCACCCAGGTACGCATTCATCGACACCAGATTGTTCGGCAGCGGCTTGCCGGTATCGAGTTCGCTGCAGTCGACATAGTCGCGGCGGCGCGGCAACAGATCATCCCCGACAACAGCGCCGACCGTCAGTCCGCCGCCCGACTTGGCGATCAGCGCTTCCAGCGCGGCCTTGCAGGCCAGCGGATTGACACCACCGGCGTTGGCAACGACTTTGATCCCGCGTGCCTTGAGCTGCGGCAGCAGAGGCCCGATCACATGCTCAACGAAATCGGTGGCATATCCATCGTCAGGCGACTTCATGCGCTTGGCCGCCATGATCGACATCGTGATTTCCGACAGGTAGTCGAACACCAGCACGTCGATATCACCGCGCTCGACCAATTGCGCCGCAGCGGTATGCGTGTCACCCCAGAACGCCGACGCGCAGCCGATGCGCAGGGCTGCCTTGCCCGCCTGCTCCCGCATACCCGGTCTCCTCCGTGGTGCTGGACGACCCGGCAGCGTCTTCGCGGGCCGAGCGTTATTGGTCTGTCCGGATCATTCCGCAGGGCTCAACACAATGTCAAGACAGTGTGTCCGATTTTCGCGCAAATCGACGTATCGACCGATCCGCCAAAGCAGGGGCGCAACCCTCAGCGGCGCGCTTTGTCCGGTTCGTACATCGCGTGCCAGACCACATGCGCCAGCGCTTGGGCCAGCGAGCGCCGCCGCTGCGGGGCGGCGCCGCGGCCGAGTTGGTAGCAGGTCGCGTCGACCATCAGCGTCAGCGCCTCGGCGACTTCACGCGCGACACCGGGCCGCAAGCGGCCGGCTTCCTGGATGCGATCATGCGCAACGCGGCTGCCCTTGAGCACGCCGCCGAGCAACTCTTTGAACGCCTTTTCGGAACTGGCGTCATAGGACGAGGTTTCGACCAGCGCACGCATCACGCTTCGGTGACGATCGTAGACTTCCAGTACATCCAGCATCGCGTCCGCGAGATCGTCGAGCCGCGCCGTGTCGGCGATTCGCCACCAACCGTCGCAGGCCTGCATCAGCTCTTCGGCGACACGCGCCGCGAGCCGCTGCACCAGCGCACCCTTGTCCGCGAAGTAGATGTAGAACGTCGAGCGCGCGATGCCGGCCTGACGCGCCAACTGCTCGACGCTCAACTCGGTGAAGCTCAGACCGGAATCCAGCAGTTGCTCGGTAGCACGCAGCAATGCACGTTCGACCTGAAGTTGCTTGTCGACTCGCTGCGCTCGCGATGCGCGGGTAATGGAGGCCACCGGTACTCACTGGTCGTTGCTGTCAGATTGCAGCTTGCCGCATCGGACACGATCTGCGCCAGCGTCATCGCCTGACCCCATCTGTCGGACACTCTGTCCAATCTGGGTGTTTGATTATTCAAAACGCCCTTGCTAACGTCGGCAAAACCCAGCTGGCGTATTGACCGGCGGGATATGAACACGACTCGCCGTCATGAGCGGCCGGGCAGCTGGAGGAGAGAGGTATGCAGGATCAAGGATCGTCTGCGCCCGCAGTGGCGGCAGCAATGTTGCCGCTCCAGCGTCTGTATGCGCACGAACGAGAGCGTCCCAGCGCGATGTACCTGAGCCAGCCGCTGGCCGACGGCAGCGTGGTTGAGTTCAGCTGGGCGCAGACCATGGACCAGGCACGGCGTCTGGCAGCCTACCTGCGAAGACAGGACTGGCCGCCCGGCACGCACATCGCGCTGTTGGGCAAGAACAGCGCCTGGTGGTTCATCGCCGATTTCGCGATCTGGATGGCGGGCCACGTCAGCGTGCCGCTGTATCACACGCTCAACGCAGCCTCGATCCGGCAGATCATCGATCACTCCGGCTGCCGGGCCTGCTTCGTTGGCCGGCTCGACCAGCCCGGTGTCGTTGATGACGGCCTGCCCGACGGATTGCCTCGCATCCGGCTCCGCGATGCCGCCGCGTCGGTGTCCGGCGCCGACTGGGACGCAATCCAGCGCGATACGCCGCCGATCACCGACAGCCCGCTGCGCGATGCGGGAGATGTCGCGACGATCGTCTACACCTCGGGCACGACCGGCATGCCCAAGGGCGTGATGCACTGCTTCGGCACGCTCGGCTTGGTCAGCTCAATGACGACGCGGATGTTTGGCGCCACGGCTGACGAGCGCCTGATCTCCTACCTGCCGCTGGCGCACATCGCCGACCGCGGCTTTTGCCAGCTGGCATCGGTGCAACTCGGCTGCTGCGTGTACTTCGCGTGGGGTGTCGAGACCTTCGTCGCCGATATGCACCGCGCCCGGCCGACGTTGTTCTTGTCGGTGCCGCGCCTTTGGACCAAGTTTCAACAAGGTGTCAGCGCGCGGATGCCACCGGCACGGCTGGCGCTGCTACTCAAACTGCCGCTGCTGCGCGGACTGATCCGGCGCAAGATTCTGCGCGGCTTGGGGCTCGATGCGGTACGCGTCGCGTTTTCCGGTGCCGCACCAACACCGCCGGACCTGTTCCGTTGGTATCGCGCGCTCGGCATCGAACTGCTTGAGGTCTACGGCATGAGCGAGAACTTCGGCATCTCGCATTGCGGACGCGTCGGGCAGTTCCAAGCCGGCTTGATCGGCCCGCCTTGGGACGGCGTTCACGCGAGGATCAACGCTGGCGATGGCGAGGTGCAGGTGCGCTCGCCGGGCTCGATGCTGGGTTACTACAAGGCTGAAGCGCTGACCCGCGACGCGTTCACCGACGACGGCTATCTGAAGACCGGCGATCGCGGCGAGATCAGTCGCGACGGCCAACTGAAGATCACCGGTCGCATCAAAGAGCAGTTCAAGACCAGCAAAGGCAAATTCGTGGTGCCCGCACCGATCGAGAACCGACTCAGCTCCGGTGGGCGAATCGAAGCCTGCTGCGTGACCGGCGGCGACGAACTCCCCTCGCCGCTGGCGCTGGTGATGCTGTCGGCGGACGAGCACGCGCGCTGTCTGCGCGACGCCGATGCACGACTCGAAACGCAAGCCTGGCTCGAGCAGCGGCTGGCCGACACCAATGCCGAACTGGATCGCCACGAACGACTCGTCTGCCTGGTGGTGACGGCAGAAGCCTGGACCGTCGAGAACGGCATGGTGACGCCGACGATGAAGGTCAAGCGCAATGAAATCGACGCGCGCTACAAGCGACATATAGCGAACTGGTGTGCCGAAAAACGCCCGGTGATCTGGGCACAGGCCTCGAGCTAATCGCGAGAACGTCCGCAGCACCTCGCCTAGGCGCGGCGCTTTGCCGCACGCGCCGGCGTGTTCCGGGAGAGCATCGATGAAGCGCATGACGACGGTCGTCTACAAAGCGGTGGCCGGGCTCAGCATGGCCCTGCTGTTGGGCCACGGGGCGCAAGCCGTGGAATTGGAGCTGCCGTCGATTGGCGGCAATGCCGTCGACGGCGTGCTGAACAGCACGTTCACAGCCGGCGTCGGCATCCGCATGGAAAAGCCGAGCGACGATCTGATCGGCAAAGGCAATCTGGATCCAACGGTCTGTGCCAATCCGTTTCAGGGCTGCCAGGGGCTGTTTCGCGAACAGTCTGCGCCGGCGCGACGGATCGCCAATGCGCGCGGCGCCGCCGGTATGAACGGCGACGACGGCAACCTGAACTATCGCCAGTACGATGTGTTCCAGGCACCGCTGAAGCTCGATTCGGACCTGACGTTGCGCTGGGACGAGTTCGGCTTCTTCGGGCGCGTGCTGGCGTTCTACGACGTCGTCAACAACGACTTCAATCAGCGCCACGCCAACCGCATCACGCCCGAGAATGCCGATCGCGTTGCGCGCAACGGCACGTTCATCCCGGTGCCGCTATTGCAGAGCACGATCGGCGCACTGCCGCCGGCGCTGCAGCAGTTCGTCGGCGGGATTCCGATTGCGGCCGGCCGCTACTACGGCGGCGCCGAAGCGGCGCGCACGCGACGTGACGACGGCGAAACGCTGCGGCAAATCGGCACCGATATCCAGGCGCTCGAAGCCTACTTCTTCGGCAACTTCGAGATATTCGGCCACTCGGCCACGTTCAAGCTGGGCCGGCAGATCGTCAATTGGGGCGAGAGCACGCTACTGGCGCTCAATAGCGTCAGCAACGCCAACCCGGTCAACGCCAACAACGTGTTTCGCGTCGGCACGCTGACCGAAGAAGCGTTCACGCCGATTGGCATGGCCTTCGGCAGCGTGCAGCTGACCGATGCACTGGTCGTCGAAGGCTATTACCAGCTCGAATGGAAAAACCTCGAAGCACCCGCTCCCGGCAGCTACTTTTCGACGCTGGACATCGGCACCAACGGCGCCGGCCAGACGCTGAATCTGAGCTTCGGTGGTTCGGCAGAAGACCCCGACTGCCTGGGTAAGCTGCTCGACAATCCGCTGTCGCAGATCACGCCCACCTGCGTGACGATCAACCGCGTGAAGGACTTGGAGCCGCGCACCGGCGGGCAGTACGGCATCAGCCTGCAGTACTACGCCGAGAATCTGAACAACGGTACGCAGCTGAACTTCTACTACCAGAACTACCACTCGCGCATTCCGTACCTGAGCCTGTTCTCCTCGTTTCCGAGTTGTGCGCGGGCCGAAGGCAATCCGATGGGCATCGACGCCACCGACCTGCTGTCGTTCGTCATGACCTGCCCTGACCTGCCGCTGCTCAACGGCAATGAGACGACCGCGACATCGGATGCGGTGCCGTTCCAGACCGCTCGATTCGCGCTCGACTACCCCGAAGATATTCACATGTTCGGCGTCAGTTTCAGCAGCAACTTCGGCGACTACTCGATGCAGGGCGAAATCGCCTATCGCCCGAACAAGCCGATGCAGGTCGACGGCCATGACCTGACGTTCGCGGCGTTCGGACCGACGCTGACCAACTGCAACAGCGCGGCCGCCGGTTGTGCCGGCTCGCTGGTCGGCATCGGCTATCCGGAAGAAAGCGCACCGACGGGCTTGTACGGCAGCAGCGACTTCATCCCCGCGGCCGGCCAGACCGGTTATCGCGACACGGTCGATCTGATCGTCGGCCATGTGCCGGGCTCGGCGCGGGCTTTCCCGAACTACGTGATTCCGTATCGCGGCGGTGTTGCCGGCCAAAACGCGCCGTGTTTCCCCAAGCCCGGCACCGCCGAAGATGCGGCCTACGGCTTCGACCGCTTCGAACACCCGTATTACGAGTACGATCGCAGCAGCCCTTGCTACATCCGCGGCTACGAACGCTTTCACGACCTGAACTTCAACCTCGGCGCAACCCGCGTTTACGCTGCAACCGAAAATCCGATCGGCGCCGATCAGGTCATCGTTCTGTACGAAGCCGGCGCCGAATACGTTCCGAACCTGCCGGCGTACGACGAACTGGTGCTGCAAGGGCCGTTGACCGACCAGTTCGCGCCGACGGCTGGCGCCGATGGAACCGGCGCCGACGGGTCGCGCCGCGCCTGCGGTGGCGCCAGCAACTGTTCGATCGGCCCCGATGGCGTCCGATTCAACCCGAGCCAGCAAAGCTCGCGCGCGTTTCCGACCTCGTTCTCTTACGGCTACCGGATCATCTCGCAGATCAGCTACGAATCGGTGCTGCCCTCAATCAGCCTGCGGCCGCTGCTGATCTGGCGCCAAGACTTGGGCGGCATCTCGCCAGGACCGGCCGGCAACTTCGTCCGCGGCCGCAAGGAGTTCGATTCGCTGATCGAAATCCGCTACCGCGCCGACTTGTCGCTGAACGTCGGCTACACCTGGTTCTGGGGCGGTGGCGTCTATAACACGCTGGCCGACCGTGACTTTGCCCAGATGTTCGTCAAGTACCAGTTCTGATCAAGCGGCGTCAGGCCTGCATCAAAACACGGGTAACGCATACAAAAAAGGCCGGGAAACCCGGCCTTTTTTGTGACACCCGATATCAGAACTGCGAGATCAGACAACGCGCTCCAGCACCGTGGCCACGCCCTGGCCCATGCCGATGCACATCGTTGCCACGCCGTAGCGGGCATTCTTTTCAGCGAGCACATGCGCCAGCGCGCCGGTGATGCGCGCGCCGGAGCAACCCAGCGGATGACCCAGGGAGATCGCGCCGCCCTTGATGTTGACGCGATCAAGGCGATCCATCAGCTTCAGATCCTTCATCACGGCGATCGACTGCGCCGCGAAGGCTTCGTTGAGCTCGAAGTAGTCGACGTCCTTGATGTCGATGCCCGCGCGCTGCAGCGCCTTCTTCGTGGCCGGGACCGGGCCGATGCCCATGATCGACGGATTGCAGCCCGCCGATGCCATGCCGATGATCTTGGCCAGCGGCTTGATGCCCAGCGCTGCCGCCTTTTCGGCGCTCATGATCAGCGTGCACGAGGCGCCATCGGAAATCGCCGAGCTGTTACCGGCGGTGACCGAGCCCTTCGGATTGAACGCCGGCTTGAGGCTCATCAGGTTGTCGAGGCTGGCGTCGGGGCGCACGACTTCGTCGAAGTCGACGATGATCGGAGCACCGTCGGCATCATGACCCTGCGTGCCGACCATCTGGTTCTTGTACTCGCCGTTCTTCCAGGCCGCGTACGCCTTCTGGTGCGAGGCGAGCGCGAACTCGTCTTGGCTCTTGCGATCGATGCCATGCGTTTGCGTCAGCATCTCGGCCGTCAGGCCCATCATCGCCGCTGCCTTGGCGGTGTTCAGCGACAACTCGGGGTCGCCGTCGAAGCCGTGCGTCATCGGCACGTGGCCCATGTGCTCGACACCACCGCACAAGTACACGTCACCGACGCCGGCCTGGATCTGCGCCGCGGCGATATGGATCGCGCTCATCGACGAGCCGCACAGACGATTGACCGTCTGCCCGGGCACCGTCTGCGGCAAGCCGGCCAGCAACAGCGCGTTGCGCGCGATGTTGAAGCCCTGCTCCAGCGTCTGCATCACGCAGCCCCAGATCACGTCTTCGACGTCGGCCGGCTTGACCGCCGGATTGCGCTTGAGGATTTCTTGCATCAGGTGCGCCGACAGCATCTCGGCGCGCACGTTACGAAATACGCCGTTGCGCGAACGACCCATCGGGGTGCGGATCGCGTCGACGATGACTGCTTCATTAGCCATGTTCATTGACTCCAGCGTGAGCGCGAGGGCTCACTTCGAATAGAAAGTTTTGCCTTCGGCCGCCATCTTCTTCATCGACTCGGTGGGCTCGTAGAGCTTGCCCAGATGCGCAAATTTCGCGCACTTCTCGAGGATGGCCGGCAGGCCGATGGAGTCGGCGTACTTGAGTGCACCGCCGCGGAACGGAGGGAAACCGATGCCGTAGATCAAGCCCATGTCGGCTTCGGCCGGCGTTTCAACGATGCCGTCATCCAGGCAACGCACCGTCTCGATGATCATCGGCAACATGTGACGATCCATGATTTCCTCATCGCTCATGTCGACCAGGCCCTTGGGCTGCGCCGCCTTCAGCAGCTCGTAGGATTCGGGGTCGGCCGTCTTCTTCGGCTTGCCCTTGGGATCGGTCTCGTACTTGTAGAAGCCGACGCCGTTCTTCTGGCCGAAGCGCTTGTTTTCGTACATGACGTCAAGCGCCGTCTTTTCCGGCGCCTTGCCCATGCGGTCCGGATAGCCTTCGGCGAGCACGTCGCCGACGTGGTGGCTGGTGTCCATACCGACGACGTCCTGCAGATAGGCCGGGCCCATCGGCCAACCGAACTTCTCCATCACCTTGTCGACCTTGACGAAGTCGGCGCCATCGCGGATGGCGCCGAAGAAGCCGAAGAAGTAAGGGAACAGGATGCGGTTGACGAGGAAGCCAGGGCAGTTCTTGACGACGATCGGCGTCTTGCCCATCGAACTGGCGTACGCCACGACGCTGGCGATCGCTTCCTTGCTGGTCTTGGAGGCGTAGATCACCTCAACCAGCGGCATGCGATGCACCGGATTGAAGAAGTGCATGCCGAGGAAATTCTCGGGGCGCTTGAGCGCCGTCGACAGATCTTCGATCGAGATCGACGAGGTGTTCGACGCGATGATCGTGTTCTCGCCAACAATGCCTTCGACTTCGGCCAGCACCGACTTCTTGACCTTCGGATTTTCGACGACGGCTTCGACGATGATGTCGACGCCCTTCATCTCGTCATAGCTGAGCACCGGGCGGATCGACGACAGCACCTTGCCGGCCTTTTCCGGCGTTAGACGCTTGCGCTCGACTTCCTTGCTCAGCAGCTTGTTGGCTTCGTTCATGCCCAGGTCCAACGCTTTTTCAGCGATGTCCTTCATGACGATCGGCGTACCGCGGCTGGCGCTGGTGTAAGCGATACCGCCGCCCATGATGCCGGCGCCGAGCACGGCGGCCTGCTTGACCGGCTTGGCGATCTTGGTCGCGCTCTTGGCTTTCTTCTTCAGGAACTGGTCGTTCAGGAAGATGCCGATCAACGCATCGGCAACCGCCGTCTTGGCGAGCTTGGCGAACGCAGCGGCTTCGATCTTCAGCGCGTCATCACGGCCTTTGGATGCGGCCTTCTGGATGACCTTGACCGACTCCACCGGCGCCGGCATGTTCGGGCCAGCCTGGCCGGCGACGAAACCCTTGGCGGTTTCGAACACCATCATCGATTCGATCTGGTTGAGCTTGAGCGGGCCCTTCTTCTGCTCGCGACGCGCCTTCCAGTCGAGCTTGCCTTCGATGGCCAGTGACAGCGTGCGCAGCGCGGCGTCGCGCAGCTTGGCAGCCGGCGTGACGCCGTCGACTGCGTGAACCTTGAGTGCAGCGGCCGCCTTCTGCTGCGTACCGGCCGCGATCCATTCGATCGCGTTGTCGGCGCCGGTCAGGCGCGGCATACGCACCGTACCGCCGAAGCCCGGAATGATGCCGAGCTTGACTTCAGGGAAGCCGACCTGCGCCGAGTCGCTCATCACGCGATAGTCGGTCGACAAGCACATTTCGAAACCGCCGCCGAGCGCGATGCCATTGATCGCGGTGACGGTCGGGAACGGCAGATCTTCGATCGCATTGAACGACTGATTGGCGTTGAGCGCCCAACCGGCCAGTTCTTCTTCGGACATCTGGAAGTTCTTGCCGAACTCGGTGATGTCGGCGCCGACGATGAACACGTCCTTGGCGCTGGTCACCAGCAGGCCCTTGATCGACCCGTCGGCTTTCAGGGCGGCGGCAGCAGCCGCCAGTTCTTCGACAGTGTTCTTGTCGAACTTGTTGATCGCGTCTTCCTTGCGATCGAAACACAGCTCGGCGATGTCGCCGTCCAGTTTCGTCACGCGGATGGATTGGCCTTGGAACATGGCGGGAGCAGACTCCTGGTGGTTTGAATTCGGGCAGGTACGCATCGGCATTGTGACCCCGACGCGGCCATACTCAGCGGTATGGAAGGGCCCGGCATGATAGCGCTGGGCCGTTACCACCGTAAACAAAGGCGCTGCAGTAGCACGATCCAAGGTGACGGCGCTGTCGCAGGCACCTACACTCGGCTGACATCGTCGTGTCACAACTAAGGAGCGCTGCCTTGAAAGCCAAACACCGACTCGATCAGCTGAAGAAACAGTTCGATCGGATGCGCAAGGACTCGCTGGCTGCCGTCGGCACCGCCAACGAGGCCGTATACGCGGGGCTGCACAAGTTCGCCGACAAAGAACTCAAGGCACTGAGCGAGTACTACGACAGCGCGCTGAGCTCGCTGCGCGCAGCCAAGCAGGATCGCAGCGGCATCAAGGACGTGGTGCAAACCCAGTTCGACCTGATGCAGCAGACCGTGACCCGTCTGATCGCGCACGCACGCGAATCGGTCGAGGCCGCAACGGCGACGGCAAGCGGCAAAGCGGCGCCCGAACCCGCGATGGCCGCTTCGGCAGCGGCCAAGTCCGCGCCGCGCAAGGCGCCTGTGAAGAAATCAGCGTCGCCGAAGAAGGTCGCTGCGAAGAAGTCGGCGGCGCCGGCTGCAACGACCGCTGTCAAAGCGCCCGCTGCGAAAAAGGCGAGCAAGCCACGCGCGTCCAGCAAGAAAGCCAGTAGCTAAAGCGTCGATTGCATGGCCCAGCCCGCCCGCGCGCTGCGCCGGCGGGCTTTGCATTGCCCCTCCCCCGTCGTCAACCGTCGCTGCAAGCCCATGTCGCTGTCGCTAGAACAAGGCACTGAACTGTGCCGCCTGTTGGCCGATCCGAGTCGCTGCCGCTTGCTGCTGCTGCTGGAAGCCTATGAATTATCGGTGGCCGAGCTGACCGACATCACCGGGCTGGCGCAGAGCCGCGTATCGACGCATCTGTCACGGCTCAAGCGCGCGGCACTGGTGCAGGACAAGCGCGTCGGCAGCGCGGCGCTGTATTCGGCCAGCGGCAACGGCGGCGCCGCTGCCGACTTGTGGTCACATCTGCGTGAGCAGATCGACGATCGGCAAACCCGGATCGACCGCGAACGGGCCGAAGAAGTCGTACTGGCGCGCAAGCATGGGCAGACCTGGGCCGAGTCCGTCGCGGGCCGGATGGAACTGCATTATTCGCCGGGCCGCACCTGGGAGGCGACCGCGCGAGCCTTGATCGGCCTGCTGGAACTGGGCGATGCGCTGGATCTGGGCTCCGGCGACGGCGTGCTGACCGAGTTGATCGCCAGTCATGCCCGTCACGTGACCTGCGTCGACGTCAGCCCCACCGTGGTTGCTGCAGCGCGCAAGCGACTCGCCGGCTTCGCCAATGTCAGCATCGAAGAAGGCGATATGCATGCGCTGCCATTTGCCGATGCCCGCTTCGACCATGTGTTTGCGATGCATGCGCTGCCGTACAGCCGTCAGGCGGAGCAAGTGCTGCGCGAGGTGGCGCGCGTGCTCAAGCCGGGCGGACGCGTGGTGATCGCCACGCTTGGCGAGCATCATCATGAAGAAGCGATGCGCGCCTACGATCACGTCAACTTGGGGCTGACACCTGCGGCGCTGGCTGCACTGTTGCAGCGCGCTGGACTGCAGGTCGAGAGCTGCCGCGTTACGTCGCGAGAAACACGTCCGCCCTACTTCGAAGTGGTCACCGCACTGGCGCGCAAGTAGCCTCGCCGGTCGCGGCGATATCGCGCAGCGATCGACGTCGGGTCAATGCAGCTCGCCGCTCCAGATCAGCTTGTCGCCGCTTTTCTTGGTGATGGTCTTCAATCTGGCCTGATGCGCCGTCAGCTCATCTTCGGTCGGTAGCACCACGACCAGCGGCGCATCGGCGGGCGCGCCCAGCAGGTCGACGAAGCGCGAGCGCCGCGCGCCGCCGCTGCGCGAGCTGTCGTCGAGCATCAGCGCCGATTGCCCGCCGGTCATCGCCAGATACACGTCGGCGAGCAAGCCAGCGTCGAGCAGCGCGCCGTGATGTTCTCGATGCGAGGCATCGACTGCGTAGCGCTTGCACAAGGCGTCGAGGTTGACCTTCTGCCCCGGATGCAGACGCCGCGCGAGCAGCACGGTATCGATCACCTTGCAGACATCCTGCAACCGCGTGCCGACGCCGGCGCGACGGAACTCCTCGTCGAGAAAGCCCAAGTCGAAGCCCGCGTTGTGGATGATCAGTTCCGCGCCGGCCAGATAGTCCCAAAGCTTTTGCGCGACCTCGCGGAACTTCGGCTTGTCGGCCAGAAACTGCAGGCTGATGCCATGAACTTCCTGAGCGCCGGCGTCGATCTGCTTGTCTTCCGGGTGCAGGTACTGATGAAAGTTCTCGCCGGTGGGCCGGCGATTGCGCAGCTCCACGCAACCGATCTCGATCACGCGATGGCCTTGGCTGACTTCAAGGCCGGTGGTTTCGGTGTCCAGCACGATCTGACGCACGACAGTGTTCTCCGGGGTATCGATTAGCCGGCGCCGACGCGCGCACCGGCTTGCAGACAGCCCTTGTTCGCAAGTTGATCCGCCAGCTCGTTGCCCGGGTCACCGGCATGGCCTTTGACCCAGCGCCATTCGATCTGATGTCGCGCACAGGCAGCATCGAGCAGCTGCCACAAATCCTGATTCTTGACTGCCTTGCCATCGGCAGTGCGCCATGCCCGGCGCTTCCAGCCTGGCAACCATTCGGTCAGGCCTTTCATCACGTAGGTCGAATCGGTGTGCAGCAGCACCTGGCAGGGCTCCCGCAGCTGCTCCAGCGCCTGGATCGCGGCCGTCAGTTCCATCCGGTTGTTGGTCGTGCCCGGCTCACCGCCGCACAACTGCTTCTCGGTGCCGTTGTAGCGCAGAACCGCGCCCCATCCACCAGGACCCGGGTTGCCCTTGCAGGCCCCGTCGGTATAGACCACGACAGACTTCATGACGACGGCGTCTCCAGCGTCGGCGAGGCGACCGACTGTGCAGCAGGTGAGTTATTGGAATGGGCAGCGGAATGGGTCGCCGCGCCAGCACCGACGGCGCCGATCAGCGGCCTGACCTGAGCCCGTTGAGGACGTCCGACCCAGTTGACCGGCAACACGCGCTTCTTGGCCACCAGCAGGTAGGACGGCGCCAGCGGCGCCACCAACGTGCCGAGGCTCCACGCCTGATTCTGCGAGCGGGGCGCCAGCCATGGGAATCCGGAACCGAAACGCCGCACCTCAGTGATTTCAAAGTCGAGCAATTCGAGCCAGTCCTGCAGGCGACCGATCCGGTAGTAACGCAGCGGCGGCGGAAACGCGCGGTACCCCAGCCCCATCCGCTGACGCAGCACCCAACTGCCCAGCGGATTGAAGCCGATCACGAACAGTCGACCGCGGTCGCTGAGCACGCGCGCCGCTTCACGCAGCACGTTGTGAGGCGCCGAAGAAAACTCCAGCGTATGCGGCAACACCACGCCATCGACGCTCTTGCTGGCGATCGGCAGGTCCTCCGGCGCGGCCAAGGCCTGCGCGCCGAAGTCCGATACCGTGCCGAGGACGGCGCGGTGCAGCGTTTCGGTCGACTGGAGCAATTCGTCGCCATGTCCCCAGGAGCCGATCTGCAGCATGTGCCGGCCAAAGACCTCGGGCAACACGCGATGCAACTCGGCCTGTTCCTGGGCAATCAAGCGCTGCCCCTGCGGGGAGCGCAGCCACTGCTCAAGCGTGGAGCGGTTGAACGGTCGGCCGGAATGGCGTGTCGGTGCTGGCAACATCGTTGACTCGGGTTCGTTGAACCGACGACCATCTTAACCATGTCGATCGCGCTCTGCCCCGCCGCCCCCGCCGACCCGACGCTGCAGTTCGGCGTCATCCCCATCTTCAACGACAACTATGTCTGGTTGCTGTGTCGCGACGGCGAGGCGGTGGTCGTCGACCCCGGCGACGCTGGGCCGGTACGCGCCGCGCTCGACGGCGTTGGGCTTCGACTGAGCGCGGTGCTGATCACGCACCACCACTTCGATCATGTCGGTGGCATCGCCGCCCTCAACCCCAACGGTGACGTACCGGTCTATGGACCGCGCGCCGAAGCCGACAAGATCAAGGGCCTGACGGTACTGCTTGACGACGGCGATCAAGTCGAGTTGCTCGGCTGCCGGCTCGACGTGCTGGCCGTGCCCGGACACACGCTCGGCCACATCGCCTATCACCTCGCCTCGGCGGCGCGCCTGTTCTGCGGCGATACGCTGTTTTCGGGCGGCTGCGGGCGGCTATTCGAGGGAAGTCCGGCACAAATGAAGGCCTCGCTGGACCGCCTCGCCGCGCTGCCGGACGACACGGCCGTTCACTGCACGCATGAGTACACCGAATCGAACCTGGCGTTTGCGGCCGCTGTCGAACCTGCGTCAACGGCATTGGCCGAGTACCGCCGTTGGGTCACCGGACAACGCCACAACGGAGAGCCGACCCTTCCGAGCCGGATCGGGCTCGAACGCCGGATCAATCCGTTTCTGCGCTGCAACGAACCCGCGGTGCACGATGCCGCTGCTCGACATGCGGACCGGGCGATGCGCGATGCCGTCGACATTTTCGCAACGCTGCGTGCATGGAAGGACCACTTCCGTCCTCCGGCCGCGACAACCTGATCTGACCGACGGACGCCCCAACGGAGTGCACGGCTTTGCCGCTGAGTGGAGCGGCCCTGCTAAACTCGGCCAAACGACGACAGCACGATCCCTGATGCCTGCATTACGCGGTCATACGACCTTGAGACGGACCTTCTTTGCGTTGATGCTCGGCCTTGCCCCTGGCGCAACCGCCTGGGCCGACGCCGAGTCGGACGCCGCCCTGCAACTCGACCAATCGATCCAGGTGCTCAAGGATGAGGCGCTGCAATTCAACCGCGACGCCCAGTTGGTCGAGGAAGAGTTCAGCTACCCGCCGCAGACCCGCGTCGACGTCTACGTCAGCGTCGAGACCGCCGCGCTGCTGATGCGCACGATCAGCGTCAGCATCGACGGCAGCACCCCGGTCAACTTCGACTACAGCGACTTCGACGCTCGGGCGCTGCTCAAGAGTCGCGGCATGCAACGAATCGGCCGTTTCAATGTCAGCAAGGGCAGTCACAAGCTGCATGCCGAGTACGTGGGCCAGTACGCCGATGCCAAAGACGGCGAGCCCGAACTGGCCGATCGCATCGACACCGTATTCGACAAGACCCTGCTGCCGGCGACGCTGGAACTGATCGTCGGCAAGGCCAACCGCGGCGGCAAGCCGATCCTGCGCCTGAAGGAATGGAGACCCGCACCGTGAACGCCCGTTTGCTGAGCCGTCTGCTGACCGGTTTGGTGTTGGCCAGCTTCGGTGCCGGCGCTGCTCAGGCAGCCGTCGAACTCTACAAGCCGGGTGGCGCGAACGATCCCCACTTGCGCGCTGCGCGCTTTCTCGGCGAAGACAAGCGACATTTCTCGGCATTGACCGAGTTGCTGAAGCTCCAGGCCGAATCCGAAGGGCGACCGGTTGCAGCGTCCCAGTTCCCATGGCTGCTGGCCGACAACTATCTGTCGTTCGGCCTGCGCGAGCGCGCCGACACCGTCTATCGCGGCATGGCCAATGCGGCCAGCAGCGACCCGGTCCAGTACGGTCGTGCGCAACTCAAGCTCGCTCAGTTCGAATACACCCGGGGCTATTTGCCCGAGGCCCGGGCCACGCTGCTCAAGATGCGCGACGGCCTGCCGAGCGAGTTGCTGCTTGAATGGCAGGACCTGACTGCCCGCGTGCTGATGGCGATGGGCAAGGACGCCGAGGCGGTCGAGGTGCTGACCGAACCCAAGAACGGCAGCGACCAAAGCGACTTCACCCGCTACAACCTGGGCGTGGCCTTGCTGCGTGATGGCCGTACCGAACAGGGCCGGACCGTGCTCGAGCGCGTCGGTAATCTCGACCCGACCGACCGCGACTCGCTGGCGCTGATGGACCGCGCCAACATGACCCTGGGCTGGAACTTTCTGCAGAACCAGCAAGGCGCGGTCGCGCGGCCTCTGCTGCGCAAGGTTCGCGTCGAAGGCCCGTATTCAAATCGCGCCCTGCTTGGCTTGGGCTGGGCCGAGCTGACAGAGGACGGCAAGCGCGCCCGGCGAGCCAACGTCAACGACGGCGGCGACGACCGAGCTGCAGACCGGTTCGGTTCGTTTTCAACCCTGGGCGTGCTGCTGCGCCGAGGGTTGATCGAGGACGATCCGGTGCGCCAGCGGACGTTCCGACGCATCGAAGGTGCCTCCGATCGCGAAGAAGCACTCAAGGCTGCGCTGCCCGCCTGGCTGATCCTGGTCGATCGCGACCCGCAGGATCCCGCCGTTCAAGAAGCATGGCTGGCGATCCCCTACTCGCTCGACCAGATCGGAGCCCACGATCAGGCACGCGCGTTCTACGAGCAGGCCGTCGAGCGACTCGAAGTCGCGCGCAAGCGCACGAATTTGGCGATCGACGCGCTGCGTACCAACCGCATGGTCGAGACCATCGTCAAGCGCGATCTTGACGCAGAATCAGGCTGGAACTGGGAACTCAAGGACCTGCCCGACGCACCCGAGACCTACTACCTGCAGACGCTGCTGGCCGAGCACCGCTACGCCGAAGCGCTGAAAAACTACCGCGACGTGCGTCTGCTGGCGCGCAATCTCGACGCGTGGGACAAGCGCCTGTCCGACATGGAAAAGGCCTACACCACCGCCGATCGCGCTTCGGTCGACCCGCGAATGCTGTTTTCGCAGGCCACCGAAGCCAAGCCGGTCGAGCGACCTCGGATCAAGATCGAGCTTCGGCCCGAGTCGTCGCTATCGCCGCCGGGTCGTTATCGCAAGCCGTTGGCGGGGGGCGCAGCGGTCCGCCCCCAGCTGCAGTTGGCCGACGCGCCCAAAGTGCAGAATTTTGTCGGCACCTATGAACGGATCGGCCAGATGCGCCAGCGTCTTGCATCACTGCGCCCAAGCCTGGCGCGCATTGGCGATGAGCAGGGCCGATACCTGCAGCGACTCGGCACGGTTGAGCTGAAAGCACAGAAAGACCAGATCGAGAAGTACTTGGTCGAAGCGCGTTTCGCGCTGGCGCGGCTGTACGACCGCCAGACCGGCTCCAATGACCCCGACGAATACGAGATCAAGAAGAAATGATCCGCCTGCGACGCGCACTGAAGGCTGACGCGGCCAGCCCGCTGTCGCCGCTGCTGGGCGCCGCCTGCGCCGGCCTGATTCTGTCGGCCTGCAGCGGCATGCCGGCCGAGGTCAAGAACACCACGCCCACGATCCGCCAGACGCTGAAGAAGGAAGCGCCGATCGAGCAGCAGCTGCGACTGGATCGCACGGCTCCAGTCGCCCCCGATCCGGACAAAGCGCTCGAAAATTACCGGCAGTTGCTGCAACTCAGCCCGGACGACAACACGCGCGCCGAAGCCCAGCGCCGAATTGCCGACTTGCAGGTGCAGACCGACGATCTCAAGGGTGGCGGCGAAGACAGCGCCGCGACGCTGGGCAAGTCGATCAAGATTTATCAGCAGCTGCTGACCGAGCGACCCGGCGACGTCAATAACGACCGCGTGCTGTATCAGTTGGCGCGTGCACATCAGAACAGCGGCAACAGCGATGCGGCGATCGATACGCTGGCGACGCTCAACCGCGACTTCCCGCAGTCCACACTCGGCGGCGATGCCCACTTCCGCCGCGCCGAGCTGCTGTTTCAGCGCGAGCGCTTTGCCGAGGCTGAAGGCGAATACAAGATCGTCATGGACTTGAAGGACCGGACCCCGTTCTTCGAGCCAGCGCAGTACAAGTACGGTTGGTCGCTGTACAAGCAGGCCAAATACGACGCGGCGATCACCAGCTTCTTCCAGATTCTCGATCGCGAACTGCCCGAAGGCGAAGTTACGCGTGTCGACGCGGTTGAAAAGGTCAAGAAGGGCAAGAACGACCTCGTCCGTGACTCGCTGCGCGTGGTATCGCTGTCGCTGATTGCCCAGGGCGGCGGTCAGGCTGCCAACGACTACTTCAAGAAGTACGGCGACCCGCGCTTCTACCCGCTGATCTATGACGCACTCGGCAAGCTGCTGATCGAGCGTGAGCGCTTTACTGATGCGGCTGAGGCATTCGCGGCGTTCCCGCAGCGGTATCCGTCGCACCCGCTGTCGCCGGGCTTCCAGTCGCAAGTGATCGGCGCTTATCGCGACGGCGGGTTCAAGGACCTGGTGATTCGCGAAAAGGAGCGCTACGCGGTCACCTATGACCCGCAGGCCGCTTACTGGGCCGGCAAGCCGGCGACGCCGGAAGTGATGAACGAGCTGCGTCTGCACATGGAAGACCTGGCGCGCCATCATCACGCGCTGGCCCAGGCCGGCAAGGCCGACGCCGCCAAGGCGCGGCCGGAGTTCATCGTCGCCGCTGGTTGGTACAAGCGCATCCTCGAAGTGTTTCCGACCGACCCCAAGGCGCCGGACATCAACTTCCTGTACGGCGATGCGCTGCTCGACGGCGGCCGGACGCGCGATGCTGCCGAGCAGTACGCCCGCACCGCTTACGACTACAAGACCCATCCGCGGACCACCGATGCGGCGCTGGCCTCGTTCCAGAGCTACGAAAAATACGCGCGCGAAGTGCCGGCCGGCGAACGCAATGCGGCGCTGCGGCTTGCGGTCGATTCCGGTATCAAGCTGGCTGACAGCTTCCAGTACCACCCCGAAAAGCTGCCGGTACTGACGCAAGCCGCGCAGGACCTGTACGAGATGAAGGCGCTCGACGAGGCGATCAAAACCTCGCAGCGCGTGCTCGACAACACGCCGCCGGCCAAGCCCGATCTGCAGCGGATCGCCTATAGCGTGATCGGCGACTCGCAGTTCGAGCTCAAGCGCTACCCGCAGGCCGAAGCCGCGTTCTCGCAGGAACTCAAGCTCACGGCCGCAACCTCGCCGACCCGCAAGGAAGTTAGCGAACAGCTGGCGGCATCGATCTACAAGCAAGGCGAAGCCGCACGCGACGCGGGTGACCCACGTCGCGCCGTCAACGACTTCCTGCGGCTGGGCGAAGTCGTTCCCGACGCCAGCATCCGCCCGAACGCCGAGTACGACGCAGCGTCCGTGCTGGTCGAAATGGAAGATTGGCCGACTGCGGCGCGCGTGCTCGAAGGCTTCCGCACGCGCTTCCCGGCCAGCAAGCTGATCCCGGACGTCGACAAGAAGCTGGCCGTGTCCTACCAGAAGGACAACAAGCCGGCCGCGGCAGCAGCGGCCTACGCACGCATCGCGCAGCGCCCGACCGAAACGGTGCCGGTGCGGATGGAAGCCGCGTGGTTGTCGGCCACCTTGTTCGACGAAGCCAAGCTGCCGGCTCAGGCCGGGCCGGCGTACCAGACTTACGTGACCAGTTATCCGCGCCCGATCGATCGGGCGATGACGGCACGCTCGCGCCTGGTCGACTACGCGCGCGACGGACGGAATGTCGAACAGCAGCTGTTCTGGCTGCGTGACATCGTCAACGCCGATGCATCGGCGGGGGCCGAGCGCAGCGATGCGACGCGTGCGCTGGCCGCCAAGTCGAGCCTGGAAGTGGGCCGCATCACGGCGGCGCAGGCGAAGACCTTGCGGATCACGTTGCCGATCGAGGCCTCGCTGCCGGCCAAGCAGAAGGCCGTCGAAGCCGCGATCCAGGCGTTCAACCGGGCTGCCGGCTACGGTTTTGCCGACGTCACCACGGCCGCGAGTTACGAACTGGGCGTGCTGCATCAGGACTTCGCCCGGTCGCTGGTCGATTCCGAACGTCCGAAGAAGCTGTCCGATCTCGAACTGGAGCAGTACAACCTGCTGCTCGAAGAGCAAGCCTTCCCGTTCGAAGAAAAAGCGATCGAGGCGCACGAGAACAATCTGCGGCGCATTCCGCAGGGTATCTACGATGAATGGGTCGCCAAGAGCGCCAAGGCGCTGGCCCAACTCGCGCCCGGCAAATACGGCAAGCGCGAGAAAAGCGAGGAGTTTTATGAATCGCTCAAGTAAGCGCGTCGGCATCGCCGCATCGCGGCCGATCACGACGTGGACCACGCTGCTGCTGGTCGCGGTGCTGACCGCCTGCGGCGGCGGCAAGACCACCAAGCCCGACCGTCCGGCCCCGCCATCGCCCACAGCCAACGCCGAACCGACGACGCCGGTTCCGGACAAGGGCGATCCCGAGGCACGCTTCAAGCAGGCCCTCGAACTGATGAAAGGTCGCAAGACGGCCGAAGCCGAATCAGCGTTCCTGAAGCTGGCGCAGGACTTCCCGGACTACGCCGGGCCGCAGATGAATCTCGGCATCCTGTATGCCAAGAGCAATCGGCGCGACGTCGCGATATCGGCGTTCAGCCGCGCGGCGACGATGAATCCGCAGAACGCGTCGGCGTTCAATTGGCTGGGTATCGCCAACCGTGAAGCGGGCAACTATCCGCGCGCACAGCAGGCCTACGAGAAAGCACTCGCGGTCAAACCCGACTATGCGGCGGCCCATCTGAACCTGGGCATTCTGCTCGATGAATATCTGAAGCAGCCTGCGGCCGCATTGCCGCATTACCAGGAATACCTGCGCCTGTACGGCAAGGAAGACCTGCGCGTGCTGGCTTGGATGGCCGAAATCCAGGCGTCCCAGAAAGCCGCAGAAGCCACTGCGGCACCCAGCGCCACTGCGCCGGTCCCGGCCAGCACCGGAGCCAAAAAATGAATCGGTACTGCGGCATCGTGTTGTTGTTGGCGGCCGCGCTGCCGTCTTGGGTCGCTGCGCAGTCCGCGCCCAAGCCTCCCACCGACGAACTGCCGGCGGTCAACACCAGCGGTGGCATCACCAGCACGACGGCGCCCGCAGCGCCGCCTCGTGCCACCTCGGGCGGCGCCAACAGCGGCGGCACGACGATCATCGGCGAACGCGAATCCCCCATCGGCCTGTACATTACGCCGTGGCGCAATGCGTCGGCGGAAGTCGATATCGACCGCCCGGCGCGCTTGCTGTCGGTGCAGCTCGAAGGACTCGATCGCAAAGTGTTCAGTCGCCAAGTGGAATATTACGAGGCCCTGACCGCTGCACAGAAAGCCAAGACACCGCCTGCACCGCCGGCACGGCCTTAAGTCAGGACGCATTCCACGCCAGACCATCGGCCACTAAACTTTCGACGCTCGCGCCCTGGTCCACGACCGAAGCGCGTCACGTCATCCGGCATTTCCGCGTCATTGCAGTACCGCAGTCCGTAACTTTCCTGTTTCGATAACCTGTTATTTCAGCGACCCGCAGAGGAGCGAGCTCCATGGAGTTTTTCAATCACGTCATCCGGTTCTTTCAAGGTGGCGGCGCGTTTATGTATCCGATCGCGCTGGTGCTGGCGATGGC
>NZ_FQWZ01000008.1:0-225000 GCF_900129825.1 Hydrocarboniphaga daqingensis | reverse complement strand
TGCAGGCACCGAGCTTGATCGCCTCAACCGCGGTGGCGATGCTGGCAAAGCCAGTGAGTACGACGATCAGCATCTGGCTGTCGTGCTGGTGCAGCAGGTTGACGACGCTCAGGCCGGACTCGGCCCCAAGCTTCAAGTCGACGACAGCAAACGCCGGTGTGCGCTCGCCGAGTCGCTGCTGCACTTCCTTGGCGCTGGAGGCGACCACGACGGTGTAGTCGCGGCGCTCGAACGAGCGCTTCAGCGTCCTGGCAAACGCCTCGTCGTCCTCGACGATCAACAACAAGCGCTCGGTTTCGGTACTCATGACTGCCGGCGCTCGATCGACAGCGACGACAGCGGCAGTTCAAGCGTCACGATGGCGCCTCCGCCGATGAAGGCATTTTCGACGTTGACGTTGCCGCCGAGTTTGCGAACCACGTTGACGACCAGAAACAAGCCCAATCCGCTTCCCGGTCTCGCCTTGGTCGAGTTATAGGGCTTACCGATCTGCGCCAGCATGTCCGGCCGAAATCCGGGCCCGCGATCCCGGACACATAGCGAGAGTACGTCGTCCCGACACCAGGCCGACAGGCCGACCCATTCGGGCGAGCTCTCGAATGCGTTGTCCATCACCGTATGAATGACTTGCTTGAGCGCCGAGTCGGACACGATCAAAAAGCTCTCATCGACCGACTTGCGATCGTAGTCGTATTCGAAGCTGCCGACCGGACGCGTGCTGCGCCATTCCTGGACCAGCTCATCGAGGAAGCCCGGTATGTTCGTCACCGCGAGCGATTCGCCCCTCGCCTCGCCCGCCGCCATCAGCACGCCGGTGACGATCGTCTTGCAGCGCTGCACTTCAGCCTGCATATCGGCGATCTCATCGAGCAGCTCAGGCCGCTCACGGAACACGGCCATCCGCTTCCAATCGCCCAGAATCACCGACAGCGTGGCCAGCGGCGTGCCCAGCTCGTGTGCGGCACCGGATGCCAGCAGTCCCATCCGGACGATGTGGTCCTCTTCGGCTGCGCGCTGGCGCAGGTCGGCAAGACGTGCATCGCGCCTGCGAAGGATCGCGTTGATTCGCGTGACGAACACGACCAGCAAGCCCGCGTCGAGCACGAAGCAGATCAGCATGCCGAGGATATGCAGATCGAACAGCGTGCTCGGGTGGGATGCGGGCACGTCGAGCGGGATGAAGAAGCGGGTCAGCCCGAGGAAACATAGGCTGGTGACGACCACCAGCACCCACGTTGACCAGGCCTCGAGCAGCACAGCGGCCAGCGTCACCTGCAACAGGTACAAGAATACGAAGGGATTGGTCGCGCCCCCGCTCATGTACAGCAATGCGGTCAGCGACAAGATGTCGAGCAACAGCGCCAGCATCAGCGACCCATTGCGGATGTCGCCGCCCGGGCGCGGCCGATACAAGCTGAACAGATTCAGGCCAACCAGGAAGCACAGCACGGCTGCCATCGGCAGCAGCGGCAGCTCGATCCGGTACACCAGCGAGACGAACAGGATCGTCAGCACCTGCCCGCTCACCGCGAGCCACCGCAGCTGGATCAGCTGCAGCATGTTCTGCTGGCCAACCGTGCCGCCACTGAGCCGCATCAGCGGCTTGGCATTCGCGCTGACACTTGCAGTCGACGCTTCGGTGGACATCGGACCAGTGACCTCGAGTGACGAGCCCCGGCAGCCGCGACTCAGCTCGGCAACCGGCGGCGCAGGCTCCATTCCTGGCGGCCGACCATCCAACCGGCAGCAGCCACCATCAGCGCCAGCGTATACCAGGTGATCGCATAGACGAGATGGCTATTGTGAAAGCGCAGCACCGTCAGCCCGCCAACCGGTCCCAGCGCCGGATCAGCCGACGGACTGGTGCGGGCATCGGCATCGACGAACCAGGGACTGAGCTTGTCCAGGGGAAGCCCCTGGGCTGAGGCGATGGCCTGAACGTCGCGCGAGTACCAGCGCTGGGCGCCGGCATCGTTGTCGCGCAGAAACCCGCCGCCCGGCTCGCTGAGCCGCAGCAGCCCGGTGACTCGGACGGGCGCGTCCGCATCGATCGACGCGGGCTGCTCGGCTGCTGCCGACCATTGCGGCGTGACGAAGCCCCTGTTGACGAGCACCAGGCGGCCGTCCGGCACCTGCAGCGGCGTCATCACCCAAAAGCCGGGGCCTTTGACGGTCACCGCTTGCACGCGGACCTCTCGGTCACGGAGCCATCGACCGTCGACGACGACCTTTAGATATTCGTCATCGCGGCGCGCGGACGTACCGTCCGGCAGGGGCACTGAGGCTGCCGAAACCCGCTGCTCGACTCGGGCGATCAGGTCGAGCTTCCAAGCGCGACGCTGCACTTGCCAGGTGGCTAGGTACAGCAGCCCGGCCATCAACGAAATGCACAGCAGGCCCAGCACGAACAGCACGGACCGTGATCGCGGCGCTGCATCGTGACGGGCCTTGGCGCTCATTAGGGCATGTTGCGCATGTCATGCACCGACATCGGCATCATGTTGGTGTTCATGTGGTACATCACCCACAGCGAGCCACTCAGCGTGATCACGACCAATACCACGGTGAAGATCAGCGCCAGCATGTTCCAGCCGCCTTCGGAGCTGGTGTTCATGTGCAGGAAGTAAACCATGTGCACCAGAATCTGCACGGCACCAAACGCCAGAATCAACAGCGTGGTGGTTTGCTTGTTGTCGAACACGCCGCCCATAACCAGCCAGAACGGGATCGCCGTCAGGATCACCGACAGCACGAAGCCGGTCATGTAGCCCTTAAACGTCCCGTGGCCCGCGCCGTCATCATGGCCATGGTCGTGACTGTGGACGTGGCGTTCGTCCGCGTGATGTGCATCGTGGTCAGCAGCAGCGCTCATCGCAGCACTCCCATCAGATAGACAAAGGTAAACACGCCGATCCATACCACGTCGAGGAAGTGCCAGAACAGGCTCAGGCAGTTCAGCCGGCGACGGTTCTCGACGCTGAGGCCGCGGCGCGTCACCTGCACCATCAGCGTGATCAGCCAGATGATGCCGAAGCTGACGTGCAGGCCGTGAGTGCCGACCAGCGTGAAGAACGCCGACAGGAACGCGCTGCGCTGCGGGCCGGCGCCCTCGTGAATCAAGTGCAGGAACTCATAGATTTCGAGGCTGACAAACGCCACGCCGAACAGCCCGGTTACCGCCAGCCACAGCAGCGTCGCGCTCTGCCGGTTGCGCTGCATTTCCAGCATCGCAAAGCCGTAGGTGATCGACGAGAACAGCAGCATCGAGGTATTGACGGCGACCAGCGGCAAGTCGAACAGGTCCTTGGGGCTCGGACCCGCCGCGTAGCTGCCGCCGACGACGCCGTACATCGCAAACAGTACGGCGAAGACCAAGCAGTCGCTCATCAAGTACAGCCAGAAGCCGAGCATCGTCCCGTTCTCGGGATGATGCTCGCCTCTGAGGTCATAGAAACCGCTCGTGTCGGCGGTGCCGAGAGCCTGAGTTGCGCTATGTGCCATGGATCAGCCCTGCTGCGCCAACAGGCGCGTGCGTTCGTTTTCGACGCGGGTCACCACGTCGGCCGGGATGTAGAAGTCGCGGTTGTAGTTGAACGTGTGCGCGATCGCCGAACCGATCAGCGCGACGAACGACGCCACCACGAGCCACCAGATGTGCCAGATGAACGCGAAGCCGCACACCGCGCTCAAGCCAGCCAGCAGCAGCCCAGCGCCGGTGCTCTTGGGCATATGGATCGGCAGGTAGCCCTGCAGCGGACGCTGGTGACCACGCGCCTTCATGTCCCACCAGGCGTCCTGCTCACGTACGACCGGCGTGAACGCGAAGTTGTAGTCCGGCGGCGGCGACGAGGTGCTCCATTCCAGCGTGCGGCCGCCCCATGGGTCGCCCGTGTGATCGCGCAGTTTCTCGCGGTCACGGATGCTGACGTAGATCTGCACCAGGAAGGCGACGATACCGAACAGGATCAGCACGGCGCCGAAGGCCGCGATCTGGAACCAGATCTGCAGGCTCGGGTCGTCGAAGTGGCTGAGGCGGCGGGTGACGCCCATCAGGCCGAGCACGTACAGCGGCATGAACGCGAACCAGAAGCCAACGAACCAGAACCAGAACGAGGTCTTGCCCCAGAACGGATCGAGCTTGAAGCCGGTGGCCTTCGGGAACCAGAAGTTGATGCCGGCAAACACGCCGAACACGACGCCGCCGATGATCACGTTATGGAAGTGCGCGATCAGGAACAGGCTGTTGTGCAGCACGAAGTCAGCCGGCGGCACCGCCAGCAGCACGCCGGTCATACCACCGACGACGAAGGTCACCATGAAGCCGATCGTCCACAGCATCGGCACTTCGAACTGGATGCGGCCACGGTACATTGTGAACAGCCAGTTGAAGATCTTCGCGCCGGTCGGGATCGAGATGATCATCGTCGTGATGCCGAAGAACGAATTGACGCTGGCACCCGAGCCCATCGTGAAGAAGTGGTGCAGCCACACCAGGTACGACAGGATAGTGATCACGACCGTGGCGTAGACCATCGACGCGTAGCCGAACAGACGCTTGCGCGAGAACGTCGACACCACCTCGGAGAACACGCCGAACACCGGCAGGATCAGGATGTAGACCTCTGGGTGACCCCAGATCCAGATCAGGTTCACGTACATCATCGGGTTGCCGCCGAAGTCGTTCGTGAAGAACGCGGTGCCGACATAGCGGTCCAGCGACAGCAGCACCAACACGGCGGTCAGCACCGGGAACGCGGCGACGATCAGCACGTTGGTGCACAGCGCGGTCCACGTGAAGATCGGCATCTTCATCAGCGTCATGCCGGGCGCGCGCATCTTGACGATCGTCGCCAGCAGGTTGACGCCCGATAGCAAGGTTCCGACGCCGGCGATCTGTAGCGACCATATGTAGTAGTCGACGCCGACGTCCGGGCTGTACGCGACACCCGACAGCGGTGGGTATGCAAGCCAGCCAGTCTTGGCGAATTCACCGATGAACAGCGACACCATGACCAGCGCGGCACCGGCCGAGGTCATCCAGAAGCTGAAGTTGTTCAGGAACGGGAACGCAACGTCACGTGCGCCGATCTGCAGCGGCACGATGTAGTTCATCAAGCCGGTGATCAGCGGCATCGCAACGAAGAAGATCATGATCACGCCGTGGGCCGTGAAGATCTGGTCGTAGTGATGCGGCGGCAAATAACCGGCCGCATCGCCGAACGCGATCGCCTGCTGCAAGCGCATCATGATCGCGTCGGCAAAGCCGCGAATCAGCATCACGATGCCAAGCACCATGTACATGATGCCGATCTTCTTGTGGTCGATGCTGCAGAACCACTCGCGGTACAGATAACCCCATTTGCGCTGATACGTGACGTAGCCGAACAGGCTGCCGCCGAGCAGCGCTGCAACGGCAAACGTCGCCAGCAGGATCGGCTCGTGGTACGGGATCGCCTCAAGACTCAGGCGACCGAACAAGGTCTGCATCAGTTGTGAACGTTCTTCGTGCATCGTCGGTTCTCGCGGCGTTGCGTAGGAGTTGCCGGGCAGTCCGGCTTAAGGAGCCAGGCGAGCAGCGTGCTCGCTCGGTGCGGGGGCGCCCGGAACGGGGCACAGTGCGGACACGTAATCCTTGCCCTTGATCGTGGCGTGCGCTCCGCGCGCACGCGGCTGGTCGTAGATCAAGTGCGACACATTGAACAAGCCTTCCTTGCCCATGCCGCCGTTGGCGTCGATGGCCATCATCTCGCTCATGCACATCTTGGTCTTCTCGACACACATGTTCAGGATGGCCGGGTACAAGTCGGCCGGGACGTTGGCGTACCAGCGCACTGGGTCGCGCTCGCTGGGCTTTTCAAGCTGCAGATAGTCTTCGCGCTGCAGCGAGCCGCCTTCGGCACGCGCCTTGGCGATCCACGCGTCGAAGCCGGCCGCATCGAGTGCCTTGAAGCGGAAGCGCATGCCGGAGAAGCCCGCGCCGCTGTAGTTGGCCGAGAAGCCTTCGAAGTCGCCCGCGCGGTTGATCACCGCGTTGAGTTCGGTCTGCATGCCGGGCATCGCGTAGATCTGGCCCGCGAGCGCCGGGATGAAGAATGAGTTCATCACCGTCGACGCCGTGATCTGGAACTGAATCGGCATGTCGACCGGTGCGGCCAGCTCGTTGACGCTGGCGACGCCGTAGTCGGGATAGAGGAACAGCCACTTCCAATCCATCGCGACGACCTGCACCTTCAGCGTCTTGGCGTCGGGCGCCAGCGGACGACCCGCTTCGATCCGATCCAGCGGGCGGTACGGATCCAGCGTGTGCGTGCCGATCCAGGTCAGCGCACCGAGCGCGATGATGATCAGCAGTGGCGCCGACCAGATCACCAGCTCAAGGGCGGTCGAGTGGTTCCACTCCGGGTCGTAGGGAGCGTCGGTGTTCGACGCGCGGTAGCGCCAGGCAAAGAACAGCGTCAGCGCGATGACCGGCACGATGATCAGCAGCATCAGGATCGTCGAAGCAACGATCAGGTTGCGTTGCTGGACCGCGACGTCGCCCGACGGGCTCATGACCACGGTTTCGCAGCCGGCCAGCAGCAGGGCCAGTACGGGAAGGAGCAGTTTGGGCAGCATTCTGACGAGCATGGCCAATCGCATCGGGTCTTTGGGAGTAGCGACTGTAAGGAGACGCCTCCCTGCGCGCGATTGGACGTTTTGTCCTATCGTCGTCCGGGTCCGGCCGTGCGAAGGTGCAGGCCGGTACAGTGCGCCACCCTACGCAGAGGCCTACAGCAGCATGTCCACCGCCCACCCCGAATCCCAAGTCAACTCGGCTGCCGGCGCCCACGGCGCGCACCGGGTTCATCCGAGCGAGATCGCGATCGGCGTCGTCATCGGTCGCCTGTCGGAGTTCTTCGACTTCTTCGTGTTCGGCCTGGCGTCGGTGCTGGTGTTCCCGGCGGTGTGCTTCCCGTTCGCCCAGCCGCTCGATGCCACCTTGTATTCGTTCGCGATCTTCTCGCTGGCGTTCGTCGCCCGCCCGGTCGGCTCGGCGCTGTTCCGCCTGATCTACGACTGGTACGGCCGCGGCAGCAAGCTGACGATCGCGCTGTTCATGCTCGGCACTTCGACGGCCGGTATCGCGTTCCTGCCGCGCTACGACGACATCGGCCACTACTCGATCGTGCTGCTGGCCTTGTTTCGTATCGGCCAGGGCATCGCCCTGGGCGGCAGCTGGGACGGCCTGCCGTCGCTGCTGGCGCTGAACGCGCCGGAAAAGAAGCGTGGCTGGTACGCGATGATCCCCCAGCTGGGCGCGCCGCTTGGCTTCTTGCTGGCCGCCGGCCTGTTCGCCTATCTGTACACCAGCCTGGCACCCGCCGACTTCAACACCTGGGGCTGGCGCTATCCGTTCTACGTCGCGTTCGCGATCAACGTCGTGGCCTTGTTCGCCCGGCTTCGCCTGGTGGCGACGCCGGAGTTCTCCGAGCTGCTGAAGACCCGCGAACTGGTGCCCTCACCGGTTGGCGAGCTGCTCAAGACCCAAGGCGCGAACATCCTGTTGGGCGCCTTCGCCCCGCTGGCCAGCTACGCGCTGTTCCACATGGTCACGGTGTTCCCGCTGTCGTGGGTCACGCTGTTTACCCAGGAATCGGTCTTCGAATATCTGCTGGTGCAGATGGCCGGCGCGGCGATCGCGATCGTGACCATGCTGATCTCGGGATTGGTCGCCGACCGGATCGGCCGGCGCACGACGCTCGGCGTCGGCGCGGTGCTGATTGCGATCTTCAGCCTGGTCGGCATGCTGCCGGTGTTTTCGCACGGCACCAACACTGGCGCCTATCTGTTCATTCTGGTCGGCTTCGCGCTGCTCGGCTTCTCTCATGCGCAGGCCGCGGGCGCCGTGAATTCCAGCTTCGCCCCGCGCTTCCGCTACAGCGGCGCGCTGCTTACTTCCGACCTGGGATGGCTGATCGGCGCCGGCTTCGCGCCGCTGGTCGCGCTCGGCATCACCTCGCGCTTCGGCGTCGGCTACGTCGGCCTGTACATGCTGTCAGGTGCGATCGGCACGCTGCTGGCGCTGCGTATCAACCGCAGCCTCGAAGAGCTGCGGCACGACTGATCTTCGCCCTGTATCGCCACACGCGCTGGCGGCTCAGCCGGCGCGTAGCGGCAACTGCGTCGTATAGACGCTTTGGCTCAGCGAAATCGACGAGCTGATTTCCCGCACGCCGTCGATCTGCGACAGCTTCTGCCAGACGAAGTGTTCGTACTCGCCCAAGCTGGCGATCACGATCTTCAGCAGAAAGTCGACCGTACCCATCAGCGTATGGCACTCGACCACTTGCGGCAGCAGCTGGATCGCCTCGATGAACTTCGGCAGCACGTCGCGATCGTGCCGGGTCATTTTGACGTGGGCGAAGATCATGATCGGCAGCCCCACCTTGCGGTGATCCAGCAGCGCGACCCGGGCCCGAATCACCCCCAACTGCTCCATTCTCTGGATGCGGCGCCAAACCACGGTCTTGGACGAGGACACGCGCTCGGCCAATTCCGCGACCGGTAGCGCGTCATCCGACTGCAGCGACTGCAGGATGCGCACGTCGAGTGCGTCCAGCGCCGGAACGTCTTCGCTCATATTGGGCTCTCCGCGAAATATTGTTTCCCGTATCGCGCCGAATCCTAGAACAAAGGAATCCTGTTCCGCAGCGACCGGCCTACACTGGGCTCGACATGCAGGCCAACCGAGCCTGCGGGAGGAGCGCCATGAGCCAGCTGCCGCTGTCGCTGCATATTCCCGAACCCAAGGCCCGGCCCGGCCAGGTACCGGACTTCAGTGGTGTCCCATTGTCGGCGGCCGGGGCGGTACCCCGCCCGGCCATCGACAGCGACGAGTCGGTGCTGCGCCGTTACCCGTACGAACTGATCCGCGTGCTCGACGATGCTCATAACGCCGTCGGCGACTGGGCACCCACGTTGGACACCGATCACCTGCTGCGCGGGCTGCGCGCGATGCTGCTGACCCGCACCTACGACGAACGCATGGTCCGGCTGCAGCGTCAGGGCAAGACCAGTTTCTACATGAAGTGCACCGGCGAAGAGGCCGTGGCCGTCGCGCAAGCAATGGCGCTGGACAGCGGCGACATGCTGTTCCCCAGCTATCGCCAGCAGGGCCTGCTGATCGCCCGCGACCATTCCCTGCTCGACATGATGTGCCAGGTCCTGAACAACCGCCGCGACCGGCTCAAGGGACGCCAGCTGCCGGTGATGTACTCATCGCGCGCGTCCAACTTCTTTTCGATATCCGGCAACCTCGGCACGCAGTTTCCGCAAGCGGTCGGCTGGGCGATGGCATCGGCGATCCGCGGTGACACCCGCATTGCTGCCGCATGGGTCGGTGATGGCACCACGGCCGAAGGTGACTTTCACCATGCGCTGACGTTTGCCAGCGTCTACCAGGCGCCGGTGCTGCTGAACGTGGTCAACAACCAGTGGGCGATTTCTTCGTTCCAGGGCATTGCCGGCGGTGAACGCGCAACCTTCGCTGCCCGCGCACTGGGTTTCGGCATTCCCGGCCTGCGCGTCGACGGCAACGACTTTCTGGCCGTACACGCGGTCACCCGCTGGGCCGCCGAGCGTGCGCGGCGCAACCTGGGGCCGACACTGATCGAACTGGTCACCTACCGCGCCGCGCCGCACAGCACCAGCGACGATCCGTCGGCGTACCGTCCGCAAGCCGAGGCCGCGCAATGGCCGCTCGGCGATCCGATCGAGCGGCTCAAGCAGCACTTGATCGCTACCGGACACTGGACCGAACAACAGCACGACGCGCTGGCGAGCGAACTCGACGACCTGGTCAAGACCACGCTGAAAGAAGCCGAGAGCCACGGGCTGCTCGGCACCAGCGAGCACGACCCCGACTCGATGTTCGAAGACGTGTTCAAGGAAGTGCCGCCGCATCTGCTGCGGCAGCGCCAGCAGATGCGGGAGGGTTGAGCCATGTCCGCGATGAACATGATCCAGGCGATCAACTCGGCGCTCGACACGATGATGCAGCGCGACGACAGCGTCGTCGTGTTTGGCGAGGACGTCGGCTATTTCGGCGGCGTCTTCCGCTGCACGGCCGGGCTGCAGAAGAAGTATGGACATCATCGGGTGTTCGATTCCCCGATTTCCGAGGCCGGCATCATGGGTACGGCCATCGGCATGGGCGTCTACGGTTTGCGGCCGGTGGCCGAAATCCAGTTCGCCGACTACATCTACCCGGCTTTCGACCAGCTGGTATCCGAAGCCGCGCGGCTACGCTACCGCAGCGGCGGCGAGTTTCATGCACCACTGACGGTGCGCGCGCCGTCGGGCGGCGGCATCTTCGGCGGGCAGACGCATAGCCAGAGCCCGGAGAGCATTTTCACCCACGTCTGCGGACTGAAGACCGTCGTACCGTCGAATCCCTACGACGCCAAGGGGCTGCTGATTGCGGCGATCGAAGACGACGATCCCGTCGTGTTCTTCGAACCCAAGCGTATCTACAACGGCCCGTTCGACGGCCACCACGATCGGCCGCTGACGCCCTGGGCCAAGCACCCGATGGGCGAAGTACCGGACGACTACTACCGCATCCCGCTCGGCAAGGCGGCGATCGTGCGGCCCGGCCGACGCATTACCGTGCTCAGCTACGGCACGATGGTTCACGTCTGCCTCGCCGCCGTGGCCGAAGCGGGCATCGACGCCGAAGTGATCGACCTGCGCTCGCTGCTGCCACTGGATCTGGACACGATCGTCGAGTCGGTCAGCAAAACGGGGCGCTGCATCGTCGTCCACGAAGCGACGCGAACCTGCGGCTTTGGTGCCGAACTGGTCGCCGTCGTCCAGGAGCATTGCTTCTGGTGCCTGGAGGCACCGATCGAGCGCGTCACCGGCTGGGATACGCCCTACCCGCATGCGCTCGAATGGGCGTATTTCCCCGGGCCGGCCCGCGTGATCAAAGCCCTGCAACGCACGCTGGAGGCTTGATATGGCGCTTTATCAATTCAAGCTGCCCGACATCGGCGAAGGCATCGCCGAATGCGAGATCGCCGCGTGGCGCGTGACCACCGGTCAGCAGGTCAGCGAAGACCAAGCGCTGGTCGACATGCTGACCGACAAGGCGGCCGTCGAAATTCCCTCGCCGGTGGCTGGCGTCGTCGTCGCATTGCGCGGCGCGGTCGGCGACAAGATCGCCGTCGGCGGCGTGCTGGTCGAAATTGAAACCGACTTTGCCGGCGATACGGCAGCGGCCGACGTATCGGGCCAGACGAATGCGACAATGTCTCTGCCGCAGGCGAGCGGCATCCCCGCCCCGTCGGCCCACAGCCCGGCCGATCCGCAGCGCGATGCCGATCGACCGCAGACCTCGCCAGCCGTACGCAAGCGGGCGCGTGAGCTTGGGATCGATCTCGCCCAGATCCGCGGCAGCGGGCCGCGTGGTCGCATCCGGCTCGACGATCTTCCAGTGGCTGGCGGCGACGATCGACACGACAGGGTCGACACCCGCCCATCACCGACACCAGCCACGACCGGCGACGTGGAATCGATCCGCATCGTCGGCTTGCGACGCCGCATCGCGGAAACGATGCAGCGCACGATGCAACGCGTCCCGCACTTCAGCTATGTCGAAGAACTCGACGTCACCGAACTCGAAAGCTTGCGACAGCATCTGAACCAGCAACACGGTGCCGCACGAGGCAAGCTGACGCTGCTGCCGTTTCTGATCAAGGCGCTGGTACAGGTCCGCAAGGACTTTCCGCAAATCAATTCCCGCTACGACGACGAAGCGGGCGTGCTGCATCAGCATCGCGCCGTCCATGTCGGTATCGCGACGCAAACTCCACAGGGTCTGGTCGTACCGGTGTTACGCGATGCGCAGCAACTCGACTTGTGGGCCATGGCGGCCGAGATTCGCCGACTGGCCGAGGCAGCGCGTAGCGGCAAAGCACGCCGCGACGAACTCAGCGGATCGACGATCACGATCACCAGTCTCGGTCCGATGGGCGGCATCACGACGACGCCGGTCATCAATGCTCCCGAAGTGGCGATCGTCGGCGTCAATAAAATGGTCGAGCGACCGATGATCCGCAACGGCAGCGTGTTACCGCGTTTGATGATGAACCTGTCGTCCTCTTTCGATCACCGCATCGTCGATGGCTGGGATGCAGCCAGCTTTATCCAGGCGATACGCGGGCGACTCGAACATCCGGCAACGCTGTTCATCGACTGACGGCGACATCCAGCAGCAACGACAGCGGCGCATCACCGCGCCGCTGTCGTCGCGAAGGCCTAGTGCCCTTCGTTCAACTCCATTGCCGCGCTGCCATGCATCTGCAGCTTCGGCAGCATCATCGCGGCAAACGCCTTGACCTCAGGGTCCTTCGCCTTCTGGGCGGTCTGGTCGAACAAGGACACGGCTTCCTTGTGGCTCATCACCATCTTGTTGCGAAAATCTTCGTCAAAGTCCTTGCCGGCCTTGTCCTTGGCCAGCGCGTCGTACATCGACTGGTGCCGCTTCAGCATCGCCGTCGGTAGTGGCACGCTCTTGGTCGACGCCAAGGCCGCCAGCTTGGCGCTGGCTTCGGTGTGGTCCTTGACCATCTGCGCACCAAAGGTCTGTAGCGCCGGGTCAGTCGCCTTGGTCTGCGCCAGCTTGCCGGCTTCGATTTCGAACAGATTGGCCGATGCCGCCGTTTCAAAAAAATCCTTCTGATCGTTCGACATCATCGCCTCCATCACGCCCGACGGCTTCATCGGCTCCGCAGCGGTTGCCGCTGCATAGGGCAAACACATCAGCGATGCAGCGGCCAGGGTCTTCAAGGTCTTCATATCGTGGCTCCAGGTTGCAGGAGCCCCACAGATCCGCAAGCGCCGTGCCCGCGTTCGATCGGCACGGCCCGATAGCCCGACACAAGAGCCCAATGACCTGCGGTCGTCGCCAACGCTGCAACCATCGCCCGGGCGACAACGGCTGCAATCTGCACGCAGCCCCACCGACGACGCCGCGTGCTGCGCGGTTCAGGCCCACCGGCGCTCGGCGCCGGACCACGACTGAAGGATGACAGCAGTGCCATCCGGAACCAGCGTGCTGGACATCACGCGGCGAAGACTCCGCATGACGTGACAACTCGGATCGCCCAGCATCGCGCAGCTTGTCGGGCCGGCGAGTGCCGGCGTCAGACCGACGGACCGGCTCGACCTTGTGGGTCGTGATCGCGCAGCGCGATTCAGCTTGGAGCCGACGACGACGCGCGGATCGCGGTCGCTTGCGCGCGGATCGCGGCTCGCTCCTCGTCGCTCAGCCTTGCAAGGTTCTTCACCTGCAGCGCCATCCGCTGATTGCGCGACAGCAAGGCCTCGTGGCGCATCAGAAAGTCCCAGTACAAGGTCGTGAACGGGCAGGCTTGTTCGCCGGTCTTCAGTGCCGGCTTATAGCGGCAGCCCTTGCAGTAGTGCCCCATCCGCTCGATGTATTTACCAGTGGCCACATACGGCTTGCTGGCCATCAATCCGCCATCGGCGTATTGGCTCATGCCAAGTACGTTCGGCAACTCGACCCATTCCACCGCGTCGACGTAGACCGCCAGATACCACTCATGGACCTGGCGCGGCGCAACGCCCAGCAGTAGCGGATACAAGCCGGTGACCATCAGGCGCTGGATATGGTGCGCGTAACCGTGCGTCAGCGTCTGCGTGATCGCGTCGCGCAGGCAAGCCATGTCGGTGTCGCCGGTCCAATACCAGGCCGGCAGCGGCTCGGTTGCATTCAGCGCATTGGATTCCAGGTAATCGGGCATCCGCGTCCAGTAGATGCCGCGCACATACTCGCGCCAGCCGATGATCTGGCGGATGAAGCCTTCGACGCTCTCCAGCGGAGCATGGCCCTGCTCGTAGGCGCGCTCGGCAGCAGCGACGACTTCGCGAGGGTTCAGCAACTTCAGGTTCAGCGCTGCGGCCAGCAGCGAGTGATACAGCCAGGGTTCACCCTTCCACATCGCATCCTGGTAGGGCCCGAACTTGGGTAAGCGTTCGTCGATGAAGCGCTGCAAGGCCTCGAGTGCCTGATCGCGCGTCACCGGCCAGGCGAATGACTGCAGGCTGCCCGGATGTGCGGCGAAGCGCGATTCGATCAGCGCGATCACGTCGCGGGTGATCGCGTCGGGCACAAAGTCGGGGCCTGGGAAATGCCGCCCTGGCCCGTCCTTGCCAAAGTCCTGGCGGTTGTCGGCGTCGAAATTCCACTGGCCGCCCGCGGGCTTTCCGTCGCGCATCAGCACGCCGTGCTTTTCGCGCAGTTCGCGATAGAAGTATTCAAGCCGCAGTTGCTTGCGGCCCTTGGCATGCGCGGCGAAGTCTCGAACCGTGGCGTAGAAGTGCCGGTCATCGCGCACATCCAGCGGCCGGTCCTGCTCGCGGGCGACGCGCTTGATCGACTGCCATACGCGGTAGTCGCCCGGCGCCGTCATCACCAACTGCGCGGGCCGCAGGCGCACGATCGCAGCCGCCAACTCGCCGGCCAGTGAGCCAGCGTTGCCGGCATCGTCGAGCCGCGTGTAATGCACGGTGACGCCGCGAGCGCGCAGCTCGGCGGCGAAGTGGCGCATGGCCGACAGAAACATCGCGATACGCGGCTTGCTCGACCAGACGTGCTCAGACTCCTCGGCGACTTCGGCCATCCAGACGGCGTCTTGCGCCGCGTCGAAGTCGTCGAAAGCCGCCGCGTCATGGTCTAGCTGGTCACCGAGCACGATCACCAGCGAGCGCAGCTTGCTCAACTCAGTCATGGCTCAGCACCGTGTCGCGCCGACGTCGGCAAGCCTCGGAGCAGTACTTGACCTCGTCCCAGTTGCGCGCCCAGCTTTTGCGCCAGGTCATCTCGCGCGCGCAGACCACGCAGGGCTTGCTCGGCAGCGATGCCTTGTTGCCTTTGTACGACTTGGGCGTAGCGGGCTTGTTCAATCGGCGACCTGCAGGACGAGCTTGCCGGTGTTCTCGCCGGCGAACAGCTTGAGCAAAGCTTCGGGGAACGTGTCGAGGCCGTTGACGATGTATTCGCGGCTCTTGAGCTTGCCGGCCGCCATCCAGCCCGCCATCTCGCGCATCGCCTCGCCGTAGCGCGGTGCGTAGTCGAACACCACCATGCCGGTCATGCTGGCGCGGTTGACCAGCAGCGACAGATAGTTGCTCGGGCCCTTCACCGCCGTGGTGTTGTTGTACTGCGAGATCGCGCCGCAGATCACCACGCGTGCGCCGCGCGTCAGCTGTGCGAGGCACTGGTCGAGAATCTCGCCGCCGACGTTGTCGAAGTACACGTCGATACCCTTGGGGCAATGCTGGCGCAGCGCTTTACGCAGATCGTCGGCTTTGTAGTCGATCGCAGCGTCGAAGCCGAGCTCGTCGACGAGGTATCGGCATTTGTCGGCACCACCGGCGATGCCGACGACGCGGCAGCCCTTGAGTTTGGCGATCTGCCCGGCGACGCTGCCGACCGCGCCCGCAGCGCCGGAGATCACCACGGTGTCGCCTTCACGCGCTTGACCGACGTCGAGCAGGCCGAAGTAGGCGGTCATGCCCGGCATACCGAGCGTGCCGATGTAGACCGGCAACGGCACCAATTGCGTGTCGACCTTGTTGACGCCCTTGCCGTCCGACAGCGCGTATTCCTGCACGCCGAACACGCCGACAACGGCATCGCCGACGGCGAAACGCGGATGGCGCGACGCGATCACATGGCCGGCGGCGCCGGCACGCATCACGTCGCCGATCGCCACTGGCTCGATGTACGACTTGCCCTCGTTCATCCAGCCGCGCATCGCCGGGTCCAGCGAGATATGGCTGACTTGGACCAGGATCTGACCCTCGGCGGGCTCGGCCACCGGATGCTGCTCGTAATGCCAGTCGCTGCGCTTGGGCAGGCCGACCGGGCGTGCGGCGAGCTTGAAGCAGCGGTTGATCCGCGGCGCGGTGGTGTTCATCGGGTGCCTCCAACGAGGGTTGGTGAGCGGCCGATGATAGTCGCGGCCGGCCGGGCGTGCGCCGCCCGCTGCGAGCCGCTCACGCGGCGCTCAGTCCGGCAGGTAATACACGCCGGTCAGGCTTTCGGATGCGCGCCACAGCCGCGCTGCGACTTGGCGGTTGCGTGCAGCGCGCGGCACGTGCGCCGCAGCCACGTCACCGCTGGTTTCCTGAAAGCCGTCGGGACCGTAGTAGCCACCCGACTGGGCGTCGGGCGAGGTCGCGGCATACAGAATCGGCAGCGCACCCCGGTCGGCCGAATGAAACAGCGGGCCGGCCAGCGGGGCCAGCAGCCGCTTGGTGATGCGCGCCCCCGGTGATGCGAACAGATTGGTCATCGACGCGCCCGGATGCGCGGTCACCGACATCACGCCCGACCCGACGCTTTGCAGCCGCCGATGCAGCTCGAGCCCGAACAGCAGATTGGCCAGCTTGCTGCGGTTGTAAGCATGCCAGGTCGAGTAGCCGCGTTCGCCCATCAGGTTATCGAATGCGATCCGGGCATAGCGCGCGGCGATGCTCGACACCGGCACCACGCGGGCGCCGGACGTGGCCTGCAGCAGCGGCAGCAGCAGCCCGGTCAGCGCGAAGTGACCCAGGTGATTGGTCGCCAGCTGCATCTCGAAGCCGTCTCGCGACAACTGCCGGGGGATCGCCATGATCCCAGCATTGTTGATCAGCACGTCGAGACGGTCATAGCGGCTGCGAAACGCTTTAGCGAAGGCATGAACGCTGTCCACATCGGCGACATCCAGTTGCATCGGAATCGGCGACCGATGGCCCGGCTCGTCCGCGATGCGCTGCATCGCCGCCTCGGCCTTAGGCATCGAGCGACAGGCCAACACTACTTGCGCACCACGACCGGCCAAGGCCCGCGCGGCCTCGTAGCCGAGTCCGCTGTTGCCGCCGGTGATGATCACCACGCGACCGCTCTGGTCGGGAATGTCGCGCGTGTTCCAGCCCTGCTTCACCGTTGCCATGCTGCACCCCAGGTTGATTACTGACGTCGGTTCGCGACGGCGGCGGTCTGACAAACGACCGACGCGCCCGCCCCCTGCGATGCCGGCCATCGCGATGACACCGCTAATGCCCGGCAGGCGCCGGCCCTTGATGCGCCAACGCCAGCCGATGGCCACTGACGCTGCTGCCGGCATCGGGCGACAGCAGTCGAAAGCTGTACCAGCTGCTCAGCGAGATCAGGCCCACAACCAGAAACGCGATCGTGAAATCGAGGTTCTGCAGCACGGTGGCGCCGCGCGCCCACAAGCTGATGTTGAGCACTTGCACGCCGATGCCGACGCCCATGCTCAGCGCCAGCTGCTGCGCGGTGGCCGAGAAGCTGGTCGCCTGGCTCATGTCGTCCTCGTCGATGTCGGCGAACGCCATCGCGTTGACGCAAGTGAACTGCAGGCTGCGCAAGAAACCGGTGATGCCGAGAAAACCGATCATCAGTGCGTACGGCATGAACGGTCGCAGGCAGCCGCACAAGATCAACGCGGTACCGCAGATCAGCGTGTTACTGACCAGCAAGCGCCGGAAGCCGTAGCGGCGCGTCAGGCTCTTGGCCAACGTCTTCATCATCAGCCCGCCGACGGCGCTGGCGAACGTGATCAAGCCCGATTCCACCGCGCTCAGTCCAAAGCCCAGCTGCAGCATCATCGGCATCAGCACTGAAAACGCACCGACGCCGATACGAAACAGCGAACCGCCGGTGACCGATGTACGGAACGTAGCGACGCGCAGCAGCGACAGCCGAAGGATCGGTGCGCGCTCCTGCCGCGCATGCAGCGCATACAAGCCCAACAGCAGCGTGCCCGCCGCCAACAGCGCCGGCGCCACATAGTCCGGCAGCACATGCTTGCCTATGTTCTCGAAACCGAGCACCAGGCCGGCCAGACCGCCGCCGAGCAGCATCCAGCCGGCCAGGTCGAGCGGCGGCTGCTCGTCGTCCGGCGTGTCATGGATGTAGCGGTTCACCAGATACCAACCCAGCGCGCCGATCGGCAGGTTGATGAGGAAGATCACGCGCCACGAGGTGTAGGTGACGATCAGCCCGCCAACCGGCGGCGCCATGATCGGCGCCATCAGTGCCGGAATCGTCAGATAGCTCAGCGCCGTGACGAGGTGACGCTTGTCGACCGAGCGCAGTAGGACCAACCGCCCCACCGGGACCATCATCGCGCCGCCGAGGCCCTGGAACAGCCGTGCGGCGACCAGTTGGCCGATCGTCTGCGACGCCGCGCAAGCAAGCGAGCCGAGCACGAAGATCAGAATCGCGTTGCGGAACACGCGGCGCGCGCCGTAGCGGTCCGCCATCCAGCCCGACAGCGGAATGAAGATCGCCAAGCTCAGCAAATAGGCGGTGATCGCCAACGACAGCCGCAGCGGGTCTTCACCCATCGACGCGGCGATCGCCGGCAGCGCGGTGGCGATCACCGTCGCGTCGAAGTTCTCCATGAATAGAGCACAGGCAACGATCAGCGGCACCAAGGTGCTGCGCGGCAGGGCGGAGTCGGACATGGGCCGCATTATGGTTCAGTCGCCGCTGTGATCAATCAAAACAGGGTGCCGCCAAAACGCGGCCAAGCCGCAACGCGGGGCTCGGCCCTTGCGCCGGCCTGCGCTACGATCGGGGCACGGGGCTGAGCAATGCGGTCACGCCGGCCCGCCCATCGCCGTTCCCGCCGGGTCACAACGGAGTTCTTCATGCCGAATCTTGACGCCGTGTTTTCTGAATGCCGCGCCGTGCTCGCTCCCTACGCCTCCAAGCTGGATGCGATCCGAGACGACGAAGCCGAGCTGTATCTGGACACGCGACATCGGCAGAAGAACGGCAAGGCCTTGTTCTTTGGCGCGGTACAGCTGAAGAAGTCATTCGTCAGTTATCACCTGATGCCGGTCTACCTGAACCCGGCGCTGCTGGATTCGATATCCGACGAGCTACGGCAGCGGATGCAGGGCAAGTCCTGCTTCAATTTCAAGGCGCCGGAACCCGCGTTGCTCAAGGAACTGGCGACGCTGACCCGAACCGCCTGGGACGACTATCAGCGGCAGGGTTACGTCTAGCGCTGTCGCTCGAAGCGCTGCAGCGTCGGTACGTCGAGGCGCCCGCCGCTGGCGGCGAAGTAAGCCAGCAGCGCATCGATGTCGAGCGGACCGCCGAGTGCATCGCGACCGTTGCGCAGCACGGTAAATCCATCGCCGCCCGCGGCCAGGAAATTGTTGACGGTCACCCGATACCGCGCCTTGGGCTGCACGCGCTTGCCGGCAATGGTCAGGCTCGCCGCGTCGATGCGGTCATTGTCGGCGCGGCTGGGGTCGTAGCGATAACGCAAACCAGCCGACGCTTGCAGAAACTTAGGCGCGGTCTGCCATGGTGGGAACTGCTGTTCGAGCAGCATCTTGATCTGCGCGCCGGTCAGCGTCAGCGTCGTCAATGTGTTGCCATAGGGCTGCACGGCGGCCAGCTCGCCGTAGGTGACCTCGCCGGGCGCCTCACCACCACTGATCTGCGCCGCCAACAAGTCGGTCCGCAACCCGCCCGGATTGGTGAACGCCAGCACCGCACCGCCGGAGCGCCGTTCGCGCGTCGCCGCCAGGAACGCATCGGCAATCACGTTGCCCAGCGTCGATTCACCCGACTCATTCGGCGCGCGCAGCAGGTCGCCACTGATACGCCCGACCACGCGGTTTTCCAGCGGTGCGACGCGATCGCGATAGAAGTCGACGATCTCGGTCTGCGCCGGATCGCGCGCCAGCACCGGATAGTGCTGCGGTGCCGGATTGGGCGCGGTGTCGTTGACGATCACCTGGTTATCGACGCTGTCGACGATCACGTCGCGCGTGATCCGGTCGAGCTTGAACCGGATCTGTGTCAGCACGCGGCCGAACGAGCTGGCGCTGGTCAGCACACGACCGTTGCGGCGGCAGTTGTAGGCGTTGTGGGTATGGCCGCTGACGATGATGTCGATCGCCGGATCGAGCGCATCAGCGATCGGAAGCACATCGCCCGACAGATCCGGGCAGCGCTTGTCGTTGTAAGCGCCGCTGGTCATGCCGCCTTCGTGAATCAAGACGACGATCGCCTCGACGCCTGCCGCACGCAGCTCGGGCACCAGGGCATTGGCAGCGCTCGCCTCGTCGACGAAGCGCAAGCCGTCGACGCCGGTCGGCGTGACGATCGCCGGCGTGGTCTTCAGCACCAGTCCGATGAAGCCGACGCTCAAGCTGCGGCCGCCGCCGACGTCGAAGCGCTTGATTGCATAGCCCGGCAGCAAGCTCCGACCGCTGCGCGCATCGAGCACGTTGGCCGCCAGATACTGGAAGGCCGCACCGGCAAACGGCCCGCGCACGCAGCTGGTGGCGCTTGCCTGCCCCTGACCGAAACAGCCGCCGCGCTGCACGCGCAACAACTCGCTGCTGCCGTCGTCGAACTCGTGGTTGCCGACGGAGCTGAATTCCAGGCCGAGCTGGTTCAGCGCCTCGATCGCCGGCTCGTCGTGAAACAGCGACGAGATCAGCGGGCTGGCGCCGATCAGATCGCCGGCCGCGACCACGGTGCTGCGCGGGTTCTGCGCCTTGAACTGCTTGATCTGCGTCGACAGATATTCGACGCCGCCGGCCGGCAGCAGCAGCGTCGCGGCGGGATCGTCCGGATCGGGTACGCGCAGGCCGCCCGTAGGCGGCTTCAAGTTGCCGTGAAAATCGTTGAACGCCAGCAACTGCATCGGCACCGGATCCTGGTCGAGCACGCGGATCATGGCAACGGAATCGGTGAGCGCGGCGCCTTGCGGGTCGTACAGCTGCAGTTGCAGCGTCTCGTCGGCGTCTTCGAACACGCCATCGGCCGCGAGCGACACCTGAATCGTCTTGGGCGCCGTATCGCCTGCGGACCACTGCAAGCGGCCATCGACCGCCGCATAGTCTTCGCCGGCGCGGGCGCTGCCATCGACGCTGCGATACCGCAGGCTGGCTGGCCGGCGCGCCGAATCGGCCGGCCGGGTGACGATCAAGGTCACCGTCTGACCTTCGGCCGCTGTCACCGCTGCGGTATCGAAACCCAGCGTGCCCCCGTCAAAATCGACGCTACGGCAGCCGGCCAGCAGCAACAGCAGGCTGGCAGCGGTTCGCAGCGATCGTGGTAGCGCGCTCGATGTCATCGCCGCAGTGTAGTGCAGCGTTCGTGCCGGCTTGCGCGCGTTCAGCGCACGCCGACGGTGGGAACCGGGCATCGGGTAAGCTGCGCGGCCCCCTAACCCCGTCGTACGAGCCTCGATGCAGCTGGCACTTGCCCCGATGGAGGGCCTCGTTGATGAACCGCTGCGCGACGTGCTGACGCGCGTCGGCGGCATCGACTGGTGCGTGACCGAATTCATCCGCGTCAACGATCAACTGCTGCCGGCGCATGTGATCCATCGCTTCGCGCCGGAGTTGCAGCGCCGCGGCGCCTACACGGCAGCCGGCACGCCACTGCGGCTGCAGCTGCTCGGCTCCGATCCAGCGGTGCTAGCTGACAATGCGGCACTGGCCTGCGAACTTGGTGCACCGGTGATCGACCTGAACTTCGGCTGCCCGGCCAAGACGGTCAACCGCTCGCGCGGCGGCGCAGTGCTGCTGAAAGAGCCCGAACTGCTGCACGCGATTCTGCGCGCGGTTCGCCAGGCGGTGCCGGCATCGATTCCGGTGACGGCCAAGATGCGGATCGGTTACGAGAACACCGATCAAGCCCTGGACTGCGCGCGAGCGCTGGCCGATGGCGGCGCCGCTCAACTCGTCGTTCACGCCCGCACCAAAACCGACGGCTATCGCCCACCCGCGCATTGGGAATGGGTCGCACGCATCGCCGACGTGGTGCCCGTGCCGGTTTATGCCAACGGCGAAATCTGGTCGGTGGACGACTGGCGTCGTTGCCGGCAGATCAGCGGCGCGGCGCACTACATGCTCGGACGCGGTTTGGTCGCCTGCCCCGATCTGGCATTGCAGATTGCAGCGGCCGCTCGCGGCAGCTCCTACGCACCGCTTCAATGGCAGGCGATCCTGCCGATGGTCCGCGACTTCTGGCATCAGCAGTGCGCTCGCCCCGGCGCCGGACACCACGCGCCGGGCCGCTTGAAGCAGTGGCTCAAATGGCTAGGCCGCAACTATGCCGACGCCGAGGCGCTGTTCGTCCGCGTCCGCTCGCTGCAGGCCGTCGCCGCGATCGATACCGAGTTGCAAGCTGGCTGAGCGTCGATCGCAAGCCGCCCTCAGCGCGCTCGGATCTGCTCGATGAAATCGCGCATATAAGCCTTGCCGGCAAGGCTATCGGGCATCGCGCCGTACAGTTCGCAACGCAGACCGTCGGGGCCCAGCGGCTTGTCGACCACGTAGCCGCGACGGAGGTATTCAGCCACGGTCCACTCCGGCAGTGCCGCGATGCCGCGACCGCTGGCGACCAGTTGCAGAATCGCCACCGTCAATTCCGCATTGCGGCGCCGCGGACGCACGCCGGCCGGCGCCAGAAAATGCCGGACGACATCGAGCATCGCCTCGTCGACCGGATACGCGATCAAGGTTTCGTCGACAAAGTCGGCGGGCTGCAGATACGGCTTGCGCGCCAGCGGATGGCGCGGCGACAGAATCGCGCGGGTTTGGTAGCTGAACAGATGCTCGACCGTGATGCCGGCGCGCGCCGCCGGCGGATCATGCATCACGGCAAAGTCGGCAGCGCCGGTTTCCAGCAGCGTCATCGGCTCGGTCTGAAAGCCGCCAACCAGATCCAGTTCCACGTCGGGCCAGTGCTCGCGCAGTGCGTCCATCGCCGGCATCAGCCAGTCGAAGCAGGTGTGGCATTCCACGGCGATGCGCAACTGGCCGCCACGGCCACTGACCCACTGCGCGACATCGCGCTCGGCTTCGCGGGTCAGCGTCAGCACGTCGCGCGCGGCCGCCAGCAAGCGCGCACCGGCCTGCGTGAACCGCAGCGGCTTGGTGTTGCGCTCGAACAGCGGCGCGCCGTAATGGCTTTCGAGCGCCTTGATCTGATGCGACAGCGCGCTCTGCGTGACAAACACCCGCTCAGCCGCCTTGGCCAGCGAGCCGGTGTCGGCTAGCGCGACCAACGTCTGCAAGTGGCGCAGCTCTAGTGGCGACTGGGGCATGAATACTTTTCACCTTACGTCGTAAATCAGTGAGATTGAATCATACTGGCATGCCGACGACGATGGTCGCCCCTCTCCCACCATCGACTGGCCATGACTCAGGCGCACATCCTCGGCTTTCCCCGCATCGGCGCGCAGCGCGAACTGAAGACCGCGCTGGAGGCGCACTGGCAGGGCCGGCTCGACGAAACCGGCCTGCGCGCGGTCGGCGCACAGCTGCGTCGAGAGCATTGGCAGCAGCAGCGCGACGCCGGCCTCGACCTGGTGTGTGTCGGCGACTTTGCCTGGTACGACCACCTGCACAACGCGACCGCGCTGTTCTCGGCGGCGCCGACGCGGTTTGGGCTGCCCCGGTCGATCGACCTCGCCGGCTACTTTGCGATGGCGCGTGGCACTGAAGCGCAGCCGGCGCTGGCGATGAAGAAGTGGTTCGACACCAACTATCACTACCTGCAACCGGAGGTCGATGAGTCCACGCGCTTTGCGCTCAACCGCGACTGGCTGCTGCCTGAGGTGCGCGAGGCGCTGTCGCTCGGGCATGCGGTCAAGGTCGTACTGCCCGGCCCGCTGACCTGGCTGTGGCTGGCCTCGGCGCCAACCGCGTTCGACAAGCTGAGCTTGTTGTCGCTGCTGCTGAATCCGTACTTCGTGCTGCTGGCCGAACTCAATGCGCTGGGCGTCGCCAGCGTGCAGTTCGACGAGCCGATTCTGGCGCTGGATCTGCCCGACGCCTGGCTCGATGCCTACCGCAGTGTCTACCGCGAACTGGCGCCGGTGGCGCCGCCGATCCTGCTGGCGACCCTGTTCGGCAGCGTGGCCGAACACGCGGCTCGGCTGTCGGAGCTGCCGATCGCCGGCCTGCATCTGGATCTGGTGCGCGGCCCCGACCAGCTCGATGCACTGCTCGACCACTGGCCGGCGCAGCGCGTGTTGTCGCTGGGCGTTGTCGACGGCCGCAATCTGTGGCGCTGTGATCTGCGCGCCGCATTGGCGACGCTGCGCCGCGCGGCGCAGCGGCATCCGCTCGACCGGCTGTGGATCGGCAGTTCCTGCTCGTTGCTGCATGTACCGCATGATCTTCGACAGGAGCAAGAGCTTGCGCCCGAGTTGCGCGACTGGATGGCGTTTGCAACACAAAAGCTCGACGAGGTGGCCACACTGCGACGCGGCTTGATCCACGGCGACGCGGCCATCGCCGATGCGCTGAACGACACCGACCGCGCTCTCGACCAGCGACGCCGCGCGGCGACGACCCATTGCGCCGAGGTGCGCGAGCGCTGCGCCCGCAGCGGCGAACGGCGCGCCGGACGCGCCAGCGCGTTCGCGCAGCGGGCCGCAAAGCAGCGCGCGGCGCTGAACTTGCCGCTGCTGCCGACGACGACGATCGGCTCGTTCCCGCAAACGGCCCCGATCCGCGCCGCGCGTGCCGCGTACCGCCAGCAGCGCATCGATCGCGCCGCTTACGAGGCCACGATGCAGCACGCGATTCGCGACGCGATCGAGCGCCAGCATGCACTCGGGCTCGACGTACTGGTCCACGGCGAAGCCGAGCGCAACGACATGGTCGAATACTTCGGCGAGCAACTCAGCGGCTTTGCATTGACCGCGCATGGCTGGGTGCAGAGCTATGGGTCGCGCTGCGTCAAACCACCGGTGATCTACGGCGACGTCTCCAGACCCGCGCCGATGACGCTGCAATGGACCCGCTATGCGCAGAGCCTGACCGACAAGCCGCTGAAGGGTATGTTGACCGGACCGATCACGATGCTGTGCTGGAGTTTTGTGCGCGACGACGTGCCGCGACACGAGGTGGCATTGCAGCTGGCGCTGGCACTGCGCGACGAAGTACAGGACCTGGAACAGGCCGGCATCGGCATCATCCAGATCGACGAGCCGGCGATACGCGAAGGCCTGCCGTTGAAACAAGCCGACCGTGCGGCGTATCTGGATTGGGCCGTGCATGCGTTCCGTCTGACGTCTTGCGGCGTCGACGACGCCACGCAGATTCACACGCATATGTGCTATTCGGAATTCCGCGACATTCTGCCGGCGATCGCCGCACTCGACGCCGATGTGATCACGATCGAAACCTCACGCTCGCGGATGGCTTTGCTCGACGCCTTCGCCGAGTTCGCCTACCCCAATGACATCGGGCCCGGCTTGTACGACATCCACTCACCGCGGCTGCCGTCGCCGGACGAACTGCACGCGCTGCTGCGTCGCGCACTCGATGTGATTCCGGCCGAACGCCTGTGGGTCAACCCCGATTGCGGGCTCAAAACGCGCGCGTGGCCGGAAACCGAGGCCGCACTGCAGCGGATGGTCAGCATCGCGGCCCAGTGGCGCCGGCAACTGAGCGCAGGCGAAGCAGCGGCTGTTAAGCCGGTGGCAGCAGAAACGTCTTCAGCGTTCGATTGAAGCCCGCGACATTGCCGAGGTTGGACAAGTGCGCGGTGTCGAGCACCTGCAAGCGCGCGCCGGGGACGGCGCTGACGATCGCTTGTGCATCGTCGACCGTCGTCACCGGATCGTGCAGACCGGCAATGACTTGCACGGGCCGGTTGATGCGCGCCAAGTGACCGCGGAAGTCGGCATCGCGCACCGCGGCGCAGCACGACAGATAGCCGGCTACATCACAGCGCAGGAACTCGGCGTGCGTGCTGGCCACTTTGAGCGGATCGGCCGCCGCGGCAGCCGGTGTAAACCAGCGCGCCATGGTCGCGTCGGCCAGTGTCGCCAGACCATCGCGGCGCACAGTGTCGATCCGCGTATTCCAGCTGTCGGCGCTGCCGATCTTGGCGCCGGTGTTGCACAAAACCAGATGCGTCAGCCGCTCGGCTGCATAAACCCCGAGCCACTGGCCGATGACGCCGCCCATCGAAAGCCCGCAAAACGCGAAGCGATCGATATGCAGCGCTTCGGTCAGCGCCAGCACATCGCGGCCAAGCTGCTCGATCGTATAGTCGCCGGCCGGTGACGACGACCCGCCATGACCGCGCGTGTCGTAGCGCAGCACGCGCAGGTACGGCGCCAGGGCTTCGACCTGCGCGTCCCACATCGCCATCGTTGCGCCGAGCGAATTCGACAGCACCAGCACCGGGGCGTCAGCGCGACCGTCGAGCTGGTACTCCATCGCCAAGGCGCCACCGATCGTGATTCGGGCCATCGTCCGCTCCGTGGTCAAAGTGAGGGATCACGCTAGGCAGCCGACGCGATGCGGTCAACTGCGCCGTCCGGCGGCGCGCTAACGGCCACCCCTGCCCGATGCGGCCGTCGCCGTCACGGCCCTGCCTGGCGGATAATCGCGCACCGCATAGGCGGGAACGGAATCAAGCGCGCATGGAACTTTATCTGGCCCGGCATGGGCAGACAGACTGGAATGTCGGCGATCGCTATCAAGGCACCTACGACGAGCCGCTGAATGCGCGCGGCCACCAGCAAGCGCGGGAACTGGCCGCTGCACTGCCGCGCACTATCGAGCAGATCGTGGTGTCGCCGATGCGGCGCGCCCAGCAGACCGCCGAGCCGGTCATTGCGGCGCTCGGTGTGCCGTCGATCACGCACGAGGCGTTCCGCGAGCGCAGCTTCGGTCGCTGGGAGGGCCTGACCTACGCCGAGGCGCGCGCACTCGACCCGGCCTTGTTCGACCGCGGCGGCATCTTCCGCTTCGACGAGCAGCCGCCCGGCGCCGAACCGCTGCAGGCCTTGGTCGACCGTACCGGCAACGGGCTGCGCGAGGTCGCGCAGCGCTTTCCCGACCGACGCGTGCTGTTGATCGTGCACGGCTTCGTGATCCGCGCGCTTCGGCTGCAACTCGAAGGCATGAGCCCCGACGAACTGTGGGCGATGCCCAAGCCGATGAACGGGCAGATCTTCCACTACCCGCCGGCGCACGTGCAGCGCTGGCTCAGCACCGGCGAAGCGACGCGACTGCAGGGCGCCGACATCCTGACCACGGCCAGCGCCACGTCGGCGGTCTGAGCGGTGCGCTGCGACGCACCAGGTGGAGCGCAGCGCCGTCGTCTGCTGCTAGCCTTGCAGCGCGCGGTATCGCACTGAATCAAGCGGCGATGCCGACGTCAATCTCACTATCGGGGGGAGTTCTCAGCATGACCAGCAACAAAGGGTTTTGGCTTGCGCAGATCGCAGGTTTGACGCTGTTCTATCTGGTGGCCGCGTATTTCGCAGCCAACGGCCAGACGCAGCACTGGACCGTCTATGGCGCGGCACTGCTGCTGGCAGCGCACGCACTGGAACTGCCGCTGGCGTGGCTGCGTCTGCGCGCGCTGAACCCGCAGCCGCTGAGGCTGCTGGTGCTGACGCTGCTGTATGGCCTGCTGTGGTGGGTGCCGGCTCAGCGCGGCCTTTTCAAGGTGCGCTGACGCAGATCGCTAGAACGCGTACGCCAGACTCAGCGCCACGTTGTCGCGGTCGCTGATCAGGTTGTACGCGCCACCACCGCTGAACATCTGGTGCTGAAGGCTGATGCGAAAGTTCTGCGTCATCTGCGCTTCGAGCACGCTGATCGCCATCTTGCGGCCCTTCAGATAGTTCGGCGTATTGGCCGATGAGACGCCGTTGATGTCGTGGAACCAGAGCAAGGTCGGCACCAGGCTGATGCCGCGGTAAAGGTTGCTGAACGTCGCCCGCGCAAACATCCGATAGCCCCACGCAAACGCGGTCGCAAAGCCGCTGGTCTGCTGCGTCGGGTTGATCCGCAAGCTGTTGGGCTGGCCATTTGGATCGCCGGTACCGTCGGCACCGGGGCTGAAGTGGGTGCGGTCACCCGCCCCTTCGAGTTGCAACTGGTCCCGATCCGGCAGGTCGAAGATGTTGCTGCCACTCACCTCGATCGCCAGCGTCAGCGCATCGGCACCGATACCGTTCTCGGTGGCACCGAATTGGCGGATGCCGATCAGCGCGAACTGCCCGACATCAAAGCGCTCGTAGCCACGGATACGGTCGTTGGCGCCGATCGTGATGCCGCGATAGCCGCTGATGAAATCCGGCACCGAGGTGCGCGCGCCGGGGATCGTGAACGGAGCGGCGTCGCCGAGCGCACCCAGCGGCACCGGGATGTTCTGCTCCGGAAAAGCCGGCGACAAACCGGCAAAGACCACGTCGCTCACGAGGATCTGCAGCGGCATGTTCGGCCGGTACGCGTATTCGCCGGCCAGCGACCATGCACCGACGGTCGTGTTGAAGCTGGGCCCGAACACCTGCACGTCTTCGGGATAGTCGATGAACGGACGCAGCGTATCGACCGGCAGCGGCTCCAGCCCGCCAGCCAATCCATTGAACCCGCGGCAAGCAACCAGCGCGCTGGTGAACGAGCCGGCGATTCCTTGGCGCGTGCAGCTGGCATTGGCCGCGATCGCGCTCACGTAGGGCACGCGGCTGTGATAGTTCAAAAACTGAAAGCCGAACTCGGTGCCGTTGTTAAAGTCTTCGGCGTAGTACTTCAGCTGCACGCCATACTGGCCGAGGTCACGCGGCTCGCCGAACTTCTCGCCCATCAGATACGCGGTACGCGTCGAACTGCTGATTAGCGAGTTCGGGAACGGAGGCTGGTACTGACGATTCGGGTCATGCACGTATTGCCCCAAGCCAATGATCACGTGCTCGCCGCCACCGACGACATTGTTCGTCGAGAAGTAGCTGCCGACGGTATCGGGCTCCAGCTTGACCCACTGCAACTGGTAGAACAGCTCCGCCGAAAAGCCACGGCCCAAGTCGCCGCTCAGCGTGACTGCAGGGACCGCTTTTAAAAACTCGTTGATCTGCGAGCCCGGCATCCGCGCCACGTTGGCGTCGATCGGATTGATCGCGGCCAAGGTGTTGAATTGCGTCAGCGACGCTTCACCCCACGGCAGCAATTGATTACCGACCGTCAGCGTGCCGCGATCGTTGCTGAGTGCGATAAAGGCTTCGCGCCATTTGAAACCGTGCGCGAACCGCGAGTTCAGGTCGTCACCACGCGGGCCGCGTGCCGGCTGGTACAAGGTATTGCTGCGGGTTTCACGAAAGCCGTCGTTGACGGGGTCATAGAACGCAATGCCGCGCAGCTTGACCAGCACCGGGCCGTTCTCGTAGCTGACCACCGGCGTCAACTTTGTGGTGGCGGCAATCACATCGTACTGGTCGTAATTCTGGTTGCCACTATCGGTGTTGACGCCCGAAAACTGGCCGCGCGCATTGATGAGACGTTGGTTGGGCTCCGGATTACCGCTCAGCGACATGCAGTCATCAGGGGCGCATAGGTTCTGCTGACCCGGCACATTGGTCTTGCCGAGTAGATCCAGATCACGATCCTCGAGCCGGACGGCGACGCCCGACGTCAGTAATCCGGTGACGCCGAACGTGCCGCCCATCAACGGCCATTGGAGTTCATCAGCCCGCACGACCGTACTGGCCGACATCATCACCGTACTCAACAGCAAAACGTTCCACATCGGCCGCTGACGCGGCTCGCGATCCATTTCCATGAGCTCTCCCCCGAGATGCGGCAGCGCGATACACCGAGCGCTGAGTCCTTCTTAGCTTGTAACCCAAGCGCGCTGTGCAATCTTGGCCTCGCGGGACATACTGTTGTCGCAGGAGAACATAAGAACGGCGTCGGACAGGGTTCATGAACGACCAAGCCACCACAATTAACACTTGGGCCATCGCGCTGGTCCGCACGCTCGACGCACACGGCTGCGACGGGCGCGCCTTGCTGCTGCGCGCCGGGCTCGATGCGCAGCTGCTGACAGACCCCAACGGCCGCGCGCCGGTCAGCGGCATGAGCCGCTTATGGCAACTCGCGGTCGAAGCGACCGGCGATCCTTGCATTGGGCTCAAGGCCGCTGCATTCGTACAGCCCGCCACATTTCACAGCTTGGGCCTTGCGTTGCTCGCCAGCCAAGATCTCGAGGACGCGCTCAAGCGCATGGCGCGGTTTTCTCGCATCGTCAGCAATGTCGCCGACGTCTACACCGAAGCATGCCCCGGCGGCGTCAAGCTCAAGGCGCGCTGGCTGGTGGACATGCCGGTGGTCACTGAAGCGATCGATCTGCTGATGGCGTCGAGCGTCAAGATGGGCTTGCTGCTACTCGGTGAAGACCCGCGCAATCCACGTCCGCTGGAACTGTGGCTGCGACGCAGCGGCGATGCCGCAATGCATGCGGAGTTTGAACGCCACTTCGGATTCCCGGTGCACTTCGGCGCCGACGAAAACGCGCTGTTCATTCCCAACGAATGGATCGAAAGACCCTTGCCTATGGCCAACCCGCAACTGGCACGCCAGACCGATCTGGTGGTGATGGACTACCTGTCCCATTTCGACGGCGCCCGCCTGACCGAGAAAGTTCGTGCCGAGCTGATCAGCCGCCTGCCCGCCGGCGAACCCACGCGCGGCGACATCGCATCGGCATTGAATCTGTCGGAAAAAACGCTGCAGCGCCGACTGCGCAGCGAAGGCACCAGCTATCAGCAAGTGCTGGACGAAGTGCGCCGCAAAATGGCGCTGCAGTACTTGAGTGATGGGCGCATGTCGATGTGCTCGATGACCTTCATGCTCGGTTTCTCCGACCAGAGCAGCTTCACCCGAGCGTTCCGCCGCTGGACCGGTGCCACACCCGGCGAATACCGCGCCAGAGCGCTGCAGGCGGCCTGAGCGGGATATCAAACGCGGAAGCCGCGACGACTGCAGCCGGGCGTTTATCCCGCCGTCGGCGGCGGCGTCACCACGGCCGGCAGACGGCGCGCGTCGACCGGGCAGCCCAGCGCTTCGAATTCGGCGCGGCTCATGTGGTGGCCGTACGGGAAGTACTCCCCCATCACCGATGCTTCGAACTGCCCTGGCGGGCCCGGGATGTACTGGATGGCCTGCGGGAACACCGCTTCGGGCTGCGGCAGCATGTGCCGGTAGATCAATACGGCGTTGTCGGCGGCGCCCCAGTCCAGCCAGCTGATGCCGCAGGCTTCGGTGGCGTTGTCGGGGCGGTCGCCGTCGCGACTGACGACGATGATGCCGCGGCCTGCGACGTCCGTGCGCAATTGCTCGTCGTATAGGCAGCTGAACACCGCCAGCGTGTTGCCGTCGTTGGTGCAGATCGACCAATAACGCATCGATCCGCCGGGCATCGGGCTGCGGCCATCGGATGTGACCGGTGCGCTTGGAAAGCGGCCGTGCAAAGCCACCACGGGACCGAGCTGCCGCGAAATCGACGCGTAGATGTAACGGTTGTCGCGATTGCTGGCGAAGCCGCCGCCGCCCTCGGTCGGCGACCCTATCGTTTCGTAGACGGCCGGCCCCAGCGGCGTGGCGAATACGCGGTTGCCCTGCGATGACACCGCCGAGAAAAACTTCAGCCACAACAGGTCGACGAACGCGGCCGTGTTGACCGGCAAGTCGGCGACCGGATCGGGCAAGGCCGCAAGATCGGGGATCGCGAAGCTGAGGCGGTCAAGCGCACCGCAAGCCGCTGGGCCACTGATACTGCGGCCGTCGGCCAGCTCAAAGCGGATTCGCGGCAACGCGGCCGCTTCACGGCCGACATCAGGCACGTAGCGGCGATAGAACAACACCGCGAGATTCGCCGGAACCGACACGGGGCCGAGCGTGCGGGCGCTGTAGAGCGTGTTGGGTGCGCGCTGCGCTGTATCGGCCGGCGGCACGGCGGCGATCAGCCGCAGCTGGTAGGCGCGTGGGCTGGCGTTGCGGTCGGCCGCTTCGACGAACGGGTTGGTCGAGCCGGCAGCGGGCACGATCTCGACATCGGTCAGTGCGTCGATCGGCGCCAGCTGCTCGTCGTACAAGTTGAACGAGATATAGCGAGCTGCAGGGAACTCACCGTCGATCGTCACGGCGCCGCCGGGTGGAATCACCAGCGCCGCGACCCAGTACTGCGCGTAGCGGTCGGGAAACAGCGTGTTGATCCGCGAGTCGAGCAACCACAGGCAGTCACGCTCGTCGCGTGCGGCGCCGCTGTCGGACGGCACGCTGCTGGCCGGCGACGTTGGCACGCCGCTGGCGCCGCATGCTGCCAGCAGCAGCGATGCCGCGATCACGCCACCCCACGCAAGCAGCGCGCTGCGTACCACGGCACCGAGCGCGACGCCGGCGCGACGCATCAACGCTTGCGGGCTTTGCGCTGCAAGCTGGCCGGCGCAAACGCGTCGTCTTCGAAGCTGATTTCGAAGTCGGAAATCGCGTCTTCGTTCGACAGTGCGGTGACGAAATAACGGCCGCTGCGCAGGTCATAAATCACTTCGGGGCTACCCGTGGTGGTCGGCAGGAACGGCAGCGTCACCAAGTGCGCCTCTTGCACCTTCCACAACTTGCCCTGCCCGTCGTAGCCGTCGACGGCAGCAATCGACCAGCTGTCTTCATCCAAGTAGAACGTGCGACGAATCAAGCTGTGGCGCAGCCCGGCACGCACGGTCGCCTCCACGACCCAGACGCGGTGCAGCTCGTACCGCGCCAAGTCCTGGTTGATGTGGTGCGGGCGCAGGATATCAGCGTACTTGTGGCGCGGGCTGTTGATCGCGTACGCGTTGTAGGCGATCAGCATTTCCTTGCGGCCGAGCAGCTTCCAGTCGTAGCGATTCAACGAGCCGTTGAACACGTCGACCTGATCGTTGAACTGCTCGCCGTCGGAGCCGACCGAGGGATTGTCGTAGCCCACGTCGGGCGCACGATTGGTGCGGCCCAGCGCCGGCGTGAAGATCCACGCGCTACGTCCGGCACCAATGCTGTCCATGCTTTCGTGGACCAAGGTCAGCTGACCCGCCACGCGCGGCGGCGACAGCACCGTGGCCAAGAAGTAGAACAGCAGCTTGTTGTCCGGCCCGGCCGGTTGCTTGACGTTGGCGTACTTGAACTTGAGGTCTTCGGTCAGCTTGCTCAGCGAAAAGCTGCCGTCGGCCTTGACGATCGCCTGGTTGTTGAAGCGCCGCACGGCCGAGCCGCGAAACTTCAGCTTGTGATTCCAGATCGGCTCGGCGCCACTGCCGGGGATCGGGAACGGAAAACCGAGTACCGCACCGGTCACGTCATCGGTGCCCGTCAGCTTGGCTTTGACCGCGTTGACGGCGGTCGCCTCGTTGATCTCCTTGGGGAAGAACGACGGCCGTATCGTCCGGTACACCTTCATCCGGTAGTCCGGGTACATCGTCAACATCGCCTTGTGGCCGGCCGTCAGCTTGTCGGCGTAGCGCGCCATGTTGTTGCGGTCGACCGTATACAGCGGCTGGTCGGCCGAGGCGCCACCAAAGTTCTCTAGCTCGGCGGGTCGGTTCTTGCGCAGGTCTTCGAGCTGGGCGCGGGTCATCGCGCGCTGGGCATCGGTGAATGCCGCCGCGCCAGTCCATTCCGGAATGCTGCCGTCGGCATTGGCCGCACGCACGGCGCCGGTCGGTGTCAGGTCCTTGCCCAAGCGAGCCGCCTCGGCCGGCGATACCCCCGCGGTCGCGGTGTGTCCGTACAGGCTCAACAGGCACAACAGAACCATCCGTTTCATAGCGCCGCCTCCCTAGATCGCAATCACGCCACGATAGGCGGCGCCAACGACACCGTCTTGTCCGGACGAGACATTCGTTGGACGCAATGGGACAGCGTCGACTGTCCTGCGACGACCATTCATTGACCGCGAAGGACAAGACGCTGCCCGGGCTGCGGCCTAAGGTCGCCACATTCGCCAATGGCCTGCACCGCATCGCCGGCCGCGCGATCCAACCGTCTCCGGAGGTCGACCTTGATCGGCTCGCTGCGCGATTACTTGAAACGTCGACTGGTGCCGAGCACCGTCATCGCCACGTCCCGTCGGCGCGGACCGGCGCGATGGCGGATGCGCTGTCGCCAGTGGCTCGGGCAGCCCTTGCGGGTCGAGTTGTACTTCGCATTCGACGACCCGTACGCCGCGATCGCGGTGCCTGGACTGGCACGGCTGTGCAGCGCACGAGCGGTCGATTTGAGGGTGTATCCGCTGCTGCAGCGCGGCATCGCCGACGACCCGGCAGCCGGCGTACGCGCGCTCCATGCACTGCAGGACGCCACGCGCTTGTCGCGCCGCGGCGATCATACCGGCCTGCTCCGATGCGAACCCGTCACCGCCGACGCCGTGGCATTCCTAGCGCATTGGTGCGAAGCGCTGGCGATGCCGGCTGATCGGCTGCGCTTTGCCAGCGCCGCGCTCGAGGCGCTGTGGTGCGATGGCCGAAGCGGGCTTCAACGCGAGGCATTTGCGCAATTGCACCGCCAATTGACCGGTCAGCTACCGGCATCCGGTGATGCGCAGGGCGCGGCCTTGGCGCGCAACGCCCAGCGCCTACGCCAGCGAGGTCACTGGGAATCACCGGCCGCCTGCCTCGCCGGCGAATGGTTCTTTGCACACGAACGCCTCGCGCAGATCGCGCAGCGGCTCGATCAATACCGCGTCGGAGCCCCGGCATGAGCCATCATCACGGGCCGGCATCGGCCACGGTGGAGTTCTTCTTTTCGTTCCGCAGCCCTTACTCGTATCTCGCTGCTGCGCGCGCGTTCGCATTGCCGCAGCAGTACGACATCGAACTGGTGTGGCGCGGCGTGCGCCCGATGGCGATGCGCGGCCAGCCGCTGCCGCTGGCCAAGCAGCTGTACATCCTGCGTGATGCGGCGCGCGAAGCCGACGCGCTGGACCTGCCATTCGGCCCGATGTACGACCCGATCGGCGAAGGCGTCTGGCGCTGCTTGTGCGTGGCCGAATACGCGGCCGAGCATGACCGCCTCGCGGCTTGGGTGATCACCGCCGCAACGGCGATCTGGGGACGCGGTGTCGATGTGCGCCGCGACGATGCCTTTGTCGAGTTGTGCCGGACGGCAGGCCTGGACAGTGCCGCCTGCCTGATGGCGATCGAACGCAGTGATTACCGCGAGCGCGTCGAGTGCAACACGGCGCGGCTGGCCGAACTCGGACACTGGGGCGTGCCGACGTTCGCGTTCGACGGCGAGCTGTACTGGGGACAGGACCGGATCGTCGATCTCGAACACGCGCTACGCGAGGCCGGACTGTTGCAGGGTGCAAGCGCGTCGCCGCGACGCAGGGTGTCGGCATGAAGCGCCTCATCGTCGCAGGCTTGGCCTTGCTGCTGTTAATCGGCACGACCGGCTATGTTTTACGCGGGCCCTTGATCGATGCCGTCGTCGCGCAACGCAGCGCAGCGACGCTGACGCGCGTCGACCGCAGCACGCTCACTGACGGGCACTTGCATGTCTGGCTGTGCGGCACTGCCGCTGCGCTACCGGACCCGGACCGGGCCGGGCCCTGCACGGCCATCGTCGCTGGCGGGCAGTTGGTGCTGATCGACGCCGGACCAGGCTCGTGGCGCGTCGTCGACGGTCTGAATCTGCCGGTGGCAGCGTTGTCGGCGGTGCTGATTACGCATCTGCACTCGGACCACATCGGTGAATTGGGCGAAGCGATCCAGCAAAGCTGGATCGCTGGCCGCAGCGAACCGCTACCGGTTTACGGACCACCCGGCATCGACCATGTCGTCAACGGCTTTGCTCAAGCCTACGGCGCCGACGTCGGCTACCGCGTCACACACCACGACGACGCCTACATGCCGCATGCCGCGGCGGCCGCCACTGCGAACGTACTACCGCTACCGGTGGGAACTGACCGCAGCCCGGTGTTCGAGCGCGACGGCTTGAGCGTATCGGTGTTCCGCGTCGATCACGCGCCAGTCGACGTCGCCTACGGCTACCGGATCGAGTATCGCGGCCGCGTCGTCGTCGTCAGTGGTGACACCAAGCCATCGGCGTCGGTGCGTCGCAACGCGCAAGGCGCCGATCTACTGCTGCACGAGGCGCTGGACACGCGCCTGACCGAACGCGCGTCGGAACAAGCCACATCGCTGGGCATGAGCCGGGTCGCCAAGCTCGCGCTCGACGTCGGCAATTACCACACCACACCGATCCAGGCCGCGCAGATCGCCGCCGACGCTGGCGTGCAGACGCTGGTGCTGACACACGTGTTTCCACCGCTTCCGAATGCCGTTGCACGTCGCTTGTTCATGGCCGGCACCGCCGAGATGTTTGCCGGCGAACGCGTGCTGGGAGAAGACGGCATGCGTTTCGACCTTGCGCCGCTGCGCTAAGCCGATGCGAGCGCGCCGTCCGACCGCTGCCACCGCTTTGCAGGAGTCCGCATGACCGACCGTTCCGACCCCCCATTGAGCCGGCGCGAGTTTGCGCGGCGCCTGGCGCTGGGCAGCGCCGCGCTAGCCGGTAGCGCCGCACTTGGCGGCTGCTCACCCAAGCCGCCAACGCCAAGCACCGGCGCCGACCGGCCAGTGACGCCGGCCAGCACCACGCAGCGCCGCCCGAACATTTTGCTGATCGTGTCGGACCAGGAACGCGGCTGGGAAGATCTGCCCAACAATCTCGGACTCAGCGCCCACGACTGGCTGCGCGAGCGCGGCACCAGCTTCTCGAACTACAACGTGCACACCACGCCGTGCTCGCCGTCGCGCGCCTGCCTATATACCGGGCTGCACACGCAGATCAACGGCATGACCTCGAACATCGGGGCGCCGCCGTTTCCGAAGCTGGCGCCGGTGCCGACGCTCGGTCATTTGATGCGCGAGCAGGGCTACTACACCGCGTACAAAGGCAAATGGCATCTGTCCGACGTGCCGACCGAAGTCAGCGTCCGCTACGGGCCATTCCGCAGCGCGCGCGACGTGCTCGAGCCATTCGGCTTTGCCGACTACAGCGACGTTGGTATCGCCGATGGTGCGACCTGGAGCGGCTTCAAGTTCGACGCCGAAGTCGCGTCGGCGGCCAGCCAGTGGCTGCACCAGACCGGACGCCATCTCGACCAACCGTGGCTGCTGGCGGTCAACTTCGTCAACCCCCACGACATCGTGTTCTTCGACGATGTCGACCTCCAGCAAACGCGCACGCGACTCCACCGCGACTTTCTGTCGCCACTGGCACCGCCGCCGGCCGAAGGGGTCTACAAGACCGACTGGGATCTTCCGCTGCCGCGCAGCTATTACGCCGACGATCTGACCACCAAGCCCTGGGCGCAGCGCTCGTACGTCGAGTTCTGCAACGCGTTGTACGGCCGCATCGACCGCGATGACGAGCGCCGCTGGCGGCGCTACCAGAGCTATTACTACAACTGTATCCGCGACGTCGACGCGCATGCGATGACCGTGCTCGACACGCTGCAGAAGCTGGGCTTGGACGACAACACGGTGATCGTCTACACCGCCGACCATGGCGACATGCTCGGTGCGCACGGGCTGCGTCAGAAAGGCCCGACCATGTACAAGGAAAACGTGCGCGTGCCGTTGATCGTGCGCCACCCGGCCTATCGCAGCGGCATTCAGACACAAGCACTGGCCGGACCGATCGACTTGCTGCCGACCTTGCTGAGCGTGGCCGGCGTCGACGATGCACAGCGCCAGGCGCGCTACCCCGCGCTGAAAGGCGTCGATCTGACGCCGGCGCTTGCCGATGCCAAGGCGCGCACAGCACGCGACGACAAAGGCCTGCTGTATGACTACAACACGATGCTCTACGTCGACCCGGAAGCCGCAGCGGCGATCTTCAAGCGCGGCGAAGACGCGACATGGCTGTCGCTGATCAAAGCCAACCTTGCGCAAGGGCGGCTATCGCCGCGGCTCGACCATCCCGGCCTGTTCCGCGGCGTACACGACGGCCGCTACAAGTTCGCGCGCTACTTCCGGCCCGACCAGCACCACGTACCGAAGGACTGGCAGACGCTGCTGGCGCATAACGAGTTGGAGCTGTACGACACGCAGACCGACCCGGACGAGATCACCAATCTCGCGCACGAGCCCGAAGCACATCGCGAGCTGATCCTGGCGCTGAATGCCAAGATCAATGCGCTGATCGAGGATGAGATCGGCTTCGACGATGGCCGCGAGCATCCGGGACCGACGCTGATGTTCCAGCTGTAGTCGACGCGCGCGATGACCCGGCTGCGCCGCTGGCTGTCCGATCCGCTACCGCAGTTTCTACTGCTGGGCGCGCTGCTGCTCGGCGTGCAAGCGCTATGGCCGCGTACACCCGGTGCCACGGCGGCGACGCGGATCGTCGTGCCGGCCGCGCAGCGGCTGGAACTGGAACAGCGCTTCCGCGAAGCCAGCGGACGTCTGCCCGACGCCACCGAACTCGATGCACTGGCGCAGCGCTGGATCGACGACGAGGTGCTGGTACGCGAGGCGCTGGCGCTGCGGCTGCATGAGTCCGACCCCATCGTGCGCCGCGAACTGCAGCAGAAGCTGCGCTTTCTGCTTGAAGACACGCACCCCATCGACGAACCCACCGAAGCTGACCTGCAGCAGTGGCTGGACCAGCACGCGGAACGCTACGGTGAACCGGCCAGGATGTCGTTCGAGCAGGTTTTCATCAGCCGCGCGCAACCAGCCGGCATCAGCGTCGAGCAGCGGCTTGCGGCACTGAACGTGGCGCTGCTGCACGACGCACCGGATCTGGATGCACTCAGTGACCCGCTACCGGGCGGCACGCGCTGGTTACGGCAAAGCCAGGCCGATCTGCAGCGACACTTCGGTTCGGCCTTTGCAAAAGTCGTTTCTGAGCAGCCGATCGGCGCTTGGTCGACGCCGATCACCAGCGCGCTGGGCTTGCATCGCGTGCGCGTCATCGAACGCCAGCCGTGGCGCCCTGCGAGTCTGGACACTGTGCGTCGCCAAGTGTTGATCGACTGCCGTCAAGCGCGTCGCGAACAAGCCAACCGTCGCGCACTCGACGCACTACGCGCGCGCTACGACGTGGTCTATCAAGCCGGCGACGCGTCATGACGTCGCGCCCGATGCGCGGCGTCACCGGCTTGATCGCCACCTTGCTGATGGCCGTCGCGAGCCCCGCCCACGGTCATGAGATCCGGCCGTTCTTCGCCGGCATCGACGAACACGCCGATGGACGTGTCGAACTACGGCTGAAGCTGCCGCAGTTCCGCAGCGGCGATGTCGCCGCGATCGAGCTCGACATCGAGCCCGCGTGTCAGCCCCTTCCCGGCGCGCGTATCGACGCCCAAGGCGACAGTCTGTTGCAGAGCCTTGCACTGCAATGCAGCGGTGGACTCAGCGGGCGCGCCCTGAAGATCAACGGATTCAGCGCGCTGGTACCTGACGGGCTGGTATCGCTGCGGCGCGCCGATGGCACACGCGTCGATTACGCGGTCAACCGCGACCATGCCCGCATCGACATCGGCGACCCCGGCGTCGCATCACCGACGACCACGCTGGGCGCTTATCTGCCGATCGGCATTGAGCACGTACTGGGCGGCTGGGATCATCTGCTGTTCGTGCTGTGCTTGCTGCTGTTGGTTCGTGCTCGCGCACCCACCGATGGCGCAGTGCCGCTACGGCCGCTGCTGGCCACGATCACTGCCTTCACGCTGGCGCACAGCCTGACGATGGCGCTGGCCGTGCTCGCTGGTCTGTCACTGCCATCGGCCAGCGTCGAAGCACTGATCGCCGCGTCGATCTTGCTGCTGGCCGTGGAGCTGTCACGTGGCGCGCTGCCGCTTACCACCCTGAGTCAGCGCCAACCGTGGCTGATCGCGTTCGTATTCGGGCTGCTGCACGGGCTGGGTTTTGCCGGCGGCTTGCAGCAAACCGGCCTGCCGGACGGGGCGCAGCTGTGGGCGCTGCTGCTGTTTAACGTTGGCGTCGAGATCGGACAGCTGCTGTTTGCAGCCTCGGCGCTGATCGCGTTGCGCTTGCTGCGCCACGCATCGCCGCCGCCCCTGCTGCGACGCCTGCCGCTGACGATGATCGGCGCCCTGTCGGCTGCCTGGTTCCTGCAAAGACTCACGCTGATTTTGGGAGCTTGACGGTGATGATCCAGACCCCTGCTCTGCTCAGATCAATGACGATGACGACGGCGATCGCGCTGGCGCTGTCGGCTTGCGGCGCTGCCAATTCGCCGACGGCGCCGATTGAGGCAGTCGCGCCGACACCGCTCCCCGACGGCGGCTGCAGCAATCGCGTCGCTGGGCATAAGAACGCGTACTTCGGCGACTTGCATATCCATACCAGCGACTCGTTCGACGCCTACTTCTTCAACTCGATCAACGGTCCGCGTGAAGCGTATCGGTTCGCCAAGGGCGAGGTCGCGGGCCTGCCTTCAGGCGATGCCGATCCGAATACCGCGACGCGCCAGATCCAGCTCGACCGTCCGCTCGACTTCACGGCTGTCACCGACCATGCCGAATACCTGGGCGAGTTCTCGACGATCTGCGAGGCCGGTGGCGCGCTGCCATCGGGCGTCAATCCGGCCTGCAATCTGATCGGCCAGAACACCCGGCGCAACATCAACGCGCTGGTCAATGGCGATACGCCGTTCGCCACGCAAGTGTTGCTGACCGGCCTGACCGTGTTGCCGCTGCCGCGTATCGCCTGGCAGAACCAGATCCGCATCACCGACGAAGAAAACCAGCCCTGCACATTCACGACGCTGCACGGCTACGAGTACACGTCGCAGAAAACCGGCCAGATGCTGCATCGTAACGTGCTGTTTCTCGGCGATGCGCTGCCCGCCGACGTGTTCGGGTCGGAGCAGATCACCGACCTGCTGATCGACAACAACACCAACGATGAGTGGCGGCTGTTCGACCATTTGCGCGACCACTGCGTCGAGGCCGATGGCTGCCGCGCGCTGACGATCCCGCACAGCGCCAATCTGTCCGACGGGCGCATGTTTCTGCCGCCGGACCCTCAGACCGGTCTGCCCGTCGGCCGCGACGGCCTGACGCTGACGCGCAGCGACGCGCAGCTGCGCGCCGACATGGATCGCTCGATCGAAATCCACCAGCACAAGGGCAACTCAGAATGCGCCGCCGGCCTGGAAGGCCCGTATCTGCAAGGCGAGGAAGACGCGTGCACGTTCGAACTGGCCAAGAGCGTTTGCACCGGGCTGCCGACCGACCCGCCCGTTTGCGCGCGCTATTGCAGCGGCGATCCGGGCCGCGATCCGCCATTTTGCGGCTTGCGCCAGCAGCCGACCTACGCCGTGGCACCGTGCCAGACCGTCGGCCCTAATGGCGGCTCCGGCCCTAGCGTCAACTGCACGGCGCCGCTCGACATGGTCCGCAACGCGCTGGCGGAAGGCTTGCGCGTCAAGCAGGAACTCGGCGGCATCAATCCGTACCAGATGGGCTTCATCGGCTCGTCGGACACGCACAACGGCGTCGCGGGATATGTCGACGAAGTCGGCTGGGGCGGCCACGGCGGCGTACTCGATGACGAACCCAGCGACCAGCTCGGCCTGTGGAGCTGCGACAACGCACGCGAAGACCCGCACGATCCAGCCGCCTGCAGCAATCGCCAGTTTCTGGATCGTGCGCGGGCGTTCAACCCAGGCGGACTGGCCGGTGTCTGGGCCGAACAGAACACGCGCGGCGATATCTGGAATGCGGTGCATCGCGGCGAAACGTTTGCGACCTCCGGACCACGGATGCGCATCCGCAGCTTTGCCAGCTGGGACCCGCTGCCGGGCGACATCTGCCAGCGCCTCGCGCGCGGCGACGACTTGATCGACCAAGGCCTGCGAGGTGCACGCATGGGCGGCGCCTTGCCGCCCGCGCCACCGGGCCGCACCGCACCGCAGATCGCGGTGTGGGCGATGCAGGATGCCGGTGGCCGCAATCCCGGCGCGCCGCTGCAGCGGCTCGATCTGGTCAAGGGCTATATCGATGCGGCGCGTCAGCCCAAGGTGCAGGTGTTCAGCGGCATCGCGCGCACCAGCGAGCCGGTGCAACTGCCGTCGACGCGCGATTGCAGCCTCGCGGTCGGCCGCCATCCCGAGCAGCTGTGCGCGGTCTGGAGCGACTCCGACTTCGCGTCGTCCCGCGATGCGTTCTACTACGCCCGTGCGGTCGAAATCCCAAGTTGCAGGTGGAGTGAGCGGCTGTGCCAGAGCCAGCCGGTCGACTGCAGCCGGATCGACCCGGCCAACGGCGAATTCGCCGCCGACAGCGGACTGCGCGGCTTCGAAGGCTGCTGCGCGGTCAGCGGCGAGCCGGGGCGTTTTCGCGGCACGCGCACATTCAACACGATCGAAGAGCGCGCTTGGGCCTCGCCGATCTGGTACGACGCCAGTGCCACGCGCTGACCGCGTCGAGCCATCCCATCAAGACACCATCAGGAGCAGCACGACGTGAGTCGCATTCAAGGAAAGCGGGCCGTGATCACCGGCGCCAGCAGCGGAATCGGCGAGTCGATCGCCGTGGCATTGGCGCACGCGGGTGCCAGCGTCGTGCTGTGCGGACGCGATACCGAGCGCCTGGCTGCTGTGCAAGCGCGCTGCTCGGCACTGGGCGCGCAGGCACAGGTTCATGCGGCCGACGTGGCCGACGACTCCGCGATGCAAGCGCTGGCCGCACAGATGCAGCAGAATAATCAGCCGGTCGACATTCTGATCAACAACGCCGGCGTGGTGATGGGCGGCTTGTGTTGGGAAGTCGAGCCCGACGATTGGCGAAGGCTGCACGAGATCAACGTGATGGGTGTGGTTCACGGCATCCGCGCATTCGTGCCGCTGATGATCCAGCGCGGCGGCGGCGGGCACATCGTCAACATGGCCTCAGTGTCGGGCTTCGTCGGCGTCGGCGGCATGGCCACCTACAGTGCCAGCAAATTCGCCGTCGTCGGCTTGAGCGAATCCCTACGCGCCGACCTGCACCGCTACCAGATCGGCGTCAGCACCGTGTGCCCTGGCTTCGTGCGCACACCGATCCAGTCCAAGGTCAAGCTCGTGGGCGCGCTCGATACGCCGCGCTCCCGGGCCCGCGTCGACCGCGACTTCGCCCGGTCGACGCTGATGCCGGACGAAGTGGCGCGCTGCACGCTGCGCGCCATCGAACGCAATCAGGCTCTCGTGTATCCCGGCCGGGAAGCGCGGATGGCCGCGCTGATGCATCGGATCGTGCCCGGCCTGCTGGCGCGCATGATTCGGGGTTGAGCCGATGAGCCGCGCCGCCGAGGTCGCGCCCGACATTACGCCCGACATCACGTTGTACGCGCTGCCGCACTCCTACTACAGCGGCAAGGTACGCAGCTATCTGCGCTACAAGGGCATCGCGTATCGCGAAACACTGTCGACGCTGAACGTGTTCCGCCGCGTGATCGTGCCGCGTACCGGGGTCAAGTACATCCCGGTGATCGAGACGCGAGATGGCGAGTTCATTCAGGACAGCACGGTGATCATCGATGCGCTGGAGTCGCGCTATCCGCAGCGGTCGGTCTATCCGGACACGCCGCGCCAGCATCTGGCTGCGCTGCTGCTGGAGATTCTCGGCGACGAATGGATGCTGATGCCGGGTATGCACTACCGCTGGAGCTTCTGGCACGAACGCGAGCACATCGACGATGTACTCGAACACTTCGGCTTACTGCTGTCACCCCATGCGCCGCGCTGGCTGCGTCGGTTCTTCGGGCGCCGCGCTTGCCGTCCGTTCGCTGGCGCGCTGCCGATGCTGGGCATTACGAATGAGACGATCCCCGAGATCGAAGCGCGCTACGAGCGCCTGCTCGACCAACTCAACGCCCACTTCAGCGCACACCGCTATCTGCTGGGCGAGCGCGCCGGCATCGGCGATTTCGGACTGATCGGGCCGCTGTACGCACATCTGGGTCGCGACTTCTACCCGCTGGCGCTGATGCGGCAGCGTGCTCCGCAGGTCTACGCCTGGGTGCAGCGGATGAACACCAGCACCCCGCCGATCGGTGACTACGTCGCGAACGATGCGATCCCGGAAACGCTGATGCCGGTGCTGCGTGACCTGTTCACCGACTATCTGCCGATCCTGCGTGACACCGTCAGCCGGCTCGATCAGTGGATCGACGATCACCCTGGACGGCGTATCCCGCGCGTGATCGGCCGGCATCGGTTTCGGCTCGGCGATATCGAAGCCGAGCGCGCGATCTTCCCATACGCTCAATGGATGCTGCAGCGCCCGCTCGACTATTGCGCCGGGCTGCCGACCGTACCGCGCGCAGCGGTCGACGACCTGCTGCACGCACTTGGCGACCGCAGCGCGCTCGACATCCATCCGCGCCATCGACTGGGTCGCGAGCACAATCGCCTGGTCGTCACCGACGCATGAGCCAGCCCGAGCAACCGTATACGCTGTACCTGTTCTGGATCTCGTACTTCAGCGGCAAGATGCAGGCATACCTGCGCTACAAGCGGATCGCGCACGTCGAGATCGAAGCGCAGTGGAGCGGCGAGTTGATGCGCGATGTGCTGCCGAACACCGGCTTGATGAAGGTCCCGGCGATCCGCACGCCGCAAGGTCAATGGCTGGCCGACACGACGCCGATGATCGACTGGTTCGAAGCGCGCCATCCGCAAGGCAGCGTGATACCGGAGGATGCGTACCAGGCGTTCTTCAGCCGCTTGCTCGAAGACTACGCTGACGAGTGGCTGTGGCGCCCGGCGCTGCATTATCGCTGGAGCTACGCCAGCGATTCGCATGCGCTGTCGCGGCGTTTCGCCGAGACCTTTCTATCGCGGCATCCGCTGCCGGCCCCGCTGATCGCCGCGATGGTGCGTCGCCGCCAGCGGCGGATCTACGTCGATGGCGATGGGGTGACGGCCTCGACGCGGGCGCACGTCGAGTCGATCTACCTGAATACACTGGACCGCCTTCATGCGCTGTTCGAGCAGCAGGACTATCTGCTGGGCGGGCGTCCGAGCTTGGCCGACTTCGGCTTTTTTGCGTCGATGTTCCGCCACTTTAGCCTCGACCCGACGCCGAGCCTGATCATGCAGCAGCGCGCTCCGGCCGTGCTGGCCTGGGTCGCTCGCATGTGGAACGCGCGTTACGACGACGCCCGGCTCGGCTCTTGGTGCGCGCCCGGTACGCTACCCGACGGCTGGGGTCCGTTGCTGGATGACGTCGGCAGCGGCTACCTGCCCTATCTGCTGGCCAATGCGCGCGCGTGGCGCGACGGGCGGCGTCGATTCGACGTCGAGATTCAAGGCACGTTGTATCGACGCTTGCCGGTCGTGCAGTACCGCGTCTGGTGCCGCGAACGGCTGCAGCAGCACCGCACCGCGCTACCCGAGGCCGTGCGCGCGCTCGTCGACGCACGCTTGCAGCAGGCCGGCGCGCTCGATGTATTGCTCGCCGACGGTACGATCGCGTCCGGCTTGTATGACGACGTAACGCCGCCGGTCTGCAGACCGCGCCGATACGGCGCAGCCGAACGACTGCGCCGCTTCTTTACCGGCACCCATTGGCATGCACCCAAGACGCGTGCCCCGTCTGACGGAGATACTCGATGAAGTCGATGCTGACAGCCACGCTGACGGCCAGCCTGTGTGTGATGCTTGCCGCTTGCGAGCGCGGTGCAGCGCCGGCAGCGGCGGTCGATGCACCGAGCCCAGAGGCGCTGACCGAACACAGCGCCGAGTTTCGCCGCGAGGTGATCAAGGTCACCGATGGCGTCTGGGTCGCGATCGGCTACGGCATCGCCAATTCGATCCTGCTGGAAGGCGACGACGGCCTGGTGATCGTCGACACGATGGAATCCCGTCAGGCCGCCGCACAGGTGCATGCCGAGTTCGCCGCGATCAGCCGCAAGCCGATCAAGGCCGTGATCTACACGCACTCTCACCCCGACCATATCGGTGGCGCCGCCGAGTTCGCCGGGCCGGGCGTTGCGGTGATCGCCCACGATGACGTCGGCGCCCACATGGACCAACTCGCCAGCGAGTTGCAGCCGGTCATCACGCAGCGCTCGCTGCACATGTACGGCACCAAGCTGCCGCAAGGCGAGCGCGTCAACATCGGCATCGGCGGCTTTCTGAACTTGGACGCCGAGTCCACGCTCGATACGGTGCGCCCGACCCAGACGTTCGGCGAACAACTCGACCTGCGGATCGCCGGCATCGACTTGCAACTGCGCCACGCGCCCGGCGAAACGGATGACCAGATTCTGGTATGGCTGCCGCAGCGCGGCGTGTTGCTGTGCGGCGACAACTTCTACAAGGCATTTCCAAACCTGTACACGATCCGCGGCACGCGGTATCGCGATCCGAAGCGCTGGGCGGCTTCGCTGGATGCGATGCGCGCGCTGCAGCCGCGCTACCTGGTGCCGAGCCATTCACGACCCTTGAGCGGCGCCGACCCGATCGCCAGCGTGCTGACCGACTACCGCGACGCGATCCGCTACGTTCACGACCAGACGCTGCGCTTGATGAACCGTGGCCTGCTGCCGGATGAGATCGCCCAGCAGCTGCAACTGCCGCCACATCTGGCGGCATCGCCGTACTTGCAGCCGTTCTATGGCAAGCCGTCGTGGAGCGCCAAGTCGATCTTTGCCGGCAATCTCGGGTGGTACAGCGGCGACCCGGCCGAGCTGCAACCGCTGCCGCCCGATGCGCAAGCACAGCGGATCGTCGCGCTCGCAGGCGGGCTCGAGGCGGTCGACCGGCAGATCACAGCCGCCATCGAGGCAAAAGACTGGCAGTGGGCGCTACAACTGAGCGGCTATGCACTGCGCGTGGCGCCGCAGCACGCTGCCGCGCGTGATGCGCGGATCGCCGCGCTGCGTGCGCTGGCCGACGCCGAAACCAACCCACCCGCGCGCGACTGGTACTACACCAGCGCGCATACCTTGGCCGGCGACTTCAGCGTGCCGCGACGCGAAGGCAAGCCGAGCGCCGCGATGCTGGCCGGCATGCCACTGCGTGTGTTCTTCGACGGCATGGCGGTGAACCTGCACGCCGAAGACACGCTCGACCAAGTGATCCGCGTCGGCCTGATCTTCACCGACCCCGATGCGCGCTACACCTATACCGTGCGGCGCGGCGTCAGCGAACTGCAGGCGGGCATTGCCGACGACGTGGCGCTGCAAGTGCGCGTGCCGACGCAGGTGTTCAAGGAAACACTGGCCGGGCTGCGCAGCCCGGCCATGGCGATCGCCAGAGACTTCGACATGGAGCGCGGCAGCAAGCTCGACTTCGTCCGCTTTATGCAGCTGTTCGAGCCGCAATGAGTATGCAGCCGCCGCGCAGTGCCGACGACACTACTGGAACGTGAATACGCCTTCGCAGATCGTCTCGGACAGCGGACGCCGCGGGCTCGGCGATTCGCGTGACTGCAGCTTTTCCGGCAGTGCGCTCAGCGGCCCCGGCTTGCCGATCGCGACCATCGCCTCGACCTTGAAGCCTTCGGGAATCTGCAAGCGGGTCGCAGCGGCCGCGTAGTCGAAACCGGCCATGCCGTGCACGACCAAGCCCTGCGCCATGCCCTGCAGTGCGAGGTTCTGCCACGCCGCGCCGGTGTCGAAGCTGTGGGTGCCCTGCGCCTTGTCGGACACGATCAGCACCAGCGCAGCAGCCTGAGACACCCACAGCTGGTTGGCCGGCACCAGCAGGTCAAAGAACAGCGGCCACTGCTGGGTATCGCGGCGCGCATACAGCAAACGCCAGGGCTGCGCATTCATTGCGGACGGCGCCCAGCGTGCGGCCTCGAACAAGCGCATCAGCTGCGCGGGCTCGATCGCCTCACCCGACATCGCGCGGGGCGACCAGCGGTCGACGAACAACGGCTCGACTGCGTGGTCGGCGGTACGGGTCTGGCTGCCTTTGATCATCGAATAACGCTCCGGAGGGTCTGCCCGGATTATCGGGGATCGAGCTGAACGCGTGTTGCGCCGTAGGCGCGGCCATAGGGCCGGCACCGGCGCTATGCGACACTGAGCGCCGAACCGACCGGGGCGGAGCGATCCGCCTGCTTCCGTGGTGTGTATCTCGATGACAACTCCCAACGCGGCGCCACCGCCCGCCGCCCCTGCCCTGCACCGCTTGTGCGTCGCCCCGATGATGGATTGGACGGACACGCATTGCCGGAGCTTTCATAGACTGCTGGCGCCCAACGCCTTGCTGTACACCGAGATGGTGACGACCGGCGCACTGCTGCACGGCGACGTGGCGCGGCACCTGCGCTACGACGCCAGCGAGCATCCGCTGGCGCTGCAGCTCGGCGGCTCAGACCCGGAGGCGCTGGCGCGCTGCGCCGAGCTGGCCGCGACCTGGCAATACGACGAAGTGAATCTGAACTGCGGCTGCCCGTCGGACCGGGTGCAGGAAGGCAGCTTCGGCGCCTGCCTGATGCGAGATCCGCAGCGCGTCGCCGCGTCGGTCGCAGCGATGCGCCGCGCCACCGATCTGCCGGTGACGGTCAAGCACCGCATCGGCGTCGACGACTGCGAGGACTACGCGTTCATGAAGCACTTCGTCGAAACGGTGGCCGCTGCCGGCTGCACGGTGTTCATCGTGCACGCGCGCAAGGCCTGGCTGCAGGGCTTGTCGCCTCGCGAAAACCGCGAAATCCCACCGCTGACCTATGAGCATGTGTACCGGCTCAAGCAAGAATTTCCCCAGCTGACCGTGGTCATCAATGGCGGCATCCGCAGCGTCGAGCAATGTCGGCAACACTTGTTGCAGGTCGACGGTGTGATGATCGGTCGCGAAGCCTACGAGAACCCGTATTCACTGGCGGCGATGGACGCGGCGCTGTTCACGCACACCGCGCGCGCGGCGGCCGGTGACGCAGCCGCAACAGAATGCGACGACGCCGCGCTGCAACTGCCGAGCCGTGAAGCGGTGCTGCAGGCCTATCGCCCGTATGTGGAACGCCAGCTGGCCTCGGGCACGCCGCTGAAGCACATCACGCGGCATCTGCTGGGCTTGTATCGGGGTCAGCCCGGCGGCCGGCAATTTCGTCGCCTGCTGTCGGAGCGGGCCCATGCACCCGGTGCCGGCATCGACGTGTTGCTCGACGCGATCCCGGTCGCGGGCAGCGCCGAGTCCACGTCGGTCGCGGCATAATGCGCTCCCCTCAGCCGGGCATCGCTGCCCGGCTCGCAATGAACGCCCCCGCCATGATCCGCAATCTGCTGCTGTCCGCACTGCTGCTGTCGTCGATCACGTTGCGCGTCGATGCGGCCAACGCCCCGACGACAGCCGTCCCGGCCACCACCGCGCCGGCCGCCGCCTTGCCGCGCGTGCAACTGCGCACCACACAAGGCGACATCGTCGTCGAGCTCGACCCCGTCCGCGCACCGAAGACGGTGGCGAACTTCATCGGCTACGTTAATCGCGGTTTCTACGACGGGCTGATCTTTCATCGCGTGATTGCCGGCTTCATGGCGCAGGCCGGTGGCTACGACACGCGCTTCGAGCATCGCGAGGCCGGCCCCGGCACGCCCAATGAAGCCGACAACGGCTTGAAGAACCTGCGCGGATCGATCGCACTGGCACGTGATGCGCGCCCTCACTCCGGCACCAGCGAGTTCTATATCAACCTGGTCGACAACGGCATGCTCGATTCGCCCAACCCCGACGGCTGGGGCTACACGGTGTTCGGGCGCGTCGTCAGCGGCATGGACGTCGTCGACAAGATCGCCGCGATTCCGACCGGTCGCGGCGGTCCGTTTCCGACCGATGTACCGCAGCAGCCGGTGGTGATCATGAAAGCCACGCAACTGTCCGCCGTGATGCGCTGACGCGCGCCGCCGCATTCAACAACCCAACCTGAGCTATACGATGACCGACACCGCCACCCCCGTTCGCGTGCTGCTGAGCACCTCCGCCGGCAACATCACGCTGTCGCTGGACGCCGAGAAGGCACCCAAGACCGTCGCCAACTTCGTCGAATACGTAAAGGCCGGCCACTACGACGGCCTGGTGTTCCACCGCGTGATCAAGGGCTTCATGATCCAGGGCGGCGGCTATGACGCCGAATACAACCAGAAGCGCACGCGCGCGCCGATCCAGAACGAAGCCAAGAACGGCTTGAAGAACAAGCGCGGCACGATCGCGATGGCGCGCACCGGCGAGCCGCACTCCGCGTCGAGCCAGTTCTTCATCAATCATGGCGACAACGACTTTCTCGACTATCCGGGACAGGACGGCTGGGGCTATGCGGTGTTCGGCGCCGTGACCGAAGGGCTCGACGTCGTCGATCAGATCGCCAACACACCGACCGGCTCGGCCCGTCCGTTTGGCCGCGACGTGCCGGTGACCCAGATCATCATCACGTCGGCCACGCTGATCTGAGGTCCGACTTGCAGGCGCAGGCCCGACCGCGATCGCGAGCATGAGCACGCTGCTGCTGTCGGACCTGCATCTGCCTGCGCAGCCCTCACCGCTGCGCGAGCAGTTCAAGGCCTTGCTCGATGGGCCGGCACGCAACGCCCAAGCGGTGTACTTGCTCGGTGACCTGTTCGAGTACTGGGTTGGTGATGACATCGGCCTGGACGTCTATGCCGATGAAATCGCGGCGCTGGCGCGCCTGGCGCGCAGCGGCGTGGCGCTGTACGCGATGCGGGGCAATCGAGATTTTCTGCTGGGTGAACGCTTTGAGCGTGAGAGCGGCGTGCACCTGCTGCCCGACCCCAGCGTCGCCCGGATCGAAGGCCGATCCTGGCTGCTGTCGCACGGTGACCTGTGGTGCACCGACGATGTCGGCTATCAGCGCTGGCGTTGGTTTGCGCATCGTCCTGTCGTGCAAACCGCGTTCACGCATTTGCCGCGTCGCTGGCGCGAGCAAATCGCCGGTGGTTTACGCCGCGGAAGTCAGCAAGCCAAGGCCGGCAAAAGCAGCGCGATCATGGACGTCAATCCCAGCGCCGTGATCGCGGCGCTGCGCAGCGCCGGCGTCACGCAAATGATTCACGGCCACACGCATCGGCCGGCTCAGCATCGCCTTGAGATCGATGGCCGACCGGGATTACGCATCGTACTGCCGGACTGGCACGATGATCGCTGCGAAGTGCTCGTAATCGATCGCGATTCGATAAAAACGCTGCGCTTGACCGACTGAACTCGCCGGCGCGCCTGAGTGCCACGCGACAATCCATCACGGCAGCACTAGTGACCGGCGATCAGCTCGGCCGGCATCTCATCGGGATCGAACCCCGCCGCGCGACGCGCCGGCCAGTTCAGCGGCGCCCGTATCCGGGTCTGACTGTCGTCCAGCAGGCGCAGAAAGGTGGGTGTCGGGTCCAGGCCGCGCTGCTCGCAGCACCAGCGAAACCACTGGGTGCCGATCGCCACATGGCGCACTTCTTCGTCGAGAATCACGCGCAGCACCGCGGCGGTGGCGTGATCCTTGACCTCTTGCAGGCGCGCGATCATGCCTGGCGTCACGTCCAGGCCACGCGCTTCCAGCACGCGCGGCACGAGTGCCATCCGCACCATGACGTCATCTGCGGTTTTCTCGGCTTGTTCCCACAGGCCGTTGTGCGCCGGGAAATCGCCGTAGTCGTGGCCCATCTCGCGCAAGCGTGACGCGAGCATTGCAAAGTGTCGTGCCTCATCGCGTGCCACGCTGAGCCAGTCGTCGTAGTACGACGCCGGCATGCCGGCAAAACTCAGACAGGCGTCGAGTGCCAGATTGATCGCGTTGAATTCGATGTGGGCAACCGCGTGAACGAGCGCAGCGCGCCCTTCTGCCGTGCCCAGCCCGCGCATCGGTACGTCACGCGGACGCACCAGCTGCAGTCGTTCCGGGCGGCCCGGCGCAACACGCTGACGCGGTTGATGAATGAAAGAGTCGTCGTCGATGACGAGCGAAGCAACCGCAGCGCATTTATCGGCTGGGTCTTGCAACTGCAGCACCTGCTGCAGCCGGTCGATGGCGCTCAGAGCGGTCGCCGGCTGCAGGAACATATCGCGACGAAGACGATGCGCGTAATGCGGTTTACAGCGTCTTTCGAAGCGTACGGCGCGAGGCTTACTTGCTGACGTGTTCGTTGACCAGCTTGGTCATCTCGAACATCGTCACTTGGTCCTTGCCACCGAACACCGGCTTGAGCTTGGCGTCGGCATTGATCGCACGACGGTTCTTGGCGTCCTGCAGGTCGTGCTTCTTGATGTAGTCCCAGACCTTCTTGGTCAGATCGGCGCGCGTGATCGGGTCAGCGCCCACGATCTCGGCCAGTGCGGCGTCGGGCTTGACCGTCTGCGAAATACCGCCGCGGGGAGCGGCTTTCGGGGTCGCGGCGCCTTCGCCTTGCTTGGTGGCCATGCTGAATCTCCTATTACGTAAAAGGTGTTTCGATCGGTGCTGCAATTCGTGCCGCATGCGTTGCGGTGCGCAAGCTTACACGGGCACGCGGCGGCGTGCTCCCTTGTACACGACATCATCGCTCGCGCAAAAGCGAGCGGATACGATTCAGGCGAGCGAGCGCATCTGACGTGATGACCATGCCAAGCGTGCAATAGCGGCGAGCAACACCACTTGCACCAGCAGACGAACGCCGAGAAGAACTGGCGGAAACAGCGGGAAAAGCTGCGGGTTTTGCCACATGTAGACATTCGCCGGCGTTACCGCCAGCGTCAGCAGAAACAGACCAACGGCCGCTGCGCGTCGCGTCGGCCGATATAGCAAACCGGCGGCGCCGAGCAGCTCGAAAACACCACTGACGGCGACCACCCACTCGGGGCGCGGAATGTACGGCGGCACAATGCCAATGAAGAAATCCGCGCTGATGAAGTGCCCTGCACCGCCAAACAAAAACCAGGCGACGACAAAGATCAGACAGATACGATCCAGCATTTTGCAGGTCCTCAGAGCGAGCGCATTGCGCGCTGCAAGTCATTGATCAGATCAACCGCATCTTCAAGCCCGATCGACAAGCGCACCAGGCTTTCGCCGATGCCGGCCTTGGCACGCGCCTCGGCCGTGATGCGGCCATGCGTTGTGGTCGCCGGATGCGTGATCGTCGTACGGGTATCGCCGAGGTTGGCCGTGATCGAGCACAGGCGCGTGCCGTCGATCAGCTTCCACGCTGCCTCGCGACCGCCGTGCACATCGAACGACACGATCGCGCCGAAGCCGCGCTGCTGGCGCAACGCCAGCTCATGCTGCGGATGCGTTGGCAAGCCGGGATAGTGAACGCGGGCAACCTGCGGCTGCTGCTGCAGCCACTGCGCGATCTGCATCGCGTTGTGCTCGTGCGCCCTCATCCGCACCGCCAAGGTTTCCAAGCCCTTCAAAAAAACCCAGGCGTTGAACGGCGATAGGCACGGCCCGGCCGTGCGCATGAACGCGAACACGTCTTTGCCGACACGCTGCGCGTCGCCGACGATCGCACCACCGAGGCAACGGCCTTGTCCGTCGATGAACTTGGTCGCCGAATGAATGATGTAGTCGGCCCCCAGCTTCAGCGGCTGTTGGAAGACCGGCGTCAGAAAGCAGTTGTCGACCGCGAGCTGAGCCCCGTGCGCGTGAGCGAGTTCCGCCAGCGCTGCGATATCGGCAATCTCGGTCAGTGGATTGGACGGCGTTTCGATGAACAGCAGCCGCGTATTCGGCTGCAAACCACGGCGCCAGGATTCAATGTCGGTCAGGTCGGCGTAGCCGACCTCGATGCCGAGTTTGGCGATGTAGTTGTTGAACAGATTGATCGTCGAACCGAACAGGCCGTTGGACACCAGCAGGTGATCGCCGGCCTTCATGACCGTCAGCACCAGCGTCAGGATCGCCGCCATGCCGCTGGCCGTGGCGACGCAGCTTTCGCCGCCTTCGAGTCGCGCCAAGCGCTGCTCGAAGGCCTGCACGGTCGGGTTGGTAAAGCGGCCGTAGATGTTGCCGGCTTGCGCGCCTGAGAAAATCGCCGCCGCTTCGGCGGCGCTGCCGAACGTAAAGCTCGACGTCAGATACATCGACGGCGAATGTTCACGCTCGGCGCTACGCAGCTCGGCGTGACGAATGCCCAGCGTGGCAAAGCCGTATTCGGCGTCGGGAAGGTCCAGCGAAGGATCGTGGCTCATGGTGTCGGGCAACCGTTGCTACCTATACCGCGCGACGCCAAACGAGCCTGCTTGCAACCCGTTTAGCGACATTTATTAAGCGCCCGCAAGCAGGAATACAAATCGGCGCTGGGCGGCAGTGTAGAACCGCGCGCCGCGGCAGGCAATGCGCGGCTGGCGGTCAGCGCGCCGCCGCGTTGTCCAGCTCGATGACCGACTGCGAGGCCACGTCACGCTTGGCCTTGGCCGCATCGGACCGGAATAGCTCGAGCTGATTCAAGTATTCCGGGCTGATGTCTTGGGTGATGTATTCGCCAGTGAACACCGAGCAGTCGAAGCGCTGAATGCTCGAATGCTTGTGGCGCACGGCGTCGATCAGGTCGTTCAAGTCCTGGAAGATCAGCCGGTCGGCACCGAGCAGCGTCTGCAGTTCCAGGTGCGTGCGGCCATGTGCCACCAACTCCGAGGCCGTCGGCATGTCGATCCCGTAGACGTTCGGGTAGCGCACCGGCGGAGCCGCCGACGCGAAATACACCTTGCGCGCGCCGGCATCTCGCGCCATCTGGATGATTTCCTGACTGGTGGTGCCGCGCACGATCGAATCGTCGACCAGCAACACATTCTTGCCGCGAAACTCGACATCGACCGGATTGAGCTTCTGGCGCACGCCTTTCTTGCGCTGCGCCTGCCCCGGCATGATGAAGGTGCGGCCGATGTAGCGATTCTTGATGAAGCCTTCACGGTAGTGGACGCCCAATCGCGCTGCGACTTCGGCCCCGGCGACGCGCGAGGTGTCCGGAATCGGAATCACGACGTCGATATCGTGCTCGGGCCACTCGCGCAGAATCTTCTCGGCGAGCTTGATTCCCATGCGCAGACGCGCTTTATAAACGTAGATGTCGTCCATCACCGAGTCGGGCCGCGCCAGGTACACGTACTCGAAGATGCAAGGCGACAACACTGGATTGACCGCGCATTGACGGCGATGCAGCTTGCCTTCCATGTCGACGTAGATCGCCTCACCCGGTGCGATGTCGTCGAGGAACTCGTAGCCAAGCGCGTCGAGCGCGACCGACTCCGATGCGATCATGTATTCCTTGCCGCTCGGCGAGTCACGCCAGCCATAGCAGACCGGGCGGATACCGAACGGATCGCGGAAGCCGACCAAACCGTAACCGCTGATCATCGCCACGACCGCGTAAGCCCCGCGGCAGCGACGATGCACGCCTGATACCGCAGCGAAGATGTCGTCAGGCATCAACTTGAGCTTGCTCTGAATCTGCAGCTCGTGCGCGAACACGTTGAGCAGCACTTCCGAGTCGGACTCGGTGTTCAGATGCCGACGGTCTTCGGCAAACAGTTCCTGCTTAAGCTCTTCGGCATTGGTCAGGTTGCCGTTGTGCGACAGGGAAATGCCGAACGGCATGTTGGTATAGAACGGCTGGGCTTCGGCCGAGCTGCTAGCGCCGGCCGTCGGATAGCGGACGTGGCCGATACCGATCGGGCCGCGCAGCCGCGCCATGTGCTCGTCCTTGTTGAACACGTCGCGCACCAGACCATTGTCCTTGCGCAAGTGCAGACGATGGCCTTCATTGGTGATGATGCCGGCCGCGTCCTGACCGCGATGCTGCAGCATCGTCAGCGCGTCATAGAGTTCCTGATTGGCGCTTTGATGCGAGTAGATGCCGACAATGCCGCACATGGTGACCTCGGAAGCGAATCAGACGACGGTTAAAAACAGACCCACTAATACGACGCTTCGACCGCGTTGTCGGCATCGTCGCCCTGCCGTTGCAAGCGATCGAGCCAGCGCGACGGCACGACGATGCCGATTGCATCGGCGAGCCACTCGAAGCGATTCAGCAACAGCGACTGACGCCACCACGGGTCTTGCCGCACCGCGGTTCCCTGCGCCACGAGTACAAACATCGCAACCAGCACGGCGCCGCGCATCAAACCAAAGCCGGCGCCGAGCGTGCGATCGGTCGATGACAGCACGCTTTCGCGCAGGCGGCGCACCAGCAGCGCCGTCGCGATGCCGCCGACGAGCAACCCACCGAAGAACAACAACACATGAGCTGCGATCGAGCGCACCGACGGTGCGCTGAGATAGTCCGCCAGCGAATCGGCAACGACCGGGGCGAATGCAGCGGAGAGCCAGATCGCCAGCACCCATGTCAGCAAGCCCAGGGTTTCGCGCGCGAAGCCGCGGATGACGCCGATCAAGGTCGAGACCGCCAGTACGCCCACGATGCAGTAATCCACCCAGATCATGACGCGCCCGGCTCGCAACGAGACTGACATTTTAGCATTGCCGCACCCGCCATCGTTGGCATGGGGCTATGCGTACCACCCGATCGGCAAGCGGTGATCGGCGATGCCGCTGGCTTGCTCAGGACAGGCGATCGAGCAGCGCCTTCTCGACGGCGGAACGCTCGGCGTCGACTTCGACCACGCCGCTGAGTCCGCCCTTGACGATGATGTCGGGGTCCTTGAGACCAAAGCCGGTCAGGGTGCAAACCACCTTCGAGCCCGGCGCGATTTTGCCGCTCTTGATGTCACGGATCGCACCGCACAGCGAGGCAGCCGATGCCGGCTCGCAGAACACGCCGTCGAGCTCGGCCAAGCGGCGCTGCGTGCGCAGGATGTCCTCGTCGGTGCATTCGTCGAACCAGCCGCCCGATTCCTGCTGAACGGCCCATGCGAGGTCCCAGGACTGCGGGTCGCCGATACGGATCGCGGTGGCGACCGTTTCGGGATTGCGCACGGCGGCGCCGCGCATGAACGGCGCGCTGCCGGCAGCCTGATAGCCGACCATCTTGGGACGCGTGTCGGTCAGCGTTTCGCGCGAGTAGTGCTGCAACTCCGGCGCGAGCCGGTTGATCGTCGTCGGGAAGTTGCTGACCTCGGCATAGCCGAGCCAGTGCGCGCTGATGTTGCCGGCGTTGCCGACCGGAATGCAGTGGTAGTCCGGCGCGCGGCCAAGCGCTTCGACGATTTCGAATGCCGCCGTCTTCTGGCCCTGCAAACGGAACGGGTTGATCGAGTTGACGATGGCCACCGGCGCCGTTTCGGCGACTTCCTTGACCAGGCGCATGCCATCGTCGAAGTTGCCGCGGATCTGCACGACGACCGCGCCGTGCACGATCGCCTGAGCCAACTTGCCTAGCGCGATCTTGCCTTCGGGAATCAGCACGAACGCCGTGATGCTGGCGCGCGCAGCGTAGGCAGCAGCTGCGGCCGAGGTGTTGCCGGTGGACGCGCAGATGATGGCGCGAGCGCCTTCGTGTACGGCTTGCGTCACCGCCAGCGTCATGCCGCGGTCTTTGAACGAGCCGGTCGGATTCAGGCCTTCGAACTTGACGTACAGCTCGCCTTCGAAACCGATCTCGCGCTCGGTGTTGTAGATGCGGATCAGCGGCGTGCGACCTTCGCCCAGGCTGATCGCGCAGTGATTCGGCGTCAGCGGCAAGCGGGAACGGTAGTGGTCGACAAGGCCGGTATAGCGGGTCATGGAATCAGAACCAGTGGATGACGGCGTGTAATCGGTTGCCGGGAGCGACATGCCGCCCGGCTTGGGTCATGCAGATTAGAAATGCTCGACACGAAACCGTGAGATGTCGTGGCGCACGAACGGCAGCTGGCGCACGCGCGCCACCGCTTCGTTGAAGCGCCGCTCCGGAATCACTGACGTGATGACCGCGACGCTGGCGTCGGCGCCGCCTTGCGGCTCCTTCTGCAGGATCGCTTCGATGCTGATGTCCAACTCGGCCAGGATCGACGTGATGGCCTTGAGCACACCCGGCTCATCGGCGACCGTGATGCGCAGATAGTGCGAGCTGACCACGTCGGCCAGTGGCAACACGTTCAGTTCGCGAACGGCCGAAGGCTGGAACGCCAGCGACGGCACATGGTGGCGCGCGTCGGAACCCAGCGCACGCGCCACGTCGACCAGGTCCGCAACGACAGCCGATGCCGTGGCGTCGCCACCGGCGCCCCGGCCGTACAGGCCGATCTGGCCGACGGCATTGCCCTGCAGCAGCACGGTGTTGAGCACGCCGTCGACCTTGGCCAACAGACGGTCCTCAGGCACCAGCGTGGCGTGCGCCCGCAACTCCACGCCGGCGTCGGTTCGCTTGGCGATACCCAGATGCTTGATCCGGTAACCGAGCGCTTGCGCGATGCGAATGTCCTGCGGCGTCACCTTGGTGATGCCTTCGACCGACACCTTATCGAACGAAAGCGGCATGCCGAACGCGATGCTGGCCAAGATCGTCAGCTTGTGTGCGGCGTCGATGCCCTCGACATCGAACGTCGGATCGGCTTCGGCATAGCCGAGCCGCTGCGCGTCGGCCAGCGCATCGGCGAACGCCTGCCCCTTCTCGCTCATCTGCGTCAGGATGTAGTTGCAGGTGCCGTTGATGATGCCGGCCAAGGCTTCGATGCGATTGCCGGCCAAGCCTTCGCGGATTGCCTTGATCGCCGGAATGCCGCCGGCGACGCTGGCTTCGAACGCGATCATCACGCCGCTGGCCTGTGCAGCCTCGAAGATTTCATTGCCTTGCAGCGCAAGCAGCGCCTTGTTGGCGGTCACCACCGGCTTGCCGCGACGCAGCGCAGCCAGCACCAGTTCCTTGGCCGGCGACAGGCCGCCGATGGCTTCGACGACGACATCGACATCGGCTTCGGCGGCGATCCGTATCGGGTCGGCGACGATCTGGATGCCGTCCAGCGACACGTCGCGTGCCCGGTGCGGGTCGCGCGCCGACGCATGCGTGACGACGACGGCGCGGCCGACGCGACGCGTGATCTCGTCGGCGTTGGTGCGCAGCACGCGGATCACGCCCTGCCCGACCGTGCCCAGGCCGAGCAGGCCGACACGCAGCGGCGCGGTCGTCATGCCACACCTGCCTTCGGTGCCGGCGGGCTGATCGCCGCAGCACCTTTCTGCAGCAGCTTCTTGATACCGCGAATTGCCTGACGCGTGCGGTGTTCGTTCTCGATCAACGCAAAGCGCACATGGTCGTCGCCGTAGTCGCCGAAGCCGGCGCCGGGCGACACCGCCACCTTGGCCTCGGCCAGCAGCAGCTTGGCGAATTCGATCGAGCCCATCGCGGCAAACGGCTCGGGAATCTTGGCCCAGACGAACATCGTCGCCTTGGGCTTGGTGACATTCCAGCCGATCGAGCACAGGCCTTCGCACAAGGCATCGCGGCGCTTGCGATACATCTCGGCAATCTCGGCGACACAGTCCTGCGGGCCTTCGAGCGCCGCAATCGCCGCCACCTGGATCGGCGTGAACATGCCGTAGTCGAGGTAGCTCTTGATCCGCGCGAGCGCGGCAACCAGCGTCGGGTTGCCGCACATGAAGCCGACGCGCCAGCCCGGCATGTTGTAGCTCTTCGACAGCGTGAAGAACTCGACGGCGAGGTCCTTGGCACCCGGCACCTGCAGCACGCTCGGCGCTTGATAGCCGTCGAACACGATGTCGGCGTAGGCCAAGTCGTGCACCAGCCACATTTGATGCTCGCGGCAGATCGCAACGGCTTTCTCGAAGAACGCCAGATCGACGCATTCGGTCGTTGGGTTCGCCGGGAAGTTCAGGATCAGCATCTTCGGCGCCGGCCAGCTTTCCTTGATGGCGCGCTGCAGCTCTTCGAAGAAGTCGACATCCGGCGTCATCTTGACGTGGCGGACATCAGCGCCCGCCAGCACGACGCCATAGGGATGGATCGGATACGCCGGATTGGGCACCAGCACCACGTCGCCCTGACCCAGCGTCGCAAACGCCAGATGCGCCAGGCCTTCCTTGGATCCGATCGTGGCGATCACTTCGGAGTTGGGGTCGACGTCGACGTCGTAGCGGTTCTTGTACCAGCGCGACATCGCACGCCGCAGGCGCGGCACGCCCTTGGACAGCGAGTAGCGGTGCGTGTGCGTGCCGTCCTCGTCGATCAACTCGGGGCGAACGTAGTCGCTGTCGGTGCCGCGCACAGAGGCCTCCACCAGCTTGTCGACGATGTGCTTCGGCGTCGGCTGGTCGGGGTTGCCCATGCTGAAGTCGATGATGTCCTCGCCACGAGCTCGGGCTGCGGCCTTGAGGTCACCAACGATGTTGAAGACATAGGGCGGCAGGCGCTGGATGCGCGGAAAGTTGGCTTTCACGACACTCGCTTAGGTGGTGGGAGGAGAGGCTCGACGCGGCCGGCGGCCGCGAGGGGCGGACATTATCGAGGTCGCGCCCCCCGCTTTCAATGCGCGCGCTGTTTTGGGGCCGCGCGCTGGCCGGCCTCTCCTCGCCGCGCGCCGCTACGGCGCGTAGCGGATGCGCCAGATCCTGCCACCAAGGTCATCGGCGACCAGCAAAGCACCGTCCGGTGCCACCAGCACATCAGCGGGACGGCCACTGACCTGAGATCCGGCAAGCCAGCCTTCGGCAAACGGCTGCTGGTCGATCACCTGCCCGCTGGCGTCGATCCGGACACGCTGGATCCGGTAACCGATCTTTTCAGAGCGGTTCCAGGAGCCGTGCTCGGCGATGAACAGATTGCCGCGGTACTCGGCCGGAAACTGCGTGCCGGTATAGAACGCCAGCCCCAGCGGCGCCACATGCGGCCCCAACAGCGCCGCCGGCGCCTTGGCCGACGAGCAGCGACCCTGCGCACCGAATTCGGGGTCGGCCACGCTGCCGGCATGGCAGTACGGGAAGCCGAAATCCTCGCCGCTGCGGTCGAGCACGTTCAGTTCGCAGCTTGGCGTGTCGTCGCCGAGCATGTCGCGGCCGTTGTCGGTAAACCACAGCTTCTGCGTCTGCGGATGCCAGGTGAAGCCGACTGAGTTGCGCACGCCGTCGGCGACGACCTCCCAGTTGCGGCCGTCGGCGTCCATGCGCGTGATCGAGCCGTAGCGCAGCGTGCGGCCGTCGCGCTCGAACCGGGCCAGCGGGCAGACGTTGCAGGGTGCGCCAATGGCGACGTACAGCTTGCCGTCCGGGCCGAAGTCGATGAAGCGCCAGCCGTGGTGGGTTTCGGTCGGAAGGTCGTCACGGACGCGGGTTGGCGATGGCGGTGCGTCGAGACGAGACTCGATGCCGACCAGCTTGAAGATGCGCTGCACTTCGGCGACGTAGAGATCACCGTCGCGAAACGCGATGCCGCTGGGCATGTTCAAGCCTTCTGCGATGACGCGGACGCGGTCGGGCCGTCCGTCACCGTTGGTGTCGCTCAGCGCGTACACCTTGCCCGCTTTGCGGCTGCCGACGAACAGCGTGCCCTTGTCGCCGTAGGCCATCGCACGCGCATTGTCGACGCCGTCGACCCAGACCTCGGCCTTGAATCCGGGCGGGAGCATCAGGGTCGGCAGGCCTTGTAATTCGGCCGCGATGGAACCACCTTGCACCAGCAGCACAACAAGGCCGGCCAGCAACCCAAGGGTCAGCCGATTCATAGCGCACTCCTATTCACCGCATCATCGAATTTACTTAGCCCGGCATCGCCGGGGTCCATAGAATGACGGCCCGACCGGTCCTTACCCCACGCCGGTCCTGCGCGCTGGCGATCCGCGCGGCCCGCTGCAAGGACCCGTCATCGCCCTCCAAATAGAGACCATCATGAGCCAGCATCACCGCTTGATCATCCTCGGCTCCGGCCCCGCCGGTTACACCGCTGCCGTCTACGCCGCGCGCGCCAACCTGAAACCGACGCTGATTACCGGCCTTGAGCAGGGCGGCCAGCTGATGACGACGACCGAAGTCGACAACTGGCCCGGCGACGTCGAAGGACTGATGGGGCCGGCGCTGATGGAACGCATGTATAAGCACGCCGAGCGCTTCGATACCCATTTCGTCTACGACCACATTCACGAAGTCGACCTCCAGACCCGGCCGTTCAAACTGCGTGGCGACCAGGGCGAGTACACCGCCGACGCGTTGATCATCTGCACCGGCGCCAGCGCCAAGTACTTGGGCATTCCGTCGGAACAAGCGTTCCGCGGCAAGGGCGTCAGTGCTTGCGCGACCTGCGACGGCTTCTTCTACAAGGGTCAGGACGTGGCCGTGATCGGCGGCGGCAACACGGCCGTCGAAGAGGCTTTGTATCTGTCCAACATCGCCAACAAGGTCACCGTCGTCCATCGCCGGGACAAGTTCAAGGGCGAGAAGATCCTGCACGACAAGCTGTTCAAGCGCGTCGCCGAAGGCAAGGTCGAAATCCTGTGGGACAGCGAGCTCGATGAAGTGCTCGGCGACGCCAGCGGCGTCACCGGCATGCGCGCGCGCAACGTCAAGACGGGTCAGACACGCGACGTCGACCTCAAGGGCGTGTTCATCGCCATCGGTCACCACCCGAACACCGCCATCTTCGAAGGCCAGCTGAAGATGGACGGCGGCTATATCAAGGTTCAGGGCGGCACGGGCGGCGCAGCGACGCAGACCAGCATCGAAGGCGTGTTCGCCGCAGGCGACGTGATGGACCATGTCTATCGCCAGGCGATCACCAGCGCCGGCACCGGCTGCCAGGCCGCGCTGGATGCAGAGCGCTATCTCGACAAACTCGACGCCAGCCGCTGAAGCGACGATCCAGCAGCCTCAGAACCCCGGCCTTGGCCGGGGTTCTTCGTTTGGGGGCACGGTTCAGGCGTCAGGTGCGAGCGCTTTTAATTTAGGCAAGTCTTGTCAAAAGACGGCGCGACCGGCAGCCTTCGGGTTTGCGCCGTGCAGCGCGGCTCCCGAAGATCCATCAATGAAGATGAAGCTGTACAGCAGCCCTACGTCTCCCTATGCACGCAAGGTCCGCGTTGTCGCTGCCGAACTGGGGCTTACCGACCTGATCGATGAGATCCAGGTCGACCCACACGGTTCTCCACCCGAACTGCTCAGCATCAATCCGCTGTCGAAAATCCCCGTGTTGGTAACCGAACGCGGCGAAGCGTTGCCCGATTCGGGCTTGATCGTCGAGTACCTGCTGACACGCGGCCGTGGTGTGACCGCGCTGCCGCGCGGCAGCAAGCGCTGGGCGGCACTGCGGCGCGAGAAGATCGCCGACGGCATCATCGATGCCGCCGTGGCCACGGTGATGGAAAAGCGTCGCCCTGAAAGCATCGTGTACACGGTGTTCCTGGATCGCCAGGCTGCGCTGATCGAGCGCGCGCTCGATTTGCTCAACCAGGAAACGGCCGACTTCGAACCCGAGGCGCCGAGCATCGTCGAGATCACGATCGGCGTGGCGCTGGGTTATCTCGATCTGCGCATGCCGTACATCGAATGGCGCCGTGGCCGTGAGCCGTTGGCCTCGTGGTATACCGCGTTCGCCCAGCGCGCGGCGATGGTCCGAAGCCAGCCGCCGGTGGTTTAGCGCCTTGCTTCACCGCGCCCTCCTGATCGCTTTGCTGTTGACGCTGGGCCTGCTCGGCGGTTGCGCCAATTTTGGCCATCGACCGCTGCCCAACGAGATCAGCGAGACACGTCGCGAGATCGTGCTGGAGGCACTCGGTCAGGTCGGGCGTCCGTACCGCTACGGTGGTACGACTCCGGATGGCTTCGATTGCAGTGGCTTGGCCCGCTATGTCTATGGACAGTCCGGCGTCGGACTGCCACGTTCGACGTCGGAGCAGCACGCGTTCGGCAAGACCGTACCACTGAAGCAGGCGCAACCGGGCGATCTGCTGTTCTATCGGTTTGGCCGCGGACGGGGCGTCGACCACGTTGCGATCTATCTGGGCGAAGGCAAAGCCGTGCATGCGCCGGTGAACGGCCGCAAGGTGATGGTTGCCCGCGTCGACGATCCGTCGTGGACCAAGCGTTTCGTCGACGTCGTCCGCGTGATCCCGTAGCGGCGCGTGCCGGGAAGCGGCTCTGACGAGCCGCCGCCCGGAATCTGCGATCGGTCAGCCGAGCAGGATCTTGCTGGTGCCGGTCTGGCCGAGGATCAGCTTGTTCAGCCGCTTGACGAAGCCGGCCGGGTCTTCCAGCTGCCCGCCCTCGGCCAGCACCGCCTGGCCGTACAAAATCTCCGCCAGATCGACGAAGGCCGCCTCGTCGCTACCCGCATCCTTCAGTCGCCCCACCAGCGGATGTTCGGGATTGAGTTCGAGGATCGGCTTGATGTCGGGCGCGCCCTCGCCGCTCTGCTTGAGGATTTCGATCAACTGGCGCGAAAGGCCGTGCTCCGGTGCCACCAAGCACGACGGCGACTCGGTCAGTCGCGCCGAAACGCGGGCACTGGCGACGCGCTCGTTCAGCGCCTTGGGCAGACGATCGAGCACGTCCTTGAATTCGAGTTCGTGCTTGGCCTTGTCGAAGGTTTCGATCTTGCCGGCAGCCGCCGCATCACCGCGCGCGGCCGATTCCAGCTTCTTGCCCTGATACTCGGTCAGGTGGCCGACGACCCATTCGTCGATTCGGTCCGACAACAGCAACACTTCGAAGCCGGCCTTCCGGAAGCCTTCCAGATGCGGGCTGTTGCGCAGTGCGCTGAGGCTCTCACCGGTCAGATACAGGATCTTTTCCTGCGCTTCGGGCATGCGGCCCAGATACTCGTCCAGGGATACGCTGGCCGTATCCGGCGCCGTGGTGCTGGCAAAGCGCAGCAGCTTGGCGATGCGATCACGATTGGCGTGATCTTCGACGATACCTTCCTTGAGCACCTTGCCGAACTGGCTCCAGAAGGTCTTGAAGTCATCGGGCTTGTTGGCTGCCAAGTCGTCGAGCAGGTCGAGCACGCGCTTGACCAGCGCGGCGCGAATCTTGTCGACGGTGCGGTTGCCTTGCAGGATTTCGCGCGACACGTTCAGCGGCAGGTCGGCCGTATCGACCAAGCCACGCACGAAGCGCAGGTAAGGCGGCAGCAGCTCGGCCGCGCGGTCCATGATGAAGACGCGCTTGACGTACAACTTCACACCGCGCTGCTGCTCACGATCCCACATATCGAACGGCGCGCGCTTGGGGATGTACAGCAGCGACGTGTATTCGAGGTTGCCTTCGACCTTCTGGTGCGTCCAGGCCAGCGGCGCCTCGTAGTCGTGACTCAGATGCTCGTAGAAACTGGTGTAGTCCTCGTCACTGATTTCGGACTTGGGCCGCGTCCACAGCGCGCGCGCCTGATTAATCGTCTCGGGCTCGCCCTCCTTGCGGATCAGCTTGATCGGCAAGCCGATATGGTCGGAGTACTTGCGGACGATCTCCGACAGCCGCGGCTCTTCGAGAAACTCCTTTTCATCGTCGCGCAGATGCAGCACGACTTCGGTGCCACGCGCGGCCTTGTCGCCAACGCCGATCGTGTAATCGCCCTCGCCGGTGGACTCCCAGACCACGGCCTCGGCCGCGTCATAACGCCGCGTGTTGACGGTGACCTTGTCGGCGACGATGAACGCCGAGTAAAAGCCGACGCCGAACTGGCCGATCAGCTGCGTATCCCGCGCTTGATCGCCCGACAGCGATTCCATGAACTTCTTGGTACCGGAACGCGCGATCGTGCCGAGGTTGTCGACCACATCCTCTCGCGACATGCCGATGCCGTTATCGCGAATCGTCAGCGTATTGGTGAACTTGTCGGCCACCAGCTCGACCGCCAGCTCCGCGTCGCCGATCAGCTCCGGATTCTGCGTGGCGATGAAGCGCAGCTTGTCGCAGGCATCGCTGGCATTGCTGATCAACTCGCGCAAGAAGATTTCCTTGTTCGAGTACATCGAGTGGATCATCAGGCGCAGCAGGGAGCGCGTCTCAGCCTGGAATTCGTGGCGTTCGGCGGTCATGGGGGGTCGTTTCTCCGTCAACGATAAGGGTGCAGCCTGAATGGGGCCCCGGCGAAGTCATTCAAGAGGGGGCACCAGGCTGGATGAACACCGCAAACACGCAAAAAGCCCGCACCGGCAAGCCGGGCGGGCTTCAGAACAACGGGGCCAACAGCGAGCGGCAATATCGCCGCCCGCCGTGGACTAGCCCAGCTTTTCCTTGATGCGGGCAGCGCGACCCTGCAGGTTACGCAGATAGTACAGCTTGGAGCGAACCACGTCGCCGCGGCGCTTGACGGTGATTTCGGCGACCTGCGGGCTGTAGGTCTGGAACACGCGCTCGACGCCTTCGCCATGGCTGATCTTACGGACCGTGAAGGCCGAGTTCAGGCCGCGCGAGCGCTTGGCGATCACGACGCCTTCGAACGCCTGCAGACGCTCGCGGTCGCCTTCCTTGACCTTGACCTTGACTTCGATCGTGTCGCCCGGGTTGAACGCCGGAACGACCTTGCTCATCTGCTCGGCGTCGATCGCCTGGATGATCTTGCTCATGCTCATGCTCATGTTCTGCCTTCCTGCTCGTGCAACTGCTCAGTAATGATTTCACGGAGCAGTTTGATCTGTTCCGCATCCAACTTCAGTGAATCCAGTAGGTCCGGGCGACGCAACAGCGTCCGCTCCAGCCCTTGCTTCCGGCGCCAGCGACGAATCGCCGCGTGGTCACCGCTCATCAAAATCTCGGGCACCGCTTGGTCACGCCAGACTTCCGGCCGCGAATAGTGCGGGTGGTCGAGCAAGCCGTCCGAAAACGAATCACTCGCGGCAGACTGCTCGTCTCCCAACACACCCGGCAGCAATCTCGCGATGCTGTCGACCACGAGCATGGCGGCCAGTTCCCCACCGCTGAGCACGTAGTCGCCTACCGACAACTCCACATCAACCTGCGGCATTACCCGCTCGTCGATGCCTTCGTAGCGACCGCAAACCAGAATCAACGCGGGCTCGCGACTCAGGCGCTCCGCCCAAGCCTGGTCGTAGCGCTCGCCCTGCGGCGACATCAACACCACCTTGGCAGGTCCGACGGCAACTCTCGCTGCCTCGATCGCCTGCGCCAGCGGCTCGGCCTGCAGCACCATGCCCGGCCCACCGCCGTAGGTGCGTTCATCGACGCGACGCCAGCGGTTTCCGCTGAAATCGCGCAGTTGCCGACCGCTCAACTGCAACGCACCCCGCTCTACCGCTACCCTCGGCATGCCGAAGGCTCCGACCTGTTCCACCAACTCGGGGAACAGCGTCAGCACTTCAATCTTCATCAGTAATCCGGCTGCCAGTCGGCGACGATTCGCTGCTCGTCGAGCGACACCGACTTGATGATCGGCCCCTTGACGAACGGAATCAGCCTTTCGACCTCTCCCTGCTTGATGACGAGCACGTCCTGTGCGCCGTTGCTGGTCAAGCTGTCGACCCGGCCCAAGTCGACCCCTTCCTCGTTGACAACGGCCAGACCGATCAGATCGAACCAGTAGTACTGGCCTTCTTCCGGCTCGGGCAATTCGTCGCGTGCCACGTGAATCTCGGCACCGATCAGGCTGGCCGCAACGTCTCGGTCGTCGATCAGCTTGCCATTGGCATCGCCGATCTGGGCCACCAAGCCGTCACCATGGTTACGGCCTTCGATCAGGGTCGTCTCGATTTCCCGCCCCTGATGCACCAACCACCAGCGCGGGTAATCCAGCAGGTTTTCGATCGGTCGGGTCGATGAACGCAGCTTGACCCAACCCCGAACACCGTAGACGCCGGCGATGCGGCCCAGCACCAGCCGCCGCACGGCATCAGACCTTAGGCTGCCGGCGTCGCGGCCGGAGCCGTCTTGACCAGATAGGCAACGCGCTCGGACACCTGGGCGCCGTTCTGGGTCCAGTAGTCGACGCGGGCCGTATCCAGCACCAGCTTCTGTTCGCCGCCGCGGGCGCTCGGGTTGTAGTAGCCGAGGCGTTCGATGAAACGGCCGTCGCGCGAGCTACGGCTCTCGGTCGCCACCACGTGGTAGAACGGGCGCTTCTTGGCGCCGCCGCGAGCCAAACGAATCTTTACCATCGTCAATCCAGCCTCTGTAAACCATGCCGACAACCCGGTCCGGGCCGTCAAAGGGCGCGTATTGTAGCGACTAATCCGCAAATGTGAAGCTAATGACACAAACCCGTGTCCGGACCAGCTGCGTCAGACCACCCGCGATCACGAGGGCTGCTTGAGCAAGGCCAGTACGCGCTGCTTGACGTCGGCGGTGTAGCCCGGGCCGTAGCCGGCGTAGATCATGCTGACGTGGCCGCGGCGATCGACCAGATAAGTCGCCGGCAGGCGCCACAATTTATAGGTCTGGATCGCGATGCCGATTTGGTCGGCCACCACCGGGAAATCGACCTGCACGCGCTGCAGGAATCGCCGCGCTTTTTCGACCTCGCTGTCGGTGGCCACCGAGAGGATCTCGAACTGCCCGGCATAGCCTTCGCGGAACAGTTCGGCGCGCATCGCATTGAGTTCCGGCATGGACTGCAGGCAGGGCCCGCAATAAGAAGCCCAGAAATCCACCAACACGATCTTGCCGCGCAAGCTGCTGAGCTTGGTCCCGGGCGGCCCTTGCAGCACGATGCCCGCTGCCTCGGGTGCCTTGTCGCCGATGCCGACGACGAACGGTGCCGCCGCTTCGGCGCTGCCGACGATGCAGGCCGCCAACACAAAAGCCAGCCGGGTGCGGGCTCTCATCATGGCAGCCGCGCGGCTACCGCCGCGGCATCATGCCCGGCGGCATCCGACCCGCCAGACTGCGCATCATCTTGGCCATGCCGCCGCTCATGACTTTTTTCATCATGTCGCGCGTGGTCTCAAACTGGCGCATCAGCTTGTTGACGTCCTGCACCTGAACGCCGCTGCCGGCCGCGATGCGGCGCTTGCGCGAGGCCTTGATCAGGTCGGGGAACTTTCGTTCCTGTGGCGTCATCGAGTTGATGATCGCGATGACCTTGCCCATTTCCTTGGCGGTGTTGACGTTCTTCATCTGCGCCTGAATCTGGGCGCCGCCGGGCAGCTTCTCGATCAGCGATTCCATGCTGCCCATGTTCTGAACCTGCTGCATCTGCTCGCGGAAGTCTTCCAGGTCGAAGCTCTTCTTGCTCTTGAGCTTGTTGGCGAGTTTGGCGGCTTTTTCAGCGTCGACCTTCTTAGCGGTTTCCTCGATCAGCGACAGCATGTCGCCCTGACCGATGATGCGGTTGGCGATGCGGTCGGGGTGGAAGACTTCGAGCTTGTCGGACTTCTCGCCGACGCCGAGGAACTTGATCGGTCGACCGGTGACCTGGCGCACCGACAGTGCAGCGCCGCCGCGAGAGTCGCCGTCGATCTTGGTCAGAATGACGCCGGTCAGCGGCAGCGCATCGGCGAATGCGCGTGCGGTCTTGGCCGCATCCTGGCCGGTCATCGAGTCGACGACGAACAGGGTTTCGACCGGGTTGAGCGCGGCGTGCAGCTGCGCGATCTCGGCCATCATGTCCTGGTCGACCGTCGTACGGCCGGCCGTATCGACGATCAGCACGTCGGCGTACTGCAGCCGGGCGTGCGCCAGTGCCGCGGTGGCAATGTCGACGGGCGACTGGCCGACGCTGGACGGAAACACGTCGACGCCGACGGCCGTCGCGACGATCCGCAGCTGCTCGATGGCGGCCGGTCGGTACACGTCGCAGGAAACGACGATCACGTTCTTCTTTTCGTCGTGCTTCAGACGACGCGCCAGCTTGGCGGTGGTGGTGGTCTTGCCCGACCCCTGCAAGCCGGCCATCAGGATCACGGCCGGCGGCTGAGCACGCAGATTCAAAGGCTCGGCGGTACCGCCGAGCGTCGCCGTCAGCTCGGACTGGACGACGCGTAGAAATGCCTGACCGGGGGTCAACGACTGGGTGATCTCGGCACCCAGTGCCCGCTCTTTGACCTTGTCGATGAAGTCCTTGATCACCGGCAGCGCAACGTCGGCTTCCAGCAGCGCCATGCGCAATTCGCGGGCGGCGGCAGCGATCTGCTCTTCGGTCAAGCGGCCTTGGCCGCGGATCGAATCGAGCACGCGGGTCAGGCGGGAGGTCAGATTTTCGAACACGTGGGCTGCTAACTCGGCTTCAGTAGATGGCGGCAGTGTACGCGACGGCGAGGGCCACCCTCACCGCGCGCGACGCGACGAGGGCTACAGATCGATGACGTCCCCGCGGCGCAGATGATGGTAGTCCCAGTGCGCCAGTGCTTGGCGGCATTGCGCTTCGATCACCGCTTCATAACCCGGTTTGTGATGGGTCAGCAGCAGCTGCGGACGGTGGCGGAGCCGGGCCAATTGCGCTGCGAGCCGTTCCGGCGTGAAGTGACGCGATGCGATACCCAACTCGGCCTGCTCGTTCGGAAACGCGATTTCGATCATCAGGCGGTCCAAGCGGGGCAGATCGTTCAGCGACGTCCATAGATCGTCGCAGGCATCCGTGTCGCCGCTGAACGCAAAGACCCCACCGGGGCCCGCGACGCTGTAGCCGACGGCCGGCACCGTGTGATGAACCGGGAACGCGGTCACCGTCAGACCACCGGGAGTCGACTGCGGCGAAAGCGGCGCAAGTTCCAGAAACTGCATGATCGGCCGGTCCGGGTCCGGCAACTGGCTGAAATCAGGCCAGATGATCCAGTTGAAGATGTGCTTGCGCAGCGCCACCAGCGTCTGCGCGCTGGCGTGGACCCGGATCGGATGCTCGATCAGGTCGAATAAGTTGTCGGCCATGAACGCCAGGCCACAGATGTGATCCAAATGCGAGTGCGTCAGGTACAAATCGGTGACGGCACTCATCTGGGCAAGCGACAAGTCGCCGACGCCGGTTCCGGCGTCGATCAGGATGCTGTCGTCGATTAGTAGGCTGGTGGTGCGCAGGCCAGGACCCACACCGCCGCTGCAGCCCAGCACCTTGATGCGCATTGAACTCCGGGTTCGGGCCGGGCAATTGAGAGGTGTGGATGCTAGCAGGCCCGCGCCGGGCCGCGCATCGCCAATCCGGCTCGAATGACGATCAAAAACCGGTATTCTGATCTGATGCCGTCACCCTCCGTCCTGACCGTCCTCGCCTGCGCCCTGTACGCGACGTCCGCCGTGTTGGCGTGGCGCCGGCAGCGCCTGCTGACGGTGGCCGCGGCGCTGGCCTTGACCAGCCATGCTGGCGCGCTGTCGATCGAGCTGTTTTTGGACGGTGCGCTGCATATCGGCGTCAGCGAGGCGCTGTCCCTGTTCGCATGGCAATCGGCGCTGCTGCTGTGGGTTTTCAGTTTCCGCGAGCCGGTGGCCGTCAACGGCGTGCTGATCTATCCGCTGGCGGGCATGTTGGCTGCCGCCGCCGCCGTGTTGCCCTCGCCGCGCAGCGCGGTCGAGCCGCTGAGCTGGCAGGTGAGCCTGCATATCCTGATCTCGTTGCTGGCGGCGGGCGTGCTGACGCTGGCGGCCGTCCAGGCCGCTGCGCTGGCCATACAAGAGCGTCTGCTGCGCCGCCACGCGCTGGCCTCCCGCAGTTCCCATCTACCGCCACTGCAACTGATGGAGCGTCTGCTGTTCCAGATGGTCGCGGTTGGCTTTGGCCTGCTGTCGCTGACGTTGCTGACGGGCCTGTGGTTCGTCGAGGACTGGATGGCACAGCACCTGGCCCACAAGACCGTGCTGTCGATCATTGCCTGGATCGTGTTCGGCGTGCTGCTGTGGGGCCGCTGGCGCTATGGCTGGCGCGGACGCATTGCGATCCGTTGGGCGCTCTCGGGCTACGGAATCCTGATTCTGGCTTACTTCGGCACCAAGATTATTCTTGAACAAGTCCTTCAAAAACATTGGGCTTGGCCGGGTTCTTAAAGCTCGCGCGGTTGACAGCGTCAAAGCCGATTCAGTAACAAGCCCCTACCCCGGCCGACTGCCTGACGCTTGAACGATATTCCCCTCGCCGTACTGCTGGTTGCGCTTGTCGTCTGCCTGGTGCTGTCGGGTTTCTTCTCCGGCTCCGAAACCGGGTTGATGACGCTCAACCGCTACCGCTTGCGACACCGCGCCCAGCAAGGCCAGCGCGGTGCCCGCATGGCGCAAGACTTGCTGCGCCGCCCGGACCGCTTGATCGGCCTGATTCTGCTACTGAACAACATCGTCCAAGCGCTGGTTCCGATGCTGCTGGTCGGCATCGCGCTGCGGCTGACCGGCGACACCGAAACCGCGGTGCTGACGGCCACGGTGGGCACGGCGCTGCTGATCTTCATCTTCGCCGAGTCGATGCCCAAAACACTCGGCGCGCTGCACCCTGAGCGGATCGCGTTGCCGGCCGCGTTCTTGTATTGGCCGCTGCTACGGGCGATCGGCTGGCTGGTCGACCTCGTGAACATCGTCGGCAACCGGATCCTGCGCCTGTTCGGGGTATCGCCAGAGGATGCGGCGCAGCACTCCCTGTCGGCCGAGGAACTGCGGACCGTGGTCGCCGAGGCCGGCGCGATGATCCCGCAGCGGCACCAGAAAATGCTGCTATCGATCCTCGACCTAGAACACAGTACGGTCGAGGACATCATGGTGCCGCGCAACGATATCGTCGGTGTCGACGTGTCCGAACCCTGGGACGAGGTGCGCCACCAGATCATCGAATCCCAGCACACGCGCCTGCCGGTGTACCGCGGGTCGATCGACCATCTGTTGGGCGTGGTTCATTTGCGGCGCTTGATGCGGCTGGCCGCCGAGAACCGCCTGAACCTCGACACCTTGATGGACTATGTGCGCGAGCCCTACTACATCCCGGAAGGCACACCGCTGAATCAGCAATTGCTGAACTTCCAGAACCAGCGCCGGCGCATGGGCTTCGTCGTCGATGAATACGGCGATATCCGGGGCTTGGTCACGCTCGACGACATCCTCGAAGAAGTCGTCGGCGAATTCACGACCGACCCTGGCCTTCGGGTCAAGAGCTTCCATCCCGACGCCGACGGCAGCTATCGCGTTAGCGGCTCGGTGACGCTGCGCAGCCTGAACCGCCATCTGGGCTGGAAGTTGCCACTCGACGGCCCCAAGACGGTCAACGGGCTTGTCATGGAGCGGCTCGAACAGATTCCGCAGCCCGGCCGGCAGATCGAAATCGAAGGCTATTTGTTCGAGATCACCGAAACCCGCGCCAACGCCGTCAAAGACGCGCGGATCACGCCGAGCGGCCAGGCAGGGTCCACGATCGCGGCCTGAGGCCGGCGGGTCTGGCAGGGTTTCGGCCCGTGCCACGACCAAGGTCGGGTGATGTTGGTCCGATGATTGAATTATCATAACGGGCTAGGTGCATACCCCGAGCGGACCCAAGGCTGGCTATTGGCCATGGTCGCGCGGTGTTCGTGCCCGCCGTACCTCACCGCTCCTCCCCCACCGGACCGACACCACATGCTGCAAGCCTATCGCCAACACGCTGCCGAGCGCGCTGCACTCGGAATTCCGCCGCTGCCGCTGTCCGCCCAGCAGACCGCTGAGCTGATCGAGCTGATCAAGAATCCGCCTGCTGGCGAAGAGGCCTTCCTCGTCGACCTGCTGACGTTCCGCGTGCCGCCGGGTGTCGACGATGCGGCCAAGGTCAAGGCCTCGTTCCTGACCGCCGTTGCCGACGGCGAGCTGGCCTGCGGTCTGATCTCGCGCGCCAAGGCGACCGAACTGCTCGGCACGATGGTCGGCGGTTACAACGTCAAGCCGCTGATCGACCTGCTCGGCGACGCCGAGGTCGGCTCGATCGCCGCAGCGGCGCTGAAGAAGACGCTGCTGATGTTCGACTTCTTCCACGACGTGGCCGAGTTGGCCAAGGCCGGCAACGCCAACGCCAAGGACGTGATGCAGTCCTGGTCCGAGGCCGAGTGGTTCACCAGCCGCCCGGAAGTGGCCAAGAAGATCACCGTCACCGTGTTCAAGGTGCCGGGCGAAACCAACACCGACGATCTGTCGCCGGCACCGGACGCGTGGAGCCGCCCGGACATCCCCATGCACTACCTGGCGATGCTGAAGAACACGCGCCCGGACGCGGCGTTCAAGCCGGAAGAAGACGGCAAGCGCGGCCCGATCCAGTTCATCGATGACCTGAAGAAGAAGGGCCATCTGGTTGCTTATGTTGGCGATGTGGTCGGCACCGGTTCCTCGCGCAAGTCGGCGACCAACTCGGTGATCTGGGCGACCGGCGAAGACATCCCGTTCGTGCCGAACAAGCGCTTCGGCGGCGTTACGCTCGGCGGCAAGATCGCGCCGATCTTCTTCAACACCCAGGAAGATTCCGGCTCGCTGCCGATCGAAGTCGACGTCTCGAAGTTCGAGATGGGCGACGTGATCGACATCTACCCCTACGACGGCAAAATCGAGAAGAACGGCGCCGTCGCCGCGACCTTCGAACTCAAGAGCCAGGTGCTTCTCGATGAAGTGCGCGCCGGTGGCCGCATCAATCTGATCATCGGCCGCTCGCTGACCGCCAAGGCCCGCGAATTCCTCGGCCTGCCGGCCTCCACCCTGTTCCGTCTACCGGCCACGCCGAAGGATTCGGGCAAGGGCTATACGCTGGCGCAGAAGATGGTCGGTCGCGCCTGCGGCCTGCCGGAAGGCAAGGGCATCCGCCCCGGCACCTACTGCGAACCGAAGATGACCACGATCGGCTCACAGGACACCACCGGTCCGATGACGCGCGACGAGCTCAAGGACCTCGCTTGCCTCGGCTTCTCGGCCGACTTGGTCATGCAGTCGTTCTGCCATACGGCGGCCTATCCGAAGTCGGTCGACGTCAAGACGCATCGCGAACTGCCGGCGTTCATCAGCAACCGCGGCGGCGTCTCGCTGCGCCCCGGCGATGGCGTGATCCACTCCTGGCTCAACCGCCTGCTGCTGCCCGACACGGTCGGCACCGGCGGCGACTCGCACACGCGCTTCCCGATCGGCATCTCGTTCCCGGCCGGCTCCGGCCTGGTTGCCTTCGGCGCCGCCACCGGCGTGATGCCGCTGGACATGCCGGAATCGGTGCTGGTGCGCTTCAAGGGCACGATGCAGCCGGGCGTCACGCTGCGTGACCTGGTGCACGCGATCCCGCTGTACGCGATCAAGGCCGGTCTGCTGACGGTCGCCAAGCAGGGCAAGAAGAACATCTTCTCCGGCCGCATCCTCGAAATCGAAGGCTTGCCGGACCTGAAGGTCGAGCAGGCGTTCGAGCTGTCCGACGCCTCGGCCGAACGGTCCGCCGCCGGCTGCACGATCAAGCTCAATCAGGCGCCGATCATCGAGTACATGAAGTCCAACGTCGTGTTGATGAAGAACATGATCGCCCAGGGCTATCAGGACGCGCGCACGCTGGAACGCCGCATCAACAAGATGGAAGAGTGGCTGGCCAAGCCGAGCCTGTTGGAAGGCGACGCCGATGCGGAATACGCCGCCGTGATCGAGATCGATCTGGCCGACATCAAGGAGCCGATCGTCTGTTGCCCGAACGACCCGGATGACGCCAAGTTCCTGTCCGAAGTCGCCGGCACCAAGATCGACGAAGCCTTCATTGGCTCGTGCATGACCAACATCGGCCACTTCCGTGCCGCCGGCAAGCTGCTCGAAGGCAAGAAGGACATCCCGGTCCGCCTGTGGGTCGCGCCGCCGACGAAGATGGATGCCGCCAAGCTCACGCAGGAAGGCGTGTACAACACCTTCGGCACGGCCGGTGCGCGCACCGAAATGCCGGGCTGCAGCCTGTGCATGGGCAACCAGGCGCAGATGAAGGAAGGCGCAACGGCCATCTCCACGTCGACCCGCAACTTCCCCAACCGCCTCGGCAAGAACACCAACGTGTTCCTGGGCTCGGCGGAACTCGCGGCGATCGCCTCGAAGATGGGCAAGCTGCCGACGCCGGCCGAGTATCTGGCCGAGATGGGCATCGTCACCAAGGGTTCGGATCAGATCTATCAGTATCTGAACTTCAACCAGATCGACGAGTACGTCGACGCGGCCAATTCGGTGACGGTGGCCTGAGCATCGTGATGGTCGATCTCGCCGGCGAACCTGCAACGGTGCGTCGGTGACGATCCACAAGCCCGCCCGCGCAAGCCGGCGGGCTTTTTTTGTGTCGGCGCGCCGTCAGCTGCCATCAGCGATACTGACGGCCGATCGTCTGGAAACCGCAGGACGCGCTCCCCATTCAACCAGCCACCGCGACTTGCTCTGCCGCAGGTCCTGGCCGCCACAACGGAGATCATCACCATGACGGATAGCTTCAAGGCCCGAGCCACGCTGGACGTAGGACCCAAGTCCTACCGTTATGTCAGCCTCAAGGCGCTGGAACCGCAGTTCCGCATCGACCGACTGCCGTACTCGTACAAGATCCTGCTCGAAAACCTGATGCGGCACGAAGACGGGTTGAACATCACCCGCGCCGACATCGAAGCCTTCGCTGGCGCCGACCTGCGCCGCTTGCCGGCCAAGGACATCGACTTCACGCCGGCGCGCGTGGTGCTGCAGGACTTCACTGGCGTGCCTTGCGTCGTCGACCTGGCGGCGATGCGCGACGCGATGAAGAACCTCGGCGGCGACATGGCCAAGGTCAACCCGCTATGCCCGGTTGAACTGGTGATCGACCACTCGGTGATGATCGACCACTACGGCAGCAAGGCCGCGCTGGACCTGAATGCCAAGATCGAATTCCAGCGCAACGAGGAGCGTTACACGTTCCTGCGCTGGGGCCAGGAAGCGCTGAAGAACTTCAAGGCCGTGCCGCCCGACACCGGCATCGTGCACCAGGTCAATATCGAGTACCTGGCGCGGGTCGTGTTCGAAAACAGCGAGGGCCTGCTGTACCCGGACAGCTGCTTTGGCACCGACAGCCATACGACGATGGTCAACGGCATCGGCGTGCTCGGCTGGGGCGTCGGCGGCATCGAAGCCGAGGCCGCGATGCTCGGCCAGCCTTCGTCGATGCTGATGCCGGAAGTGATCGGCGTGCGCGTCACGGGCCGGCTGGCCGAGGGCGCCACCGCGACCGATCTGGTGCTGACCGTCACTGAGATGCTGCGCAAGCGCGGCGTCGTCGAAAAGTTCGTGGAATTCTTCGGCCCGGGTCTGGCGAATCTGTCGGCCAGCGACCGCAACACGATCGGCAACATGGCGCCCGAATACGGCGCCACCTGCGGCATCTTTCCGATCGATAACGAGACGCTCAACTACCTGCGACTGACCGGCCGCAGCGAGCAACAGATCGCCGTCGTCGAGGCCTATGCCAAGGCCCAAGGCATGTGGTGGACGCCCGAGGCGCCTGAAGCCGAGTACACCGACGTGCTGCATCTGGACCTGGCGACGATCCAGCCGTCGATGGCCGGACCCAAGCGCCCGCAGGACCGCGTGCTGCTGACCGACGTCAAAGCCAACTTCCGCAAGGCCTTCGAAGCCGAGCAGAAGCAGCGCCCCAGCAAGGGCCCAGCGACCGTGACCGACAACGGTCAGACGTACGCGCTGAAGGACGGCGCCGTCGTCATCGCGGCGATCACCTCCTGCACCAATACGTCCAATCCGAGCGTACTGATCGGCGCCGGCCTGCTCGCCCGCAAGGCGCGCGCACTCGGCTTGAAGACCCAGCCCTGGGTCAAGACCTCATTGGCGCCGGGGTCCAAGGCCGTTACCGAATACTTGAGCAAGGCCGGCTTGATCGACGACCTGGAATACCTCGGGTTTCACGTCGTCGCCTACGGCTGCACCACCTGTATCGGCAACTCCGGCCCGCTGAACGAGCCGATCGGCAAGGCGATCCAGGACCACACGCTGAGCGTGTCAGCCGTGCTGTCGGGCAATCGCAACTTTGAAGGCCGCGTCCACCAAGACGTGCGGATGAACTATCTCGCCTCGCCGCCGCTGGTGGTCGCCTACGCGATCGCCGGCACCACCGACCTGGACCTGAGCGCCGAGCCGATCGGCCGCGCCGCTGACGGCCGCGACGTCTACCTCAAGGACATCTGGCCGTCGAACAAGGAAATCTCCGACGTCGTGGCGCAGGCTGTTACTGCCGATCTGTTCAAGGCCAGCTACGCCGACGTGCTCAAGGGCGACGCGCGCTGGCAGGGCATCCAGGTCGCGCGGTCCGAAACCTATCCCTGGGACAGCCGCTCGACCTACATCGCCAATCCGCCGTACTTCGACGGCATGACGATGACGCCGCCCGGCATCCAGCCCATCCGCAATGCCCGTGTGCTGGCAGTGCTCGGCGACTCGATCACCACCGACCACATCAGCCCGGCCGGCGACATCAAGAAGGACGGCCCGGCCGGCAAGTTCCTGGAACAACACGGCGTCGCCAAGGCTGACTTCAACAGCTTCGGCAGCCGCCGCGGCAACCACGAGATCATGATGCGCGGCACCTTCGCCAATACGCGGATCAAGAACGCGATGACGCCGGGCGTCGAAGGCGGCGTGTCGCGGCACATCAACGGCGGGATCGGCCCGGTCGAGCCGATTTACGACGTGGCGATGAAGTACAAGGCCAACGGTGTGCCGCTGGTGGTGCTGGCCGGCAAGGAATACGGCACCGGTTCATCGCGCGACTGGGCCGCCAAGGGCACGCTGCTGCTCGGCGTCCGCGCCGTGATTTCCGAAAGCTTCGAGCGCATCCACCGCTCCAATCTGGTCGGCATGGGCGTGCTGCCGCTGAACTTCGTCGACGGCCAGAACACGCAGAGCCTGGGGCTGGACGGTACCGAAGTGTTCGACTTCGGCGACCTGAGGCCAGGCGCCAGCGAACTGGACGTCATCGCCCGTAAGGCCGACGGCCACGTCGTGCAATTCAAGGTCCGCGTCCGCATCAACACGCCAAAGGAGTGGGACTACTACGCTCACGGCGGTGTGCTGCAATACATGCTGCGGCAGATGGCCGCCGCGTAATCAGCTTCGTTTTGATAGAGAAACGGGGCGGCGAAAGCCGCCCTGTTGGCTGGCGCGCGCTCTACACTCGCGCATCGACTTCCGGAGACTTTCGTTGAATCATCGGCTCATCGCACTGACCGCCGCGATCTGCGTTGCAACCCTGACCGCCTGCAGCATCTCAGGCCCCCGCAAGGCGATTCCGCCGCCACAATTGAGCATGGACAAGATCGCCGAAGGCTATGTCCGCCAGGTGCTCGCGCTCGGCGAATTGGACCCGAACTACGTCGACGCCTACTACGGCCCGGCACGTTGGCGCGAGCAGGAAAAGCTCGAAAAGCGCTCGCCGCTGGCGATCCGCAATCTCAACGCCCGGTTGGTCAAGGACATCGAAACCGCGCCGGTCGATCCCACCGTTCCCCCGGAACTGTGGGAGCTACGCAAGCGCTTTCTGCGCAACCAGCTCGGCGCCGTCGAGGCGCGTGCGCGGATGCTCGAAGGCTGGCAGCCCAGCTTCGATGACGAGTCACTGGCGCTGTACGACATATCGGCGCCGTTCTACGGCCGCGAAGACTTCAAGCCGATGCTCGACACGCTGGACCGCCTGCTGCCGCCCGGCGACGGCAGCGTGTCGGACCGCTACAACCGCTACCTACAGCAGTTCGCGATCCCAGCGGACCGCATCGAGCCGGTCATGCGCGCGGCGATCGAGGCGGCCCGGGCCAGCACGCTGAAGTTCTTCAAGCTGCCCGAAGGGGAACGCTTTGAGCTGTCGCTGGTTCGCGACAAGCCGTGGAGCGCTTACAACTGGTACCAGGGGCAGTACGTCAGCCGCATCGAGATCAACACCGACCAACCGCTGACGGTGGCGCGCGCCATCGAGCTGGCCTCGCACGAAGGCTATCCCGGCCATCACGTCTACAACGTGCTGCTCGAAGATCAGTTGGTGAACGGCCGAGGCTGGAAGGAATTCACCGTGTATCCGCTGAACTCGCCGCAGTCCTTCATCGCCGAGGGCACCGCTGATTTCGGCGTAACGCTGGCGTTCCCAGCCGCCGAACGGGTGGCATTGGAACGGCAGCTGTTCGAACTGGCGGGCCTGGACCCGCTCGAAGTCGACACCTACGACGCCGTAATCCAGGCCGCGACGCTGGCCGGGCCGGCCACGCTGGAAGCCGCGCGGCGCTACCGCGACGGCCAGCTCAACGCCGACGAGACGGTCGAGTGGTTACAGCAATACGCGCTGGCGACGCCCGAGCGGGCGCGGCAGCGCCTCAAGTTCTTCGATCAGTACGGCGCGTACATCATCAATTACTCGCACGGCAAAACCGTCATTAAGGACTACGTCGACCGCAATGCGGGCCCTGACGAGCCACTATGGTCACGCTGGCGCGTGTTGTTCGATCTGCTGTCGCAGCCGCGCACACCGCAAGCGCTGCTTCCCGAATCCTGACGATCGTCGCTGTGGGCTTGTAGGGGGCAGCATCAGCGCCTAAAATCCAAATCGTACCAATTTGGTCCTGTATGGATTCCGATGCTCAAGCTCGCCAAGCTCACGGACTACGCGACGGTCGTCATGACCGCGATCGCGGCTGAGCCGGCGCAGCTGCACAGTGCGCAAGAGCTGGCCGATCGCTCGCACCTGCCGGCCGCCACCGTGTCCAAGCTGCTCAAGATGCTGGCCAAGGCCCGGTTGATCGAAGCCACGCGCGGCGCACAAGGCGGCTACCGGCTGATGCGCTCACCCGAATCGATCACGGTGGCCGACGTCGTCGACGCGGTCGAAGGCCCGATCGCCGTCACCAGCTGCTCGATCCACGCCGGTGACTGCAGCATCGAAAGCAGCTGCGGCACGCGTGCCAACTGGCGCTTAATCAACGAGGCCATCCGCCAGGCGCTGGCCGCAGTGACGCTGGCGCAGATCGCAGCACCGATGCGCCGCGCCGGCACGATGCCGGCGGAGAATCCAATCACGTTCCATCCGCGTAAGGCCAAGCGCAACAGCGACGCCCCCATCCCGGCCACCCGCCCTGCGGCGGACTGACCGCCGCGCTCCCAGCACCCAACGGCAACCCTCATGGCAGCCACTCAGCAAATGCAGGATCTGGTGAAGGCCCGCAAGTACGAAGCGGGCTTCATCACCGATGTCGAGTCCGAAAGCGCCCCGCCGGGCCTGTCCGAGGAGACGATCCGTCTGATCTCGGCCAAGAAAAACGAGCCGCAATGGCTGCTCGACTTCCGCCTGAAAGCCTATCGGCGCTGGCTGAAGATGACCGAGCCGACTTGGGCACACGTGCATTATCCGAAGATCGACTACCAAGCGATCTCGTACTACTCGGCGCCCAAGTCGATGAAGGACCGGCCCAAGTCGCTGGACGAGGTCGACCCCAAGCTGCTCGAAACCTACAAGAAGCTCGGCATTCCGCTGCGTGAGCAGGAAATGCTCGCGGGCGTTGCCGTCGACGTGGTGTTCGACTCGGTGTCGGTCGGCACCACGTTCAAGGCCACGCTGGCCAAGGCCGGCGTGATCTTCTGCTCGATCTCGGAGGCGGTACACGAACATCCCGAGCTGGTGAAAAAGTATCTGGGCAGCGTCGTGCCGTTTGGCGACAACTACTATGCGGCGCTGAACTCGGCCGTGTTCACCGACGGCTCGTTTGTGTTCGTGCCCAAGGGCACGCGCTGCCCGATGGAGCTGTCCACCTACTTCCGGATCAACGAGCGCAATACCGGGCAGTTCGAGCGCACGATCATCATCTGCGAAGAAGGCGCCAGCGTTTCGTATTTGGAAGGCTGCACGGCTCCGCAGCGCGACGAAAACCAGCTGCATGCGGCCGTCGTGGAACTGGTGGCGCTCGACGATGCAACGATCAAGTATTCGACCGTGCAGAACTGGTATCCCGGCGATGAAGAAGGCCGTGGCGGCATCTACAACTTCGTGACCAAGCGCGGCGACTGCCGCGGCAAGCGCGCCAAGATCTCCTGGACTCAGGTCGAGACCGGATCGGCGATCACCTGGAAGTATCCGAGCTGCATCCTGCGCGGCGACGACTCGGTCGGCGAGTTCTATTCGGTGGCGCTGACCAACAATCGTCAGCAGGCCGATACCGGCACCAAGATGATCCATGTCGGCAAGAACACGCGCTCGACGATCATCTCCAAAGGCATTTCGGCCGGACGCGGCGACCAGAGCTATCGCGGCCTCGTGCGGATCCTGGCGTCGGCCGAGAACGCGCGAAACTACACGCAGTGCGACTCGCTGTTGATCGGTGCTGAGTGCGGCGCGCACACGTTCCCTTACACCGAGGTGCGCAACAAGAGCGCCCGACTCGAACACGAGGCGACCACCAGCAAGATCGGCGAAGACCAGCTGTATTACGCGCGCCAGCGCGGGCTGTCGGAAGAAGACGCGGTGTCGATGATCGTCAACGGCTTCTGCAAGGACGTGTTCAAGGAGCTGCCGATGGAGTTCGCCGTCGAAGCGCAGAAGCTGCTGCAAGTGTCGCTGGAAGGCGCGGTCGGATGACGCGTTCGCCGCTCCTCCGCCGGCCGAGAAGCTGACGATGCCGATCATCCGGGTCGAGATGCTCGAAGGCCGCAGCCTTGAACAAAAACGTGAACTGGCTGCGGCACTGACGCGCGAGCTGTCGCGCATCTGCCTGTGCAACAGCGACAGCGTGACCGTCGTCATCGACGACGTCGCCAAAACCAACTGGGCCAGCGGCGGTGTGCTGCAGGCCGACAAGCTACCGAGCAAGAACTAAATGCTGACGATCGACAACCTGCACGCCAAAGTCGGCGACAAGGAAATCCTCAAGGGCTTGAGCCTGACCGTGAACCCGGGCGAGGTCCACGCGATCATGGGCCCCAACGGCGCCGGCAAGTCGACGCTGGGACACATCCTGGCCGGGCGTGAAGGCTATGAATGCACCGAAGGCTCGGTCACGTTCGACGGGCAGAATCTGCTGGAACTCGAAACGGAGGCGCGCGCAGCGGCGGGCGTTTTCCTTGGATTCCAGTACCCGGTCGAGATTCCGGGCGTTTCCAACATGTACTTCCTGAAGGCCGCGCTCAATGCACAGCGCAAGCGCCGCGGCGAATCCGAAATCGAGGCCACCGACTTCCTGGCGTTCGTCCGCCAGCAGATCAAGAAGGTCGGTATCGAGCCGGCCATGCTGCAGCGTGGCGTCAACGAAGGCTTTTCCGGCGGCGAGAAGAAGCGCAACGAAATTCTGCAGATGCTGGTGCTGCAGCCCAAGCTGATGGTGCTCGATGAAACCGACTCCGGCCTCGACATCGATGCGTTGAAGATGGTGTCGGACGGCATTAATGCGATGCGCTCCCCCGAGCGTTCGGTCGTCCTGGTGACGCACTATCAGCGGCTGCTCGACTACGTCAAACCCGACTTCGTTCACGTGCTCGCTCGCGGCCGCATCGTCAAAAGCGGCGGCCCCGACTTTGCGCTCGAACTCGAAGAACGCGGCTACGGCTGGCTGGACGCGGCATGAGCGCTTCCCTGGCCTATCTTCAGGTTTGGCAGCAGCTGCCGGAGGCTCTGCGCGCGCAGCGTGACGCCGTTTGGCGGCACTTCGAACAGCACGGCTTTCCGCGCGTCAGCGAAGAAGACTGGCGCTACACCGACCTCAGCGCGCTGAACGATGCCGACTACGCGGCCGATGCCAGCGTGTCGATCACGACGCCGGCGGCCCTTGCAGGCTGGCAGCGGCTGGTGTTCTGCAATGGCGAACGGATCGAAGGCGCGGTTCAAGCGCCGCAGGCTACGCTGGCCGACGACGGCATCACCGCGCTCAATGCCGCTTTGTGCCGCGACGGCTTGAATCTTCACGTGGGACGCGGCCAGCAATCCGCTCCGCTGCACCTGCTGACGTTGGACAGTGGCCGCACGATGAGCCACCTCCGCCATCGCGTCGTGCTGGAAGCCGGCAGCGAGGCGACGCTGCTGATCGATACACGGGGCGACGACTCCGCGACGCTGACCACCAGCGTGCTTGAAGTCGAGATCGGCGCCAATGCGCATCTTCGCTTGCTGCGGATACAAGACATCGGGACGTCCGCGACGGACCTGAGTCGAACGCAGATACGCGTCGCCCGCGATGCGCGCGTCGAATACGTCGGCCTCGACTTGGGCGGCGCCCTGGTTCGGCACGATCTGAACGTTCAGCTGGCCGAACCCGGCGCGCAGGCCCAGGTTCATGGCGTGTTCGCGCCCAGCGGCCGCAGCCATGTCGATACGCATACCCGGATCCTGCATCAGGCGCCGCATACCACCAGCCGCGAAATCTATCGCGGGTTGGTCGGCGGGCGCGCGCATGCGGTGTTCAACGGGCGCATCGTGGTCGAGAAAGCAGCGCAAAAAACCGATTCCGAGCAAAACCTCGCGTCGCTGCTGCTATCGCCGGGCGCCGAGATCAATGCAAAACCAGAGCTCGAGATCTACGCCGACGACGTCAAGTGCGCGCACGGCGCGACCTGCGGGCAGCTCGACGACATGGCGATCTATTACCTGCGCTCGCGGGGTCTGGATGCCGATACCGCGCGCAATCTGCTGCTGTTCGCCTTCGCACACGATGTGCTGGCCCATGTCATCGACGATGCGGCACGCCAGGAAATGGAGCGCCGCCTCGCCTCGCGCCTGCCCGGCTCGGCGGCTTACGAGGGCTTGATGGAAGGACTGATCGCATGAACGACTTGGGACCTGCGCCGATCGCGGCGCCGACGCTGGACCTGGACACGATCCGCGCCCAGTTTCCGATCCTCGCCGAGCCGATCCACGGCAAGCGCCTGGCCTACCTGGACAACGCGGCGACCACGCAAAAGCCGCTGGCGGTGCTGCACGCGCTGGACGACTACTATCGTCACGCCAACGCCAACGTCCACCGCGCGGTTCACGAGCTGGCGGCACGCGCTACCAGCCGGTACGAAGGCGCACGAGACCGCATTGCGGCCTTCTTCAGCACGCAGCGCGAACAGATCGTGTTCACCCGCGGCACCACCGAGAGCATCAACATCGTGGCGCGGTGCTTTCTGCTGCCGAGGCTGTCACCGGGTGACGAAGTTCTGATCACCGGCATGGAGCACCACTCCAACATCGTGCCATGGCAGCTAGTGGGCGCCAAAGTCGTTGCGGCTCCGGTGCTGGATGACGGCAGCCTGGACCTCGATGCCTGGCGCGGGCTGATCAGCCCGCGTACCAAGCTGATTTCGGTGGTTCAAGTGTCGAACTCCTTGGGCACGATCAACCCGATCGCCGACATGATCGCCGCCGCCAAGGCGCACGGCATCCCGGTGCTGGTCGACGGCGCGCAGGCGATCGCGCACAGCCGTGTCGACCTGTCGACACTTGGCGCGGATTTCTACTGTGGCTCGGCGCACAAGACGTTCGGCCCGACCGGCTGCGGCTTTCTGTGGGCACGCAGCGAGCATTATGAATCGATGATTCCCTGGCTCGGCGGCGGCGACATGATCCGCACCGTGTCCTTCGAACACAGCACGTGGAATGAAGTGCCCTACAAGTTCGAAGCGGGCACGCCGGACATCAGCGGCGCGATCGGCTTTGCCGCGTCGCTGGACTGGATCGAACAAGTCGGCTTGGATGCGATCGCTGCGCACGAGCACGAGCTGCTCGAGTACGGCACCGCAGCGCTCGCCCAAATCGACGGTTTGCGGATGATCGGAACCGCGCGGCACAAGGCCGGCATCTTGTCGTTCGTGATCGACCAAGCCCATCCGCATGATGTCGGAGCCATTCTCGACCAGGATGGCGTGGCGGTACGCACCGGCCACCATTGCACGATGCCGCTGATGCATCGCTTTGGCGTGCCCGCGACGATTCGCGCCTCGCTGGCCGTCTACAACGGCCGGGACGACATCGATCAGCTGGCCACCGCGCTGCGAAAGGCGTGCCGCCTGCTGCGCTAGATTCAGGTTCGTGGGGGCTTGGACATCGTTTTGACGCAATCGATGCGAAAAACGCCCGTGCCTGTGTAATTATTCCGGGAACCATGCCGATAAGGGGATGGTGACCGAGACATAGTGCCCTATGAGCAACGCCCGACCCAGCATCCCGATGCGAGCGCCCGCGCGAGTGCGGCCGCTTCATTGGCGCCAGGGGCTGCAGTTTAAGCTCGCCCTGTTGCTCACGGCCGGCCTGATGGTGCTCGGTATTTCAACGTGGCTGGCGGGCGACTACCTGGTGCGCGCCGAGTTGATGGCGGACAGCTTCCGCTACGAGCGCGAAAGCGCACAGCGTATCGCGGACCGCCTGACTGGACTGTCGGATCAAGTGCAGGAGCTATCCAATACGCTTGCGACACTTGCCGTACAGGTAACGCCGGCCGCTCGCGCGCAGTTCGCTGCCGTCGCGCCAGTACTGGTCGAGCGTAGTGCGGTCAGCAACTTGATCGTCGCTGTCGGCATCTGGCCGCTGCCCAAGATGCTCGACCCTGCCCTCGACCGCGCCAGCACGCTGTTGCAGCGCGATGCTGCCGGCGTATTCAACCCGCGCAGTGACTACAACGATGCCCGCACAGCGCCCTACTACGAAGAAAGCTGGTTCACTCCCGCGCGCTACGCGGCAGCCAATCGCTGCTATTGGACGCCGGTCTATCGCGAAGCACTGACGCGTCAGGAAGTCGTGTCATGCACGTTGCCGCTCCACGATGGTCGCGGCTTCATCGGCGCTGTCACGGTCAGCTTGTCCGTGATTCGGCTCAACGAGCTATTCGCCCGGTTCACCGCCGGCAGCACTGGCTACAGCCTGTTGATCGGCAGCAACGCCCGCCTGCTGGGCATCTCCGACAACGCAGCACGCCAGTTCGGCAGCAAAGCGCCGTCGAATCTGGTCGAACTGGCGCAGCAGATGCCGGCCTTCAACCCGCTGGCGCTGACCCTCCATCAGCAAGACGAAGCCTTCATCAGCGCGTCGGTGCAGTCCGCGGCGTATGACGCCGCCACGGTGTCCGCGCTCAAGGAAGGCACGCGAGACTTTTCACGCCAGGAATCCGAGCTGGCGCTCGCGTCGATCTGGAACCAGTCAACGCGGCGCGATGCGGCCGGAGACAAACCGCTGCTGCTGCGCGTCAACGATGATGCCGTGATGCACGAGCCCGCGTTCGTCACGCTGATCGAGTTGCCGCAGACGTTCTGGAGACTGGCGCGGGTGACCTCGGAGCGCGAGGGTTTCAACGGTGTGCATTATTTCTTCAGCCAGACCTTGCTCGTCGTCGGCGGCGCCGCGCTGGTCGCAGTGCTGCTGATCTACTTGACCATCAACTGGTTGGTGCTGCGTCCGCTGCGGCGCATGACCAACGACCTGGCCCATGCGGATACCGCTGAAGATTCGCTGCACGTCCAGTTCGATGAAAATGCAGACAACGAGATCGGCATCCTGTCGCACTGGCACAACGAACGCGTCCGCCAACTGCGCGAAATGATGGAGCGGACGATCGCGACCAACTCGCAGCTCGTGGTCGAGTCCGACGAACGTCGTACCGCGCAAGAAGCGCTCGCCAAGGCACAGGAGCGCGCGACACTGGCGCTGCAGGCCGTCGCCGATGGCGTGATCATGACCAACGAGCGCGGCATCGTCGAAGACATCAATCCGGTTGCCGAGCAACTGGTCGGCGTCAATACGCGCACAGCCCGCGGTCGCGTATTCAACGATGTGTTCAAAGTACTGACGACGCGCGACGATGTTGCGGCCGACGCGGCGTTACCCAATCTGGCCGAGTTGGCCATCCAGCGCGGCACTCGCCTCGAATACCACGGCGGTGTCTATCTGCAGACCGAGTCGCAGCGTGACGTCGAGCTGTACGTGTCCGTGACACCGATCCGCACCCGGCTCAATCGCGTGATTGGGGCGATTGTCGTGTTTCGGCCGATCACCAAACTGGCCGAAGGCGACAACCTGTTGCCCGACCGGCGCAGCATCGACAGCGTGACGGGATTGCCCAACCGCATCGCCTGCGATCGTGCGCTGCGTGCGTTGATCGACAATGTGCGGCTGACGGCACGCCCGCATGTGCTGCTGGTCATCGATGTCGACCATCTCAAACGGGTCAACGATACGGCTGGCCAGCAGGCCGGCGACGAAGTGTTGACGCGCCTGGGCGAGTCGATCGTATCGCGGGTCGGTGGCGCTGGCGAAGTATTCCGCATGGGTGCCGATCAGTTCGGCGTGCTGCTGAACAATTTCGATGAGGAACGCGGACGGGTGTTCGCCGAGGCGTTGCGCGAATTGCTGGGCAATTCAAGGATCTACTGGGAATCCAAGCCGATCAGCGTCACGGTCAGCATCGGTCTGACGGCGATCACCGACGACACACATGGCCCCGTCGACTTGATCAGGCGCGCCGAGGATGCCTGCGCTGCAGCCAAACGTGCCGGCCGCAACTCGGTCACGATCTATGAAAGCAGCCTCGATCGTGCGGAGCGCAGCGTCGACGATTCTCTGTGGGTCCGGCGGATCCGCGCCGGCCTGGAGCAGAGTCTGTTTCACTTGACGACGCAGTGGGCGATGCCAGCACAGACGCATCAGCTTGAAGGCCATGTGTTCGACATCTTGCTCGCACTGGAAGACGAAGAAGGTTTTTGGGCGTCTCCGAACGCATTCCAGCCGGTTGCCGAGCGTCATCACCTGGTGCCGGAGATGGATCGGTGGGTGATCCGCAACACGCTGGAGTACCTGGCTCGATCCCCGGACACCGTTGAGCGTCTGTCGTTCTGCTCCATCAGCCTGTCGTCTGGCACGCTGGCCGACCATTCACTGGTGGAATTTCTGGCCGAGCAGTTCCAGCGGCATCCCGACGTACCGGCGCGCAAGCTGTGCTTCGAGTTGCGCGAGGACGCGATATCGGAATACCCGAACCAAGCGCAAATCCTCTGCGAGGCGATGCGGTCGCTTGGTGTCCGGATCACCGTTGATCATTTCGGCGGTCGAAACGCGTCCGACATCGCGTTGATACGGCGCTTGAGCATCGACTTCGTCAAGATCGACGCCCTGCAGTTCCGCAGCCTTGGCACCGACCCCGTGGAACAGTTGCTTGCCGAATCGCTCGTGCGTCTGGCGCGCACGCTGCGCAAGCGCGTCATCGTGACGAACCTGGGCGATGCCGGCACGCTCGACGCTTGGAGACGGCTCGGCGCTGATTATCTGCTGGGTCTTGCGATCGCCAAGCCGTCGCCCGTGGTGTTCTACGCACCGGGCGGCTGACCGCCTGGCCGCGCAGCCTCAGGTGCTGATCGCGTCCAGGTAATCGATCCGCAGATCCAAGCTTTCACGGTCGCGAAAGCGATTGATGCCGAGGCCATACAAGGCATGCAACTGCCCCCGTCGGCAGAGCCGATCTGCGCCTCCAAAGTGGATGGCGTTCAGTTCAGGACCGCCGCTGCCGGCCAGTCTCAGTCGATACTTGGCGTGGCTGCCGTCGCCACCGACGATCCGCGCGTCGAGGACCTCGAAGCGATTATCAAAACGAGGCTCGCCAAAACCGGCGCCCCAAGGGCCGCCCCGCTCCAGCGACAGCGCCGTATCCAGATCAAGCTCGGCCGCGTGCAATGGTCCGTCACTGTCGAGCCAGCCCTGCCGCAGTTGCGGGTCCATGGCGGCGGCACAGTGCTGATTGAACGCCTCGCGAAACACGGGGTACGCGCTCTTATGCAGGCTCAGGCCGGCCGCCATCGCATGCCCGCCGAAACGCTCGACCAGACCCGGGTGAGCGGCGTCGACAGCGGCGATCACATCACGGATGTTGAGGCCGGGTACCGAGCGCGCCGACCCCTTCAGCACCGTGGCTTGCTGTGATGGTGCAAATGCGATGACCGGCCGATGCAGCCGTTCCTTGAGCCGTGATGCAACAGGACCCACAACGCCCTCGTGCCAGTCAGGATCGAATACGCAAACACCGTGGCGCTGATCCGGGTCGAGGCGTTCCGCGATCGTGATCGCAGCCTCGGTCATACCCTGCTGTATATCGCGGCGCTCCCGATTGATCTGCTCCAGCGTGGCCGCCAGCTCGGCGGCGCGCAGCGGGTCGTCGGCCAGTAGACATTCAATACCGATACGCGCGTCGGCCAGACGTCCGGCCGCGTTGATGCGCGGGCCCAGAACGAAGCCCAGATCGGTCGAGGTCAGCGTATCAGCGGAGCGACCGGCACTGGCGAGCATCGCCAGCAAGCCAGGTCTCGCCCGGCCGCTGCGCAGCCGCGCAAGACCCTGTGCGACCAGAATGCGGTTGTTACGGTCTAGCCGTGCGACGTCGGCGACGGTGCCTAGCGCCACCAGATCGAGCCAATCGGCAAGCCTCGGCGCGGGGCGCGATACGAAAGCACCGCGATCCCGCAAGTAAGCGCGCAACGCCGCCAACAAGTAGAACATCACGCCGACGCCCGCCAGCGACTTGCTTGGGAACCCACAGCCCGGCTGGTTCGGATTGATCAGCGCATCCGCCTCCGGCAGTACGGGGCCCGGCAAATGATGGTCAGTGACGACGACCTGCATGCCCAGCGCACGAGCCTCCGCGACACCACTGACACTGGCAATGCCGTTATCGACAGTGATCAGCACCCGCGCCTGCATCGCATGCACAGTGCGCGCCAGCGCCGGCGACAAGCCGTAGCCCATGGTGACCCGATGCGGCACGACATAGTCGACCGCGGCGGCACCCAGGGCGCGCAAGCCTAGAACGCCGAGCGCGACACCGGTCGCGCCGTCGGCGTCGTAGTCGCCGGCGATGACGATCTTGTGTTGCTGGCCGATCGCATCGGCGACTATTTCGACGGCGCGCGCCAGACCCAGCAGCGACTCGGGTGGCAGCATTTGGCTTAGATCGACACCGATGTCATCCGGATCGACCAATCCACGTGCGGCGTAGACCCGCTGCAGCACTGGATGTAGCGCGGGCGGCAGCCGGTGATCCGGCACGGTACGCCGGCGTATGGGTCGCCGCTCAACGCCCATCGGCAACGATGGTGGCGGCGATGCCGTTCTGCTGCATGCGCTGACGTGCGCCGTCGGCGGCGTCGCGGGTCAAATAGGGACCACTGCGTACCCGATAGCGAACGCCGCCCGGCGACTCGACCAGCGACAAGGTCGCGGTCAAGCCGATCAGCTTGAGCTTGGCTTCCACCTCGCGCGCATTGGCGATATCGGCGTAACTACCGGCCTGGACCAGCCACTGCCCCGTTCCACCGGCCGGCGGCTTGGCCAATGCGGCTTTCGGTTCTGGTTTGGCCGCTGGCTTGGCGCCATTGCTTGGTGGCGAATTCAACGGTGATTCGGCCATCGTTTCGGGTGAACGCCGCGCATTGGGCTTGGGCGAGGCTGTCGAACTGGATTGCGACTCCGGTTTAGCCGGCGCCTTAAGCGCCTGCACCGGCTTGTCCAGCTGCACTTCGGACTTGAGTTGGGGCTTTGACACCGGCTTGGCCGGCATTGGCGGGGTTTCAGCTGGCGGAGCCGCATCGTCGCGATCGGAGGCCAAGCGCGTGTCCAGCTTCAATCGAGGCTTTTCCGCGTCGGGCTGGCGACCGATCTCGGCCACCGCGGCAGCCGGCGCTGCCACGTCAGGATCGCCCTCTATGGCCACCGGCTGCGACGCGTCGATGCGGTCGGTCGCGTTCAAGTCCGGGATGCGGTCGTCGACCGACAACTCGACCCGCTGCATTCCTGGCTCAGCGGGCTTTGGACCCGAGGGCGGAGGCAGCAGCAAACTGAGCACGAACACGCTGAACAGCAAGACCAGCGCGCCAATTAAGCGGCGCAGCAACACCTCGCTCATAAGCGGCCGCTCTGGTGCAGGTACCGCAGCGCCACTTCAACCGTCAAAAACGAGCCCGTCACCAGAACGGGCCGGCTTGGATGGCCAGCACTGGCCTCGTCGAGGGCCGCTTCGATCGTGTCGAATGCGGTGCCGACCAGCCCTGTCGACGCCGCGCGCGCCTGCAAGCTGGCACCCGGCAAGCCGCGGGGGCCTGGCAAGCTCACGAAGCTGACGCCGCTAACCGAGCTGACCAGCGCCGCCGCAACCGCCTCCACCGGCTTGTCGGACAACATTCCGAGTACCAGCCATGGTCGGTCTTGGCCGATCTGACTCTGCAGCGTCTCGGCGAGTGCTGCCGCCGCCTCCGCGTTATGCGCGACATCAAACCACCAGCGGCCACGCCGGTCGAAACGCCCCGCCAACTGCAGCGCTGGCAGCGCGCTATGGAACGCCGAATCGGGAACCGGACGATGCGGTTGGAGCGACTCGACCGCGGCGATGACGCCGGCCGCGTTTCGCAACTGTGCAGGCCCCGGCAGCGCCGGCAACGGCAGGTCCGGATACAGACGCGATGACGACGACCATTGCCACCGATCCAATCCGACGGGGCGGAAGTCGTAGTCAGAGCCGACGCAATACAGCAGCGCGCCAAGGTCGCGCGCTGTTTGGATCAAGCTGGCAGGTGGCGCTGGATCGACCACGATCGCAGGCCGGCCCGCACGAAACACGCCTGCTTTCTCGCGACCGATCGCCTCGCGGCCCTCACCCAGCCAGTCCTGATGGTCCAGCCCGATATTGGTTACGACCGCAGCGTCGGCATCGATGATGTTGACCGCGTCCAGTCGCCCGCCTAGTCCCACTTCGAGCACTTGGACGTCGACCCGCGCCTGCCTGAAGCACCACAGGGCCGCGAGTGTGCCGAATTCGAAGTAAGTCAGTGGAACATCACGGCGGGCATGCTCGATAGCGACAAACGCCGCCACGATCCGGTCGTCGCCGACATCGGCGCCATCAATCGATATGCGCTCGTTGTAGCGCAGCAGATGAGGCGAGCGGTACAGCCCGACGTGGTAACCAGCGTGTTGGTAAATCAGCGCCGCTAGCGTGCTGCTGGAACCCTTGCCGTTGGTTCCGGCGATCGTCAGTGTCAGCGGGCAGCGTTCGAGCAGACCGAGGCGCTCGGCGACCGCACGCACCCTATCAAGGCCCAGCTCGATCGGCCGGGCATGCAGTTGCTGTTGGTAGTCGAGCCAGGCATCCAGACCGGCATCAGCGGAAGGCGCCGTTGCCGGGGGCGCCATCCGGGACGGCATCGCGACCTGAATCAAGCCTTCGGCGACGGCGCCCAATGGGTCATCATCGCCAGCAAGCGGTGGATCTTCTCTCGCAGTTCGCGACGGTCCACGATCATATCGATCGCGCCGTGCTCCAGAAGGAACTCCGCCCGCTGGAAGCCTTCAGGCAGCTTCTGCCGCACGGTCTGCTCGATCACACGCGGTCCGGCGAAGCCGATCAGCGCCCGCGGTTCGGCGATGATGACGTCGCCCAGCATCGCCAGGCTCGCCGAAACACCGCCCATTGTTGGATGCGTCAGCACCGAGATGAACGGCAGCCCGCGGTCCGACAGGCGCGCCAGTGCTGCCGAGGTTTTGGCCATCTGCATCAGCGAAAACAGCGACTCCTGCATGCGCGCGCCGCCCGATGCAGAAAAACACACGTACGGAAGGCCCGCTTCGAAGGCGGCATTGGCGCCGTGGACGAACTTCTCGCCGACGACGGAGCCCATCGAGCCGCCCATGAAGCCGAACTCGAACACCGACACGACGACCGGCAACTCCATGATGCGGCCCCGCATCACCACCAGCGCGTCTTTCTCGTCGGTGTCGGCCTGCGCTTCCTTGATGCGATCGGTGTACTTGCGCGAGTCCTTGAACTTGAGCGGATCGGCGGGCGCAAGGTGCTTGGCGATTTCCTCGCGCCCCTCGGCGTCGAGCAACTGATTGAGCCGGGCTCGGGCCGGAATCGGACGATGGGCGCTGCACTTGGGGCAGACTTCCAGCGTGCGTTCCAACTCGGCGCGGTACAACACCGAGCCGCAGCCATCGCATTTGACCCACAGCCCTTCGGGCACGTTGTGCTTGCGCACGCCATAGGTCAACAGCTGCGAACCCGCGATCTTGTCGAGCCAGCTCATGACAGTCTTCCCTCGTTATCCATTGCCTGACGCATTGCGCCGAGCTTTTCCCTGAGCAATCCAGGCAGCACTTCCGGCTGCGCCTGGTGTTTATCGATTTCGGTGACCAGCGCACTGCCCACGATGACACCGTCGGCAACACGGGCAACCAAGGCGGCCGATTCCGCGTCGCGAATACCGAAGCCCACGGCCAACGGCAAATCGGTGTAGCGCCGGATCTGCTGCAACTTCGTCTCGACGTCGCTGACGTCCAACTTTGACGAACCCGTCACACCTTTCACCGAAACATAATACAAATAGCCGCTCGCTTGGGCAGCCACCGCCTGAATACGCTCTGGCGGACTGGTCGGCGCCAGCAAAAAGATCAGATCAATGCCCGCCGCGCGCAGCGGGCTGGAGAAGTCGGCGGCCTCTTCAATAGCCAAATCGACGATCAGCACGCCGTCGACCCCGGACGACCGCGCCTCATCGGCGAACGCGGCAACGCCGATGTGTTCGATCGGATTGAGATAGCCCATCAGAACAATCGGCGTTTTGGTGTCGGACTCCCGGAACTCGCGCACCATTCCCAGTATCTGCCGGAGGCTCGTGCCGTGAACCAAGGCGCGCTCGCAGGCGAGCTGGATGACGGGGCCGTCGGCCATTGGGTCCGAGAACGGCACACCCAGCTCGATGATATCGGCGCCGCCGTCAACCAGTGCCCGCATCAGCGAGACGGTGTCGCGAGGATGAGGATCGCCGGCCGTGATGTACGGAATGAGCGCCTTGCGGCCCTGAGATTTAACGGCGGCGAGGCAGGAAGCGATTCGACTCATCGAGTATTAGAGCGAGTGACGAAACAGCGGGCTCCTGTCGCCAGGCCACCCGGACGGTGGCAGGACGCCCCGACTGAGCTTGTGACTCTACGGGGCAGCGCCAATCTTCTCAAGCGGAAAAGCGAAGTGGGAATCTACTCGCGCTTGTTTCTTACGCCGTGGGTACGGCCCGGAACCGGCCAGGCTGGACCAACATGCGCCGGCACCGGCCGCAGCATTGAATTAGTTCAGCAATATCAGCAGTCTTTTGATTGTGCGGCGCAGCATAAAGCCACCGTTCACATAACTGACTATTAAATAAGTCAGCATGATGCTCTGGATCACAAGTGGTGATTGGGAATTCAGCAATGCTGCGACTAGATTGACCCCTATCGCAGCCTCGGGTGAGCCCTGTGCAGCGGTACCCCTATCGGGAGTTTGATCATGAAACGCTTATTTCCAGGTTTGTCCAACCTGTTCGCGAGTTGGGCTTCGGCTGGCCAATACAGCAGCGTTGCCGAGCTTGAACTGGATCAAGTCAGCGATCCGGGAAACAACACTAAGGTCGTGGCACTGCCGCGCTCCGGCAACACGGCGTCGTCCGGTGCGACGACCAAACCAGCGGTCCGCCGGCGCCTCGGCTAACGTTTGCTGACGTCCCATCGCCACGCCTTGCGCCAGCGTGCGCGGAGCTAGGCTGACGCTCCGGGATCTTTCAGTACAGGCCGCCTTGCTCGGCTGCGAAAGCTTTCGACGCCGCCGTTCCCTGACACGGACGCAGACGGCCTCGCTTAAACGTCAACGATCGCCGAGCAAAGAACTCAGCCTGCTGCATCCCGGTCGTTGACGACCATAGGGACCCACCAGCTGGAAGCGCATCCGAAGGCATCGAAGCGGCTTGACATTTGTTGGGCGCCGCGCTGCAGGGCGCACCGCGAGCAATGCCAGCACTAGCAGTCGGTGATACTCAGAATTCAGCGGACATCGCGGTCGCACGCTGCAGACGTGATTGCGAACGCGTGCAGAGCTTGGGCCCCGCGGATGGAATCACCACCGCTTCACAGGCAGCGCGATGCTGCCTCAGAAGATGGTGGGTCGTGATGGATTCGAACCATCGACCAATTGATTAAAAGTCAACTGCTCTACCGACTGAGCTAACGACCCGCAACAGATCGACGGCAATTGCAGCCGTCGGGGCGCGCATCATACTGGATGACAACGCGGCATTGAATAGTGTTTCGATGCTGATAACAGCGATATCGGCACATCTCGACTTCCGACAGCGTCGGCGGCACCTAATAGTAACGTGTCGGGTCGGTGATGCCGGCGCTTTCGAAGCCAGCGCGGCGCAGTCGGCACGAATCGCAACGGCCGCAGGCTCGCCCCTGATCGTCCGCCTGATAGCAGGACACCGTTTGCGCATAGTCGACGCCGAGCTGCGTCCCGATCCGCACGATATCCGCCTTGCTCAAGTCAATCAGCGGCGTATGGATTTGAATCCCTCCACCCTCGATACCAACCCGGGTGGCGACATTGGCGAGCCGCTCGAATGCGGCAACGAACTCGGGGCGACAGTCGGGATAGCCCGAGTAATCGACTGCGTTGACGCCGATGAAGATATCGGTGGCCCCGACCACTTCGGCCCAACCCAGCGCTAGCGATAGAAACAAGGTGTTTCGGGCAGGCACGTAGGTGACCGGAATTCCCTCGCTGGGTGTTTCCGGAACGTCGATCGATGTATCGGTCAGCGCCGAACCACCGACGTCGTTGAGATTGACGTGCATCACTTGATGCCGGCGCGCGCCGAGACTGCGCGCGACGTCGGCCGATGCCTTGATTTCGGCCATATGGCGCTGACCGTAGGCCACCGAAATCGCATACAGCTCATAACCCTCGCTACGCGCGATGGCCATCACCGTCGCCGAATCAAGGCCTCCGGACAGCAACACAACAGCGCGCCGCGCCACCGTCATCGCCCCGCCTCCTCGCCCCACAACTGTTTGTGCAACTGCATTTGGAAGCGCACCGGCAGCCGATCCTCAACGATCCAGTCAGCGAGTTGGCGCGGTGTCACCTGCCGATGGCTTGGCGAGAACAGCACCGAACAGCGCTGCGTCAGCTCATGTTGGGCCACCATGCTGCACGACCAGTCATAGTCTTCGCGGCTGCAAATCACGAACTTGAGTTCGTCGTGCGGACGCAGATGGTCGAGGTTGCTCCACAGGTTCCGCGACTGTTCACCCGAGCCGGGCGTCTTGATGTCGATGACCCGCATGACTCGTGGGTCGACGGCCGTAACGTCAAGCGCACCGCTGGTTTCGAGCGAAACCTGCTTGCCCGCGTCGCAAAGCCGGGTCATAAGCTCGAGGCACGTCTTTTGAGCCAAGGGCTCGCCACCGGTCACACAAACGTGGCGTGCGCCATAGCTATCGACTGTTGCGAGGATCGCCTCTAAGTCACGCCACTGCCCCCCGTAGAACGCGTACTCGGTGTCGCAGTAGACACAGCGCAACGGGCAACCGGTGAGTCTGACGAAAACGGTCGGCCATCCGGCCGTCGACGACTCACCCTGCAGCGAGAGAAAAATCTCGGTGATTTTCAGCCGGCTCGTTCGCGCCGCCGGCGCCGGCTGCGCAACGGCCGAAGTCATGCATCAACCGCCGATTTGTTCCAGTTTTTGCCGCGACAAATTAGCCGCATTGGACGTCGGGAATTCCCGTGTCACACGCTGCAACGTCGCCTTGGCTTCGCTGGAGCGCTTCAATTCGATCTGGCAAAGACCGACCTTGTAGAGCCCATCCGCCAGTTTCGGGCTGGTCGGAAAGCGGTCGACCAGTGACTGAAAACTGCTCAGCGCCGCCGTGTAGTCACGCTTGACGTAGTTCGCCTCGCCCATCCAGTACCAGGCATTGTCGGCATAGCGGCCCTGCGGCCACTCAGCGAGCATTGATTTGAAACCCCGGATGGCGTCGTCGTACTTGCCATTCTTCAGCAGGTCGAACGTTGCCAGGTATGCCGATTCCTCTTCTGGCGATGCCACTGCGGGCCGCTGCGCCGCTGACGGTACCGACGCCATCGTGCCCGGCGTTGCACCCGGAATCGTTCCAGGGAAGGCACCTACCACGGGGGGAATGGCGCCTTCGAAACGCTGCAGGCGGCTGTTCAGATCTTGCAGGTATTCCTTGGTGCCGCGGTCACGCTGATCACTGTCGTAACGAAGTTTCTCGACAATGCCGCGCAATTCGCGGACTTCATCGCGAAGTCGCATCAGGTCCTGATCAGACCCACTGGCGCTCATCGCTTCGAGCCGGCGCGACATCTGCGCCGTCTTGTTTTCCAGATCCTGCAGCCGGCGCTCTTCAGGTGAGAGCACCGGCTGCCCGGAACCACTGATGGGCCCACCAAAATCCGCGCAGCCAGTAAGCGCCAGCAGCGACATGGCCATCAGCGCAGAAAGTCGGTGAGACATCATCGGTTCGCTCCTTCAGGAATCGACTTTGAAGGCGCCCAGCTTACTGCTGGACGATATCAACGCGACGGTTCAGCGAGTAAGCCGCTTCGTCATGACCGGCAGCGACCGGACGCTCTTCGCCGTAGCTGACGACGCTGATCTGGCTGGCCGAGGCACCGCCCGAGGTCAGCGCAGCCTGCACGGCATTGGCGCGGTGCTCGCCGAGGCCGACGTTGTACTCGCGCGTGCCGCGCTCGTCAGCGTTGCCTTCCAGACGGACACGGACGCTCGGGTTCGCCGACAGGTAGGACGCCCAAGCGGCCGCGACGGCGCGACCTTCGGAGGTCAGGTCGCTGCTGTCGAACTGGAAGTAAACGGTCTTCTTGTTGGCCAGATCAGCGGCCGTGATGCCGCCGGCGCCCAGGCCGGTGCCCGTGACGCTGCTATCGGATGCGCCGTAGTTGGACATGCCGCTGTTGTTGGTCGGCGGGGGCAGCGGAGCGGCCTTCTTGCCCTTGCTGGCGCAGCCCGACACGGTGAGAGCGGCAGCAACGACGGACGTAACCAGAATCTGCTTGAACATTGAAATAACTCCTGAAATCGATCTGAAATAAAAAGAATAGGTGCTGTACTACGTCTAAAAGCGGACTATTTCGACAACGGGGACCACGAAGGCTCTCGAACCTCGCCCGGCTGGCGTAACCGCTGCTTGACGCGACCATCGGTGGTAACCGTCGCCAACTCAGCACCACCGCCGCGCACCTGAGTGGCGTAAATGATGACGGCACCGTTGGGAGCAAAGCTGGGGCTCTCGTCAAGTCCGCCGTCGCTGAGCAGACGAAGGTTGCCTGAGCCTAAATCCAATAGCCCAATACGATAGCGTCCTTCGTCAAGGTTGACTAGCGCGAGGAACTTGCCGTCGGGCGAGAAGCTGGCATCCAGGTTCTGACGGCCCTGGAATGTCAGCCGCTGTGCTTCGCCACCGGTCGCCGGCATGCGGTAGATCTGCGGCTGACCGCCGCGATCGGACGTGAACACGATCGATTGCCCGTCGGGCGCAAACGATGCCTCGGTGTCGATTCCGTAGTGGTCGGTCAGACGCTGGCGACGGCCGGTTTGCAAGTCGTACAGATAGATATCCGGGTTGGTCTCGAACGACAGCGTCACAGCAAGCTTGGTGCCATCGGGCGACCAGGCCGGTGAGCCGTTGATGCCCTTTTCGGACAGGATCTTCTTGACCTGGCCCGTGGCGATCTCGTGCACGTAGATACCCGACCGGCCGCGCTCATAGCCGACATAAGCCAGCTTGCGGCGGTCCGGGGACCACGACGGCGACATTAGCGTGTCCTTCGAGCTCGCGATCGTCCGCGGGTTATATCCATCGGCGTCGGCGACGATCAGCTGATAAGTGCGCGTCGGCCCCATACCGGACGACGTTACATACGCGATCTTGGTGTTGAACACGCCCGGAATACCGGTCAGCCGCTCGAAGATCAAATCGGCGATCTGATGCGCGACATAACGCAGTTGGTCAGGCGCCACTGCCGGCATGTCATAGGCAATCAACTGCTGCCCGCGCAACACGTCGAGCAAGTAAAAGCGGGCTGCGACGCGATCGGTGCCGGCATCCCGGCTGAGGCGGCCGACGACCAGATGATCCATGCCGACCGCACGCCAATTGCGGAAATCGACGCGACTGGGGTCATCGGGTCGCTCGAGCATGTCACCGCGCGGCAGCGTCGTGAACAGGCCGCTGCGGACCAAGTCGGCATCGATGACGCTGGCGACATCGGTGGGAAGGCCGTCATTGCTCGAGAACGGTGCGATGGCGATCGGCACCGCTCCGGTCTGGTTGCTCTGCACGTCGAATTGGAGCTGCGCTTGGGCAGCGATCGGCACGATCAGCAGTACGGCCAACAGAACACGTTGAATGAGCATCATGGCTTTCTCGGGCTTTCTCACTGAAGACTGGCGGGGCTGTACGTCGGTTGCAGAATGCGGACGAAGGCCTTCGGATCACTCGGAAGCGGTAGCGGACTGGCCTTGCGCACCGCGCGCAGCACCGACTCGTCAAACACCGGGTTGCCGGAACTGCGCAGCACCCGGACGTCGGCGACGGCGCCGCTGGTTAACAAGGTGATTTCCACCTGACAGCGGATGTTGTCCGGCAAGCCTTCAGGGCGCGTCCAGTAAGGGCGCATGTAAGCCGCCAGTTGCTGCGCCCATGTGGCCTGCACGCCGGCGATGCGCTCGCCTTCGATCCGAGCCGCTTCTTCGGCCATCGCCTGACGCGCGAGGTCTTCCTGCGCTCGACGCTGGGCTTCCTCGCGACGCTTCTTTTCTTCTGCCGCCTTGCGCGCTTCTTCCTGCTTGCGCTTGGCTTCCTGCTCAGCCTTGGCGCGCTCCTGTTCTTCGGCGCGTTTACGCTCAGCTTCGACAGCCGCTGCCTTGGCATCGGCTTCGGCCTTTGCCTTGGCCTCGGCATCCGCTTTCTGCTTGGCCTCTTCTTCGGCTGCCTTGCGGAGTGCCAGGTCGGCCTGCTTTTTCTTCTCGGCGTCGGCCGCCTTCTTGGCGTCGTCGGCTTTCTGCTGTTCCTCGAGCTGCTGCTTTTTCTGTTCCTCGCGGCGCTGCTCGGCCTTGCGCGCTTCTTCCTGACGCTTCTGCTCGACTTTGCGAGTCTCGTCCTCGCGCTTCTGCGCCTGCTCGGCCTTGATCTCGTCGAGATCATCTTGCCGCTTCTGCTCGTCAACCACGGCCGGCGCCGGGGTCGGCTGGGCACGCGGCGCCGACGGGTTGACCATGACCGCCGCGATCGGCGTCGGTGGCGGCATCGGCGTGGTGCACTGGACGCCCACGATCATGAAAAAGAACAGGACGACGTGCGCGGCCAGCGCGAACGCAAAGTGGCGGGAGGTCGCTGGCATGCGCGTTTAGCGCTTCTTCTGCTGAGCGGGGCTCGGGGGCGTGGTGACGAAACCAATCTTCTGCACGCCAGCGGACTGCAGCAGCGCCATGCCACGCGCCACCGCTTCGTAAGGCACCTTGGCATCACCTTCGACGAGGAACATCTCCTGCGGCTTGTTGCGCACGATCGCGCCGGCCCGCTGGATCACTTCATCGTCGGTCAAGGGCTCGCTGCGCTTGTCGCCGATGTTCAAGAACAACTGACCGTCCCGATTGATCGACAGCGTGATCGGCTCGTCGCCCTGGGTCATGTTCTCGCCGTCGGTCTCGGGCAACTGCACCTCGATCCCTTGCGTCAGCAGCGGCGCCGTCACCATGAAGATGATCAGCAACACCAGCATCACGTCGATATACGGGACGACATTCATCTCGGCATTGAGCCGGCGCTTGCCACCGCGTGGACTTACCGAAGCGCCCATGTCAGGCCTTTGCGCTGCGCAGCGCGCGCTCGATGATGCCGATCATCTCGTCAGTGAACGTGGCGTAGCGGTTTTCCAGGCTCTCGACCGAGCGCGTGAAAAAGTTGTACGCGACAACGGCCGGGATTGCCGCGAACAGACCGATCGCAGTTGCGATCAGCGCTTCGGCAATACCAGGAGCCACCATCGCCAGCGATGCGTTCTTGGCGCTGCCGATGGCAATGAACGCACTCATGATGCCCCACACCGTGCCGAGCAGGCCGACGTAGGGGCTCACCGAGCCTACCGTGGCCAGCATCGACAAACCGCCTTCGAGCTTTTCGATTTCGCGGACATGGGCGACACGCATCTGCCGCTGCACCGCGGCGATCACATCTTCGGGGTCGATGCGCCCACCCTGCTGCTGACGGCTGTACTCCTCGAAGCCGGCAACGAAGATCGGCACCAGGCCCTCGTCTTCCTTGCTGCGACGCGTGCTCTCGTACAGGTCGACCAGCGTGCCGCCCGACCAGAACCGGTTCTCGAACGCTTCAGCCTGCTTGCGCGTGCGCGACAGCAAGCTGCGCTTGGCAAAGATCACGGCCCAGGATGAAACCGATGCCAGGATCAGCAACGCCATGATGAACTGGACCGGAACACTCGCCTGCAGAATCAGCTGCGCCAGCGACAGATTGGCATTCATTCCCGGATTTACCTTCAGGTGATGGATTTGATGGCCCGGCGCGGCCTTGGGCGGCCGCGCGCAAAAGCGGCCGAATTATAGGCGGAACACTGGGGTTTCTGTGATGAATCGCGTGTGAATCGGAGCCGTCACCAGCCGAGGTTCGGAATTCGCCGCGGAACGAAGGTTTTGGCGTCGACGCAGGCGACCCGCACCTGGGCTTGGGTCAAGATCTGTCCCGGAGCATCCGGACGCTGCAGCGACTGGGTGAAACTGAGGCTCACATTGCGGATCTCGCTGATCCGGGTCACGACGTCGAGCAGGTCGTCGAGACGTGCCGGGCGCCGATACTGGATCTCAATGCTGGCCACCGTGAACGCGATGCCGACCTCGGACATCAGCCGCTCCTGGCTGTACCCCAGCGCGCGCAGCCATTCGGTTCGGGCGCGCTCGAACCAGCGCAGGTAATTAGCGTGATAGACCACGCCGGAGGCATCGGTGTCTTCCCAGTAGACGCGCAGCGGCATCACGTGCGTCGGGGCGCCATCGGCCGCCATCGTCATGGGTTGCCGCTCCCGAACAGGTCCGGTGCGATGCGCGCTTCGAGCTCGCGTGGCGGCTTGAGCCCGTAATGCTGATAGGCCATCCGCCCTGCGATACGGCCACGCGGGGTGCGCATCAGGTAGCCCTGCTGGATCAAGTACGGCTCGATTACGTCCTCGATCGTGTCGCGCGCCTCGCCGATCGCGGCCGCCAGGTTGTCGATGCCGGCGGGCCCGCCGTCGAAACGTTCGATCAAGGCCATCAGCAGCTTGCGATCCATAATGTCGAAGCCGTTGGTATCGACGTCGAGCAGTTTCATCGCCTCGCAGGCCATCTGCTGCGTAATCACACCCTGCCCGCGCACCTCGGCATAGTCACGGACACGGCGCAGCAGGCGGTTGGCGATACGCGGCGTGCCGCGTGATCGCTGGGCGATTTCCTGGGCGCCTTGCGGATCGATCGGCGTGCGCAGGATGCTCGACGAGCGCTCGACGATGCTGACCAGATCCGGGATCGAATAAAACTCCAGCCGCTGGACGATGCCGAAGCGATCGCGCAGCGGCGAGGTCAGCGCGCCAGCGCGAGTCGTGGCACCGACCAGCGTGAACGGCGGCAGGTCGAGCCGGATCGACCGCGCGGCCGGCCCCTCGCCGATCATGATGTCGAGCTGGTAGTCCTCCATCGCCGGATACAGCACTTCTTCGACGACCGGCGATAGCCGGTGGATCTCGTCGACAAACAGCAGATCGCGTGGCTCCAGATTGGTCAGCAGCGCGGCCAGATCGCCGGCCCGCTCCAGCACGGGCCCCGAGGTCTGCCGCAGGTTGACACCCATTTCCTCGGCCAGGATGTGCGCCAGCGTGGTCTTGCCCAAGCCCGGAGGGCCAAAGATCAGGACGTGATCGAGCGCTTCGTTGCGGCGCCGCGCCGCTTCGATCGCAATACCCATCTGCTCGCGGACAGCGGGCTGGCCAACGTAGTCGGCGAGCCGGCTCGGACGTATCGCGCGCTCGATGCGCTCTTCGTCGGTGCCGCCAACACGAGCGGAGACGGTCCTGGTATCAGCGGACGGCACGACGCAGTGCCTCCTGAATGATCTGCTCGGTGGTCATGCCGTCCTTGTGCACCGCCTCGGTGAATCGCTGAATTTCCACAGGCTTGTAGCCCAGCGCAGCGAGCGCGGTGCGCGCCTCCTGCAGCGGCGAGGCACCAACGGCAGGCCCGGCGCCTGGCAGTGCGACGACATCCCCGCCCGCTCCGGCCTTGTCGCGCATCTCGACGATCAGGCGCTCGGCGGTCTTCTTGCCGACGCCCGGAATCTTCGTCAGCCGGACGACGTCGCCGGCACGAACCGTGGCCCAGAAATCGTCGACGCTGGTGCCCGACAGCAGCGCCAGTGCCAGCTTGGGCCCGACGCCCGAAACCTTGATCAGCTCGCGAAACAGGCTCTTTTCGATCGTGGACGCGAAGCCGTACAGCAGATGCGCATCCTCGCGGATCGTCAGATGCGTGTGCAGCGTGACCATGTCACCCAGAGGCGGCAGCTTGTAGAACGTCGACATCGGCGCTTCGAGCTCGTAACCGACGCCGCCGACGTCGACCAGCAGCAGCGGTGGCTGCTTGGCGATGAGTTTGCCGCTGAGTCTTCCGATCATGGGTGCAGTATGAGGCTTGTGCCACGGGCCACGGAAGGCAAGGCGCGATCAACCCCAACTCTTGCTCAAGGCCATGCCGGCACGAATCCGCGTACCGCGGACATGGGCGTGGGTCAGCGCCACGGCAAGCGCATCGGATGCATCGGCGCCGAGCTTGGCTTGCAGGTTCAACAGCACCTTGACCATATGCTGGACCTGCGCCTTGTCAGCGCGCCCATTGCCGACGATGGCCATCTTGACCTGCGCCGCGGCGTACTCGGCCAACGGCAAGCCGGCACCGGCGACGGCGCAGATCGCCGCCCCGCGCGCTTGGCCTAGCACCAGCGCGCTTTGAGGGTTGGCGCGGTTGACGAAGGTTTCTTCGAGCGCGATCTCCTGCGGCCCGAACTCGGCAATCACGGCGGCCAGCCCTTGAAGGATCTGCAGCAATCGCGCCGGGAGTTCACCGTCGCCGACGCTCAAGCAACCATGGGCAACGTACTGGCTCTTGTGGCCGCTTGAATCGATGACGCCCCAGCCGGTATGACGCGAGCCGGGGTCGATACCGAGAATGCGGACCGGGGCCCCCAAAGCCGATCAGTCCGGCAGATCGGCGTTGTGGTAGACCTCTTGAACGTCGTCGAGCTCTTCCATTTTGTCGAGCAGCTTCTGCAGAGCCTCGGCAATGTCGCCCGCCACGGCGACTCGGTTTGAAGGACGGAACAGCACGCGCGATTGGGCGGGCTCAAGGCCGGCCGCCGTCAGCGTCTTCTTGACCGACTCGAATGCTTCCGGGCTGGTCAGCACTTCGCACCAACCGGCATCGGCCTGCACGTCGTCGGCACCCGCATCGAGCGCCGCCTCGATAATTTTTTCCTCCAGTGCCGCATCGGTGCTGATGTCGAACCAAAGCTGGCCGACCTCGGCGAACTGGAACGCCACCGATCCGCTGGTGCCCATATTGCCGCCATGCTTGGAAAACGCATGGCGCACGTCGGCGACGGTACGGGTCGGGTTGTCAGTGACGCAATCAACGAGGATCGCGATGCCGCCGGGACCATAGCCCTCGTAGCGAACTTCCTGCGCCGCCTCGGCGCCCTCACCGCTGGCCCGCTTGATCGCAGCCTCGATGCGGTCCTTGGTCATGTTGACGTCGAGCGCGCGGGACACGGCCAGACGCAGCCGCGGGTTGCCGGCCGGGTCGGGGCCGGCAGCGCGAACTGCCAGTGCGATCTCGCGGATCAGCTTGGTGAAGACCTTGGCTTTTTGCGCGTCTGCCGCGTTCTTGCGGCCTTCGATACTCGGACCACGACCCATACCGACTTCCTTCTAGTGTGCGGGTGAAAGCGGCGATCAGAACGTCAGACGCAGACCGAAGATCGCGCCGCTGTCGGCGGTGTAAGCCTTGCCGTCATCCGGATCCAGCCGGAAGCGGCGATAGCCGACATAAGCCGAAGCGTTGCGCAGGATCTGGTAATCCGCCGTCAGCGCGAATTCGAGCTGGTCTTCGATGTCGCCCAGACCCAGCACCTTGGGCTGATACCAGGCATAGCCCTGCAGGCCCAGCCGTTCGAAGCCAACGAAGCGCAAATCGAACTGGCCGCCGATGGCCAAACCGCCGCCTTCGTCGAACTCGGTTTCGGTATACTGGCCACGCAAACCGACGCCAGCGGTCAGCTTGGCATCGTCGGCACCCGCATCGCCGGTCAGCAACACGCCGGTGTGCAGATTAAGCAACTCGGCATTCTTGTCGTCGCTATACAGCGCCCCGAGCTGATACTCGCCGTCGGCGTCGCCGAACAAATGCGACAGCGGGCCACTGAACACACCGCGCACGGCGTCGTCGTTGATGTTGAGGTCCAGCGTTTCGGCTTGCGCCGGCAACGCGCTGGCAGACAACAGCAGTGCAGCAACCAGTCCTTGGAACTTGGTCATCGATACCCTCATTGATTGAATCTGGATCAGGCCTTGCGAGCCGGCTTGTTGACGGCATGAACCGCGCGACCGTCGACGAGCAGCACGGCGTCGTGGAAGGTTTCCGACAACGACGGATGGCTGTGCATCGTCAGCGCGATGTCTTCGCAAGTGGCGGAATACTCGAGCGCCAGCACCGACTCGGCGATCATCTCCGAGGTGTGCGGGCCGACCATGTGAACGCCCAGGATGCGATCGGTCTTGACGTCGGCGATCACCTTGCACAGGCCGACATTCATCTCCATCGCCTTGGCGCGCCCCGACGGCACGAACGACGCGGTGCCGGTCTTGACCTCATAACCCGCCGCCTTGGCCTGCTCTTCCGACAAACCGACCCACGCCACTTCCGGCGAGGTGTAGATCACCGACGGGATCGCATTGTAGTTCAGCTGCGTGTGGTGACCGGCCAGCTGCTCGGCCAGCGCCACGCCTTCTTCGATCGCCTTGTGCGCCAGCATCGGATTGCCGATCACGTCGCCAACGGCGTAGATGCCCGGCACGTTGGTCTTGTAGTGCGCGTCAACCTTGACGAAGCCACGCTCGTCAATCGCCACGCCCAATTCCTTGGCACCGACGCCGTCAGTGTAAGGACGGCGGCCGACCGCGACGATCAGCTTGTCGAACACTTCGGACTTGGTTTCGCCGTTCTGCTCGTACTCGACCGTGACGCCATCGGCACCGGTCTTGGCACCGAGCACCTTGGCACCCAGCCGGATATCGAGACCCTGCTTGGTCAGGTGCTTCAGCGTTTCCTTGGCGATGGCCTGGTCGACCATCGGCAGGAAGGTCGGCATGGCTTCGATGACGACGGTCTTGGCGCCCAGGCGGTTCCACACGCTGCCCAGCTCGGTGCCGATGACGCCGGCGCCGATGACGCCGAGGCGCTTGGGCACTTCGGTCATGTCGAGCGCGCCCCAGCTGTCGATAATCTTGTCGCCGTCGAACGGCGCGATCTTCAGATTGACCGGCGCCGAACCGGTCGCGATCACGATGTGTTTGCCGACCAGCTCCGAGGTCTTGCCGTCGTGGTCCTTGTATTCGACCTTGCCGTCGCCGAGCAGGCGGCCGTAGCCGAACAGGCCCGTGACCTTGTTCGCCTGGAACAGCGCCTTGATGCCGCCGGTGAGATCGCGCGACACCTTGGTCTTGCGCGCCTGCATCTTGGCGAGGTCGAAGCTGACCGGGCCGGTGCTGATGCCATGCTTGTCGAACTCGTGCTGGGCGCGATGCACCAGCTCCGACGACTCCAGCAGCGCCTTGGACGGGATGCAGCCCGCATTCAAGCAGGTGCCGCCGAATGCCGGCGTGTTGTCCATGTTGAGCCAGGCATCGATGCAGACGGTCTTGAAGCCAAGCTGGGCAGCGCGGATCGCAGCGGGATAACCGGCCGGGCCGCCGCCGATCACGATGACGTCATAGGTTTCGCTCATTTTTCCCTCTCGTATGGCTGCGCGTATTGTAGCGCTTGGGCAGGCCCTGGGGCGTATTCGACATCCGCATGAAACTTGCGAGGTCTGGATATCAAACGAGAACCAACACCGGAGCCAGTAATGGACAGCAGTTCCGCGGGCCAAGAAGACGACCGCGAGCGCCGCGGCATCAGCGAGCGTGCATCACTGGACAAGCGTGCACTGCGGCGCTCGTTTCTCGACAACTTGCTTTACGTCCAGGGCAAGTTTCCCCGGCTGGCGACCAAGAACGACTACTACCTGGCGCTGGCGCACACGGTGCGAGACCGCTTGATGCAACGCTGGATCAGCACGGCCGCCGCCTACACCACGCAGTGTTCGCGCACCGTCTGCTATCTGTCGGCCGAGTTCCTGATGGGCCCGCATCTGGGCAATAACCTGATCAATCTCGGCATCTACGATGTCGCTGCCGAGGTCGTTGGTGAGTTGGGACTGGACCTGGAAGACCTGCTCTACCAGGAAGAAGAGCCCGGGCTCGGCAACGGCGGCCTGGGGCGGCTGGCGGCTTGCTTCATCGATTCGCTGGCGACGCTGGAAGTGCCGGCACTGGGGTATGGCATACGTTATGAATATGGCATCTTCCACCAGACGCTCAGTGACGGCTGGCAAGTCGAGAAAACCGACAAATGGCTGCGCTTCGGCAATCCCTGGGAGCTGGCACGTCCCGAGTGGGCCGTGGAGATCAAGTTCGGCGGTCACACCGAGCAGTACACCGACGAGCATCAGCGGCTGCGCGTGCGCTGGGTGGCAGCGCGCATCGTCAACGGCGTGCCCTACGACACGCCGATCCTCGGTTATCACGTCAACACCGCCAACACGCTGCGGCTGTGGAAGGCCGAAGCACCCGAATCGTTCGACTTTGGCCAGTTCAACCGCGGCGACTATGCCGGCGCGGTAACCCAGAAGATCGTCAGCGAAAACCTGTCCAAGGTGCTGTACCCCAACGACGAGCAGGAAGCGGGTAAGGAGTTGCGGCTGCAGCAGCAGTTCTTCTTCGTGTCGTGCTCATTGCAGGACATGCTGCGCATCCTGCAGATCCAGCGCATTCCGGTCGAGAAATTTCACGAGAAGTTCGCCGTGCAGTTGAACGACACGCACCCGTCGATTGGCGTGGCGGAGTTGATGCGACTGCTGGTCGATGAGCAGCTGCTGGCTTGGGACACCGCCTGGGACATCACCTGCAAAAGCTTCGGCTATACCAATCACACGCTGATGCCCGAGGCGCTCGAGCGCTGGTCTCTGCCGCTGTTCCAGCGCGTGCTGCCGCGCCATCTGGAAATCATCTACGAGATCAACGCACGCTTTCTCGACCAAGTGCGGATCCGCTTCTTCGGCGACGAGGCGCGAATCGCGCGGCTGTCGCTGATCGAGGAGCAGGGCCCGCGCTATGTGCGCATGGCCAACCTCGCTTGCGTCGGTAGCCATGCAATCAACGGCGTCGCTGATCTGCATACCGAGTTGCTGAAGCAGGACGTACTGAAAGACTTCTACGAGCTGTGTCCCGAAAAATTCAGCAACAAGACCAATGGCGTGACGCCGCGTCGCTGGATCGTGCTGGCCAATCCGAGGCTGACCTCGCTGATCACCGAGACGCTCGGTGACGGCTGGATCCGCGATCTTGATCTGTTGCGCGGACTCGAGTCGCACATCGACGATGCGGCCTTCGTGCAGCGCTGGCAGGCGGTCAAGCGCGCCAATAAGGCCGACTTGGCGACGCACATCGAGCGGCGTCTGCAGATCAGCATCGACCCGGATTCCTTGTTCGACGTGCAGGTCAAGCGCATCCACGAATACAAGCGCCAGCATCTGGCAGCGCTGCACATCGTGGCGCTGTACTGCCGCATCAAAGCCAATCCGAACATCGAAATGGTGCCGCGCACCTTCATCTTCGGCGGCAAGGCAGCGCCCGGATATCACATGGCCAAGCTGATGATCAAACTGATCACGGCCATCGGCGACGTCGTGAACTTCGACCCCGACGTGCGCGGCCGACTCAAAGTGGCATTCCTGCCCAACTTCAGTGTCACCAACGGCCAGCGCATTTATCCAGCCGCCGATCTGTCGGAGCAGATATCGACGGCCGGCAAAGAAGCATCCGGCACCGGCAACATGAAGTTCCAGATGAACGGCGCATTGACGATCGGGACCATGGACGGCGCCAACATCGAGATCATGGAAGAAGTCGGCAAGGAAAACTTCTTCCAGTTCGGTCTGCTGACACCCGAGGTCTACGCCTGGCAGGCGCGCGGCTACCGGCCGCAGGAATGCTACGAGCGCAGCCCGGCGCTGCGCGAAGTGATCGACCTGATCGGCAGCGGCTACTTCGCCCGCGGCGACAGCAGCGTGTTCAAACCGCTAATCGACGTGCTGCTGCGATACGACCCGTACTTCCTGCTGGCCGACTTCGATTCCTACGTCGCCTGTCAGGACGAGGTCAGTGCCGTCTACAAGGACAAACACCGCTGGGCCCGAATGGCGATCCTCAACAGCGCCCGCTCTGGCAAGTTCTCGTCGGACCGCACGATCCGGCAGTACTGCAGCGAAATCTGGAACGTCGACAAAGTGCCGGTGCGCCTGCTGTCGCAAGAAGACGTCGAAGCCGATTTCATGCAGTGATAAGCGCGCAGCTCATTGTGGGTCTCGCTGCGCAGCGCGGCCTACGTTGTAGGTGCCAGGGCCGTGGCCTGACGGGCAAGTTCGGTGATGTCGTCCCATCGCTGCTGGTCGACCAGCGCCGTCGGTGCGATCCACGAACCGCCGACGCAGGCCACGTTGGGTAGCGCCAGATACTGCGGCGCGCTCAGCACATCGACACCACCGGTCGGGCAGAAGCGCACATCGGGGAACACCGCACCGAGCGCCTTGAGCATGCCGATGCCGCCCGCCTGCTGCGCTGGGAACAACTTCATCGCAGTAAATCCGGCGTCGCGTCGCAGCATCACTTCCGACGGCGTCATCGACCCGGGCAGAAACGGAAACGACGCGGCGTGGATCGCGTCGATCAGCGGTGCCGTCATTCCTGGGCTGACGCCGAAACGCGCACCAGCGGCGATCGAATCGTGAACATCTTGAACGCGCGTGATCGTACCGACACCGACCACGGCATCGGGCACCTGGTCGGCAATACGCCGTATTGCATCGAGCGCAACCGGCGTGCGCAGCGTGACTTCCAACACGCGCACGCCGCCGGCTACCAAGGCGCGTGCCAGCGGCACCGCGTGCTCGATCCGCTGAATGACGATGACCGGAACGACCGGGCCCAACGCGAGGATGTCGTGGATGTTCATGGTGATGTGATGGGCAGCGATGGGTTCAGGCCGTGACCGGCGACGGCAGCGCGCCAAGCTCGTACGGCGCATAAATCTGGGCACCCTGCTCTGCCCCGGCCGCATGGGCTCGCGCATTGAAAAACAGTTCGCGACCGCTGCCGTGATCGTTGCCGCTGACGTCGGCCGTGGCCGGCTCGCGCGCTTGCCATTGGGCCTCATCGACCCTCACGAACAGTTCACCAGCATCCGCGTCCAGCCGAATGATGTCGCCGTCGCGGACCCGCGCCAGCGGCCCGCCGGCGAGGCATTCCGGCGTCACGTGAATCGCCGCAGGCACCTTGCCCGAGGCACCCGACATGCGACCGTCGGTGACCAGCGCGACCTTGAAGCCCTCGTCCTGCAAGATGCCCAGCGGTGGGGTCAGCTTGTGCAACTCGGGCATGCCGTTGGCGCGCGGCCCTTGGAAGCGCACCACGGCGACGAAGTCGCGCTTGAGTTCACCGCGTTTGAACGCGGCTTGAACCGCCTCTTGGCTGTCGAACACGATGGCCGGCGCTTCGACGATCCGGTGCTCGGGTTTGACCGCCGACACCTTGATCACGGAACGCCCGAGATTGCCGGTCAGCAAGCGCAAGCCACCGTCGGCGCTGAACGCATCGTCGGCCGGGCGCAGCACGGTGGCATCGAGGCTTGCAGCGGGCGCCGCGCGCCATTGCAGCGCTCCATTCTCCAAATATGGCTCACGGGCATAGTGAGCCAGGCCGTGACCGGTGACGGTCTGCACGTCGCCGTGCAGCAGGCCGTGTTCGAGCAGATTGGCGATCAGGTAGCCGACGCCACCTGCCGCGTGAAAGTGATTCACGTCGGCCTTGCCATTGGGATAAACCTTGGCCATCAACGGAATCACGGCCGACAGATCGGCGAAGTCGTCCCAGTTGATCAAAATGCCGGCCGCGCGGGCGATGGCGACCATGTGGATCGTGTGATTGGTCGAGCCGCCCGTCGCGTGCAGGCCGATGATGCCGTTGACGATCGCGCGCTCGTCGACGATGTCGCACAGCGGCCGGTAGTCGGTGCCCAGCGCGGTCAGCCCGGCGATGCGCTCGGCCGCGGCTGCGGTCAATGCGTCGCGCAGCGGCGTGTACGGGTTGATAAAGGCGCTGCCCGGCAGGTGCAGGCCCATGATCTCCATCAGCATCTGGTTGCTGTTGGCGGTGCCGTAGAACGTGCAGGTGCCGGGCCCGTGATACGACTGCGCCTCGGATTCGAGCAACTCATCGCGGCCGACCTTGCCTTCGGCGTACAGCTGGCGGGTCTTGGCCTTGGCATCGTTGGAGATGCCCGAGGTCATCGGCCCGGCCGGCACGAAGATCACCGGCAGATGCCCGAAGTGCAGCGCGCCCATCAGCAGGCCCGGCACGATCTTGTCGCAGACGCCCAGACACAACACCGCGTCGAAGGTGTTGTGCGACAGCGCCACCGCCGTCGACATCGCGATCACATCACGCGAGAACAGCGACAACTCCATGCCCGCCTCGCCTTGCGTGACGCCATCGCACATCGCCGGTACGCCACCGGCAAACTGGGCGACCGCTCCCGCCTTACGCGCGGCCTGCTTGATGATCTCGGGGAAGTGCTGCAGCGGCTGGTGCGCCGACAGCATGTCGTTGTATGCCGAGACGATGGCGATGCTCGGCCAGCGCGCTTGCCGCAGCACTTGCTTGTCGTCGGCGTCGAAGGCGGCAAACGCATGCGCCAGGTTGGTACAGGACAGCCGCGACCGCACCGTGCCGGCGTGGCGCGCGGCGCGCATCCGCTCGAGGTACGCGGCGCGCAGCGGTGCGCTTCGTTTGCGGATGCGCTCAGTGACGGCGGCAATGACGGGGTGCAGTTCGACGTTGGGCATCGCGGTTCCCTGTCCGGTAGACCGGATTGGTGGGTCGGGCACGCATGCGCGCCCGGTGGAGAGCGGACCGCCGGCTGAGGCCTACGGTTCACGGCGCTATCGCATCGTGATGGGATTCTATGCAAAACTGACCGCATTGAAAACGATTTCAGTGCGCGGAGGCATCATGCAGGACCCCAAGGTGAGCGGCAGTCCGAATACCAGCTTGCAAGAGTTCGATCTGATCTTCTTCGGCGGCACCGGTGATCTGGCGATGCGCAAGCTGCTGCCGGCGCTGTACAACCGCTTCCGCGACAGCCAGCACACCCAGGGCTGGCGCATCATCGGCGTCGCGCGCCAGGACATGAGCCGAGACGACTACCTGAACCTGGTCAATGAACACTGCCGGCAGTTCATCCCGCATGGCGAGTTCGACGCGGTGGCCTGGACCGCGTTCACCGCGCATCTGGAATATCTGAAGCTCGACGGCCTGCTCGCCGACGACTACGCCGAGCTGGCGCGGCGCCTGCAGCATTCAACGGACCGCGTGCGCGTGTTCTACCTGTCGACGGCCGCGAGCCTGTTCGCGCAGATCTGCCAGAACCTGTCGGCCGCCGGCCTGGTGACGCCGCAAACCCGCGTCGTGCTGGAAAAGCCGCTCGGCCGCGACCGCGCGTCGAGCTTTGAGATCAACGAGGCCGTCGGCAAGATCTTCGAAGAGCGCCAGATCTTCCGCATCGACCACTACCTGGGCAAGGAGACGGTGCAGAACCTGATCGCGCTGCGCTTCGGTAACTCGATCTTCGAACCACTGTGGCGGCGGTCGAACATTCAGGACGTGCAGATCACGATCGCCGAGACCGTCGGCGTCGAAGGCCGTGGCGAGTACTACGATCGTTACGGCGCGCTGCGCGACATGGTGCAGAACCATCTGCTGCAGCTGCTGTGCATCCTGGCCATGGAGCCGCCGTCGAGCATCGACCCGGACGCGGTGCGCGACGAGAAGCTCAAAGTGCTGCGCGCGCTCAAGCCAATCACGATGGACGCGATCAAGACCAAGACCGTTCGCGGCCAGTACCGCGCGGGCGCGATCGACGGCAAGGCGGTGCCCGGCTACTTGAACGAAGACGGTATTCCAGCCGACAGCAGCACCGAAACCTTTGTCGCGATCAAGGCGGAACTCGAGAACTGGCGCTGGTCGGGCGTGCCGTTCTATCTGCGGACCGGCAAGCGCATGCAAGAACGCGTGGCCGAGATCGTGATCAACTTCCGGCCGGTGCCGCACGCGATCCTTCCCGTGTCGGCCAGCGAAGGCAATCGGTTGGTGATCCGCCTGCAACCCGATGAAGAAGTGATGCTGTACCTGATGGTCAAAGTCCCCGGCGCCGAGATGAAGGTGCGCCCGGTCGACCTGAATCTGGACTTCAAACAGGAGTTCAAGACGCGGCAATGGGACGCCTACGAGCGCCTGTTGATGGACGCGATCCTCGGCAAACTGACGCTGTTCATGCGTCGCGACGAACTCGACGCGGCATGGCGCTGGATCGACCCGATCCGCGATGGCTGGGATGCGCTCGGCGAGCCGCCCAAGGGTTATGCCGCTGGCACATGGGGACCGACAGCCGCGAGCACGCTGATCACGCGCGACGGATTTACCTGGCGCGAGGACGGCTACCAGTAGTGGCAAAGCCCCGTTGAACCAAGGACCGACGCACAACAAAAAGCCCGCTGAAAGCGGGCTTTTTGTATAACGCGGATCGATCAGATCTGCAGCAGCAGACGGCTCGGATCTTCCAGACCTTCCTTGATCGTCCGCAGGAACAGCACGGCATCACGGCCGTCGATGATGCGGTGATCGTAGGTCAGCGCCAGGTACATCATCGGGCGAATCACGATCTCGCCGTTGACGACGACCGGACGGTCGAAGATGCCATGCATACCCAGGATCGCGGCCTGCGGCGGATTCAGGATCGGCGTCGACATCATCGAGCCGAAGATGCCGCCATTGGTGATCGAGAACGTACCACCGGTCAGGTCTTCCATCGTCAGCTTGTTGGCCTTGGCCTTGGCGCCCAGGCCCGCGATGGTTTTTTCGATCTCGGCGAAGCTCAGCGTGTCCGCATCACGGACGATCGGCACGACCAGACCGCGGTCGCTGCTGACCGCAACGCCGATATCGTAGTAACCGTGATAGACGATGTCGTTGCCATCGATCGAGGCATTGACCAGCGGATACTTCTTCAGCGCTTCGATCGAGGCCTTGACGAAGAACGACATGAAGCCGAGCTTGGTGCCGTGGGTCTTCTCGAAGCTGTCCTTGAACTTGGCGCGCAGATCGTTGACCGCCTTCAAGTCGACCTCATTGAACGTGGTCAGCATCGCCGCCGTGTTCTGCGATTCCTTGAGGCGCTCGGCGATGCGGGCGCGGATGCGGGTCATCGGCACGCGCTGCTCTTCGCGCGCACCGGCCGGAGCGCGCGCCACGGGCGCTTCGGCCTTGACCGCAGGCGTGGCTGCCGGCGCCGGCTTGGACGCATAAGCTTTGACGTCTTCGATCGTCAGCCGACCACCCTTGCCGCTGGCCGGGATCGCCGATGCCGTCAGACCCATCTCGCTGAGCAGCTTGCGCACGGCCGGGCTCTGACCGTCATCGGCTGCCGACGGCGCCGGCGTGGTGGTCGACGTTGCCGAGGCGGCCTTGGCATCACCCTTGGTCATCACCGGCGGTTCGGCGGCCGGCGGGCTGGCGGCCGTGGCACCTTCTTCGATGATGCCGATCACGTCGCCGGCGTTGACCGTCGCGCCCGGCTGGATGCGGATCTCCTTGAGAATGCCGTCGACGGTCGACGGCACTTCCAGCATCACCTTGTCCGTTTCCAGATCGACGAGGTTCTGCTCGCGCTTCACCGGCTCGCCGGCCTTCAGGTGCCAGGTGGCGATGGTGGCGGACGACACTGATTCCGGCAGGGTCGGTACTTTGATCTCGATGCTCATGTGACGTGCTTGTCCTTGTGTTCGGTCTGCTGGTCTTTCTGCAGTATGGGGCGGCGGCGACTCAGGCGTTGTGGCCGGCCGGCTTGCCGCCGGTCAGACCTCCGCGGATCACCGCGTCCTGCTCCTGGTTGTGCACCTTCAGATAGCCGACGGCGGTCGTCGACATACCCGGGCGGGTTGCGTACAGCAGTGCATGCTCCGGCTTGAGATAGGCGCTGAGCCGGTGCTTGATCTGGTACCACGCGCCCTGGTTCTCGGGCTCTTCCTGGCACCAGACCACTTCCTTGGCGTTCGGATAAGCGGCGAGCACCTGCTCGTAATCGGCGCGCGGGAATGGATACAGCTGCTCGATGCGCACCAGCGCAACATTGTCGAGCTGCTCCTTGAGCCGCGCCTGATACAGGTCGAAGTAGACCTTGCCCGAGCACAGCACGATGCGGGTCACCTTGCTGGCATCGACCTCGGTGTCGGCGATGATCGGCTGGAAGCGGCCCTGGGTCAGATCGTCGAGCGTCGACACCGACAGCGGGTGGCGCAGCAGCGACTTGGGCGTCATCACGATCAGTGGCAGACGCAGGCCGCGCTTCATCTGGCGGCGCAGCATGTGGAACATCTGTGCCGGCGTCGACGGCACGCAGACCTGCTGGTTATTGCCGGCGCACAACTGCAGCCAGCGCTCCAGACGTCCGGACGAATGCTCCGGCCCCTGCCCTTCATAACCATGCGGCAGGAACACGGCCAAGCCGCAGGCGCGTCCCCACTTGGCTTGACCTGAGGCGATGAACTGGTCGAACACAACCTGAGCACCGTTGGCGAAGTCGCCGAACTGCGCTTCCCAGATCACCAGGCAGTCCGGATCGGTCGTCGAATAGCCGTACTCGAAGCCGAGCACACCCTCTTCCGACAGCAGCGTGTCGGTGGCGACGAAGCGGTTCTTGTCGGGATCGAGGTGGCGCAACGCGGTGTAGCTGTCGCCGGTGACCGAATCGTGCACGGTTGCGTGGCGGTGGAAGAACGTACCGCGCCGCACGTCCTGGCCCGACAGTCGCACCGAGAAACCTTCGTTGACCAGCGTTGCGTAGGCCATGGTCTCGGCAAAGCCCCAGTCCATTGCCAACTCGCCCGCCGCCATCTTGGCGCGGTCCTCGTAGATCTTCTTGACGCGCGGGTGCAGCGTGAAGCCATCGGGCAGCTTGGCGATGCGCGCATGTGCAGCGCGGATCGTGTCGACGCTTACGGCAGTTTCGGCCGGCGAATCCCACTGCCCTTGCGTGTAGCTGGCCCAGTTGACCGTGTACTTGTTGCCGACCAAGCCCAGCGTCGTACGCGCGATGTTGACGCCGTTGTCCAAGCCTTCGCGATAGGCGCGAACCAGCGTGTCGATCTCGCCCTTGGCGATCGCACCTTCTTCTTCGAGCTTGCGGGCGTACAGCGCCATCGTCGTCGGCTGCTTCTTGACCGCTTCGTACATCTGCGGGCTGGTCACGCTCGGCTCGTCGGCCTCGTTGTGGCCCAGACGCCGGTAGCAGCAGATGTCGACGATGACGTCCTTGTGGAATTCGTTGCGGAAGTCCATCGCCAAGCGCGTGACGAACACCACCGCTTCGGGGTCATCGCCGTTGACGTGGAACACCGGCGCTTCGACCATCTTGGCCAAGTCGGTGCAGTAACGGCTGGTGCGCGAATCGTGGCCCGGCAAGGCTTCGATCGGATTGGGCGTCGTGAAGCCAATCTGGTTGTTGACGATGATGTGCAGCGTGCCACCCGTGCCGTAGCCCTTGGCGTGCGACAGCTGCATCGTTTCCATGACGACGCCCTGGCCGGCAAACGCCGCGTCGCCGTGGATCAGCACCGGCACCACGCGATCGCCGCGCTCGTCATTGCGGCGCGTCTGCCGCGCCTTGACCGAGCCTTCGACGACCGGGTTGACGATTTCCAAGTGCGACGGATTGAACGCCAGCACCATGTGCAGCCGCTTGCCGGCGACTTCAACGTCGGTCGAAAAGCCCATGTGGTACTTGACGTCGCCAGCGCGCGACAGGCTTTCAGCGCTGTACTTGCCTTCAAACTCGGCGAACAAGTCCTTGGGCGACTTGCCCAGGACGTTGACCAGCATGTTGAGTCGGCCGCGATGGGCCATGCCGATCACGACTTCCTCGACATCACGCACGGCGGCGCCACGCAGCACCTCGTCCATCGCCGGAATCAGCGCATCGCCGCCTTCGAGCGAGAAGCGCTTCTGGCCGACGTACTTATTGTGCAGGTAGCGCTCGATACCTTCGGCCGCGACCAGCTGCTTGAGCACGTCGCGCTTGGCTTCGACGGCGATCTTGGGCTTGAATGCCTGCCCTTCGAGCCGCTTCTGAATCCAGCGCTTCTGCGCCGTTTCGGTGATGTACATGTACTCGGCACCGATGGTGTCCGTGTACACGTTCTTGATGATACGGATGATCTCGCGCAGCGGTAGGCGGTCGGGGCCACCGTGCATCAGGGACCCGGTGTTGAACACGGTGTCCATGTCGTCGGCACCGAGTCCGTGAAATGCCGGATCGAGATCGGGGACGATGACTTGGGGGGAGATATTCAGCGGGTCAAGACGCGCCGCCTGATGGCCGCGCACCCGGTAATAGTTGACCAGCCGTAGCACCGCAGCCTGCTTTTCGGCAGCGCGTGCATCGAAGCTGCTCTGGGCCGCCGAGGCACTGCTGACGACCATGCCCGGTTTCTTCTCGCGCGCCAGCTTCTCGAAGCGGGCCAGCACATCACTGTGCGCAATCTCGCGGGGCGCGTTCTGGTCCTGAATCAGCCGGAAGTACGCTCGCCACGACGGGTCGACCGACTCGGGGTCTTCGAGGAACTGCTCGTAATAGGCTTCAACGTAGTTGGCGTTGGCACCCTGGATCGAGCTGGACTCGATCAAGCTCTGATATTTGTTACCGCTCATTGTTATAACTGCCGCGATGCTCTGCATTGAGGCTGGAGGAACACACCGTGCGGGACGAGTGAGCCGCCTGAGGGATCGCGGCAGAGACAGGGGCGGCAGAGCCGCCCCGCACGGGAGGTTGAGGCTTATTTCTTGGAGGGCGCCTTGTCGGACTTTTCGGCGCTCTTCAGATCGATCTGCAGCGCCGTCAGGTAGTCACGGAATTCGTCGGCCAGTTCAGGGTGCTTCAAGCCGTACTCGACGTTCGCCTTCAGGTAGCCGATCTTGGAGCCGCAGTCATACCGCGTGCCTTCGAATTCGTAGGCCAGTACCGTCTGCTCCTGGATCATCATGCTGATCGCATCGGTCAGCTGAATCTCGCCACCGGCGCCGCGGGGCGTGCGCTCAAGCAGCTTGAAGATGCGCGGCGTCAGGATGTAGCGGCCGACGACGGCGAGGTTGGACGTGGCTTCCGAGGGCTTGGGCTTTTCGACGATGCGGCGGATTTCGCCCAGGCCCGGGCCGACCGGCTGCGTCTCGACGATGCCGTAGCTCGACACGTCTTCCTTGGGCACGCGCTGCGTGGCAATCACGCTGGTGCCGTACTCCTGATAAACGCGCTGCATCTGCGCCAGGCAAGGACGCAGTTTGCCGTCGATCAAGTCGTCGGCCAGGATCACCGAGAAGTCTTCGTCGCCAACCGCCGGCCAGGCGCACAACACCGCGTGGCCAAGGCCGAGCGCTTCGGCCTGGCGAATGAAGATGCAGGTGATGCCCGGCGGCAGGATCTCTTGAATGATCTGCAGCAGCTTTTCTTTGCCGCGCTGGCTGAGCTCGGCTTCGAGCTCATAGGCCTTGTCGAAGTGATCCATGATGGAATTCTTCGACCGGCCGGTGATGAAGATCAGCTCTTCGGCGCCTGCGCTGATCGCTTCCTGAACCGCGTACTGGATCAGGGGCTTGTCGACGACCGGCAGCATTTCTTTGGCGCTGGCCTTGGTGGCGGGCAAAAACCGCGTGCCAAGACCGGCAACAGGAAACACCGCCTTACGAATACGCATGCATCACTCCTAGGTTGGTCGATGGGACCGACCCGGTAGGCAATGACCATGCCCGGTGAGTCCCGCAGCGCGCGATAGTCTAGGCGCTCGGGACTACAAATGCATGCGTTTTGAGGCTATCGCCTCATTCGGAATTCGCGATTCGGCAGGCTCAGCGGATCAGGCCGCTGAGGTAGGTGCGGTCCTTGTTGGCAGCCAGCATCAGGAACTCATGGCCCTTGGTCGTCACCGAGCGCTTGACCACCGCCTTGGTCGGCAGCATCACCGGCGCGCGGTACTGCACCTGGAGTTCCTTGGGCGCGCCGCCGAGGTCACCCTCAAGCAGTGCCGCGCAGCGCGCCACGGTCCACATGCCGTGCGCGATCGCCTGCTTGAAGCCGAACAGGCGCGCCGTGATCGGATACAAGTGGATCGGGTTGTAATCCTGCGACACCTGCGCGTAGCGCCGGCCGGTGTCGGCGGGCGCACTGACCGACTTGTAGTCGGCGAGGCCAGATAGCACCGGCTCGGGCATCTTGCCCTTCGGCATGTCGGTCTTGAGTCGCACCAGCGGCGTGGTCACGGACTTGTAGACCACCTCACCAGAGGCGTCCGTGAACTCGGTGATCAGGTCAAAGATGATGCCATTGGGAATACGACGTGCTGGCCCGACACTGGCGACCACGTCGTAGACACCGTCGACCGGCAGGCCGTGGGCCTGCTCGATCTTGTTGCGAAGGTGCACCAGACCCAGCAGTGCGAACGGAAACTCAGGCTGGGTCATCAGCCACAGGTGCAAGGACGTCACCAGCACCTGCGGGTAAGTAATCGGCATCACGTCCGACGGGGCAAAGCCGCAAACGTCACGGTAGCGGTCCACCAGCTTGGCATCGGCGCGGACGCCAGACACCTTGACCGACAGCGGCGGAATCTTGGCCGAGGCGTCGGCCTTTCGGCTGATCGTCTTCAGCGCCTTGAGCAGCAGCGGGCGGGCATCGGGCAGTTTGGGCAGTGTCTGGGTCATGCGACGGGTCCTGTGCGCCGGCGGGCGCAATATGAAGGCGTAAGTTTTTAAGTGGCTGCGGCAAGAGCGTGCCGCGGCCCGCGACTCAGGGGATGCGCTGGTCGATCGTCAACGTCAGCGGCTCGCCCGCCTGGTCTCGACCCACCACGACACTACCCTGCAGGTCACCGCTTTCGGCCTTGGCCTGCCCCGTGCGCCCGATGCGCGCCGTCACGATCCACCGATCGAACTGCGACAGCTTCATCGTCGGCATCACCGCCATGCTGTCGTCGAGAATCACTTCGCTCGGCAGCGGCGTCGCGGCACCGCGATAGACCGCCACCGGCATCGGCGGCCCTTGTTCGGCACGGGCAAACACCATAAGCACCGCATCGGCCGGAACCTGAGCGAGCATCCCTTGCGCAAGCAGCAACTGTACCCGCAGGCGCACGGCGGGCGGTGTGGCTGACGGTGGCGATATCGCTGGCGCAGCGGTCAAGGCCGGCGCGCTGCCGTCGATCGCCGCCAACTGTTCGGTCAGCACCGTTCGCAATTCGTCCGGCAGCGGCTGCTGCAGCAGTGCCGTCCAGCGCTGTCGCGCCAGCGCCGTGTCGCCGGCCTGGGCGGCAGCCAATCCGCCGTACCACAGCGCCTTGGGCTGCTGCGGCTCCAACGCGAGCGCTTGCTCGAACAGCTCACGCGGCCTGCCGGACAGTTCGCGATTGCCCGCCATCGCCAGCGCCTCGGCCTCGCCGGTCAGTGCGTCGGGATTGCGTGATTGCGTGATGCGGTTGACCTGCGCGTAGGCCTGCGCTGATTCGGGGTAGCGGCGCGTCATGAAGTAGGCACGACCCAGCATCGCCCAACCTTCAGCATCATCGGGCGCCGAGTCGAGGCGCGCACGCAGCGTGGCCAGCATCTGTTCGACGTCTTCGGCGGTCACCGGCGGTGGCTGCACCTCACCGGCGACCAAGCGCTGCTGCTGCCAAGTGCCTTGCGAGTAGTAGTAGCCCGCTGAAAACACGGCCACCACCAGCAGCAGTAGCACCGCCGCTCGACGTCGCGGCGGCACGGGCCGATTACCGACCGGCGACGCGGGTAGATCGCGATGATCGACGTCGTCGAGCAGGCGTGCGCCGGCTTCGTCGCGAACGGCCTGCGCCTGATCAGCCGGAATCAGGCCCGCCGCCAACTCCTGATCGATCTCGATCAGCCGCTGACGGTATGCCGCGATATTGCTGGCGCGCCGCTGCGCGGCTTGCGGGTCGCGACGCGTCCACAGAGGACGCGCCAGATTCAACGCGGCCAGTACGGTGATCACCAACATAACCGCGATCAGCACAGCTGTGCCCGACATCAGTCAGAACCCTCTTGTTCCTGCAACAAGCGCCGGATGCGCTCGGCATCGGCGACGCCCGGTGTCGCCGGCTGGCGCGCCGACGAGCGCCGCATGAACAGCACGGCGGCGATCAAGGCGATCGCGAGCAACGCGAAAGGGCCGATCCACAAGGCCAGCGTGCGCGCCGCAAGACGCGGCTTGTACAGCACGAAGTCACCGTAGCGATGCGTCAGGTAGTCGCGAATCTCGTCATCACTGCGGCCGTCGGCGATCTGCCGGTGAACCTGGTCGCGCAGGTCCAGTGCCAGCGGTGCAGACGAATCGGCAATCGTCTGGTTCTGGCAGACCAAGCAGCGCAGCTGGTTGATCATCGTGTCGTAGCGCTGCTGCTGTTCACCGGCCAGCGGCGCGGGCGGTGTTGGCGTCGGCGCCGCTGGCTGCGCCGACACAAAAGTCGGCACGATCGCAGCGGCAAGCAGCAGCCACAACGACAGAACGTGAACCCCACGCAACAGACGGATCATCGCGACGCACTGCCTTGGGCGAGCAAGGGCGCGATCTTGTCGCGCCAAGCCGCGTCAGTCATCGGGCCGATCTGCTTGTACACCACACGGCCGTCGGCACTGAGCACGAAGGTCTCCGGTACGCCGTAGACACCCCAGTCGAGGCCCGCCTGGCCCAACGCATCCGCCACGATGATGCGATACGGGTTGCCATGCCGCGCCAGCCACTGCTCGGCCGCTTCGCGCGTGTCTTTGTAGTCGATGCCGACGATCTCGACGCCGTATTCACGGGCCAGCTTCATCAACACCGGATGCTCGACCTGGCAGCCGGCGCACCAGCTGGCGAAGAAGTTGACCAGCACCGGACGCCCTTGGAGGTCCAGCGGGGTGATCCGCGCGCTGCCGTCGAGGTTGGGTAGATCGAAAGCCGGCGCCATTTTGCCGATCAAGGGGCTCGGCACTTCTCGCGGGTCCAGCCGCAGGCCGATGCCGAGCAGGGCCAACAGACCCAGCAGCACGACCACCGGGATCGCAAAGCGCAGCATGTCAGGTCGCAGCCGTCTGCGCCGACGTGACGGGCGCGTTGAGCGCACTGCGCTCAAGGCGGTAGCGCCGATCGCTGGCGGCGAGAATGCCGCCGAAGAACATCAGCACGCCGCCGAACCAGACCATTCGCATGAACGGCTTGTAGTAAAGCCGCAGTGCCCAGTCGGCATCGCCGATCGGCTCGCCGAGTGCGACATACAGATCGCGTCGCGGATTGTGGTCGACGGCCGACTCGGTCATGACGCTGCGCTGGGACGGATACAGCCGCTTTTCAGGGTTCAGCGTCGCGATCGGCTGGCCACTACGCTCGACGAAAACGGTGCCGAGGTCGGACTGGTAGTTGGCACCTTCGCGATGTTCGGTGCCCTGGAACGTAAACGTATAGGCACCGATTTCGGCCGACTGGCCAGGACCCAGGCGCACATCTTTTTCAACGCTGAACAGGCCAGCGTATGTGACGCCCAGCGTCCAGACACCCAGGCCGAAATGCGCAAGCGTCATGCCCCACGTGGCCGCTGGGATCGAGCGCAGACCCTGCCAGCGATCGCGGCGTGAGCGAACCCGATGCGTCACATCGAGCAGCGCACCGATCATCAGCCAGACCGACAGCGCCGTCCCAGCGATCGCCAACCACGCGAACGAACGCTCCAGCACATACGGCAGCAGCACGGCCGCGATCAGCGTGGTCAGCGCGACCCAGCGCAAGCTCCACAAGGCTTCGCCGAGCTTGGCGCGCTTCCAGCCGATCCGGGCCGACAGGCCGACCAGCACCGCCAGCGGCACCATCAGGGGAAGGAAGATCGCATTGAAGTACGGCGGGCCGACCGAAATCTTGCCTAGACCGAGCGCATCGATCACCAGCGGGTAGAGCGTGCCGATCAGTACCGCCGCGGCGGCCGCTACCAGAAACACGTTGTTGAGCAACAGCAGGCCTTCACGCGACACCAGCTGCACGGCACCGTCCGATACCAGCCGCGGCGCCCGCCACGCGTACAGCAGCAAGGCCGCGCCGAGCACGATCGTCAGGAATGCCAGGATGAACACGCCACGCGCCGGATCGGTCGCAAACGCGTGCACTGACACCAACACGCCCGAACGTACCAGGAACGTACCCAGCAACGACAGGGCGAATGCCAGGATCGCCAGCAGCACGGTCCAGCTCTTCAGCACGCCGCGCTTTTCAGTGACCGCGAGCGAGTGAATCAGCGCGGTACCGACCAACCAGGGCATGAACGAAGCGTTCTCGACCGGATCCCAGAACCACCAGCCGCCCCAGCCGAGCTCGTTGTACGCCCACCACGAGCCGAGCGTGATACCCATCGTCAGGAACAGCCAGGCCGTCGTGGTCCACGGACGCGTCCAACGTGCCCATGCCAGATCGAGCTTGCCGGTGATCAGCGCCGCCATCGCGAACGAAAATGCGACCGAAAACCCGACGTAGCCCATGTAGAGCATCGGCGGGTGGATGATCAGCCCAGGGTCCTGCAGCAGCGGATTCAGATCGCGACCTTCAGCCGGCACTGGAAACTGGCGTTCGAACGGATTGCTGGTGGCCAGCATGAACAGCAGAAAGCCGACGCTGATCGCGCCCATCGTCGCCAGCACCAGCGCGGCAATATCCGGCGGCAGACGGCGGCTCGACAGCGACACTGCAAAGCCCCAGCCGGTCAGCATCAGCAACCACATCAGCAGCGAGCCTTCGTGGGCGCCCCAGACGGCCGATAACCGGTAGATCAGCGGCAACTGGCTGTGCGAGTTGCTGGCAACGTAGGTCAGTGAGAAGTCGTTGTCGACAAACGCCAGCGACAACGCGGCATAGGCCAGCACCACCAGCGCGAACTGCGTCTGTGCGCCACTGACGCCGATGCCCAGCAGGCGCTGGTCACCTCGCCAGTAGCCGAGCACCGGCAGCACGCCTTGGGCGATCGCCACGGCCAGTGCCAGAATCAGCGCGTAATGCCCGATTTCGGCCATGGCTCAGCGCGCCAGCGCCGGCGCGTCGGCGCTGGCCAGGTTGCCGTTGACCGACTTGAACGGCGCGCAGTTATGGCGGCCGTCAGCGCTCTTGAGGCCTTCGGCCAGCTCAGGCGGCATGTAGTTTTCGTCGTGCTTGGCCAGCACTTCGTCGGCGGTGAAGGCGCCGTCGTCACCCAGCGCGCCGGTCGCGACAATGCCCTGCCCCTCGCGGAACAGGTCCGGCAGTATGCCCTCGTAGCGCACTGACACCTTCTGGGCGCAATCAGCCAGCGTGAACGTCACCAGCAGACCTTCGCCGCGCACCAGACTGCCGCGCTCGACCAGGCCGCCGAGTCTCACGCGTGCATTGCGCGGTGCATCGTTCGCCGCCAGGTCGGTCGGCGTGTAGAAGTACATCATGTTCTCGCGCAGCGCCTTGAAGCCAAGCACCGCCGCCAAGGCGACGCCGCCCAACAGCACTCCGACCCAGACCATCCGACTCTGACGCTTGGTCACTCGCGATCTCCCGATTGCGGTTCGTCTTCGATGAGCTTGCGCAGCACCGCCGTGCGTTCGACGCGCGGCGTGATCACGTTCCAGACGACCACGGCGGCAAACACGCCGAAGCTCGACCAAACGTAGGCGGCGTAGCCCCCCATTGCGAAGAACTCAGACATGGCCGGCGGCCTTGCGTTCACCCAGCAGAGCGGCGACCCAGGTACTGCGCCGCTCGCGCAGCAGCACGTCGTTCTGTACGCGGCGCAGCACGGCCCAGCCGAAGAACGCCATGCAGCCGAACGTCATCGACAACAGCGGCCACAGCATCGACGCTGCGATCGCCGGCTTACCGATCCGCGACACCGTCGAGCCCTGGTGGAGGCTGTTCCACCATTCGACCGAGTAATGGACGATCGGCACGTTGACCACGCCGACCAAGGCCAGCAGTCCGCAGGCTCGGGCACCGGCGCGCGGGTCTTCGAATGCCCGGTTGAGCCCGAGCACCCCCAAGTACAGGAACAGCAGCACCAACTCGGAGGTGAGGCGCGCGTCCCACACCCAGTATTTGCCCCACATCGGCTTGCCCCACAGCATGCCGGTTATCAGCGCCAGCGCCGTGAAGCTAGCGCCCACCGGCGCGATCGCCACGACGACGCACTCGGCGAGCTTGATCCGCCAGATGATGGCCACCGCAGCGGCGGCAGCCATTGCCACATAACCCGACAGTGACAGCCAAGCGGCCGGCACGTGGACGTAGATGATGCGGAACGCATCGCCTTGCTGGTAATCAGGCGGTGCCAGCCACAGTCCGCCGACCAGGCCATAGCCGATCAGCAACAACGACAACACGGCGAGCCACGGCGAATAGCGGTCCGCTAGACGATAGAACGTCGGAGGCGATGCCAGCCGGTGAAACCAGGTCCACATGGGGTCGTATTCGGTGGGATCAGTCGAAGCTGTTGCGCAGGGCGACGGTGGCGGCCAGCGGCAGCAGACAGAGCCCGGCGACCAGCAGCGATGCGAGCAAGTATAACGGACCGGCCGCCGACAGACCGGCGGCGGCGGCACGCGCAGCACCGGCCCCGAAGATCACCACCGGACCGATCAGCGGCAGCACCAGCACTGGCAACAACACGGCCGCGCGCGGCAAGCCGACGGTCAGGGCCGCAGCAAAGCCACCAATCAAGCTGAGCATCGGCGTCCCCAGCAGCAAACCCGCCAACAAGGTCGGCAGCACCGTCGCAGGCACGTCCAACTGCAGCGCCAGCGGCGCGGCAATCAGCGATAACGGTAAGCCGCCCAGCAGCCAGTGACCGATCAGCTTGGCGTACACCACGGGCATCGCGCCCTGCGCGCCGAGAAAACATTGCTCGAGCGTGCCATCGTCGAAGTCCGCCCGGAACAGCCGGTCGAGGTTCAGCAGCGCCGACAGCAGCACACCGACCCACAACACCGCCGGGGCGAAGGCCGACAACTGCGGGTCGTTGGGCTTCCCGCCGAGTGCGAACAGCGTGACCACGATCAGATAAAACAGCGGCGGCAGCAGCCAGTCACCCTTGTGGCGCGCTGCCAGCCTCAGCTCGCGACGCAACGCCGCTGCGAATACCGCGAACATCAGCTCAGCTCCATCGTGCGCATGCGTCCGTCGGCCAGCGGCAAAGGCTGGTGGCTGGTGACGATCACCGCTCCGCCTTGCTGCAGATGCTGGTCGAACATGCAGCCCACATCGTCCAGGCCCGCCACGTCGAGTGCGGCCAGCGGCTCGTCCAGCAACCATAGCGGACGTGGCGCGACCAGCAGGCGCGCCAGAGCCGCTCGCCTCTTCTGTCCAGCCGACAAGGTTCGCGCGGCCCGGTAGCGCAGCCGCGCCAAGCCCAAACGCTCGAGCGAGGTCACGATCGGCGCCGCACTGCACTGCTGCAATGCACACCAGTACTGAAGATTCTCGATCAGGCTCAAGTCTCCATTGAGCCCGTTTTTATGCCCGAGCCAATGCAGACCGGCTTCGGGGCGAACCACCTGCCCTCGCAGCGGCGCCCTGAGGCCTGCGAGCACTTCAAGCAGCGAGGTCTTGCCGGCACCGTTTCGGCCGCGCAGATGCAGCAGCACGCCGGCATCGAGGCTCAACGCGAAGTCGGTTAGCAGCACGCGGTCGCCGCGACCGACGCTGAGTCCGTCTACTCGAAGCAAGGGATTCAAGGTGTCAGAGACCGGCGCAAGGACAGGAGAACGGCGCGCTATCGGGAGTGCGGCGCCGACGTCGACAAATCAAGTGGTGCGACCGGCCGGAATCGAACCGGCACGCCCAGAAGGCGGGAGATTTTAAGTCTCATGCGTCTACCAATTCCGCCACGGTCGCGAACGGACGCGATGCTACCACTGTGAATCGGCGCCGGAGGCCAACAAGAGTGGAAGCGACAGGCCGCGATGGGCCCGGACAATCAAGATGGAGGCTGCGGCCGGAGTCGAACCGACGTACGAGGATTTGCAGTCCTCTGCATGACCGTTCTGCCACGCAGCCCTGGTTGAAGATTCTACTCACGCCGTGGTGCGTAGAAAGTAAAAAACCCCGGTGCAGCTCGGGGTTTTTTGGAAGCCTGGAGCGGGAAACGGGATTCGAACCCGCGACCTCGACCTTGGCAAGGTCGCGCTCTACCAACTGAGCTATTCCCGCGAAGAGGCGCGCATTTTAGCGTTTGCGAGCAGGCTGTCAACACCTTGCGAACGCTTTTTTTACGAACCGTTGAAGCGATCAGCGAACCGGATGATCTTCCTTCATGAAAGGCCAAGCGGCGCGCAGATAAAGCAACATCGACCACACCGTCAGCGCGGCGGCGGCGAACAATAGCACGAAGCCGATCTCGTAGATCGGAATGCCGAGCAGCGGGATTTCCCACAGCATGCAGCCGATGGCGACCATCTGGAATATCGTTTTGAGTTTGCCGACCCAGCCAACAGCGACGCTGGTACGCTGACCCAGCTCTGCCATCCACTCGCGAAGCGCCGATATCGTGATCTCGCGACCGATGATGATCGCCACGAGCATTGCCAGAATCCCACCCGGCCTTGCTTCGAGAATCATCACCAGCGACACCGCCACCAACAGCTTGTCGGCAACCGGGTCCAGAAACGCGCCGAACTTCGACGTCTGCCCCCACAGCCGCGCCAGGTAGCCGTCGACCCAATCGGTCACGCAAGCAGCGGCGTACAGGCAGAACGCCACCTGACGTGCATACGGGTACGGCAGATAGAACAGACCCAGCACGACGGGGATCACCGCAACCCGGAGCAGAGTCAGAACATTGGGTAGATTCATTCGCATGCGCCGAGTATCGACGTTTTCCCGCGTCGGCGCAGCCCGGTTCAGGTCGCGCGCCGCACAGGCCGGTTGCCGTCAGTTGCGATAGTGCGCGTAGATGCGCTCGGCCAGCGTCTGGCTGACACCTTCGACCTGGGTCAGCTGCTCGATCGTTGCACGCCGCAGCTGCGCGGTCCCACCGAAAGCCTTCAGCAGCGCGCGACGTCGCGCCGGCCCCAGCCCGTCGATGGTTTCAAGATCCGACGTCACGCGCGCCTTGTCGCGACGGCCGCGATGGCCGGTGATCGCAAAACGATGCGCTTCGTCGCGGATGCGCTGAATCAGATGGAGCGCCGGCGAATCGGCCGCGAGCCGCAGCGGAAACTCCATCTCGGGCAGGATCAGTTCTTCGAGTCCGGGCTTGCGCGTCGGTCCCTTTGCGATCGCCACGACACGCAGATCGTCGACACCCAATTCATCGAGCGCTTCGAGCGCCGAGCCGAGCTGCCCTTTGCCTCCGTCGATGAACAGGACGTCGGGACGTTGCACTTCGCCCGACTTAACGCGGGCGAAGCGTCGCGCCACCGCCTGCTTGATCGCAGCGTAATCGTCGCCCGGCGTGATGCCGTCGATATTGAACTTCCGGTAATGCGTCTTCAGCGGACCGTCCTCACCGAACACGACGCAGGACGCCACCGCCTTCTCACCGCGCGTGTGGCTGATATCGAAGCATTCCATGCGACGCGGCGGATGATCCAAGTCGAGCGCGCGCTGCAGTTCGAGCAGACGCGAGTCCATGCTCGCCGCTTCGACCAACCGGGTCGATAGTGCTTGCGCCGCCGTGTTCAGCGCCATCTCCATCAGCTTCTGCTTGGGTCCGCGCTGTGGCTGCTTGAGACTGACGCGGCGACCCGCGTGCTGGCTGAGCGCGGCTTCGAGCCAGTCGAGGTCTTCGACCTCGTGGCTGATCAGAATCTCCGGCGGGCACGGCTGCTGGCTGTAGTGCTGGCTGACAAAGCTATCGAGCAGCTCGGCAACGTCGGTATGTGGCGGATGTTTCGGAAAATGGCTGCGATGCCCGAGGTTGACGCCGTCACGGACGCTCATCACGACCACGCAACTGCTGGACGCATGCGGCGCCACGGCGATCAAGTCCAACGCCTCGGCACCGCCGCTGATCACGCGGTTTTCGCGAACCCGCTTGAGTGCCGCGATCTGGTCGCGCAGCCGCGCAGCGCGCTCGAACTGCAGTTCCTCGGCCGCTTGCTCCATCTCGGTCGACAACTCACGCGCCAACTCGTCGCCACGCCCCTCGAGCAGTCGCGCCGCCTTGGCCAGGTCGCGCGAATAATCGGCAGCGTCGATCAAGCCGACGCAGGGCGCCGAGCAACGCTTGATCTGGTGCTGCAGGCAGGGCCGCTCGCGGTGCGCAAAAAAACTGTCGCGACATGGCCGCAAGCGAAACAACTTCTGCAGCGTGTACAGAGTTTCTCGGACGGCCGATGCACTCGGAAAGGGCCCGAAGTACCGATCGCCTGGCGACTTGGCTCCACGGTAGTAGCTGATGCGCGGATAGGCGTGCGACGAGAAACGAACGTACGGGTAGCTCTTGTCGTCGCGATACATCACGTTATAGCGCGGCCCGAACTCCTTGATCAGGTTGTTCTCAAGGATCAGCGCTTCGTCTTCGGTACGCGTGACGGTGATATCGATACGGCGGATCTGCGACACCATCGACTCGATGCGCGGATCGCCTGACGCCCGCAGAAAGTACTGCCCGACCCGCTTCTTGAGATTGCGCGCCTTGCCGACGTAAAGCAGCTCGTCGGCGCCGCCGTACATGCGGTAAACGCCCGGATGCGTCGTCAGCTGCGACAGAAAGGCGCGGGAATCGAAGCTCTCGCTGTTGGCTGCCATAGGCCGTTAGTTTAACGCGCTTGAGTTGCGCTCTTGATCAGCGATCGAATGCGGCGCGACGCTCAGAAGGTCACGCGTTCGTCGCCATGCTGCAGACGCTCACTCGGCGATGCGCGCCAGACTTTCCCAGCGCGAGTCGGTGAGCGTTATCAGCGCGCTGCGGGCTCGGCTTTGTCCTCCAGCAAACCATAGCGCATCGCCATACGTGTCAGCTCGACATCGTTGGTGACGTTGAGCTTTTCGAACAGCCGATAGCGGTAGGTGCTGACGGTCTTGGGCGACAAGTGCAGCCGGTCGGAGATCTCTTGCGTGCCGTAGCCCTTGGTGACCATCAGCATCACCTGGGTTTCCCGCTGCGACAGCTGCTCGAACGGACTGTTGCTGGCGCCGCGAACCAAGCTGGCGGCCAGATTGCCGGCGACGTCAGCGGCGACGTAGTGTCCGCCGGCGTAGACGCGGCGGATTGCGGATACGACTTCGTCGGCAGCCGAGTCCTTGCTCAGATAGCCAGCCGCGCCGCCGGCCAGAAAGCGGCTCGGGTACGGCTCTTCCAAATGCATCGAGACCGCGATGACCTTGGTCGACGGCGACCGCTGCAACAGCCGCCGCGTGCACTCCAATCCACCGATGCCCGGCATGTTGATATCCATCAGCACCACGTCGGGATTGGTCTGACGCGCCAACTCCAGCGCATCCTCTCCATTGCTGGCCTCGGCGACCACCGACATATCGGCCACTTCCTGCAGCACTCGGCGCAAACCTGCGCGGACCAGACGATGGTCGTCCACCAGCATGATCTTGATCATCTAATTCGACCCTGTTTGTTGAGTTGCGCCGGCTCTACTTGACCGGCTGGACCAGCTGCGCAAGCGATGTTTCGGACGTGGTGACACCTGGATCGGATAGCCGCTGCTGCCAGCGCGCTCCATTGTCCTCCAGCCCCGCAGTCAGCTTGAATGCGGTCAGCGCCGCAACACTACTCTCTATCGCAGCATCAGCACCAACGTGACGGCCACGGATCGCCCAGCCCGCATAGGTTTTGCCGCAGCGCACTGCGCTCGCTTCATCGGGCGGCGTGCAGGCCGCGTCGAGCGGGATCGCGGCGATGAACTTCCACAGTCGCGTCGAAGCATCGAGCGACTCGGTGATCAGCAGCGGCTCGCCGCTGGCTCGACGGCCAGCGCCGGCAATGAAAGCCGCTATGCGGGCGTGCGCGTCCTGCACGAGCGGCGCGGCACCATCATAGGGCGCCTCGCCGGCGACATAGGCGATCGGCAGGCTGTCGACCTCGACCACCTCCGGTTGAACCGCGGTGAAGTCCGTCCGCGGCAAGCTCTCCGCAAGCGGCTTGAGCCGTGCGAGGCCTTTGTCGAAATCGGGACCGATCATTTTGTCCAGCAGCAAGCCGAAGTAGCGATTCAGCACGTTGCCATTGAAGTCGGATTCGTAAGTCCAAACCAGCCGTGTGCCGCTGCCGTCGGCCGACAGCGAATACGTCAGCAGATTGTCGACGTCCATGCCGTCGAACTGCAGCCGAACCTTGACCGCCGCATACGGCGTCGCCTCGAGTATTTCCTGGCTACCGGAGCCGGCTGCCGGGTTCTGGCTGGTCCAGCGTTGCCGCGCGCCGACACCGGTCGGCGGACCGCTGTAGGTGTAGACCGTCTGCGGATCGATATCGGCCCATGGCGACCAGCGGTTGAACTGCCGGAATCCGTTGAGCACGGTGTAGACGGTGGCGGGGCTGGCATCGATTAGAACGCTGCGCTCAACACGGGCGCGGTCCGGCAGCGCCAAGCCCACACCGAGAAATACGGTTGCCAGCACCGCCAACAGCACCAACAGCGTCTTCAGAATCCGCATCGCCATCCCTCCCTAGGCTGCAACATCCGCACGGCAGATACCCGACCATCGCCCACCCCGAACGACGGTCCCGCTCACAAAAAACCCCCGCCGAGGCGGGGGTTCATGCTACGGCCAGTCGACGGGCGGCGCCATGATTCAGCGACGCCCGACGACCATGAGGCTTAGTGGAACTGCTCTTCTTCCGTCGAGCCCGTCAGAGCCTTGACGCTGGAGGCGCCGCCCTGGATCACGGTGGTCACGTCGTCGAAGTAGCCAGCGCCGACTTCCTGCTGGTGCGACACGAAGGTGTAGCCCTTCTCGCGAGCCGCGAATTCCGGCTCCTGCACCATCTGCGTGTAGTGCTTCATGCCTTCGCCGCGAGCGTAGGCGTGGGCGAACTGGAAGGTGTTGAACCAGTTGATGTGGATGCCGGCCAGCGTGATGAACTGGTACTTGTAACCCAGCGCGCTCAGCTCTTCCTGGAAGGAAGCGATCTGGCTGTCGTTGAGGTTCTTCTTCCAGTTGAACGACGGCGAGCAGTTGTAGCTCAGCAGCTGGCCGGGGTTGTCCTTCAGCACGGCCTGAGCGAACTCACGGGCGAAGCCGATATCCGGCACGCCGGTTTCGCACCACACCAGGTCGGCGTACGGCGCGTAGGCGACGCCGCGGCTGATCGCCTGCTCCAGACCGTTCTTGACGCGGTAGAAGCCTTCCGGGGTGCGCTCGCCAGTCAGGAACGGCTTGTCGTTCGGATCGTGGTCCGAGGTCAGCAGGTTGGCAGCTTCGGCGTCGGTACGAGCCAGCACGATCGTCGGCACGCCCATCACGTCGGAAGCAAAACGCGCGGCGACCAGCTTCTCGATGGCTTCCTGCGTCGGCACCAGCACCTTGCCGCCCATGTGGCCGCACTTCTTGACCGCAGCGAGCTGGTCTTCGAAGTGCACGCCGGCGGCGCCGGAGGCGATCATGTTCTTCATCAGCTCGAACGCGTTCAGCACGCCACCGAAGCCGGCTTCGGCATCGGCCACGATCGGCAGGAAGTAGTCGACGTAATCCTTGTGGCCCGGCTCGATGCCGCGGCTCCACTGGATTTCGTCAGCGCGCTTGAAGGTGTTGTTGATGCGGCGAACCATCGTCGGCACGGAGTCGTACGCGTACAGCGACTGGTCCGGGTACATGGTTTCGCTGGTGTTGCCGTCGGCCGCAACCTGCCAGCCGGACAGGTACACGGCTTCGAGGCCGGCCTTGGCCTGCTGCATCGCCTGACCGGCGGTGATCGCACCGAAAGCGTTGACGTAGCCCTTCTTGGCGCCGCCGTTGACCTTGGCCCAGAGCTTCTCGGCGCCCTGCTTGGCCAGCGTGTATTCGATCTGCTGGCTGCCGCGCAGACGAACGACGTCGGCGGCCGTGTAGGTGCGCTTCACACCCTTCCAGCGGGGGTTGGTCGCCCAATCGAGTTCGAGGGCCTTGATTTGCTCTTCGCGGGTCATGTCAGCTTCCTGTGGGTCAATACAAACAGTTTGGGATCAAAACAGTTACAGCGCCGGCGCGCGGGTTACGGTGCCGGGATACGAGCAGCGCGCCGTCGGCGCACCGGAGATGACGACGATCCGCTCGACGCGACGGAGCAAGCTCGACGTCGCAGTCGTCAGGATCAGGGAACCGGGCATCGGAGCGAGACCATCCGACGCTTGCAGCACCGCCACCGCCATCATGAAAGCTCCAGACCATGCCATCCGTTTGCCGGAGTGGCGCCGACCCAAGGGTCGTTTGAGGGCGCGAATCATAGCGGAGCGTTTGTGACTTTTGCAACGCAGCATTGTCGCCGCTATCAGGTTCGATACTTATAAAATATGGCAGACGACGCATACCGGCAGCATTGCGAACGGTACGGTCGCAGCGGGCTCAGGCCGCCGCCACCGCTGGGCCGCTGTCCGACCTGAGATGCCGCAAGCGGCCTCGCAGAAACCACAGGTTCAGAGCCGCTTGAACGGCGGTGGCGGCGACCGACAGATACCAGATCCACAGAGGCGCAAACCCGTCGCGCTGGGCCAGCCACGTCGCCGGCAACAGGATCAGTCCGATGCGCACCGCGGAGCTGATCAGCGACGGACGCGTGTCGCCCAACCCACTGAACATGCCGAAGCAGGCAAACACCACGGCCGAGCCGATCAGGTTCCAGGAGATCAACCGCAGAAAGTCCGAGCCGGCGACAATGACCGCCGGGTCTGCCGAGAACGGCTCGATCAGCCAATGCGGCGCGATATGGAACAGCACGACGAATACCGCCGCCGTAGTGATCGCGTAGCGCAAGCACAGCCAGAAGGTTTCGCGGACGCGGTCCGGACGTTGCGCGCCGAGGTTTTGCCCGACGATGGCGCCGGCGGCAAAGCACAGCGCCATCGACGGCATCATCCCGGCCTGCAGAACCCGCATGCCGATGCCGAAGCCGGCCTGTCCTGCCGAACCGAAGCGCTGCAAAAGGCCCATCACCGCGGCCATGTAGGCCGTCATCAGCGCCATTTCCAGCCCCGACGGCAGGCCGATCCCGGCCATTCGGCGCCACAGCAACGGTTGCGGCTTCCAGGCCCCCGCGCCGCGCGCGAGATAAACCGGGCTGCGCACGACATGCCACAGCATGGCGCCCGACCCGATCAGCATGGCCAGCAACGTCGCCAGCGCCGCGCCGCCGACACCCAGCGGCCGGCCCGTTCCCCAGCCGAAGATCAACAGCGGCGCGAGCACGATATTGAGCAGCACGGTGCCCAGTTGCGTGAACGTCGCGATGCGCATGTTGCCGACGCCGCGCAGCGCGGATGTCAGCACCATCACCGGAATCTGCAACGCCATAGCCGGAGCGAACCAGGACAGAAATTCGGCGGTCAGCGCGATCGTCGCGGGGTCGCGCGACAGTGCGGAGGCATAGCCGTGGCGTAAGCTGAAAAACAGGCCGCCGATACCCAGCCCCGCTATCGCCGCAATCAGCAGCGCTTGATTGAACAACTGCGCGACGGCCGGCATGTCCTTGCGGCCCATCGCCTGGGACGCCAGCGCGGTGGCGCCGACGGCCAACACTTGCGACACCGCCATCGTCGCCATCATCAGGTTGCTGCCCAGGCTGACGGCAGCGACCGCGTCACGGCCGAGGCGACCGACCCAGAACAAGTCGATCAGGCCGTAGACGGTCTGCACGACCATCGTCACCAGCATGAAGGCGCTCATGCGCAGCAGGTGCCCGCGAACCGGGCCGCTGCTCAAGTCGTGCAATGCCATGATCAACCCTCGGCGGGCATTGCCCGCGAGCGGCGGCCCGCGCTAGGCGTGCAGCGGCTTGTCGGACACGACGATGCCGTCGCGGTCGGCGTAGAGCCAATGGCCGGGATGGAAGTGGACGCCGGCAAACGTGACCACCTTGTCGGCGACCGCACTGTGCAGGCCCTTCTCGCTCTTGCGCGGATGCAGGCCCAGCGCCTTGACGCCGACGGCCTGCGTGGCGATTTCGGCGGAGTCGCGGATGTAGCCGTAGACGACGATGCCGGACCAGCCATTTTTGACGGCCAGTACGCCGAGGTTGCCGCCGACCAGCGCACACCGATCCGAACCGCCTCCGTCGACGACCAGTACACGGCCCTCGCCCGGCGTTTCCAGCGTGGCGCGGACGCTGGCGTTGTCTTCGAACACCTTCAAGGTCTTGATCGGCCCGTGAAACGCGAGCTTGCCGCCGAAGTCGCGAAAGATCGGCGCGCAGACGGGCGCATCAGGGTGGGCGTCGGAAAGATCAGTCGTGGCGTAGCTCATTGCAGCAGTCTCGGGTTGGCTTGAAGTCATTGCAGCGTCGTCGCCCGCAAACGCCGCGCCAGCAGCGGCGTTGCCAGCGCCCAGACGGCCAGCACGACGAATGCGACCAGCGTCCAGCCGGGCAAAGACACGCCGAGCCATTGGGCGTCGATGCGCGCGCAGTTGCCGTCACCCTTGAGGATGATCGTCACCACCTCGCGCAGCGGGAACATGTCCATCAGATAGTCGAGCGTCGGGCCGCAGGCCGGAACCTGATCGGCCGGCAGAGACTGCAGCCAGACGTGACGGCCGGCGATGCCGGCGCCAGCGCCGGCCGCCAGCAGCGTCAGCAGCGCATAGACCCAGCGCCCGCCGCCGTGCGGCGCATGCAAAGCGGCGAGCAGAAACAGCAAGCCGGTCGCCAGCATCGCCACGCGCTGGAAGATGCACATCGGGCACGGCTCATAGCCCAGCGCCTGCTGCAGGAACAGAATCGCGAACAGCAAGCCGCCGATGCAGCCGGCAAAGCCGAGCAGATTCAGCGTGCGATACGAAGCCATCAGGCCACCGCGACCGGAATCTTGCCAATCTTGGCCTGCCAGATCTTCGGTCCGGTTTCATGCACCGACTCGCCCTTGGCGTCGACGGCGACGGTGACCGGCATGTCCTGCACTTCGAACTCGTAGATCGCTTCCATGCCCAGGTCTTCAAAGCCGACGACCTTGGCGCTGCGGATCGCCTTGGCGACCAGATACGCCGCGCCACCGACCGCCATCAGGTAGGCGCTCTTGTGCTTCTTGATCGATTCGATCGCACCGGGGCCGCGCTCGGACTTGCCGATCATCGTGATCAGCCCGGTCTGCGCCAGCATCATCTCGGTGAACTTGTCCATGCGCGTGGCCGTGGTCGGGCCGGCCGGACCGACGACCTCGTCGCGCACCGGATCGACCGGGCCGACGTAGTAGATCGCGCGATTCTTGAAATCGACCGGCAGCTTTTCGCCCTTGGCGAGCATGTCGGCGATGCGCTTGTGGGCCGCGTCACGGCCGGTCAGCATCTTGCCGTTGAGCAGCAGCGTCTGACCCGGCTTCCAGCTGGCGACTTCTTCTTGCGTCAGCGTGTCGAGGTTGACGCGCTTGGAGGTTTCAAGATTGGCCTTCCAGGTGACCTGGGGCCAGTCTTCGAGCTTGGGCGTCGGCAGCACCGCCGGGCCGGAGCCATCGAGGTGAAAGTGCACGTGCCGCGTCGCCGCGCAGTTCGGGATGATCGCCACCGGCAGGTTGGCCGCGTGCGTCGGGTAGTCGAGCACCTTGACGTCGACCACGGTGGTCAGGCCGCCGAGGCCCTGCGCGCCGATGCCCAGCGCATTGACCTTTTCGTACAACTCCAGACGCAGTTCTTCGGCGCGCGTTTTCGGGCCGCGTGCGATCAGTTCGTGGATATCGACCGGCGCCATCAGGGATTCCTTGGCCAGCAGCATCGCCTTTTCGGGCGTGCCGCCGATGCCGACACCCAAGATGCCGGGCGGGCACCAGCCGGCGCCCATCGTCGGGATCGTCTTCAGAATCCAGTCAACGATGGAATCGCTGGGATTGAGCATCGCCAGCTTGGATTTGGCTTCGGATCCGCCGCCCTTGGCCGCGCAGATCACTTCGACGTGGTGGCCTTCGACAATCTCGTAGTGGATCACCGCCGGCGTGTTGTCCTTGGTGTTGGTGCGCTTGCCGGCCGGGTCGGCCAGCACCGAGGCGCGCAGCTTGTTGTCCGGGTGGTCGTAGGCGCGCTTGACGCCGGCGTTGACCATGTCGGTGACGCTCATCTTGGCGTCCCAGCGCACGTCCATGCCGATCTTCAGAAACACGGTGGCGATGCCGGTGTCCTGGCAGATTGGCCGCTTACCTTCGGCGCTCATCCGCGAGTTGGTCAGGATCTGCGCGATCGCATCCTTGGCCGCCGGGTTCTGCTCGCGTTCGTACGCCTGACCGAGCGCCTGGATGTAGTCGAGCGGATGGTAGTAGCTGATGTACTGGAAGGCGTCGGCGATCGACGTGATGAAGTCTTCCTGGCGGATCGTGGTCATGATGGGCTGGGATCAGGGCATGTGAAGGCGGCGCAAATGCTACCGGACTTCAGCGCGGTCCGTCCGCCGTCGGCCATGACCCGCATGCACAAAAAACCCGGCCATCGGCCGGGTCTGGTGCGTTGCGGCCAGGCTCAGGCAGCCGCGTAGATCTGGTGGCTGTGATGCGCCTTGGGCTCCCACAGTGCGATGCCGTGCTCGATCTCGTCGGCCTGGATCAGCTCGCCGCCGCCGGCCGAAGCCGTATCGACGAACGCGGCTTCCAGCACGCGTACCAGCGCGCGCACGTTGCCGTGCCAGCGGCATTCGCGGATCGCCTTCCAGCCGGCTTCCGACAGACCCAGCGGCGCCGTCCACGTGGAGCAGCGCTGACCCAAACGCGCCAGCGTCGTGGCGACGACGGCGATCATGTCTTCTTCGCGCTTGTGCAGCTCGGGCACTTCGAGGATTGCCGCGCCCATACGGGTGAACTCGTCCAGATTCACCGCGCTCTGCAGATGCTCCCAGCTGCGGTTGCTGGCAAACACAATCGCGCACTGAATGGGTTGCTTGGCCGATGCGCCAAACGGCAGGTACTGGCCGTTGTCCAGCGCCTCCATCAAGACCTCCATCACGGGGCCGGTGACGCCATGGCTTTCGTCGATGAAGCAGACCCCGTCACGGGCATGGAGAAACGCACCGGTGCGCGCGCCGGCGCCCGGGAACGCGCCCGACACGTGGCCGCACAGCAGCGACTTGATCGCGGCCTTGTCGCCGGTCGACTCGGCGGCCAGGTTCACCGATACGAACCGACCCTTGTTGCGCATCAGCCAGAAATAGAACGCGAACGAGGTCTTGCCCGAACCCGGTCCACCCAGCAGATAGGCGCGGCTGATGCCGTTCTGCGTGAAGCCGCGGATGCGCGCGGCCAGCCGATGCAGCTGCGGGCTGAACACGAAAAAGTTCTTGTAGTCGGTGTTCTCGATCTCCGGCGAGACCGGCATGCGGATCACGTTGTCCTCGGTGACCTGGGCCAGCCGGTCCGCCAGTTGGCGGACGACGCCGTCGACGGTCGGCGCCAGGATCAAGCGGGTACCGACCAGGGTCGAGGCGTTGGCGCGCGCTTCGAGCCAGCGGCCAAGCGCAGCGAGTTGCGTGGGATTGATGGCCACGATCAGCGTGGTGGCGTGCCCGGCCTGGCGGCGACGCAGCACGGCGTCGGCGATCGGATCGAGCGAAGACGGGTCGACGAACAGACTCAGAACAAACGGCGATTCGATACGCAACGCCGCGCTGCCGGCCACGATCTGGCACTGGTTGGGCGCCGGCAACTGCCGGTCAATCAACGCCCGAACGTCGGCATCGGCCTGCAACAGCGTCGGCGTGACCACCTGCAAGAACGCCGCGCTGGCGCTGGGTGCCGCCTCGGCCTCCCGACTGACCTTCTTCCCAAGTCCAAGCATGAATCCGTCCCCCGAACGTGCTGCACGATTGTACGAGGCTGAAGGTAACGTCACCCTCGCCTCCAGCGTTAGCGACAACCGATCAAACCGAGAATGCCGCCGATCAGCGGCGCACGCCGGCTCAGCCGCCGCCGCCTCGCCGCTGTGGGTCCGGAATGCCGCCTTCGGTCAGCGTGGCCGGGTCGAGCAGCCGGCGCAACGTGGCGAGGTCGAGCCCAGTGCGCTCCAACGCGACATCCAGTACCGGCCGGCGCTCCTGATAGGCCTGCTTGGCGATCGCGGCACCGGCTTCATAGCCGATCACTCGATTGGCGGCCGTAATGAGAATCGGGTTCTGCGCGAGCACCGCCTCGACCCGATCGCGGCGCACCGTGAACCCTGCGATTGCGCGGTCGGCCAGCAGTCGCGATGCACTGGACAGCAGCCCGATCGACTGCAGCAGATCGTGCGCTACCAACGGCAGCATCACGTTGAGCTGGAAGTTGCCCGACTGGCCGGCGATCGTGATCGCGGCATCGTTGCCGATGACTTTGGCGCAGACCATCGCCACCGCTTCGGCGATGACCGGGTTGACCTTGCCCGGCATGATCGAAGAACCCGGCTGGAGCGCCGGTAGCTCGATCTCGCCCAGGCCGGCGAGCGGTCCGGAGTTCATCCAGCGCAGGTCGTTGGCGATCTTCATCAGCGATACGGCCACGGTCTTGAGCTGGCCGCTGACCTCGACGGCCGCATCCTGCGAGGACAGGCTTTCAAAGTAATTCGGTGACGGGGTGAATGCGATACCGGTACGCCGCGCCAGCGCCTTGGCGAAGCGCTTGCCAAAGCGCGGCTCGGCGTTGATGCCGGTACCGACCGCCGTCCCGCCTTGCGCCAGCGCCTGCAATCGCGGCAGAGCCGACTCGACGCGGGCGATGCCGTTGTCGATCTGCTGTGCCCAGCCGGACAACTCCTGATCGAAGCGCAGCGGCATCGCATCCATCAGATGCGTGCGCCCGGTCTTGGTGATGTCTTTGAGTTGCCGTCCCTTGCGCCGGATCGTTTTGCTCAGCTGCCGCAGCGACGGCAGCAACTGCTCGACGATGGCCAGACTCGCGGCGACGTGGATCGCGGTCGGAAACACGTCGTTGGAGCTCTGGCCCATGTTGACGTGATCGTTTGGGTGCACGTCGGTACCCAGCGCGCGCGACGCCAGGTGCGCGATCACCTCGTTGGCGTTCATGTTGCTCGACGTACCCGAGCCGGTCTGGAAGACGTCGATCGGGAACTGCGCATCGTGATCACCGTCGGCAACCGCCAACGCGGCGGTCACGATCGCGCCGGCGCGCGGCGCGTCGAGCAGCTTGAGTCCTAGGTTGACCTCGGCCGCCGTGGCCTTGATCAAGCCCAGCGCGCGGACGATGCCGCGCGGCAGCACCAGTCCTGACACCGGGAAGTTGTCGATCGCCCGCTGCGTCTGTGCCCCCCAGAGCGCATCGGCCGGCACCTGCAGCGGACCCATGCTGTCGTGCTCGGTGCGGAATGCGCCTGCCCCGCCCGATACCGCCGGTGACTGCTGCTTGCTGGCCATGATCAATCCTTGCTCCTACAGCGTGAATTGGCGCTGCCGCAGCCTGATCGCGGACCGCGTCGGCTAGAATGCGTTCCTGCCTCCTGCTGCCGCTCATGCAATGAATCTGACCTCTCTGTCCGCGATTTCACCGGTTGACGGCCGTTACGCCGAAAAAACCGTTCGCCTCCGCCCGATCTTCAGCGAGTATGGGCTGATGCGCTACCGCGTGATCGCCGAAGTGCGCTGGCTGCAAGCGCTGGCCGAACACCCTGGCATTCCGGAGGTGCCGGCGCTGTCGGACAGCGCCAACGAGCGGCTCGACAAGATCCTGCAGGGCTTCAACATCGAGGACGCCCAGCGCGTCAAGGTGATCGAACAGACCACCAATCATGACGTCAAGGCGGTCGAATACTTCCTGAAGGAGAAGATCGGCCACCACCCCGAACTGGCGGCGATGAAGGAGTTCATCCACTTCGCTTGCACGTCCGAGGACATGAACAACTTGGCCCACGGCATGATGCTGGCCGACGCGCGCCGCGACGTGCTGCTGCCGGCCATCGACGACCTGATCCGGCTGATCGGGGCCAGCGCACAGCGGCTCGCCGAACAGCCGATGCTGGCGCGCACGCACGGCCAGCCGGCCTCGCCGACGACGCTCGGCAAGGAAATGGCTGTGTTCGTTCAGCGTCTGCGCCGCCAGCGCGACCAGCTCGCCAACGTTCCGCTGCTGGGCAAGGCCAATGGCGCGGTCGGTAACTACAGCGCGCATCTGGCCGCCTACCCGGACGTCGACTGGCCGGCACTGGCCGCCGGGTTCGTGACCCGCTTGGGTCTGCAGCTGTCGCCTGCGACCACGCAGATCGAGCCGCACGACTACATCGCCGAGTACTTCCACGCGATCACGCGGCTCAACACGATCCTGATCGATTTCTGCCGCGATGTCTGGGGTTACATCTCGGTCGGCTACTTCCGTCAGAAGACGGTCGAAGGCGAAGTCGGCAGCTCGACGATGCCGCACAAGGTCAACCCGATCGACTTCGAGAATGGCGAAGGCAACCTCGGCATCGCCAACGCGATCCTCCAGCATCTGGCCGAGAAGCTGCCGATCTCGCGCTGGCAGCGCGACCTGACCGACTCGACGGTGCTGCGCAATCTCGGCGTCGGTGCAGCCCATTCGCTGATCGCTTATCAGGCCATCGAAAAAGGCATGAAGAAGCTTGAAGCCGATGCCTGGAAGCTCGGCCGCGATCTTGACGACAATTGGGAAGTGCTGGGCGAAGCGATCCAGACGGTGATGCGCCGCTACGGCCTGCCGGAACCCTACGAGCAACTCAAGCGGCTGACACGAGGCCAGCGCGTCGGTCGCGACGATTTGCGCGCGTTCGTGCTGCAACTGCAGATCCCCGAAGCCGACAAGCAGCGGCTGTTGTCGATGACGCCCGCCGCCTACGTCGGTAACGCTGCCGAGCAAGCCAAGCTGCGCACATGAGCGGCGAGGTCCCGCCCAACAGCTCCGTTCCCACGCCCGAGTCTGTGCTCGGGCACTTGGAGTTTGCCGAGCGCATCGTCGATATGGCGCGCAACGCGCGCCAGGAAGTGGTGATCTGCAGCCTCGACCTGGACCGTCGCATCTATGGCGACGCGACGCTGATCGATGTGCTGCGTCGGTTCCTGCTCGAACACCGGCGCGGCCGGCTGCGCGGGCTGGTGATCGACACGCGCTCGGCGATGCGCGGCGCTCACCGCTTGGTCGAACTGTCGCGGACGCTGTCGAGCCGCATCGAGTTTCGAAAGCCGGACACCGCCATCGACAGCGGTGACTACGTCATCGTCGACCAGCGGCGACTGCTGATACGGCCTGACGCTGGCGAACTGGAAGCGTCGTACTACGCCGACGCCCCGGGGCTGGCGCGCGAACAACTGCTGGCGTTCGAGCGAACTTGGGCTGGTGCTCCGCCGGCGCGCGACTTCACCGACCTGCAGATCTAGCCGGTGACTCAGGCCCGTAGCGCAGCCTGACGCTTGTTCCAAGCCATCAATTCGCGGCGGTACTGAACCAGATTCCATAGCAGCGAGGCCGCGCACAGCAGCAAGTGCATTGCGCAGAAGAAGACGGCTTGCGGCAGGTAGTCAAAGGCGATGATGCCGAGGAACAGTGCCAGGCCGGCCAGCACCACCTGGAACACCAGCTGCACCGAGAATCGCGGCATCAACGACTGACGCGCGGCGACCGAAATCAACAGCAGCGCATACGGCACGCCGGTGGCGGCGACGTAGCGATAGTCCAGATCCGGCCACCGATGAAGGTTGACCGCGAAGAAGTTGGGCGCCCACCACAACAGCGCCAGCGCCGCCAGCAACACATAAGACAGCAAACCAAGGCTGCTCAACAGGCGGCTCATCGCGATACCACTCCGGGCGCGGGGATTGACTCGATTATAGACAGGCGCTGCGCAGCGGCGGCGCAGATCTGCTGCTGGCGCTGCGGTGCAGCGGCCGACCATTCCACGATTTCGCCGATCGAGCGACCGCAACCAGTACAGATTTCGGCCTCGTTCAACAGGCAGACGCCAATGCAGGGCGATGCCGGAGCCGGTTCGGGAGCCAATGATGGGAAGTGCATAGTGCATTTAAACACGGGAACGCGACCGTGGCCTGCCGCTACACTCGCGCCTTGTTTGATCCAACACCACGTCCCATGCGCGTCCTTCGCCACACCCGACATTGGCTGATCCCGCTGCTGCTGCCTGGCATGGGCTTGCTGGCAGGCTGCGCCGGTCAACGGTATGCGGAGCGACTGCCATTCACCGACGGGCTGTCGGCCGAATACCGTTTGAGCGGCGAGCACAAACGGCAACTGCAGTACTACGTTTCAGACACGATCCGGCTGGTGCGCAGCCGCAGTGGCGGCGAAACGGGGGTCCGCGATGGTCGTCTGGTCAGCCGTTCGGCCCGCGACATCGAACAGATCGTCATCGATGGCGGCACGCCCGGTGTGGTACTGGCCAGCGGCTCCAACTGGATGGCGGTCAGCTTCGAACGCGGTAGTTATCTGTACTTCGTGTCAAACGCGAACCGCTCGGCCTGGCTGGGCGATGACCAGATCGAAGACGCTTACTACCTCTATCTACCCGACTACAACGGTCAGGGTGGGACGGTGCGGCTTGGAAACCAGGCCTATACCGCCACCGACGACAGCTTTCGCGCGCACTTGTTGGTGCGGCGCGAAAGCATGTCGGACGTATCGGCGCGTCAGTCGCGCCAGCCGGGCCGCCATCTGAGATAAGACGGCATCAACAGTACCGGCCGCGACACCAAGCCGCGGCCGGTACCGTGGCCTTACTTGCTCTCGATGACCTTGACGTCGAGCTTGTCCAGGTCAACGCGGCGATTGGCAGCGCGCCCTTCGGCCGTATCGTTCGGACCAACCGGGCGGGTTTCGCCGTAGCCCTCGACAAACAAGCGATAGCGACTGATGCCCTTGCTGATCAGGTACTGGCGAACGTTTTCAGCGCGCAGCAACGACAGCATCAGGTTGTAGTTGCCGCGGCCTGCGCCGTCGGTGTGGCCGGCCACCTCGACCACGATCTCCGTTTCCGCGGACAAGCCCTGAGCCGCTTGATCAAGGACGTCCTTGGCTTGCGCCGTCAGGTCAGCAGAGTTCATCTCGAAGCGCACATTGCTCAGCACGACGCGCTTGGCGTCGGCCGGCGGCGGCGTTGCGCCTTCGCCTTGCGGGAGCACGCAGCCGCTCATGTCGACGGTGACGCCGGACTGGGTGTCGGGGCAGGTGTCGGCCTCATCGGGTACGCCATCGCCGTCGGCGTCCGGGTTCGGCGTTGCGGTGCAGCCATTGAGATCAACCGGTGTGCCGGACGGCGTGCCGGGACACAGATCCGCATTGTCGTCAATGCCGTCGCGATCCGAGTCGACCGAGCAGTCTTTGCGACCGGTGATCGGATCGACCACGGCGACACCGCACTCCTCGGCCGGCGCCGGATCGCCCGACGATGCCGCGGCCTCACCGAGCGGAATCGACAAGCCGACGCGGAACTGCACGTCGACCAAGTAGTCCTCGCCCGGCACGGACTCGTCGTTGACCTGCCCGACGACGCGGGTTTCGGTGCGCAGGGCCATGCCGCTAGCGCCAATCGGGAATGCAATGCCGGCCCCCAGGTTCAAGCCCGGAGCGTAGTGGTCACCGGTCGCAACGACGTCGCGAACCACGCCCACGCCCGCGAGAACATAGGGCGAAAACGGCGGCAAATACTGCTCGAAGCCCGCTTCGCCATCCCAGCCATAGACACCAAAGCTCTTGGTGTAATTGACGAACAAGCCCAGCTGCGAATCGCTACTGCCAGCGTCTGCATCGCGCTTGACGCCGTAGAAATCAAACTCGAGGCCTTCGCCGGTGCGGCTGGTCAGCGGCAAGTAAAAACTCAGGCTGCCGCCCACGCCGTCATCGGAATCGCGCGCGTTGTCCGGCAATTCAAACAGCCCCATTGCACTGACCGACGGTTTTGACGCTGCCGGTTCATCAGCCCATGCCAACGGCGATAAAAGCCCGGACACGCAGGACAGCAGCATTCCGATTGCAAGCTTGTTCATTGGTCAATCCCTTTTTGCGGCCACTGAATCGCGGCCTTCTAATGTTTGTTCCCATACGACCGCGAATCCCGCCGATCGCCCCTGCAAGACACGGGCCCACTGTAAGGCGGGCCGTAGCACCCTTCAATCCGATACCTGGATCAGCTCTTGAGTGCGCGCGCCGCTTCCGCGATCAAGGACGGACCCCGATAAATGAAACCGGTGTAGAGCTGCACCAGATCGGCCCCCGCCTCGCGCTTGGCTCTCGCGTCGGCACCTGACATCACGCCACCGACACCAACCAGTACGAAGTCGGAACCAACGCGATGACGCAGCCTCCTGAGCGTTTCCGTCGATGCGGTCCGCAACGGCGCACCGGACAGGCCTCCCGCCTCGGACGCATGTTCGCTGCCCTGCACCGCAGCACGGTCAATCGTGGTGTTGGTCGCAATCAGCCCATCGACGCCCGCCTCGCGCGCGGCGGTCACGACTCCGTCGAGTTGCTCGATGCTGACATCGGGCGCGATCTTGACCAGCAACGGCACGCGCTTGCCATGGCGCTGCGCCAACCCGGCTGCCGTGGCGACCAGATCCGACAGCAAGGCATGCAGCCGCGACTCATCCTGCAAGTCACGCAGATTCTTGGTGTTGGGCGATGAGATGTTGACCGTCACGTAGTCGGCAGCGGCGTAGACCTTCTGCAGGCATAAACGGTAGTCATCGACCGCATTCTCGATCGGCGTGGTCGCGTTCTTGCCGATGTTGATGCCGAGCACACCACCAAAGTCCGCTTCGTCGACGTTGCGCAGCAAAGCGTCGACGCCGAGGTTGTTGAAGCCGAGCCGGTTGATCAGTGCCTGATGTTCCGGAAGCCGGAACATGCGGGGTTTCGGATTGCCAGGCTGGGGTCGCGGCGTCACCGTACCGACTTCGACGAAGCCGAAGCCCAGGCGGTCCCAGGCGCGCAGGCACGCACCGTTTTTATCGAGCCCGGCTGCAAGACCGACTCGATTGCGAAATTCGAGGCCGAGTAATTCGACCGGGTCATCGACGGCCGCTCGCGCGAACGGCGCGGTCGCCAGTTGAGGCGCACGACGGAACAATTCCAACGTCAGATCGTGGGCGCGCTCGGCGTCGATCGAAAACAGCGCCGTTCGCGCCAACGTATACAAACCGCTCATCAGGATGCTTCGCCTCGACTAGGCCGCGGCCGGCGCGGCTTTTTGGATGGGGGCTGCGACGTCGCTGCAGCGCGCCGCGAGATGTCATGTTCGCCCGGCATGGCGCGGCCCGCAGCGTCACCCGGCCGGGTCGGCAGCGGGAACAGCACGCGCGGCGTCACCGGCTCCGGGCGAGGCACAACGGGAGGTTGTTCAAGCCGCGCGCGCAGCCGGCGTGGCATCGGGATCCGGCCCGCCAGCGTCGCCGCGATGCCGCGCGCCTCGTGCCGCAGCCAGTCCTGGCTGGCGCGCAGCGGTAGCCGCGCCAACGACATCGCCATATCGCGGGCCAGCAGCTTCTTGGGATCGTTTTCGTACAGGCTGCCGATGCTGCCGGCCGCCGCGAACAGGGCGCGCGACAAATGCAGATAGTCGCGGCGCAAGACCAGGCCCGCCTGCTGGGTGTTGGCCATCAAGTGCAGCACGGTCTGGCCGCGGCGGTACAAGCCGTCGAGTCCGCCTCGCTGAAGCTCGACGATAAAGTTGCGGCGCGTTAGTGGGGTGACGCCCTTGCGCGACAGCGTCTCGTCAAGCGCGGCGCGAATCTCGCCGCGGCGCTCACGGTTGGCTTCGGGGTGCGTCGACATTTCGATCAGCGTGTCGGTCAGCAGTTCGGTATCGGCGAGCACGGCGGCGGCCAGATAGTCCCAGACCGCGCCCACCTTGCCGTCGAGCTTGACGACATTGCCCCAGTCGATCAGGTGCAGCGCGCCGTCCGATCCGACCATGACATTGCCCGGATGCAGATCGCCGTGAATTTCGCCGTAGATCAGCCCGTGATACAGCACCGCATACAGCAGCCGCTCGGCCAGACGCATCTGGAAGCGACGACGATCACGGCGGTTCATGCGGCGCAGCGCGCGCGTCAGGCCAGTGGCATCGGACAGATACTCCATCTCGATGATGCGATGGGTATGGCCGTAAAGCTCCGGCACCTTCCACAAGCCGCTGCGCAAGCTGCGGTCGTAGAAGCGGGCGTGATTCTGCGCTTCTTGCTCGAAGTCCAGCTCTTCCATGAAGCCGGCGACGAACTCGTCGACCTGCTCCTGCATCGCGCGCAGAAACGGCGTGAGTTTGCTGTGCGGCGCCCAGTACTGGCTCGACATGATCGCCAGGCCCAGCACCATCTTGCCGATCGCGAACTCTCGATCGATGTTGTGGCGCCCCACCTTGATGACCACCGGCCGCAGGACTTCGAGCCCGTTATCGAGGAACGGCTTCTTGGCCACGTAGACGCTGCCGATCGATCCGGATTTGATCGGCCGGGATGCGTCGAAGTCCATGTACAGCTCGTACGGCGGACGGCCGTAACACTCCATGAAGGCGGCGACGACCTCGTCCTCGCTCATCGGCGGGACATCTTCGTGGAACACGGCCAGCTCGCGCGCAATTTCCTCGGGAAGAAAGTCGGCGTTGGCCGCAGCGACTTGCGCCATCTTGACGAAGAACGGCCCAAACTCCCGGACCATACTGGCGATGATCTGGGCCTGGGCCTTGAAGTCTTTGGCGTCGGTGCTGAAGAACGGCTTGATGTAGCGCAGCGCACGGATCTGGCGCTTGACGATGGCCACGTCGCTGCGGACCGTAGCGGCACGCAGCATCAGCTCGCGCACCTGAAATTCGTTGTAGCGCCGCCCCGCCTTCAGGACGTTGACGATCTCGACCAGCAGCGGCTCGTAGGTCCGCACCACCAGCCGGATCATGTCGAGCGACAACTCGCCCAAGCCCTTGAGCTCCGGGCTCTGGAACAGTTCGTCGAAGAATCGCCAGAACTCATTGACGATCGTGTCCGGCACCTGGACCGGGCTGCGCGCGACGCCCTGCGCCACGACGAAGCGGATCAGCTCCTCGGTCGATTCCTCGTTTGGAATCAGCCGTCGCTGCCGCAGGTAGGACGTGATTTTCTCCGTCGAGCGCAGCAACGGATGGCGATACAGCGCATCGAAGATCACGTCGATCGACGCCGACAACTCCTCGCGCGTGGTATCGCGATCAGTGCCGAGTTGCTTGAGCAGAGGACTCAGACTCTGCGTGAGCCGGTACGTCGAGACGGTCAACGAGCCCAGTTCGCGCAGCAGGCCGCCGCGACGAGCGGGCGGCGAGCCGCCCGGCGGAGGCAACTCGTCGGTCACGGCAGCGTCAGCCAATGCCCCATTTTGTCGGCCTTGGTCCGCAGATAGCTTTCGTTGTGCGGATTGAGCCCGGACTGCACCGGCACGCGCTCGGTGACCTCGATGCCATGCGTAACCAGGGCATCGACCTTCAGCGGGTTATTGGTCATCAGCTTGATCTTCTGCACGCCGAGGAAGTGCAGAAGATCGACGGCCAAGCCGTATTCGCGTGCATCAGCCGGAAAACCAAGCTGATGATTGGCTTCCACCGTATCGCGGCCGTGATCCTGTAGCGCGTAGGCGCGGATCTTGTTGCCAAGACCGATGCCGCGCCCTTCCTGTCGCAGATACAGCACGGCGCCGCGGCCCGCCTCAGCAATCGTGGCCAAGGCCGACTGCAGCTGGAAGCCGCAGTCGCAGCGCAGCGAGAACAGCGCGTCGCCGGTCAGACATTCCGAGTGGACGCGTACCAGTGGCGGTTCGCCGTTGGCGAGATCACCGAGCGAGACAATGACATGCTCTTTGTCGTCGGCTGCCCGGAACACCGTGATGCGGAATTCCGCAAACGGCGTCGGCAACTTGGACTCGGCAATCTTGACCAGCGGTAAGCGTTTCGTCGTTCGCGCTGAGGCGACGGGTTCCATCAAGCACCCATGAAATTCTGTCCACAGACGCGTAGCGTGCGCCCATTCACGCCGGCCGCCAAGGGGCTGGCAAAGAACGTGACGGCTTCCGCGATGTCAACCGGCTGGCCGCCCTGGTTCAGCGAGGCCAGACGACGGCCCACTTCGCGCGGAACGGCCGGCATCGCGGCGGTCATCTGGGTCTCGATGAAGCCCGGCGCCACGGCGTTGATCGCGCCGCCGTTCTTGGCCATCTGCGGTGCCAGCGCTTCGACGTAGCCGATGATGCCGGCCTTGGTGGCGCCGTAATTGGTCTGGCCCGCGTTGCCGGAGATGCCGCCGATCGACGAGATGCAGATGATGCGCGCGCCTTCGTTGAGCGCACCTTTGAACAGGCGCTCGTTGATCCGCATGATCGCGCCGAGGTTGATCTCGAGCACCTGATCCCACCAATGGGTCGGCATGTTGCGCAGCATCTTGTCGCGGGTGACGCCCGCGTTGTGCACGACGATGTCGATCTTGCCCACCTCGGTGGCGAGGCGCTCGCCAGCGTCGGGCGCCGTCACGTCGAGAGCCAGGCCACGACCGCCGATACGCGACATCGTCAGGCCCAGCGCGCCCTCTTCAGCCGGACGGTCAACGCCGATCACGGTCGCGCCTTCACGTGCCAACGTCTCGGCAATCGACGCGCCGATACCGCGCGCCGCACCGGTGACAACAGCAACCTTGCCAGACAGCGGCGACACGAACTGGTCGACCACGGCGCCCTTGGCGGGCTTGGTCAGCGCCAGGAACTGCGCGTCGACATACGCCGAGTGCTCGGTCAGCAGGAAACGCAGCGCGCCTTCAATCGTCGGCTCAGCACCGGCGCCGACCTCGATCAGGTTGACCGTCGCCCCCTTCTTGCCGATTTCCTTGCCGAGCGACTTGGTGAAGCCGCGCAACGCCATGGAGGCGGTGTAACCGGCAACCGAGCCGGCGTCGGCGGCAGCGCGGCTCAGCAGCAGCACGCGGCCGTTAGCGGCCAGCTTGGAAATGCGCGGCTGCAGGAAGTCGTACAACTGACGCAGGCCGTCGGTGCCTTCAATGCCGCTGGCATCGAACACGTAGGCATACGCGCCCTCGCCGACCGTTTCGGTCTTCAGCGGGACTTTGGCGTCCGTCGCGGCCTTTTTGACCGGCGCCAGGCCCGGCAGCTCGGAGCTGACGGTGATCGTCGCGCCCATCTGGTTCAGCGCCTGCACCAGCGCCGACGACAACTGCGCGGCCGATCCGCCGCCGAGCAGCACGGTCTTGCCTTGCAACGGCTGAGCGGCGTAGCCGGCCTTGGCACGGCGCAGCTTCGGCGGCGTCGGCATGCCGAGGAAGCCGGCAATCTGCTTGCCCAGCGGCGATTGGGTGAAATCCAGCAGACGATCGCTCATGACAGCTCCAGAAGATCAGTTGAGAAAAGGAAAATGACGCGGAATCGAATCATCAAGACGACCATTATCGCTGTGAGGTTCCGGTCGCCGCACTGGCGCGGCGGCCAGAGCGTTGTCCGCGCTTGAGCAAATGCAAAGCCGGGATCACCCGACCTCGTCCATATGGCAATTGACGCCTCGCGCGTCGCTGGCCAATAGTGTTTCGCTCGCGGCAGGCCCGCGTGGCCCCGATTAATCCAACAAGATGCGGAGTCTGGAATGAGCAACAAGGTTGTCGCGATCGCCGGTATCGCGGCCGTGATCGCAGCGGGTTCCTATTGGGGGCTCCAGCAGATGAAGTCCGGCGAGCCGGCCTCGCTCGAAGCGCCGGCTGTTGCGGCCGACGCTGGCATGGTGGCCAGCGACATCGCCACACCGCCGGACTCGGTCTCACCGCCCAAGCCCGCCGTCGCCGCGCCCGACACCGGTGATTCCAGCGTCGAGATCGAAGGAGCATCGGACTTCCCGATGCCGACCGACGAACCCGAGAGCGCCGGCAACGGCGAAGCGGCCGATGCGCCGGTCATTGCCGAAACGCCCGCACCGGCCGAGCCGCCCGCGCCGGCCCCTGCAGCGATGACGGCCTACGTGCCGACCAACCTGCCGCGCCCCCAGCCCGACCCGGTGCTGGCACCGGCTTCATCGAGCAGCGAGGCACCCGCCGCTGACACGGCTCCCACCGACGAAACCGATACCGCCAGCGCGCAGGACACAGGGCCGGCACCGGAACCGGCAGCCGAGCCCGCGCCGGCCGATGCAATCGAAACAGAATCCGTGCCGGCAACGGCGCCCGCGGCCACCGAGGCTGTGAGCGTCGCATCCGCCGCGCTGCCCCGTCCCCGTCCTGATCCCGTCATCGGCGCTGGCGCTACACCGGCCGATGTCGCCGAACCGGCCGAAGTCAGCGAGCCGGAAGCCGCTCCGGCGCCGACGGCGCCGCAAACCGCCGATGTCGAGCCGGCAGCAGCTGCGCCGCGGCCCGCTGCTCGTGTCGCGCCGCAAGCCGATGCCCTGACGCAGTGGTGGCCACAACAGCGTCGCGCCGGGCGTCTGAATTTGATCTATGCAGGTCAGGCGGCCAACGAGCGCATCGTCGGCTTGCTGTTTGATTCGCCGATGGCAGCCGATGTCGATCTGCGAGGAGATGCCACGATCCGTCTGCTGGCGAGCAACGGCAGCACGCCGCCGGGACAGTGGGTGCTTAACAGCAACCGCCGCATGCTGCTGTTCAAGAATCTCAAACCAGGACGCTATACGGTGATCGTGTCGCCACAGCTGGCCAACGAGGCCGGACAGACGCTCGGCACCGAATTGCACGGGCCGGTGTACATCCGCTGACCGAGCCGGCACCGAGGATCGTCACAACCAAAATGCCGCCTTAGGGCGGCATTTTGGTTGGCGACAACGCCGATCAAACCAGCTTGCGATCTTCCTTCGGCGGCGGCGTGTACTGGTAGAGCCAGGTTTCGGTCATCGGCTGGCCATTGGCCGCCAAATACAGGCGGATGTCGATCGGCGTGGTGCTGTCATCCGGCGGTACGAGGTCGAACATCGCGCGGTAGCCACGGATGTCGTCCAGCGGGCGCGCCGACGTGATCTCAACCTTGCCGCGCGACACGCTGATGACCGCTTCGACCTTGGCCTTGCCGCTGATCAACGGCAGGTCGCCGCCGGCGAAATCGACCGCGAAACGCCAAGAGAAATACTGGCGCGGGCGGCCGACGACACCGCCCAGGCCCGTCCGCGTTGCAACGCAGATCGCCGACGGCGGGCTGCTCGGCATCCGTGCACCCCAATGCAGCCGATAGCCGAACAGCAGTTCCTCGCCCGGTTGCGGCTTCTTGGCCGGGTTCCAGAACGCGACGATGTTGTCGAAGGTTTCGTCGTTGGTCGGGATTTCAACCAGCTGCACCGAGCCCTTGCCCCAGCCCGCCTTGGGTTCGACCCAAAGACTCGGCCGCCGGTCGTAGAACACGCCGTCGTCCTGATAGTGGTCGAAGTTGCGGTCACGCTGCAGCAGGCCGAAACCGCGCGGATTCTCGTCCTGGTAGGCGTTGAATCGCAGGTTGCGCGGATTGGCGATCGGGCGCCAGATCCACTCGCCGGCGCCGGTGTTCATGCACAGACCGTCGGAATCGTGGATTTCGGGGCGCCAGTCGTTGGCCATGCGGCGGTCGTTCTCGCCGGTCTGGTACATGCTGGTGCACGGCGCGATACCGAGACGGTCGATGGTCTTGCGCGGATACAGGGCCGCGTCGATGTCCATCACCAGCGTGCCGCCCGGCGTTAGCAGAAAGCGATAGGCGCCCGTGGTGCTCGGCGAATCGAGCAGCGCGTAGATCGTCAGCGTGTTGCTGCCCTTGGCAGGGCGCTCGAGCCAGTACGACGTGAAGTTCGGGAACTCTTCGGGCGTCGGAGCGCCACAGTCGATGGCCAGGCCGCGCGCCGACAGACCGTACTGCCATTCGCCACCGACCGCACGGAAGTAGCTGGCCCCCAGAAACGCGGCGACATCGCGGGTGTCGTCGGTGTGGAAGTTCAACCGGAAGCCGGCAAAACCGAGATCCTTGGGCAGCTTCTTGCCGTTCACGCCGCTCTTGCCGTAATCGAACATCGCCGGGTCATAGGCGATCTCGGTGGCTTGGCCGTTCTCGATTTCGTACATCTTGACCGGGCTCTTGAAGAACAGCCCGAGATGAAAGAACTTGGCCTTGAACCGCAGCGCCTCCTCGCCCCACAGCGCATGGTCATTGCGGAACTGCAGCGCCTGGTATTGATCCCAGTCCAGCGCGGCGACCTCTTTGGGCAACTCGCCAGCGTGCGACTTGTAGGGCTGCTGGGATAACGCACGCGCCTGTCCCTTGAGCGCGGCGTAGCTGAAGGTCTCCGCCTTACCGAGCCGCTTCAGGTCGGCCGCATCGGCCGTCAAGCTCAGAAAAGCAGCGGGAGCGCCGAGGCCGGCGGCCGACAGCGCGGCGGCCGTGCGCAAAAAATCTCGTCTTTGCATGGTTCTCGAATGTCGGGATCGGAACGACAGGTCCCGGCGCCGATGTGGCGCGCGGCAGACCCGCGAATCGACAGTCTAAGGAAATCCGCTGCGGATCGTCGCGTGACTATGACGCGCGTGCGCCAAGCGCCGGACTTGATTCGTCACGATGAGCGCGATGCGGCGGGAAGTCGCAGAAGAACGTCGTCCCGACACCCAGCTCGCTTTCGATCCGCAGCGTGCCCTCGTGCCGCTCCAGAGCGTGCTTGACGATCGACAAGCCCAAGCCGGTGCCGCCGCTGGCACGCGAACGACCGACATCGACGCGGTAGAAGCGCTCAGTCAGCCGTGGGATGTCGTCCTCGGCGATGCCGATGCCGCTGTCGGCCACCGACAGATGAGCGCCGTCGTCGTCGTCCCACCAGTTGACCCGGATCGAGCCGCCGGCCGGCGTATAGCGCACGGCATTGGTGATCAGGTTCGAAAAGATGCTCAGCGCTTCGGTTTCACGTCCGTACAGCTTCAAGCCGGGCTGAATGCTGGCTTCGAAGCGGTGCTGCCCGGCCGACATCGCACGGCCTTCCTCGACCGCGCGGTGCAGCAGCGCCGACGCATCGAGCAGCTCCTGCTTGTGCTCGTAGACGTCCGACTCCAGTCGCGCCAACTTGAGCATGTCGTTGATCAGCGACTCCATCCGGGCAGCTTGCTGGCGCATCTCCGACACCGGCATGCGCCACGCGGCCAAGCCGCGGCCTTCCCGCGTTTCGGGGTCGAGCATGTCGAGATAACCGCGCAACACGGTCAGCGGCGTGCGCAGTTCGTGCGACGCGTTGGACACAAAGTCGCGTCGCGCGGTTTCCAGCCGGCGGATCTCGGACACGTCGCGCACGATCATCAGTCTCTGGTTATTGCCGTAGGGGATGATCCGCAGCGCCAACGAAACCGCACGGTTGATCGGCGACGGGACTTCCGCTTCGCCCTCGTAGGTTTCGCTGGCGATGTACTGCGTAAAGGTCGGATGACGGATCAGATTGGCGACGCGGATGCCGACGTCGTGACTGGGCCGCAAGCCCAGCATCGCCTGCGCTGCCCGGTTGAACCACAAGATGATGCCGTGCTCGCCCAGCACCACCGCGCCGTCGGGCAGAGCCGCGGTCGACGCTTGGAATTCCGCCAAGATCTCGGCCAGTTTTTTCTTGCGCTTGCGGTTACGGCGCTCCAAGGCCAGCAGCGCTTCGAACACCTCACCCCAAATGCCGCTCGGCTCGGGTAGCGGATTGAGCTTGGGCGCGGCCAACCACTGCCGCAGGCTGCGCAGATACCGCAAATGAACGGCCAGGTAAGCGCTCAATGCCAGCGTGCAGCCAAGCAAGCTGCGGCCGAAGAAGCTGCCAAGCAGCGCTCCGACGGCCACCAGAATCAGTAACTTGGTGAGTTCGCGCCGCCAGACCACCGATCGGAATGGCCGGCGCTTGCTGCTGCGGGAAACGTCCGCCGGACGCGGCTCGGCGGCGGCCCGAGCCGTCGTCTGCGTCGCCGGCTCGTTCGCCATCCGACCTCAAACCTTCTCGGAAAAGCGGTAGCCCGTGCCCCGCACGGTCTGGATCATCCCATCGAACCCATGCGGCTCCAGCGCCTTGCGCAGACGGCGGATATGCACGTCGACGGTACGCTCTTCGACGTAGACGCTCTGGCCCCAGACCCGGTCAAGAACCTGTTCGCGGGTGTAGACGCGGTCCTGATGGCTCAAGAAAAAGTGCAGCAGACGATACTCGGTCGGGCCGAGCTTGACCGGCTCGCCGCGCGCGGTCACGCGCTGGCTGGCGGCATTCACTTCGAGGCCGGCGACCGACAAGGTTTCCTCTTCACCGCCCGGCGTCGAGCGCCGCAGCACCGCATTGATGCGGGCCATCAACTCGGGGAACGAGAATGGCTTGGACACATAGTCGTCACAGCCGGTGTTCAAGCCGCGCACCTTGTCTTCTTCTTCGGCCCGGGCCGTGACCATGATGATCGGCACATCGCGGGTCGTTGCGCCGTTCTTCAGCTCGCGGGCAAATTCGACGCCCGAAACTCCGGGCATCATCCAGTCCATCAAGATCAGGTCAGGCTGCTGGTCGGCAATACGCAGGCGCCCTTCGGCAGCGTTACCCGCCAGTGACACCCGAAAATCGGCGCGTTCCAACGCGAACTTGAGCATTTCGCGGATCGGCGCCTCGTCTTCTACAACGAGGATCTGCTTGTTGGGCATGCTCATGTACTATTTAAGAAGTCGCCCGATGCTAATTGCAAGCCATTACGGTTTTTTGACAGGCGCCGCTGTCATATGACCTCGCGGTTACAGCAGGGCCTTGCCGATCTTCTCCCCCACATCGGCTGACAGCGGCTGTTGCGACAGATCCACCAGTACGGCGCGCAACAGCTGATTTTGTGGCGGGACGATGTCTTTCCAGCCCAGCAGACCGTCACAAAGCCGCGCCGCGATCTGCGGGTTGCTGCGGTCCAAGTGTGCGATCTGATCCCCCAGCAAGCGGTATCCCGCACCGTCGGCACGATGATAGGCGCGCAGATTCTCACGCCAGAACGTACCGAGGACCGCCCGTAGCCGGTTCGGGTTGGGCGTGAAGTCGGGATGTTGCAGCAGGGAGCGGACGCGCTCGACTCCCTGCCCGATTGCCGAGCCGGCCTGCAGCGCAAACCATTTGTCGAGCACCAAAGGCTCGTGTCGGAAGCGTTGCAGAAAAGCGTCCATCGCCGCTTCCCGCTGCGGACAGTCGATGTCATTGAGCGCCGTCAGAGCGCCGAAGGCAACCGTCATGTTCGGCGATGCCGCCTGCTTCAGGCCGATGTCGAGCACCCGATTGACGCGTGTCGACATCAAATACCAAAGCGACACATTGGCGAGCGCGCGCCGCGCCGCGTTGCTGGCGCCCGGTTCCTCAGGCGCAGCCGCACTCCAGACCGACAGCGGTCCGGTCAGTGCCTGTGCGATCCGCAGCCGCAGTGCGTCACGCGCCGACGTCAGTCGCGCCGCGTCCAGCGGCTGCACTTGCGATGCCAGATAGCTCTCCGACGGCATGCGCAGCAGTTCGGCCAGCAATGCGCGGTCTTCGACCGGCCGGGCTGCGAGCCGCTGCAGCGCGTCGAGCAAGGCACGGGTGTCGTCACCAGGGCCCGATGCCTGCAGTTCGAAGAATGCGTTCAGCATCAGCCGCTGCGCCGCTTCCCAGCGCGCAAAGCCGTCTTCCTCGTCGAGCAGCAAGCTGACCAACTGGTCGGATGTGTACGCAAACTGCAGGCGAACCGGCGCCGAGAATCCCAGCAGGAACGACGGGTTCGGTGATGAGCCGATGTCCGGCACGTTCAGCACAGCCTCCTCGTCCTCAAGCAGAATCAGATCGGGCGCCGGCAGCAGCGGCGGCTGCGGCGAAACGCTGATCCGACGACCATCGTGGTCGCGCAGCGCAAACCGGATCGGGATCGGCACCATCTGCTTGGGAGCGCCGTTCGGCGACGGAGCATGAGACTGCTTGAGCCGCAGGCGATACACGCGGCTGCGCGCGTCGTACTCGTCGGTGATCGTCACCAGCGGCGTTCCGGGCTGCGAATACCAGCGCCGGAAGCCGTCGAGGTTGCGTCCCGATTCGGCCTCGTGCGCGGCCAGGAAGTCTTCGATCGTCGCAGCCGAACCGTCATGTTCACGCAAGTAACGCTGCACGCCGGCGATGAAGGTATCGCGGCCGAGCAGCGTCTGAATCATGCGGACGATCTCGGCGCCCTTCTCGTAGACGGTCGCCGTGTAGAAGTTGTTGATCTCGACGTAGGAGTCCGGGCGCACCGGATGAGCCATCGGGCCGGCGTCTTCCGGAAACTGGACCGTGCGAAGCTGCCGTACGCTCTGGATACGATGCACCGCTTCACCGTTCAGGTCCTGCGAGAAGCACTGATCGCGGAACACCGTCAGGCCCTCCTTCAGCGACAACTGGAACCAGTCGCGGCACGTGACCCGGTTTCCAGTCCAGTTGTGGAAGTACTCGTGAGCGATGACGGACTCGATGCCGTCGTAGTCGGCGTCGGTCGCGGTCTGAGGCGATGCCAGCACGTAGCGCGCATTGAACAGGTTCAGCCCCTTGTTCTCCATCGCGCCCATGTTGAAGTCGCGGGCGGCAACGACCATGTACAGGTCGAGGTCGTACTCCAGACCGTACACCTGCTCGTCCCAGCGCATCGCGCGCTTCAGCGAGGCCATCGCATGCGGGACCCGAGCCTCGTTGCCGTGATCGACATAAAAGCGCAACGCCACGTCGCGGCCCGAGGCCGTGGTGTAGTGATCCTCGATGCAGGCCAGATCACCGGCGACCAGCGCGAACAAATAGCAGGGCTTCAGGAACGGATCGTCCCAGACCGTGTAATGGCGTCCGTCCGGCAGAGCGCCAGACTCGACGGGGTTGCCATTGGACAGCAGTACCGGAAAGCGTTGTGCATCGGCCTCGACACGAACGCTGAAGCGCGACAGCACGTCGGGCCGGTCCGGGTAGTACGTGATCCGCGAAAACCCGCGAGCCTCGCACTGCGTGCACAGCATCGAGCCCGAGCGATACAGGCCTTCTAGCGTGGTGTTCTGTTCCGGGTCGAGCTGCGTGACGATGCGCAGCGTGAACCGATCCGGCACGACCGCGATCTGCAGCCGGTCGTCAGTGCGCTGGTAGTCGCCCACGCCGAGTCGACGGTCGTCGACCGCCACTTCGAGCAAGTCGAAGCCACGCCCATCGAGGACCAGCGGCTCGTCTGCGATCGCGACGGCTGGATTGCGGCGCAGCTGCAAGCGCGCTTGAACCGTGGTGCGCTCGCGGATATCGAACGCCAAGTCGACTTGATCGACCAGGAATGCGGGCAGACGGTAATCCTTGCGAAACACTTCGGCAGCGTGGCTCATCTTGGGGCTCGTCGGAGATCGCCTCCATTGTATCGTCTGCGCTCGACGGCTCGTCCGCGGGTCATCCCAACAGACGGTTGCCGCGGCCCGGCGCGCTCCGTAGTATCCGGCGGACCTGAATTTCAACCCTGAGACGAACCATGAGCGCCGCAACCGACCTGATCAAAAAGATGCCCGCCGCCTTCGATGCCGACGCGGCGTCCGGTACCGACTGCACGATCCAGTTCAACATCTCCACGCCGATGTACGTGGTGATCGCCAACGGCAGCTGCGAGACGCACGAAGGCAACGCCGCCGCCGCCGATGTGACCATCACGATGGAAGACGACGATTTTGTCGCGCTGATGAGCGGTGAGCTCAATGGCATGACCGCGTTCATGACGGGCAAGCTGTCGGTCGACGGCGACCTGATGCTGGCCCAGCGCATGACCACGATCTTCGACGCCGGCAAGCTTGCCTGATCGCCAGGGCCGCTCCGGCCCCAGTGCCATTGCAGCGACAACGACCTCGGGTGGCGACACCCGGGGTTTTTCGTTTGCACTGCAGACCCTCGACGGGCGCCTGTCGCTGTGTGCATTGCACCGCAGCGACTGGGAGCCGATGAGCCTGGATTGGGACTCAGCCGACATACGGCGCCGGATTCAAGCCGGACGTAAGCAACTGCTGCCGCGTGCCTTGGGACTGCACAAGAAGCCCGACCTGCAGATCGTCGACGCGACGGCGGGACTGGGTCGCGATGGATTTACGCTCGCCGCACTTGGTGCGACGGTCACGCTGGTTGAACGCCAACCGATGATCGCAGCACTGCTGCGCGACGCCCGCGAGCGCGCCTTGCAGCTGCCGCACCTCAGCCAAGCTGCGCAGCGCGTCCGTATCGTGGAGTCCGATGCCTTGCCATGGCTCCGACAAGCCGGACAGCATTCGGACCACCCACCGATCGACGCTGTCCATCTGGACCCGATGTACCCCGACGACGGCAAGCGCGCACTGCCGCAGAAAGCGATGCAGATGCTGCGGGCACTGACCGGCGGAGACGCCGACGCCGACCAACTGCTGCAGGCTGCATTGGCCAGCGGCGCGCGGCGCGTGGCGATCAAGCGCGACGCCAAGGCCGGATGGCTGGGAGGACTCAAGCCGGCGCATCAGTTGAGCGGCACGCAAGCGCGTTACGATATCTATCTGAACCCGACTTCGTGACAGGCTGCATGCGCTCGCTGACGCTGGTACGACACGCCAAATCATCTTGGGACAACGCAGCCCTGTCCGACTTCGACCGCCCCTTGAACGACCGCGGGCGTCGCGATGCGCCGCTGATGGCGCAGCGACTGGTGCACTTGCTCGACGGCGAGATCAACGTGCAGTTGGTCGCCAGCCCAGCGGTACGCACCACGAGCACGGCGCGGATCTTTGCCGAGGCGCTCGGGCAGCCACCCGCGTCAATCCGGTTCGATCAGCGCATCTACGACGCCGATGCAGACGCACTGCTGGCCGTGGTCCGCAGCTTGGACGATCAGCATTCCAACGCGGTGCTGTTTGGTCACAACCCCGGAATCAGCGACTTCTGCCATCAGTTGGCGCGCTGCGACTTCGACGACATGCCGACCTGCGCGATCGCGCGCATCGACTTCGACTTGATGCACTGGCGAGATCTGGCACCGGGCCGCGGCCGGCTGCTGGCCTACACCTTCCCCAAGGAACGCCAGTAGCACACTCCGCCGGCAGCCATGCCGGAGCGCTTGCCCGGCATCCACTCGGGGCCACGTCGGCTACAGCGGCCGTAGCCCTTTCAGATAGCGCTGCGCGTTGGCGACGTAGATCTTCGACGGCGCCTGCAGCCCGATGATTTCCTGAGGCGTCAGCTCGCGCACGACTTTCGCCGGTGCGCCGAGAATCATCACGCCGTCGGGAAACTGCTTGTTCTCGGTGATCAGACTGTTGGCGCCGACCAAACAGTTACGCCCGATCCGGGCGCCGTTGAGCAGCACCGATTTCATACCGATCAGCGAGCCATCGCCAACGCTGCAACCATGCAGCATGGCCAGATGGCCGACCGTCACGTCGCGGCCGATGTGCAGCTTGATACCGGGATCGGTATGCAGCACCGCACCGTCTTGAACGTTGCTGTTCTCGCCGATGCGAATCTCATCGTTGTCAGCCCGGATGACCACGTTGAACCAGACACTGGCGCCGCGTTCGAGCACGACGTTGCCGATCAGTTGCGCGCTGTCGGCAACGAAGTTGTCACCGAGGCATTGCGGCTGCAAGGAATCGAGTTGATAGATCATCAATTGGGGTCCGTACCGAGGTCGGCGCCACTGCGGGCGCGGGGCTGTCGCAAGCTGGAGACAGTACCCGGCCGTAGCGCGCTCGCATAGCATGGCGCCGAACCTATCCACACCATCACCATGACCTCGCATCTGCCCGCTTTCAAAGCCTACGACATCCGCGGCCGCGTTCCGGACGAACTCAACCCCGATCTTGCGTATCGTCTCGGCATCGCCTACGCCGAGCGCTTCGCTCCCAAGCGCATCGCGCTGGGCCGCGACATCCGTCATTCGTCACTGCCGTTGCTCAAGGCGCTGGCGCACGGCTTCAATGCGCGCGGTGTCGAAGTGCTGGACCTGGGCTTGTGCGGCACCGAAGAGGTCTATTGGGCCGCGCAGCAGCCGGGGGTCGACGGAGGCATCGAGGTCACCGCCAGCCACAATCCGATGGACTACAACGGCATGAAGCTGGTGCGGGGTGGCGCGATCCCGGTGTCCGGCGACACCGGCCTTCGCGAAATCGAAGCCCAGGTCGCCGCATCGGATGCACGCTGCCCGGTCGGCGAGCCGCTGATGACGCCGGTCGACTATCGCCCTGCTTACGTTCGGCACCTGCTCGGCTATGTGGACGTGGCCAAGCTCAAGCCGCTCAAGATCGTCGTCAATGCCGGCAACGGCGTGGCCGGCGCGGTGGTCGATGCGCTCGAACCCCAGCTGCCGTTCGAGTTCATCAAGGTCCATCACACGCCGGACGGGGACTTTCCGAACGGCATCCCCAACCCGCTGCTGCCCGAAATGCGCGCGCCGACTGCCGATGCCGTCAAAGCGCATGGCGCCGACTTCGGTGTGGCCTGGGATGGTGATTTCGACCGCTGCTTTCTATTCGACGAGCACGGCCGCTTCATCGAGGGCTATTACATCGTCGGCCTGCTCGCGGTCGCGCTGCTGCGCCAGCAACCGGGCGGCAAGATCATCCACGACCCGAGGCTGAGCTGGAACACGGTGGACATGGTCCGGGCCGTCGGTGGCGAGCCGGTGATGTCCAAGACCGGCCATGCGTTCATCAAGGAGCGCATGCGCTTGGAAAACGCGATCTACGGCGGCGAGATGAGTGCCCACCACTATTTCCGCGACTTCGCTTACTGCGACAACGGCAACATTCCGTGGCTGCTGGTCGCGGCACTGATCTGCGAAACGGGCAAGCCATTGTCGGCTCTGGTCGAGGAGCGGATGGCGGCGTTTCCGGCCAGCGGCGAGATCAACCGCAAGGTCGCCGACGTCAAGGCGATGATCGCGCGCGTCGAAGCGGCCTACGCGCCCCAGGCCAACGCGATCGACCGGACCGACGGCATTTCGCTGGACTTCGGCCGCTGGCGGTTCAACCTGCGCGGCTCCAATACCGAGCCGGTGTTGAGGCTCAACGTCGAGTCACGGGGAGACGCGGCGCTGATGCAGGCTCGGACCGATGAAATCCTGGCGCTGATCGACGCCGGTTAAAGCGGATGCCGGTCGCCGGCGGTCAGCCGGCGGCCGCGGCCGCAGCGGCGCCGGCGCTTTTTCCCCGCTGGCGCGGGCGCGCTGTCAGCGTGAAGCCGTGACCATGGGCCAGCAGATACTCCAGCCACTTGCCGAGCATCAGGTTGCGGCGCCACTGCTCGTTCAGGAACTGCCAGGCCTTCGGATCAGCATCGTCTTCGGCCTGCCAAGGCGGGCGATGACTGCATTCCAGCGCCTCGGCCATCGTCGCGTCGCGATACACCCGCACCCAGATGTCGGGCTGGCGGCGTACGCCGTCGGCATCGACGAATTCGTAGGTGAGCTTGAACGTGACCGTATAGCGGTCGCGCTCGCGGACGGTCAGGTGCAGCGGGAAATCCGAGGCCGATTTGGAAACGGCTTCGTCGAACGGGATCTCGAGCTCCGGAATCAGGCGTTCGATCAACCGATAGTTGCGCTCGTACAGATCGAGCAGCTGCGCGAGGCGCCGGGTCTGGGCTCCGCTGTGGAAGGAGCCGGCGTCGGGATGGGAAGTCACTGGCATTGCGGGACTATAAGGCCTCAACGGTCGCTTTCAAGTGTTGATTTGGCGGCTTCCAATGGCGCGGTGGCACGGGCTACAGTGCCCGGCCCCAAGGTCCGTCCATCGAGAGCCCATGTCTGTCCGCGAGATCGCCACCAAACCCTACCCCGACCAGAAATCCGGTACGGCCGGCCTGCGCAAGAAGGTGGTGGTGTTCCAGCAGCCGCACTACCTGGAAAACTTTCTGCAATCGATCTTCGACGTCGAGCCCTCGCTGAAGGGCAAGACGCTGGTCATGGGCGGCGACGGGCGTTATCACAACCGCACGGCGATCCAGACGGCCATCGCGATGGCCGCCGCCAACGGCGTGTCCAAGGTGATCGTCGGCCAAGGCGGCATTCTGTCGACGCCCGCGTCGAGCCACCTGATCCGCCAGACCGGTGCCGCCGGCGGCTTTGTCTTCACTGCCAGCCATAACCCCGCGGGTGAAGACGGCGATTTCGGCATCAAGTTCAATATCTTTGGCGGCGGTCAGGCCGGCGAAGCGCTGACCGACCGCATCTACGCGGCCAGCAAGGCGATCACCAAGTACCGGATCATCGAAAACGTCGACGTCGATCTCGACCGCCGCGGCACGCAGACGGTCGATACGATGACGGTCGAGGTCGTCGACTGCGTCGACGAGTACGCCCGCCTGATGCAGTCCCTGTTCGACTTCGACCGCATCCGTGACTGGTTCAAGAAGGGCCACCGGCTCAGCTTCGACGCGATGCACGCGGTCACCGGCCCCTACGCCCAGCGGCTGTTCGTCGAGCAGCTCGGCGCGCCGGCCAGCAGCGTGATCAATGCCACGCCGCTGGAGGATTTCGGCGGCGGCCATCCCGACCCCAACCTGATTTACGCCAAGCCCTTGGTTGATCTGATGTACGCCGAGGCAGCGCCGGATCTGGGCGGCGCCTCCGACGGCGATGGCGACCGCAACATGATTCTCGGTCGCGGCATCTTCATCTCGCCCGGCGATTCGCTGGCGATGCTGGCGGCACACCTCGACAAGCTGCCCGGCTATCGGCAGGGCTTGGCCGGCGTGGCGCGGTCGATGCCGACCTGTCGGGCGCTGGACAAGGTGGCGCAAGGTCGTGGACTGGACTGCTACGAAACACCGACCGGCTGGAAGTTCTTTGCCAACCTGCTCGACTCCGGCCGCATCACGCTGTGCGGTGAGGAAAGCTTCGGCACCAGTTCCAATCACGTACGCGAGAAGGACGGCGTCTGGGCCGTGCTCGCCTGGCTCAACGTGCTGGCGGTTACCGGTCTGTCGGTCCAGCAGATCGCCGAGGCGCATTGGAAGCAGTACGGCCGCCACTACTACGCGCGCCACGACTACGACGAACTGCCGGTGGACAACGCCAACGCGGTCATGACCGCGCTGACGACGGCGCTGCCGGCGCTGGTGGGCCGCCAGTTCGGCGACTGGACCGTGAGCCAGGCAGATTCCTTTGGCTATCTCGATCCGGTCGACGGCAGCGAGGCGCGCAACCAAGGCTTGCGCGTGGTGTTCGGCGATGCCGCGCGGATCATCGTGCGACTGTCCGGCACCGGTACGCAGGGCGCCACGCTGCGCTTGTATCTCGAGCGCTACGAAACGGCACCCGACCGGCTCGGCTGGGCAACGGGCGACGCCCTCGCGGCCCTGGCCGACATCGCCGACTCACTGGTTCGCATCAGCGAGCTGACCGGCCGCAAGGCGCCCAGCGTTGTGACCTGACAGCGCTCAAGGCGCGCGCAGATCGGCAACCTCGACCGGATAGCCGTCGACCAGCTGCTGGCGGAACCAGACAAAGGCCGGCGCCGCGATCGCCGCCGGCCCCTTGATGCCGAATTCGATGTGGCGCGGCCGGGAAGCATCGCCGCGTGACGGCAGGCTCGACAGCGACACCCCCGGGAAGTCGCGCAGTACTTGCTCCATTAAGTCGAGCAGGTCGCCCTCCGCGCTGGTGCCCGTGGCACGCAAGCTGTACTCGACCGGCGGCGTGGCGGAATGCAGATGCGGCAACTGGGTGTCGAGCACCCATTCCAGCATCGGCCACGCCATCTCCGGAAAGCCGGGCACGCAGTAGACCCCATTGATCGAAAATCCGGCGACACGATTGACCGGGTTCGGGATCAGCGCCGCACCGGCCGGGAAATCGGCCATCAGCACCCGGTTGGGATAGGCCTTGTCGCCGTATTCGTTGACGATCAGCGCCTCGCCTTCCGGATGCCGCACCACCGCCAAGCCGAACGCGCGTGCCACCGCCTGTCGTGTGCGATCGTCGGGCGTGGCACCGATGCCGCCGCAGCTCAGCACCGTATCACCGCGCGCGTGCAGCTGAGACACGGTTTGCGCGATCCGCTCCTCGTCATCGCCGACGATGCGCACTTCGGCCAGCTCGATGCCGCGCGCCTGCAGCAACTCGCGCACTTTGGCCAAGTGACGGTCCTGGCGCTTGCCGGACAGGATCTCGTCTCCGACGATCAACAGCGTTACGCCCATACGCTAGCCTCCAGCTGAAACAAAAAAGGGGCGGCTCAGGGCCGCCCCTCGATTACGACGTTACGGCGTCAGCGGACGCTTATTCAGCCGTCCAGCCGAACTTTTTGATCGCATTGAACAGGTCGGTCTCGGTGACGATGCCGATAATGCGGTCGCCCTGCGAGATCGGCAGGCGGCTGAAGTTCTTGGCCGACAGCATCGCGGCCGCATCGCGGATCGTGGTTTCGGCCGGCACCGACACCACCGGTCGGGAGGCCAGATCCTTGACCTTGGCCGTGGCCGGGTTCTTGTTGCCCTGCACGACCTTGGTGACGATGTCGCGACGCGTCAGGATGCCCCACTGGCCAGCCGCATTCGGGTCGACGACCACCGAGCTGACGCTGTTATCGGCCATGACGCCCATCACCGTTTCGATGGTCTCATCCTCGGACACGGTGATCAGCGCACGGGTCATCAAGTCGCCGACCGTATGCGGAACGCGGCCGGTCGAGATCATCTCCTCGGTCGGCTGCAGCAAGCGGCGGATTTCGCGCTGCTTGCGCTCCTTGATCAGCTGCTCCTGCTGGGCCTTGCGCTTGGCGTTCAGATCGACGCCGCCCTGCATGCGCTCGATCAGTGCGTCGGCGAAGGCCGAGGTGCTGACTTCCTTGGCGCCGTCGATCTGGCGGGCGAAGTCATAGGTGACAATGCCGTCGCTGACCACTTCCGGATACACCAGCGTGATCAGGTCGGCCGCCTCGGACCAGCCCATGTACTCGAGCATCATCACGCCCGAGAACAACAAGCTGCCGGGATTGACCTTGTTCAGGCCTGCGTACTTGGGTGCGGTGCCGTGCGTGGCTTCGAACACGGCCACGCCGTCGCCGATGTTGGCGCCCGGGGCGATGCCGACGCCGCCGACTTCGGCCGCGATCGCATCGGACAGATAGTCGCCATTGAGGTTCATCGTGGCCAGCACGTCGAACTCTTCGGGGCGCAGCAGCATCATCTGGAACATGATGTCCGCGATGCGATCCTTGATGACGATCTTGCCTTCCGGCTGCTTGCCCTTGTACTCGCTGTACAGCTGCTCTTCGGTGATCGTGACGTTGCCGAATTCTTCACGGGCGACTTCGTAGCCCCAGTTCCGGAAGGCGCCTTCCGTGAACTTCATGATGTTGCCCTTGTGGACCAGCGTCACCGACTCGCGGCCATTGTCGATCGCGTACTGAATCGCCTTGCGGACCAGGCGCTTGGTGCCGAACGCCGAGATCGGCTTGACGCCCAGGCCCGCGCCCTCGAAGAACTTCGCTTTGAGCTCCTCACGCAGGAACTTGGCGAGCTTCTCGTTTTCGGGCGAGCCCGACTTGAACTCGATACCGGTGTAAACGTCTTCGGTGTTCTCGCGGAAGATCACCACGTCGACCTTGCCCGGATTCTTCAGCGGGCTCGGCACGCCGGCATAGTGACGCACCGGGCGCACGCAAGCGTAAAGGTCCAGATCCTGACGCAGCGCGACGTTCAAGCTGCGGAAGCCGCCGCCGACCGGCGTCGTCAGCGGACCCTTGATCGACACCACCAAGTCACGCAGGGCTTCGATGGTTTCGTCAGGGCAGTAGTTGCCGTCGTACAGACCGGCCGCCTTTTCGCCGAGAAACACTTCGCACCAGTGGATCTTGCGCTTGCCGCCATAGGCCTTCTCGACCGCCGCATCCCAGATGCGCAAGCAGGCGCGCGTGATGTCCGGGCCGATGCCGTCGCCCTCCACGTAGCCGACGATGGGCTGGTCGGGCATCGAGAGCTTGCCGTCGACGTAGGTGATCTTCTCACCACTGGTGGGGACTTTGATGTGACGGTAAGACGCGCTCATAACCAATCCGGGCTCCGTATTGTTCTGCATCGCAAGGATGGCGCGACGACAATCGGACGCGCCGAGATTCGATCTCGATTGTAGCACCGGGCCCCGCTCAGCACGATTCAAAACCCAGGCGTACGGTCGAGCGGATAGGCCGCCAAAACGACGATGCCCGCTTGCGCGGGCATCGTATCGGCACAGACCGGAAGGCTCAGGCTGCTTTTTTGGTCGCCGCTTCCTGCAGCATCTTGGCCAACTCGCCGGACTGATACAGGTCGAGCGTGATGTCGCAGCCACCGACCAACTCACCCTTGACGTACAGCTGCGGGAACGTCGGCCAGTTGGCGAACTTGGGCAGCGCGCGGTAGATCTCTTCGTCTTCGTAGATGTTGACGTACGCGTATTCGACATCGCACGCGTTGAGCGCCTGTACGGTACGCGCCGAGAAGCCGCACTGAGGAAAGTCGGGCGTCCCCTTCATGTAGATGATGATGGGGTTGTCGGTCACTTGCTTCTTGATGCGTTCGAGAGCATCCATGGGCACCCTCCGGTGATGAGTGGGCGGTTTGGCAGCCGCGGATTATACGCGGCCCGGTTTTTCCTGCAGGGCAGGCAGCAAGATTCATTCCCCGGACGGTCACCGCGCCGCAAACTCAGTCGCGTAAACCGCGCTCGGGTGGCGACGCGCACAGGCCGGCAATATTGAATCTGTCGGAACTGCGGCTTATCTTGGCCGCCCACGCGATCCAATGGCCGCGTCATCGAGCCAGCCGTCCGGCATATCCGGCACCCGCAAGACAAGGAACCCACATGGCCCTCACCCTCCCCGAACTGCCTTACGCCAAAGATGCCCTGCAGCCGCACATGTCGGCTGAAACGCTCGAATTTCACTATGGCAAGCACCACAAGGCGTACGTCGACAACGGCAACAAGCTGATTGCCGGCACCGAGTTCGAGAACATGTCGCTGGAAGACATCGTCAAGAAGTCCTCGGGCAAGATCTTCAACAACGCCGCGCAGGTGTGGAACCACACGTTCTTCTGGAACTGCCTGACGCCGAATCAGGGCGCCCCCGGCAAGAAGCTGACCGATGCGCTGGTCAAGGCATTTGGTGGCGTCGAAGACTTCAAGAAGCAGTTCACCGAAACCGCGATCGGCACCTTCGGCTCGGGCTGGGCTTGGCTGGTCAAGAACGCCGACGGCACGCTGGCGATCACCAGCACGTCCAATGCGCAGACGCCGCTGACCGAAGGCAAGACGCCGCTGCTGACCTGCGACGTCTGGGAGCACGCCTACTACGTCGACTACCGCAACGCGCGCCCGAACTATGTCGAGCACTTCTGGGCGCTGGTCAACTGGGATTTCGTCGAGAAGAATCTCGGCTGATCGCCACGCTTGACCATGGTCGCGTGTGATCGTCTGAACTGACACCCGACCATTTGCACCCGCGGGCCGCGCTCACTGCGCGGCCCGTTTCATTTTCAGCCTCGACCCCAGTCGAGGCCGCAACACCACCGTTTGATCGCCATGACGCGCCATTTCCTGCAATTGACCGACCTGTCCCCTGCCGAAGCGCTTGCGGTGGTGCACCGCGCCAGCGCCCTGCGCGCGCAGCCCGACCCGGGCTACCGCCCGTTCGTCGGCAAGACGCTGGCGATGATCTTCAGCAAGAACTCGACGCGAACGCGCGTCAGCTTCGAATCGGGCATGGCGCGCTTCGGTGGCCACGCGCTGTTTTTGCATTCGGGCGTCACGCAGCTCGGCCGCGACGAGCCGATTGCCGACACCGCACGCGTGCTGTCGCGGATGTGCAGCGCGATCATGATCCGCAACGATTCACAGGCCGACCAGGCCGAAATGGCGGCGTACTCGCGCGTGCCGGTCATCAACGGCTTGTCGGATCTGCATCATCCGTGTCAGTTGCTCGCCGACATGCAGACCTGGATCGAGCATCGCGGCACGATCGCGGGCCGCACGGCCGCCTGGATCGGCGACGGCAACAATGTCTGCCATTCGTTTATCCAGGCCGCGACGCTGTTCGGGTTCACGCTGCGCATCGCCACGCCGGTCGGCTACGAGCCCAAGACCGATCTGGTGGCTGCTGCTGGCGCGGCAGTGCAGATCTGCAGTAGCGCGGCCGATGCCGCCGCCGGCGCCGATCTGGTCGTCACCGACACCTGGACCAGCATGGGCCAGGAAGCGGAGACGCAACGCCGGCTACGTGACTTCGCGAACTATCAGGTCGATGCAGCCCTGATGCGTCGCGCTGCTCCCGATGCGCTGTTCATGCACTGCCTGCCGGCGCATCGCGGCGAAGAAGTCGCCGCCGAGGTGATCGACGGACCTCAGTCGGTGATCTTCGACGAAGCCGAGAACCGGCTGTGGGCGCAGATGGCGCTGCTCGAATTCCTGCTGGCAGCCTGAGCGGAGACGCGTCCGATGAGCATCCGGTTCCCGTTGCCCGAGGGCATCGCCGACAGCGTCGCGCACGCCTTGGCCGAAGACATCGGTAGTGGCGACGTTACGGCGAGGTTGGTTGATGAACAGACCGTGGGCCGCGCCCGCGTCATTGCGCGCGAACCCGCCGTGATCTGCGGTCGCGCCTGGGTCGACGAAGTGTTTCGCCAAGTCGACCCGCGCGTACAGATCCAATGGCAGGTCGACGAGGGCGATCGCGTCGTCGCCGACCAGCGCCTGTTCACGCTGCACGGCCCCGCACGTGCGCTGCTGACCGGCGAGCGCAGCGCGCTGAACTTTCTGCAGACGCTGTCGGGCACCGCGACCACGGTCAGTGCCTACGTCGACGCTGTGGCCGGCACGGGTGCGCGCATCGTCGACACGCGCAAAACCCTGCCCGGCCTGCGCCGCGCGCAGAAGTACGCGGTGCTGTGCGGCGGTGGCCACAACCACCGCATCGGCTTGTATGACGGCATTCTGATCAAGGAAAACCACATCGCGGCGGCCGGCGGCATCGCGGCGGCCATCGCCCAAGCGCGCGCGCTAAATGCCGGTGTGCCGCTGATGACCGAAGCCGAGACGCTGGACGAAGCCCGGATCGCGATCGCCGAGAACGTCGATCTGTTGCTGGTCGACGACTTTGACCACGACATGTTGCGCGAGGCGGTACGGCTGACCCGCGCGCATCGCGCGGCCGGCGGCGTGACGCTGATCGAATACTCCGGCGGCGCGACGCTGCAGAACCTGCGTCCCTATGCCGAAGCCGGCGTCGACCGGATCGCGATCGGCAGCCTAACCAAGCACCTGCGGGCGGTCGATTTGTCGATGCGCTTCGAAGACTAGAACCAGGCACGGTCGCCGGCATCGGGGCGCCGCGCCACCTCGATCACACCTCCCGAGTTGAATCCTCGGGCCGCTGATCGATCACGTGCCGAGCGTCCTGCTTGATCGTGGCGCGTTCTCGTAAGGCCGACGCTCGGTCTAACAGGCGGCCTTCACCAGGGCCGTGACGGACGCGTCGCTCGCGAGATCCGTTACCTCAGCCGCTCAATCGAGGCGGCGACGCGCTATTGCCGGCGCTACTTTTCGGCGCTGGTTCGCGTATCCCACAACGCCGGCGGCGGCGGCGGCAGGTTCTTGAACTCAACCAGGCCACCAACAGTGTCGGTCGAGCCGAGCGTGCGACCGTCCTGCATCGCGTAATTCTGGTTCCAGCTGCGCAGTCGGGCGAGATTGGCGGCGACCTCGGTGTTCTGCGGTGCCAAGCGCTCGGCACGCTGCAACAGCTCCAGCGCTTCGTGGAACTGCCCGGCCTCGGTCTTGGCCACGGCCAGGTTGTTCAAGGCGATCGGATCAAACGGATTGACGCTGACCGCCTGGCCGAAGCCGGCCTCGGCACCGGCGACATCGCCGGCCGCCAGACTCTTGCGCGCCGTGCTGTCGACGCCACCCGGTGCATACGCGGGACCGGCGTCGGCCGTGGCAGCGACGAACGGAGCGCCGGGTCGCGGCTCGCCGGGACCGACTTCACCGATCGCACAGGCGCTCAGGCTCACGGCGAGCATCAGGCTCGTTAGCGGACGGGCGACGTTCATAGCGTCGGATCTCCGAAGTCGTAGTACGGCAACAGGGGCGCGGGCGGTGACGATACCGAGCGCTGCCCGAAGAACGAGAAGCGGATGTAGCCCAGCGCCTGCGACTCTTCGTAATCGCGAGCATTGTCGACACCGAAGCGCGCGCCGGCGATCAGATTCGGCGCCAGCAAGTATTCGAATGCGCCGCCAAAGTTGAAGCCAATGCCGGTCGAACTTTGGCCGCTGAAACCCGTGACGATGGTCGAGTCATCGGGCCGGTCGGTCGCCAGCGTCTCGATCCTCGCCTGCAGGTCCGGATCATTCGGGAACGCGGCGCTACCGTCTTCGCGGAACGACTGAATGCCCAGCGCGGCGCTCAGCCGATACGAGAAGCGGTTACGGCCGCCTGACCATTCCACCGGAACGGCGACCGCGAAGTAGCTCTGTGGACTGAAGTAGCCACCATGCCCGTAGGTGAAATAGCGCAGGTTCTTGTCGTAGAAAAAGGTCGTCAGGTTGATGCCGTAAGTAATGCGCATGTCGCGGCGCTCGAGCGCACGCGCGTAAAAGCCGCCGCCGATCTCGTAGACGCTGTTGCGCGCCACGTTCTCGCCGTCGATCACGTGGTAACTGCCGTCGGCATAAATCCCGAACTGGCCCAAGTCGTAGGCCACGTCGAGCCGACCACCCGTCTTGGCCACGCCGCCCCAGGTGTTGCCGGTTGCCGGGTCCACGGTACCGGCATACGACAGCAAGCTGTCGGCGATCGAGCGACGCGACAGGTCGATCTTCAGGCTCAGACGGTCCATCTTCGGCTGCCAGTTGATCCCGCCCACCAGCGTTTCGACCGGAAAGCCGAGCGGCGACGAGCCGAAGTCGGCGCGGAAGTCACCGATCTGGTACGCCACGCCGAGTGCTACGCCGGACTCGCTCTGCTCGTAGCGGTTGCCGGTGTAATCGACGACGTCGGGATCGACCGCGCCCAGCGCGCCGAACAGCGGCAGCCGCGAGCCCGACACCGAGCCGGCGTCGAGCAACACCGGTACCGCGCGAACTCGAAACCGGCCCGCCTCGACACCGGCCACGCTGAACTCGACCGGCGTTTCCAGATCGGTCAGTCGGTCAAGGCCGGGCTGACCGTCGCGACTGCGCGGATTCAAGCCGAACGACGCATAGGCGCTGCGCTTGGCATTGATGTCGGCAATCTCGCGCAGCACTTCGTTGGGCCGGTCGGCGCTCGGTCGACGGCGCGACAGCACGAAATCGGGCGTCGACAACACGGGGTCGGCGCGCAGCTGCAGGCCCGGCATCGTCGGCGCCGCCATCATCGGCTGGATCGGCGCCGGAACGTAGGCCGGCATCGGCGCCTGCGGTGCCGGCGCAGCGACCGGCGGCGCGGCATAGACCGGCACCGACGGCGCGCTGCCGGCCGGATTGCCGGGCAGCACGCGCCAGCCCTGGCGCTGGTATTCAGCCTCGGTCGCGCCGACGCCCGGCGGCGCCGTTGTGACCGGGGGTGCCGACCCGCCAACTTGCGGATAGGTGTACGGATACGGCTGCGTGCTGATGCCCGGCGCTGCTGGCTGCATCTGCTGCTGGGCGCGCAGCGCGGCGCCCGGATAGGCGGGCGGCGGAACGGCCGGCGCCACGGCTGACGGCGGGATCGTCTGTAGCGATGGCGCGACGGCCGGTGCGGCGCCCGGTAGCAGTTGCGTGGTCACCGGCTCGCCGGTGATGTCGCTCATGTCGCGAATCACGTCCTGGCGCAGCGTGGTCCGCGGTGCGGTGCCAGCGCGCGGTGGCGTGCTCAGCTGCATGCTCGGCGACAGGGCTCGAGGCACATAAGACGGCAGCGTCGCGGGCGGCGCTTGCAGCGTCGACGTCGACGCGGGCTGAGCCGGCGGCTGGATGCTGAAGCTGTAGCGGTCCGGTGCGGTCTGCACCCAGCCCGGCGCGGCCGTGGCGGCCGGCGGTACAGCGGGAGGCGGCGCGGCGACGACACCGCGCTCGGGCGGCGTCGACACCTTGATCGCGCGCGCACCGCGCGAGACGCCGGCGCGGGCAGCTCGCGCCATCGTCGCCGGCGTCACGCGCCAGCCGGCGCGCTGCGCTGCCTGCAGCAGTGCCACACGCCATTGCGCGCGGCTCAAACCGGCAGCGGGATGCCGGTCGCTCAGTGGACGCGACACTTTGACCGTCGTCGCCGCCGCAACGCGGCGGCCGGTCGGCGCAGCTGATCCGATCCGCCGCGGCATCATCGTCGCCGGCGGCTGCAGTGGGTAGGCATCCGGCGTCGGCGGCGCGTAGCCCGGCGCCGCAGGCTGCCCATAGGACGGCGCGTTGACCGGACTGCTGGCCGGATCGAGCAGATACAGCTTGGGTGTGTAGCGGCCGTCGCCAAATTCCGAATCGCCGCCGCGTTCCTGGTCGAGCCGCAGTGCCTGCTGGTATAGCTGCAATGCGCGACCGTCTTCGCCACGGGCACGCGCGGCGCGCGCGGCCAGCGCGTACAGCCTCGGGTTCTGCGGATCGAGCCGGATCGCATCGTCGAGCAGGGTCTGCGCCTGTTCGGGCTGGTTCAGCGACAGCGCCGCGCCGATGGCGCCCTTGTAGGCGTCAAGGTTGTTCGGGTCGGTCTGCAGTGCGCGGCGATACAGCTCGGCCGCCTTGTCGTATTCCTTGGCGTCGTTGTACAGCCGCGCCAGTGCCATCACCAGGCGCGGGTCGTTCGGGTTGACCCGCAGCAGCGGCTCCAGATACTCGTAGGCCCGCGCCAGATTGCCTTCCTCGCGGACCAGGTCGGCCTGGCGCAGCCGATAGGCGATGCGCAAATTAGCCAAGTCCAGCGACTGCTGTTCGCTTAGGTTGCGGTACTTGACCAGCTCTTCCATCACCACTTCGAACTCGGCGTCCTGGCGCAGCTTGAACAGCAAGCCGGCGTACTGCAGCCGCAGACCGAGGTCCGGTGTTGCCTGCCGCGACAGCGCCTGGCGGATGTAGTTGAGTGCGCGGCCGTCCTGGCCGATGTCGGCAAGCCCAGTGGCCATCGCGCCGAGCATCTCGGGCGTGTCCTGCGCGTAGGGCTCGACCTGAGCCAGGATCGCCGCCGCGTCCTGAGGCCGACCGTAGCGGGTCAACACGCCGGCGCGCGTCGTCTGGTAGCGCACCCAGAGGCGACGCTGCAGGTCGGCCATTGGCTGCGTGCGCTGCTCGTACGGCACTTGTTCGAGAATCTGCAGCCCTTCGAGCCAGCTTTCCTGTTCGGCGACCAGCAGTGCCTTGATGTACAGCGCGTCCGGCATCGCCTTGCCGCCGGTCAGCAGGCCGTCGATCAGCGTGTTGGCGTCGCGGGTGCGGTGCTGGCGCTGGTAGATCCGTGACAGTTCCAGCCGCGTCCACGGGCTTTCCGGGTCTTCCAGCAGCGCTTGTTTGAGCAGTGATTCAGCTTGGGCATCGTCCTTGGCATCGGTCGCGAGCTTGGCCTGCTCGCGCAGGTACTGGCCCTTGAGCGCGCCGAGGTTGCCGAGTTCGTCGCGCTGCTGCGGTGGCAGACGGTCGGCCAGGTTCAGGGCTTCCGGCAGCCGGTTGCGCTTGACCAGCGTGGCGATCAATCCGCGCATCGCGCCGACGTCGTCGGGCCGGCTGGCGAGTACCTCGCGGTATACAGTGTCGGCCGCGTCGGCGTCCCCGTTCTCGGCGAGCAAGTCCGCCAACGACACCTTGACCGAGGTTTCCTTGGCGGCGATGCCCGGATCGGCGGCGATCGCGCGGCGCAGCATCGTCTCGGCACCTGCGGTGTCTCCAGCGGTACGCGCGGCCTGCGCTGCGCGTACCTGCTCCCAGAAGCGTGCGCTGCCGAGTGCTTCCTTCCAACGGCTGGCGCGCTTGGGCGCCATCGATGTCGCTTGCTGAAGGTACTGGCGCGCTTCGCTGTAACGCTCTTGCCGCAAGCGCACGATGCCAAGGCCTCCGACCGCATCGTCGCTGTCGGGATAGGCGGCAAACAGCTGTTCGAACGCCGACGAGGCTTGCGCGATGTCGCCACTGTTGAGCTGGTCGTAAGCCTGCTGCACCTGTTGGGCGCGCAACTGCTCGGCGGTCATCGCCTTGGCCTGCTCGGCGCGGCCGGGATACCCAGACGGTGCCGCCGCTGACGCTTGGCCGCTGCGCAGCGTGTCGAGCTTGGCGCTGACCTGCGCGTTCTTGTGCTGCGCCAGATACGCCTGATAGAGGCGCTCGTCAGCCGGCTTGGCGCCGAGCCAGATCAGGGCTTGAGCCCAAGCCTGTTCGGCCGGTGTCGCGACGCTGGCCTGCGTGCTGAGCCGGGCCAGGCTGGCAATACCGTCGCGGCGCGTTTCTTCGCGATACGTCAGGTGCTGGGCCAGCGCGAGCTGGTAAAGCGGTTCATCCGGGTTGGCCTTGACCAGCTTTTCGAGACCGTCGCGCGCCGGCTGCCAGCCATCTTTGGCGCCGGCCAGCGTCTGGTAGTACTCGAGGCCGAGGCGACCGTCCGGAATCTGGTCGCTGAACACTTGGCGATACGCGGCCACGGCTTCGTCGAACTTGCCGTCGCGGCCCAGTGCGCGAGGCCCCTGCAACTTTTCTTGGTCGTAGCTGCCGGTGCGGATCGCGTCTTCGATCTTGCGCAGGTTCGGAGAGCCCGGATGCTTTTCACGCAGCCGGTCGAGATACACCTGGGCGGCGGCACCCCGCCCGCTCTGGGCTTCGGAGATCGCCAGTCCGCCGAGTGCATCGGCATTGTCCGGTGCCACCCGCAGCAGCTTGAGCCAAGCTTCGCGCGCCAGGTCGTAACGACCTTTGTCTTCCCAGTACTGGGCCTGCGTCACCAGCTGATCGGTGGAGGCCTGGGCGTACGCGAGTGACGGCAGCATCCACGGCGAGGCCGACAGCCACAGCGCCGTCAGCAACGCACGCCGCCGTGCGGCCGTCGAATTCACCGCCCGAACCATAGCCTCTCCCATCTGAGTATCAGGCGCCCATCCGCATCGAATCGGTAACGCCCGTCGAACCCGCCTTCGCCGAACAGCGCGAGCACTTGGTCGTAGTAATGGGCGGGCTGCCCCAGCAGACCTGCATGTCGCCGCTTTTGCAGTTCCTGCAGTTGATTTTGTACCGCAGCATCTTCACTCAAGCCTTTGAGCCAAGGCAACACGGCGGCGCTGAAGCCCACCGGCGGCGTGCCGCTGACGGCACCCGTGACGATGTCGATCTTCTCGGGCGGCAGGCCGCCTGCGCGAATCGCATCGAGATAGCCGCCGTAGCGCTGCAAGCCCGCAGCGTCGATCGCCACCGACAGCGCCGGCCACAGATAAGCGCGGATCGCGTCATAGCTGCCAAGGTTGGGAGCGGTCACGTCGGGCATCACGCGGCCGGCCTCGTCGAGTACGAACCAGTCGGGCACCACGCCGCGCGGCGCGATCTGTGGCAGCAGTCGTTCGTAGTTCTGCCACAGCTCGAGCCAGGGTCCTTCGGGATCGTCGCTGGCCAAACCCTGGAACTGGAAGCGCGGGTAGTAGCTGGGGTTGAGCTTCCAGCGAGAGCCGTCGAGCACGAAACCCAGCGGCGCCGGCAACATCAACTTGCCGCTGGCGCCCATCACGACCACTTCCTGCGCCTTGATCTGCCACAACAGCAAACGCGCGGTCTGGGCCAGCGCCGGGTCCTGCCAGATACGCGCCGCTTGCAGCAGTGTGTACGCGATCCACAAGTCGGCATCGGCGGCGGCGTTCGGGTCGAGCACGCCCCAGCTACCGTCGTCGCGCTGCCCCCATAACCAGGCCGGCAGCCGCTTGGCGAAGTCGCCGTCGCACAGGTTGTCGCGCGTCCAGTTGAGAATCTGGTCGAAGCGCGCACGGTCGTTGGCGACCAGCGCGAAGAACAGCGAGTACGCCTGCCCTTCGGACGTGCTGCGCCGGCCGGCTGTGATGTCGACGACGCGGCCGTCGGGCTGGATAAAGTGCTCGGCGTAGGCCTGCCACTGCGTCCACGGCGCATGCGCTCGCTGCCACAGCCAGCCCAGGCCAACGACGAGGGTCAGCAGCAGCGCCCCGGTGATCCCGACCAAGCCCTTCACCGGCAATGCCTGCTGTCGTGCCCGTATCCGCTCGCTGCGATCAGTGTCCGCCGCCGTTCTTGCGGACCACGGCCATGCGCCGCAGCGTGCGATACATGACGACCGCGACCAGCAAGGCCGCCAGCAAGGCAACGAACGCCAGCACGACCGGCTGCTGGGCGAACCACCAGCGCAGCGCGGTGAAGAACGGCAAATGGCCCACCGTGTACTGGCTGCCCATCACGTAGTGGTTGATCTCGTCGTCATTGAGCAGCACCAGATCGCCGCGGACGAACTGCGTCTTGCCGGTATCGGCCAGCATGCCGGCCATTTTGGCCAGACGCTCGCCATCACCCGCGGTCAGCACGACCACGGTGCGGTCGGAGTCCATCGGCGACTGGAAGCTCATCATCGCCGCCAGCGACTGGCCGGCCTGCAGAATCACGTTGCCGGCGTGGCCGATCGCAGCGTCGACGTCGCGACCTTCCCACCGGGCGCGCAAGCGCTCGACCGGGCCGATCACGCGCAGACGGGTGACGCCACCGGTAAAGGTCATCGGCATCTGCTCGGCCCACATATCGAGCATCGGCTGGCTGCTGCCGCTGCCGAGCACCAGGATGTCGCGATCCGACAGTGCGTCGGCGTCGGCGGCATGCCCGAGCTTGAAGCGATGCGCCGGGTAGCCCGTCGCCTTGCCGATGTGACCCATCACGATCAGGAACGCTTCGGCGTCCTTGGCACCCATCTGGTCGGCCAGGATGATGCCGGTCTGCGACAGATCAGCGTACTTGCTGAACGGAAAGCCGCCGTTGGCAAACAGCGACAACTCCGGCAGATACGTGAAGTGCGGATAGGCTGACAGGTCGATCGTCGAATCCTTGTCGATCGAGCCACGCAAGTTGTCGAGCACGACGTCCTTGCAGGGGCCTTCCTTCTTGCGTTCGAAGTAGTACTGGAACTGCAGGCCGTTGTCGGCGCCGAACTTGTAGTCGGGCACGTAGACGGTGGCGCTGTTGATCGAGGTCGTCGTTCCCACAAACGGCAGATTGATGCGGTCGGCCGCTGCTTGATCTTCGCCGGTCGACGACAAGGCGACGGCCGAAACGAACTCGCCGTTGCTATTGATGTTCAGCGTGGACTTGGAGCCGACCGTCGGCGTGTAGCGGTACTTGAGCTTGAGCTTCATGCCTTCGCCGCGCCACGTGAACAGATCGGGCGGCGCGTGGAACGGCACGCTGATCGGCTCCGGATACAGGCCGGTGGATTCCAGCGCATACGACTCGACCAGCTCACCGACCTGTACCGGGCGATCGGTCGGAATCCAGCGCGGGGCATCGTAGGGCTTGCGCGGCTCCGGCTCGGCAAACTCGCGTACGGCGACGCTATCGCCGGCCAGTGCCTGCGTGCTCAGCGTCAGCGCACGCGCCGCCATGTTCAGCGACGCACCGTCGTTACCCGACACCACCAGCAACTTGGCGCCGCGGCCGCGCGGGTTGTCCAGCATGCTGACCTTGGCACCGCCACCACCGCCGGGAACGGACAAACCGTCGGGCAGCGCGCCGTTGCTGGAGATCACCACGGCATGCCCGGTCGGCAGCTGGTTGACGTAGACCGGGAAGCTGACCGCGCGATAGGTCGCGATCGAACCGAACCATGACGCGATCACGCCGGCGGCTTCAAGCTCGGCCAAACCCGGTGGCGATGTGAACACGAACGGCAATGTCAGCGGACGCGAGTCACGCGGGTCGAAGAACGGCTGCGGCAGCGTCTTCAGGTCGTTCGCCAGCGCCAGCGGCTGCACTTCGAGTTCCAGCGTCGAGGTGTTGCTGACGATGCTCCACAGCGTCGAGTCGACCGGATTCTGGCAATCGAGCGTGTACGACATGATCGCCTGCAGGCCGATCTGGTTGTACTGCACGAACAGGCGTGGATCGATGTCGATTTCGCGTTCGGCGCCGGCCGCCGTCTGCTCATTGATGCGGATCGTGCCGACCAACTCGCTGTTGACCAGCACATTCAAGTGCGAGCTGTTGAACAACAGCGCCGGCGAATGCGCGAACTTGAGCTTGAGCTTGGCCCGCGACACCACCTCGTCGTCGCGCACCGACAATGGGATCGCGAACTCGCCCTGCACGCCGCGCAGCCGGATCGGCTTCTGCACGCCCAGGTCCTTGAAGCTGAGGCTGCGCAGTTCGGTGCGCGTGGCACTGACGATCGGCGCGCTGCTGTTGATCGGCGCGATCGCGTCGATCCGGCTGCTGTCCTGCGCGCGGCTGTCAGGGCTGAACCCTGCACTGCCGCAGGCCAGGCCGATCAGCAGACCGGCGCCGATCGCCTTGCGCGGCCGCGCCGAGCGGACCAGTTTCTTGAGCAGCTGTTTCATTTCGCTTCCCGCTGTTGCAAAACCCACGTTGGCCATCCTTAACGTCCCCACCACGCCCAGCGTCAAAACCTGCTTGAACGAATTCTGCATGTCGTCCATCGGACGATTCTCGGCCCAGTGGACCCAGGCATCGGCGCGTCCGAAGATCGCATAGATCAGCTGACTTTCCTGCCGCAGATTCATTTCCGCGAACTGCACCGCCAGTACATCGCCGGTCGAGCGCGTGACGGTCGCGTCGATCCACACGGTCTTGTACTCGGGCGCCAGCGCCACCTGCACCACCGAATCCAGCGGCAGATGCAGCGGCTGAACAAGGTTGAGTGCCGTCCCGCCTTCTGACAAATCGATCGTCGTTGCCCCGATTTCGGGGCCGCCCGGCACGCGCACGCGCGCGCTGATATCGGTGGAAACACGGATCGCCTGGCGAATCTGGCGCGATTCCCAGGCCACCGACAGCGCGGCGCCGACAATGATGATGTTGTAGGTCGTCCACAGCAGATTCAGCACGACGGTGTCGATCTCGTGGGTGTTCCAGAACAGCAGCCGCATCATGCCGACGGCGATGCCGATGATGTTCAGCACCAGAATCGTCACATACGGCTTGGCGATGTCGCGATCGAAATACTCATGCGACACCAAGCCGCCCTTGGCGGTGACGTTGAACGTACCCAGCTTGGGGTTGATCAAGGCCAGCAGCGTCGGCACCAGAATGTAGGTGGCCAGCACCGTCTCGTAGACCTCGGCCCAGAACGAGTGGCGGAACGGCCCCTGCAAGCGCGAGTTGGTCAGGTTGGCGTGCATGATGTGCGGCCCGGCGTAGGCCAGGATCAGCAATGCGCCGGCTTGGATGATGTGCGCCTGGAAGAACAGGTACGACAGCGGCGCGGTCAAGAACACCAGTCGCGGCAAGCCGTAGAAGAAGTGCAGCATCGCATTGGTGTAGCACAGACGCTGGCCCCATTTGAGGCCGCGCTTCAGGATCGGGTTGTCGACGCGAAAGATCTGCGCCATGCCGCGCGCCCAACGGATGCGCTGGCCGACGTGCGCCGACAACGATTCGGTGGCCAGTCCCGCGGCTTGGGCCAGGTTGATGTAGGCGGTGTTCCAGCCACGGCGGTGCATCTTCAGCGAGGTGTGCGCGTCCTCGGTGACGGTTTCCACCGCGATGCCGCCGACTTCCTTGAGCGCGGTCCGGCGCAGCACGGCGCAGGACCCGCAGAAGAACGTCGCGTTCCAGAAGTCATTGCCGTCCTGCAGCAGGCCGTAGAACAGCTCACCTTCGTTGGGCACGCGGCGGAACGTGCCGAGGTTGCGTTCGAACGGGTCAGGCGAGAAAAAGTGGTGCGGCGTCTGCAGCATGCCCAGCTTCGGGTCGCGCAGAAACCAGCCCAGCGTGATCTGCAGGAACGAGCGCGTCGGCACGTGATCGCAGTCGAAGATCGCGATGTACTCGCCGTGGGTCTTCTCCATGGCCCGGTTCAAGTTGCCCGCCTTGGCATGCTTGGAGTCGTTACGGGTGATGTGCGTGGCACCGACCGCGGCACAGAAGTCCTTGAACTCCTGACGACGTCCGTCGTCGAGCACGTAGACGTTGAAGCGGTCCTTGGGCCAGTCCATCGCCAGCGCCGCCAGCACGGTCGGCCGCACGACCTTGAGCGGCTCGTTGTAGGTCGGGATGTAGATATCGACGGTCGGCCACTGCGTCGGCGAAGCCGGCATCGGGCTGGGTTTGCGCTGCAACGGCCACAGCACCTGGAAGTAACCCAGCACCAGCACGACGAACGCATACGCCTCGGCGAGAATCAGGCCGATCGCGAAAAACGTGTCGATGAAGTCGCGCGAGCTGAAGCCGACCGACTCGGTCAGGCGCCAGTACATGTAGCGCGTCGATACCAGCACCGAGATGCCCATCATCATCAGCGAGATCAACCGGCCTTCGATCCGGTTGAGCCAGGTCGCGGCCAGAAACATCGACACGCCGAACAGCGCCTGCCAGGTCAGCGACAGCGGCACCGTGACGACGACGTAGGCCGGCAGCACGCAGACCAGCAACACCCCCCACATCGCCCACGGGTGCTCCCACAGCGGACGCTCGACCAGGCGCTCGATGTTGCGATCGAGATTGCCGCTCATCGACATCAGGCGATCCTCGCCAGCAGCCAGTCGGCGGCATCGCCGACATCACGCGCGGCCATGGCGTCGGGTGCATAGCGCGACACTGGTGACTGGCAGGCCATCGCCTCCTCGACCGTGGCGTCGAAGCGGATCACGGACGGCATCAGCCGGGGCCCCAGCTCGCGCTGTAGCGCCGACAGCACGTCGCGGCACAGCGGGCGCGCGGCATTCATCCGGTTCACCAAATAATGCGCACCGCCAAACGCGGGACGCGGGCGGCAGTATTCGTCGAGCCAACGCTCCATGCTCGCGATCGTCACGAACGACGCTGCGTCGGGCAGCATCACCATCACCGCCACATCCGCTGCCAGCAGTGCCTGCTGCAGATAAACCGATCCGCCGGGTGGCGTGTCGATCAAGGTGATCGTGCGCTCCGGCAGCGGGACGGACGCCAGCTGTCTGGCCAGCCACAGCGGATCGCCGTCAAGCGCGCGCTCGAACTCGCGCCGGTGCGCCTCGGACAGCGAGCCGTAGGGCAACACCTGCATGCCATAAGGGCTGAGGAATTCGGCATCGGCCAGCGGACGACGCGCCAAACCGTTCACGGCCAAGCCGCCGCTGTCATCGACCGGCATCCGCAGATGCAGCCGCAACGCATTTTGAGGGTCGAGGTCGACCGCCAATACCGGGCGCTCGCGGTCGACCAGCGCCATCGCCAGATTGGCGACCAGCGTCGTTTTGCCGACGCCGCCTTTCGGGGAGACGACGGCGATCACCGTAGAAGCTGCGGTCACGGGCAACGGCGCCGAGCGGGGTCAGCGCGGAGGACGCGGATCGGAAATCCGGCTGAAGACGTCGTCCAGATTCTCCTCGCGCGGCTGCCGGGGGCGCGCTGCCGCCGATTCGCCCGAGTACTTGAAGTGCAGCCGCGCCGGCTTGGGCGGCACCACGGCGGGCGGCGCCACCAATCGACGAAACGTGTCGAGCAACTCGCCCTCAACCAACGGTTCGGCAGGCTCGAACTGCGGGATTGTCGGCGCGGCAACCGTCGCGGCCACGACCGGTTGCGATGCCGCCGGTGCAGGCGCCGGGGCTGCCGTCGGGGTCACAGGCGCAGCGGCATCATGCCAGCGACGACGGGCAGCGTCGGCCAATTGGTCGATCGCATCGCCGGCCGGGCGCCGGCTCAGCTCGTCGAACAGCCGGCGCGTCGGTGCCGACTCGGGTGGCGCCGGAGCCCGGTCGATCTGCGCGACCCGGGTCGGCGTTTCGACGGCGGCGCGCAGCAGAGACCAGCGCGTGCTGCCGTCTACCGCAGCGGCAACCGCAGGCGCCACCGTAACCGGAACAGGCGCCGGAACCTCAGCTGCCGCCGGCGCGGAGCGCGCCGCTACCGGCTCGACCGCGGGCTGCGGGTCTGCAGCCACCGGCGCGATCTTGACCGTGGGCATCTGCCGCGTCGGCGGGGCGACCGGCGGGGCCGGCGGTGCTGCCGGTGCAACGGTCGGCTGCCGGGTCTCGCTGCGGGTGGCCGCATTGCGGTCGCGCAGTTCCTGGTAGTCGCCAGGGTTTAATCCCAAATGCGAGAACAGCTGCTTGATGTCGTCGCTGCGGTCGGCCATGGCGATGGGCTGGCGGTGGGCCTAGACGAAGTAACTGGGGTGGGCCAGACGGAAGCGCATCACGTCGACCGAGCCCTCGAGCCCGCCAACCTGATGCAACTCGAGCTGGCTGCTGGCGCCGATGCGCTTGAGCCAGGCTGCGTAGATGCCCTCGAACAGCGCGGGTGCCCAGCTCATCGAGGCATCGCCGAATGCCTGGCGCAGCGGCGCGCAAGCGTGGACGAATTCGAGCGCCGCGTGCAGGTCGCGAATCTTGACCCAGCCCCAGCCGTAGCGGGAGAAGAAGTCGTTGGCACTGCGTTCGAGATCGGCCAGCGAGGTTCCGACCGGCAAAGGATCGGCCGCTGCGATTCGGCCGCCGATCGCGAAAAAGAACGAACGCAGGTCTTCAGCCGGCATCTGCGCATTGAGCTCGTCGGCCATCGAACGCAGCAGCGGCAGCCACAAACTGAATGACGCCCGGCTGTGGAAGTACTGGAGACTGCCCTGCTCCAACTCGCTCATTCGATCCCTATCGATTCGATCGGCCGCGCATTTACGCAGACGTGACGTTGGTCGCTAACTTAAAGTGGAAACACCCTGGCATCAATGCCGCACGGCGAGCAGCGCCGACCGTCGGCCGCAACAAGCTACCGTCACATGATGACCGCTAACGACAAAGATCGCGCGGCTGTGGGCTATTTGCTCCACAGCGCGGGCAGCAGGGCTGCAGAAACCCGATCAGTCGGCGCCGAAGAATTTCTTGGCGCGGTCAAGCCAGCCGGCCGCCTCGGGGTTGTGTCCGCCGCCGCTGTCCCCCTGCAAGGACGCGCCGAACTCGCGCAGCAATTCGCGCTGGCGCTTGTTCAGACGCACCGGCGTCTCGACGACGACGGTGCACAGCAGGTCGCCGACCGCTCCACCGCGAACCGACTTGACGCCCTTGCCTCGCAAGCGGAACACCTTGCCGGTCTGCGTTTCCTCCGGGAGCTTGAGCTGAGCCTTGCCGCCGAGCGTCGGCACGTCGAGCTCGCCGCCGAGCGCCGCCGTGACGAAGTCGATCGGCACCGTGCAGTACAGATCGCTACCGTCGCGCTCGAAGAATTCGTGGGGTTTAACGTTGACCTGCACGTACAAATCGCCCGGCGGTGCGCCGCGCTCGCCGGCTTCGCCCTCGCCCGTCAGACGAATACGGTCGCCGGTATCGACGCCCGCCGGAATCTTGACCTCGAGCGTCTTCTCGCGGCGCAGCTTGCCGGCGCCGCGACAGCTGCGGCACGGATCGGTGATCTGGGTGCCGCGGCCGCGGCAGTGCGGGCAGGTCTGCTGCAGCACGAAAAAGCCCTGCTGGACACGGACCTGGCCTGAGCCGCCGCAGGTGCTGCACTTGGGTGGCGCCTTGCCGTCGGCGGTGCCGTGGCCATTGCAGGTCGCGCAGTCGTCGAGCGTCGGAATGCGGATCGTCTCAGCAGAGCCGAACACCGCCTGCTCCAACGACAGTTCCATCATGTAGCGCAGGTCCGAGCCGCGGCGCGGGCCGCTGCGGCGGCCACCGCCACCGCCGAAGATGTCGCTGAACACGTCGCCGAAGATGTCGCCAAACCCGCCTTCACCGAAGCCGCCGCCAGCGCCGCCGCGCTGCAGGCCCTCATGGCCATGCTCGTCGTACAAAACGCGCTTGTTGGGGTCAGTGAGGACTTCGTAGGCCTCGTTGGCTTCCTTGAACTTCTCTTCGGCGCTGGCATCGCCCGGATTGCGGTCCGGGTGCAGCTTCATCGCCAGCCGGCGGTAAGCCTTCTTGAGTTCGTCGTCGGTGGCCTGCCGGCTAACGCCGAGGACCTCGTAGTAGTCGCGCTTGCTCATGGAACCAGCACATCCGGGAAGTAAGGGGCAATGGCGCCGCTCCTTGGCACGCAAGGACCGGGCTCGAATACGCAAAAAGAGACGGGCGATTGCTCGCCCGTCTCTCGTTCACGGATGACGACTTACTTTTTGTCGTCGTTGACTTCGGTGAATTCGGCGTCGACGACGTCGCCGTCCTTCGCGTTCGCGTTCTTGGCGTTGGGCGAGCTGCCGGCCCCGCCTTCTGCCGCACCGGCCTTGGCGTAAGCACGCTCAGCCAGCTTGGACGCCGCTTCGGACAGCGCGGCGCTCTTGGCGTCGATCGCCTCCTTGTCGCCGGTCTTGATCGCTTCACGCAGTTCGACGATCGCCGCTTCGATCTTGGTCTTCTCGTCGGCCTGCACGTCGGCGGCCAGATCCTTGAGCGACTTTTCGACGCCATGGATCAGCTGGTCGGCCTGATTGCGCGCACCGATCAGCTCATTGAACTTCTTGTCTTCTTCGGCGTGCGCTTCGGCGTCCTTGATCATCTGCTGGATCTCGGCGTCCGACAGGCCGGAGTTGGCCTTGATGACGATGCTTTGGCTCTTGCCCGTCGCCTTGTCCTTGGCCGACACGTTCAGGATGCCGTTGGCGTCGATGTCGAACGTGACTTCGATCTGCGGCATGCCGCGGCTGGCCGGCGGGATGTCGGTCAGGTCGAAGCGACCCAGCATCTTGTTGGCCGAAGCCACTTCGCGCTCGCCCTGGTAGACCTGGATCGTCACCGCGGTCTGGTTGTCGTCGGCCGTGGTGAAGGTTTCGGACTTGCGGGTCGGGATCGTCGTGTTCTTCTCGATCAGCTTGGTCATCTTGCCGCCCAGGGTTTCGATACCCAGGCTCAGCGGGGTGACGTCGAGCAGCAGCACGTCCTTGACGTCACCCGACAGCACGGCGCCCTGAATCGCGGCGCCGACGGCGACCGCTTCGTCGGGGTTGACGTCGCGGCGCGGTTCGCGGCCGAAGAAATCCTTGACCGCATCCTGAACTTTGGGCATGCGCGTCTGGCCGCCGACCAGGATCACTTCCTGGATGTCGGACGACTTCAGGCCGGCGTCCTTGAGCGCGATCTTGCAGGGCTCAATGGTCTTGGCGATCAACTCATCCACCAGCGACTCGAGCTTGGCGCGGGTCAGCTTCAGGTTGAGATGCTTCGGGCCGGTCGCGTCAGCGGTCACGTACGGCAGGTTGATGTCGGTCTGCGTCGTGCTCGACAGCTCGATCTTGGCCTTTTCGGCCGCTTCCTTTAGACGCTGCAGCGCAAGCGGGTCCTTGCGCAGGTCGATGCCCTGCTCCTTCTTGAACTCGTCGGCGATGTACTCGATGACACGCATGTCGAAGTCCTCGCCACCGAGGAAGGTGTCGCCATTGGTGGACAGCACTTCGAACTGGTGCTCGCCGTCGACTTCGGCGATTTCGATGATCGACACGTCGAACGTACCGCCGCCCAGGTCGTACACGGCAATCTTGCGATCGCCCTTGACCTTATCCAGGCCGAACGCCAGTGCGGCGGCGGTCGGCTCGTTGATGATGCGCTTGACGTCCAGGCCGGCGATCTTGCCGGCGTCCTTGGTCGCCTGACGCTGGCTGTCGTTGAAGTAGGCCGGCACCGTGATCACCGCTTCGGTGACCGTTTCGCCCAGATAGTCTTCAGCGGTCTTCTTCATCTTCAACAGCGTCTGCGCGGAGATTTCCGGCGCCGAAAGCTTCTTGCCCTTGACTTCGACCCAAGCGTCGCCGTTGCCGGCCTTGACGATCTTGTAGGGCACCATGTTGATGTCCTTCTGCACCACGTTGTCTTCAAAGCGGCGACCGATCAGGCGCTTGACCGCATAGACCGTATTGTGCGGATTGGTCACGGCCTGACGCTTGGCAGCGCGGCCGACGATGATCTGACCGTCATCGGCATAGGCGACGATCGACGGCGTGGTGCGCTCACCCTCGCTGTTCTCGATGACCTTGACGCTGTTGCCTTCCATGATGGCGACACACGAGTTCGTGGTGCCGAGGTCGATGCCGATGATCTTTGCCATTGAAATACTCCGGAAAATGCGGTGCTGTGTGCGTGACGGTTCGCGTGACGGTTTGTTTGACGCCGACGACTGCAAGCCTATCTATTGCTGTTGTCGCGGCTTTCAAGAGGACGTTGATACCGGCGCCTCGCCGGATTGATGCCGGTCAAGCCAACGCCAGCGCGCGCCGACGGGGCCACCGGAGCATCGGTTTACGGTGCCCGGGCGACGATGACCATGGCCGGGCGCAGCAAGCGCTCGTGCAGCTTGTAACCCTTCTGCATCACGTTCAGAACGTGATTCGGGGCGACCTCGGCCGACGGCACCATGCTCACGGCTTCGTGGAAATCCGGGTTGAACGGCTGCCCTTTGGGGTCGAGTTGGCTGACGCCCTGCTTTTCGAGCAGCGCGATCAGCTGGCGCCGCGTCAGGTCCAGACCCTCGACGATGGTCTTGACCTGCACGTCCGGCGCTTGCGCCGCGTTCAGGCCCAACTCGACCGAGTCGGCAATGCCAAGCAGCTCCGACAGCAGCTTTTCAGCGCCGAACTTGGCCGCCGAGCTGATCTCGCGCTCGGCGCGCTTGCGCACGTTGTCCAGTTCGGCCAGTGCCCGCAGATGCCCTTCCTTGGCGGCCTGCGCCTGGGCGCGCAGCTCTTCGATCTGTGCCGCCAACGTGGCTGGATCGGGCGGCTGCAGGTCGGCGCCAGCGTCGGTCGCGGACAGGGTTTCTTCGTTCGGGGCTTCGGGGCTTGCCGTCATGTCTGGGTTCGGGGATCGGGTGAAAGACGCGTGACTTCAACAGTCGTGGGGCTGAACTGGGGGCGTGGGCCCGGCATTCAAGGGCGCAGGCACCGCGCACCCAAGGGTCGCCGGGGTGCCGGGGCGCTGCAAAGGCGCGCGATTGTAACGAGCTTCAGCCTCGTAGCAGCAAGCCGACCGGGAAGTACGTCAGCAATTCCGCCACCGATACGGGGCCGGCGCTGCCGACGTCGAGTGACCGACCGGCGATGACGTCGCGATAGCGGCCCGGAGCCAGATCGATCGTCAGTCCCGCCAGCGCGGCACTGGCTGCCTCTGCCGATTGCGGCAACTCCGGGGCCCACTGCGGCCACAGCCGCGGTGCGACCACCAGCAGTTCGTGCTCGCCATGCCGGCGCTGATAGGCCAACACGCGCTCTGGCCGATCGCCGCTGATGTCCACCGCTTGATACAGGCCCTCGCTGAACAACGCGGGCTGCTCACGACGCAGCCGCAACACGCTCCGGATCAAGTGCAGCTTGACGCGGCCGTCGGCCCAGTGCGGCAGCAGTGCGGCGACCGCATCCGGATCACCCGCGATCGCGGCGACATCGACGGCGGCCGCTCGCAGCGCGGCGTAATCGACCGGGCGTCGGTTGTCCGGGTCGACCATCGACAGCTCCCAGCCCTCGGCGCCGCGATAGATGTCGGGCACGCCCGGCATCGTCAGCCGCAGCAACGTCTGCGACAACGAGGTCAGCGCGCCCCACCATGCCAGTGGGCGCAGAAACGTCTGGAAGTCGGCCAGGAACAGATTGCGCGCACCCGGCGCCAGCATGCCGTGGACGAAGCGCCCGACGGCCTGCTCGTAGTCGGCGTCCGGGTGCGTCCAGCTGCTGCGCTGCTTGCCTTCGCGCACAGCCTTGATCACGGCGCCCTCGACGCGTGCGGCCAGGGCCGCCAGCGCGGGCGCATCGTCGATATCCAGGTCGGCAGGCCATGCACCGATCAGCGTCTGGTACAGGTAGTACTGGTGATTGGCGTCGGGCGCCGGCTCGCCATCGAGCTTGGCCAGCAGCCGCCGATTGAGTCGCGACCACAGCGCCAGATGCTGCGCCCAGCGCCGCGGCACTGAACTGAGGCAGGCGATCCGCGTCCGTGCGTCTTCGCCGCGCTTGGTGTCGTGCGTGCTGGCCGCCAGCATCGCCAACGGATGCTGCAGCTGGCGCTGCACATTGGCCTTGTGGAAGGCGGCCGGTGACACGGCGTAGCGCCGCGGATCGCCGCCGACTTCGTTATGGACCAGCAATCGCAGGTAACGATAAAAGCTGGTGTCTTCCAGGCCCTTGGCCATCGCCGGACCGGACAATTGCTGGAACCGCATCGCCGCCTGCCGCACCGGCTCCGCTGGATAGCGGGTGCCGGGCTCGGCCAGCTCACCGGTCAGGATCGAGGCAATGAAGTCGTAGACCGAGGTATCGACCGGTCCGGCGTGCTTGCGCGCAAGCCCCACCGCCCATTCGATATGGCGGCGGTCGGCCATCGACAGCGGATGCGTCGGATCCAGATAGCTGCGATAGACCGGAAAGCGCGCGACCAACTCTTCGAGGGCCTTGCGGATCGCGGCATAGCTGAAGTCGCGCGATCGCCATTGGCTGGCGCTCAGCGTCTGCACGGCATTGGCCAGTACGCCCATTTCGCTGGCCAGATTGTTCTGCACGATGTGCTTCTTGGACTCATACAGAACGGCGTCGAACTCGCGACGTTCGCCACTGATGCGGCGGTAGATCGTCGTCAGCGCACGCTCCGATGCCGGGTCGACGAACAAGCCGCCGATCAAGTTCAAGGCCTCATACCCAGTGGTGCCGGCCACCGGCCAGTCGCCGGGTAGCTCTTCATGCGGGGCGAGGATTTTCTCCAGCAAAATCCAGGTCGGCACCGGCGCCGCGACGCAGGCTTGGGCCAGCCGCTCGCAGTACTGGCGGGGGTCGTACAAGCCGTCGATATGGTCGACGCGCAAACCTTGGACATCCCCGGAGCGAACACGGGCGAGCACGAGACGGTGCATGGCCTCGAACAGCTCGGCGCGCTCAACGCGCAAACCGGCAAGATCGTTGATGTCGAAGAAGCGCCGGTAGTTGATCTCGTCGGACGACACGCGCCAGAACGCCGGACGATAGGCCTGCCGGTCGAGCAACTCGCCGAGCCGCTGCCAACGGTCGGCATCACCGACATCACCGCCGACCCGACGCAGCCCCCGACCGATTGCATCGATCAGCTCGGGTTCGTCGGCGAGCAGTTCTACCAGTTGCTCGCGCAGCGATGCCGCCGTGTCGCGGCGCGCGGCGATGCTGCCGGGATGCTCGCGCAGTGCATCGAAATCCCGTACCAGATTGGCCAGGCGCCGCGTACCTTCACCCTGCGCCGATGCCAGTGCGTCCTGCAGCAGCGGCGCGTAATCCATCGGCGAAATCGGCAGACGGCTGTCGTGATACCACGCGCTGATCGAGCCTTCCGCCGCATCGAGCCGCAGCTCGATATGGCCCGATTCCAGCTCGACGCCGAATGCGTTACCCAGCACCGGCAACAGCACCTTGCCCTGCAAATTGCGCCGGCTCGACTGCCAATCGATATCGAAGTCGGCCGCATGCGGCGACTGCGGCCCCCATTCGAGTACGTCCATCCAGGCGGCGTTGTCCGGCCCGATGCCGACATGGTTGGGCACGATGTCGAGCACCAGACCCAGGCCCTGCTCACGCAGTGCGGCGACCAGCCGGTCGAAGCCGGCTTCGCCGCCGAGTTCGGGGTTGAAGCGGTTGTGGTCGACGATGTCGTAGCCATGCGTCGAGCCGGGACGCGCCGCCATCACCGGCGACACGTACAGGTGAGAAAAGCCCAGATCCGCCAGATACGGCGCCAGCACCGCGGCGTCGTCGAAACCGAAGTCGGCATGCAGCTGAACGCGATACGTGGCGCGCGGCAACGGCGGCGGGCTCATCCGACGGCCCCTTCCTGGTCGAGGACCTGCAGCGCGACGTACCACGGCGGCACGAGGTCACCGGACAGCGGCGCTGTGGCATAGACGCAACGCCCGAGCACCGAACCGGTGTCGGCCGCAACCGGCTGGTCCGACAGATTGACAACAAATTGCAGCAGACTGCCGTCGGCAAAGCGCCATTGGACGCTAACCAGCCCCTGATCACTGACCTGCGCCGTACCGCTGCCGCCGCCGACTGCCAAGCGCGGCACGATGTGCTCGCGGCGCAGCCCGATCAACTGCCGATACAACGCCAGCCAGTCGGCGCTGCGGGCCGGTTCGTTCCAGTCCAGCAAGGCACTGGCAAATGTGCTGAGCGCCAACGGGTCCGGAATTCGCTTCACGGCTTCCGGGTCTTGAAACTCCGGGAACGAGCGGAACTCCTCGATGCGGCCCTTGCGCACCGCGTCGGCCAGATCGCCGGTGAAATCGCAGAAGAACGGAAACGGCCGCTCGCTGTTCCATTCCTGCCCCATCCACAGCATCGGAATCTGTGGCGACAGCAACAACACGGCAGCGCCGGCGCGGATCGCTTCGCAGCCGGCAAACTGGCTCAAGCGCCAGCCATAGGCGTGATTGCCAACCTGATCGTGGTTCTGGATGAACGATATGAACGCCGTCGGCGGTAAGGCGTCGCTGGGCTCGCCGCGCGACGCACCATCGCGATGCGCCGATGACTGGCCCTGATAGGCGAAACCTTCAGCGAGCACGCGCGCCAGATGGCGCTGCGGCATCAGCCCGGTACCGCGGTAGTCGTCGTAGTAACCACCTTGCGTATGGGCCAGCGCCACGCGCAACACGTGATGAAAGTCATCGTTCCACTGCGCATCGTAGGGCCCGTTGCCGCCACGCCCGTGGCCGAGCACGCTGCTGCGGTTCCGGTCGTTTTCGAGAATTAGGTGTATCGGTCGGTCCGTGATGTCCTCGCGGATGCGCCGGCCCAGTTCAACGACGATATCCGGGTCACTGTCGTCATGGATCGCGTGTACCGCGTCCAAGCGCAAGCCATCGAGATGGTATTCCTGTAGCCAGTACAGCGCGTTCTCGATAAAGAAAGAACGAACGATCGATGAATGCTGGCCGTCGAAGTTGATCGCAGCACCCCAGGGCGTGCGGTGACGCTCGGTGAAAAAGGCCGGGGCGTAACGCGATAAATGATTGCCGTCCGGACCGAAGTGGTTGTAAACCACGTCGAGCAGCACCGACAGCCCTCGCTGGTGCGCGGCCTGCACCATGCGCTTGAGCGCATCCGGGCCACCGTAGCGCTCTTCAACGGCAAACAGCAGCACGCCGTCATACCCCCAGTTCCAGCGGCCCGGGCATTCGGCTACCGGCATCAGCTCGATCGTGTTGACGCCCAGCGACAACAGATGGTCGAAATGCTCGATCACGCCGTCGAAGGTACCGCTGCGGGCAAACGTGCCGACATGCAGCTCGTAGATCACCGACTCGTGCCACGCGCGGCCGCGCCAATCCGCGTCCTGCCAGTCGAAGGCGCCGCTGTCGACAACCTCGCTTGACCCGTTCACACCCAGAGGCTGGTACCGCGAGGCCGGATCGGGCACTGGCGTGTCGTCGACGCGATAGCGATAGCGCGTTCCCGCTTGAGCTTGATCGGTGCTGATCTCGAAGAATCCATCAGCGTCGCGATCCATCGCCAGCGTCGGGCCTTCGTCGATGACCAGCTCGGCGTGCTCGACGCCGGGTGCCCACAGACGAAAGCGGACGCCGTCGGCGACGCATTCAGCGCCAAACGGCAAATGCCGCTGGCGCTTCATGGTGGGCTCCGGCTGCTTCGCACTGCGACGGCCGGCTCGACCGGAACGGACTGCTCATCATTGGCAGGTACATCGGTCAGCGGCGCGGACATCTCGAGCGTGTCGGCGATCGTGATCTGGCTCGCATCGGCTGCTTGGGCGCGATTGATCAGCAAGGCCATCGAGCGGCCTTGGATCGTGAAGCAATCCGTGGAATCAAAGAACGTCGGCTGCTCGGCGAAGCCGCTATCGAGGGCGGTGTCGATCAACAGTTCCCAGCGCAGATGCGCGGTCATCTTGGGCATACAGAAGTCGACCGCTTCGTGGTGCGCGTTCATCAGCACCATGAAGGTGTCGTCGATGTCGCGCTGCCCGCCCGTGGTGTAGTACTCGCCGGCGGCGCCGCCGAGGACCCAGCCAAAGCAGCGCGCCATGCCGTTATTCCAATCCTGCTCGGTCTGTTCGTCGCCGCTAGGGGCGAGCCAGGTAATGTCCTTGAGTCCGTCCGCCGCCATACGACGGCCCCGAAAGAAGCCGGGGCGCGAGAAGACCCGGTGCTGGCGTCGCAGAGCGATCACGCGCCGCACGAATTCCTGCAGGCGCAAGTCTTCGGGACGCAGGTCTTCCCACTGCGTCCACGACAGCTCGTTGTCCTGGCAATAGGCGTTGTTGTTGCCGTTCTGACTGCGGCCCATCTCGTCACCGGCGAGCAACATCGGCACACCCAGCGACAGAATCAGTGTCGCCAAGTGGTTTCGCTTGAGACGGTCGCGCAGCGCGACGATGGACGCATCATCGGTGGGCCCTTCGACGCCGCAGTTCCACGACAAGTTGTCATCGGAGCCGTCGCGATTGTGTTCGCCGTTGGCATCGTTGTGCTTGTCGTTGTACGAGACCAAGTCTTGCAGCGTAAATCCGTCATGCGCCGTGACGAAGTTGATCGACGCCCACGGCCTGCGGCCGTTGCGATCGTAGAGATCGGAACTACCGGTGACGCGGTTGCCCATTTCCGCCAGCAGGTCGCCGTCGCCCTTCCAGAAGCGCCGCACCGTGTCGCGGAACGCCCCGTTCCATTCAGCCCAGCCGGGCGGAAAGCCGCCAACCTGGTAGCCGTAAGGCCCCATATCCCAAGGCTCGGCGATCATCTTGACCGTGTTCAGCAGCGGGTCTTGGCGCACGGCATCGAGAAACGCAGCGCCGGGATCGAAGTTGCCGTGCTCGCGTGCCAGCGTCGAACACAAATCAAAACGAAACCCATCGACGTGCATCTCGCCGGCCCAGTAGCGCAGCGAGTCCATGACCATCTGCAGCACGCGCGGATGGTCGACGTTGAGCATATTGCCGGTGCCGGTGTAATCCATGTAATAGCGCGGATCGTCAGCCAGCCGGTAATAACTGGCGTTATCGATACCGCGCAGCGACAGCGTCGGCCCCATCTGATTGCCTTCGGCCGTGTGGTTGTAGACCACGTCGAGAATCACTTCGATGCCGGCACCATGCAGCCGCTTGACCGTGGTCTTGAATTCCTCGATCTGTCCGCTCGACAGAAATCGCGGATCCGGCGCAAAAAAGCCGATCGAGTTGTAGCCCCAGTAGTTGGTCAGCCCGCGCTGCGTCAGATGTCGATCATTCAGAAAATGGTGGATCGGCAGCAGTTCGACCGAAGTGATGCCGCTGCGCACCAGATGATCGAGCACCGGCGGTGCGACCAGACCGGCAAACGTACCGCGCCGTGCCGAGTCGACGCCCGGATGACGCTGGGTGAAACCCTTGACGTGGGTTTCCATGATCACCGTTTCTTCCCAGGGTGTGCGCGGACGGCGCTCTTCTCCCCAAGTGAACGAGGTATCGACCACACGGCACTTGGGCATGTGCCGCGCGTTGTCGCGTTTATCGAACGACAGATCGTCCTTGGCGTGGCCGATCTTGTAGCCGAAGTGGGCATCGACCCAGGTCAGTTCGCCGGCGATCGACTTGGCATACGGGTCGAGCAGCAACTTGTGCGCGTTGAAGCGATGGCCGGCCTCGGGGTTGTAGGGACCCTGCACGCGGTAGCCATAGAGCTGGCCGGGACGCGCATCCGGCAGGTAGCCGTGCCAGATCTGATCGCTGTACTCGGGCAGACGCACGCGAGCGACCTCGTGCTGGCCGGTGGCATCGAACAGACACAGGTCGACAGCTTCTGCATGCGCCGAGAAAAGTGCGAAGTTGACGCCCTCGCCGTCCCAGGTGGCACCGAGCGGATACGAGCGGCCCGGCCACACGGTCGTGCGCGGCTTGCTTGCGGAGCTTGATTCCATTGAACGACATCCGTGTCGCCCACCGGCGCACCGCGCGTATCGCGGTGCCGATATTCACGGTGGGTGGATCGACCTTATCGGCCGCCGCTGAACTGCGGCTTTCCCTGCAGCGCGACGCCGAGCGCCTAGTTGTCGAGGCCAGCCGTCAGTTGGCGCGCCGTCTCGGCGACCAGCGGAATGATGCGGCTGTAGGCCATCCGCGTCGGGCCGATCACACCGAGCACGCCGGCAATCTGGCCGTCGACGAAGTACGGCGCGGTAACGACGCTCACTTCGTCGAGCACGCGGTAGCCGCTCTCCTCGCCAATGAAGATCTGCAGGCCTTCGGCGGCCAGGCAGGAGTCGAACAGCTGCAGCAGGTCGCGCTTGCGGTCGAGCGCGTCGAACAAGCCACGCAGCCGGCCGACGTCGGCCAGCTCCTGAAAGCCGAGCAAATTGCCGCTGCCGGCGTACACATAGTCGCCGCCACTGGGGCGATCGCCCTTGAACGCTTGTTCGGCCATGAACACCGCATCTTTCAGCGTCTGATTGACGCGCGCCTGGGTGTCGTTGGCGTCCTGCCATAGCGCAGTGCGCAGACTGACCAGATCGCGGCCGGCGAAATGCTCGTTGAGCACGTTGGCGTAGCGCTCCAGTTCATCGGCGCCGTAGGCACGCTCGGTGGCGACGATGCGGTTTTGCACTTCGCTCTGGTTGACGACCAGGATCACCAGCACGCGGCGATCGGACAGCGGCATGAACTGAATGCGTCGCAGGATCGCCAGATTGCGCCGCGGCGTGGTGACCACGCCGGCCATCTTCGACAGCCGCGACAGCAACGCCGACGCGGCTTGCACCATGTCTTGCGGGCTGCGTCCGTGCGGCAGCAGGTCTTCGGCGATACGGCTGCGTTCGGCGTCGGACAGCGGCTCGGGCGCCAGCAGCGCGTCGACGAAGTAGCGGTAGCCGCGCGTGGTCGGTACGCGGCCGGCCGACGTGTGCGGCGACACGACCAGGCCCAGTTCGTCGAGGTCGGCCATCACGTTGCGGATCGTCGCCGGCGACAGATTCAGGCTGGCCGCGCGCGACAGCGTCCGCGAGCCAACCGGCTGCCCGTCGGCGATATAGCGCTCGACCAGCAGCTTCAGCAGATCGGCGGCACGTTGTTCCAGCGGCTCGGCCATGGGGATTCCTGTGACGATGATTGACGCTAGTGACTGCAAAAAATGCTGTCAAGACAGGCTCGTGTGAGGCAATCCGAGCAGCGCTGCCGAAGTTGGCATCCTGTATCGTGTAGCGGCTTCCCGAGCGAGCTTTGCCACCATGACGCCATTTCGCAGCATCGGAGTGATCGGCAAGCGCCGCGAGCCACATCTGCCGACCTTGGCCAGCCTTTGCCAAGTGTTGCGCAGCCAGGGCTGCGAGGTGCTGGTCGAAGATAACCCGGCGCTCTCCGATGCGCCGGCCGGTCGTCGCGTGTCCCGCGACGAACTGGCGCGGTCGGTCGACCTGGTCGTCGTCGTCGGCGGCGACGGCACGCTGCTCGACGCAGGCCGTTCGATGGCACCGGCCGCGGTGCCGCTGCTCGGCGTCAATCAGGGCCGGCTCGGCTTCATGGCCGACTTGCTGCCCGAGCACCTGGCCGAATCGCTGGCGGCCGTGATCCAGGGTGAATATGAAACCGAAGACCGGATGGTGCTCAGCGCGCGCGTGCTGCGCGCCGGCGGGTCCACGGCCGACGCAGCACCGCCGCGAATCGCGATCAACGACGTCGTGCTGCGCAATCAGGCGTCGATCCGCATGCTCGAATTCGAAAGCTGGATGGACGACGACTTCATCAGCCTCCATCGCGCCGACGGCATGATCATCTGCTCCCCGACCGGTTCGACCGCCTACGCGCTGTCGGGCGGCGGCCCGCTGATGCACCCTAGCCTGCAGGCCATGGCCCTGGTACCGATCTGCCCGCATACGCTGTCCGACCGGCCGATCGTCGTCGGCGGCGAGCAGCGCGTGCGGCTGGTCGTCGGCGGCGACGAACAGATGCCGACCACCAGCCTGCAGGCGACGATGACGATCGACGGCCAGATCAGCGAGTCGCTGGCGGTCGGCGATGCGGTGGAAGTCACGCGCGGCGACGCGCCGCTGCGGCTGATCCATCCGGTCGGCTACAGCTACTTTGCGATCTTGCGCAACAAACTGCGCTGGGGCCGCGGCCAGGAAGCGGTCATCGAACGCTGATGTCGCGCGGCGGCGAGGGTCGCCGCCCTACAATGCCGGCAAGCCTCCTTTCCCTCGTACTCTGACGCCCCATGCTGCTCGGCCTTTCGATCAAGAACCTCGCGATCATCGATGCTCTGGACCTCGAGTTCGGGCCCGGCTTCACCGTGCTCACCGGCGAGACCGGCGCCGGCAAGTCGATCCTGATCGACGCCATCGGCCTGGCCATCGGCACGCGTGCTGAAGCCTCGTTGGTCCGCAGCGGCCAGGAGCGCGCCGAGATCAGCGCCGAATTCTCGTTGCGCGACGCACCGACCGCCCGCGATTGGCTGCAAGCACAAGAACTGCTCGACACCGACAGCCCCGACGCCTGCGTGCTGCGCCGCGTGGTCTACGCCGAAGGCCGTACGCGTGCGTTCGTCAACAATGCGCCGGTGTCGGCCGCGGCGCTACGCGACATCGGCGAGACGCTGATCGAGGTCTTTGGCCAGAACCAGAGCCAGACGCTGGTGCGCGCCGACACGCAGCGCAGCCTGCTCGACGGCTACGGCGACTATGCCGGCGACCTCGGCAAGGTCGCCGAGCTGGCGCGGCAATGGCAGCAACTGGCCGCGCAGATCGACAAGCTCGGCCGCGCGGCGACGCGCGACCCGGCGCAGCTCGACTATCTGCGCCACCAGATTCGCGAGCTCGACGCGCTGGGCCTGCAGCCCGGCGAACTCGAGCAACTCGACGCCGACCATCGGCGTCTGGCCAATGCTGGCCGCCTGCTCGAAGACGGTGGCCGCGCGCTCGAACTGCTGTACGGCGGCGAAGCCAGCGCCTATGACCAGTTGTCGAGCGCCAGCCAACTGCTTGGCGCATTGTCCAGCGTCGATGCGGGCTTCGGCGACATCGAAGGCAGCGTCGGCAACGCGCAGAACCAATTGCGCGAATCCGCCCAAGCGCTGCAGCGCCTGCTCGACCGGCTCGAACTCGACCCGGACCAACTGCGGCAGGTCGAACAGCGGCTGTCGGACATTCACGACCTGGCGCGCAAACACCGGCTTCGCGCCGACGAACTGCCTGAGCGCGCCGCGACGCTGCGCACCGAGCTCGAAGAGGCCGAGCTGGCGGCCGGCGGCGCCGATCGGCTGCTGGCGCAGCAACGCGACGTCGAAGCGCAGTGGCGCGCTGCCGCGCTCAAGTTGAGCAAGCAGCGGCACAAGGCTGCCGCCAAGCTGGCCGAGAACGTCACGCGTGGTGTGCGCGGCTTGGGCATGGCCAACGCCGAATTCGTGATCGCCGTCGAACACGACGCACAGTGTGCGCCGCGCGTTCACGGCGCCGACGAGGTGCGCTTCGACTTTTCGGCCAACCCCGGTCAGCCGCCACGGCCGATCGCCAAGGTCGCCTCCGGCGGCGAACTGTCGCGGCTGTCGCTGGCGATCCAGGTGGCCGGGCGCCATGCGGCCGGCGCGGCAACGATGATCTTCGACGAAGTCGATGCCGGCATCGGCGGCGGCGTCGCCGAGATCGTCGGCCAGCAGCTACGCGCGCTCGGCGCCGACCGTCAGGTGCTGTGCGTGACGCATCTGGCGCAAGTCGCGGCACAAGGCGTGGCGCACCATGGCATCGCCAAAGAGGTCAAGGCCGGCAAGACCTTCACCCGCGTGCGGCCGCTCGACGACGGCGACCGGGTGCAGGAACTGGCGCGGATGATGGGCGGCGTCGAGATCACGGCCCAGACCCAGGCCACCGCGCGGGAATTGCTGCAGCGCGCCGCCAAGCCCTGACTAGGCCGGGCCGCGCGGTCGGCGGCGACAGCTAACGCAGCGGCCGCAGCGCCTTCAGATTCGGGCAGTTTTCGCGCTGGCACTCACCGTAGATGATCAGGCTGTGCTCGGTCATCTTGAAGCCCAACTCGCGGGCGCGGTCGCGCTGACGCTTCTCGATGGTCTCGTCTTCAAACTCCTCGACGCGACCGCAGTTCATGCACACCAGATGGTCGTGATGCTGCCCACGCTCCAGCTCGAACACCGCGTGGCCGCCCTCGAAATGGTGGCGCGTGACCAAGCCGGCCGATTCGAACTGCGTCAGCACGCGATACACCGTGGCCAGGCCGATGTCTTCGCCGCCGTCCATCAGCTTGCGGTAGATGTCTTCGGCCGACAGGTGCCGCGTGGGGCTTTTCTCCAGCATCTCGAGGATCTTGAGGCGCGGTAGCGTGACTTTGAGGCCGACGCTTCTGAGATCGGACGATTCCACTCGACAACTCCTGGGGCTGGGGCGGTGATGCTGGAGCGTCGGACGCCCGCCGCCTTGAACGATTCGGTATTATCGCAGTCTTGTTGCAGTCTTCCAGCAACTATATCTGTTGCAAACAACGAGCCTCCGTCCCCTCATGCGCATTCTGCTGCTCGGCCTTCTGGCCCTGAGTCTCTCCGCCTGCTCCCTGCTGTACCGGCTGCCGACGCGTCAGGGCAACGTCATCGACCAGCGCGATCTGGCCAAGCTGCAGGTCGGCATGACGCGCGAGCAGGTCAAGTACGTGATGGGCACGCCGGTGGCCGGCAACCCGTTCCGCGACGACCGCTGGGACTACTTCGGCTACTACAAGTCGCCACGCGGCGACGTCACGACGCGCACCGTCAGCCTGTACTTCGACACCGCCAACCATCTGGTGAAGATGGAAGGTGTTGATCAAGTGGCGTCCAACAAAACCGACGAGCTTGCCAAGCCGGACCTCAACTTCGTCGAGTCCGAAAAAAAGCGTGACCGCATCGAGGCCATTCGCGCCAACGATCCGCCGCCGATGGGCGATTCGCAGCGGCCGGTGCCGGGCGGCACGCCGTAGGCCTGGCTTGGCAGCGCGCCCGCTTGGGCGACGCTCGCCGTCAACGCGGGCGGCGTTTCGCCCGCTGGCGTCGCGACACCTTCGGATCGGCCCGCAGCGGCCGATAGATCTCGACGCGATCCCCCTGCTGCAGCGGCTCATCGTTGCCGCGCAGGCGGCCGTAGACACCGGTTCGACCGGTGACATCGCCCAGCGCGTAACGCTCCACCAAGCCTGAGGCGGCCAGCGCATCACCCAGACAGGCGCCATCCGGCAACACGAGGGCGACACGCACGACGTCGTTCTCGCCCGCGTAAACCACGGACACGTCGATCGGTGGCATCGGTTCAGCCTCGAACCAGACGCTGCTCGGCACGCTGCCGAAACGCCTCGATGATGCCGTTGACGGCGCGGTCCATCCACGGCGCCAGCGTCGCTTCCATCAGCCGGTTGGCGAAATCCACGGTCAGCGCCAGCGACACCTTGCAGGCACGCTCGTCGAGCACGATGAACTCCCAGACGCCTTCCAGTTGCCGAAATGGGCCTTGGACCAAGCGCATCTGGATGCGCCGGCCCGGCTGCATCCGGTTCTCAGTGGCGAAGCTGTCGGACAAGGCGCTGACCCGAAAGCCGACGCGGGCCCGCACCAGCCGCTGCCCGTCGGCATCGATTTCGTCGCTTTCGATCTGCGCCGACACGCAGCCGGGCAGAAACGTCGGATAAGCCGCCACGTCGGCCACGAGGGCATACAAGTCGTCGGCGGCAAACGGCATCAGCGCCGAGCGTTCCAGCTTTCTCATCCAGCCAATCTCTCAAAAAAGGGGCAGGTCGGCGTCGCGCAGCTCAGGCCGACCACAAGCCGGCGAGCCAGTCGAAGGCGCCGAGCGCATACAGCAGGATCGCCAGCACCGCGATCCGGGCCGGGTAACTGAGCATGAACACCCAGAGCCCGGTCCAGCGTTGCTCGCGCGGCCCGGCCACCGCGCGCGCCAACTCGGCCGGCAATCCGTGACCGATCAGCACGCACAGCAGAAGCCCGGACAAGGGCGCGATTAGCGTGGCACTGAGCCACTGCATCCATTCAAAGAAGTTTTGCCCCAGCAGGCGCAGTTCGGCCAGCATGCTGAACGACAGCAGCGAGCCCAGGCCCAGATACCAGACCACAACGGCCGACGTGGTTGCCGCAAACACGCGCGTCAGCCGGCGGCTTTCCATCAAGTAGCGCGTCAGCGGCTCCAGCAGCGCCGCGGCGGCCAACAGCGTGACGACGAAGATCACGATATAGAACGGCGTGGCGATCGCAATGCCAAGCCAGCCGCTCGGCAGCGCTTGCGGCAAGGTCTGGAAGATCATGCCCAAGCCGGGCGACGGCTTGAGCCCGGCGCCGAGCACGAAAGCCAGCAGCACCAAGCCGCACAACAGGCTGAACAAGGTGTCGAGCAGGATCACGGTCAGCGCAAGCCGGCCCAGCGGCAGGCTCGCCGGCAGGTAAGCGCCGAGCGTCATCATCGACCCGAAGCCCAGCGCCAGCGTGAAAAACGCCTGCTGCAGCGCTTCGAGCACGCCGCGCCAGCCGAGCTTGGACGGATCGCCGACGAACATGTATTCGGCGGCGGCAGGCGTATCGCCGTAGCGGCCGGCAACCAGCACGATCGCCACCAGCGCCACGAACGCCGCCGGCATGAAGTAGCCAGCCGCACGCTCCATGCCTTCGCGAAAGCCCTGCGCGACGACGGCGCAGGTGGTGACCATGAACAGCGTGTGCCAGGCCAGCGAACGCTCCGGGTCTTGCGCAAGGTCGAGGAAGCGTCGCGTCGCGGCGGCCCCGTCACCGGCCAGCGGCACCAGTGAGCCACTGGCCGCGCGGAACACATAGCCCAAGCTCCAACCGGCGACGACGCTGTAGTACGACAGGATCATCGCCGCGCCGATCAGCGCCGCGACGCCGGCCAGACGCCACCAGCGCATCGTGTCCGCCACTTCGGCGAGCCGCCGAAAGCCGCTGACGATGTCGTCGCGCATCCAGCGGCCCAGCGCCCATTCGGCCACCAGCAGCGGCAGGCCCATGACCAGCAGCGCCGCCAGATACACCAGCAAAAACACCCAGCCGCCGTACTGGCCCATCAAGTACGGCAGACGCGCGATGTTGCCGATGCCGATGCAGGCGCCGGACGCGACCCACACAAAGGCGCGCGCCGAACTCCAATAGCCGTAGCTGCTTTCGCGGATATTCACCGCTGGAGTGTAAGGCTTAGCCGCATGACAACGGCACTGCCCGGCGCCGGCCTATAATCGTCCGATGAGCAAGAAGAAAGACGAGAAGGACGCCGACCGCCTGATCGCCGTCAACCGGCGCGCGCGGCACGACTACTTCATCGAAGAAACCTACGAGGCCGGCTTGATGCTGGTCGGCTGGGAGGTCAAAAGCCTGCGTGCCGGCCACGGCAACATCGCCGAGGCCTACGTGGTGCTGAAGAAGGGTGAAGCCTGGCTGATCGGCGCGCAGTTCTCACCGCTGCTGTCGGCGTCCACCCATGTCGTCACCGACCCGCTGCGCTCGCGCAAGCTGCTGCTGAACCAGCGCGAACTGTCGCAGCTGATCGGCAAGGTCGAGCGCGCCGGCTATACGCTGGTGCCACTCGACCTGCACTGGACGCGTGGCTTCGCCAAGATCCAGATCGGCTTGGCCAAGGGCAAGAAGCAGCACGACAAGCGCGCCGACATCAAGGAGCGCGACTGGAATCGCCAGAAAGACCGGATCATGCGCAGCCGCTAAAGGCTCGGGAACTCGGCGGCAACGTGGTAGTCTTATCGAGACTCAACGGGGGCGACATGGTTTCGACGTCGATCGCAAAACCCGAGGGGCATGCCGAGCTGCAAATCTGCTCGTTAAACGGTTTGCAAAAAAGCTAGTTGCGAACGACTCCAACTACGCCCTCGCCGCCTAAACTCCGGTGAGCGTTTGACCCGGCAGTGTCGGTACTCCGGAATCAAACGTCGACTCTTACCGAATAAGGCTGACGCGCGCCCTTCGCCGATGCTCGAAAACCCCAAGGGGATAGGTTCCAGCGATCCGTGCCTGTTCGGGAGCTGGGGATGAAAACCAAAGACTAGGCTAAGCATGTAGAACCGAAGGCGGAGCATTGGCGGACGGGGGTTCAATTCCCCCCGCCTCCACCAAACACCAGTACGGCAACATCCGTAGAAGTCTACTAACCCCGCCGAAACGCGGGGTTTTTTATTGCCCGGAGTCCGCCGACGTGCGTCGGAATCCTTTGCAAGCCGAGGGCAACTGGGGGCAACTTTGGGGGCAACTCAGCGGCCCGCCGCAGAGTTGCCCCCAATGCCATTGTCGTGTGCCGCCATCCCGAACACCGAGCCAGGCCTGCTGCAAGACCGTTTTGCCCGTTTTTGCCAAGTCATCAAGCTGCCCGCATGAGCACGATGACTTTTCCCTGCCCGACAGCCTCAAGACCTTCGTCGACGAGCAGGTCAGCCTGCGCGGCTACGGCACCAGCAGCAAATACGGGCGCGAACTCATCCGCCGCGATCAGGACCGGCTCCAGCTACGCAACTTGCTGCGCGCGGGCGCATCGTCAGCGCCCGCGGCGCCGTTGACCGAGACCTACTTCGAAGGCTTGCGCGAGCCGGCAAGCGGCACGGCCAAGGCGACCGCCAAAACACACAGCTGGTCGTCCCGTACGAGCAGGCCCAGCGGGACGTCGAGGATGCACTCGCGTACGACATGACCGAACACGCCGAGTCTGCCGCGCTGGGCTTCATCGACGCCCCGGAGCAGGCCTACTCGCACATCGGACGTCATCCTGCGCCTGGATCAACTCGCCATGCGAATGAATTGAATCCGTCAGGCTTGCGCTCCTGGCCGCTGACGCACTACCCCTCTACCTCGTCTTCTTTGTCGAGCGGTCAGATCACGTCGCCGTTTGGCGCGTGTTGCACGGGCAGCGAGACATCCCAGCTTGGATGCAGGAACCCGGCGACGCGTGAAGATGGAGTTGCGGGGTCAATCGCGCGCGCTGCGGCCGCTGGCTCGATCGCGGCACCGGGTCGGCCACTTTGAGCCGGTCCAGCATGGAGGGTGTTAGCAGCCTGCGATTGACTTAACCTGCGCGCAGGTTCGACAACACCTTCCCAGAACAGCACGAGCGCCGCATGACCCCTGACGACTTTTCCGCGCTGCTGCGCCAACGCCGCAGTGTCCGCGACTTTGACTCACGGCCGATTCCCGAGGCGGTGCTGGATGCCGTGCTGGCCGATGCCAATCAGGCGCCGAGCTGGTCCAACACCCAGCCGTATCGGATCGCGGTGGCGTCGGGTGCCGTTCGCGACCAGATCGCCGCTGCCTTGTGCGACCGCTACGACCGCGGCACTGCGGCGCTCAACGGCGGATGGGCCGGCAAGCTGCGGCTACTGCTGACGCGGCGCGGACTGCCCGACGGTGACTTCAACACGCAGCTCGCCTACCCGGCCGACCTGCAACCGCGGCGTCGCGACACCGGGCGCGGCCTGTACCAGGTGCTCGGCATCGACCGGCACGACCATGCCGCGCGCGATCGCCAGATGCGCCGCAACTTCGAGTTCTTCGGCGCGCCAACCGCAATCTTCCTGTTCGCGCATGCGGGGCTGAAGGAATTCGCGGTGCTCGACACCGGCATCTTCCTGCAGACGCTGATGCTGTCGGCACAGGCGCACGGTCTGGCCACCTGCGCGCAAGGGGCGCTTGCGACCTGGGCCGGGCCGGTCCGCGAAGCATTCGACGTGCCGGCGCAGTACAAGCTGATCAGTGGCGTGTCGATCGGCTATGCATCGGCGCACCCCGTCAACCAGTTCAACCCGGGCCGCGAATCGCCCGCCGTGCGTCGACTGGCGCCGCGCGCGCGCTGATCGCCAACGATCGCCGATAATCGACGCCTGCCCCCCACGCGCCCTGCCCGTGAACGACTCTCGCAACAAGCCGGACCCGCGCTGGGACCATCTGCCGCCGCTGCTGCGCTCGCAGGCGATGCACACGCCGCTGCCGCGCAATCGCAAGCTGCCGCTGATCGGCATCGCGTTCACGATCGCGCTGCATCTGCTGGTGGTCGCGGTGATCTATCTGCGCAGTGACGATGCGCCCGAAAAGGTGTTCTTTTTGAAGCTGCTGCCGCTGGACGAAAGCCAGTTCCCGCAGAACGCAGCGCCGCCAACCACAACACCGGCGCCTGCGACCCCAGCCCACTAGCGGCAGGCTGCAGCGGCGGTTCAGCGCCGCATCGCTACCGTCGCAACCCGGTCTTCAGGGAAATGGCGATGCGAGCCCAATACTTCGTCACACGCGACCACGACCAGTGGGTCGTGTTGTATGAGTTCCGACATTACGGGCCCTACGACGACGGCTCGAAACACGCCGCGCTGACAGCGGCGATCGACAGCGCTCACCAAGCGGGTCAGCGCGGCTTTCAGGCTGAAGTGCTGGTTGCCCCGGACGACAGCGATGGCTACCAGACGGTCTGGGTTTACGGGCGGGACGCGTACCCGCCGCTGCCCGGCAATCAGACCTCGGGCGGCGATACGAACGCAGCGCCGTCCGGCAGCGGCGCGCCGCGATAGACGCGCCAAAACTCGGGCACTTCGATCACAAAGGTCGCGATCACGCCGAGCGCCGTCATGCCCAGCGCGATCTGCGCTGCCAGCAGTCCGCGCGGCAGCAGCGCCACCAGCAAGATCACCAGCGCGATGCTCGACACGAAGCCGCCCCAGACCATCCACACGAAATGGCGGCGGGTATTGCGCACATTGTCGAAGCGAAACAGAAACGGGCTGGCGGCGATGTGCGCCGGCAGAAAGAAGCGGCTGCCACTGATCCAGGCGCCGATCAGATGACCCCATTCGTGTACCAGATACGCGGCGATCACCGTCATCAGCGCCGTCGCCACATGCAGCGCATAGCCGCCCGCCGCCTCAGGTGCGCCGTGTTCGATCGCCAGCCGCCACAACCAGCCGGTGAAGGCGATCAATAACAAATCGCGCATCAGCATCGCGGCAAAGCGATTCCACTGGCCGCTCATGCGCGACGCTCCCCGCTGGAATGCGGCCGCTTCGGCGGAAGCGGCACCAGCGCCGACACGCGCTGCATATGCTCGCGATACGCCGGCCGGCGTTCGATGCTGCGCTGGTCCATGAATGGAATGCTGGCAAACACGAACATGCCGGTCATCGCCAGCGCGCCGGGCACGATCCAGGTCCACTGATCGGGCGCTACCGCCAGGCCAAACAGCATCAAGCCCCACCAGAACGACAGCTCACCGAAATAGTTCGGATGGCGCGACCACGCCCACAGGCCGGTGGTAATGAATTCTCCCGGCCGGCGCTTGGCGATGAACGCATGCAACTGAAGGTCAGCCAGGGTTTCGATTGCGATGGCGCCGATCGTGACGATCGCGGCCAGCGCATCGAGCGCATTGAGCGGCACGTCGGCGCGCGACATCACTGCGTAGATCGGCAGGCAGCCGAGAAACACCTGCACGGTCGGAAACAGATGAATGCCGAACAAGTCGGCCAGCACCGCGGCCTTGCCAGCGCGTGCGCGGACGATCGGATAGCGCCAGTCCTCATGCGACAAACCGCCCCAGTGCACGGCCCAGTTCGTCGTCAGCCGGATGGCCCACAGCCATACCAGCACCATCACCAACATCGCACGCGGGCTGTCCAGTGCCGGCGCATGCATGGCCATCCAGTACACGGCCAGCAGCGGCGGAATCACGCTCCAATAGGCGTCGTAGAAGCTGGAGTTCCGGTAGCGCAGGCTGAACGCGAAGATCACCAGCGTCGCCACCAGGTCCGCCACGAGCGCATCCCAAGGCTGCGGCAGGCCGGCATAGGCGAGCACGGCAGCGCCGGCGCCGATGCACAGCAGATACGACCACACGATTGGATTCCAGTCCGCTTTGCCCGCCATCGGTACGCCCCCGTCCAAGATCGACGGAGCCACTATGCGGAGACGGCCAGGCGGCGGCCTACTCTGTGCGGATGAGCCTGCCGCCGCGCCAACGCAAAAGGCCCCGCCGGAGGCGGGGCCTTTTGATGACCGCGTACAAGAATTAAGGCCTCGATTGGTGGAGCGGAGGAGGATCGAACTCCCGACCTTCGCATTGCGAACGCGACGCTCTCCCAGCTGAGCTACCGCCCCATCGAGGGGCGCGCAGTATAGCGACAGCCCGCGCCAGATAACAGCCCCCGTGACGCACTGAATCAGCTTCATCATCGCGGCCGTATGCTGGGCCATCTACCCCTCGATGCCCGCCATGAACAACCCGACCGCGATAGCCTTGCTCGGACTGCTGACCGCCGTCGTGGTCACGCCCGCCACGGCGCGACAGCCGCGCGCCGACTACCGGGAAGGCGAAGTGTTGGTGCGCTACCGCGACGATGTCGCCGGCCCCGCGCTGCGCAGCGAATTGGGCGTCGGCGTGCAGCGACGCTTGCACCAGGGCCGCATCGAACTGCTGCGCCTGCCGTCGATGACCACGGTCGCCCAGGCCATCGAACTGCTGCAGCGCGACCCGCGCGTGGCGTACGCGGAGCCCAACTTCCTGCGGCGCAAATCGGCCTACGTGCCCAATGACCCGCTGTTCGACCGGCAATGGGGCTTGCGCAACACCGGGCAGGCGAATTTCGTCACGGGCGGACAAGCCGGCGTGCCGGGCGCCGATCTGAACATGACCCAGGCATGGGACGCCGACGAGGACGGACGCCCCGACCGGACCGGCCAGCGCTCAGTGGTCGTCGCCGTCGTCGACGACGGCGTCGAGACCACGCATGACGACCTGGCCGCGAACATCGTCGCTGGCTACGACGCGGCTGACGATGACAACGACCCGAATCCATCCAGTGCCGACGACTTTCACGGGACGGCCGTCGCCGGCTGCATCGGCGCGGTCGGCGACAACAACATCGGTGTCGCCGGGGCCGCCTGGAACGTCGGGATCATGCCGCTGCGCTTCGACTACGACGTCGTCACGCACGTCGCAGCGCTGGAATACGCGCGCGACAATGGTGCATCGATCGTCAACGCCAGCTTCGGCGGGCCCGGTTTTTCGCGGACCGAGCTGGAAGCGATCCGCGACCTGGGTGCCCGCGACATTCTGTATGTGGCATCGGCCGGCAACGACGATTCCAATATCGACCGCGGCCAACTGAACTACCCGGCGCACTACGACGCCGACAACATCGTATCGGTGGCCTTGATCAGCCGTCAGGGCCAGATCACCAGCTTCAGCCAGTACGGTCCGCTGAGCGCCGACGTCGCCGCGCCGGGACTACAGATCGTCACGACCTTCGTCGGTAACGACTACACGCTCAATGGCATTTCGGGTACGTCGTTTTCGGCGCCTTACGTAGCCGGCATCGCGGCGCTGATCCGCAGCCAGTATCCGCAGGCGACCGTCGACGAGGTCAAGGCACGGCTGATCGAAAGCGGCGTCAACGGCAGCAACGCCAAGCGCCTGACCGTCGGCGGCCGCGTCGATGCCGATGCGGCGCTGGACCTCGCGCCGCGACCGTCGCTGGTGATCGAATCGGTCGTCGTCGACGCCGCGGGCAACGGCGTGCTCGACCCCGGCGAAACCACGACGCTGCGCCTGACCATCCGCAACCTCTGGCAGCCGGCCCGCAACGTGCGCATCAGCGGCAGCGCCGACAACGGCGTGGAGGTCGGCGGCGGCGCGACGCCAGCGCTGGTGGCGACCCTGGATCGCGGCGGCCGGACGACCGTCGATCTGCCGGTCACCGTACCGCCAGGCTTGAGCGGCCATCGCTACGTGCAGTTCCGCTTCACCCTGACGGCGGATGGGGGCTACAGCACCACACGCGACTATCAGGACGAGATCGCCGCGATCCCGCTGGGCGCCGACATCCAAGCCGGCTTCGCCTCGCCGTCCAGCAACCTATACGACGAATTCCAGGCTTGGCATGTCGATGTCGCGCGCAGCGGTCCGCGCTTTCTGGTCGTCGAAACGGATTCAACCGACGACGTCGACTTGCTGGTGAAGCGCGATGTGCCACCGCAGTACGAGATCACCGTCGGCATCGATCCCGAAGACGACGAAGCCCAGGGTTTTTTCTGCACCAGCGGCACCGCCGCCAACTGCGAAGATCCGGACACCTTGATCGGCGGTGAGACCGCCAGCGGAATCGAACGCGTCTGCTTCAGCAATCCGCAGATCGGCACCTACCACATCGTCGCCGTCAACTTCGCACAACTGCAGCAAGCGCTGCCCTACCGGATCAGCGTGTACGGCTCCAACGTCTGCGGCCCTGAAGGTCGCGTCACGACCGACACCGGCAATGATGGCGGCGGCGGGGGCGGCGGCAGCTGGAACGTGATGGTCTCGCTCGGGCTGGCGCTGATGGCGGCCCTGCGACGGCGCGCGCGCTGGACGCTTGCCGCAGCGCGTCAGGACGGTCGTTCCGACGGGCGGATCGGCAGACTCTTCCCGCTCGCAAAAAACCCTGCTAAATAGGCGCCGCGCGCTCGCTGAGCGCATTCCAATGGCGACTGTTTTTGAGAGACCGAGATGGCCCGAAAGCCGAAACCGAAACCCCAGGCGGAACCTGCAAAAAGTTTTGACGAGTTCGTCGAAGATGCCGAGGTGCTCGACGACGAAGTGACCGTCGAACCGGTCGAGGTTATGCCGGCGACGCGTGCGCGCGACTGGCGAGATGTCGAGCGCTACAAAGAAATGCGTGAACTGCGCAAGCGCGTCGGCGACGATTTCGACATCGATTGACACCAGTATCGACGCTGCCGCCGGCCGTCAGGCCCGCGGCAGCGTCACCGATGGTTGGCGCTGCGCTACAGACGCGCCGCGATCTCGCTTTCCAGTTCAGCCGGCGTCACCACGGGCTCGAAGCGGGCCTGCACCACACCGTCACGGCTGACGAGAAACTTGGTGAAGTTCCACTTCACCGCATCAGTCCCCAGCAGCTCAGGATAGGTCTTGCGCAGATGCGCCAGCAGGCGCTCGGCGTTGGGCACGCTGTCGTCGAAGCGGCCAGGCTGTTGCTGACGCAAGTAGCGATACAACGGATGCGCCTGCTCGCCGTTGACCTCGATCTTGCCAAACAGCGGAAAGCTGACGCCGTAGTTGACCGAGCAGAACTCGGCAATCTCGGCTTCCGTGCCGGGCTCCTGATGCCCGAACTGATCGCAAGGGAAGCCCAGAATCTCCAAGCCCTGCTGACGATGGCGCTGGTACAGCGCCTCCAGCCCCTCGTACTGCGGCGTGAGCCCGCACTTGCTGGCGACGTTGACGATCAGCAGCAGTTTGCCGCGATAGTCCGCCAGCGACCGAGGCTGGCCGCTGATGTCGACCGCTTGGTAGTCGTAAATACTCATATCCTACTCCGTCGGATGCGCCGGCTCGGCGCGGGTGAGCAACATCGCATCGCCATAGCTGAAGAAGCGGTAACGCTGCGCAACCGCATGGCGATACGCATCGAAGATGCGCTCGTAGCCGGCGAACGCGCTGACCAGCATCAGCAAGGTGCTTTCCGGAAGATGGAAGTTGGTCACCAGCCGGTCGACGATGCGGAAACGATAGCCGGGCGTGATGAACAACCGCGTCTCGCCCTCGCCCACGGCAACGATGCCCGGCGCCGTGGCAGCGGATTCGAGCGCGCGCGCCACCGTGGTGCCGACGGCGACCACGCGACCGCCGTTGGCGCGGGTCTGCGCGATGGCATCGGCCAGCGCGGGCGGAATCTCATACCGCTCGGCATGCATCCGGTGCTCGCTCAGATCATCGACTCGCATCGGCTGGAACGTGCCGGCGCCGACATGAAGCGTCAGCGTTTCGATGCGCAACCCGCGCTCGCGCAAACGCTGCAGCAAGGCATCGTCGAAGTGCAGACCCGCGGTCGGCGCGGCCACCGCGCCTGGCTTGGCGGCGAACAGCGTTTGATAACGCTCGGCGTCTTCGCTGCCGGGGCTGTGCGTGATGTACGGCGGCAGCGGCAAGCGGCCCGCCGTGTCGAGCAGTTGCATCACGGTGCCACCGCTGCTCAGGCGCAGATGAAACAAATCGTCGTCACGGCCGATCATCACCAGCTCGGCGATCCGGCCGTCGGGCAGATCAATCAGGATCGTGCCGCCCGGCTTGGGCGTCTTCGACGCGCCGATCTGGGCCAGCATCTCGTGCTCACCGAGCACGCGTTCGACCAGCATCTGCACGCGCCCGCCGGTCGGCTTGCGGCCGAACAAGCGCGCCGGGATCACCCGCGTGTCGTTGAAGATCAACAGATCGCGCGGGTCGAGCAGGTCCGGCAGGTCGGTCATGCGGAGGTCGGCCAGAGGCGCGTCGCCATCCAACCCGACGTCGAGCAAGCGGCTGCCGCTGCGCTGGCCCGCAGGCGTTTGCGCGATCAACTCGGGGGGCAGGTCGTAACTGAAGTCGGAACGGCGCATCGGACTCTCACCAACAAAGGCCGGCGATTCTAACGCCGCCATCACAGTGCGATGCGCGAAAACAAAAAACCCCGCGATGCGGGGTTGGATGCTGCGGCCCTGATGCAGAGTGTCTGCAGGGCTGCGGGTGCAGCTTGGTGCCTAAGGAGAGACTCGAACTCTCACGAGGGGCTACCTCGGCGGATTTTGAGTCCGCTGCGTCTACCGATTCCGCCACTCAGGCAAGTGGGCGGCGATCATAGCCGCCCACCGGGTCGCCAGCAACGGCTTGCGGTCAAAAACCGAAGTCGTAGCGCAGGCCGTAGTGCCAGCCGTAGATCCGGGCCTGCCGCTCTTGCGAGTACACCGTGCCGCCGCCGACCAGACGCACATTGGGCAGCGAATCGGAGAACACCCTGAGCGGCAGCGCCATCTCGACGCCGTAGCTGACGTTGTCGAACTTTTCGTCGGCCGTGGCGTTCTCCGCGCGAACCAAGGCGTACCCGACCCGACCACTGACCTCGACCGTTTCCATCACGGTGCCGGTCGTCACCAGATAGGCGCCATAAATCTGCGTGAACTTGGCGTCGCGGCCGCCCTTGTCGTCGTCAGGCGCAAAGCTTCCGATGCCCTCGATGCTGATGCCCTCGGCGATGCGCACGCCGACACGACCCAGGTACGAGCCACCGTCAAGCTGGTCCCGGCCGTAACGGTTCTGAAGGGTCTCGCCCGAGAGGTCGAGCGTGGTTTCGGCGCGCTCGGCGCCGACGTAGAAGCGCAGCCCGTCGCCACTGTCGCCGTCATCGCTCGATCCGCTTTCATCTGAGGTGTCGGAGTACGAGCTGCCGTCGCTGCTCGCGGTATCGGAGCCCGAGGTGTCCTCGCCACCCGCGTCGGCGCTGGAATCGGCGCTAGCCTCCGCGCTCATCTCGCTGCCGGCATCGGCGCTCGCGTCGCTGCTGGTGTCGGCGTCGGTTGCTGCCGAGGCCTCGTCCGCCCCTTCCGCCATGGCATCGCTGGTGCTGCCTTCAGCGGCCGAGGCGTCGGCGCTGCTATCGGCTTCAGACGGTGCGACCTCCTCCTGGGCCCAAGCGGTGGCGGGTACGGCCAACATCATGGCCAAGCCCAGCGAGATGATCGTCTTCGACATGCACTCCTCCCTTGTATGGACGCTCCGCCTATCTAGGCGGCTGCGCGGCCGATTCTACTGTCTGCCATGCTCCGGCCGCAGCATACGCAGTTGCACGGCCCGGTATGCGCTCCGGGGCGACACCCCCGTTCAGACGGCGACGTGATGCACAATGGCGGCTCACGCTACGGCGGCGTCCACGCCACGGACCGCTCCATTACGACGGCAACGATCGACCATGACGGCCAATTTCTGCAACAACTGCGGTCACGCAGTCGAACATCGCGTTCCCGACGGCGACCATCTGCCGCGGGCGATCTGTCCCGCCTGCTCGCACATCCAGTACTTCAACCCGCGCGTCATCGTCGGCGTGGTGCCCGAATGGGAAGACGGACGCATCCTGATGTGCCGGCGCAACATCGAGCCGCGACGCGGACTGTGGACGTTCCCGGCCGGCTTCATGGAGCTCGACGAAACGACAGCGCAAGGCGCCGCCCGTGAAGCGATGGAAGAGTCCCAGGCCGACGTCGACGTCCACTCGCTGCTCGCCGTCATCGACGTGCCATACGTATCGCAGGTCTACATGGTGCACCGCGGCCGCATGCGCTCCCCTCACCATGGACCGACGCCCGAAAGCAGCGAGACGCGGCTGATGACCGAGGCCGAGATACCCTGGGACGAAATCGCATTCCCGACGGTGTGGCACAGCCTCAAGTATTTCTTCGCCGACCGCGCGGCGGGAACGCCGCAGATCCATACGCTGAGTCTGTCGCGCAAATCGCGCGATCCACGTCACCAGGAAGTCAGTACTGGCGAGCCGTTATCCTCTTTCTGATATTGGGCAGCAATACGGACCTTTCGGCGGATGGCACAGCAAAACATCAAGCTTCAACAGTTCTTCGCCGCTCCTCGCGTCGTGGTGTTCCGTCACTTCGCTGACCACGACAACTTTGGACGCCTGTGGTGGCCGGCACGCTGCAAGGTATTGCGCCGCGGCGAAACCGAAGAACCGGGTGGCATCGGATCGGTACGTGAGATGCGCATCGGCACGATCCGTTTCCAGGAGACGATCACCGCCTTCGACCCGCCGCAGCGGATCGAGTATCGCGTGACCAGCGGCGGGCCCTTCAAAAACCACGTCGGTCAGATGGAATTCAGTGAAGTGCCCGGCGGCACGCAACTCGATTACCAGATCGAGTTCGACTCACGCTGGCCACTGGTCGGCAACTTCGTCGCTGGCGTGCTGCACACCGCTTGGCTGCGCGGTGTTGCCGTCGCTGTCGATCGGATGGCGGCGCGCAGCAACACTTAGGCTCGCATCGCGTTTTGGCGAGGCTGTCGAACGCGATCTGGCAACTCGCGCGTTGATCCCTCGTGGCATGAATCCTGCGGCTTTATGACAAACACCATTGCAAGCACATTCGTTTGCAATGCTAGGTCACAAAGCGAGGGATCGCACCGGTGCATCAACCCAGGACTTCAACGTCATGCGCGTAATGCTCGTCGACGACGAGCCGGAACGGCGTGCGGCCACCGAAGCGCCGTTACGCCTGCTCGGCCACGAAGTCGTGGGATTCAGCACGTCGACATCGGACTTGGCGGCTGCGGTCAAGCGGCATCAACCCGATGTGATCCTGGTCGATGTCGACGTACCCGGACGCGACACGCTCGAATCATTAGGCCAAGTCACACGCGATCGCCCCAGGCCAATCGTGCTGTTCGCCAGTCACAGCGAACCGGAGACGATACGCAAGGCACTGCAAGCCGGCGTCTCGTCGTACGTGGTCGACGGCATGAACCCCGCGCGGCTCAAGCCGATCATCGACGTGGCCATCGCCCGTTTCGAAGAATTCCAGGCGCTGCGCAACGAACTCGAAGAAACCCGCAGCAAACTGGCGGATCGCCGCGATATCGAAAAGGCGAAGGGTCTGCTGATGAAACGCCGGAATCTGGATGAAAACGGCGCTTACGAACTACTCCGACGGATGGCGATGGATCGCAACCTGAAACTCGGCGATGCAGCGCGCACGCTGATAGCAGCGGCTGAACTTCTCTAGACCGTCATGGCACTCGAAAAGAACGACATCAAACTGGGCCTGGTTCCGCTGATCGACGCGGCACCGTTGATCGTCGCCAAGGAAAAGGGGTTCTTCGAAGAACAGGGGCTGAACGTTACGCTGTCGGTCGAAGCGTCGTGGGCCAGCATCCGGGACAAAGTCGCGGCGGGCCTGCTCGACGCGGCCCACATGCTGGCGCCGATGCCGATTGCCGCCACCGCAGGTATCGACGGCGTGGGCGTGCCGATGATGACCGCGCTGTCGTTGAATCTGAACGGCAACGCGATCGCGGTTTCGCAGTCACTGTACTGGCGCTTGCAACTCGACGAACTGACACCGATATCCGTCGGCGAGCGACTCAAGCGGGTACTCGAAGCCGATCGCGCCGCGGGTGCGCCGCCTCGGGTATTTGCCCATGTGTTCCCGTTTTCGCCCCACCACTACGAGCTGCGCTATTGGCTTGCAGGCTGCGATATCGACCCCGACCGCGATCTGCAATTGGTCGTGATCCCGCCACCGCAGATGGTCCGGGCGCTACGCGACGGCAGTATCGACGGCTTCTGCGTCGGCGCTCCTTGGGGCGCGGTCGCGCAAGCCGCCGGCATTGGCCGCGTGGTGCTGAACAAATATCAAATCTGGAACAACAGCCCGGAAAAAGTGCTCGGCGTCACCCGCGCATGGGCCGAGGCGCATCCTCAAACGCATCTGGCACTGATCGCCGCGCTGATTCGTGCCGCGCAGTGGCTCGATCAGCCCGCCAATCGCAGTGAAGCCGCACGCTTGATCGTTGAAGGCCACTATGTCGAAGCCACGCCGGAGACCGTGCACGAAAGTCTAGCGGTAGGCGCACCAGGCAAGCCCGAAAACGCAGGCTTGGTGTTTCATGCTGGTGCAGCGACGTTTCCATGGGTTTCTCATGCGCTTTGGTTCGTCGGTCAGATGCGTCGCTGGAACCAACTACCGCCCGGTATCGATGGTGATGCGCTCGCGCGCGCGAGCTATCGGCCGGACTTGTACCGGGCTGCCGCAGCCCAGTTCGGCATGCCCTGTCCCGCCGTCGATCTGAAGAGCGAAGGTCAGCATACCGGCATCCACACGCTGAGCCCTGATCACACGATCGAGCTCGGCGCCGACCGCTTCTTCGACGGTGCCGGCTACAGCCCAAGCTGATCGCAGTCCGCAACGCAGCCTCAGAAAATCAGGCCGGCGCAAGCCGGCTTTTTCATCCGTGTCACCGGCTCAGGCTACCGATGAGCGACATCGGCGGGCAACAAAAAGCCCTGGCAACTTGCGTTGCTAGGGCTGGGTCGGATGCAGCAGCGGGTCGACCATGACCCGCTAGCGCGGCCTGCTCGTCATTGGACGACGATCTTGCCCTTCATCGTCGGATGCAGCGTGCAGACGTACTCATAGACACCCGGGCTGTCGAAGGTGCGCGTGTAGAGCGCCCCCATCTTCAGACGACCGCTCTTCTCGTCCGGGAATGCGACGAAGTGATTGGAGCCGTCGTCGTTGATCCACGTCACCGTGGTGCCGACGGCGACGGTCAAGGTCTCCGGCGAGTACGCAAAATCCTTGATCGTCACGGTGCTGCCAGCGGCGACCGCTGCATCCGGTTCGGCTGTGGCGACCGGCGCCACAACGCTTTCTGCCGGCAGCGGCGCTGCGTTTTCAGCGGTCCGAACGGTCGGCGCCACCATCACGCTGCCACTGGATTCGGTCACCTTCAATTCAACACGACGGTTCAACTCGCGACCCTCGTCGGTGGCATTGTCAGCAACCGGAATCGCTTCACCGTAACCACGCGACGTCATCCGCGCCGGTGAAATGCCCTTCCCGACCAGATACTGCACGACCGACGCAGCGCGACGATCCGACAGCTTCAAGTTGTACGCATCGGAGCCCTTGGCATCGGTGTGGCCGCCGATTTCGATCTTGATATCGGGACGCCCTTCCAGCGCGGAGGCCACGCCGTCGAGAATCACCTTGGCATTGGGCGTCAGGCGCGCCTTGTCGAACTCGAACGTCACACCCTGCAACACGATGGTGTCACCGGCAGCGCAACCTTCGAGCGTCATCGGCTGACCGGCTTCGGGCGCCTTGCAGATCGGGTTGTATTCGTCGTTGTCGTTGGCGTCGGTGCAACCCTTGTCGGACGGATAGTCGATCTGTCCGTCGCCGTCGTTGTCGATGCCGTCGCTGCACTGCGGCGGCGGCGGCAGTGGCGGCGGGACGATCTGAACCGGCTCCGGCGGCGGTGGCGGCGCCGGCGGCGCCGACCCGAACGGAATTCTCAAGCCGATGTTGAACAGCGGCTCGTTGAAGTCATGCGTGCCGTTGCCGGCATCTTCGCTTTTCTGCACGTGATACAGCGCTTCGGCGCGCAGACCCCAGCCGCCGGGGCTGAATGCAAGGTCCCAGCCCAGGCCCGCGTTGAACGCGGTGTTGGTGCCGGCCGTGACGTCTGCATGCAGATACGGGCCACTACCGCTGGGCGCAAGGTAGAAATTGACGCCCGCACCGCCGAAATAGTTGTTCTTCTTCGAGTCGCTGAGCTTGCAGGTGTTCGCATTGAACGCGCCGCAGGCGACGGTATCGGTTTCGCCATAGTTGAGGTAATAACCGCGCAACTCGAGCGAGATGGTCTCAGTCAGCATCGCGCCGATGGCCAGCGTGCCGCCCATTCCGTCGTCGGCGTGGCGATCATCGTCCTCCAGCGCATACGAGAACATGGGCGCGACATAGAAGCGCGTGTCCTCGACGGCAGCGCGGGCCGTACCGAACGTTGCGGCAATCATCGTCGGTATCAGGGCAAGGCGAAATGCATTCATGCGAGGTTCCCTTCTCTAGTTTTCGATGCCATCGGCATTTGTGTTGGTCCTGTCGAGCGTCAAGGCCGGCGTTTCCGCGAGACAAAAAAAATCCACCGACTCCGAAACCGCTCGAAGTACAGGTGGACGTCTTTGTCAGGCGGGACCGCCGTTGGTCCCACGCCACTGAAATGGCGTTGCCGCGATGACGCGGCTGTCACAATAAAAAGCAATCTATATGCCATTAACGATGCCGCCGACAACGGCTGATGGCCGTGCTAGACAGCGCTTGATTGCAGCCCTTGCGTCGGCACGATGGTTGCGTCGCCCGACCCGTCACCGTCGCTCGGCACTTGCTGCCGCTGGCATGGCGACCCGGGACTAACGGTGGTCCTCCCACTTTCATCTGGCGCCGCTGAGCGCCGTGTTCGGGCCTACAGCCCGTTCAAGCCTGGGGGCCACCGCGGCAACGTTATATGCAGACGCTGCTCAATCTGATTCGACGATTCGCCGGACTCACCGTGCTGCTGACAGCGGCGATCGGCTCAGCGGAAGCGGCGGTTGCCCCGTTGCAACTGCCGCCGTCATTGGTCGCCGATGTACTCGCGGCAGCAGCCTCGCCGGATGCGACCGCAACCTCCGAGGCTGCGACGCGTTTCTATATCGACAATCGTCAGCCCGGTCTGCAGTTGCTGCAGATCACGCTGCAGGTCGACCGCCAAGCGCCGATCCGTTACCGCTACGGCGACGCTGAAAGCCAGGCAATGCTCGGGCAGGCCCTGCACCGTGTTGCGGTCGTCGAACTCACGCAGGGGCCTCATCAGCTGTACGCCGAGTATGTCGGCCGCTACGCACAGGATCGTCCCGGGACGCCGCGACGGCGGTCGCGGATCACGCAGTCGTTCGAACAGGCCGCCGGAACGCAGGCCGTCGAGATTGCACTGAGTCCGCAAGGCTGGTCACGCGAGCCCCAAATCGTCGTGCGGCGCTGGACACCGCAAGCCGGCAGCAGCGACGACCCCGAACTGGGTGCCTACGATCTGCTGCTCGGCGTCGGCGAGCCGCTGTCGGTCGCGCTGCCGCTGTATGCAAGACAAAGCCGCGAAGGCACATCGATGCCCGAGCCGTATCGGCTGCGGCTCGATCAAGCCCTGCAGCAGCTGCAGTCGGGCCGACCCGGCCACGTCGAGGCGGCGTCGGCGACGCTGCAGCGCTATCAGAGCGCCATCACCAGCGGCGATATCGCCAGCATCGGCCAACTGGCCGCCGATACGGCCAGCGGGTCGCCGGAAGCGCTGGCGGTTCGCGACAAGGCCAATGCTGCGCTCGGTTACCAGCTGCTCGCCAGCGGCCAGCCGTCGCAGGCCGATGCTGCGTTTCGTCGCGTGCGCAGCCCCGGCCCGTACTCCGAAACCGCGCTGCTGGGCTTGGGCTGGGCTCAAATCGGCAATGCCGATACCCAAGCCGACGCCGACACCAAAAATACCGATGCACTGCGGCGCGCACTCGTGCCATGGACCGAACTGATCGGGCGCGACCCGACGCAAGCCGCCGTGCAGGAAAGCATGCTCGCCGTCCCTTATGCGCTGGAGCGCCTCGGCGCGCATCGCCAGGCCCAGCAACGCACACAGTACGCGATCGACCAGCTCGAAAGCCTGCGCGGCCATCTGCAGAGCGCGCAGCAGCATGTCGCCAGCGGCGCCATGCTGCGTTGGCTGGTCGAGCGCGAGCGCGACACCGGCGATGGCTGGGACGCGTGGTATGCAGCGCTGCCGGAGCCGCGCTGGTGGCTGACCGCACCGCCGGCAGCGCCAGCCCATTTCTACGTCGAGCGTCTGCTGGAAGACGCCGATTTCCGTCAGCAGTTGGACAACTGCCACCGCTTGCACCAACTGCGCCACACACTGCGCAACCACAGCGACAGCGCCGCGCTGCAGCAGCGCATCGCCTCGCTGGAGCAACCGCAGCGCGCCGCGTTGAACGCACTGGCCCAAGCCCAGCTTGCGCTGCTGCTCGAACAAACCGAGCGCTACCTGGTGGAAGCGCATTTCGCGATGGCGCGCCTGCACGACAAGCCGACCACCATCGCAGCCGGCGCCACGCCATGAAGCGCATCGTCATCGGTGCGCCGATGCTGTGGTCGGCGATCATGCTGGCGCCGGGCTTTGCATACGGCGCAGAAGAGCCCGCGACAGTCGGTTCCGTGGCCGAAGACAACGGCCTGCAAAAGAACGGCTGGGCGATCGTCAAGACGCCGAGCATCCTGCGGGTCGAGCCGTCCGATCCGGTCGCGCCGGACCTGAACCAGGCCATCGAGCACTACGAGCGGATCGTCGCCTTGCCGGCCGTCGATACCGTCCGACGAGCCGAAGCGATGCGACGCGCGGCGTATCTACGACTGCAGCGCGTCGAAGCCGGGCCTTACGACGCGCGCGACGTCCGCCGCGCGGTCGCGTTGTACGAGCAACTGCTGAAGGAAACGCCGCAGGACCCCGGCAACGATCGCACGCTGTATCAGCTCGCACATGCGTACCAAGTGCTCGGCGATGGCGATGCATCGATCAGCCGCCTGCAACAACTGATGGAGCGCTTTCCTCAATCGGCGTTGACCGGCGACGGCGGATTCCGCGCCGCCGAACTGCTGTATTCGCGCGGGCGCTATGCCGAAGCCGAACGCGCCTATCGCGGCGTGTTGGCGCTGGGAAGCAAGACACCCTTCTTCGAGACGGCCGAGTTCAAGCTCGGTTGGTCGCTGTACCAGCAAGCGCAGTATCCGCAGGCACTGCCGGTGTTCGCCGGCATTCTCGACCGCGAATTGCCGCCGGGTGAACTCGACGACGCCCGCCAAGCGTTGGAGCACGTCACTGCACGCCGCCGCGATGTGGTCGGCGATGCGCTGCGACTCACGTACCGCAGTTTTGCAGCCTTGGGCGGTGGCCCAGCCGTCAACGATCACTATGGCCGCAACGGAGAGCCACGCTACGCACGGCTGATCTACGACGGCCTGGCGCGTCACTTGGTCGAGCACCAGCGTTACACCGATGCTGCCGGCGTCTATATCGCCTACCTGCAACGTCATCCGCGTAGCCCGCAAGCACCGGAGTTTCAAAGCCGCATCATTGCCAGCTACCAGCAGGGCGGCTTCAGTGAGCTGATGCTGCAAGCCAAGGAGCAGTACGTCCGCCGTTACGCGCCGGACAGCGACTACTGGCGAGGGCCGCCGCGTGCCGACGTGCTCGCACAGGTACAGTCGCAGATCGACGAGATCGCGCAGCATTACCAGGCGGTTGCCCAGCAGCTACCACCAGACGATCCGACGCGCAGCGCTGCCTTTTTGGCAGCGGCCGATCGATACCGGCTGGCGCTTGAATGGTTCCCCGATGACCCGAAAGCCGGCGAGCGATCGCTGCTGCAAGCCGATTGCCTGTATGACAGCGGGCGCATCGCCGCAGCGGCGCAGCAGTATGAGAACGCCGCCTATCAGCAGCGACCTCATGCACGATCCGCAGAAGCGGCGTTCGCTGCCGTGCAGGCCTACCAGCGGCTTGAACGCGAGTCGGCACCCGCCGCGCTCAACGCAGCGCGCCAGCGCTCGATTGCCGCCAGTCTCAAGCTGGCCGACCGTTATCGCGATCATCCGCAATCGGGGCCGGTGCTGACGCAAGCAGCGCAGGACTTGATGGCCTTGAAGAACTACCCACAAGCAGCGGCCGTTGCACAACGCGCGCTCGACGACGGAAAAGGTCTGAGCCCCGAACTGCGCCGCTACGATCTGGCCGTGGTCGCCGATGCGCATTTCGCTCAGGGCGACTATGCGCAAGCCGAGCGCGATTACACCGCGCTGCTGAGTTCCGGCCCGGACGACACGTCGGAGGCGATGCTCGCTCGCGACCAACTGGCCGCGGCGATCTACCGCCAGGCCGAGCAAGCGCGCGATGCCGGCAACGACGCGGCCGCTGCGGCTCACTTCGTTCGGGTCGGCAAGGTGGCGCCGCAGACCGCGATCCGCGCCAATGCCGACTACGACGCAGCTGCATGCTATGCGGCGCTGAAGCAATGGGCATCGGCAGCCGATGTACTCGAAGGCTTCCGTCAACGCGATCCGCAACACCGCTTGATCGGCGATGTCGACCGTCGACTCGCGGACGCCTATCAGCAGGATGGCAAGCCCAAGCTCGCAGCCGATGCCTACATGCGGCTCGCGCAGCGCGACACCGGGACGCCGGCTCAGCGTCGCGACGCCGCATGGTCAGCAGCACTACTCTACGACGGCGCGAACCAGCCGATCATGAGCCAGCAGGCGTACGAACGGTTTCTGGCCGATGCAAGCGCGCCGCTTGATCAAGCGCAACAAGCGCGGCGTCGACTGGCGGATATCGCCGGCAACATCACGCACGATCCGCAGCGCCAGCAAAGCTGGCTTGAGCAGATCGTCAGTCGTGATCGCCAGGCCGGCAATGCGAGCAGTGATCGGTCCCGTCTACTGGCGGCGCAAGCGAGCCTCGACCTGGGCCGCAAGCAAGCAAAGAGCGCCAGACAGATCGCACTGGCGCTGCCGCTGGACAAGACGCTGATGCAGCGCAAGCAGGCAACCGAAGCGGCGATCGCACGTCTCGACGAGGCGGCCCGCTACGGGTTTGCCGATGTAACGACCGCCGCCACGTTTGAACTCGGCAGCGTCTATCGCGATTTCGGCCGCGCGATTCTGGAATCCACGCGTCCGAGAACACTCAGCGGCGAGGCCTTGGCCGAGTACGAGCTGCTGCTCGAAGAACAGGCTGATCCTTTCGAAGTCAAAGCAATCCAGGCGCATGAAGCCAATCTGGGCCGGATGCGCCAAGGCGTCTGGAACGACTGGATTCGGCGCAGCGCCAGCGCGCTGATGGAACTGGCGCCCGGCCGCTATGGCAAGAACGACCAACGTGATGCTCTGTATGACTCTCTGCTCTAGTTTCGTGCGCCTGCGCACTCCATTGGCGCTGTGGTCGCTGATCTTGCTGATCGTCGCTTGCAGTGGCCCCGCCGCGCACAAGCCGCCCGGTAGCACGGCCGCTCGCGCGAGCGCTCCGCCGGCCGTGGTCCGCAGCATCCCGGCCGCCAAAGCCGCCGTTGCACGCGACACGCGCGACGCCAACGCGCGCTTCGACGCCGCATTGCAATTGATGAAGCAGCAGCAGGTCGCGGAAGCTCAAGCCGCATTCCAGTCGCTGGCCAACGACTATCCTGAATTCTCGGGTCCGTTGACGGCGCTCGGCATCCTGTATGCGCAAGGCCGCAAGCGCGACACGGCATTGGCCAGCTTTGCCAAGGCAGTAGCGGCCAACCCTGCCAATGCCGTGGCTTGGACCTGGCTTGGCTCGCTTTACCGCGAAGCACGCAATCACACGGGCGCCGAAGACGCCTATCGACGCGCGATTGCCGCCCGCAGCGACTACGCGGCCGCGCATTTGAATCTGGGCATCTTGTACGACGTATCGCTGCATCGACCGCAGGATGCGCTGCGCGAGTACCGCGAGTATCAGCGGCTCAGCGGCGACCGCAATCTGATGGTCGCGGTGTGGATCAAGGAACTCGAAGCGTCGAGCACGCAGCGCACCGCTGCTGCAGCCGTCGCGGCCGCCGGCACAACGCCATGATGTCGATGATCCGCAGCGGTTCCGTTGTGATCATCGTCGCTGCCAGTGCGCTCGGCGCAGCGCCACTGCATGCCGCCGACGCTCCCGCACCCGCAACTGCCCATGCCGGCACACAGATCATCGGTGAGCAGGAAGCGCCGGTCGGTTTGGTGCTGATGCCGTGGCAAGCCGACCAACCGGCCACGCTGAATGCGCGCCCCACGCATCGCCAGGAAAGCCTGGAGCCCTTGGACACCGAAGCATTCCGCCAACGCGTGATCACCGACGAGGCGATTGCAGCGTATCGCCGTGCCGGCCTGCGCCGCGATTGACCCACCACCACAGAGGCTAGCGTCGCCATGGAGTTTTTCAATCACGTCATCCGGTTCTTTCAAGGTGGCGGCGCGTTTATGTATCCGATCGCGCTGGTGCTGGCGATGGCGGTGGCCGTTGCGGTCGAGCGCATGATCTTCCTGCGCAAGACCGAGTCCGAGAATCGTTCGCTGTGGGCGCGCGTGGCGCCGTTGCTCAAGTCCGGTGACCTGGCCCAGGCCGAAGCCCTCGCCGCCGGCTCCGATACCGCCATCGGCAAGCTGATCCAAACCGGCTTCGCCCAGGCCCGCATCGACAATCGTCGCTCCGAAGTCGAGATCGCCACTGAAGAAGGCTTGATGGAAGTGCTGCCCGCCATTGAGCGCCGCACGCACTACCTGGCCACGTTCTCCAACATGTCCACGCTGCTGGGTCTGCTCGGCACCGTGCTCGGCCTGATCGGCGCCTTCGCCGCGCTGGGCAATGCGGACCCGGCCGAAAAGGCCGACCTGCTGTCGGCCGGCATTTCCGAGGCGATGAACTGCACCGCCTTCGGCTTGATGGTCGCCATCCCCTCGCTGCTGATCCACGCCTGGCTGCAGAGCCGCACCACCGAGCTGGTCGACACGCTCGAGTCGGTCTGCTCGCGCCTGGTGTCCGCCGTCTGCAACCGCAAGCACGTGGCCCGCTGAAATGTCGGCGGTCGTCACTCAAGACGCCGACACCGGCGACGAGGCCCCGCGAAAGGCCCGCCGCAGCCGCCGCCTGG
>NZ_FQWZ01000005.1 GCF_900129825.1 Hydrocarboniphaga daqingensis | reverse complement strand
AGATTCACATCCGCGGGGATCAGGTGGCGCGCTACCAGGCGATCGGAACGGTGATGGTGACCTGCCAGCGAGCGGGGATCGCCAAGATCGGCTTCATCACCGAACCACCGCCGAAGAACGGCTAGGAGCAAGACGATGGGAATGAACGTAGGCGGATCGGGCGGGGGCAGCAACGGCGACCCGGACGTGGTGGTGGACGTCAACACGACGCCGCTGATCGACGTGATGCTGGTGCTGCTGGTGATGCTGATCATCACGATCCCGATCCAGACGCACGCGGTGAAGCTGGACATGCCGCAGGCGAACACGCCGCCGAGCGAGGCCCCGCCGCCGCCGGCAGTGGAGTTGGAGATCGACTTCGACGGCACGGTGCTTTGGAACGGCACGCCGATGGACCGCGCCACGCTGGAAGCGAACTTCCGCCGCGAGGCGCAGGCGGGTGAGAACCAGAGCGAGTTTCACATCCGGCCCAACAAGCTGGTGGAATACAAGTACGTCGCCGCCGTCCTGGCCTCGGCCCAACGCCTGGGCGTGACCAAGGTCGGCATCGTCGGCAATGAACAGTTCATGCAGTAGTTGCCGATGACGTCTCGTTCGACGATGCACCGCGGTCGGATTTTGATGCTCACTGCAGCGCTGGTGGCCATGTCGTCCGCGATGGCCGCCCCCGCTGCCGAAGGCGTGCGTCCCGAAGTCGGCAAACCGTTGCAGGATGCACAAAAGGCGTTGCAGGCCAAGGACTACGCCGCCGCACGGGACAAGCTGGCGGCGGCTGAGAAGGTCGGCTCGTTGACGCCCTACGAGACCTACATCATCAACCGCTTGCGCGCCGCCGTCGCGGCCAGTCTCGGTGATGCGGTGACCGCGGTTGCTGCGTACGAGGCAGCGTTGCAGGCGCCGCAGTTCCCAGCCGATGAAAAGGCGGCGACCTACGAGATCGTCGCGCGGCTGAGTTATGCGGCCAAGGATTACCCGAAAGCGGCCCGGTATCTGCAGCAGTATCGCGACGCAGGCGGCACCACGGCCGCGACGCTGTCGCTGATGCCGCAGGCCTTGTACTTGAGTGGCGACATCGCGGCAGCCCAACGCGAAATGCTGGCACAGCTCGCGGCATTGGAGCAGGCCGGCCAGGCGCCGACCGATCTGCAGCTGAAGCTACTCGCCAGCTGCGCGCAAAAGCTTCAGGACGACGCTGGCTACGTGCTGGCGTTGGAAAAGCTGCTTCGCTACCACCCGGACCCGGCGTACTGGCCCGACTTGCTGTCGCGTGTGCGCAATCAGCCGGGCTTCTCTCCACGGCTGATGCTGGATGTCTATCGGCTGCGCGCAGCCAGCGGGACAATGGCCGACGCCGATGACGACATCGACGCCGCGCAACTGGCGTTGCAGGCCGGGTACCCCGGCGAGGCCGATCGCTATTTGCGTGACGGCTATGCACGCCAGCGGCTTGGCACCGGCCCCGATGCCGCACGCCATCAGCAGCTCAGGGACTTGGTCGCACGCAAGCTGGCCGACGATCAGGCCACGCTGGCCGAAGGCGACAAAGCGGCGGCATCCCAAGCTACCGGCGACGCGCTGGTCAGCAGCGGACTTAATCGGATTGGTTACGGCCAATACGAGCAAGGGCTCCAATTGATTCAGGCCGGTATTGCCAAGGGAGGGCTGAAGAAGCCCGACGAGGCGCGGCTGCATCTGGGATATGCGCAGCTGCAGGCAGGCCGCAAGACCGATGCGCACGCGACACTCGCAAGTGTCCAGGGTGCCGATGGGAGTGCGGCGCTGGCCCGCCTTTACGCATTGCTGCCGTGATTTCAACGCCGCTGATCTAGCCGGCACGACCGATCCCCGTGGTCTTCCTGCTCCGATTTCCTGATCGGAGCAGGTATTTTTATGCTGCCGTCGTGCTTGTCGGCACGGCGGCAGCGTGTTTCAATCGTGTTTCATCGTGCAACGCGATCCTGCCGTGAAACATGTCCACCGATTGCCGCCGCAGTCTGATGCTGCTGACTGGAGCGCGGCCCGTGATCGGCCGGTGATCTGGACGATCAGCGTTTCGAGGTTGTCCCGACTGCTGCGCGATATCACCCCTGAATTCGACCACCGCGCCCAGATCGAGACGATCAATCTCGGCTTCGAAGAAGCGGTCAGCTATCTGCAGCAACGGCTTCGTACCGAGGACTGCGACGTGCTGATCGCGGCCGGCTCCAACGGCGCCTATCTGCGCAGCCGCATCGACAAGCCTCTGGTGCTGATACGCCCCGGCGGCTTCGATCTGATGCAGGCCTTGAGTCAGGCGCATCGGCTGTCCCCAAAGATCGGGCTGGTGACCCACGAAACCGAGGTGCCGGTTTTTGCTGAATTCCAGGCCAGCTTCGGTTTGTCGATCGAACAACGCGCGTTTGTGACAGCTGAAGATGCGCGCATGCATGTGGCCGAACTGGTCGCCAAGGATTGTCGAGCGATCGTCGGCACCGGCATGGTCGTCGACTTCGCCGAACAGGCGGGTGTCGCCGGCATCATGCTGTATTCAGCCGACACGATCCGTTCTGCATTCGAGTCGGCATTGGACATCGCCAAGATGGTCGGCGACGTCGACACGCCGCGCCGTCCGCGCCGACCGCTGTCGCGCGTCGCGGCCGGGCAGCGCTACAGCAGTCGCCATCTGCTGGGCGACAGTCCAGCGATGCAGGCCTTGCGTGAGCGAATCGTGACGTTCGGTGCTGCGGACCGCACCGTGCTGATCACTGGCGATACCGGTACCGGCAAGGAACTCGTCGCCCAAGCCTTGCACGCGGCTAGCCCACGCCAAGCCGCGCCCTTCATCGCGATCAACTGCGGCGCCGTCGCCGAGTCGCTGCTCGAATCCGAGCTGTTCGGCTATGACGACGGAGCCTTCACCGGGTCGCGCCGCGGCGGCCGTGTCGGGCTGATCGAGGCGGCACAACACGGCACGCTGTTTCTCGACGAAATTGGCGAGATGCCGCTGGCGTTGCAAACCCGGCTGTTGCGCGTGCTCGAAGAACGCGAGGTGACCCGCGTAGGTGCATCGCGGCCGACGCCAGTGGATCTGCGCGTGATTGCGGCCACGCACTGCGATCTCGATGCGCTGGCCTCCAGCGGCGGCTTCCGTCGCGACTTGTTTTATCGCTTGAACGTGCTGCGCCTGCGTCTGCCGGCTTTACGCGATCATGCAGACGACATCGCGATGCTGGCGCAGGCATTTTTGCGTAGCGACGCGCGTCGAGCCCGTGACGGCTTCGACCCCGATGCGATCGCGCTGCTATGCCGTTACCGATGGCCCGGCAACGTTCGCGAACTGCGCAACGTCGTTGAGCGCGCGGCGGTGCTTGCACCCAAAGGTTCCATCGGTATCGCCGTGTTGGCCGAGGCAGCACCGGAGCTTTTGACCGAGGCGGAGGCATTGGCGCCGGGCGGGTCGCCATTGCGGCGGGCTCAGCCGGACAGGGCAAGCTTGCAGAACGCGCTGCTTGCGGCCGGTGGCGATCGTCGGCTGGCCGCAGAGCGGCTCGGTGTGTCGCGGACCACGCTGTGGCGCTGGCTGCGCGAGGCCTGAGTCGATGACGCGCTTCGCCAGTGTCGGCATCAAGCGGGGCTGGCTGGATGTGGCCCTATGTCCGATGCCTTCCGCCAAGGGCTATCGATGCTGAAAGTCGTCCATGGCAATCGGCTTGAGCCACTGGCCGGTGAGCTGATGCGCAGCTTGCTGGAGGTGCCTGCATCACCGTTCGAGGTGGAAACCGTCGTCGTACCGAGCCTTGGCGTCGCGCGTTGGTTGCAATACCGGGTCGCGGACGTGTTCGGCGTTTGTATGCAGATCGAGTTTGCGTTCGCTGCGCAGTTCGTCTGGCAGACGTTTGCGCGGCTGCTCGATGACGTTCCGCGTCGATCGCCTTTCGACGTGCAAGTGATGACGCTCAGGCTGTATGCGCAGTTGGGCCGGCTGCCGGCCAGCGAGGTCTATGCGCCGCTGCGACGTTACATCGAGCAGGCGGGCGAGCAGGGCCGTATCCAGCTTGCCGAGAAGCTGGCACAGGTGTTCGATCGTTATCTGGTCTATCGCCCCGAATGGGTCCAGAGCTGGGCGGCTGGCCAGTTGTGCGGATTGACGCCGTCGTCCACCGAGCGTTGGCAACTGGGGCTGTGGCGCCGTTTGGTCGAAGATGCCGGCCTGCGTGACCTGCAGCATCCTGCCGAAATCGTCGCCGCACGCCTGCGCGACGACGTCGACGCGCGCCGGCAATTGCCGCGCCGCATCCGACTGTTTGCGCTGCCGACATTACCGCCACAGTACGTGCGCGCGGTCGCCGACATGGCGCAATACACCGATGTCGAATGCTACGTACTCAATCCCTGCCGCCAATACTGGGGCGATTTGATGTCCGAACGTGCGTCGGCGCGGATGGCGTTACGCGATGCTGCCTCCAGCGCGTCCGGCATCGAAGTCGCCCATCCGTTGCTGGCATCGTGGGGCACGCAAGCCCGCGATCATCTCGCGGAGGTGCTGCAGCAGACCGATACGGCGACCGCGACGGAACAGCCGATGTTTGTCGATCCCGGTACCTCGACTCTGCTGCACCGACTGCAGCGTAGCTTGCTCGAGCTTGGGCCAGTGGCCATGCCGCCGCTGGCTGCGGCGCAGTTGCATGAGCCATTGCGGTCGCTGCAGGTGCATGCCTGCCACAGCTTGACCCGACAGCTCGAAGTGCTACACGACCAGTTGCTGACGCTATTCGATCAGCTGCCCGGGCTACGTCCGCAGGACGTGTTGGTGATGATGCCCGACGTCGACGAAGCCGCTCCGCTGATCGACGCGGTATTCGGTGCCGCTACCGCCGAGCATCGAATCGGCTACAGCATCACCGGGCGCGCTGCGGCTGATTCGACGCCGCTGCTCAGCGCATTCGACACCTTGCTTAAGCTGCCCGCGTCGCGCTTCGCCGCCGATGAAGTCTTCGACCATCTGCAGGTGCCTGCTGTGCGCGAACGCTATGGGCTCGGCGTCAGCGAGCTGGACTCGATCCGACAGTGGATTGGTGAATCCGGCGTGCGCTGGGGCTTGGACGCAGCGCATCGCTCCACGTTCGATTTGCCGTCCGAAGCGCGTCATAGCTGGGTCGATGGGCTGATGCGATTGCTGCTCGGCTATGCCGCGCCGTCGGACCGAGTCGATTTGGTCGCGGGTCTGCAGGTGTATGAGGACATCGAGGGCACGCAGACGGCGATTGCCGGCAAGTTGTTGCGGGCGCTGGGTGATCTGGTCCGCTTGCGCGACGATCTGCGCCAGATGCGCAGCGTCGCCGGCTGGTGCGACCGGTTGTCGCGCATGCTGGAAGAGCAGTTGTCACCCACCACGGACGATGAAAGTGATGCGCATCGCTTGCGTCAGGTCATCGCCCAGTTGCGTGATGATGCCGATGCAGCGGGTCACCGTGACGCGGTTCCATTGGATGTGGTGCGGCAGCTGATCGCATCGCAGCTCGCAGGTAGCAGTCCCGGCGGCGTGCCGGGCGGCGCACTGACCTTTACCGGGATCGGGCCCCTGCGCGGGCTGCCATACCGTGTGATTGCGGTCATCGGGCTTGACGGCGGTCGCTTTCCACGTAATCCGGCGGTCAGCGAGTTCGATCTGCTGGGGCGGCACCCGCGGCGTGGCGATCGTTCTCGCGGTCAGGACGATCGCGGCGCTTTTCTCGATGCGTTGCTGGCGGCTCGTGATGTGTTCTATGTCAGCTATACCGGCCGCAGCATCCGCACCAATCAAGTAATGCCGCCGTCGGTGCTCGTTGCCGAATTGCTCGATCAGCTCGCGCGTGACGCTGAAGGCGGTCGCCCCGCCGTCGATGCGGCATTGCTGACCGAGCATCCATTGCAGCCGTTCTCGCCGCGGTACTTCGTTCCGGGTCCGCTGCACAGTCATGCACGAGACTTTCGCGACGCAGCACGGTGTATCGTCTCAGCACAGCGTCCGCCGCCGGTGTCCGACGTACTCGACAGCCAGCGACTGCCGGTTTCGGATGAACTTGCGCGGCAGCTGACGCTTGATCGATTGACCGGCTGTTTGCGCAACCCGTATCGGTTTTTTCTGCGCGATCGTCTCGGCATTCGCATCGACCCCGGTGAGCAGCAGCTGGCCAGCGAGGAGCCGCTGGCCTTGCCCGATCCGCGCTGGGATTTCGAACGGGAGCTGCTGGATCTTGCGATGGACGGACATGACGAGCGCACGATCCATCAGCGCTTTCGAGCCGGCATCACGTTGCCCCATGGCGGCTGGGGCGATCATCTGCTGGCCAGCGCCGCAAGACCGGTGATCGAGTTTGCAGAGCAGGTTCGTACCGAGCGCGCGGCGGCGTTGCCGGCGCTGCCATTCGAGCTGCGTATCGGCCAGTACACATTGAGCGGCGTCATCGACCAACTGACCGCCGAGGGCCTGTATCTGCCTCGCTATACCCACAAGCTCAGCGCGCATGACTGGCTTCACGCGTGGCCGCGCCACTTGCTGCTGTGTCTGCTACGCCCTGACGGCATCCAGCCGCGCTGCCTCGTGCGCGGCTGTGGCGATCAGCGGCTCGAGTGGGCTGAGGTGCCTGATGCCGAATCTCACTTGCTGACGCTGCTCGATACGTATCAAGACGGCCTGCAGGCGCCATTGCCTTATCTTCCCAAGACGGCGCTGCAGTTTGCAGATGAGCCTGATCGTCCCGACAAGGCCGAGAAGATCTGGGCCCCCGGCTACAACAGCGACGGCGAGAGTGCCGATGCGTATTGCCGGCTGTTCTACCGCGGGCAACGAGTGACCTTGCCGGACGGATTGCCGGCACTGGCGCGTCGCATATTCGGGCCGATGATCGCGGCGGCGCGCGATCGACCATGACGGTGTCTGCGAACATGGCCTCCGGTGCCGACGATGCCGCGACGCCGGTGGCGTTGAGCGCGCCGCTCGACGGCTTGCGGCTGATTGAAGCCAGTGCAGGCACCGGCAAGACGTGGACGCTGTCGGGGCTTTATCTGCGTCTGATCCTCGAGCGTGGGCTGAATCCGGAATCGATCCTGACCGTCACGTTCACGAAGGCTGCGACCGCCGAGTTGCGTGACCGTATCCGAGCCCGGCTTCAGCAGATGCAGGATCTGATCGAAGGTCGTGGAACCGAAGCTGATTCCTTGTGCCAGGCGTTGCTGGCGCGTCTGCCTGATCGAGACTTGGCGCTGCGTCGATTGCGTGCGGCGCTGCGGGGCATCGATCAAGCGGCGATCTACACGATTCATGCGTTCTGTCAGCGGGTATTGTCCGATCGCGCGTTTTCCAGCGGCATGGTGTTTCAAAACGACATCGTGCCCGATGTCGGCGAACTGCGACGCCAGATCGTGCTCGATTTCTGGCGTCGGCGGATTGCGCCGTCGACAGCATCGCAGCACGTGCCGCCGGCGCTGTTTCTCGGTTGGCTGGAATCGCACGGCTTGGATGTCGATGCCTTGGCGCGGTGGGCCGCATCGTTAGCGACGCGGCCGCGCCTGCATATCCGCCCGGCACCGGTGCCGCTCGACTTGAAGGAACCTATCGCTGCGTTTGTTGCACATCGCCAGCGCGCTGCAGACGTGTTTGCGCAGCAGCGTGATGCCTTTACCCAATGGCTGGCGACGGCGCCGGGCCTGAAGCGGGCCAGTTACCGCGCTGGCGATGTGGCGAAGCGCCTCAACGACATTGCGCATTACTTTGCGCAGCCCGACGTCATTGCGCTGCCGAAAAAGGCCGAGTCGCTATTGCCCGAAGCCCTTAGCCGCAATTCGACCGGCGATCCGCCGACGCATGCCGTCCTTGATGCGCTGGCGTCACTCGATGCGGCTGCACGGCAGTTGCAGCAGCAGTTCGCACGCGCTTGGCGCTCGCTTAGACTCGATCTGCTGGTCTATCTGCGCGACGAGCTGCCGCTGCGGCTGCAAGCGCGACGCGAGCAGTCCTACGACGATCTGCTGCTGGGCTTGCAGCGTGCATTGCACGGTGAACGGGGCGAGACGCTCGCCGACGAACTGCGTCAGCAATATCCCGCTGCGATGATCGACGAGTTTCAGGATACGGACCCGCTGCAATGGGACATTGTCCGGCGCATCTGGGCCGACGGAGTTGCTGCCGGTCAACCGTTGTGTGCCTTCCTGGTCGGAGATCCCAAGCAGGCCATCTATAGCTTCCGAGGCGCCGACATCCACGCGTATCTGCAAGCGCGTCAAGCCTGCGGTCACCGGCATGCGCTGACCGAAAATCAACGCTCGGTGTCGGGTTATCTGCAGGCCTTGAATCACCTCTATGAGGCTTGCGACGACCCGTTCCTGAATCCGGATATTCAGTATCAGCCGGTTGTGGCGTCGTTGCGGCGCAAGCCCGCGCTGATCGATGGTGGCCTCGTCGAGCCTTCGCCACTGCGGTTGATGGCATTGCTCAGCGACGACGGAAAGCCGCTGAGCAACGGAGCCGGTGAGCGCTGGGCATCGACCACCACGGCTGCCGAGATCGCCGACCTGCTGCGGCGCGCCGCCGATGGCAAGCTGGAGTACGACGGGCGCCCGCTGCGTGCGGGCGACATCGCGGTGCTGGTGCGCAGTCATTTCCAGTCGCGGCAGCTGCGCGATGAGTTGGCGCGTCTGGGCATCGGTTGCGCCGAACAAGCCAGCGACAACGTGTGGGCCAGCACCGAGGCCGAAGACCTGGAACGTCTGTTGTCGGCTGTTGCGTCGCCGCACCGGGGCGGCACGCTGCGTGCTGCGTTGTTGGGCCGCTTCTGGGGCTGGACCTTGCCGCGCGTGATCGCCACCGAGCAGCAGGAAGGTGCTTGGGATCAATTGCTGGGCGAGTTCGATCACTACCGCATGCTGTGGCGCGATCGTGGCTTCATGCGCATGTTGCGCGAGCTGCTGCGCCGACGCGGCGTCATCGAGCGCTTGGCGGCGCTCGACGATGGCGAGCGCAGTCTGACCAATCTGTTCCATCTGGCTGAACTGCTGCAAGCCGAGCGCCACCGGCTACATGGCATCGAGGCGCAGCTGCGCTGGTTGGCGCAATGCCGGCGCGACGCGCTCGGCAACCGTGCCGAGGAGTCTCAGCTGCGGCTCGAAAGCGATGCAGGCTTGGTGCAGGTGTTGACGATCCACGCCAGCAAGGGTCTGGAGTATCCGGTGGTATTCCTGCCGTACCTCTGGAGTGGCAAGGACCGGCAAGCCGACGAGGATCTGATTGCGTACCACGATGCCGACGGTGCGCTGTGCATCGATGCCGATCCCGACGACATCGATGCGATCCGGGCGCAGGCGCTGGACGAGTCGCGCGCCGAAGATCTGCGTCTGGCCTATGTGGCACTGACTCGTGCCAAGAATCGCTGCTATCTGTTTACCGGCGATTTCAGCAGTCGCCCTCTGTCCGCTGTGGGTCATCTATTGCATAGCCGAGGCGAGCCGACCTCGGCTTGCCTACAGCAATTGGCCCAGGCTCCAGGCGATGTGATCCGCTACCAGGCCGCGCCAACCGCGCAGCGGCGAGCCGCCCATCACGACGACCCGGCGAGGCTTGATTCACGCACGCTGCAGCGGCCGATTCCCGCCGCTCAGATCGTCACCAGCTATACCGGGTTGAGCCGGCAGATCGACGAGCCTTTGGCCGAGGCGATGCCCGACCACGATCAGCATCCGTCTTCCGCCGAGCCGGCGCCGTTGCGGATCGCGCGCTCACCCGGCGGCGGGCGCTTCAGCTTTCCGCGTGGTGCTGCACCGGGCACCTGCCTGCACGCGGTGCTCGAGCGCATTGATCTGTCGGCTGATCCTGTTTCGTGGCGGGCCGTTGCCGAAGCGCAGCTTCGCGCTAGCGGAATGCCGGCCGAATGGGCCGACGAACTGTGTCAGTGGCTGGCCGAGGTGGCGCTTGCTCCGTTGACGTGCCCATCCAGCGGCAAGCCGCTGCAGTTATCGCAGGTCGATCCGCAGCGCCGTTTGATCGAATTGGCGTTCCACCTGCCGTTGTGTCAAGCCGATATCGCGCGCGTGGTGATGCTGGCGCGTGAGCACGGCTTGCAGGTGTCACCGCTGGCGCCGGCGCGACTGGACGGCTATTTGCGTGGCTTCATCGATCTGGTCTTCGAGCATCAGGGCCGCTGGTACGTGGCCGACTACAAGTCGAACTGGCTGGGCGATAGCGTTGCCGAATACGACGCGGACGCGGTGTCGGCAGCGATGGACGACGGCGATTATCACTTGCAGTACCTGCTGTACACGGTGGCCTTGCATCGTTGGCTCAAGTGGCGCATCGACGGCTATCACTACGAGCGCGACATGGGCGGCGTGCTGTACCTGTTTTTGCGCGGTATCGATTCGCAAGGCTTGGGCATCTACGCCAGCCGGCCGCCGCTGGCGCTGGTGTCCGCGATCGACCGGCTGCTGGCCGGCGAACAGGAGCCGGTTTGATGCTCGACGACCCGCTGTTGTCCTTGCCTCTGCCGCCATCGTCGTTGGCTGATGATGCGGCGGCCTTTGCCAGCAGTTTCGCAGCGGCCGTCGTCCATGCGCATCGCGCTCAGGGCGGTATGACCGAGGACATCGACGTCATCCACGAAGCCGCTCGGCAAGCGTGCATGGCGGTGCAGCAGGGCCATGCCGCTGCGGATCTGGCGTTGCTTGCGGACGACGAGGTCGCCATCGACCTGCTGGCGCTGCGGCGCAGTCCCGTCGTCGGCAACGGCCAGCACGTGACGCCGCTGGTGCTGCAGGGTTCGCTGCTATACCTGTATCGATACTGGCGCTATGAACGTCGCTTGGCATTGAGGCTGACGGCGCTCAATCGCAGGATCGACGCGGTCGATCCGCAGCAGGTGCGCCGCGTCGTCGATGCGCTGTTTTCCGGCGATCAGACGGTGACGCCCAACTGGCAGAAGGTGGCGGTGGCCACGGCGCTGATGCGCCAGCTGTGCGTGATCTCGGGTGGCCCTGGCACCGGCAAGACCACCACCGTGGTTCGCATCCTAGCGGGTGCGTTGCGCTTGCAGCCGCCGTCGGCCGCCGCGCTGCGGATTGCGGTGGCAGCGCCGACCGGCAAGGCGGCGGCGCGTCTGCAAGCGTCGATCGAGGCGCAGTTGCAGCGTCTCGCGCTGGAGCCCGCGCTGCGTGCGCTGCTGCCGACGCAGGCCTACACGCTGCACCGGCTGCTCGGCGTGCGGCCAGGTCGCGTCGGCTTTCGCCATGACGCGCGCCATCCGCTGCCCTACGACCTGGTGGTCGTCGACGAAGCGTCGATGATCGATCTGGCGCTGGCGGCCAAGCTGGTCGATGCGCTGCGTGCTGATGCCCGACTGATCCTGCTTGGCGACAAAGACCAGCTTGCGTCCGTCGAAGCCGGCGCCGTCTACGCGGAGCTGTCGGCTCACTGCCGGGTCGACCAGGCTTGGGCCGATTGGGTCCATGCGGCTTGCGGTGAGTGCATTGACGTTGCAATGCCAGGCAATGATGCGTCGCTGATCAACGCCGTGGTCTGGCTGCGTCATGCCTATCGCTTCGACACCGACAGTGGCATCGCGCCGCTGGCGGCGTCGATCAATGAAGGTGATATGGCAGCGGTAACCGCGTCGCTAACGAGTGCCGACGGCCCGCGCTGGCAAGCCGCGCTCCCAGGTGCGGCCACGCTCGCCGCGACGCTGGCGCCGCATTACGCCGGCTATGTCGATGCGGTACTTGCCGGGTCGGATCCGGAGGTCGTGATACGCCAGTTCGATGCGTATCGCGTGCTGTGTGCGACCCGATCCGGCCCGTATGGCAGCGATGCGCTGTCGCGGCAGATCGCGCTGCAGCTGCGCCGCCGTCTCCCGCCGACTGGCGCGGGTGCGCACTGGTACGCCGGTCGCGCCGTCATGGTGACGGGCAACGATTACGCCTTGCAGCTGTACAACGGCGATATCGGCGTTGCGCTGACCGATGCGAGCGGTCGGCTGCTGGTGTACTTTCTGGGCGACGGGGGCTTGCGTGCCTACGCGCCCGGACGTTTGAGTCAAGTCGAGACCGCCTTTGCAATGACGGTGCATAAATCGCAGGGTTCGGAGTTCGATGAAGTCGATATCGTCGTCGACGTCACGCGGCCTCGCGGCTTGAATCGCCAGTTGCTGTACACGGCCGTGACACGCGCACGTCGCCGAGTGCGCTTGTGGTGTGAGCCAGACGCGCTGTCGCAGATGGTCGGCACCCGGCTGCGCCGGCGCTCGTCGATCATCGAGCCCGCTTGATTCGCGTTCCGATGGTGAATTCCGACATGCATCCCGATCAAAGCAACGACCTCGCGTATCAACAGCCGATGGGCTCCGCCGGCAGTCGGCACGTCGTTTTCGTGCACGGCATGTGGAGCCAGCCCTGGGTCTGGGATGGCTGGGTCGAACGCTTTAGCAGCGCCGGTTATCGCTGCGAGGCGGTGACGCTGCCGGGACATGGTGATGGGGAGTCGGTCGCGGGTCTGGGCATCGCGGATTACGTGGCCGCGGTCGAGCGCAGGCTGCGGCAGTTGGCGGCGCCGGCTGTCGTCATCGGCCATTCAATGGGCGGGCTGATCGCCCAGCAGCTGGCGGCCCGGGTTCCGGTTGCCGCCGCCGTCCTGATCAACAGCGCCGCGCCGGCTCCGGTGTTCCCGCTGCGGCCGATCATGCTGCCCGGGCTGGCGCGGCATTTTGCGCGGCCGCTGCTGTGGCGCGGTGCCTTCACGCCGTCGCGGCGCGAGGCCGACCACTTGTTTCTGCACGCACTGCCGGCAGCCGACCGCGAGCGCTTCCACCGCCGGCTGGTGCCGGAGTCGGGCAGGGCGATCTACCAGCTGGGTTTCGGGCGCCTCAACCTCGCGGGCAGCAACCGCGTCGAGCGCGAGCGCATCGAGGCGCCGATGCTGGCGCTGTCGGGTGGGCGCGACCACATCATCCCGGTTGGCGTCAGCCGCGCGATGGCGCGCTGGTATGGCCCGGCGCGGCTCGAATACCGCGAGTTTTCGCAGCACGCCCACTGGATGCTGGCCGAGACCGGCTGGCAGCAGCGGCTTGAGGAGGTGCTGGGCTGGCTTGAGTCGGTAACGCCGCGACCATGATCGGCATGGTGCCGTGCGTCGGCCGGAGGCGGGTAAGGCTCGCAGCCTAGCGTGTGAAGTGGCGCTCCTACCGGGATTCGAACCCGGGTTTAGGCCTTGAGAGGGCCCCGTCCTAGGCCTCTAGACGATAGGAGCTCTGCTGCGAGTCGCGTATTATACGGACGCGCCGCCGCATCACAACGTGGTCCGCGCTAAAAAACGACAGGATTACAAAGTCATCCCCGCGTAGCCTAGACGGAAGCTTCTCGTTGATCTCACCCAGACGTATCCCCCGCGCCGAGCACAATGTTTCGCGCTCGATGATTTCGAGCGGCACGCTCAAGACGCTGTACACGCTCAAGGACGCCGGTTACGAGGCGTACATGGTCGGCGGTGGCGTGCGCGACTTGCTCGCCGGGCTGGAGCCTAAAGACTTCGACGTCGCGACCAACGCCCATCCCGAGCAGGTCAAGCCGCTGTTCCGTTCGTGCCGCTTGGTCGGCCGCCGCTTCGTGATCTGTCACGTTCGCTTCGGTGACGAGATCGTCGAGACCACGACGTTCCGCGGTGCGATCACCGACCTGCACAAGCGCGACGAAACCGGGCGCATCCTGTCGGACAACGTCTACGGCACGCTGGCGGAAGACGCGATCCGCCGCGACTTCACCGTCAACGCGCTGTACTACGACATTCGCGACTATTCGATCGTCGACTTCACGACCGGTATCGAAGACATGCGTGCCGGCGTGATCCGGCTGATCGGCGACCCGGAACTGCGCTATCGCGAAGACCCGGTGCGGATGCTCCGGGCGATCCGCATCGCTAACAAGCTGCATTTTCGTATCGACGACGCCACGGCCGCGCCGATCGCGCGGCTGGCGTCGCTGCTGCGCGAGATTCCAGCGGCGCGCTTGTTCGACGAAGTGTTGAAGCTGTTGCTGTCCAAGGAGGCCGAGGACAACTTGTACGGCCTGCGCGTCTACGGGCTGTTCCGCCAGTTGTTCCCGGTGCTCGATCCGCTGTTGAGCAAGCCCGACAACCTGCAGTTCGTCAACGCGGCGCTGCGCAACACGGCCCAGCGCATGGTGGCAGGCCAAGCCGTCAGCCCGTCGTTTTTGTACGCCTCGCTGCTGTGGCCGGCGGTCGAGGCGCGAGCGGCGCAGTTGCGGCTCGAGCAGGGCTGTGAGCCGTTCATCGCGATCCAACAGGCTGGCGAAGAAGTGATCGCACGGACGATTTCGCATGTGGCGATCCCGAAGCGTTTCTCGCTGCCGATGCGCGATATCTGGGACCTGCAGCCCCGCTTCGAGCAGACCACCGCGACACGAGCACGGCGCTTGATGACGCACCCGAAGTTTCGCGCCGCTTACGACTTTCTTTTGGTGCGCGCGCAAAGTTCCGGCAACGCGGCGCTGCTTGAGTTGGCGACGTGGTGGACCGAAGCACAAAAAGGTGGCGACCTGCCGCCGGCTCCGGAATTGCCGGCCGACGATGTGTTCGCCACCGCATCGGAAGCGCCGCGCAAGCGCCGCCGCCGCCGTGGCGGACGCAACCGTCGGGGCCCTGCAGTGGCGGGTGAAGCTGCGCCCACGCTGGCCGGTGGCGACGGCGTCGACGATGGCGACGACACTGATGATGACGGTGATGCCGGGCCTGACGGCAACGCCCCGCGCGCGGCCGACGCGTCATAAGCGCCCCACCGATGTCTGCTGATGTCGCCGGCACGACGGCTGCTCCGGGCGTGCGCGCCTACATCGGCCTGGGCAGCAATCTCGACGATCCGCCGCAACAGATTCGCAGAGCGCTCGCGGCCATCGCGATGAGCCCCGGTGTGCGGCTGATCGCCGCGTCGAGCTTGTACCGATCTCCGCCGATGGGGCCACCGGAACAGCCGGAATACTGCAACGCGGTCTGCATGATCGACTGCGCGATCGAACCGGCTGCGATGCTGGCGCGCCTGCTCGAAATCGAGCGCGAGGCGGGTCGCGTGCGCGGCGGCGAGCACTGGGGTCCGCGACGCATCGACCTGGACCTGCTGCATGTCGACGGCGTGACATCGGCCACCGCCGGCCTGCGCCTGCCGCATCCTGGCATCGCGCGACGCAACTTCGTGCTTGTGCCGCTGGCCGAGATCGCCCCGCAGCTGCAGATACCGGACGTCGGTCTCGTCGCTGACTTGGCGTCGCGCTTGCCGCGCGACGATCTGTCGATGTGGCCGCTCTGAGCGGCAAACCCGTCGGTGCCGCGCAGTGGCCCGCCTACATTGCCATTGAGGGTACGATCGGCGTCGGCAAGACCACGCTGGCGCATCGTCTGGCGCAGAGCCTCGACGCGCGCTTGCTGTTGGAAAAGCCGGAAGCCAATCCATTCCTGCCGCGCTTTTACCGCGACCCGGCACGGGTCGCGCTGGCGACCCAGCTGACGTTTCTGATGCAGCGCGCCGGGCAGGTCGAGGACCTGCATCAGGGTGATTTATTCGCCCAGACCTGGGTTGCCGACTTCATCTTCGACAAGGACCGACTGTTTGCCGAGTTGACGCTGTCGCGCAGCGACTTCGACTTGTATCGCCTGGTGTTCGAGCGCCTGGCACTGGACGTGCCGCAGCCCGATTGCATCATCCACCTGCAGGCACCGTTGTCGACCTTGTTGGAGCGGATCGAGCGGCGCGGTCGTGACTATGAAGTCGGGATCGACCCGGCTTACCTGTCACGCCTCGACGACGCTTATCGTCGCTGGTTCATCGCGCCTCGTGTCCCGAGACTGATCGAGGTCGACACCGAAAGCCTCGATCTGGTCGGCCAGCCTGCTCATTACCAGCAGTTGCTGGACGCGTTGGCGAACGACGCACCGCGGCAGCGGCTGACGGCGGTGTCTTTGGTATAGTCGCGCCGCCTCAACCACCGGCCGACAGCGCGACCCCATGGAGCACGACAAAAACAGTACGCCGTCGGCCAAGCCGGTGAACATTGCCGAATTGCGTGCAATGCGGGACCGGGGTGAGAAGATCGCCAGCCTGACCTGCTACGACGCCAGCTTTGCGATGGTGCAGGACCGCGCCGGCGTCGACTTCATGCTGATCGGCGACTCGCTAGGCATGGTGATCCACGGCGGCAACACCACCACGCCGGTCAGCGTCGACGACATTGTCTACCACTCGCGCTGCGTGGCGCCGCATCTGAAGCGCGCTTTCCTCGTCGCCGATTTGCCATTCCTGTCGTACGCGACGCTCGACCGGGCGCTCGATTCGTCGCAGCGTCTGATGCAGCAGGGCGGCGCCAAGATGGTCAAGCTTGAAGGCGGCCGCGAGCAGGCCAGCATCGTCGAATATCTGGCGGTGCGCGGCGTGCCGGTATGTGCTCACCTTGGGCTGCAGCCCCAGTTCGTCCACAAGATGGGGGCGTTCAAGGTGCAGGGTCGCGACGACGCGGCGGCCGAGGCGATGATCCACGACGCGCACGTGCTGGCCGAGGCAGGCGCCGACATGCTGCTGCTCGAATGCATACCGTCGGAACTGGGCCGCCGCATCACCGAAGCCAGCCCGGTCCCGGTCATCGGCATTGGTGCCGGCCCGCACGTCGACGGCCAGATCCTGGTGATGCACGACATCCTGCATATTTCGCCGATGGTCACGCTCGGCCGCACGCCGCGCTTCGTCAAGAACTTCATGCACGGCGCCGCCGACATCGAGTCGGCGTTTCGCGCCTACGTGCAGGATGTGAAGTCGGGCGCCTATCCGGCACCCGTGCACTGTTTCTGACGGCGGCGGCCCGTGCGTTTGGTTCACACGATCGCCGAGGTGCGGCGCGAAGTTGCCGCTTGGCGCGCTCGCGGCGAGACCGTTGCATTCGTGCCGACGATGGGCAATCTGCACGCAGGCCATCTGGACCTGGTGACCGAGGCTCGCGCCAAGGCCGACCGCGTCGTCGCCAGTATCTTCGTCAATCCGCTGCAGTTCGGTCCCAACGAGGACTTCGACCGCTACCCGCGGACGCTCAGCGACGATTGCTTGAGGCTCGACCCGGTCGGTTGCGATCTGGTATTCGCCCCCAGCGTTGACGAGATGTACCCGCGCGGGCGCCTGAATCTGTCGCAGGTCGCCGTGCCGGGTATCTCGCAGCTGCTCGAAGGCGAGTTTCGGCCTGGCTTCTTCGAAGGCGTGGCCACCGTCGTCAGCATCCTGTTCCATATTGTCCAGCCCGACGTCGCGATGTTTGGCCGCAAGGATTTTCAGCAGTTGATGGTCGTGCGGCGCATGGTGTCTGACCTGCATATGCCGCTGACCATCGTCGGGGTACCGACGCGGCGTGAGCCCGACGGGCTGGCGATGTCGTCGCGAAACCAGTATCTGAGTCCCGACGAACGCTCGCTGGCGCCCGGCTTGTATCGCGCGCTCAGCGCCGTGGCCCAGCGTTTGCGCTCGGGCTCGCGCGACTTCGCCTTGCTCGAAGATGAGGCGCGTAAGTTGTTGGAACATCAGGGATTCAAGCCGCAGTATTTCGTCATCCGCAATGCGGACGACCTTGGCCCGCCGGCGCCGTCCAGCCGCAGCTGGGTGCTGCTGGTGGCAGCGCATCTGGGGCGAACGCGGCTGATCGACAACCTCGAAGTGTCTGCCTGAGCAAGCTTTTATGTCGTTATGACAAAACGGTTGCCGCTCAGGGGAGGGGCCGTTACACTCGCGGCCGGTTCCGGCCTGTGCGCAACCTGAACGGTTTTGCGCAGTGATCGTCGCCCGGGTGCATGTCTTTTTGGGCCGCCCGCTTCCGTCGCAAACTTGATCTCCAGGTGCATGTCTTGGTGGGCCACCTCGGAATCGCAAGCCAGCTGGAACAGACCACGCCATGCAACTGACGATGCTCAAGTGCAAGCTCCACCGTGCCCGTGTCACGCACGCCGAGCTCGATTACGACGGATCCTGCGCGATCGATTCCCGCCTGCTGGACTTGGCGGGGCTGCTCGAGTTTGAGCAGATCCAGATCTACAACATCAACAACGGCGAGCGCTTCACGACCTACGCCATCCGTGCAGAAGCCGGTTCCGGGATCATCTCGGTCAACGGTGCCGCTGCGCACAAGGCCCGTGTCGGCGACCGCGTGATCATCTGCGCCTACAGCGCGATGGACGAAGGCGCCGCCCGTGCATTCAAGCCGCGCCTGGTCTACTGCGACGACACCAACCGCGTCGTCCGCACGGCGAACACGATTCCGGTCCAGGCGGCTTGAGTCGCCCGGCGGGACTCAAGCCTGGGCGCGCCAGCCGTGTCCAGGGCTGGTTCCCGACGCTGATCTACCAAGCACCGCTGGCCACTGGCAGCGGTGCTTTGGCGTTGAATCGCGAGCTGCTGCGCGAGTCGGCACAACTTCGTGAATTCGACCGCGCTGGTCGTAGTTGGTCACAGACGCATTACCACGGCGGCTACACCAGCTACGGTTCGATGGATCGGCTGCACCAGTTTTCGTCGACGTTCGATACGCTGCGACGCAAGCTAGATCGCCACGTCGCACGCTATGCCACGAGCCTACATTGGGACCTGCGCGGCCGGTCGCTCGAGATGACCGATTGCTGGCTCAACATCATGCCGCGCGGCACCGCGCATTCGTTCCACCTGCATCCGCAGTCGGCTATCAGCGGCACCTACTACGTCAAAACACCGCGCGGTTGTCCGGGCCTGAAGTTCGAAGACCCTCGGCTGTCGCGGATGATGGCCGCACCGCCCCGCGATGCTGATGCGCCGGACGAGCATCGGGCCCACATCGTCTACCCGGCCCGGGCGGGCGAATTGATCCTTTTCGAGAGCTGGTTGCGGCACGAAGTGCCGCCCAATCCCGTCGACGTCGAGCGCATCAGCATCAGCTTCAATTATCACTGGCTGTAGCCTGCCGGCTGCTGGCCGCTACTGAGCCTCAGGGCCGGCTGCATTCATCGAATCCCGGATAAGCTTGGCGCGATATTCGCAAAGCCGATCACATGATGCTGACCGATACTCCTTGCTGGCAACGCCTCACCACTCTGGCCCAATCCGCTGGCTCGCTGAGGCTGGTTGACTGCTTCGCAGTCGACCCGGATCGCGCGACACGCTACGCCGTCGAGGCCTGCGGCCTATACCTCGATTACTCCAAGCAGCGCATCGATGCCGAGGTGCTCGATGCGCTGCTGGCCTTGGCCGACCAGCAACAGGTGGCCGCGCGCACGGCATCGATGTTCGCCGGCGAACGGATCAACCATACCGAACGCCGTGCGGTGCTCCACACCGCGTTGCGTGCGCCTCGGGGCCAGCCGCTGCTCGTCGACGGCCAGGACGTCAACGCCGACGTTCACGCGGTGCTCGACCGCATGAAAGAGTTCGCGCGGCGTCTGCGTTCGGCCGAGTACCGCGGCCATCGGGACGAGCCGTTTACCGATGTCGTCAACATCGGGATTGGCGGCTCGGATCTTGGCCCGCGGATGGTCAACGAGTCGCTGATCGACTTCTGTGAGGGCCCGCGGACGCACTATGTCGCCAACGTCGATGGCGCGCAGTTGCAGTCTGTGCTTGCCGGGCTGGATCCGGCGCGGACGCTGTTCATCGTGACGTCGAAGACGTTCACGACGCAGGAAACGATGGCCAACGCCCGTGCCGCTCGGCAATGGTTGGTCGCGGCGCTCGGCGAGGCTGCCGTCGGTCAGCATTTCATCGCGGTGTCGACCAATGCGGACGAAGTGCAGCGTTTCGGCATCGATCGCCAGCGCATGTTCGAATTCTGGGACTGGGTCGGGGGTCGGTACTCGGTATGGTCGGCCGTGGGCTTGTCGCTGATGATCGCGCTCGGTCCCGATCGGCACGGCCAATGGCTCGCGGGCGCCCACGCGATGGATGCCCACTTTCGCAGCGCGCCGGCCGCGTCGAATCTGCCAGTGCTGCTGGCACTGCTGGCCGTGTGGAACCGCAATTTTCTCGGTGCGCCGAGCCAGGTCGTCGCGCCCTACGCGCAGAAGTTGGAGCGCTTCGTTGCTTGGCTGCAACAACTGGAGATGGAATCCAACGGCAAGTGCGTGCACCGTGATGGCCGGCCGATCGGCGTGGCGTCGACGCCGGCACTGTGGGGTGATGTCGGCACCAACGGTCAGCACGCGTTCTTCCAGATGCTGCATCAGGGCAGCGATGTACATCCGGTTGACTTCATCCTGCCGCTGAAGGCGGATCATCCCTGGCCTGAGCAGCAAAACATGTTGGTGGCCAATTGCCTGGCGCAGAGCGCGGCCTTGATGCGCGGCAAGTCGGCCGACGAGGTCCGCGCCGAACTGTCGTCGACCTTGTCCGGCGCGGCCCTCGACGCTGCCCTTCCGCATCGGGTATTCCCCGGCAACCGGCCCAGCAATACGCTGCTGCTGCCGAGACTCGACCCGTTTCATCTTGGTGCGCTAATGGCACTGTACGAGCACCGGACCTTCGTGCTGTCGGTACTTTGGGATGTCAACGCCTTCGACCAATGGGGCGTGGAACTGGGCAAGGTGCTGGCGCAGACGGTGCTCAAAGCGATGGCCGGCCAAGGCGTGGTGCTCGACAGCTCCACTCGCTCGCTGCTGAACAAAAGCTTAACTATCTGAAATAAAACAAGTTTACTTTGACGTCTCAGGTGGGATAGTCTCCATGACGGAGTCTATCCAAATCATCAAGGGAGTCTGCTATGGGCAACAAGCGGAGCTGGATCAGCGGGACGGTCGTGGCCGCCATGCTGTCGGTATCGTCGTGGGTGCCGGCCAATGCGGCGATGGTGACCACTGAACAGATGGTCAGCGGTCAGGCGCGCGACGCGCGCGTGGCACAAGTGCAGGGTTTTCTGGCCCGCGCCGACGTCAAGCAGCAGCTGGAAACCTGGGGCGTTGCGTCAGAGCTGGCCGAGGCGCGTGTTGCTCAACTCAGCGACGCCGAACTCGAGCGATTGGCGATGAACATCGACCAGCAGCCGGCGGGCGGTGATGCATTGGTCGTCATCGGTGTGGTGTTTCTGGTGCTGTTGATTCTCGAACTGGTCGGCGTAACCAACGTGTTCACGACGATCTGATTCGACGATGGGGTTGCGCACCTTGGGTGCTTCGTTGCGGCGGGCCTTTTGGCCCGCCGTTTCGTTTGTGGCCCTCGCGGGCTTGACGGCCTGCGCCGTTGCCCCGCGTCTCGAGGATCTGTCGCTCGCGTCGCTGGCGGATCGTCCGCAGCTGGAGCTGACGCAGACGCCTTTCTATCCGCAGGAGCTTCACCAATGCGGGCCGGCTGCGCTGGCCACCGTGCTGGGCGCGTCGGGGCAGACCGTCACACCTGAGACGCTCGCCGACGAGGTCTACATCCCGGGACGAAACGGCAGCCTGCAAGTGGAATTGCTGGCGGCCGCGCGCCGCCACCAGCGGGTCGCCGTGCAGTTGGCGCCCAAACTCGATGCGGTGCTCGCGCCGCTGCTCGAACAGCGTCCGGTATTGCTGTTGCAGAACCTGGGTTTTGCGCGAGCGCCGCGCTGGCACTATGCCGTGTTGGTGGGCTGGGACGCGCCGGCCAACGAGCTGATCCTGAGATCGGGCGGCAATCGACGCGAGCGGTTGTCGCTGACGCGCTTCGTTCAGACCTGGGACCTTGGTGGCCGCTGGGCCGTCGTGATGGCCGACCCGCGCCAGCCGCCGCCCCAGTCCGTGACCGCACGCGACTGGATCGCGGCGATCGCGCCGCTCGAATCGCAGCGCCAGCCCGATCTGGCGCGGACCGCCTACGAAGCTGCGACGCAGCGCTGGCCGTCCGAGACGCTGGCCTGGCAGGCGCTGGCCAACGCGCGCTATGCGCTGGGCGATCTGCCGGGTGCCGAATCGGCGTTGCAAGCCGCCGTCGACATCACGCCGGACGCCGCGGCGCTGAACAATCTGGCGCAAGTGCGCATCGAGCGTGGTTGCGCGGTCGCTGCGTTGCAGGCGCTGCAGCTGATCGCGCCGATCCCGCCGGCGCTGGCATCGACGATTGCCGACACGCGCCGCGCCGCCGAGGCAATGCCGGCGGACGCTGGCTGCCACTGATTACACCGCTCGCTGCTGCTGTTGCTGCAGTGCCCAGCTGACGTGTTCGCGGACGATGTCGTCGTCATCGTCTTCCCGCGCGCGCAGCGCGTCGATCACGGCGGCGCTGTACGGCGCATTGCCGAGCGCGATGGCAAGGTTACGGCGCCAGCGCGGATAACCGGCGCGGCGCAGGGCCATGCCCTCGGTCATCGTCAGCCACTGTGCTTCGGTCCACGCGAACAGGTCGATCAAGCGCGCGCTGTCCAGCGCGTGGCGCGGCGCAAAGTCAGGTTCGGTGCTGAGGCGGGCATAGCGGTTCCACGGACAGACCAACTGGCAGTCATCGCAGCCAAAAATCCGGTTGCCGATCCCGGCACGCAGCTCCACAGGAATCGCCCCGTGATGTTCGATGGTCAGATAGCTGATGCAACGCCTTGCATCGAGTTGATACGGCGCAGTGAACGCTTGCGTCGGGCACACGTCCAGGCAGGCGCTGCAGCTGCCGCAGAGCTCAGGCACCGGATCGGCAGCGGACGGGGGTAACAGCAGATCCGTGTAGATCTCGCCGAGAAAAAACAGCGAGCCGGCATGGCGGTTCATCAGCAGCGTGTTTTTGCCGATCCAGCCGAGCCGCGCATTGCGGCCCAGCGCTTTTTCGAGTGCGGGAGCACTGTCGGTGAGTACCCGGTAGCCGTGAGGACCAATGGCCGCTTCGATGCGCTGGCCCAGCTTCAGCAGACGGCTACGCATGGTCCGGTGGTAGTCGCGACCCAGCGCATAGCGTGCGATGTATGCCCCATCGGCGTCCGCCAGCTGCCGGCGCGCGTCATCGAGCTCGCCGATCCGGTAATCCATGCGCACGCTCAGCACGCTCAGTGTGCCGGGCCGCAACCGCTGCGGCTCGGCGCGCTGCGATGGATCTCGCGCCATGTAGGCCATTCCGCCATGGTCGCCGCGCGCGAGCCAGCGTTGCAGATGATCCAGATCGGCGCCGAGGTCCAGATGGGCCACGCCCAAGTCGGCAAAGCCCAGCTCCAGCGCCCAGCGGCGCAGGTCGGCGACCAACGCATCGCCGGCGGGCAGTGCTGTCGCCGTTATCATGGGAGGAGATTGGGCACGGAGTGGGACGGATCGTGGTGACGGCAGCCTTGGCCAGCGATGCGGCGATCGCGCCGACGCGCGCATTGTATTCGGCGGCGCAGACGCGCGAACTCGATCGGCTTGCAATCGGCGGTCGGGCGGGCGCTGGCTATGCGCTGATGCAGGCGGCGGCCGCGGCAGCGTGGCGGGCGCTGCGTGATCGGCGCCCCGAGCTGCGCCGAGTCGATGTGGTCTGCGGCCCCGGCAACAACGGTGGTGACGGCTACGAGTTGGCGCGTCTGGCCTGGCAGGACGGTGTCGAGGCGCGAGTGTGGGCAATCGGCACGCCGGCAGCCGGTACCGAAGCCGACCAAGCCTGTGCCGCCTGGCAAGCCGTCGGCCACGTCGGGGCCTACGAGCCGGGTGTTCTCGACGGCGCCGATGCGATTGTCGACGCCTTGTATGGCACCGGCCTGTCTCGGCCGGTCGAGGGTTTGGCCGCCGAAGCGATCGCTGACATTCGCGCCCAGCGCCACGCTTATGTGATGTCCATCGACATCCCCAGTGGCCTCCACGCCGACACCGGACGCGTGCTCGGGATGGCGGTGATGGCAAACCTGACGATCAGCTTCATTGGTCGCAAGATCGGCTTGTATACCGGGCTTGGCCCTGAATACGCCGGCGAGCGTCTGTTCGATGATCTGGGTGTCGCGGCGCCTTCAGAGATCGGCCCGTTGGCGACGCTGCTGAACCAGGATGACTTATTGCGATGGCTGCCCCCGCGCCGGCGCGGCGCCCATAAAGGCGACAACGGCTTCGTGCTGCTGATCGGTGGTGACCGGGGTTATGCCGGCGCCATTGTGCTGGCGGCGCGCGCCGCGCTGCGCAGTGGCAGCGGCCGCGTTGCAGTGGCGACCCGCAGCGCCCATGCCTCCGCACTGGTGGCCGGGCAGCCGGAAGTGATGTTTCGCGGCGTCGAATCGGTGGACGAGTTGCTGCCGTTGATGGCGCAGGCCGACGTCGTCGCGATCGGCCCAGGCCTGGGTCGGGAGGCCTGGGGTCGGGCAATGTGGTCGGCAGCGCTGGCCAGCTCGCGCCCGCTGGTGGTCGACGCCGACGCGTTGAACCTGCTGGCCGAGCAAGCGCAGCATCGCGATGACTGGGTGCTGACACCGCATCCCGGAGAGGCCGCGAGACTGCTGCAGACGACAGTGGCGGCCGTGGAAGCGGATCGGATCTCGGCAACGCGGGCATTGGTGGCCCGCTACGGTGGCACCGTGGTGCTCAAAGGCGCCGGCAGCTTGATCGGCGACCGGTCGCTGGCGGTTTGCCCCTATGGCAACCCGGGCATGGCGGTTGGCGGCGCCGGCGATGTGCTGACCGGTATCGTCGCCAGCGTGATGGCGCAAGCCGAAGCACTTTCGATGGACGTGGTCTCGGCGGTTCGCTGTGCGGTGTTGGTCCACGCGCTGGCCGGTGACCGGGCCGCGCAGCAGATCGGGGAGCGCGGCCAGCTGCCAAGCGATCTGATCGATGCGCTCCCGGCGATAGTGAACCCTTGCGCCGATGGAGGTCGTGTTTGATGACGATGTTGCCGACGTTGCTGTCCGGCGAGCGCGATCTGCCCGACACCGATGCGACCGAAGCCTTCGGTCGCGAACTGGCGGCCCAGCTGGAAGACGGCGCGGGCGGGGTGATCTACCTGCATGGCGAGCTGGGTGCGGGCAAAACCACGCTGGTCCGTGCGCTGCTGCGGGCGCTGGGCGTGACCGGCGCGATCCGCAGCCCGACCTACACCCTGATGGAACCCTATGAGCTGGGTTCGCGCCGCGTGCTCCATATGGACTTGTACCGATTGGAGGCGGCCGACCTGGAACAACTCGGTCTCGACGACTACCCGCCTGCGGAGACGCTATGGCTGGTCGAATGGCCCGAAAAGGGCGGGCAGCACCTGCCGGCGGCGGACATCGAGCTTCATTTGTCGGTCGACGGCCGCGGTCGGCGTCTTTCAATTCGACGCCCTTAGTCGCCTTGGGCCTGCAATGACCAGATTTTACCTGAGCTAATCGCGCTAACGTACCGACTCTAAACGAAGATGCGCCTTGCATCCTGCGAACTGGACGGCTATCGTTCAAGCGTTCTGGCCGGAACTTCCGATGCGTCATCTTTCTTTTATTGCTCTGATGGTCTGCTGTCTGCCGACGGTCATGGCAGCGGAGCTGCGCGACCTTCGGGTTTGGGAAGGCCCCGAGAGCACCCGCGTCGTGGTCGATCTGAGCGGCGCGCCCGACCACAAGGTCTTCACGCTCGGCAATCCAGACCGGATCGTCATCGACTTGGCCGGCATGGCCAAGGCCAATACCCGCGTTGTAACCAAGGCAGCGCCCAAGGGCGTCGTTCGCAAGCTGCGAGCGGGCCCGCGTGACGACGGATCGCTGCGTATCGTCCTCGACGTCAGCGAGTCGGTGAATCCAAAAAGTTTCGTGTTGCCGCCGCACGGCCAGTACGGCGACCGACTGATCGTCGAGCTTTACGGCCGGACACCGACGCTGGACGAGTTGATGTCGCAGGGCGAGGTGCCGTCGTCGGTGCCGCCCCCGAGTCCGGATATCGGCGACCTTCCGGTGGTCGCAGCACAAGCAGCGTCTGCTGCGTCCTCGCCGCTGCCGGCCCGTTCCAAGGTGCCGCCTGCCGATGAGATCCGGCTGGCACCCAGCATTCGTTTCGGCGACAAGCCGATTGTGATTGCGGTCGATGCCGGCCACGGCGGCGAAGATCCCGGTGCGATCGGCCGCAGCGGGCTGCGCGAAAAAGACGCGGCGTTGTCGATGGCGCGGCGGCTGGCGAACCTGATCAATCAGCAGCCTGGCATGAAGGCGGTACTGACGCGCGACGGCGACTACTTCATCGAGTTGCGCGAACGCACCGTCAGGGCCAGAAAAGCGCAGGCCGACATGTTTGTGTCGATTCACTGCAACGCCTACAAGGATCGCAGCCTGCGCGGCAGCGCCGTCTATGTATTGTCGGATCGCGGCGCCACTAATGAGCAAGCGCGGTGGCTGGCGCACAAGGAAAACTCGGCGGACCTCGTCGGCGGTCTCGACATCGGCGCCAAAGACAACGAGCTGGCCGCGGTATTGATCGACCTGTCGCAAGCTTCGTCGATGGAGGCCAGCTTTGACGTCGGGGCGCGCGTGTTGCAGTCGCTGGGCCGGGTCAATCCGCTGCAAAAGCCGGTGGTCCAGCAAGCGGGTTTCATGGTGCTCAAATCGCCGGATATTCCCTCGGTGCTGGTCGAGACGGCATTCATCACCAACGATCAAGACGAGAAGCTGCTGGCTGACGCCCGCTATCACGACAAGATCGCGCAATCGGTGCTCGACGGTATCCGCGGCTACTTCGCCAGCTACCGCCCGCAGCAACAGACTCCCCAGCAACAGATCGCCGACGATCAGCCACGCCTCCAGAAGGTCGGCCACGGCACCGAGGCCAAGCGCAGCCGGGCCGGCATCGTCGAGTAAGCGCCGCCGGCTTTATTTGCGCGGCGGCATCGTGTCGGGCAGTGCCGTATCCTTTGCGGCCTGCTGATTTCGTCAATCGCTCGTGCCCATTCGTTTACTGCCCGACACGCTGGTCAACCAGATCAAAGCTGGCGAAGTCGTCGAGCGTCCCGCTGCGGTCGTCAAAGAACTGGTCGAGAACGCGCTTGATGCCGGCGCGACGCGGATCGAGGTCGAGGCCGAACAGGGCGGTCTGGGGCTGCTGCGGATTCGCGATAACGGCCACGGTATTGCCCGCGACGAACTTCTGCTGGCCTTGCAGCGTCATGCGACCAGCAAAATCCTGAGCCTCGAGGATCTGGAGGGTGTCTGCAGCCTCGGCTTTCGTGGTGAGGCATTACCCAGCATTCTGTCCGTGTCGCGGCTGAGCCTGACGTCGCGGCGCGTCGACGAAGACCATGCGTGGCGCGTCCATGGCGATGGCGACGTGATGGTGCAGACGCCGGAACCCGCTGCCTTGGCCGGGGGCACCGTGGTCGAGGTTCGTGATCTTTTCTACAACACGCCGGCGCGCCGAAAGTTTCTCAAGAGCGACGGCACTGAGTTTCGGCACGTCGACCAGGCGCTGCGGCGGCTCGCATTGGCCCGGCGCGAGGTGGCGTTCAGCTGGTCGCACAACGGCAAGCGGGTGCTGGACCTGCGTCCCCTCGACGTACTGGGGAACGGCGAGGAGCGGGTGCGCGAGGTCTGTGGGCCCGACTTCATCGCCAATGCGCTGCATGTCGATGAGGAGCGAGTCGGCCTGAGGTTGCATGGCTGGCTCGGGTTGCCAGCGTTTTCGCGATCGCAGCCCGACCTGCAGTACTTGTACGTCAATGGTCGCGCGGTTCGTGATCGACTGTTGGCAGGCGCGTTGCGCCGCGCATTTGCCGACGTGATGCATTCGACGCGGTATCCGGCGTTCGTGCTGTATCTGGACATCGACCCGCGCGGCGTCGACGTCAACGTTCATCCGCAAAAGACTGAAGTCCGTTTCCGCGATGCGGCGCGCGTGCACGAAATGTTGTTCGGCGTCGTGCACCGGGCCTTGCGTGACGTGCGTCCTGATCCGCAGCAGCATCACCGTGTGGGCGCCGCCGAAGCGGGGAGCTTCGTGCCGACGAGTTTGGTCACTCAGACCCGCCTGCCATACCCGGCCGCGCCTACGTCGACCTCGGCCCCGTGGCGGATTGCCGAGCCGCGTGCCGCGGACTCGGTAGACCAAACCGGTTGGGCCTTGCTGGACGCTGCTCGGTCTGACGGACTAGGAACGCCGGCTCCTGCTCCTGCTCCGGTCGATCCAGTACGCAGTGCACCGCTGGGGCAGGCAGTGGCGCAGTTGCACGGCATCTACATCCTGGCGCAGAACGAGCGCGGGCTGGTTCTGGTCGATGCCCACGCCGCCCACGAGCGCGTTTTGTACGAACGACTCAAGCAGCAGTTGGCTCAGGGACCGATCCCATCGCAGCAGTTGCTGGTGCCAGCCGTTCTCAAGTTCGCAGAAGATCAGGCCGATGCACTGGAGCGACAGCGTGATGCGCTTCGCGACTTCGGTCTTGAATTTGACCGCATGGGGCCGCAGGCGCTTGCGCTGCGTGCGGTGCCACCCCTCCTGGCAGGAGCTGATTTGGAAGCGTTGTTGCGTAGTCTGGTCGACGACGAGAGCCAGGCTCATGTCGATGAAGTCCGCAATGCCCAAGAACGGGTGCTGGCCGAGATGGCGTGCAAAGCGGCCATCAAAGCGCACCGCAGCTTGAACCTTCACGAAATGAATGCCTTGCTTCGTGACATGGAGCGCACCGAGTTTGCCAACCAATGCAATCACGGGCGGCCGACGTGGGCGCAGCTGGACATGAACGAGCTCGACCGGCTGTTTCTTCGTGGACGCTGAGCGCTCCTCGTTGGCGCCTGTGCTGATCATGGGCGCGACGGCCTCGGGCAAGACCGGGCTGTCGCTAGCGCTGGCCGAGCGCGAACCCTGCGAGATCATCAGTGTCGATTCGGCGCAGGTTTATCGCGGGATGGATATTGGCTCGGCCAAGCCGGACGCCGCCATGCAGGCGCGTGTGCCCCATCACTTGATCGACATTCTGGATCCCGCCGAGGCCTATTCAGCCGCGCGCTTCGCCAGTGATGCATTGCAGCTGGTGGATCAGATCCAGTCTCGTGGCAGAAGGCCGCTGCTCGTGGGCGGTACGATGCTGTACTTCCGCGCATTGACGACAGGGCTTTCGGACCTGCCGACCGCCGATCCTGCGCTGCGGGCTCAGTTGGAAGCCGAAGCGCAATTGATCGGTTGGCCGGCGATGCACGAGCGACTCCGCTCGCTCGACCCGGCGACGGCCGAGCGCTTGCATCCCAACGACCAGCAGCGCATCCAACGGGCGCTCGAAGTCATCACGCTCGGTGGCCGTCCGATGGCCGAGCAGTTCGAACTGCGGTCGGCGACGCTGCACCCGCCGTACTTGACGGTCGTACTCGAATCACCCGATCGAGCGCGCTTGCACGAGCGCATCGAGCAGCGTTTCATGCAAATGATGGCGCAGGGTTTTTTGAATGAGGTCGAGCGCTTGCGATCGCGCGGGGATCTACATCTGCAGTTGCCAGCCTTGCGTGCGGTGGGCTACCGGCAGCTGTGGCTGCATCTGGACGGGCAGTGCTCGATCGAGCAGGCGATTGCCCAAGGCGTCGCGGCAACCCGGCAATTTGCCAAGCGTCAGCTGACTTGGTTGCGAAATGAGAAGGGCGCGCGGTTCGACCCCGATGACCCGCAGCTGGTAGCCAAAGTGGTTTCCGCAATGGATTGCTTGCCGTCGCTGACCGCGTGCTAGACTTTTGTCAAGTCTCGCTGTTGGGCCCGGTATTCGGGCGCGGTCGGGATGGATAACTATTAAAGGAAGCAGCGATGTCTAAAGGTCATACGTTACAAGAACCGTTTCTCAATGCCCTCCGTAAAGAGCGCATTCCGGTGTCGATCTATCTGGTCAATGGCATCAAGCTGCAGGGACAGATCGAGTCCTTCGATTCCTTCGTGGTGTTGCTGAAGAATAGCGTCAGTCAAATGGTGTACAAGCACGCCATCTCGACGATCGTTCCGGCGCGCCCGGTCCGCGTCTACGACCCCAGCGAAGGCGAGCCCAGCGACGAAGCGCCGGGCAACAAGTAAGCAATTCAAGCGAGCATCTTGGCATCGACCACGACGTTTGACCGGTCACCGCAGCGGCAGAAAGCGGTACTGGTGCATCTGGATGTCCACAACACCGCGGGTAGCTCGGGCCACGGCCAGGGCACTCGTCACGCCGCGGGTGCATCCGACTACGAAAGCGATCAGCGCGAGTTCGAGGACCTGGCCCGATCGGCCGGTGCTGACGTGCGCGCGATCATCGGGGGATCGAGGCAGCGCCCTGATCCCGGTCTGTTCATCGGCAGCGGCAAGTCTGAAGAGGTGGCCGCGGCCGTGGCAGCCGACGAGGCTGACCTTGCGATCTTCAATCACGATCTGTCACCGAGTCAGGAGCGCAATCTTGAGAAGTTGCTCAAGTGCCGCGTTCTCGACCGTGCCGGGCTGATCCTCGATATTTTTGCATCGCGCGCCCGCTCTCATGAGGGCAAGCTGCAGGTCGAGTTGGCGCAGTTGCGCCACCTGCGGACGCGGCTGGTGCGAGGCTGGACTCACTTGGAGCGGCAGAAGGGCGGTATTGGCATGCGCGGCCCCGGCGAGTCGCAGTTGGAGACCGACCGCCGATTGGTCAGCGAGCGCATCGACACGCTGCGTCGCAGGCTGGAAGAGGTGCGGGCCCGCCGGGCTCAGAATCGCGGAGCGCGCCGACGCAGCGAGATTCCGACCGTGTCCCTGGTCGGCTACACCAATGCTGGCAAGTCCAGCTTGTTCAATGCGTTGACCGGCGACGATACCTTCGCATCCAACCAGCTGTTTGCCACGTTGGATACGACGGTGCGTCGGCTCGACATGCCCGAAGGCGAACCCGTGGTGCTGGCTGATACGGTCGGTTTCATTCGCGACCTGCCGCATGACTTGATTGCGGCCTTCCGCGCGACGCTAGAAGAATCCCGTGATGCCGCACTGCTGCTGCACGTGATCGATGCCGGCGACGGTGAGCGGATGGCGCGGATCGAGCAGGTCAACAGCGTGCTCGCCGAGATTGAGGCCGACGGCGTGCCGCGGCTGCAGGTGTTCAACAAGATCGACCTGCGTGACGACGAGATCGCGCGGATCGAGCGCGATGACGATGGCGTCGCGGTACGCGTCTATGTGTCGGCGCGTGAACGTCTTGGTCTCGACTTGCTCAAGACCGCCATTGCCGAGCGTCTGCGACCGGGAGTCCCCGATTTCGAGATCACGGTGCCTCCGCAGGCCGCGCGGTTGCGGGCTCAGTTGTTCGAGTTGCGCGCGGTTCGTGGCGAGAGAATCGACGACGATGGGGTCGCGCATTTGACGGTACGCCTGCCGTACGAGCGTCTTCGCGGTCTTTGCAGGGCAGCTGGCGTCATCCCGCCGCCGGAGCCGCGTGTGTTTGAGGAATGGGAAACCGCAACCTAGAATCGCGGTCCGAGCTGGCGGCCGCCCCTGGAGCGGCGGGTCTTGCAAGCTGACAGATCATCGCCATTTACCTACATCGTTCTGTTCACCGACTGGAGTATCAATGGCTTGGAATGAGCCTGGGCCGAATCGCGACCCTTGGAATCAGGGGCCTGGAGGCGGCAAGCGGGGTGGCGATGGGCCGCCTGATCTTGACGAGCTGTTGCGTCGGTTAAAAGCGCGGCTCGGCGGCAAAGGACCGCGCCCGCCGTCTGGCGGTGGCGGCGCCGGTCTGCCGGCCGGGCTGCTGGGCGTTGCGATCGCGGTCATCGCCGCGTTGTGGCTGTTCACCGGCTTCTACGTGGTTGACGAACAGGAGCGCGGCGTCGTGATGCGCTTCGGCGCCTACAGCCGTACCACGGTCCCGGGCTGGGGCTGGCACGCGCCGTGGCCGGTCGAGAAAGTCGAGGTCGTCAACGTGACCCAGGTTCGCCAGGTCAATGACCGCGCCACGATGCTGACCAAGGACGAGAACATCGTCGACGTCGAACTGACCGTGCAGTACCGCGTGTCGTCGGCCGAGCAGTATCTGTTCTCGGTCGACGACCCCGACATGACGCTCCGCCAGGCCACGAAGTCGGCGGTGCGCGAGACGGTGGGCCGCAGCGAGATGGATTTCATCCTGACGGAAGGGCGCGAGGCGATCGCCGATCGCACCAAGCAGTTGCTGCAGGATCGTCTCGATGCCTACAAGTGCGGCCTAATCGTTACCGAAGTCAACCTGCAGCAGGCCCAGCCGCCTGAAGCCGTGCAGTCGGCATTTGCCGATGCGATCAAGGCCCGTGAAGACCAGCAGCGCATCAAGAACGAAGCCGAAGCCTACGCCAACGATCGCCTGCCGCGCGCTCGCGGTGCGGCAGCGCGCCAGCTCGAAGAGGCGCAGGCCTATCGTGATCAGGTGATCGCCCGCGCTGAAGGTGATGCGTCGCGTTTCAGCCAGCTGGTGGCCGAATATCGCAAGGCGCCCAAGGTCACCCGTGACCGCTTGTACCTCGACACGATGAGCACGGTGCTGTCGGGCAGTAGCAAGGTGCTGGTCGACACCAAGTCGGGCAGCAATCAGATGTTGTATCTGCCGCTGGAGCAGCTGATGAAGTCCGTTCCCAAGACGGATGAAGCGCCTGACTACTCGATGCCGCAAGGCATGGCAGGGCGTAGCGGCATTTCTACGCCGGTGGATCCGGCGCGTACGCGCGAGCGGGGTCGCTGAGCAATGAAGAACTCACAGATGTTGGGAACGGCGCTGCTGGCGCTGGTGGTGATGTTGATCGGCGGCTCGTTCTTTGTTGTCGACCAACGTGAACGCGTCGTGCTCTTCCAGTTCGGCGAAATCCAAGGCACCGACTATCCGGCGGGTCTGCATTTCAAGGTGCCGTTCATTCAGAACGTGCTGCGCTTCGATGGCCGCATCCTGACGCTCGACAATCAGACTGAAAACTTCCTGACGGTCGAGAAGAAGAACGTCGAGGTCGACTACTACGTCAAGTGGCGCATCGCCAACACGACGACCTACTACCGCGCGACCGGTGGTCAGGACATCGTGGCGATGGACCGGCTGTCGGCGATCATCAATCGCGGTCTGCGCGACCAGTTCGGTTCGCGCACGGTTCAGCAGGTGGTGTCCGGCGAGCGAGACGAGATTCTGCAGTCGTTGCAGAAGAACGCCCGTGATGCGGTCGAGGACCTCGGCATCGAGTTGGTCGATGTGCGCGTCAAGCGCGTCGATCTGCCCAAGGACGTCAGCGATTCGGTGTACGAGCGCATGCGCGCCGAGCGCACCCGCGTCGCGTCCGACTTGCGCGCACGCGGCGCCGAAGAGGCGGAAAAGATCCGAGCCGAAGCAGACCGCGAGGCGCAGACCGCACAGGCCAATGCCTACCGCGACGCCGAAAAGCTCAGAGGCGAGGGCGATGCCCGCGCTTCAGAAATCTATTCGGCCGCTTACGGCCAGGACCAGGAGTTCTACAACTTCTACCGTTCGCTCGGCGTGTACCGCGACGCGTTCGGCAAGAACAAGGACATCATGGTGCTGCAGCCCGATAGCGACTTGTTCAAGTACTTCAACAAGGGTTCTGCGCCGTAACGATTGCGGCCACCCCGATGTGGAACGACCTCGGGCGCGCGGTGGCGTTGATGCTGGTCATCGAGGGGCTGATGCCCTTCGTGTCCCCGCGTCGATTCCGCCGCTCGCTGCTCAACTTTGCCGCGATGGAGGACCGCTCGATGCGGCTGCTCGCGCTGGCCAGCATGGCCGCCGGCTTGGTCGTTCTGCATTTTCTGACCCGTTGAGAGCGGTCTGGCCTGCCAGGCGGCTGGCTTTGCTTGGCTCAGGCGACGACAATAGCCGCCGCTGAACGGCCGCCCGCGGCGGTCCCCCACCTTTCGTTAACGATCCGAACATGGCCATCAAACGCTGGATGCTGCCCGATGGCATGGAAGAAGCGCTGCCGCCGGTGTCCTGGCAACTCGAGGACCTGCGACGCAAGCTACTCGACCATTATCGGGCGGCCCGCTACGAGCTGATCTTCCCGCCGATGATTGAGCATCTGGACGCGCTGCTGACCGGTGCCGGCAGCGACTTGGAGCAACAGATCTTCAAGTTCACCGACCCGGCCAGCGGTCGGCTGCTCGGCTTGCGCGCCGACATGACGCCGCAGGCGGCGCGTATCGCCGCACGCCGCTACGCCGATCAGGACTCGGTGCGCCTTTGCTATCTGGGTACGGTGCTGCGCACGTCGCCGGATAGCCAGGGTGGGCCTCGCTCACCGCGACAAGTCGGCTGTGAGCTATTCGGTGAGCCGGGCATCGAAGCGGATCTCGAAATCCTGCGGCTGATGCTCGACACCATCCAGCTCGCGGGCGTCGCCAATGTGCACCTGGACTTGGGGCATGTCGGAATCTATCGGGCGCTCGCGTCGAAGCTCGCGCTTGACGAGGATGAGCAAGCGACCTTGTTCGATATTCTGCAGCGCAAGTCGCACCCTGATCTCGCTGAGTTCGCAGCGTCCAGCCAGCGGCTCAATGGGCTGGCACCGACATTCTCGGCCTTGATTGATCTCAACGGCGACGTCAGCGTGCTCGAGCGCGCGCGTCATGCGCTGGTCGGTGCCGACGATGGGCTGGCTGACGCGCTGGCCACGCTGCAGAAAGCCGCTAGCGCACTGCAGGCGCAGTTTCCAACGGTCCCGGTGCACGTTGATCTCGCCGAGTTGCGTGGCTTGCAGTATCACACCGGGCTGGTGTTCGCGGCCTTTGTACCGGGCCATGGTCGCGAGATTGCACGAGGTGGGCGCTACGATGGCGTCGGCCATGAGTTCGGTCGTCCGCGCGCGGCCACCGGCTTTTCGGCCGATATGAATGAACTGATTCGACTCGGTGCTTGATCGCACCGAATCCTGCGCCGCCGTGGCGCCGTAACCGCAGCTGAGTAGAGAACTCGCATGGGCAAGTCCGTTGTAGTGATTGGAGCGCAGTGGGGCGATGAGGGCAAAGGCAAGGTCGTCGACCTGCTGACCGATCGCGCACAGGCCGTGGTTCGTTTCCAGGGAGGCCACAATGCGGGGCATACCCTGGTTATCAACGGCATCAAGACCGCGCTGAACCTGATTCCCAGCGGCATCATGCGGCCCGATGTTGCCTGCCTGATCGGCAACGGTGTGGTGCTGTCGTTGCCTGACTTGATCAAGGAAATCGAGAAGGTCGAGGCGACCGGCGCCTCAGTACGCGGACGCCTGAAGATTTCCGAAGCCACGCCTCTGGTGCTGCCGCCCCATGTCAAGCTCGATCGCGCGCGCGAAATCGCTCGTGGCGAGAACAAGATCGGGACCACCGGCAAGGGCATCGGCCCGGCCTACGAAGACAAGGTGGCGCGCCGCGCGATTCGCGTTGGCGACTTGTTCCATCGCGACCAGTTGGCGGCCAAGCTCGGCGAGTTGCTCGCGTATCACAACTTTGTGCTGACCAATTACTACAAGGAAGAGCCGGTCGATTTCCAGACCACGCTCGACGAGTTGCTCGGCTATGCCGAAGTGATCCGGCCGATGGTGGCCGACGTAACGGAACTGCTGCGACTGCATATCAAGCGCGGCGACAACGTGCTGTTCGAGGGAGCGCAAGGCGCACTGCTCGACGTCGATCACGGCACCTATCCTTACGTCACGTCCAGCAACACGACCGCTGGCGGCGCTGCCACGGGCAGCGGTGTGGGGCCGCGCAACCTCGACTATGTGCTGGGTATCGTCAAAGCCTATGCCACGCGCGTGGGCAGCGGCCCGTTCCCGACCGAGCAGGAAAACGAAATCGGGCAGCACATCCGTGACAAGGGTCAGGAATACGGCACGGTTACCAAGCGGCCGCGCCGCTGCGGCTGGTTTGACGCGGTCGCCGCACGACGCTCGATCTTCAACAATAGCGTCACCGGTCTGTGCGTAACCAAACTCGACGTGCTCGACGAACTCGACGTGATCCGGATTTGCGTTGGTTACCAGGCTGACGGCGTGCCGGTCGAAGTGCCGCCGATCGGGGCCGAGGGCTTTTCGAAGATCGAGCCGATCTACGAGGAGCTGCCGGGCTGGAAGACCAGCACTTACGGCGTTACTCGTTATGACGCCCTGCCCGAGGCGGCGCGCCGCTATCTGGAGCGGGTCCGCCAGGTGACGGAGACCGAGATTGCGATCATCTCGACCGGCCCGGACCGCGAGCACACAATCGTTTTGCACAATCCCTTCGATTGATCGTTGAAGCGATATCGAGCCGGCTGCTCCCGACGATCACGTCGCTCGGGGCGGCCGGTACCGGTTCGGTGCCGAATTCGGGCGCACAAACAAAAAAACCGGCTCAGGGCCGGTTTATTTGTTTGGTGCCGAGAAGAGGACTCGAACCTCCACGGTTTTACCCGCTAGTACCTGAAACTAGTGCGTCTACCAATTCCGCCATCTCGGCTTTGCTTGCAACCCCGCTACTGTGTTTCCGCAGCAGCGAGGGCGCGAATTGTGGCGATGAGCGTATGCTTTGTCAATGAAACGAAAGAACCCAACTCAAAATTCTCGAAAGACCTCCGCTACGACCGCTGACTGGCAGTCCCGCGACCCCAACTACACTGCAGAGCAGGGCCGTTACGAGGACCCGGTTCCGTCCCGCGCGCTGATTCTGGAAACGCTGGCGGCACACGAAGGGCCGCTGACGGTCGATGACCTGATCGGCCATTTCGGTCTGAGCAAGCTCAATCAGCAGAGTGCGCTGGAAAAACGGCTCGGCGCGATGATTCGCGACGGCCAGCTGGTGCAAAACCGAAAGGGAGCCTTCGGTCCCGTTGCGCAGATGAATGCCATCGCCGGCGTCGTCCAGGCACATCGCGACGGTTTCGGCTTTCTGATCCGGGACGAGGGCGGTCAGGACGTGTTTCTGCCGCCGCGCCAGATGCGCTCGTTGATGAACGGCGATCGCGCACTAGTGCGCATCACTGGCACTGATTTCAAAGGTCGCCCGGAAGGCTCGTTGGTTGAGGTTCTGGAGCGGGGATCGCGCGAGGTCGTGGGCCGCATGCACGTCGACCAAGGTATTGCCTACGTGATCCCGGACAATCCACGGGTGCAGCAGGATCTGCTGATTCCGCAGGACGCCACGCTCGGCGCGCGGCACGGGCAGATGGTCGTTGCCGAAATCATTGCGCCGCCGGGCAATCGCACGTTGCCGGTAGGCAAGGTGCTGGAGATTTTGGGCGATCACTTGGCGCCGGGTATGGAGATCGAGGCTGCCGTGCGTGCGCACAGCTTGCCTAACGAATTCCCGGACAACGTGCTGGCCGAAGCGGAGGCGATCCCTGACACGGTGCAGCCAGCGCAGATCAAGGGGCGCGTCGACCTGCGCGACCTGCCTCTGGTGACGATCGACGGCGCTGATTCGCGTGACTTTGATGATGCGGTCTACGCCAAGGCCATGCGTAAGGGGCCCTTCGGTACCGGCGGTGGTTGGACGCTGTGGGTGGCGATCGCCGACGTGGCGGCTTACGTGCTCCCGGACTCGCCGCTGGACCTCGAGGCGGCGGCGCGAGGCAATTCGGTCTATTTCCCGCAGCGTGCGATCCCGATGCTGCCCGAGAAGCTGTCCAACGGCTTGTGTTCTCTCAACCCGAATGTGGACCGCTTGTGCATGGTCTGCGAGATGCGCGTCAAGCCCGATGGCAGCGTCGCCAAGTCGACGTTCTACGAGGCGGTCATGCGTTCGCAGGCGCGGTTGATCTATGAGGACGTCGCCGCGATCCTGGCCGATCCATCTGGCCCTGAGGCGTCGAAGGTGCCGCATGTGGTGCCGCATCTGCAGGCATTGGAGCAATTGTTCCAGGCACTGTTCAAATCGCGTGAAGCGCGCGGTGCGATCGACTTCGATACCAATGAGACCAAGATCGTATTCGGCACTGATCGAAAGATTGAACGGATCGTGCCGATCAAACGCAACATCGCGCACCGGATCATTGAGGAGTGCATGGTGGCGGCCAACGTCGAGTCGGCCAAGCGCGTCGCCAAGATGAAGATTGCGGCGCCGTATCGAGTCCATGAAAAGCCCGATGCGATGAAGGTGCAGGCCCTGCGTGAGTTTTTGACGGAACGCGGTCTCAAGCTCGGCGGCAGTGATCGGCCTGAAACCGAAGACTATGCGGCGATGCTGGCGCGGACCAAGGGTCGCCCCGATCAACCGCTGATCCAGACGGTCATGCTGCGATCGCTGATGCAGGCACGCTACAGCGCCGAGAATCTCGGCCACTTCGGGCTTGCGCTGACCCATTATTCGCACTTCACGTCGCCGATTCGCCGCTACCCGGATTTGCTGCTGCACCGGGCCCTGAAGCACTTGATCCACAAAAAGGCACCGAAGGACTTCATCTACACCGTCGACAGCATCGAGAAGAGCGGCGCGCACTGCTCGATGACCGAGCGCCGTGCCGACGAAGCCACGCGCGACGTCGCGACTTGGCTCAAGTGCGAGTACATGAGCCATCGCGTCGGCGAGGAATACGACGGACTGGTGGCCGGCATTGCGCCTTTTGGCTTGTTCGTCGAACTCAGTGGCTTGTACGTCGAAGGCCTGATCCACGTCAGTCAGTTGAAGAACGACTACTACAAGTTCGAGGCTCGCCATCATCGGCTGATCGGAGAGCGCAGCGGCATGGCCTATAATTTGGGCGACGCCGTGCGGGTCAAAGTGGTCCGGGTCAACCTCGACGAACGTAAGATCGACCTTGAGTTGATACAGTTGAAATCGAGCGGGTCACGTTCATCCAAAGTTCAGGGATCGGACACAGAATCGCGCGCACTTCCCAGCAATAAAAAGAAGCGGAGATCCAGATGAAGGTCATCAAGACGGCGTTGGTGGCGGTGGTAGTCCTGAGCGTCGCGGCCTGTGCCGACGACCCCAACCGCAACGCCAAGCGCGGCACCGGAATCGGCGCCGTGATCGGCGGCGTCATCGGCAACAACGTCAGTGGTGCGCGTGGTGCGCCCATCGTCGGCGCCGTCGTCGGCGCACTTGCCGGTGCGGCGGTCGGTAACTACATGGACAAGCAGCGCCGCGATGTCGAGCAGCAAATGGCCCCGGAGATTCAGCGCGGTGAGTTGAGCACGACCACGCTGTCGGACGGCTCGCTCAAAGTCGCCATCGCCTCCGATGTCAGCTTCGACTTGGGCAGTGCCACCCTTCGTCCCGATGCGATGGATGCCTACGCCCGTATCGCAGCCATTTTGCGTAACTACGACAAGACCGTGATCCATGTGGTCGGCCACACCGATACCAGTGGCACGTCGGACTTTAACCAGGGCCTGTCCGAGCGCCGTGCCGCGGCGGTTGGCAGCTTCCTGGCTTCGCAGGGCGTGCCGGGTGCTCGTTTGCGCCAAGAGGGTCGCGGCGAGCGTGAGCCGGTGGTCCGCACCGGCGACAACGTCAAGGAAGCGCGCAACCGCCGTGTTGACATCGTGATCAAGCCGGTGGTGGAAGGTAACGAGAATTCAGCTTGGGTGCCGCCGCCGTATCTCGGTGGTTGATTGCCGGTTGGATGAAGAACAAGGGCGCTTCGGCGCCCTTGTTCATTAATGTGCTTACACTAGCGAGATGGCTGATCAATATATCGGCGGCTTTCATGCCGTCATGGCGGCGCTCGAAGACGGCGCCGAAAAACCCCACGAAATCCTGCTGGCCGATACCCGGGCCGACGAACGCGCGCGACGCTTGTTGGCGGCCGCTCAAGCGCTGTCGATTCGCGTCCGTCAGGTCAGCCGTAGCGACTTGGATATGTACGCGCCAGGGCTTCGCCACCAGGGCGTTCTGGCGCTGATTCCCGAGCGGCAACTCAGCGGCGAAGACGCGCTGGAAGCGCCCGCGACGCCCGATCGCCTGTTTCTGGCACTCGACGGCGTACAGGACCCGCATAACCTCGGTGCCTGCTTGCGCACGGCGGAGGCGGTCGGCGCCACGGGCGTCATCATCCCGAAAGATCGAGCTGCGGGCCTGACCGCTGTCGTCATGAAGGCAGCCGCGGGTTCGGCCGAGCGCGTTCCGGTGATCTCGGTAACGAACCTGTCTCGGACGCTCGGACTGATGAAAGAGCGCGGCTATTGGCTGACCGGACTCGCTGGCGAGGCCGAGGAGACGCTGTTCGAGGCAGATCTGACCGGACCATTGGTGCTGGTGATGGGAGCAGAAGGTGCGGGTATGCGTCGGTTGACGCGGGAAACCTGCGATCGGCTGGTCAAGATCCCGATGCTCGGCAAGACCGAAAGCTTGAATGTGTCGGTCGCCGCTGCCGTTTGCTTGTACGAAGCGTTCCGTCAGCGTCAGCCGGCCAAGCGCCGGTAGGCGTCGGCTTCCACGCCCTCACTGATCGGGCCGGGCTGACGGCAGGCGCGCCTGCCAGGGCGGCACGCTTCAATTCACTGCCAACCAGCGTCCGCCTGATGCGTCGGTGCGACGTGCCGGTCTGCTGGTTTGATACCCGGCAGCCGATCCTATAAGCTGCGCGCCCTCTCGAGGCTGCCGTTTCGGCCGAAGAGCGCTGTCCCACCGCCCGACCGTTTCCGGCGGGGGACTGTCCCGGCCATCCCCGTGGTGGCCGACATCCATAGACAGGAGTAATCCATGCGTCACTACGAAATCGTAGTCATGGTGCATCCGGACCAGAGCGATCAGGTCCCGGCCATGACTGAGCGTTACAAGGCAATGGTGGAAGGCGATGGCGGCAAGATTCACCGCCTCGAAGATTGGGGCCGTCGTCAGCTGGCCTATCCGATCGCCAAGCTTCACAAGGCTCACTACGTTCTGTTGAACGTCGAGTGCAGCGACAAGGCCCTGGCCGAACTGGAAAGCGCGTTCAAGTTCAACGACGCCGTGATCCGCAAGCTGGTGATTCGCAAGGATGCCCCGGAAACGGCGCAGTCGCCGTTGTTCAAGGCGCCGGAAGAAGACAAGAAGCCCGAATACAAGTCCCGCCGCGATGACGCGGCTGCGTCCGATAATGCGGATGCTGACGAAGAAGCCACCGAGGAGAACGTCTAATGGCATTCGAACGCAAAGAAGGCGGCGGTGGTGGCTCCGGTGGCCGTTTCTTCCGCCGCAAGAAGTCGTGCAAGTTCAGCTCCGACAACGCCGCGCCGATCGACTACAAGGATTTGGCGATGCTGAAGGGCTATATCGGCGAGAACGGCAAGATCGTGCCGGCCCGCATCACCGGCACGCGCACCCGTTATCAGCGTCAGCTGGCGGTTGCGATCAAGCAGGCCCGCTTCTTGGCCTTGCTGCCGTACACCGATAAGCACGAATAAGAGCAGGAGCCCGCAAACATGAACGTGATTCTGCTGGAACGAGTCAAGAACCTCGGTGACCTCGGCGACACCGTCAAGGTGACCCCGGGTTACGGCCGCAACTACCTGCTGCCCAAGGGCATCGCGCTGCCGGCGACCGAAGGCAACCGCAAGGTCTTCGAAACCCGCAAGGCCGAGCTGGTCAAGAAGTCCCAGGACAGCCTGAACGCCGCCAAGATTCGCGCCGAGAAGATCGGTGGCAAGTCGGTGACGGTCAAGGCGCTGGCCGCCGAAGAAGGCAAGCTGTACGGTTCCGTCGGCCCTGCCGAGATCGTCCGCGCCGCTGAAGCCGCGGGCATCGAAGTGCATAAGGCCGAGCTGGATTTGGTCGACGGCCCGATCCGCTCGATTGGCAGCTACGACGTGATCGTGCGCCTGCACGGCGAAGTCGAAACCAGCCTGACCGTGGTCGTGGTTGAAGAGAAGGCTGCCTAAGCGACCCGCTTAGAGTCTTCTCCGCTAGACTTGACGGCCCGCTTCACGCGGGCCGTTTTTGTTTGACCTCGAGTTTTATCGCCCAGCGAGCCCCATGTCGGACCCGAAGCAACCTCCGTATTCGATCGAAGCCGAGCAGTCCGTGCTGGGCGGGTTGATGCTCGACAACCGTGCCTGGAACGAGTTGGCGGACCGTCTTGCCGAGACCGATTTCTACCGTGCCGACCACGGTCTGATCTATCGCGCCATCTGCGATCTGATCGGCGCCAACCGGCCCTGCGACTTCGTCACGCTGTCCGAGCACTTGCGCGCTCAGAACAAGCTGGATGAAGCCGGCGGTCTGTCGTACCTGGGTACGCTGGCAGCCGATACGCCCAGTGCAGCCAACATCGTCGCTTACGCCGATATCGTCCGTGAGCGATCGATCTTACGCAGCTTGATTGCGGCAGGTCAGGACATCAGCGACCTGGGCTTCCGTGCCGATGGTCGTGCTCCGCAAGAGCTGATCGACATGGCCGAACAAAAAGTGTTCGGCATCCGTGAACGCGGCATGCGCACTCAGGGCGGTGCGGTGGGCATGCAGCAGATCATGGCCGCGGTGTTTGATCGTATCTCCAGCGTGCGCGACAACCCGGGTGGTTCGGCGGGGCTGGCGACCGGTTTCACCGAGTTCGACAACAAGACCAGCGGCTTGGGCGAGGGCGATCTGATGATCCTCGCGGCGCGCCCATCGATGGGCAAGACGACGCTGGCCGTCAATATCGCTGAGTACGTTGCGTTTGAGCGCAAGGAGGCCGTCGCGATCTTCAGCATGGAAATGTCGGCCGAGCAGATCGGCTATCGCGTGATCTCGTCACGTGGTGGCATCCCGATGCAGAAGCTGCGCAGCGGTGAGTTGTCCGATCAAGAAATGGATCAGCTGACGTGGACGATCAATCGACTACGCGAGGCGCCGATGTTCATCGACGAAACCGGTGCACTGTCGCCGAATGATTTGCGCGCGCGCGCTCGCCGCTTGTCGCAGAAAGAGAAAATCAAGCTGATCGTCGTGGATTACATTCAGCTGATGCAGGTCCCCGGTACCAAGGACAACCGTACCTCCGAAATTTCGGAGATCTCGCGTAGCCTCAAGGCGCTAGCCAAAGAGCTCAAGCTGCCGATCATCGCGCTCTCGCAGCTCAACCGCGGCGTCGAACAGCGCGACAACAAGCGACCGCGCATGTCCGACTTGCGTGAATCGGGCGGTATCGAACAGGACGCCGACTTGGTGGTGTTCATTTATCGCGACTGGGTCTACAACAAGACCAGCGATGAGACCCAGGCCGAGATCATCATTGCCAAGCAGCGTAATGGTCCGCTGGGTAGCATTCCGCTTGAGTTCCACGGCCAATACACCCGTTTCGAGAATGCGCGCATCCCGTTCGCGGGTGGCGAGTACTCCGAGTAGCAGTCCCGAGGCGCTATGAGCGATCGCGTCACCGCGACGGTGGATCTGGCAGCCATTCGGCACAATCTGCGGCAAGTTCGACGGCGTGCGCCGGGCGCTCGCGTGATGGCGGCAGTCAAAGCGGACGCCTATGGCCATGGAGCGGTTCCGGTCGCGCGGACACTGGAGGCGGCTGGCGTGGATGCCTTGGCGGTGGCCTGTATCGAAGAGGCGCTGACCCTGCGCGAGGCGCACATCCGCACCCCGATCACCTTGCTCGAAGGCATTCTGAGCGCCGAGGAGGCCAACTTGGCCGCCTACGAACGTCTCCAGATCGTGCTCAACGACTTTTGGCAAGTGCAGTTGCTGGAGTCGATGCCGGCCAGTGCCAGTCTGCAGGTTTGGTTCAAGCTCGATAGCGGGATGCACCGGCTCGGCTTTCCATTGTCCGCGGTGCCGCGGTTGTCTGCGGTGCTTGAACGCAATCCGGGATGGCAATTCTGCGGCTGGATGACGCATCTCGCCTGCGCTGATGAGATGGACAATCCGATGACGCAGCGCCAAATCGAGGATTTCGACGCCGCTCTACTGGGCCTCCCCGGCGCGCGTTCGATCGCGAACTCGGCCGGGCTGTTGGGGTGGCCGTCGGCGGCGCAACGTGACTGGGTCAGGCCGGGGTTGGCCTTGTACGGAGCTAGCCCTTTGCCGGGCAAGGTCGGTTTGGACCTCGGCCTGCAGCCAGCATTGACGCTGACCAGTCGGCTGATCGCCCGCCGGGATTACGAGGCGGGCGCTGGTATTGGCTATGGAAGTGCTTACCGTTGTCCGGAGCCGATGTCGATTGGTGTCGCCGCGGTTGGATACGCTGACGGAATCCACCGCAGCCTGTCGTCTGGCGCCCCCATTTTGGTGGGCGGTCAACCGGCCCGTATCGCGGGGCGGGTGTCGATGGACATGATCACGCTGGATTTACGTGAGGCGCCTGCCGCCGTTGTCGGTGACGAGGTCTTGCTCTGGGGCGCGGCGCTGCCTGCAGAGCTGTTGGCGGCTCACGCCGGTACGTTGGCTTACGAGCTGTTCTGCGGGCTGACGAATCGGGTGCGCTTTCGCTATGTTGATTCAGCGGGCAGTCGGCTCGACCTGCGATAAAGCGAAGCGTGAACCGGTCCGCAGATTGGCTTGGAGCGTGTTGAAGTCGGCTATCAATTTTGCGGCGAACCCCTTATAACGATTAGAGTTGCTGCCGCTGTTGCGATGCAGCAATCGTGATTATTCACGGGTATTCGCAGCTCGCGTTCGGCTCAAGGGTGCCATCGCTTCAACAGGCATTCTGGATTGGTCGCGCAGCAATATTGGAATTTAGGAAGAAACGAATGGCTGATGCGGACTTCGAGACAACGTTTGCCGAGACGGCGGTTGTCGATGCGGACCCGTTACTCAATGCAGTATCGACAGGTGCGCTGGCATCGCTGAAAGCATCGGTTCGCGACGGCGCAAAGCGGCTGTCCGATATCGTAGGCGCCATATTGCTTGCCATTGTGTTTTCGCCGTTGATCATCGCCATCGTCGTTGTGATTCGGCGTGGTGGTGGCGATGTGTTCTTTCCGCATGAACGCGTCGGTCTCAACGGACGCAGCTTCCGCTGCTACAAGTTCAGGACGATGGTGCCCGATGCCGAGCAACGCCTGAAAGCCCTGCTCGATTCCGATGCGGCACTGGCGGCGGAATGGCAGGAAGTGCGCAAGCTCCGCAACGACCCGCGGATCACGCCGATCGGGCGATTCCTGCGCCGTACCAGTCTCGACGAGCTGCCGCAGATCTGGAATGTCCTGGTAGGTGAGATGAGTTTGGTCGGCCCACGGCCGATCGTGCGCGACGAATTGCATCGCTACGGGCGCAATCTTGGAACTTATTTGGGAGCGAAGCCGGGCCTGACCGGCCTGTGGCAGGTGACCGGTCGCAGCGATGCCAGCTATCGCCGGCGCGTTGCAATGGACGTCTATTACGCTCGCAACCGGAGCCTGCTGCTCGATCTGTCGATTCTGCTGAAAACCGTCAGGGTCGTCGTGGCGGGTAACGGCGCCTACTGAGGCGCCATCGTCAACTGCTGAATCAGTGCGCTCGAGCGGATAGCCATCGACGCAGCCGGTGATGCCACCGGTCTAACGATTCCGTTGATTCGACACGCGCGATGGCCACGGTCACGTTGTCGTGACCGCCAGACGCCAGTGCTTGGTCGACCAGTTGTCGGGCCAAATCTGACGCTGCCATGCGGGGCTGATCCAGAATGCAGCTGATGGTTTCATCGCTGAGCATGTCCGTCAGGCCATCGGAGCAGATCAGAAAAAGGTCGTGCAGACGCACGTCCTCATTTAGGACGTCGATGCGGACGCTGGCCTCAACGCCTAAGGCGCGGGTCACCAGGTTTTTTCGAACCAGACGACTTGCCGTTTCGCGATTGTAGAGACCTTGCTCAATCAGTTGTTCGATTACCGAGTGGTCGCGCGTCAGTTGCGTCAGCCGGTGATCCCGGAGTCGATACGCTCTGGAGTCGCCAATGTGCGCAATCGTCAAGCGATCGCCGTAGATCAGACAGCAGGTTGCCGTGGTGCCCATGCCCGCGCAGTGTTCCGCATCGCCGATGGCGCGCTCGCGGATCCGCTCGTGCGCCGTTCGAAGCGCTCGCTCTAACAGCAACGCGCGAGCCGCGGGCTTTTGTTCTGGCTGTAGTTCGGGGTCGTGCCAGTAGTGACGTACGACTTCCACTGTCGCGTGCACGGCAATACTGCTGGCCACTTCGCCGGCGTTGTGCCCACCCATGCCATCGGCGAGGACAATCAAGCCGAGTTCGGGTGCCTCGGCGACGCTGTCCTCGTTGTTGGTCCGCACTCGACCGGTATGGGTCGCCAATGCGGTCGCCAAGCGTGGTTTCGATTGCATGTGCGCAGTCTAGGTGACTGCGTCGGTGTCGTCTGCGGCCTTGCTGGAATGCGCTTGCGCGTTCAACGTGCAATCCGGGCAGGCCGGCTCGGCAGTCGGCGCGGGCAGGCTTCATACTGACGTCTATGGCAAAGATTTCGAGCAAGCGTTCGGTGCGTTATGTATGTCAGGCCTGCGGGGCGGAATCGCCGAAATGGGCTGGACAATGTGCGGATTGCGGGGCGTGGAATACGCTGATTGAATCGGCGGGTGAGGCGACCACCCCGGACCGGCGCGCCGCCATCGCCGGCGAGGCCCGGATCGAGCGCCTGCACGAGGTCGAAACCGAAGATGCGCCGCGAGTTGCTTCGGGGCTGCCCGAGATGGATCGAGTGCTCGGAGGCGGTATCGTACCGGGCGCCGTCATCCTGATCGGCGGCGATCCTGGCATCGGCAAGTCCACGCTGCTGCTGCAGGTGCTGGCGGCACTCGAAGGGCGACTCGACACTTTGTACGTCAGTGGCGAAGAGTCGTTGTCACAGGTGCGGCTGCGGGCTAGTCGTCTGGGCCTGCCGCGACTCGATCTGCCTGTGTTGGCCGAGACCGGTGTCGAGCGGATCATCGATCAGCTGACCCGGCATCGGCCAGGGCTGGTCGTCATCGACTCCATCCAAACCTTGTACACCGACGCCCTGGACTCGGCGCCCGGGTCCGTGTCGCAGTTGCGTGAATGCGCCGCACGATTGGTCCGGCATGCCAAGGCGAGCGGTACGGCGGTGATTCTGGTGGGACACGTTACCAAGGAAGGCGCCATCGCCGGCCCGCGTGTGCTCGAGCATATGGTCGACACGGTGCTGTACTTCGAGCATGACGCCGGCAGTCGATTCCGTATCGTCAGGGCCGTGAAGAATCGTTTTGGCGCCGTCAACGAGCTCGGCGTGTTCGCTATGACGGATGCCGGCCTGAAGGAAGTCAGCAATCCGTCAGCGCTGTTTTTGTCGCGTCATGACCAGCCGGTCGCCGGAAGCGTCATTACCGTGACCCGTCAGGGCAGTCGCCCGCTATTGGTCGAAGTCCAGGCTCTGGTCGATGCAAGCCACGGCGGCAGCCCCCGGCGTGTCACGCTCGGTCTGGAAAGCAACCGTTTGAATATGCTGCTGGCCGTTCTGCACCGCCACGGCGGGGTGTCATTGGCCGACCAAGATGTGTTCGCCAATGTGGTGGGCGGCATGCGCATTCAGGAGCCTGCTGCCGACTTGCCGTTGCTGCTGGCGGCACTGTCGAGTTTTCGTGGGCGGCCGGTCGCCCATGACACCGTGGTGTTTGGCGAGGTTGGGCTGGCTGGCGAAATTCGCCCGGTCCAGAACGGCGAGGAGCGCCTGCAGGAGGCGGCCAAGCATGGTTTCAAGCGGGCGATCATTCCGGAATCGAATCGGCCGCGTAAGGCAGCCAAGCTCGACATCGAGATCGTGGCCGTTGCCCGGATCGAGCAGGCGCTCGATCAGGCACTGTAGCGTCCCGATCGCTAGAGCAAGCTGGCGACGGCGGCAGGCAGCTTGAACTGCTTGTCGGCCAGGCGCTGGTTCAACGCCACGCCGATCCATTCTCGCGAGCTACTGAAGCTTTTCAGTCGAATGAAGCGCTCGTCACCGATGCGCTCCAATTCATAACGCTCAATCGCCACGGTAATAGGCTCGAGTTCGCCCTTGAGCCGCAGCCGCAGTTGTACACGAGCGCCGGCAGTGTCGACTTGGCAGTCGTCGATGGCGCCGTACTGCGACAGCTTCTCGTTGGCAAAACTTCTGATGAATAGCGCGATGGCGCCATCCTTCATGCCTTTCAGCTTGTTGAGCATCGGCGCGTCTCTACAGCACGTCAGACGCGTAAGCCGCCAGGCGCGATCGCTCACCGCGTGCCAGGGTTACGTGCCCACCATGAGCCCAGCCGCGAAAGCGGTCAACGACATAGGTCAGGCCTGATGTGGTCTCGGACAGATACGGCGTATCGATCTGACCCAGGTTACCGAGGCAGATCATCTTGCTGCCTGGGCCGCAGCGCGTGATCAGCGTCTTCATTTGCTTGCTGGTCAGGTTCTGCGCTTCGTCGATGATGATCAGGCGATTCAGGAACGTGCGTCCGCGCATGAAGTTGATCGACCGGATCTTGATGCGCTTTGATAACAGATCGTTCGTCGCCGCGCGCTCCCAATCGCCCGCACTGCTGGTCTGGGTCAGGACTTCCAGATTGTCCATCAGAGCGCCCATCCAGGGCGTCATTTTTTCTTCTTCGGTGCCCGGCAGGAAGCCGATGTCATCACCCAGCGGGACGGTGACCCGCGTCATGATGATTTCGCGATAACGCGTTTCATCGAGCACCTGTGCAAGGCCGGCGGCGAGCGTCAGCAGCGTCTTGCCGGTGCCGGCGGTACCCAGCAACGTGACGAAATCGATATCGGGATCGAGCAGCAGATTCAGCGCAAAGTTCTGCTCTCGGTTTTTGGCGTGGATGCCCCAGACCGGCGTCTTGCCGGCACGATAGTCACGAATCACACGCAGCTTGGCGGTGTCGCCGTCGATGGATTGCACCATCAGCTCCAGGCCGCGCTCGTTTTCGTCCGGCATAAACACGAACTGATTGACGTGCCAGTCTTTGACGTTGGGGCCTTGCAACTTGTAGCAGGCACGGCCGCGCTCATCCTGCCAGCTTTCCATCTTTTCGCCGTGCGTCTGCCAAAAGTCATCTGAAAGCTGGGCATAGCCGCTGGGCAGCAGATCGAGATCATCGAGAACCTGATCGTTGTGGTAGTCCTCGGTGTGGACTCCGACGATCGCGGCCTTGAGCCGCAGGTTGATGTCCTTGCTGACCAGTGTGACGCGGCGGTTCGGCTGCTGGCCTTGCAGTGCCAAGGCGGTCAACAGAATGCTGTTGTCCGGCTTGTTGCCCGGGAGAATCCCGGGCAACGATGTGGCCGTCGGTTGCGTCTGGAAGAACAGCTTTCCGCTGGCCGGCTCGCCGTGGCGGCCGCCGTTGGGGCCGTTATGCCGCTGCAGGCCCGTCGGAATGCTCAGGCCCTTCTCGATCTGAGCGTGATCCTTTCCGGCAACCAGATCGTCGAGAAGACGGCTGACTTGCCGCGCTGTCCGCGCTGTATCGGTGGTGCCCTTTTTGAGTCCGTCGAGTTCTTCCAGCACCACCATTGGAATGAACAGATCGTGTTCCTCGAAGCGGAACAGACTGCTCGGATCGTGCATCAGCACGTTGGTGTCAAGCACGAAGATTTTTTTCTTCACGGGGTCCTGTTGCGGCGACGGATGGACTGCAGCGCTGCCGTCCTGGCAGCGGCGGTGATGCGGCCCCGGTAGCGCCTACAGCGCTTGCACCGCGGCGAGCACTTCTTCGGCGTGACCCTTGACCTTCACCGAGCGCCATTGGCGTACGAGCTTGCCTTTGGCGTCAAATAAGAAGGTGCTGCGGTCAATGCCCATGTACTTGCGGCCATACAAGCTCTTTTCGACGATGGCGCCAAACGCATTGCAGAGCGTTTCGTCCGCATCCGACAGCAGCGCAAACGGGAAGCCGAACTTGCTACAGAAGTTGTCATGGGCGCGGACGCTGTCTTTGGATACCCCGACGATATCCGCCCCTGCCTTCTGGAACTCGGCATAAAGTCGGGTGAATTCCTGACCCTCCAGCGTGCAGCCTGGCGTGTTGTCCTTCGGATAAAAATAAACCACCAACTTCTTGCCCTTGTAGGCCTTCTTCAACTCGATGGTGCTACCACCGCTGGCGGGTAGTGCCAGATCGGGAAGGGCGTCGCCGATGACGATACTCATCGTGGCTTGGTTCTCGTTTGGGTTCAGGTTTTGATCGGATCGAGCATGCCGTCGGCGTTCAAGTCGTCGCAAAGGTCCATGAATGACTCACGTAGCGCTTGAGGATGCTGGTTGACCGGTACGTGTAGCACCATTTGGACGCTGCACATTTCGGCACCGGTGTAGTTCGATGCGTACTTCTGCGTCGAAATCTCCGCCACCTCGACGTCCTGGCTGGCGAAGAACTCCAATAGATGAACCAGAAGGTCGGGCTGCTGCGGCGCGATCACGTCGGCTGCGTACGGACGGAACTCCGGGTTCTGTTCGCGCGGGCCGCAGCGTTCGAATCGGACCTGCAGATCGAGTTTCTGGGCGATGCCGGGTAGGGCGGTTTCAAGACGGCCCAATGCACTCCAGTTGCCGGACACGACCAGATTGGCCGCAAGACGATCGCCGATGGGCGCGATCCGACAATCTTCGACCTCGCAACCTCGCTCTCTGATGGCGCGGAACAACTCGAGCGGGATATTGGCGCGGGCCCGGGCGAGTACGGAGATGGAAAGCAGGCTGTCTTGGGCGGACATCGTGTCGCAGGTAGGACGGATGGTCGAGTTTAGGCAGGGGCTACCCAAATGTCGAACCTGCGCCGTGCCGGTCGAATCCAGCATTGCCGCCGTCGTTTGAGTGACGTCAGCGGGTATACTGCCGCGCCGTCCGGCTCGCTTCCGGACGTCCTCATCCGCCATCAATTCAGCGCAAATCATGATCAAGGGCAGTCTCGTCGCTTTGGTGACCCCGATGGATGCTACGGGCGCCGTCGATTTTGCGAGCCTCGATGCTCTGGTCGAGTGGCACATCGAGCAGGGTACCGATGGCATCGTCGCAGTCGGGACGACAGGCGAGTCGGCCACGCTGGATCTGGACGAACACCTCGCGGTCATTCGCCGTGTCGTCGACGTGGTCGCCCGGCGTATCCCCGTTATTGCGGGCACTGGTTCGAATTCGACGACCGAGGCCATTGAGCAGACCGTGGCCGCCAAGGCGATCGGCGCCGATGCCGCATTGCTGGTCACCCCGTACTACAACAAGCCGCCGCAACAGGGCTTGTACCTGCATTACCGCAAGATTGCCGAGTCGGTCGATCTGCCGTTGATTCTTTACAACGTGCCGGGACGCACGGGCTGCGACATGCTGCCCGAAACAGTACGTCGTCTGGCTCAAGTGCCCGGCATCGTCGGGCTTAAAGAAGCCAAGGGTGATCCCGAGCGTACGCGGGATCTGCTGGCTTTAGGGTTGCCGGCGGGTTTTGCCCTCTACTCCGGCGACGATGCCACGGCGCGTGAGGCGATTTTGCAAGGTTTCCATGGCGACATATCGGTTACCGCGAACGTTGCTCCGCGATTGATGCACCAACTCTGCGCCGCTGCACTCTCGGGTGATGCCGCGACCGCCGAGCAGATCGACCGCCAACTGTCCGCACTTCACCGCGATTTGTTTGTCGAACCCAATCCAATTCCGGCGAAGTGGGCACTGCACTTGATGGGCCGCGTTCCCGCGGGCATCCGGCTGCCGCTCATTCCGCTGGATCCTGCGCATCACCACACTGTCAGGGCTGCGTTGAGCGCGGCCGGAGCCATCTGACCATGAAGCGGCCGTCGATTTCTTTGCTCTTGATCTTCTCCGGCGCACTCGCGCTTCAAGGGTGCGCCGCCAATCGGTACTGCATTGGCGAACAGCCTTATCAGCGAGCCGAAGACCGTCCGATGTTGGTCGCCGTTGAGGGCCTCAAACTGCCGGAGTCGACCAATGCGCTTCGGATTCCTGCTCAGCCGCCCGCGATCGTTCCGTTCGGCACCCGTGATGCCAAAGGCGATGGCGTCTGCCTCGACAAGCCGCCAGGCATGCCCAAGATGCCATCCTGAAGCTGAAACTGACTTAAAACACTAGCCCGCGGTGACGGGCGTGCCGCTATAATGCGCGCCCGCTAAGCAGGCATCAGCGGAGAGATGTCCGAGTGGTTTAAGGAGCACGCCTGGAAAGCGTGTATACGGGTCAAACCGTATCGCGGGTTCGAATCCCGCTCTCTCCGCCATTTAAGCGAACCGCATCAAATTGATGCGGTGCGATCCGATGGGCCCCAATTTTCCGGGCACGTCTGCGCTGGGCGATCAAACCGCGAGCGCCGCCGATTGTGGTCACGCCCCAGTTTTCGCCACGGCTTCTTCGAATGCCACACGACGTGTGCCTACCGGCTCAACTGCTGCCCCGTTCGGTCTAATTCGGGTGGGATGGCGCGCCCGGCAGGATTCGAACCTGCGACCACTCGCTTAGAAGGCGAGTGCTCTATCCAACTGAGCTACGGGCGCGTACCGACATTTTAGTGGAAGCAAGCGAGTGATGTGGCGAGTCTTGCTTTCCGCGCTAACCCTGAGACGCGATGAATTGCTCACGTCGCCTTGCCGTTCAGGTCCGGTAAATGTGGCTGGAAATATTCATTAAATGGGTAGGATAAGGCTGAGCGCGCAAAGGGTTGGCAACAACTGAGCTTTTAAGTAGAGTGGCAGGCAAGACGTCGTTTCAGGCGTGTTTATCTCTGGAGATCGGAATGAAGAAGCTGCTGGCAGTCGCAGTTGCAGGTATGTTGATCAACGGTAGCGCGATGGCTGCGGAGCAGGGCGCCACCGGTGTTGCTGGCGGTGCGAGCACGGCGGCCACTAATGTCGGCTTGACCTTGGGCGTTGCAGCCGCCACCGCTGCCGCGATCGGCGTGGCAGTGAACGCCGCTGCCGGCGACGACACGGCTGATCTGCCGGCCGGCACGCTGCCGCCGGTGGTCAACCCGCCGACCACGTCGACGAGCACGTCCACGAGCACGGCGACTCGCTAACCTGCGTAAGGCCTCGGATCTCCGAGGCTTGATGTGAAGAAGGCCAGCTTTGCGCTGGCCTTCTTTGTTTACAGAAGTTAGCGGTCGACCTCAGTAACAGGTCGCCGTGCCGGTAAATACTTTGATGCAAGCTGGTCGGGTTCAATGGATTCGGGGGTCATAGGATGAGGGTTGTAGTCCGTTTGCTGCTGTGGTCCCTGATCACGATGATCGGATACGGCAGCCCGGTGTTGGCTCAATCGTCGTTGATCGATCCGTCGGTTCTGTCGCAACTCAGCGACGAGGAGAAAGCCCGTTTACTGGGTGGTCTAGGTAACGGTGATGCCGGGTCTATCGATCAGGATCGAGAGTTGCAGAATCCACAGGTGGTTCGGCCGCGCTCACCCAGTGGCAGTGGCTCGCCGGTTTCCAATGACGACCTCGACTACGACGATGTTCTCGTCGACCGCGAGTCCACGACTGGCTACGCAACCGGCGTCGATGGAGCGGAGTTTGATCGGGGTTCCGTGTCTGCATCAGGACGTGATACGCGCACGGAGTCTGATGCCGCTAACGCTGACCTGGATACGCAAAGCAATCGAATCAGAACCCAGGATCGAGACCGGCCCGCGTTGACTCGGTCGGGCGCAAATCAGCGGCGCCGTGACTCAACGGTGTCGGCTTACGCAAACGACGGCTCTCGAGTCCGCAAGCCATCCCTGAAGATGGAGGGGCGGCTCAAGCCGAGGCCGTTCGGTTACGAACTGTTTGCTGGAGTCCCCAGCACGTTTGCGCCGGCAACCGATATCCCGGTGCCAGGCGACTATGTAATCGGCCCGGGCGACAACGTTCGCGTCCAATTGTTTGGCAACCAAAACCAGACTTTCACATTGCTCGTTTCCCGCGATGGTACGGTCAATTTTCCGAAGCTGGGCCCGATCAGTACCAACGGGATGCGATTCGATGAATTGCAGGCCTTGCTTGAGAATCGCGTCAGCAAGGAGATGATCGGAACCACCGCTAGCGTGACCTTGGGGCGTCTGAGGTCGATGCGGGTGTTCGTGCTGGGCGACGTAACACGTCCGGGCTCGTACACGGTGTCGTCCTTGTCGACAATGACCCATGCGCTGTTCGTCAGCGGCGGCGTTACTGCGGTGGGTTCGTTGCGGCGGGTTCAGCTGAAGCGCTCCGGTGAGTTGATACAGACGCTCGATCTGTACAAGTTCCTTCTCGGTGGTGATTCCAGCGACGATGTTCGCTTGCAGCCTGGCGATGTGATTTTCGTGCCGCCGGTGGCAGCGCGGGTGACCGTTGAGGGCGAGGTCAAGCGGCCCGCGATCTACGAAATCGGGGGCGAGCGGACGCTCAGCGATCTGATCGCGCTGGCTGGCGGCCGGCTTGCGTCGAGTGATCAGACCTATATCGAGGTCGAGCGCGTCACCCGCGATGCACAGCGCCGCGTATTGAACTTCGACATGTCCAAGGCGGCCGACCTTTCGTCGCCCATCCAGGATGGTGATGTGGTTCGCGTGCGCCGCATCGCGCAACAGATTGCCAACGAAATTCGTGTGATCGGGCACGTGAAGTACCCTGGCAGTTATCCATGGGCCGACGGCCGCGACCTGCGGACCGTGCTGGATCAAGCGGGCGTTCGTTCGTCGGACATCGAGACCGAGGTGTATCTGCCGCTCGGAATCATCGAGCGTTCAAGCGAGTTGACGGGCATCCGCCAGTTTGTTGCATTCAATGTCGCGGAGGCGCTTTCGGGAGCGTCTTCGCCGTTGGCGTTGCAGCCTAATGATGTCGTGGTGGTCTTCAGTCGTGACGATGTCGACTACTTGAACTCCTATGAAGTCGAGGCCGTCCTGGGTGGCAAGCCAATCGCCGCGGGTAACCGCTGTGAAGCGCTTTCCGAGCTCGACGAGATGGTCAATAGCCAGCGAGCGGTGCGGTTTCTGCGCGCGCTGTCATCCGAGAATCATCGCTTGGAAAAGACCAGCCGGCGGCGAATGAGCTGCCCTGAAATATTCGAGACGGTTCCACGGGCGCTGCCGTTCCTGTTGGACAAGAGCGTTGCGGTCTATGGCGAAGTCGTGCGTCCGGGAATTTATCCGGTGGCCGATCAGACCGAACTCGAGTTGTTGCTTCGGGCCGCTGCCGGCGTTACGGGTGAGAGCGATTCCCGCAACGTGGAGTACCTGTCGTATGCCGACTCCGTCCGCGATGGCAAATCATCCTATCGAACGCTGGATCTGACGATCGATACGACCCGCAAACAAGCAGTGGCGGCGGGTGACGTGTTCAACTTCCGCCCGGTCTACCTGGACCAAGAGATCGGTTCAGTCCGCTTGATCGGCGAGGTTCGCTTTCCTGGCACGTACGGATTGATTCGGGGCGAAACCTTATCCCAGATGATCGCCAGAGCTGGTGGGTTGACCACCAGCGCCTTCCCCTATGGCGCCGTGTTTACTCGCGACAGTGCTCGCGCCGCCGAGACGGCGTCGTACAAGCGTGCCGCCGACGAGTTGCAGGAGGCCGTGGTCACCATCATGACCAACGGATCGCTGACCGGCGATGTGTCGTCGGTTGCCGCCTTCCTGGATGGTGTCGTCAAGCGCTTACAGAACGCCAAGGCGACCGGCCGTGTTGTGGTCCAGGCCGATCCCGCACTGCTGCGTCTACGGCCGGAACAGGACGTGATTCTGGAATCCGGCGATGCTTTGCTGATTCCCAAGCGGCCTACATCGGTCAGCATTGCGGGGCAGGTACTGAACCCAGGTTCGCAGTTGTTTGTTTCGGGGGATACCGCCGATGACTACCTGCGTCGAGCGGGTGGCGTCGGTGAAGCCGCCGACAAGGACCGGGCTTTCATCATCTACCCCAACGGTGAAGCGCGTCCGCTGAAGCTGGGCGCCTGGCAGTTCCAGAAGCCGGACGTACCGCCCGGCAGCTTGATCATCGTCCCGCGTGATGCGACGCCGCTGAACAAGCTGGTACTGAGTGAACGTCTGCTGTCGATCTTCTCGAACCTGGCGATCTCGGCTGCCGCGTTGGTCACGATCGGAAACAACTAGGTTGATCTCGACAAACGCGCTTTGCGCCGTAATTGCAGCGGCATCGATGGCCTTGGTCGTCGGTGCTGCCTCGGCGCAAGACGCGTCGGTAAACGACTTCGGTGCGGTTGGCCTGATGCAGACACCATCGGCCCGGATGTCGGACGACGGGACGTTCAAGGCGGGTCTTTCGATCGTTCGGCCCTATAACCAGTTGTTGCTTGGCGTGCAGCTATTTCCGTGGCTGGAAACGCAGTTTCGATATATCGAGGTCGATAACCGTCTCTACGGTCCGGTGGATTTCAGCGGCGATCAGACTTACAAGGATCGCGGCATCGACTTCAAAATCAGGCTGGTGGACGAGGGCGCTTACCGACCGGCCCTGGCGCTGGGTATGATGGATATCGGCGGTACCGGGCTGTTTTCGTCCGAGTATCTGGTGGCGAGCCGCCGCTACTACGACCTCGATTGGTCGATCGGCATCGGTTGGGGGCGCCTTGGCGCTCGCGGTGATATCGACAATCCCTTGTCGTTGCTGTCGAGCCGCTTTGATGATCGCGGCACCACCGAAATCGGAGACGTCGGAACCAACCGGATTTTTCGCGGCCGCCAGGTTTCGATCTTCGGTGGCCTGCAGTGGCAAACCCCGCTTCCAGGTATCAGCCTCAAGCTCGAGTACGACGGTAACGACTACCGGTCCGAGGCAATGGACAATGACCAGCCGGTACATTTCCCGGTAAACGCGGCAGTCAACTGGCGCCTCTGGGACTCGATGGATCTGGCGATGGGAATCGAGCGGGGCGATACGGTGATGTTCCGCTGGTCCGCGTTCACCAATTTCAACGAGCAACGCGGTCCGGCCAAGGTGCTGGATCCGCCGCCGAGTTCGTCGACGCTAAAGCGCCCTCCGGTCGAAACCGTTCCTTCGTCCGCACCGATGCCGGCGGCGGTGGATCAAGCACTGCTGACGGCGTTGCGTTCAGAGTTGGGCCGTCAGCGCATCACGCTGATTGCGCTGGATGCGAGCCAAGAACGTCGCGCGGTGACGCTGTGGTACGCGCAGAACTTCGCGCAGGATCCTCACTATGCATTGGGTCGTGCCGGGCAGTCGCTCGCGATGATGATGCCGCCAGGCTACGAGGCATTTACATTGGTCAATGTCGTCGGTGACTCGGAGACGTTTCGGGTCACGCTGCCGCGGCAGCAGATCGACAAGCTGATCGACTTTACCGGCAGCGCCGAAGAGATCCGCGCGACGGCGTTGCTCGACGTGCCGCAGCCGCCGTCGGCGATGCAGCAGGCCGCATTCGGCGACTACATCCGCTACCCCGGATTCTTCTGGGGCATGGGCCCGGCGCTGCGCCAGCACGTTGGCGGCCCCGACGATTTTTACTTCGGTCAGTTGTGGTGGCGCGTCAACGGAACGGCGGTGCTGAGTCCGCGCTGGTCGATGTCGACGACGTTGGGCGCCAATCTGTACAACAACTTCGATGGCTTGGTAGTGCGCGATACCAGCACACTGCCGGAAGTCCGCAGCAATGTCGTTCAATATTTGAAGGAAGGCGAGAACAACCTCGTCAAGCTCGAAACCAACTACATCTGGTCGCCGTCAACGAACCTGTCGACCCGACTGTCGGCCGGCATCTTCGAAGAAATGTACGGTGGCGTAGCGGGCGAAGTGTTGTATGCCAAGCCGTACTCGCGTTGGGCCGTCGGCGTCGACGGCGCTTGGGTACGCAAGCGCGATTTCGACCAGCGCTTCAGCTTCCAGGACTATGAGACGTTCACCGGGCACGTCACCGCCTACGTCGATCTGCCGTTCGGAAACCTGCACGTGAACGTCAGTGCCGGACGGTACTTGGCGAAGGACCTTGGTGCGACCTTGGAAGTGTCGCGCCGCTTCGAAAGCGGCGTTGTCGCGGGTGCCTTTGCAACCAAGACTGATGTTTCTGCCGCCGACTTCGGCGAGGGCAAGTTCGATAAGGGCTTGTTCCTGTACCTGCCGCTCGACATGTTCTTTGCACGCTCGACGCGTCGTTCCACCAATCTGGTGTTCCGGCCTTTGACCCGCGACGGCGGGCAGAAGGTCCGCAACGGCGTTCCGCTGTATGGAGTCTACGAGGCCGGTCGCTTCGATCCAGATGCCGACTGGGCCCAGATCACGCACTAAGCGAGTGGGCGCGCCAGCGGACGCACCCACTCGCTAATGTATTCGTCGGTCGGTCGTTAAGCCGGGCGTTTCAGAACTTCGAGTTCGAGCGGTGGTTGCCCCGGTGTCACGTGCTGAACGCTGCGCCAGGCCAGCGCGCTGCGAAGGCTGAGCCAGTAGCGATTGGTTTGACGCCACTGGCGGTCGCTCGACTGGAAGTCTTCCCGGACTCGCATCGTTTCCACCGCCTGATCCAGGATCGTGATCGTCTCGGTGCCTTCGATCGTGAAATCCGACGTGACGGAGATGCCGAAGCGAGTCCCCGCATCGACGCTGCGCCTCAGCCGTTCCAGCGGCCGATCGGGCCGGGTATGGTTGTACTGCTGCAGCAGATCCGGGCCAAATGACTGCGATCCCGTCATATCGGTCGGAAGACCGACGGTCTTGACGATGCGGCCGTGCATGACGCTCAGCATGATGCGGTTGGCGGATAGCCACTGCAGTTCGTCGCCCTGCTGCTGCGATAGCACCATGATGCCGCGGCTGCCTCGGCCGATGCGGACGCCAAGTTGGGCGTAGGGCGTGTCTTCAACTTGCTGACGCGTACGCGGATAGCCGTCCCCGGTGCCAAGTGTCACGGCCATCGTGTCGCGAACCAGTTCCAGCGTCGGGGTCTGGCTGCACGCCGCCAGCGGAACCGAAGCCGCTGCCAGCAGCAGTTCGCGACGGGATAACAACGGGGCCACGATAGGCGACGACATGGGGTTACAACTCCTTGGTTTGAAGACGACGATCGAGTGACGCCAGGATTGTGCCGTGAATTCAGGGGGCGGCGGTGACGTTGAGAAGTCACCTTGATGGTCGTAGCGCGACCCAGCTCTCGCCGTTGGCGACCAAAATCTCAAGGTCTGGTCATAGGCTGGCGGCCGTCGGTACAATCGGCGGGTGAGTTCCCTATCTATTGTGGCGTTTCCAACGGGGTTTTTGAGTGAACGAAAAGATTTTGAACGAGACTGCGCGCGCGATGGTGGCACCGGGCCGCGGCATCCTGGCGGCCGATGAATCCACTGGCACCATCAAGAAGCGCTTCGACAAGATCGGTATCGACAATGTCGAGGCCAATCGGCAGGCCTATCGCGACATGTTGTTCAACACGCCCGACTTCGAGAAGTACACCTCCGGCGTGATCTTGTTTGAGGAAACGCTGTTCCAGAAGAGCCTCTCCGGCGTTCCGTTCCCCGAACTGCTGGCCTCCAAGGGCGTCATTCCCGGCATCAAGGTCGACCAAGGTGCCAAGCCGCTGTTTGGCGGCGGCGCTGAAGAAACCATCACCGAAGGCCTCGACGGCTTGCGTGAACGCCTGCAGAAGTACAAAGCTGCGGGCGCCCGCTTCGCCAAATGGCGCGCGGTGATCGTCATCGGTGATGGCACGCCGTCCGACTACGCGATCCACACCAATGCTCATGCGCTGGCCCGTTATGCCGCGCTGTGCCAGGAAGCGGATATCGTTCCGATTGTCGAGCCCGAAGTGCTGATGGACGCCGACAACTCGATCGAGATCTGCGAATCGGTGACCGACCGCACGCTCGAAGCGGTGTTCCACGAACTGTACCTGCAGAAGGTGCTGCTCGAAGGCATCGTGCTCAAGCCGAATATGGTGGTCTCGGGTGCCAAGTGCCCGACCCAGGCCGGCGTGCAGGAAGTCGCCGAGCGCACCCTGAAGATCCTCAAGCGTCGCGTTCCGATCGCCGTGCCGGGCATCGCGTTCCTGTCGGGCGGCCAGAGCGACCAACTCGCGACCGCTCACCTCGACGCGATGAACAAGATCGGCGGCTTCACGTGGGGCCTGACGTTCTCGTACGGTCGAGCCCTGCAGGCTGCTGCGCTCAAGGCGTGGGGTGGCAGCAATGTCGAAGCCGGCAAGGCGGCGCATTTGCACCGCGCCAAGATGAACGGCCTTGCTTCGCTTGGTAAGTGGGACAAGTCGCTCGAAGCGGCTTGATTGTTCGCGATGCGGGCCTTCGCAGGCTCGCCGCTTGATCGACGCCCTCGGTGGAGGCGAGTTTCTCGCACTCCCCGAGGGCGTCGCTACTTTGGCGCCCGATCGGCGCGCCACACTCACGAGGGCGATCGATGACCGACATCTCAGGCAAGGTGGTTTGGATCACCGGAGCATCCAGCGGCATCGGTGAGGCAATGGCGATCGACGCCAGCCGGCGCGGCGCGCGGCTGGTGTTGTCGGCGCGGCGAGCACCTGAATTGGAACGCGTCCGTGCGGCCTGTACGAATCTGTCGCAGGTTGCCGTACTTCCGGTGGATCTGACGGACTTCAACGCCGACGACGTCGCTGCACGCGCGGCTGCGTTCTTCGGGCCGGTGGATGTGCTCGTCAACAATGCCGGCATCTCGCAGCGCAGCTCGGTGTTGCAGACCTCTATGGACGTCTACCGCCGGATTTTCGAGCTCGACTTCTTTGCGCCGGTGGCGTTGACCAAGGCGGTGCTGCCGGCGATGGTTGAGCGCGGTGGCGGGCATGTCGTCACCATCTCCAGCGTCGTCGGTTATGTCGGTACGCCGCAGCGCTCGGGTTACGCGGCGGCCAAGCATGCCGTGCAAGGTTTCTTCGACGCGGCACGTGCCGAGTTGTGGCGCGAGAATGTTCGCTTCACGACCGTCTGCCCGGGCTATATCCGGACCAATGTATCGATGAATGCGATCACCGCCGACGGCCAGGCGCACGGTCAGATGGACCGCGGTCAGTTGCGAGGCATGGACGCGGGCGTGTGTGCCCGCAAGATCTGGAATGCAGTAGCGGCCGATCGCGACGAGATCGCCATCGGTAAAGAAGCGCTGATCATCTGGGCCAAGCGCTTCATGCCGGGCGCGGTGGCGTATGGCTTAAAGCGGGCAAAGGTGACCTGATGCCCGTCAGCTTGGACGGCAAGCTGGTCGTGGCGCTGTCGTCGCGCGCGCTGTTCGATTTCGAAGAAGAGAACCAAGTCTTCGAAGGGCACGACGATCGGGCCTATATGAGCGTGCAGCTCGAGCGCCTTGACCGTATCGCCAGACCGGGCGTTGCGTTTCCACTGGTGCGAAAGCTGCTGGCGTTCAACACCGCCGAGGCCAGCCGGGTCGAGGTCGTGATTTTGTCGCGGAACGATCCGGTGTCCGGGCTGCGTGTCTTCCGATCGGCGCGTGCGCATCAGTTGTCGATCGAGCGCGGCGTATTCACTCGCGGACGGCCGCCCTTTCGTTATCTCAAAGCACTGGGCGCCGTATTGTTTCTGTCAGCCAACGAGGCGGACGTCCGCGATGCGCTTGATGCGGGTTTCCCTTCGGCACGCGTCTATCCGGAATCGGCGCGCAATGCCGAACAGTATCCAGACGAAGTTCGCATCGCCTTCGACGGCGATGCCGTGCTGTTTTCCGATGAGGCCGAGCGCGTTTATCAGGCCAACGGTCTGGGTGCGTTCACGACCCACGAAACCGACAATGTCGCGTCTCCGCTGCCGCCTGGACCGTTCAAGCCGCTGCTCCAGGCGCTGCATCGTTTGCAGCAGGCGAGCGAGGGACCGGCTCCGATGCGCTTGCGGACCGCACTGGTCACAGCGCGTAGCGCGCCGGCTCACGAGCGCGCCGTCCGCACGCTGATGCAGTGGGGCCTGGAAGTCGACGAGGCGATGTTTCTGGGTGGCTTGGACAAAGGCGCGTTTCTGCGCGAGTTCGAGCCGGATTTTTTCTTCGACGATCAAACCGGGCACTGCGAATCGGCATCGCAGTTCGTGCCGACCGGCCACGTGGCGTCGGGTATCTCCAATCCGGTCAAGCTCCGCGACTGAGCGACGGGCTCAAGCAGCGCAACGCAGCAGTTCGATCACCCGCGGTTCGGTCCAGGCGTTCAAGGCCCAGTCCTCGATAAAGCCGCAGTGCCCACCGCGGAGTAGGCGATCGTATGCGAGCACCGACCCGGTGGCCCGCAAGCCGTCGAAGTCTTGAATCGGGATCACGCTGTCGTCAACGGCGGTGATCACCGCCAGCGGCGACGCGGCATTAACCAGCATTGCCGGCGTCAGCGTGTAGCGCTCGAAGTAGTCTTCGAGCGTTTCGTACTCGGTGTAGTCCTCTACGAAACGGCGGGTCAGTTCGACGAAGTTTCGCAGCGGCCGATGGGTACTGAAGTCGTAACGACCGGGCCAGGCTTGCGACTTCAGTTCCATCGTCAAGCGCCACTTTTCGAGAAAGTAGCCGTGGAACAGTTTTGGGCCTGCGTCGATCGCCTCCAGCGTGTGCCGGGGATGAATTGCAGGCGAGATGCCGATCGACAGCTTTGGATGTACGCCGTTCTCCGGGCCGTATAGGCCGACGCGCAGTGCAAAGTTGCCGCCTAACGAGAACCCGATGACGAACAGATCGTTGCTGGCATCAAGCTGCCGCGCCGCGCGTATCGCGCCGAGTACCTCGCCGATTCTTGCCGAGTGGAACATCTGCTCGTTGAGCGCATGCGTGCCGGCATGGTCGCGAAGATTCAGCCGAAATACGGCGTACCCTTCGCGGTGCAGCGCGCTGGCCATCGAATATAGATAGCTCGATTCATGGCTGCCTTCCCAGCCATGAATCAGTACGACCAGGCCGCGTGACGATGCATGCGGCGTCAGCATGCCGGTCAATCGCACACCGTCGCCGCAGTCGAGCACGTGCGAGGTCGAGAGCGGTACAAGGTCGATACCGCGGCGGGCCCACAAGCGGCGCGCGGGACGCTTGGTGGCCAGAATGGTCTGCATCAGCGTGCTGCGCAGTCCTAGAGGCGGTTCGAATGCTGGCGTCGTCACGGCCAGCAGCGACTCCCGATCGTGACGGGCGTCGTCCATGTCAGCGGAGCAACCGTTGCAGGATGCCCTCGTAGACCGACGACAGCTTGGCCAAGTCACTGATCTTCACATGCTCGTTGAGCTTGTGGATGCTGTCGTTGATCGGGCCGATCTCGACCGTTTGCGCGCCCCATGGGGCGATGAAGCGGGCATCGGAAGTGCCGCCACCAGTAAAGAAATCGGGCTTGATACCGACTGCGGACTCGATGCTCGCCACCGCCGCATCGATCAATTCGGCTTGAGCGGTCAGGAACGGCTCACCCGACAGCCACCAGTCGGCGTCATAACGCGGGCAGTGTCGATCCAGCACCGCGTGTACCCGAGCCTTGAGTTGTTCTGCCGTGGACTCGGTGCAGTAGCGGAAGTTGAACACGACGTCGGCTTCGCCTGGAATCACATTGTTGGCGCCGGTTCCGCTATGAAGGTTGGATATCTGGAACGAGGTTGGTGGAAAGTGCGCATTGCCGTTATCCCACTGTGTGGCCACCAATTCGGCGAGGGCCGGCATCAATCGGTGAACGGGATTGTCTCCCTTGTGGGGATAGGCCACGTGGCCCTGCTTGCCATGAACGCGCAGGTTGCAGCCCAGTGAGCCTCGACGCCCAACCACAATACGATCGCCGAATGTTTCGTTCGACGATGCCTCGCCCACGATGGCGTACTGCGGCACGATCCCGCGGGCCTTCAGCACCTCGACGACATGCCGTGTGCCATGGCGCGCAGCACCTTCTTCGTCGCTGGTGATCAGAAAGGCGAGAGTGCCCTTGTGCTCGCCGGCGGCGATGAAACGCTCGACAGCGCAGACCATCGCCGCAATGCCGGACTTCATATCCGCTGCGCCGCGGCCGTAGAGAACGCCGTTGCGTACCGTCGGAGTAAATGGATCGCTATCCCAGCGATCCAAAGGACCGGTCGGCACGACGTCGGTGTGCCCGGCGAGAATCATCAAGGGCGCGCCGCTGCCGCGCGTCGCCCACAAATTGGTGATGCCACCGGCGTTGATCCACTCGGCGCTGAATCCGAGCGGCGCCAAGCGCGACATCAGCAATTCGCAGCAACCTCCATCGTCCGGCGTCAGCGAACGGCGTGCGATCAACTCGCAAGCAAGCTCGAATTCCGGCCCATATTCCGGTGTGTTTCCGTCTGCCGCCATGGTCGTGCTCAGTCGTCGCGCAACAGGGCGTTGATACCCACTTTGGCGCGGGTTTGTGCGTCGACGCGTTTGACGATGATGGCCGCGTTGAGGTTGTAGCGACCGTTGTCCTTCGGCAAAGATCCTGCGACGACAACCGCACCAGCGGGAACGCGACCGTAGCTGATCTCGCCGCTGGCACGATCGTAGATGGGCGTGCTCTGGCCGATGAACACGCCCATCGAAATGACGGCACCTTTCTCAACGATGACGCCTTCGACGATCTCGGATCGCGCGCCGATGAAGCAGTCGTCTTCAATGATGGTCGGACTGGCCTGCAAGGGCTCGAGTACACCGCCGATGCCGACACCACCCGACAGATGCACACGCTCACCGATCTGCGCGCAACTGCCAACCGTGGCCCAGGTGTCGACCATCGTGCCGCGGCCAACGTAGGCACCGATGTTCACGTAGCTCGGCATCAGGATGGCGCCCGGTGCAATGTAGGCGCCTTTGCGAACGGCCGCCGGCGGCACGACGCGCGCGCCGAGCTTGCGGAAGTCCGCGTCGGTCCAGCCGTCGAACTTCAGCGGTACCTTGTCGAATCCGCTCAGCTGGCCCATCTCGATCGGAACGTTGTCGTGCAGACGAAAGAACAGCAATACGGCCTTCTTCAGCCAGTCGTTGACCTGCCAGCCCTTGTCGCCCGGTTCGGCAACACGTGCCTGTCCGCTGTCGAGCAGATCAATTGCGGCGATGACAGCGCTGCGGGTTGCCGAATCGGCACCGCTGAGGGTGTCACGGCGTTCCCAGGCATGTTCGATGATGACGCGTAGTTCGAGAAGATTCATGGTTTACGGATTGAAGGTAGCGGGATCAGTACGCGGCGCTGTGGTCTAGCGTCCGTACCAGCACTTCGCGCAGTTCGTCGAGCAGCTTGTCCGATATCGGATTGCGGGCTGAGTCGGTGATGAAAAACACATCCTCCGCTCGCTCGCCGATCGTTCCGATCTTGGCTGCGTCCAACAGAATCGAGCGCTTGTGGAAAACACGGCCGATCATCGACAGCAATCCCGGACGATCGGCGGTGACGATTTCGAGAATCGTCCGGTTGCGGACATGGTCGCGGCTGAAGCTGACGTTGGTCGGTGTGCTGAAATGCTTGAGCTTCTGCGGCATCCGACGGTTGACGTCGACGATCGAGATCGTCGGATCGCCTAAAACTTTCTGCAGCGAATCACGAATCTCGTCGAAGCGGTGCGGCTGGTTGATCGGCGTGCCGTCACCTTCCATGACGACATAGGAGTCGAGTGTGAAGCCGTCGGCCGTCGTATTGATGCGCGCGTCGAGAATGTTCAGGCCCAGCCGCGCCAACACGCCGGTCGACAACCCGAACAGGTGGTCGCGGTCGCGCGTGTAGACGAACACGGTCGTCTCGCGGCCATCGAGCGCACGCACCAGAATCAGCGGCAGATCGGTTTCCTTGGCGTGGACGATCTCCGGGAGATGCCAAGCCAACTCTTCAGGCGAATGGCGCAGGAAGTAGTCGTCTTCGAACCGAGCCCACACTTGCTGGGTCTGCGCGGCTGAAATGTCACCGGTCGCCAGCAGCTCCAGTGCCCGCGCCTTGGCTTCGGCCGCCATATCGTCGCTGCGCAGCGGATTGTCGAGGCCTCGTTCGAGCGCGCGTGCCGTCGACCGATAAAGCTCGGTCAGCAAGGACTCGCGCCAGCTGTTCCACAGCGCAGGGTTGGTCGCTCGAATATCGGCGACGGTCATCAGGAACAGGTAGTCGAGGCGATCGGGCGTGCCGACCTTGCGGGCAAAATCGGCGACGACTTGCGGGTCGCTGATATCGGCGCGCTGCGCAGTCAGCGACATCATCAAGTGGTGCTGTACCAGCCAGCTGATCAGCTCGGCGTCAGCATGCGACAAGCCGTGATTCAGGCAGAACTGCGTGGCTTCGACGGCACCGAGCTCGGAATGGTCGCCGCCACTGCCCTTGGACATGTCGTGGAAGAAGCCAGCGATATACAGCAGTTCCGGCTTTGAAAGCTTCTTGAACAGTTCGCTGCAGAACGGAAGCTCGTGCTGGAATCGCGGCAAGGCCATGCGCCGTAAGTTGCGCAGCACGTAGAGCAGATGCTCGTCGACGGTCAGCGTGTGGAACAGGTCGTATTGCATCAAGCCGACCACCTTGCCGAACGCCGGCAAGTAGCGACCGAGTACCCCGTAGCGATTCATCCGCCGCAAATTGCGTGTAAGGCCGGCGCCTTCACGGAACATTTCGATGAAGAAGGCGCGAGCGCGAACGTCGTTGCGGACATCCGCAGTGATCAGCCGGTTGTCGCGGACCAGCAGCCGCACGGTCTGCGCCGAAATGCCTTCGATCTTCGGGTGCTGTTGCAGCAGCAGGAAGATTTCGATCATCGAGGCCGGATGCTTGCGGAACAGTTCGTCGTCCCGCGCCTCGATGTACTGGCCGCGCATCTGGAAGCGCGAGTTCAAAGGCTGGATCGGCTGGGTCTGGTCGCCATGAATGATCGCGTCGTCGAACAACTGCAGCAGCATGTCGTTCAGGCACGACAGCGACTTGATCGTCCGGTAGTAGAGCTGCATGAACTGCTCGACCGCGCGATTCAGATCGCCGTCCACGTAGCCAAACAGCGCCGCAACTTTGATCTGATGGTCGAACAGCAGCCGGTCTTCGCGCCGCCCTGTGATCATGTGCAGTGCAAAGCGTACCCGCCACAGGAAATCCTGGCCGGCAAAAAGCTCATCGCACTCGGTCTTGGTCAGGAAGCCACGGTCGCGCAGCTCGTGAAGCGTCTGAGCACCGAAGTGCCGCTTGGCGACCCAGCCGACCGTATGGATGTCGCGCAGCCCACCTGGACTTTCCTTGACGTTGGGTTCGAGCTTGTAGCCCGTGTCGTCATACTTTCGATAGCGCGCTGCCTGTTCGTCCCGCTTGGCGCGGAAGAAGTCCGCAACCGGCCAGACTTTGTCTGGTGTCAGAGCGGACTGCATTTGCGCATACAAGCTGGCGTCGCCGATCAACAGCCTCGACTCGATCAGGTTGGTAATGACCGTGATGTCTTTGGCGGCTTCGCTGACGCAGTCGTCGACGGTGCGGACGCTTTGCCCGACTTCCAGGCCGATGTCCCAAAGAAAGGCGGTGAAGCGTTCCAATGCACCGCGGTACTGCTCGAGCGAGCCGGGTACGTGCAGCAGCAGAATGTCGATGTCCGAATGGGGCAACAACTCGCCACGGCCGTAGCCACCGACGGCAACCAGCGTCACCCCGGCCGGCGCCTCGGGTAGCACGCGGAGCCAGGCTTCGCGCAGCACCTCGTCGACGATATGCGAACGAGCGTGGACCAGCGAATCGGCCGGCGCGCCATCGTGGAACAAGCTGTAGAGCCGGTCGCGACCCCAGGCCAGCGTGTCGCGAAACGCGGTGACGGGCTTGAGCCCGTCGGCGCGCAAGCGGGTGCGGATCTTCCGCGCGGAAAACACCGCGGCGGCTTCGTCTTCGGCTAGATCGAGTTCGGCGCCCATCGTAAGGCTGTGGCTGCAACCGTGAGGATGACGGGCGATTGTCTCATGAGCCGACCACGATGGGGCGATCGGCGTTGGCCGCTACTGCGCCCGCTACAAGGATTCGTCGCTGCGCCGTGTCAGGACCTCGACGCCGTCGGCGGTAACCAGCACGGTGTGTTCCCACTGCGCTGACAGCGAGTGGTCCTTGGTGACCGCGGTCCAGGCATCGGGCAGCAGCTTGGTTTCCGGACGTCCGGCATTCAGCATCGGCTCAATCGTGAAGCACATGCCGGCCTCCAGCACCGTACCCGTGCCTGCGCGGCCGTAATGCAGCACTTGCGGTTCTTCGTGGAAGACCTTGCCGATGCCGTGGCCGCAGTACTCGCGTACGACGGAAAACCCCCGCGGCTCGGCGTACTTCTGTATTGCGCTGCCGATGTCGCCCAGCGTGGCGCCCGGGCGCACCTTTCGGATGCCTTCAAGCATCGCCTCGCGCGTGGTCTCGACCAAACGTCGGGCAAGGATGCCCGGCTCGCCCACGTAAAAGGTCTGACTGGTGTCGCCGTGCCAGCCGTCCTTGATCACCGTGATGTCGACGTTGACGATATCGCCGCGCTTGAGCGCTTTGGGTCCCGGGATGCCGTGACAGACGACGTGGTTGATCGAGGTGCAGATCGACTTTGGAAACGCAGGGCGACCTGGGGCCGCACCGTATCCCAGCGGGGCGGGGACGCAGCGCAGGTCGTTGACGATATACTCATGGCAGAGTCGGTCCAGCTCTTCCGTCGTCACACCCGCTTTGACGTGCGGTGCGATCATTTCGAGCACACTGGCGGCGGCACGGCCTGCGGCGCGCATGCCCTGAATTTCATCCGGTGTCCGCTTCAGCGAAATGCCGGAATGCTTGCCAGTCGAATCCATGCCAGTTACGTCCATCCGGATTGTCTCTGCGGGCCGGGCATGATATAAAGCCGCGCTTTTTTAAGCAACGAATCAGGCTGTGAGCCATTGCGCTTGGCCCACTCCTGACCATCCCATCCGTGCCGATCTTGGGTGAGCTATCACTACGGCGCGGTTTGATTAACCCAAGTCCTTTGGAGTTCTACATGTCCAGCATCACCATGCGCCAGCTTCTCGAAGCCGGCGTGCATTTCGGTCACCGCACCCGTTACTGGAACCCGAAGATGGAGTCCTACATCTTCGGCAGCCGCAACAAGATTCACATCATCAACCTCGAGCACACGCTGCCGATGTTGAAGGACGCCTGCAATTACGTCGGCAAGCTGGCCGCCAACGGTGGTCGCGTTCTGTTCGTCGGCACCAAGCGCGCCGCCCGTGAAGCCATTGAAGCTGAGGCAACCCGCGCCGGCATGCCGTTCGTCTCGCAGCGCTGGCTCGGCGGCACGCTGACCAACTTCAAGACGGTCAAGGGCTCGATCAAGCGCCTGCACGAAATGGAAAAGCAGCTGGAAGACGGCACCACGGCCCGTCTGTCCAAGAAGGAACAACTGCTGTTCACGCGTGAGCTGGAAAAGCTCCGCAAGTCCCTCGGCGGCATCAAGAACCTGCCGACGCTGCCGGACTGCCTGTTCATCGTCGACACCGGCTACGAAAAGATTGCCGTCGCCGAAGCTCGCAAGCTCGGCATCCCGGTCGTTGCGATCGTCGACTCGAACAATGATCCGCAGGGCATCGACGTGGTCATTCCGGGTAACGACGACGCCACCCGTGCGATCAAGGTCTACACCCAGTGCATCGCCGACGCGATCATCGAAGCACGCGCCGCCAATCCGGTTCCGTTCCGCGAAGCGCCGCCGGAAGTGACCCGCGAAGAGCGTCCGCGTCCGCCGCGCCGTGCCCCGCGTGGCGGCAAGCCGGGCGACCGCCGCGGCGAGAAGGCCGAGGCCTGATCCCGATGGCCGGAGCGTGCTCCGGCCATTCGTTGCATCTTCCCCCATCAACAGCGACCCCTGTGCTCGAACGAGGACACGGGGTCGTGATTCATTGAGGACCCGATTATGAGCACCCCGATTACTGCCTCCCTGGTAAAGGAGCTGCGCGACCGCACCGGCGCCGGCATGGGCGACTGCAAGAAGGCGCTGGAAGCGGTTGGCGGCGACATCGAAAAGGCGGCCGAAAAGCTGCGCATCGACGGCATGGCCAAGGCCGACAAGAAGGGCAGCCGCACCGCCGCCGAAGGCGTGATCGCCACCGCCAGCAGTGACGAAGCCGTCGCACTGGTGGAGGTCAACTGCGAAACCGACTTTGTCGCCAAGGGCGACGATTTCAAGGCGCTGGGCGAAACCGCCGCCAAGCTGGCGCTGAAGCACCGCCCGGCTACGGTCGAGGCTTTGCTGGCGCTGAAGGATGGCGAGCAGACGCTCGAGGAACTGCGTCGCGTGTTCGTCGCCAAGGCCGGCGAGAACACGACGATCCGTCGTTTCGAAGTGGTCGAGAAGTCGGGCGGGGCGATTGCTCAGTATCTGCATGGCGCCCGCATTGGTGTGGTCGTTGCGCTCAGCGCCGGCGACGCCGACCTGGCCAAGGACATCGCGATGCATGTTGCAGCGTCCAGCCCGCGGTACCTGGATGCGGCCGCCGTTCCGGCTGATGTGATCGATGCCGAGCGCAAGATCATCGAGGCCCAGAGCGCGGAGCAGGCAGCGGGCAAGCCGGCCGACATCGTCGCCAAGATGCTGGAAGGCAAGGTTCGCAAGTTCCTTTCTGAAATCACGCTGGTCGGTCAGCCGTTCGTCAAGGATCCAGACCAGACGGTCGAGAAGCTGCTCAAGTCGAAGAATGCCGGCGTTGCCCGCTTCGTTCGGCTCGCGGTCGGTGAAGGCATCGAAAAGAAGCAGGTGGATTTTGCGGCTGAAGTCGCTGCGGCCACTCAGGTTTGAACATCGGCTGAGTTAAACTGTCAGTAGATCAGTCGGATACAGAAGGCCCCGGAAACGGGGCCTTCTGTCGAATAAGGTCGACAACGTCAAACTGCCACCGAACCGTGAGTAACCCGCCCATGCCTGCCCAGCCCGCCTTCCGCCGCATCCTGCTCAAGCTGTCCGGCGAGGCGTTGATGGGCAAGATGGATTTCGGTATCGCGCCGGACGTGATGGGCTTCTTGGCCCAGGAGTTGAAGGCCGTCGTCGGGCTCGGCGTTCAGGTTGCGCTGGTTGTCGGTGGCGGCAACATCTTCCGTGGGGAAGGCTTGGCCCGCGCCGGAATGGATCGGGTTACCGGCGACCATATGGGCATGCTGGCGACGGTGATCAATGCGCTGGCGATCCAGGACGCGGTTGAGCGCGTCGGCTTGGAAGCCCGTGTTCAGTCCGCGATTCGCATCAACGAGGTTTGCGAGGACTACATCCGGCGCCGTGCCGTGCGTCACCTCGAGAAGGGACGTGTGGTGATCTTCGCTGCCGGCACCGGCAATCCGTTTTTCACGACCGATTCGGCTGCGGCGCTGCGCGCCGTCGAAATGAATGTCGACCTGATCCTGAAGGCGACCAAAGTCGACGGCATCTACACCGCTGACCCCAAGAAAGACCCGACCGCGACCCGTTATGCCGAACTGACGTATGACCAGGCACTGGACCAGCGCCTGGGCGTCATGGACCAGACTGCGATGGTGCTGTGCCGCGATCACAAGATGAACCTTCGCGTCTACGACATGGATCGTCCTGGCGCGCTGATGAGTATCGTCACCGGCGATCTGTCGATCGGCACCCGCGTCCACGTCTGACGCCGCTATTCCGCAGACCTTCCCCGAATCTGGAGCCGCCATGCTGAACGACATCAAAAAAGAAGCCAGCGATCGCATGCAGAAAAGCATCGACGTACTGAAGACCACACTGACCAAGATCCGTACCGGCCGCGCTAGCACGGCGCTGCTCGACCACCTGACGGTCGAGTATTACGGGTCGGAAGTGCCGCTGTCGCAGGCGGCGCAGATCACGGTCGAGGACGCGCGTACGATCTCGATCACGGCTTGGGACAAGAACATGATCGGCCCGATCGAAAAGGCCATCTTGAAGTCCGACCTGGGTCTGAACCCGAACACCGCGGGCACGATCATCCGCATCATCATGCCGCCGTTGACCGAGCAGCGGCGCCGCGACTTGGTCAAAGTCGTCAAGGGCGAAGCTGAAACGGCCAAAGTAGCGGTCCGCGCGGTGCGCCGCGACGCAAATCAGGACATCAAAGACCTGGTCAAGGAAAAGCTGATCAGCACCGACGACGAAAAGCGCGGCGAGCAGGATATTCAGAAGCTCACCGACCAGTTCGTCGCCAAGATCGACGAAGTGGCAGCGCTGAAAGAAAAAGAACTGATGTCGATGTAACGCCGTCCCAGTCGCCGTACGCTCGTGACGCAGCTTCCACCGCTGGTAGTGGCCGACAAGGTGCCCGTGCATGTCGCGGTCATCATGGACGGCAACGGCCGCTGGGCACGGCAGCGACTTCAGCCACGCGCGCTGGGGCATCGTGCCGGCGTTCGCAGTGCACGCAAGGTGGTTCGTGCAGCCCACAAGTGTGGTGTTCGCTATCTGACTTTATTCGCGTTCAGCCAGGAAAACTGGAAGCGCCCCGAGCTTGAAGTGCGGCTACTGATGAAGCTGTTCATCAGCACGCTGACCCGCGAGGTCGATGCACTGCACCGCAATCGGGTCCGGCTGCGGTTCATCGGCGATCACCGCGAGTTTCCGTCGGAACTGCGCGAACAGATGCGCCGCGCCACTGAGTTGACCCGCGACAACGATGGCCTTCAGCTTCAGGTGGCCGTCGGTTACGGCGGGCAGTGGGATATCGTCCAGGCTGCTCAGCAGGTCGTGGACGCCGGGCTGCCGGTCACGATCGAGAATCTGGAAGCGCGTCTGGACACCGCCGGTATCCCGGCTCCGGACCTTTTGATTCGTACCGGTGGCGAGTCGCGCATCAGCAACTTCTTGCTGTGGCAGCTGGCCTACACTGAGTTGTACTTCTGCGACACGCTGTGGCCCGAATTCGTCGACGAGCATTTTGCCGCGGCACTGGCTTGGTTTGCCGACCGTGAGCGCCGCTTTGGTCGCGTCGTTGATGTAGCTTGAACCCCTTTTGCTGCCTGCGTATCGCGCTGATGCTTTCCACCGAGACCTTTCCATGTTGATGCAGCGAGTACTGACCGCGTTGGTACTGCTGCCGCTGCTGCTGGCGGCGGTCTGGCTGTTGCCGACGGTTCAGCTCTACGCTGTGTTCGCGATCGTCGGCGTGCTGATCGCCTGGGAATGGGCTGCGTTGATGAAGCTGTCGGGACGTGCCCGCTTTCGCTATGCCCAGTTCACCGCTTTGTTCCTGGCGTCGGCGTGGCTGCTGAAGGATTACTGGCTCTGGCTGTGCTTGGCCTCGGTGATGTGGTGGATCGTCGCCGCGGTGCTGGTTCGCGGTTACCCGGATAACTTCGAGCGCTCGGCGCCGGGGCTCCCTGCGATGGCGCTGATCGGTCAATTGCTGATCTTGCCGACGATCCTGGCATTGGCGGTGATCCATGCCGGCGGGTCACCGACGCAGGCGCATTCGGGGCCGCTGCGGCTGCTGTTCGTGTTCTTCCTGATCTTTGCAGCCGACACCGGCGCCTATTTCGCAGGCCGGCGGTTTGGCCGCCGCAAGCTCGCGCCGGCCGTTTCGCCGGGCAAGTCGGTCGAGGGTGCGATCGGCGGCTTGTTGCTTTCCGCAGTCTGGGCCGTCACGGGTGGCGTGTTGATCTTTTTCGAAGGCAACTACGGGCAGTTGGGGCGCATTGCCGCGTTCGTTGCGCTGTCGATGCTGGTCGCCGTCGTGTCGATCCTCGGTGATTTGACCGAAAGTTTGTTCAAGCGCGCGGCTGGCGTGAAAGACAGCGGCACGATCCTGCCGGGCCACGGTGGCATCCTCGACCGTACCGACAGCTTGCTGGCCGCGGCGCCGCTGATGGCGCTCGGCTTGTACCTGCTGCAGATCTGATGCGTCGACTCGTCGTCCTGGGCGCCACCGGCAGCGTCGGCCGCAGCACGCTGGACGTGGCGGCGCGACATCCGTCGCGATTGCAGGTTTGGGCGCTGACGGCATGGCGCGACGTGGCGGCGATGGCCGAGCTCTGTCGCACGCATCGTCCCGCGATCGCGGTCATGGCCGATGCAGGCCACGCCGATGCGCTTCGCAGCGCATTGCGTGCCGACCGTATCGACACCGAAGTGCTTGGCGGGCCTGATGCCCTTTGTCAGGTTGCAGCAGCCCCGGAAGCTGATCTGGTGATGTCGGCCATCGTCGGCGCGGCTGGTTTGCTGCCGACGCTGGCGTCGGTACGCGCCGGCAAGCAGACCTTGATCGCCAACAAGGAGCCGCTGGTCATGGCCGGCCGCTTGCTGATGCGCGAAGCCCGGGCCAGCGGCGCCTGCATTCTGCCGATCGATAGCGAGCACAACGCTATTTTTCAGTGCCTGCCGCCTGCTTACCGTTGCGGCCAAGAGCCGCTGGGCGTACGCAAGTTGGTGCTGACGGCGTCGGGAGGCCCGTTTCGTGAGTGGAGCGCGGAGCGGATTGCCGCGGCCACGCCGGCCGAAGCGGTTCGTCATCCGAACTGGAGCATGGGCCAGAAGATCTCGGTCGACTCGGCCACGCTGATGAACAAAGGCCTGGAGTTGATCGAAGCGGCGACCTTGTACGGCATGAGCGACGCTCAACTCGACGTGGTGATCCACCCGGAAAGCGTGATCCATTCGCTGGTCGAGTACGTCGACGGCTCGCTGCTGGCCCAACTCGGACAGCCGGATATGCGGATCCCGATCGCCCATGCGCTGGCATGGCCGGATCGCTGGGAGTCGGGCGTTGGTGGCCTGGATCTGGCTGCCCTGGGCCGCTTCCGCTTCGAAGCGCCCGATCTGGCCCGCTTCCCGTGCCTGGGGCTGGCACGCGCGGCCTTGCGCGACGGTGGACACGCTGCAAATTTATTGAACGCGGCAAACGAGATTGCGGTCGAACGCTTCCTGAACGGCCAGATCGGCCTGATGCAGATACCCGCCATGATTGCTGACTGTGTCGACGCGGGTCTCGGTCACCACGCCGCCGCCGACGACGATCTCGAAACCACGTTGGCCGTCGACGCTTGGGCACGCCAATGGTGCCTTCGCGAACTGCCACGGTACGCCAGCGCTTCTCAACGGAGTCCCAACCCTCATGCCTGACATCGTCTGGTCCGTCGTTGGCTTCATCGTCGCGATGTCGGTCCTGGTTTGCTTCCATGAGTTTGGTCATTACTGGGTCGCGCGCCGCATGGGCGTCAAAGTGCTGCGCTTCTCGTTGGGCTGGGGCAAGCCGTTCAAGACCTTTGTGACCCGTGATGGCGTCGAGTGGTCGATCGCGCCGCTGCCGATCGGCGGCTACGTCAAGATGCTGGACGAGCGCGAAGGCCCGGTCCCGGCTGGGCTGCGCCACCTGGCATTCAACAACCAGTCAGTCGCCAAGCGCGCGGCGATCGTCGCGGCGGGCCCGGTGTTCAACTTTGCGCTGGCGATCGCGCTCTACTGGCTGGTGTTCATCGTCGGCGTACAGGGACTCAAGCCGCTGATCGCCGAGCCGCCTCCGGGCAGTGCGGCAGCGGCGGCGGGGCTGCACGAAGGCGATGAGGTGCTGGCCGTCGACGGCGAAGCGGTTCAAGTCTGGTCCGTGCTCGGTACCGAATTGATCGACCGCGTGCTCGACGGAAAGTCGCTGCAGTTGACGGTACGGGACAAGGGCGAGGCACCTCGCGAGGTCCGGCTCGATTTGACCGGCGTCAGGGTTGATCCGGAGGTGTTGTTTGACGACCTGGGACTGGCGCCGTTCGAGCCCAAGGCCGCGCCGATTCTGCGCGGCCTGGAGCCGGGCATGCCGGCCGAAGCCGCAGGGCTGCGCGACGACGATCGCGTATTGTCGATCAACGGCGAGGTCATCAATGGCGCTGCCCAGCTGGTGAAGTGGGTCAGGGCACGTCCTGGCGAAGTCGTCCAGATGCAGATCGACCGCGGCGGCGAGCGGATCGAGCGCCAGGTGGTATTGGCCAGCGCGGTCGCCGACGGCAAAACCTACGGCCGCCTCGGGGCCGGCGTGGCGATGCCCCCTGACTTGTGGCAGGATTTGCGCGCTGAACGTCGTCTGGATGCGGTGGCGGCGGTTCCAGCGGCGGCCGAGCAGACGTGGCGCATGAGTTGGCTGACGTTGCGCATGCTGGGCCGGATGGTGATCGGTGACGTGTCGGTCAAGAACGTCAGTGGCCCGATCCAGATTGCCCAGGTCGCCGGCGATTCGGCCCGAATCGGTCTGGTCTCGTTCCTCAGTTTCATGGCGATCGTCAGCGTCAGCCTCGGTGTGCTGAATCTGTTGCCGGTGCCGGTACTCGACGGCGGGCATCTGCTGCTGTTTGCAATCGAATGGGTCAAGGGCCGCCCGTTGTCTGAGCGTGCCGTGGCGGCGAGTCAGTACTTGGGCATGGCTTTTATCGGCATGCTGATGGTGCTGGCGTTCTACAACGACATCATGCGTCTGATCTGACGCGACGATTAGGTAAAGACCCAAGAAATGGGCGTCATTCAACATCGCTTCAAGATGAAGCTGATCGCGGGCACCGCAGCGATGATGTGGCTCCCGGCCGCATTCGCCTTCACTCCGTTCACCGTCAAAGAAATCCGCGCTCAGGGACTGCAGCGTCTGGAAATCGGCACGGTGCTCACCTATCTGCCGCTTTCGGTCGGCGACCAAGTCAACGAGCAGACGTCGCGCCAAGCGATGCGGGCGCTGTATGGATCGGGCCTGTTCGAAGACGTGGCGCTCGAGCGGGACGGCGACACGCTGGTGATCAAGGTCAAGGAGCGTCCTGCGATCTCCGGCTTCAAGATCGACGGCAACGACAAGATTGGCGGCGACGACCTCAAGAAATCCTTGACTGAGGCTGGCCTGGCCGAAGGCGAGCTGTTCAAGCGCGACCTGCTCGAGCAGGTTGGCCAAGAGCTGCAGCGTCAGTACTTCGCCAACGGCTACTACGACGTCGAGATCAACACCGAGGTCAAGCCCGAGCCGAACAACCGCGTCAACCTTGAGATCAAGGTCATCGAGGGCAAGGTTACCAAGATCAAGGACATCAACTTGATCGGCAACAAGGCTTTCACCAAAGAAGAATTGCTGGAAGCTTTCAAGCTCAAGCGTACCAATTGGGTTCCGTTTCAGAAGACGGATCGCTACTCCAAGCAGCAGCTCGTCGGCGACCTTGAGTCGCTGACCTCGTACTATCAGGATCGCGGCTACCTGAAGGCCAACATCCATTCGGTACAGGTGCAGCTGTCGCCCGACAAGAAAGACATCTACATCACGGCCAACGTCGAAGAAGGCCAGATTTACACGATCAAAGAAGCGCGGTTCTCAGGCGAGACGGTGCTTCAGACCGACTTCCTGTCACGGCTGCTGTCGACCCGCAGCGGCGATACGTTCTCGCGCAAGCTCGCCACAGAGAGTGCCGACCGCATCGAAGCCGCGCTGTCGGACATCGGCTATGCATTTGCCGAAGTCCAGCCGCTGCCCGAAGTCGACGAGGACAAGCGCGAAGTCAGCCTCAATTACGTGGTACAGCCGGGCAAACGCACCTACGTGCGGCGAGTCAACTTCACCGGCCATGGCGACACGCACGACGACACCTTGCGTCGTGAAATGCGTCAGCTCGAAGCGGCGCCGTTCTCCAAGAGCGCGGTCGAGCGGTCGCGAGTCCGTCTGGCTCGATTGCCATTCGTCGAAGAAGCCGAAGTCGACACCCAGCCCGTGGCCGGGACCGACGACTTGGTCGACATCAACTTCAAGATCAAGGAGCGCGCTCCAGGTTCGGTGCAGTTCGGTGTCGGCTTTTCGGGATCGGCCGGCTTCCTGATCACCGGCAGCCTGACGCACACGAACTTCCTTGGCACCGGCAACCGCGTCAGCCTGGAACTCAATCGAAGCCAGATTTCGCGAGTTGCGAACATCAGTTGGACCGATCCGTACTTCACGGCCGACGGCATCAGCCAGACCGCATCGGTGTTCTATCGCAAGTCCGACTCGGTCATCCGCTTTAGTTCCGGGTTCAATTCGAACATCGTCGGCTTCAACCTGACCTACGGCATCCCGCTTTCCGAATACACCAGCCTGCGCGCTGGTTTCGGTGTCGAGCAGACCGCGCTGGAAGCGTTCCCGGGCGGCACGTCCGACGAAGTGCTGCAGTTCATGCGCGACAACGGCTCACGTTTCAATACGTATCAGCTGCGCACCGGCATCGCCCGCGACACGCGCAACAAGACCTTCTTTGCCACGCGCGGCTCGCTGCATCAGTTCTTCGTCGACGCCAGCGTTCCGGGTAGCGATCTGAACTACTTCACGGCGACCTATCGCGGCGAGCAGTACATCGGCCTGCCGTACAAGTTCGTGTTCACGACCACGGCCAACATCGGCGTGCTCGACAACTACGGCGGCGGCAAGAACGAAGTACCGCCGTTTGAATACCTGTTTGCCGGCGGCGCGCGCACCGTGCGCGGCTACGACGACGGCTCGCTTGGGCCACGCGACACCCCGTTCAACAACCCCTTGGGTGGGCGAGTGCGCGGCACCATCCAAAACGAGCTGATCGTGCCGCTGCCGGTGGAGTCCGACCAGAAGTCGACCCGCCTGAGCGTTTTCTATGATGCGGGCCAGGTCTACACCAGCCCCAACGATGTCGATCTCGCCGAGATCCGCACCTCGGCCGGCTTGGCGTTCCAGTGGTTTACGCCGTTCCTCGGGCTGTTGCAGCTGAGCTACGCTTTCCCGCTGAACGAAGAGCAGACCGACGACACCCGTCGCTTCCAGATCACGTTCGGCAGCGGCTTCTGATTCGCGCTGCCGGGATTTGCCGCCGTACACTTGCCCCAACAACCACACGAGTATTTGTGACCGCTATGCATAACGTTTCCAAGCTGATCGCCTCTGTGCTCGCCGCCGGCCTGATGCTGGCCGCCGGTTCCGCCCATGCCCAGAGCGGCAAGTTCGCCACCATCCGCGCTGCCGAGCTGGTGCAGAACTCCCCGCAGTTCAAGCAGGGCCAGGTGCAGATGAAGTCGGAGTTCGACAAGCGCAAGAGCGACCTCGAAACCGAAGCCAAGAAGCTCGGCGAAGATCTGCAGAAGTTCAAGCGCGAGCAGGACGTGATGAGCGCCGAAGCCCGGTCCAAGATGGAAAAGGACCTGAACACGCGCAAGATCGACTTCGACTACAAGCAGCGCCAGTTCGGCGAAGACTTCCAGAAGCGCGATCGTGAGCTGACCGAAAGCATGATGGCCAAGATCAAGGAAGTGGTCGTTGCCGTCGCCAAGGAAAAGGGCGTCGACGTCGTGTTGCAGGATCCGGTCTACGCGACCGCCGGCATCGACATCACCGACGACGTGCTCAAGAAGTTGCAGGCCACCGGCAGCGGCAAGTAAGCCGTTCGCTTCAACGGCGTTCCCGGCACGATGGCCTCACCGATGTCATACACGCTGGCCGAACTGGCCGAGCGTTTCGGACTTGAAGTCGTCGGTGCTGGCGATACGCGGATCGACGGGGTTTGTACGCTGTCACCGGGCGTTCCCGGGCGGATCGGCTTCCTAGCCAACCCACGCTATCGTGCGGCACTCGCTCAGACCCGCGCCGGCGCCGTCGTCGTCGGCCGGCGCGATGCCGCCGGTTTGACCGGTCCTGGCCTTGTTGCCAAGGACCCTTACCGGGCGTTTGCTCAAGTGGCCCGGCTGTTCGACCGCAATCGTGACTTCGGCGCCGGCATTCATGCCAGCGCCTGTGTCGATCCCGGTGCCACGATCGGCGAGGGCGTGCATGTCGGGCCGCAAGCGGTTGTCGAGGCCGGTGCCGACATCGGTGCCGGCAGCTACATCGGGCCCGCCTGCATCGTGGGTTCCGGTGCGAAGATCGGTGCCGGCTCACGGCTTGAGGCGAGGGTCTACATCCACGCGGGCGTGCAACTGGGTTTGCGCTGCCAAGTGCAGCCGGGCGCCGTCATCGGCTCGCGCGGCTTCGGCAACGTGATGGGGCCCGGCGGTTGGGAAGAAGTGCCGCAACTGGGCAGCGTCGTCGTCGGTGACGACGTCGAGATCGGCGCCAATACGACGATCGATCGCGGCGCGATCGACGACACCGTGATCGCCAACGGCGTACGCCTCGATAACTTGATCATGATCGCCCACAACTGCCGTATCGGCGAGCACACGGCGATCGCGGCTTGTACCGGCATTGCCGGCAGCACCACGGTCGGCGCGCGCTGCATGATTGGCGGCGCGGTCGGAATCAACGGCCACATCCAGATCGCCGACGACGTGGTCGTGCTCGGCCGGGCGATGGTGACGCAGTCGCTGACCGAAAAAGGGGTTTACGGGTCTGGCCTGCCGATTGCGCCCGCGCGTGAGTGGCGAAAGACCGTGGCGCGGGTGCGGCGCCTCGGTAAACTTGAAGACCGCGTGCGCCGGGTCGAACAGACGGTCGGAATCAAGACCCAGGATGAAGGGGACGATGGACAAGAGCAGCTTTGACATCAACGACATCATGGGGATGCTGCCGCATCGCTATCCCTTTCTGCTGGTCGACCGGATCATGTCAGTGGAGCCGGGCAAGTCGATCGTCGGCTTGAAGAACGTCACCTACAACGAACAGTTCTTCACCGGGCATTTCCCGACGCTGCCGACGATGCCGGGCGTGCTGATGCTTGAAGCGCTGGCCCAGGTCAGCGGCATTTTGGCGGTTTTGCAGTCGGGCCTTCGTCCTGATGCGGGGCTGATTCTGTACTTCGCAGGCATCGACGGTTGCCGCTTCAAGCGGCCCGTCGTGCCGGGTGACCAAGTGCTGCTGCACAGCGAATTGATCAAGCACAAGCGCGATTTGTGGAAGTTTGCGACGCGCGCAATGGTCGGCAATGAGCTCGCGGCCGAGGCCGAGATGATGTGCGTACTCAAAGACACCTCGCGTAAGCCGGCCGCGACCAGCGAGCCCATCGTCACGTGAGCGAGCCGCTGATTCATCCGACTGCGATCGTCAGCGCCAAGGCGCAACTCGACAGCAGCGTCCGCGTAGGGCCGTACAGCGTGATCGGCGACGGCGTGTGCATCGGCGCGAATACCGTCATCGGTCCGCATGCGGTACTGGCCGGGCCGATGACCATTGGTCGCGACAACCAAATCTTCCAGTTCGTCAGCCTCGGCGAGATTTCGCAGGACAAAACCGCAAAGGCCGACGATCCGACGTCGGTCGTCATCGGCGACGGCAACGTGATCCGCGAGTTCGTCACGATTCAGCGCGGCACGATGAAGGAGTACGACACCAAGCGCGGCGAAACCCGCGTTGGTGATCGCAACCTGCTGATGAATTACTGTCACGTGGCCCACGACTGCGTGATCGGCAGCGACACGATCTTCGCCAACAACGCGAGTCTGGCCGGCCACGTCGAGATTCAGGACTGGGTGATTCTTGGCGGCTATACGCTGGTGTACCAGTTCTGCCGGATCGGCGCGCATGCCTTTACGGCGTTCTCGGCGGGTGTCGCCGGTGATATCCCGCCCTATGTGATGGTGCAGGGCAATCCGGCCGAACCGCGCAGCATCAACAAGGAAGGCTTGCGCCGCCGCAGCTTTGCTTCCGACGACATCGCCGAGATCGAGCAGCTCTACAAGCTGATCTATCGCTCGGGCAAGCTGATGGCCGAGGTCAAAGCGGAGCTTGCCGAGCGCGCGCCGGCGTCGGCCTATGCGCGGCAGATGCTCGACTTCATCGTCGCCGGCAAGCGCCCGCTCGCCCGCGGCTGATCGCGACCTGCTCGTGGCGAGGCCGCCGCTGCGCTTTGCGCTGATCGCCGGCGAATTGTCTGGCGACTTGTTGGGCGCGGCGCTGATCCGCGGACTCCAGGAGCTGCATCCTGATGCCGAGTTCTATGGCGTCGCCGGCCCTGCGATGGTCCAGGCCGGCTGTCGGCCTCTGGCATCGATCGAAGCGCTGTCGGTCATGGGGATCGCCGAAGTGCTGCCCGCCTTGCCGCGCCTGTTCCGGCTGCGTGCCGACCTTCTGCGTCGTCTCACCGGCGGCGAACGCCCGGACATCGTGATCGGCATCGACGCGCCCGACTTCAATCTGGGTCTTGAACGCCGGCTGCGGGATCGCGGCTTGCTCACGGTGCAGGTGGTCAGCCCATCGGTTTGGGCTTGGCGTCGCGGTCGTGTCCGCGGCATCGTTCGCGCCGTGGACCTGCTGTTGTGCCTGCTGCCTTTCGAACCGGCGTTCTACGACGCGGAGATCCGACGTCACGCGCTGGCAGGCCGTGGTCGCCAGCGGTTTCAGGCCCGCTACATCGGGCATCCGCTGGCCAACGAGCTGGATGATTCGGTGTTGCCCTCACAAGCGCGCGCGCGGCTCGGCCTGACCGCCGATGGCCCGCTGTTGGCAGTGCTGCCGGGAAGCCGTGGCAGTGAAATCGAGTATCTGTCGGACACATTCGTGCAAGCGGCAGCCTGGCTCAGAGTCCGTCTTCCAGGGCTGCGGCTGATAACGCCGATTGCCAAGCCGGCACTGCGGGCCCGTTTTGCGGAGGCCATCGCAACGCATGCTCCGCAGCTCGACTGGACCGTGGTCGATGGTCAGTCGCGCGATGTAATGCGCGCCGCCGATGCCGTGTTGCTCGCGTCGGGTACGGCGACGCTGGAATGCCTGTTGCTCGGGCGGCCGATGGTGGTCGCGTACAAGGGTTCGCCGCTGACCGCGTGGCTGATGCTCAACGCGGGGCTGCTGAAGACCCGCTACGTCAGCTTGCCGAACCTGCTGAGCGCCGACCCGTGCGTGCCGGAGTTGCTTCAGCAGGCCGCGACGCCGGCGGCGCTCGGCGCGGCCCTGCTGCCGCTGCTGCGCGACACGGATGCGCGCCAGCGCCAGCTGCGACAGTTCGACGCCGTGCGCGCCGAGCTTCGGCGCGATGCCGGCGCGGCGGCAGCGCAGGCGATCACCGAGCTGCTGCCGCCTGGTTGATCGAGCGCCGTTGCAGGCGATCGAGCTGTCAAGACTGTGACATTGCGCGCAAGCGCCTAAAATCAGACGGCCGATGAAACGCCGAATCCAACCGTCTTCGTATCCTGTGTCGCTGGTTGCCGGTGTCGACGAGGCAGGGCGAGGCTGCTTAGCGGGGCCGGTCTATGCAGCGGCGGTAATACTCGATCCCGGACACGGCATTCGCGGGCTCGAGGATTCCAAAAAACTCAAAGCGGCGGAGCGAGACGCTCTGTTCGACAAGATCCAGCGTCGCGCGCGCGCCTTTGCGATCGCTCGTGCCGAGTTGCATGAGATCGAAACGCTGAACATTCTGCATGCCTCGATGCTGGCGATGCAGCGCGCCGTTTCGCAACTGCAGCCGACACCGCAGCTTTGCCTGATCGACGGCAATCGCCTGCCGCGCGACTTGCCATGCCCTGGGCAAGCCGTGGTCGGCGGCGACGGTCTACATGCGGCGATCATGGCCGCGTCGATCCTGGCCAAGGTTGCGCGCGACCGTGAAATGCAGCGGCTCGACGTGGAATATCCCGGCTACGGGTTTGCCCGGCACAAGGGGTACGGCACGCCGGATCATTTGAGCGCGTTGCGGCGGCTTGGGCTCAGCCCCTTGCACCGGCTCGGATTTGCGCCGTGCCAACCCAGCTTGTTCGACAGCGCGCTGCCGCTATCGGCGGATGTGACCGCATGAACCCGAACTCGCCGCGCGACTTCGTTCATCTGCGTCTGCACAGCGAGTATTCGCTGACCGACTCCATCATTCGCGTCGAACCGCCCAAGCGCAAAGGCGGCGGTAGCGGTGCGACGCTGACCCAAGCGGTGGCCGCACACCGTCAGCCAGCGGTCGCGCTGACTGACCGGATGAATCTGTTCGCGATGGTCAAGGTGTACAAGGCGGCCGAAGCGGCTGGCATCAAGCCGATCGTCGGTGCCGACGTCTGGATCGCCGAGCGCGCCAAAGGTGATGGCCACGAGCGCATTACCTTGTTGGTGCAGAACGACGCCGGCTACCGCAACCTGACACGGTTGCTATCGCGTGGTTACACCGAAGGCCAAGCGCGTGGTACGCCGCTGGTCGAACGGGCCTGGCTAGCGGAGACCAGTGAGGGACTGATCGCGCTGACCGGCCGCGATGGCGCCGCCTTCCGTGCTGCGGCTGCCGACAACGTCGACGCGGCGCTTGCGGCAATCAATGAGCTCAAGCTGCTGTATCCGGGCCGGTTGTATCTGGAGATATCGCGCTGCGGCCGTCCCGGCGATGACGCCTGGGTTGATGCGGCCGTCGCGCTGGCGCGCCATCGCGAACTGCCGCTGGTGGCGACCAACGACGCGCGCTTCATCGCCCGCAAGGATTTTGCCGCTCACGAGGCGCGCGTCTGCATCGCCCAAGGACGCGTGATCAACGACGACAAGCGGCCGCGCGACTACACCGAAGAGCAGTACGTCAAAAGCACCGAGGAAATGCTGGCCTTGTTCGCCGACCTTCCCGAGGCGATCGACAACACGCTGCAGATCGCGCGACGCTGCACGCTGTCGCTGAGCTTTGGCACGTATTACCTGCCGGACTATCCGGTTCCCGACGGCCACGACACCAATTCCTGGCTCAAGCTGCAGGCGCATGAAGGTCTGACGAAGCGACTGCAGCAGATCACGCCGGCGCAGCCCGAATCGGTGTATCGCGAGCGGCTCGACTACGAGCTGGGCATCATCGAGAAGATGAAGTTTCCAGGCTACTTTCTGGTGGTGGCGGACTTCATCCAGTGGGCCAAGGCCAATGGCTGCCCTGTCGGGCCGGGGCGTGGTTCCGGCGCTGGATCGCTGGTGGCGTACTCGATTGGTGTCACCGACCTGGACCCGTTGCCGTACAACCTGCTGTTCGAGCGCTTCCTGAATCCCGAGCGCGTATCGATGCCGGACTTCGACATCGACTTTTGCATGGACAATCGCGACCGCGTGATCGAGTACGTCGGCCGCAAGTACGGCCGCGAGCGCGTCGGACAGATCATTACCTACGCGACGATGGCCGCGCGCGGCGTCGTCCGCGACGTGACCCGCGTGCTCGGTCACGGCTACGGCTTCGGCGACCGCTTGGCCAAGCTGATTCCCGGTACGCCAGGCGCGACGCTGGCGGATGCGGTCGATGAAATCCCCGAGCTGAAAGCGGCGTACGACTCGGAAGAAGACGTGCGCGCGGTGCTCGATCTGGCACTGGAACTGGAAGGCGTGACCCGCGGCGTCGGCGTGCATGCCGGCGGTGTGGTCATCGCGCCGCGGCCGTTGACCGAATATGCGCCGCTGCTGTGCGAACCCGGCGGCGCCGGCATGCGCACGCAGTTCGACATGAAAGACCTTGAGTCCATCGGCTTGGTCAAGTTCGACTTCCTTGGCCTGAAGACGCTGACGGTGATTCAGGAGGCGGTCGACAACATTGAAAAGAGCCGGCAAGAAAAGCTCGACGTCCTCAAGCTGCCGCTGACGGATGCGCGCACTTACCAGCTGTATGCCAGCGGCGACACGACCGCCGTGTTCCAGATGGAATCGCCGGGCATGCAGAAGGCCTCGCGCGACCTCAAGCCCGACACGTTCGAGGACATCATCGCGCTGGTGTCGCTGTATCGTCCCGGGCCGATGGACCTGATCCCGGAGTACTGCGCGCGCAAGCGCGGCGACAGCGAGGTGAAGTATGCGCACCCGTTGATGGAGACGGTGCTGCAGCCGACTTACGGCATCTTCGTCTACCAGGAGCAGGTGATGCAGATGTCGCAGCGCCTAGCCGGCTACACGCTCGGCGGCGCCGACCTGCTGCGGCGCGCGATGGGCAAGAAGAAAGCCGATGAGATGGCGCAGCAGCGCGCGATCTTCACCGAGGGCTCGAAGAAGAATGGTATCGACGAAGCCGTCGCCACCGAAGTCTTCGATCTGATGGAGAAGTTCGCCAACTACGGCTTCAACAAGTCGCATGCGGCCGCCTACGCGCTGGTCAGTTACCAGACCGCATGGCTCAAGACACATTATCCGGCTGAGTTCATGGCGGCGGTGCTGTCCTGCGAAATGGACCACACCGATACCGTCGTGACGATGCTCGATGAATGCCGGCGGATGAAGCTGACCGTGCATCCGCCGCATATCAATCGCAGCTTTCTGCGCTTCACGGTGCCGGCACCTGGTGAAATTGCCTATGGCCTGGGCGCGATCAAGGGCGTGGGCGAGGGCGCGGTCGAGGGTATTCTCGCGGAGCGCGCGGCCCGCGGACCGTTCACCGATCTGTTCGACTTTTGCAGTCGCATCGATATCAAGCGCGCCAACAAGCGAGTGCTCGAAGCGCTGATCTGCTCGGGCGCGCTTGACGACTTCGGCTTGAATCGGCCGTCGCTGATGGCCACGTTGCCCAAAGCGCTGCAGATCGCCGAGAAAGCCGCGCAAAGTGAAAGCTCCGGTATTTTCGACTTGTTCGGGCTGGGCGACGCCGGTACCGCGGTACAGGATCAGGTGCAGGCCGAGCAGTTGCCGGATTGGTCGCAGCACGAGTTGCTCAATCGCGAGCGCGAGACGCTGGGTTTCTACCTGAGCGGCCATCCGATCGAAGCCTGGCAGGACGTGATCGGCCCGGTCTGCTCAGGCACGATGCGCGAGCTGATCCACCTTCATGCGCAGCCCGCACCGGTCAACGCCGAAGGCAAGACCCAGTGGCAACCGCGCACCAAATGCCTGTTCGGCGCCTGGGTCACCGACCTGCGCTTCTTCAAGGGCGACGGCAAGTTCAGTCGTGCCAGCTACAAAGTGACGCTCGACGATCGCAGTGCCCAGTTGTCGACCTGGATCGACGCCGACAAGTGGGCGCGCTTCCAGAACATCGTCAAGGTCGACAGCCTGATTTTCGTGGTGGCCGAGATCGGTCTGTCGCCCGGCAAGGAGGGGCGTGAGCCCGAGCCGAGGATGTACAACCCCGAGTTCTACTCGCCGGCCCAGTTGATGAACGATTACGCCACGCGCCTGACGCTCAGTTTCAATCGGAGCGCCCGCGACGTGATCGAAATGCGCAAAATGCTGACGCCGTTCCGCAGTGATCGCGGTGCCGCGGTGACGGTCGAATATGCCAACATGCGGGCGCGAACCGTGCTCGATTTTGCCGCCGACTGGCGGGTCCGGGTCGAGCCGGGCAGCCTGGAGCCCTTGCAGAAGCTGCTGGGCTTGGATTGCGTTAAAGTCAGTTACAAGCGCTACATCGCGCCGGTACCCGAGCGTCGCTTCGACAGCAGTCGCAGCTTCGCCGGCGCCGCTGCCGATGACGAGTAAAACCGAACGACCCGAGTGATGGCCGCATGAATCTGAACTACCTGGATTTCGAACAGCCGATAGCCGATCTGCAGCAGAAGATCGAAGAGCTGCGCTTCGCCACCGCTGGTAGCGAAGTCAACCTGACCGAAGAAATCTCCCGCCTCCAGTCCAAGAGCGAGGAGCTGACCCGGCGTATTTTCAGCCAGCTCAACCCCTGGCAGGTGGCCCAGCTGGCGCGGCATCCTCAGCGCCCCTACGCGCTGGACTACATCAAGACCCTGTTCACCGAATTCGAGGAACTGCACGGCGACCGGCACTACATGGATGACCCGGCGATCGTCGGCGGCATGGCCAGGCTCGATGGCCGCGCCGTGATGGTCATCGGTCAGCAGAAGGGACGCGACGCCAAAGAGCGCGTCTACCGCAACTTCGGCATGCCGATGCCCGAGGGCTACCGCAAGGCACTGCGCCTGATGCAGATGGCCGAGCGTTTCAACCTGCCGGTGATCACGTTCATCGACACTCCGGGAGCGTTCCCCGGCATCAGCGCCGAGGAGCGCAACCAGTCCGAGGCCATCGCTCGCAATCTGTTCGAGCTATCCAAGCTGCGGACGCCGGTGCTGGCCACGGTGACCGGCGAAGGTGGATCAGGTGGCGCGCTGGCGATCGGTGTGGCCGACCACGTGATGATGCTGCAGCACAGCATCTACTCGGTGATTTCGCCGGAAGGCTGCGCGTCGATCCTGTTTAAGAGCGCCTCGCGTGCATCCGAAGCGGCGGAAGCCATGCGGATGACGGCCAAGGACCTCTACGAGTTCAAGCTGATCGACGAAATTATTCCGGAGCCGCTGGGTGGCGCGCATCGCGACTACACGACGACGATGGCTTCGGTCAAAAACCGCCTCGTCGCCAATCTGGAGCGTCTGCGGGCGCAGCCGATGACCAAGCTGCTGGCCGACCGCTATCAGCGTTTGATGTCCTACGGCGCCTACGAAACCAAACACTGATACCGGGTCGCGATCGCGGTCACTGGGGCGGCGCAAGCCGGTCCAGTGCGCCGCGCATCTGTTCCAAGGTCATCTGCTGACGCAGTTCGCCGACCTGCCGACCGTTGCGGTCAACCAGGGCCAGCCAACCGGTTGCCGTGTTGTCCATGTACAGCGACAGGATGCCCAGCTCGCGTGCACGTTGTTGTGAATGCGCTTTGCCAGCAGCGTCGGTGACGTCGAGTTTGACGAAGTCCACGCGTGCTTCGTAGTCGGGCTGGACGGCGGCGATCTTCGGCGAAATTAGCTTGCAGTTCATGCACCAATCTGCGTAATACCAAACGGCCATCGGTCGGTCGGCCGACAGCACGCCTGGGCTCCAGACGAGCCCTGATCCGAACAAGGCGACGGTTCCCAGCAGTCGGTACCACCATGGGCGCTGTGCGCGGAGCAGCGCGCTCATTGGCTTCGTCACGATCGGAATCCTGTGGTCGGGCGGTACGGCAAATCGCCGCCGCTTATGATGCACCGATGGACTTCGCCCCGGCATTGATCGACGACAGCGTATTGCCCGCATCGCAGTCGGGACGCTGGTGCGTCGCCTTCAGCGGCGGGCTCGACTCGACCGTGCTGCTCCACGCGCTGCATCGACGCCAGCGGTTGACCGGCGTGCCAGGTCAGTTGCAAGCCTTGCATGTGCACCATGGGCTGCAAGCGGCAGCGGACGACTGGGTGCGACATTGCATGGAGCAAGCCGCCCATCTCGACATACCGCTGCAGGTCTTGCGGGTTGACGTGGCCCCGCACGACGCTGCCGGCCCCGAGGCGGCAGCGCGTTACGCTCGTTACCAAGCCTTGCAGAGCGCGATGCAGCCGGGCGACGTGCTGGTGACCGCGCACCATCTGGACGATCAGGCCGAGACGTTTCTGATGCGGGCCTTGCGGGGTGCGGGCACGCGTGGCCTGGCTGCGATGTCGGCCTTACAGCCGTGTTCGCCGGGTTGGTTATGGCGGCCGCTGCTGGCTTTCGACCGACCGGCGCTCGCGAGGTACGCAGCGTCGGAGCGCTTAGGCTGGGTCGACGACCCGCACAACCAGCATCCGCGCTACGAGCGGTCCTGGCTGCGCACGCAGGTCATGCCGCTGCTGCATCAGCGTTGGCCGAGTGCCGCGCGCAGCCTGGCCCGCAGTGCTCACTGGTCGGCAGACAGCCGCAGCCTGCTCGACGAGCTGGCACGGATCGACGATGCGACCTGCAACCGCGGTGAACGGACCCTGGACTGCGCCGCGCTGGCCGCCTTGTCGCCCGCCCGACGTGCCAATCTGTTGCGGATGCGGATCGAACAGGCGGGCTTGCCGACACCGCCACACCGCGCGATCGAGCAGATCGACAGCCTTCTCAGTGCGGCCGACGACGCACAGCCGCTGCTGACGTGGCCCGGTGCCGAATTGCGACGCTATCGAAGCCAGCTATGGCTGCTGTCGCCGTTGCCGCCCGAGCCATCGGATTGGTCGAGTACCTGGGACGGAACCGGCAGCTTGGCGCTGCCCGAAGGCTGCGGCGCCCTGGAGGCACCGGCCGATGCAGTACCCCGGTCACTCTGCGTCCGTTTCGCCCGCGGTGGCGAAAAAATCAAAGCCCGACCCGACGGCCCGCACCGCTCGCTGAAAAATCTGTATCAAGAGCAGGGCGTCCCGCCATGGCGTCGCCGCCGCACGCCGCTGGTGTTCGAAGCGGGCGAGCTAAGGTGGGTTGGTGCGCTGTCGGGCATGGGTGGCGCAGACTCGCTGTACCAGCGGCTACGCTGGAAGACTGATGGAGATTCGGAGACCGACGTGGTGAGCGGTCCCGATCTATAACAACGCAACGGACTGCACAACAAAAGACGACGAGGAGCTTGCATAGATGAGAGGACAGATGATGGAACAGGCGCTGTTGATCAGCGGCCTGTTGAAGCACGCGGAAAACTGCCATGCCGACACCGAGATCGTCAGTCGGCGCGTCGAGCCTGCCGAGGGCGCTGCGCGTTTTCACCGCAGCAACTGGCAGCAGATCGGCACGCGCGCGCGCCAGATGGCCAATGCGCTGACGCAGCGCGGCATGCAGAAGGGCGACCGCATCGGCACGCTGGCTTGGAACGGCTATCGCCATCTGGAGTTGTACTACGCAATCAGCGGCGCCGGCGCCGTGATCCACACGATCAACCCACGGCTGTTTCCGGAGCAGATCGCCTGGATCATCAACCACGCCGAAGACCGTGTGCTGTTCTTCGATATCAACTTGGCGCCGCTGGTCGAGAAGATCGCCCCGCTGTGCCCGGTCGTGCAGACCTGGGTGGCGATGACCGATGCAGCTCACCGGCCGTCGCAAGCGATTCCGAATCTGGTCTGCTACGAGGACCTGATCAACGAACAGAGCGACGACTACGTCTGGCCCGACCTTGATGAGCGCGATGCGGCCTGCCTTTGCTACACCTCGGGTACGACCGGCAATCCCAAGGGCGCGCTGTACTCACACCGCTCCACGGTACTGCACGCCTTCAGCTCGGCGCTGCCCGACGTGATGAACGTATCGGCCCGTGATGTCGTGCTGCCGATCGTGCCGATGTTCCATGTCAACGCCTGGGGCATCCCATATACGGCGCCGCTGGTTGGCTTCAAGCTGGTGCTGCCGGGTGCTGCGCTCGATGGCGCCAGCTTGTGCGAGATGTTCGCCAATGAGGGCGTGACCTTCTCGGCGGGCGTGCCGACTGTATGGCTCGGCATGATCAATCATGTGCGTGAGCACGCCATCAAGCTGCCGGCACTGCAGCGCTGCCTGGTCGGCGGCTCGGCTTGCCCGCCTGCGCTGTTTGACGCGTTCGAGCGCGAACTGGGCGTCAAGCTGCAGCCGGGCTGGGGTATGACCGAAATGTCGCCGCTGGGCGCGGTCAATTCGCTGAAGAAAAAGCATCTGGATCTGCCGGAGGCTCAGCGCAAGGCGGTGGAGCTGAAAGCCGGCCGGCTGGTCTTCGGTGTCGAGGCCAAGATCATCGATGGCGACGGCAAGGAGTTGCCGCATGACGGCGTCGCGTTCGGTGACTTGCTGGTGCGCGGCCCATGGGTGATCGACCGCTACTACAAGGTCGACGCCAGCCCGCTGGTCGACGGCTGGTTCCCAACCGGCGACGTCGCGACGATGGATCCGGACGGTTTCATCGGCATCACCGACCGGTCCAAGGACGTGATCAAGTCCGGCGGCGAGTGGATCAGCTCGATCGACCTGGAAAACATCGCGATGAGCCATCCGGCGATCGCCGAGGCCGCCGTGATCGGCGTTGCCCATCCGAAGTGGGACGAGCGGCCGCTGCTGGTCGTCGTCAAGCGGCCGGGCCAAGACGTCAGCGCTGCCGAGTTGATCGCGCATTACGACGGACGTATCGCCAAATGGTGGACGCCGGACGATGTCGCCTTCGTCGACGAGCTGCCGCATACCGCCACCGGCAAGGTGCAAAAGCTGAAGTTGCGCGAACAGTTCCGCGATCACCAGCTGCCCGGCTAAACCCGGCGCGCGGGTAGGGCGCGACCCTCGCCGTCATGGCGGGGGCGCGCCCCATGCCGTAAAATCGCGGAAACCCCCTGACTAAATTCCTCATGCCCAGCGTGAGTTCGACGCGTTTTATTTTCGTGACCGGTGGCGTGGTGTCCTCGCTCGGAAAGGGCATCGCCGCCGCCTCGCTGGCCGCCATCCTCGAGTCCCGCGGCCTCAAGGTACGGATGATCAAGCTCGATCCGTACATCAACGTCGACGCGGGCACGATGAGCCCGTTCCAGCACGGTGAAGTGTTCGTCACCGAAGACGGCGCCGAGACCGACCTCGACTTGGGCCACTACGAGCGCTTCCTGCGTGGCAAGACCACGCGCCACTCGAACGTGACCACCGGCCAGATCTACCGCAACGTGCTCGAAAAGGAGCGTCGCGGCGAATACTTGGGCCGCACGGTCCAGGTGATTCCGCACATCACCGACGAGATCCAGGCCAACATCCGCAAGGGTGCCGAAGGCGCCGACATCTGCATGGTCGAGATCGGCGGTACCGTCGGTGACATCGAGTCGCTGCCGTTCCTCGAAGCGATCCGTCAGATGGGCTTCGAGCTGGGTCGCGAAAACGCGATGTACATGCATTTGACGCTGGTTCCGTTCGTCAAGGCATCCGGCGAGTTGAAGACCAAGCCGACCCAGCACTCGGTCAAGGAACTGCGCGGCATCGGCATCCAGCCCGACCTGCTGGTCTGCCGTTCCGAAAAGGCACTGCCGGATTCGGAAAAGCGAAAGATCGCGCTGTTCACCAACGTGCCGTACAACGCGGTGATTTCGGCGATCGACCTCGACGACATCTACAAGATTCCCGCCTGGCTGCATCAGCAGGGCATGGACGATCTGGTCGTGCAGCACTTCGGCCTCGACGCCCGGCGCGCCGACCTGTCGAGCTGGGAGCGCGTCGTTGAGGCGCGCGAGCAGCAAGATGCCGAAGTCAGCATCGCGATGGTCGGTAAATACGTCGACCTGGCGGACGCCTACAAGTCGCTGAACGAGGCGCTGTACCACGCCGGCCTGCACACGCACACCCGCGTTCGCATCCGCTACATCGAATCCGAAACCCTTGAGCAGCAGGGCACTCGCGTGCTGCAGGGTAATGACGCGATCCTGGTACCGGGCGGCTTCGGCGAACGCGGTATCGAAGGCAAGATTCTGGCGGCGCGCTACGCCCGCGAGAACAAGATCCCCTACTTGGGCATCTGCCTGGGCATGCAGGTTGCCGTCATCGAATATGCACGCAATGTCTGCGGCCTGACCGGCGCGCATTCGACCGAGTTCAACCCGTCGAGCGCCCATCCGGTGATCGGTTTGGTGACCGAGTGGATCGACAAGACCGGCAAGGTCGAGCGCCGCACCGAGAAGTCCGATCTCGGCGGCACGATGCGTCTTGGCATTCAGAACTGCCGCCTGCGCAGTGGCAGCCGGTCGCGCGCGCTGTACAACGCCGAAGTCATCGCCGAGCGTCATCGGCATCGGTACGAGTTCAACAACAACTACCGCGACCAGCTGACCGGCAAGGGTTTGGCGATCGTCGGCGTATCCGAGAACGAAGAACTGGTCGAGATGATCGAGCTGTCCGACCATCCGTGGTTCGTTGCTTGCCAGTTCCACCCGGAGTTCACATCGACGCCGCGCGATGGTCATCCGCTGTTCGAAGGCTTCGTGAAGGCCGCCCGTGAGCAGCACCAGGCTCACCAGTCCAAGGCAGCCGCCTCAGTCTGAGTTCAGAGACCGCCGCCGGCGGCGTGTGCCGGTGTAGCGGGGCCGCTGTTGAGGCGCCATCGCCACATCGCAACCGGTACCCAGATGCCCTCGCCACGGCGAGGGCATTTTTTTGCCCGCGTCGCGGAACCGATTGGCGACACGCCTGATCGGGCCCGCGCCGGTGGTCGAATGTCACGGCAGGCGTTTCGGGCCGCCGCCGTGACCTACGGACCACCGCTTGCGGCTAGGCGCGCCGGCGCCGGCGCAGTCCGAATCCGGCGAGCAGCGGCAGCAGCAGCGTGGCGCCAAGCGCACCGCCGCCGCTGTTCTGCGTGACGGGAACTTCGCCACCCGTGCTGCCGCCGCCGGTTCCGCCACCGGAGCCGCCGCCACTGGAACCACCACCGCCGCTGCTACTGGATACGGTGATCGTTCGTGCGTTGATCGCGCTGACCTGGCCCTTGCTGTCGATCACCGTCAGCTTGGCCGCGAACGTGCCGGCCGTCGTGTAGGTGTGGGTGACGGCGGCACTGCTAGCGCCGCTGGCGAAGTCGCCGGTCGCCGACGGCGTGGCATCGCCGAAGTCGAGGCGATAACCGGCGGCGCGGTCGCCGGCATCGGCATCGGTGCCGGACATCGTGAAGTTCACCGTCAGCGGCGCCGTGCCGCTGACGATGCTGGCCACCAGGCTGGCGATCGGCGCCGTGTTGACGGGCGCCGTCAGCGAGCAGAAGCCCAGGCTGAGGTCGTCGACAAACCAACCCACGTTGCCACCGCAGCCATCGTTGCCGAACTCCCAGCGGAACTTGATCTTCGCGTCCTTGGCAGCGCCAAGCTTGGCAATGTCGACGATCGTGGTTCCCCAACTGCCGGTGGCCTCGCCCTGATCGGCGCCCGACCACGCAGCCTGGCCCGCCAACGGGCTGGTGTTGTTACCTCCCAGGCCGACGGGGTCCGGGATGCCCGGTATCAGCGGCGCGTCGGTGAAGGTGCTGCTGTGGGCGTTATAGGTGAATGCGTCCTGCGGAACGATGGCGAACTCGCTGCCGTTGACGCTGTACTTCAGGTTGCCGCCGTCATAGCCGGCCTCGGCCTGCATGAAGTGGGTGAAGCTCAGGTAGCTGGCATCGTCGGGCACATCGAGTTCAGGCGAGTCGAGCCAGAACGAGCCCGAGATATCGCCGCCGGCGGCGCAGGTTCCGCCGGTTTCATCGATCGCGAACGCTGCCTTGCCGGAATGCGGCGCTGGCAGCGCACTGCTGATCTGCCAGTCGTAGACGGCCGGCGTCGTATCACCGGTGGTCAGATGCGCCGTGGTCCAGCCCGACGGAATCGCGCCCGACTCCCAGTTCTCGCTGAACGTTGCCGTCGGGAACTTGCCGGTCGGGCAAAGGGCAGGCGTGGACGCTTCGGGCTGCAGCACGGGAACGTAACCGCACTTCTGTGCGACGGTGGTCGTCTCGGTGTTACGGAACTCGACCGCCAGCGTTGCTTCACGGACGGCCGCGCAATCCTGCGCGGTGATGACTTGGTCGGATACCTTGCCGAACACGTCGTTCAGTGGCATGCCGATCAAGTCGCTGCACGACTGTTCGATCGCATCGGCGTGCTGCGGATAGTTGGTCGTCGGCGTCTGATACACCGTCTCGGCGCGGAAGTAGATGTGCGCGGCCTTGATCAGGCCGATCGCAGGAATCGTGCGGCCGTTGAACTCCTTGCCGTCGACCAGCATCGCGAACGCGTGGTTCGACACGCCCGAGTTGGTGTGCACGCCGCCGTTGTCGCCGGTGTCGCAGTAGTAGTTTTCCGACGTAATGACGCTGCCCGGTGATGGGGTCGGGAACGTGTCCGGGTCCCACATGTCGCGCAGCAGAATCGCAGCGGCCACTTCGCTTAGGTCTTCGCCGACGACCCAGCGGCTGCCGCGATTGTTGTAGGTGGTGCCCTCGGTCAATGTGACGCCCAGCGGGCCTTCAAGCCCGTTCACGAGGTCATACATCTCGCCGAAGATGTCCGAGTAGCTCTCGTTCAATGCACCTGACTGGTACTGGTAGACCAAGCCGTGCGTGAACTCGGTGTATGCGTGGCTCCACTCGTGGCTGACGACATCGTCCGCGTCGAAGCCGGGGCAGTAGTTGGTCGAGGTGCCGTCCCAGTACGCGTTCGGGCAGTTCTGATTGACCAGATACACGCTGCGCTGGATCTGGTTGGCCGCCTCGATGGCGCCGTCGTCATAGCCTTCGCGACCGAACAGATTCTTGTAAAGGTTGTAGGTGCCGCCAGCGAAGATGTACAGATTGTTGGTCGGCAGGTCGAGGCCGCGGCGCGATGCCGGATTCCCTTTGGTGTCGCCTTGAAACTCGGGGTCGGCCGGTGCCAGCAGGCTGCCTTCGGTGAGCAGCGGCGGCACGTCCATCGTCGGGGTGTAGATCGCGCGGTTCAGGACCGCGTGGATTTCATTGATCCGGTTCAGCACGGCGCCGGTGTTCGCGTTCAAGATCACCCGCTCGCGCACGGCGGCGCCGGCTGCGCCGCGCACGATCACCTCGTAGGCCAGGAAGTCTTTGCCCTCGACGCCCTTCAGCAAGCCGCTGCGGTAAATCATCAGTCGTGACGATTCCACGGCCAAGTCGGCGTCGGGATGCAGCTTGCGGGCAGCGGCGAGTGCGCGGTCGCGCAACGACGCGACGCTCATCTGCGGCGTGGTCGACAGCGCCAGATCCTTGAGGAAGACCCCATTGGTACCGGTGATGCCCTGGTCGTTCATGTGCACGACCACTCGGGCGCCGTACACCGGCAAGCCACGGTAATACTGGTCGAGGTGGACATGGCTCGCGCCGGCCGCGTCGCGGGTCAAGCGTTTCTGGCGCAGTTCGGCAATCGGGTCCTGGACGCCGAGCACTGCACCGTAGATCGACAGAAAGTTTTGCGCGCGCTGCAACGGCGTGCTGGCGGCTCCATCGGCCATCAGCACTCGGCCGGGCGCGGCGCTCTGCACGGTCGCGTAGGAATCGTTGAGTCGCTGGTTGCGGGTCAGCTGGCCAGCCGTGTTCAGCGACAGCATCTGCAGCGCTTCGGCAGCCGTTGCCGCTGGACGCGCCGGTACCGCATCGGCGGCGCTCGGGACCGCCGATACCGCCAGGCCGGCGGCAAGTAGCAGACGATGACGGCGTGCAGTGCGCCACGATGACAATGAGGACATGGGCTGGGAAGGCCGGTGGGAGAGGAGGCGAATCGAGTATCAGTTTTTCGGTGGTGCGGTCGAAAGGGTAGAAATCCCCTATCGGCCCCCTCCAAAAGCGCCAAAGCCTGCCGCAACCGTTTGCGTCGGACGCTTTTTGTCCGCAGGCCCGTTTGTCCCCTACAATCCGGGGCTTGGCCCCCAAGTCTTACAAGTTCAGGACGCATGTCGAAAATCACGCAAGTCTCCGCTATCGAAATCATCGATTCCCGTGGCAATCCGACCGTGGAGGCCGAGGTGGTGCTGGAGTCCGGCGCGGTCGGCCGGGCGGCTTCGCCGTCGGGTGCATCGACCGGCAGCCGCGAAGCGGTGGAACTGCGCGACGGCGACAAGAAGCGCTACATGGGCAAGGGCGTTCTGAACGCCGTGAACAACGCCAACACGCTGTTGGCGCGCGCTGTCGCCGGGCTTGACGCTCAGGATCAGGCACTGGTCGATCAGACGCTGATCGACACCGACGGCAGCGCCAACAAGGAACGCCTCGGCGCCAATGCGATCCTCGCGGTGTCGCTGGCCACGGCGCATGCGGCGGCGGCGGAGAACGGCGTGTCGCTGTTCCGTCATTTGGGCGGCCTGCAGGCCGACACGCTGCCGGTGCCGATGATGAACGTCATCAACGGCGGTGCGCACGCCGACAACAACATCGACATTCAGGAATTCATGATCCTGCCGGTCGGCGCTGCCAGCTTCTCCGAAGCGTTGCGCTGCGGCGCTGAAATCTTTCACACGCTGAAGAAGGTGCTGAAGGAAGGCGGCCACAACACGGCCGTTGGCGACGAAGGTGGCTTCGCGCCGAACCTGCCGTCGACCGAAGCGGCGCTCAAGTGCCTCGTCGAGGCGATCGACAAGGCCGGCTATCAGTGCGGCAAGGACGTATTCCTGGGCTTGGACGTGGCGTCCAGCGAGTTCTACAAGGATGGCTTGTACGACCTCGAAGGCGAGCACAAGAAGCTGACCTCGGCGCAGTTCACCGACTATCTGGCCGACTTGGTCAATCGCTATCCGATCATTTCGATCGAAGACGGCTGCGCGGAAAACGACTGGGAAGGTTGGGCGCTGCTGACGCAGAAGCTTGGCAAGCGCGTGCAGCTGGTCGGCGACGATCTGTTCGTGACCAATACCAGCATCCTGTCGCGCGGCATCAGCCAGGGCATCGCCAACTCGATCCTGATCAAGCCCAACCAGATCGGCACGCTCAGCGAAACGCTGGCGGCGATCCGCATGGCGACCGACGCGGGTTACTCGGCCGTGGTGTCGCATCGCTCCGGTGAAACCGAAGACGCGACGATCGCCGACATCGCCGTCGGCACGGTTGCGACGCAGATCAAGACCGGCTCACTGTGCCGCTCGGATCGCATGGCCAAGTACAACCAGCTGCTGCGCATCGAGCGCGAGCTGGGCAGCCGCGCCCGTTATCCCGGTGCTGCCGCGTTTCCGGTCAAGATCGGCTAGCATCCACGCATGTCCCCCGTCCGCCTTGCCACGGTTTTCTTTGCCGCGCTACTGGCCGGCTTGGGTTGGCGGCTGTTCCTGGCCGACGGGGGTATTGCGCAGAGCCAGCGGCTGCGCATGCAGATCGCTGACGCCTCGGCGGAGCTCGACATCCTGCGCGTGCGCAACGCAGCGCTCGATGCCGAGGTTCAGGACTTGAACTCCGGCAAGGCGGCGATCGAATCACGGGCCCGGATCACGCTGGGCATGATCAAGCCCGAAGAAACCTTTTATCTGGTCGTCGAATAAACCAAGCCCGGTTACATCGCCCAGGCTGACCTGCTTGATTCAACACCGCGCATGACGTCTTCCGGGCGCAGCAGCAAAGCTGCCTCAACGCCTCGTTACTGGGCCGTTGTTCCGGCTGCCGGTGGCGGCTCGCGGATGGGTATGTCGCGGCCCAAGCAGTACCTGCCGCTGCGCGGTCGCACGCTGATCGAGTGGAGCTTGGCGCCGTTTCTCGATTGCGGCTGGATCGACGGAATCGTGCTGGTTTTGGCTCGATCGGATACCGAGTTTGCTCGGTTGCCGATTGCTCGGCATCCCAAGCTGATCCTCACTCAAGGCGGCGCCGCACGCGCCGAGTCGGTGCGGGCAGGGCTCGACGTGGTGGCAGCGGCCGCCCAAGGCTTCGCCGACGTGAACGTGCTGGTCCACGATGCGGCTCGGCCCTGCCTGAACTGGGCTGACTTGGAACGCTTGCGTGACGAAGCCGGCGACGAACACGGTGGACTTCTGGCCGTTCCGGTCATCGATACGCTCAAGCGGGCGAAGCAGGGGGTGCGCGTCGAGGCGACCGTCGATCGCAGTCTCTATTGGCGCGCGCAGACGCCACAGCTGTTCCGTCTCGACCTATTGATCGCGGCGCTGCGCGATGCCAGCGCTCGCGGCATTGATATCACCGACGAGGCCAGTGCGATGGAATTTGCCGGCTATCACCCACGCCTGGTGCGCGGGCGTGAGAGCAACCTCAAAGTCACCTATGCCGAAGACCTGGCTCTGGCCGACTTCTGGTTGCAGCAGCAGGCGGGATCGCTGTGAGCGGCCTGCCGTTTCGGGTCGGCCACGGCTTCGATTCGCATCGACTCGAAGCCGGGCAGGGCATGCGCCTGGGCGGGGTCTGGATCGATTGCCCATGGCGGCTGGTAGCACATTCGGACGGCGATGCGCTGATTCATGCGCTGTGCGATGCGCTGCTCGGCGCGATCGGCGGTGGTGACATCGGGCGGCTGTTCCCGGATACCGACGCGCGTCATCAAGGCCAGGATTCCAGCGTGTTTCTGCGCGAGGTGATGCGCCGGGTGCACTTGGCCGGCTACGCGGTCGGCAATGCCGATCTGACGCTGATTGCCCAGGTGCCCAAGATGGCGCCGCACGCACCGGCCATCGTCGAACGCTTGGCTGACCTGCTGAGCGTCGACGTGTCGTGCGTCAACCTGAAGGCCAAGACCAACGAAGGCATGGGCCATCTGGGACGCAAGGAAGGCGTCGCGGCTCACGCCGTGGTGTTGCTGCTGCGCGCAGACCCCGCGCCATCAGCTTGAATCCGCGAGATTTCCGACGGACGTAACTTCAGGGCACCGGTTGTACTGACTATAATATAAGGATGCCCAACCCTCTCCTTAAGTCTGGCCGGCGACGTCCCATCCGGGGCGGCCGCGATACGCGCGAGGAGATCCTGGTAGCAGCCGAGGAGTTGTTGCTGCGGCGGGGGTTCAACGGCTTCAGTTACCAGCACATCGCGGTGCGCCTCGGCATCCGCAACGCGGCGATTCATTACCACTTCCCGACCAAGGAAGACCTCGGCGTGGCGCTGGTGCGCCGCTATCGTCTGAGGTTTCTGGCGTGGACTGACGAAGCCGCTCAATGCGCGTCGGCATTCGACCGGTTGGTGGCCTACTTCCAGACCTACGTCGATCACCTCGATGGTCGCTTGCAGATTTGTCCGGTCGGCATCTTCGGCGCCGAATTCGACGCGATTCCCGACCGCATGCAGCGCGAGGCGCAGATGATGATGCGCGACGTCTATGAGTGGATGGTCCGCACGCTGCACGACGGGCTTGGCGACCGGTCGGTGGTGTTTTCTGGCGATGCCCATGACAAGGCGATGGAAATGGCCGCTGCGATGCAGGGCGCGCTGCAATTCGCCAGTATCGCCGGGCGCGAACGCTTCGAGCAGGTCTTCCGCCAGATCACGCTGGAATTGCGGCCGGCATCGGCCGCCGGCGACACCGGTCCGGCAATCGCCGCCTAGCGCGGCCCTGGGGCTGTCCGGCGCTACAACCGCCGCAACAGCACGTAGACCGCGCCGGTGCCGCCGTCCTCGGGGCGGGCGCTGGCGAAGGCGAGCACGTCGCGGCGCTTGCGCAGCCAGCCGTCGAGCAGCCGCTTCAATACCGGTCCCGAGTTCGGTGATCCATTGCCCTTGCCGTGGATGATCCGCACGCAGCGATGGTCGCGTGCGGCGCAGGTCGCCAGGAATTCGACGATGGCGCGCTTGGCGCCGTCCCGATTGAGCCCATGCAGGTCGAGCACCGCCTGCTGTACGTAGCCGCCGCGCCGCAGCCGCTTCCAGACCGTGTCCTGAATGCCAGGGCCGCGATAGGTCAGCGTGTCGCCGCTTTCGAAAGTTTCCGGGTCGGGGCCGTCGAGCATTTCGGCGAGCACGGCCAGATCGTCGAGTTGCCGTTGCACCGGTTGCGTCGACGGCAGGCTGCGGTGCAGGGGCACATGCTGCGGCGGCGGCTGCAGGCGAATGCCGGCCATCGCGGCGCGGAAGGACAGGCGGTCGTCGCCTTCGTCAGTCGGTCGGCTCATCGGGTTCAAGTCGTGTCGTGGGGCTGCGTTTTAAGTCAGCGGCGGCATCGGTTGCACGGGTACACTAGCGGCTCTTTCGACCTCTTTCGAGGCCCATGCGGATTCTCCTTTCGAACGACGACGGCTGCACGGCGCCAGGCTTGCTGTGCCTGCGCGACGTGATCGGCGCCCACCACGCGGTCACCGTCGTGGCCCCGGATCGCAACCGTAGCGGTGCCAGCAACTCGCTGACGATATCGAACCCTCTGCGCGTGCAGCGGCATGCCGACGGGGTGTTGTGCGTCGACGGCACGCCGGCCGATTGCGTGCACTTGGCGCTCAACGGCCTGCTCGATGAATTGCCCGAGATGGTCGTGTCGGGCATTAATGCCGGCGACAACCTCGGCGACGACACGCTGTACTCGGGCACCGTTGCCGCGGCGATGGAAGGCCGCTGGCTCGGTTACCCGGCGATTGCGATCTCGATGACGGCCGGCTCGCCGCAGCATTACCCGACCGCCGCCCGCGTTGCGCTGGCGCTGGTCGAGCGGCTGCGCGCCAACCCGCTGCCGAAGGACACGATCCTGAACGTCAACGTGCCGGACGTGCCGTTCGAGGCGCTGACGGGCTATGAGGTGACCCGGTTGGGGCAGCGGCACCCAGCGGAAGCGGTCGCGCAGATGAAGGACCCGCGCGGTCGTCCGCTGTACTGGATCAACGCCGCTGGCGCCGGTGCCGATGCGGGCCCGGGCACTGACTTTCATGCGATCGCCCACAACCGCGTCTCGATTACGCCGCTGCTGGTCGACCTGACGCGGCATAGCGCGATCGAGACCTTGCGCGGCTGGGTCGCTGAACTGTGACCGGCATGCGGCACCATCATTCGCGAGGGCTGGGCCTGACCTCGTCGGCGGTGCGCCACCGGATGGTCGATGAGCTGCGCTCGCTGGGGATCGTCGACGAGCGGGTGCTGGCGACGATCGGCCGTATCGCGCGGCATGAGTTTGTCGAAGAAGCCCTGTCGTCGGAGGCCTACCGGAACCGCTCGCTGCCGATCGGCCATGCGCAGACGATTTCGCAGCCCTACATCGTGGCGTTGATGACCCAGGCGGCCCTGGCGGGCGCCGCCCGTCTGACGCGCGTGCTTGAAGTGGGCACCGGCAGTGGCTATCAGACCGCCGTGCTGGCCGAGCACGCGGAAACGGTGTTCACGGTCGAGCGGCTGCGGCCGTTGACCGAGTCTGCGCGGCTGCGTCTGCAGCGGCTCGGTTATCGCAACGTGCACTTCGGCTACGCCGACGGCATGCAAGGCTGGCCGCCGCACGCGCCCTATGACGCGATCGTCGTCACCGCAGCGGCAACGGTCACGCCGCCGGGCTTGGCGGATCAGCTGGCGCTCGGCGGGCGGTTGGTGATTCCGGTCGGTCCCAGCGGCGCGCAAGAGCTGCGGCTGATTGAGCGCACGGCCAGCGGCCTGCGCGAGCGCGTACTGGCATCGGTGACCTTCGTGCCGCTGCTGGCGGGACGTGCATGACAGCGGCGTTCGGTTTATGGCTGCAACAGCTCGTCAGCCAGCTGGGCTATGCCGAAATCGTGCTGCTGATGGCGCTGGAGTCGAGCCTGTTTCCGGTGCCGTCGGAGCTGGTAATGATTCCTGCCGGCTATCTGGCGGCGCGCGGTCAGCTCGACCCGCTGCTGGCAACGCTGGCCGGCGCCGGCGGTTCGCTGATCGGCGCCAGCGCGAACTACCTGCTGGGCCGTTACGTCGGGCGCGCGTTCTTGTTGCGCTTCGGCCGCTACCTGCTGATCGATCAAGCGCGCTACCACGACGCCGAGGCGCTGTTCCTGCGCAATGCGCTGTTGGCCACCTTCGTGGGCCGATTGATTCCGGTTGTGCGACACCTGATATCGCTGCCGGCCGGCGTTTTCGGCATGGGCTGGCTCGCGTTTGCGGTGCTGACCACGCTGGGTGCGGGTCTGTGGTGCGCGGTGCTGGTGGCGCTGGGCTACTACTTCGGCGAGCCGGTGGTTGCGGTGGTCGCGGCCTACACCCATGAAGCAACGCTGCTGGCGGTTGCGGCGCTGCTGCTGTTCGTCGTCTGGTTCATGTTCAAACGGCGCAAGACGCCGGTGCAGGGTGCTTCGCAATGATCAGGACGTGCTTACGCGGTTTGTCGCTGTCCGGGCTGCTGTGTCTCGGGGCTTGTTCCAGCCTGGTGACTTGGGAGCCGGGCCGCGGTACGCCAGAGGTCTCCGTGCAAAACGTCGAGCCACCCGCGCCGGCGCCGGCGCGCGAAGTCGAGATCCCGACGCGTCCCTACGGACCCAACGACCACATGGTCCGCAAGGGCGACACGCTGTATTCAATCGCCTTCCGTCGCCAGCTCGATTACCGCGATCTGGCGCGCTGGAACAACATCGGCCCGGATTACCGAATCTATCCGGGCCAGGTGCTGCGGCTCAGCGCCACGTCGCCGCTGACGCCGCGACAAGGGCAGATCGCCTCGCAGGGCGTCGATCTGAATGACACCGACAAGCCGACCGCGCTGTCGACCCAGCCGATGCCGGTGGTGGCGGGTGCGCCGATGCCGCTTCCGCCGCCGTCTGTGTCGCCGGTGGCTCCTGCCGTTTCAGCGGCGTCGACGCCGGTCATCGATACGCCGGCCGGCGGCGGCGGGCAGCCGGGCTGGCGCTGGCCGGTCAACGGCACTGTCGTTCGCGGGTTCAACATGGATGCCGGATCGCGCGGGCTCGACTTCACCGGGACGCTGGGCCAGCCGGTGGCGGCCGCCAACAGCGGCAAAGTGGTCTACAGCGGCAGTGCGCTGAAGGGCTATGGCGAGCTGGTGATCATCAAACACGACGACCTGCGCCTATCGGCCTACGGCTACAACCAGCGACGTCTGGTCAAGGAAGGCGACGCCGTCAGCGCCGGCCAGCAGATCGCCGAGATGGGCAATGGTCCCGAAAACAAGCCCTTGCTGCATTTTGAAATCCGCGAGCGCGGTAAACCGGTCAACCCGGTGCCGTACCTGCCGTCACGCTGACGGCGGTGGCTGAATCCCGCGTGCCATACTCGGTCCAACCTGCTGCGGCATCCCTTTGCATTCGAACGACACAGGACGCATGAGCGACCATCCTTCGCAGAAGAAATCTCTGATTCGACGCTTTTTCGGCGGCGTGTGGTCGCTGATCGTCAACCTGTATCGCGGCGTCATCATCATCGGCTTTTTCCTGCTGCTGTTTTCGCTGTACTCCGCGTTCACCGGTGGCCCGGCCCAGCATGTCGAATCCAATGTCGCGCTGGTGCTGTGGCCCAGTGGCGCGCTGGTCGACCAGCTCGACAGTGATCCCAGCCAGCGCTTGATCGAGCAGTTCTCGGGCGAGCCGCCGTCGCAGACGCGCTTGCGCGACCTGACGCAGGCACTGGAGGCGGCGGCAACCGACGCGCGGATCTCGGTGGCCGTGCTCAAGCTGGACAACCTCAGTGCGGCCAGCATGCCGCAGCTCGAAGAGTTGGGCGATGCGATGCGCAAGTTCCGCGCGGCGAATAAGCCGATTTACGCGTACGGGCCGTCGTTCGACCAGATCAGCTACTTCGTCGCGTCACAGGCCGATGATGTGTCGATGGACCCGATGGGCAGCATCCTGCTCGAAGGCCTCGGCGTCTATCAGAACTACTTCAAGGACGGCCTGGACAAGCTCGGAATCGAGATCAACGTGTTCCGCGTCGGCGAGTACAAGTCGGCCGTCGAGCCGTTCTTGCGCAATGACATGTCCGAAGACGCCAAGGCCGCCAACCGCGAATGGCTCGGCGACCTGTGGACGCACTACGATCAGACGATCAGCGCCCACCGCAAGCTCGAAGCAGGGTTCTCCAACCGCTACGTCGCCAGCTTCACCGAGCAACTCAAGGTGCATCAAGGCGATACCGCGAAGCTGGCGCTGGATGCCGGTTTGGTCAATCGCCTCGAAACGATCGCCGAGTTCCGCAAGCGGGTTGCCGAGAAAGTCGGTGAAGACGACGAGCACGGCAGCTTCCGCCAGATTCACTTCCACGACTATCTCGGTGCCATCGAGCATGAGAAGCGCAGTGGCGACGCCCACGGCGACAAGAGCCAAGTGGCGATGATCGCCGTGCAGGGCGAGATCGTCGACGGCATCGGCGAACCCGGACAGGCGGGGGGCGACACCATCTCCGATCTGCTCGACGAGGCACGCCGTGACGATGAGGTCGCGGCCGTCGTGCTGCGAGTCGATTCTCCGGGCGGCAGTGTCTGGGCGTCGGAGCAGATCCGCCGCGGCGTGCAACAGTTACGCGCCGACGGCAAGCCGGTCGTTGTGTCGATGTCGTCGGTGGCCGCCAGTGGCGGCTACTGGGTCAGCATGGATGCCGATCGCATCTACGCTCACGAATCGACGATCACCGGTTCGATCGGCATCTTCGGGTTGATCCCGACGCTGGAAAAGCCGCTCGAAAAGCTGGGCATCCACACCGATGGTGTCGGCACGACGCCGCTCGCGGGCGCATTCCGGCTGGATCGCGCGCTGTCCGACGAGGTCAAGGCGATCATTCAGTCGCAGATCGACCACGGTTACCGCCGCTTCATCGAAGGCGTCGCCGCCGGCCGCAAGCTTGACGTTGCCAAGGTCGACGAGATGGCGCGCGGCCGCGTCTGGAGCGGGCTCGACGCGAAGAATCTCGGCCTGGTCGACGAGTTCGGCGGGCTCGATGCCGCCGCAGCCGACGCGGCCCAGCGTGCCGGACTGATCGATGGCGAGTGGAGTTTGGAGCCGTTTGAGCAGGCGCCTTCCGGGCCGCTGTCGATGCTGAGCCGTTTCTTCGGTTCGGCGCAGATTTCGTTGGCTTGGCTGCCATCGAGCGTCCAATCGCCGTTGCGGCAGTGGCTGCAGCAAGGCGACGCCAACCGCGCGCTGGCGCTGCTGACCGACCGCCGCTCCATGTACTCGATGTGCTTCTGCGAGCCGACGCTGAGCAGCCGCGCGCCGCGCTGAGCCGGCGCGCATCGGGCCAAGCGGCATGAACACGCAGCGCCCGATTGGCGTGTTCGACTCCGGCGTTGGTGGCTTGTCGGTGTTGCGCGAGATTCGCGCGCTGTTGCCCGACGAGTCACTGATCTACTACGCCGATAGCGGCTACTGCCCCTATGGCGGCAAGTCGCAGGCCGAGATCCAGGCGCGCAGCGCGGCGATTACCGAGGAGTTGATGGCGGCTGGCGCCAAGCTGATCGTCGTCGCCTGCAACACTGCGACGATCGCAGCCGTCGAGTCGTTGCGCGCGACTTATCCGCTGCCCTTCGTCGGCATGGAGCCGGCGGTCAAGCCAGCGGTCGCTGCGACCCGCACCGGCGTCGTCGGTGTACTGGCGACCGGCGCTGCGCTGGGCGGCAACAAGTTTCACCATCTGCTGGCCCAGCACGCGCGCGACGTTCGCATCATCACCCAGCCCTGTCCGGGCTTGGTCGAGCATGTCGAGCGCGGTGATCTCGATAGCGCCGCGCTACGGCAACGTTTGCGCGGCTATGTGCAGCCCCTGCTCGATGAAGGCGCCGACGTGCTGGTGCTCGGCTGCACGCATTACCCGTTTCTACGCGCTGCCATCGCCGATATCGCAGGCCCCGAGGTCCGTTTGCTCGATACGGGGACCGCCGTTGCGCGGCAGACCCGGCGACTGCTGGAGCGCGAAGGTTTGCTGGTCGCGGCCGGCGAGGGCAGCCCGTCCATCGAATGGCGTTGTAGCGGAGACCCGGATCGGGTTCAGCCGGTCATCAACCGGCTCTGGGGCTGATCCCGCCGAGCCCGCTGGCGCTGCTAGTGGAATCAGCTGGCGCTGATCGCGTCGAACAGCGCGATGTATTCCTTGGTGACGCGGTGCGAGGCGTCGAGGTAGATCATCGGCTTGTGCTGCTCGTGGCTTTCCTTGACGCGGACCGAACTCGACAGCGTCTGGTCGAGCAACGGCCGGCCCTCGGCCTTCAGTTCTTCGACGACGCGTGCCGGCATCCGCGAGCGCGGCTGGAACTGGTTGACGACGATGCCTTCGACGCTCAGGTCCTCGTTGTGATCCGCGCGTAGTTCGTCGATGTTGTCCATCAGCGTATAAAGCGCCTGACGCGAAAACTCGTCGCAGTCGAACGGGATCAGCACGCGATCGGCAGCAATCAGCGCCGAGCGGGCGTAGAAGTTCAGCGCCGGCGGGGTGTCGATAAAGATCGCGTCGTAGCCCTTGAGCTTCTTCAGCGCGTCGCGGAACTTGTAGATCTTCTGCTTGGCTTCGAGCTTGACGGTCAACTCTTCGAGCCGCGGATCGGCTGCGACGACATCGAGGTTGTCGAACGGCGAGTTGGTCGCATAGCTGACGAACGGCGGCGCCTGTAGTGAAAACGACAGTGTCGCTTCGAAGAAGTCGGCGACCGTGCGGTCAGGCTTGGTCGCGCCATTGCCCAGCAGGTACTGCGTCGAGTTGCCTTGCGTGTCGAGGTCGATCACCAGCGTGCGCAAGCCGCGCGACGCGGCGATGGCCGCCAGGTTGCAAACGATCGTGGTTTTGCCGACGCCGCCCTTCTGGTTGAACACGACCCGCTTGATCATCTGCCTTCGTCCTGTGTGATAACGCCTGAAGGCGATATTGTCGCCCGGCGCCGCTGCTTTGTAACGCAGAAACCTTGCCGCCTCGGGACAATGACGGGCGGCGATGCAACAATCGCTGAATGACCGACATGCCCTCCGCCACGCCGTCCGATCCGGTCCTTGCACTGCCCTGGGATGTTGATGCGCCGTTCACGCAGCGCGTCGTCGTCGGGCCCGAGCATCTGGACTTCTTCCAGCACACCAACAACGTCGTCTATCTGTCATGGCTCGAGCAGGTGGCTTGGGGCCATTCGCAGAGCTTGGGTCTGGGCATCGACGACTACCGTCGCCTCGGCGCCGGCTGTGTTGCGCGCCGTCACGAGCTGGATTATCTGGCGGCGACCTTCGAGCACGACGTGCTGCATCTGGCCACCTGGATTGCCGAAACCGATGCGCGCGTGACGATGTGGCGCGCCTATCAAGTGATCCGCGAGCAGGATCGGCGCACCGTGTTGCGCGGGCGCACCCAATGGGTTTGTGTCGACATGGATACTGGCCGCCCCAAGCGCATGCCGCCGGCCTTTGTTGAGGCCTACAAGGTGACGGTGACGCCGGTCAGCCGTTGAGCCACAGCAGTCGCGGCGCCTCGCCGACGCGCGCGGTGACCAGTGCGTTTTGATAAAAACGCTCGCCCATGTCCATGACCCAGACGCGGTCGGCATCAACCAACATGAAGCCAGGTTCGTCGGGCCATTCGCCCGACGGGTCGCAGTTCAGCGCCTGGAACCAGATGCCGCTGCGCGACTCGACTTCGTAGCGAAGCTCGTTGAAGTAGTACAGATTCAGTTCCGAGCGGGCCTGTTCACTGCGCGGATTACACGGGGTGATGATGTACCACTCGCGCTTGAGTCCGGTGGCCCGCTGGATCAGCTGTTCGGCATCGGCGTCGTACTGGCCGATACGCAGCGTCAGCGTGGTGTCGTCGAGCATCAGCTTGTATTCGGCCTTGCGGTAGACCGATTCCCAGCGATCGCGGACGGTGTCGTTCATGGCGTGGTGGCCTTCATGGCGCGATCGAGCAGGGTGCCGAATACCTGGCCCAGTTCCGGCAAGCGGTCGTTGAGCGAGTGATCCGAGGCGAGCAAGTGTAATGCCGCACGGTGGCGTTCGGCGAAGCGCAGTGCGCGCTCGACTGGCACGATGTCGTCGTCCCAGCCGTGCACGACCTCGCACAGCGCAGGCACCTGTTGCGGTTCTTCGTCGAAGCCGGGGAAGTAGAGCGCCGGCGCCATCAGAAACAGCGCGGCCGGACGCAGCGCGGCACAGGCCTGCGCCGACACGTAGCCCCCCATGCTCGAGCCGGCCAGCACCAGCGTGTCGGCCTGCGGGGCCAGCGCCAGCAGATCGGCCAAGCGCTGCCGTGGGTCCATCGTGTGACTATAATCGGGACTCATCACGTCGAAGCCGCGCTGACGCGCCACCTCGGCCAGGTAGGTGATCTTGGTTCCCCAGGGTCCGCTCTCCTTGCCATGGGCAAAGCACACCAGCAGTTTGGGAGTCATGCGCTTGATCGAAAGGGCCAGGGGTGAACGCGCCACATGATAACCAAACGCACTCAGCGCACGGCGCGTCCGCCGGCTCCTCCGCTGGACGTGAAGTTGACGGTGGCCTTCCGCTTTGGCGATGAGCCAGGCGACCGTGTCACCGTGATGAATGATCGTTCGATCCCGCTGGTCGGCACCGTATTCGAATCACGCGACCGGATCCTGCGCGGTTTTACCAAGCTGCTGTTCAAGGCCGCCGCGGTACAGCCCAAAGTAGCCTCCGAGCTGCTGCCCGCCTTGAAGCTGATCGGCGGCTTCGGTCGTCAACACCAGAAGCCGGCCGCAAGCGCGGCCAAGCGCAAGAGCCCCAAGACACGATGAGAAGCCTGCTGTTGATTGCCGACGGTGCGATTGCCGCACTAAGCCTGACGATGGCGCTGGTTCAGGCCGTGGTCTGCGTGCTGTACACGTTCGTGCTCGACATGAGTCCGTCGCTGCCCAAACAGTTGCCGACGCTGGTTGCCAGCACGCTGATCTTTGCCGTCGTCGGCACGCTGTTTCTGTTGGCGCTGCTGCGGATGATCCACCGTCGGCCGAGCCGTTGGTGGCTGCAGGGTGCCGCGGTGCTGAGCTTGATGCCGGCCGCGCTGGTGCTGATCCAGCTGATGACCTGATTCGCTTCTCCCCCTTTCAATAACCGGCCGCTGCGCGCGGAGGCTTCATGTCGATGCAGATTGCGACACCCCGACAATGGGAATGGCTGGCGGCGATTCCGCTTCTGGCGGGACTGTATGCGCTGGCCTCGCACCAGGGATTTCTGTGGTGGTTGCTGGCAGGCGTGCCGGGCACGCTGGTCCTCGGCTCGGCTGTCGCGCTATTGCTGATGCCAGGCGATCCGCGGTCAACGGCCTACATGAGCTTGGCTTCGGTGATCGGCTTGGTGCTTAGCGTGCCCTTGATCCTGGCCGATGGATTCGGCGCCGCCTTGGTTGCCGCACTGCTCTTTGCCGGGTCGTTCCTGGTGGCCGGTCGGGCAGGGCTGCGCAACGAACCGGTGTATGAAGGCGCCGCCGACCTCCATCTGGACGTGCGGATGGACGCCAAGGCGGCGTTGGACGAGGCGGTGCTGGGCTACTTCCTGATCTCGGCCAGTGTTCCCAGCGGCGAGTTGGCGCAGCGCATGTGCGACGACGCGGTCAAGCTCGAAGCCTTGCTCGATTCCAACGGCTGGCAGCAGGACCCGCAAAGCTTCCATAAAGACCCGCCGCCGCCAGAGCGCGTGCAGGTGGTCCGTCAGCGACGCTTTGGCGTTGACTACGAACGGGTCACGTTCGATAGCGGCTTTACGTTGCCGCCCGAGTTGCCCGGCGCCCAGACTTGGATGGGCTACGAAAACAACAACCGTTGCAGTGCCAACATGCTGCGCCACCCCGGTGCGCCGCGTCCCTGGCTGATGTGCATCCACGGTTACCGGATGGGCGAGCCCTGGACCGACTTCGGCCTGTTCTCGCCGGGCTACCTGCATCACCACTTGGGTCTGAACGTGCTGATGCCGACGCTGCCGCTGCACGGCTCGCGCAAGATCGGCCTTCGCACGGGCGACCATTTCCTCGACGGTGATCTGCTCGACCTGCTGTACGCCGAGTCGCAGGCGCTGTGGGATCTGCGCCGCTGGCTGCACTGGCTGCGCACGCTCGAAGAGCGGCCCGCGATTGGTGTCTACGGCATCAGCCTGGGCGGCTATAACGCCAGCTTGCTGTCGACGTATGCCGAAGGCCTGGACTTCGTCGTCGCCGGCATCCCCATTGTCGATCTGGCCGGCGGCTTGTGGCGCTTCGTCCCGGCGATGCACCAGCGCTACCTGAGCTGGCGTGGCCTGGACCAGCAGCGCTACTACGACATCCTGCGGGTGGTGTCGCCGTTGCGGCTGCCGTGCAAAGTGGAAGCCAAGCACCGCCATATCGTCGCCGCGATCGGTGACCGCATCGTGGCGCCGCGCAACCCGGTGCTGCTGTCGCAGCATTGGGACGTGCCGGTGACGTGGTATCAAGGCTCGCATCTGTCGATCCGCGACCAGCGCGAACCGCGTCAGGTGCTGGAAGAGGCGATGAGCCGTGCCGGCTGGCGCTCCAGCGCTTACGCCACGGTGTGAAGCCTCGGCCCGCTACACTGCCAACAACTTTCTGGACAGATCTGCGATGAACTCAGCCCCGACGTCGGTCAGCATCAGCGGTACCGGCCTTTTCACCCCGACGCAGTCGATTTCCAACGACGAACTGGTCGCCTCGTACAACGCCTACGTCGCCGAGTTCAATGCGGCCAATGCCGCGCAGATCGCCGACGGCAGCGTGGCCGCACTGGCCCCGTCGAGCAGCGAGTTCATCGTCAAGGCCTCGGGCATCCAGGCGCGCTACGTCGTCGACAAGCAGGGCGTGCTCGATACGCAGCGCATGCGTCCGCAGATCCGCACCCGTACCGACGAAGAGCCGTCGCTGATGGCCGAGATGGGCGTCGCCGCCGCGCGCCAGGCCTTGGCTGCGGCGCGTCGCGAAGGGCATGAGATCGACTGCCTGCTGGTCGCTTGTTCGAACATGCAGCGCGCGTATCCGTCGATCGCCGTCGAGATCCAGGGCCTGCTCGGTGCGGGCGGCTTTGCATTCGACATCAACGTCGCCTGCGCGTCGGCCGCGTTCGGTGTGCAGTCCGCCGTCGATGCGCTGCGCAACGGCAGCGCGACGCGCGCGCTGGTGATCAGCCCTGAAATCTGTTCGGGCCATCTGAACTTCCGCAACCGCGACTGCCATTTCATCTTTGGCGACGCCGCCACCGCGATCGTCGTCGAGCCAACGCAGACCGCTCGCGGCGAGCGCAACTTCGAAGTGCTCGGCACGCGTCTGCAGACGCAATTTTCGAGCAACATCCGCAACAACGCCGGCTTCCTGAACCCGGCCGAAGTGCCGCCGCGGCCGTGGAACGATATGTTGTTCCGACAGGAAGGCCGCAAGGTGTTCAAGGAAGTCGTGCCGATGGTGTCGGAGCTGATCGCAGGTCACTTGGCCGACCTTCAGCTGGCGCCAACGCAGATCCGGCGCTTCTGGCTGCATCAAGCCAATCTGTCGATGAACGAATACATCGTCCGCAAGCTGCTCGGCCGCGACGCCGAGCCCAGTGAGGCTCCGGTGATCTTGAACGAGTACGCCAATACCAGCTCGGCTGGGTCGGTGATCGCGTTCCACAAGTACCAGCAGGACTTGCTACCCGGCGACTACGGCGTGCTGTGCGGCTTTGGCGCTGGCTATTCGGCCGGGTCGGTCGTCATGCGCCGCATCTGATCGCGTACGGCTCGGGCCAATGGCGGCGACAGCAGCAGCAAATTGACGGTCGACGCATAGATGCGTCCCGCCTCACGCCAGCGGGCGATCGCCGCGCGATCGTCGTCGTGATGCAGCACCTGGTAGTCGCGTCCTTGAGTCCATTGCGTTTCGATCCGCTTGAACGCGCGGAACGCGCTGCCTTTGGCGCAGCACTCGGCCTGGTCCAGTTCACGCAGCGTCAGCCACGCTGCGGGCGATCGGTCGTCATCGAGTTCCATCGCAGCACGTTAAGGCATCCACCGCGATGAAAGACAGTGATCGCCGCATCGACGGCCGTTCGGGCTGGGAGCGTCGCTTGCGCGATGCGCTGGCCGATACCAGCGACGCCGAGCCGCGGCCGATGAGCCGCATGGAACTGCCGCTGAATATCGACAAGCTGATCGAGAGCGAATTCCTGACCACGCTGCGCCGCGCTGCGGTGCTGGTGCCGATCGTCGATCGTCCCGACGGCGCGACGCTGGTGCTGACGCAGCGCTCCGAACAGCTGCGCAGCCACAAGGGGCAGATCAGCTTCCCCGGTGGTCGCTGCGATGACGGCGATGCCGATGCGGTCGATACCGCGCTGCGCGAGGCCGACGAAGAAATTGGCTTGCCGCGCCGCGCGGTCGAGGTGATCGGCTATCTGGACGATTACCCGACGCTGTCGCGTTACCGCGTGACGCCGGTGGTCGGCATCATCCGCGAGCTGCCGCCGCTGCGGATCGATGCGGCGGAGGTGGCCGCCGCGTTCGAGGTGCCGCTGTCGCGCGTGCTCGATCCCGACGCCTACGAGCAGAAGCAACTGCTGCGCGGCGCGGTCAAGCTGCCGTTCTACGAACTGCAGTGGCAGCAGTATCGGATTTGGGGAGCAACCGCCGGCATGCTGTGGGACTTGTGCTGCAAGTTCAACGGCCGCGACGAGGCGGGGGCATGAACACCGACGTCCTGCGTCAAGCCGAGCGTCTGCAGCGCGATGCGGCGCTTCAAGGCTTCGATTGGACCGCGCTGGCCGATTTGTGGCCCAAGCTCGACGAGGAGATCGCCGAGTTGAAGGAGGCGGTTGCACAAACCGCCGATCGCCAGCTCGATGAACTTGGCGACTTGCTGTTCATGGTCGTCAACATCGCGCGGCACTTGGGCCTGGACCCGGCCGATGCGTTGGCGGCTGCCAATGCCAAGTTTGCGCGCCGTTATGCCTACGTGATGGCCGACGAGGCGACGCTGCCGCCGCTGGGTGATCCAGCGCGACTCGACGCGATGGAAGCGCGCTGGCGCCAGGCCAAGCGCGAGCGGCCCTGATCGACGCTGGCGCGGTGACGGTCGCCCGCGCATCGAGCGGTCGCAGGCGGGGCCCCGCAGCGCGCATCAGGCGCTAGCGGGCTGTTGGCGCCGGGATCCGCCGCAGGCAGATCGAAGGCGCATCAACGCGCTGGCTATCGCCTTGCCCGGTTTTTACGTCTTTCGGTGCCAGCTGATCACATGGGTCGCGTCAGCTGGATTGACCAACCGGTGTCATCGCGGGCGCGGCGGCAGATGGGCAGCGGCAGGCGACTTGCCTACACTCCGCGTCCCTTCGACGAGATGCCGCCATGACCCTCCCGACCCAGATCGCGATTCTCGGTGCCGCCGGCCGCATGGGCCGCGCCTTGATCGACGCGTTGCCGGCGCACCCGTCGCTGCGCCTCGGTGCCGCTTTCGACCGCGCCGAGGCGGTCGCGACCGGCCGTGAAGCCGCACCGGGCGTGCCGCTGAGCAGCGATCTGTCGTCGCCGTCGGCGAGCTTCGACGTGCTGATCGACTTCACGCGGCCCGAGGGCACGCTGGCCGCGCTCGACGCCTGCATCGCCGCCGGCCGCGGCATCGTGATCGGCACGACCGGCTTCACTGCCGAGCAACGCAGCGCGATCGACGCCGCCGCGCAGCAGATTCCGATCTGCCTGTCGGGCAACTTCAGCATCGGCGTCAACCTGTGCTTGGCTTTGGTCGAACACGCGGCGCGCGTGCTCGGCGGCAGCGTCGACGTCGAAGTCGTCGAGACGCATCACCGGCACAAGGTCGATGCACCTAGCGGCACCGCGCTGATGCTCGGTGAGGCTGCCGCGCGCGGTTTGGGCACGACGCTGGATCAGAGCGCGGTCTACACCCGCCACGGTCACACGGGCGCGCGCGCCGCTGGGACGATCGGTTTCGCCACGCTGCGCGGCGGCGATGTCGTCGGTGATCACAGCGTGCTGTTTCTGGGCGACGGCGAGCGCGTCGAGATCACGCATAAGGCCAGCAACCGTGCCAATTTCGCCAACGGCGCGCTGCGTGCTGCGGCCTGGCTGCACGGTCGCGCGCCCGGCCTGTACGCGATGAAGGACGTGCTGGCCTGATCGGCGGCACCGGCGTCGTTAGAGCCTACGACGCGTCAAATTGACAGGCGCGCCGTTGGCGGCAACGCTGCAGCTTCGTCCCTGTGCCCGATCGAGCCCGCCATGAAGTTCGCCCTGCGCCGTCTGCCGGCCTGCCTGTTCACCATCGCCGCGGCCTCAATCGCGGCGCCCGTGCTCGCTGCATCGGACGCGGCTGCTTTGCAGCAGCGCATCGACCGCGCGACGGCTGACATCGACGCCAAGCTGATCGCTGACCGGCGCTGGCTGCATCAGCACCCGGAGCTGAGCAACCGCGAAGCGCAGACCGCCGTCTACCTGACCAAGCGGCTCAAGGCGCTCGGCTTGAAGCTGCAGACGGGCGTCGCCCACAACGGCATCGTCGCCGTACTCGAAGGCGGCCAGCCGGGGCCGGTCGTTGCGCTGCGCGCCGACATGGATGGTCTGCCGGTGGTCGAGGAGGTCGATGTGCCGTTTAAGTCGACCGTCAAGACCACGTTCGACGGCAAAGACGTCGGCGTGATGCACGCCTGCGGACACGACGGGCACATGGCGATCCTGCTCGGTGTGGCCGAGGTGGCATCGCGGATGAAGGCCGACTGGCCCGGCACGCTGAAGCTGATCTTTCAGCCGGCGGAGGAGGGTGCCCCTGATGACGAGGAAGGGGGTGCGGCACTGATGATCAAGCAGGGCGTGCTCAGCAGCGCGCCCAAGCCCGAAGTGATCTTCGGCCTGCATTTGTTTTCTCAGTACGACGTCGGCCAGATCGGCGTGCGCGCGGGCGGGGCGATGGCCAGCTCGGACGACTTGGACATCATCGTGCGCGGACGCCAGACGCATGGCGCGCGACCTTGGGCCGGTATCGACCCGATCGTGGTCAGCGCGCAGATCATCGAGGGCTTGCAGACGATCACCAGCCGGCAGATGGATATCAGCCAGGCGCCGGTGATCGTGACCATCGGCAAGATCGAGGGCGGCGTGCGCAGCAACATTATTCCCGACAGCGTGACGATGCGCGGCACGCTGCGCGCGCTGGATACCGGCATGCAGGCCGATCTCCATAAGCGCGTACGCCGCACCGCCGAGAACATCGCCGAGAGCGCTGGGACGACGGCCGAAGTGCATATCGGCGAAGGCCACGCGTATCCGGTGACTTACAACGACCCGAAGCTGACGCAGGCGATGCGGCCGACGATCGCGCGCGTGGTCGGCGATGCCGGGTTGATCGACGTGCCCCCGATGCTCGGCGCGGAGGACTTTTCGTTCTTTGCCCGCGAGATTCCGGGTCTGTTCGTATTTGCCGGTGTGCGCACGCCGGGCGAACCGGCCGATGCCTGGGCGGCCAACCATTCACCGCGCTTCCGCATCGACGAGCGCGCACTCGGTGTCGGGGTGCGCACGCTCAGCCATCTGGCGCTCGATTACGCCCTGGCGCATCCGCCGCGCTAGCCTCGGCGTAGAGGGAGGCTCAGGTTATCGGCGGGGGAGCCGATAAGCGGCCGTGAGGGCATCTGCCAGCACGGAGCGCTCGCTGTCGCCGCGGGCCTTTCTTCACTGACGTTGCCTTGCCTCGGTCGCCGGGGCCGACACGTCGTTGCGTCCGATATACAGACCAAACCGCATGAGTGGGTCCAATCAAGATTCAAAGCCGCCACAACCGCTATCTCGGTGGCTGTGGAGATCGTTTTTGCGCTCGGCCCTGCTGCCGGTGCTGGCCATCGAACTGGCGTTGTTGGCTGCCTACTGGGGCAGTACCTACATTACCTATCAAAACAATCTGGCCGTCATCAGTGCCGTCTCGACTGACGACTTCTCTCGAATGGCGCAGCGTGAAGCCCAGATTGTCGGGTCGCGTCTGGAGTCGATTGGGAGAATGACCCGGCTCTTCGCCGACCAGTCTCTACTGGCGCTGCAGTCGCCCGCGACGGTCGGCGCTGCTGAGCGTCAGCGCTACCGTCTGCTCGACGACGGCCGTTACGTCACCACGCAGGACAATGGCGGTGCCGCTGCGTTCTACAGCGGCGTCGTACCGGTCGGACCGGTTCAGATCGACAAGGCACTGCGAACGGCGCAGCTCGATCCGCTGATGAAAAGCATCGTCAGCGCCGATCCGCTGATCCGGCAGCTGTACTTGAACACCGACGACAGTTTCAACCGGATCTATCCGTACCTCGATGTCAGCACGGCTTATGAAGCCGGCATGCGCATACCGGACTACAACTTCTATTACGAGGCCGATGCGGCCCACAACCCCGGGCGCGACGTGGTCTGGACCGACGTCTACGTCGATCCCGCTGGCGGTGGCTGGCTGCTGTCGTCGATCGCCCCGGTCTACGAAGGCGAACGACTTGAAGGCGTCGTCGGCATCGACGTTACGATCCGCGATCTGGTCAATCACGTGCTCGCGCTAACGCTGCCCTGGAAGGCCTACGGCGTCTTGCTGAGCCGCGACGGGACGGTGCTGGCGCTACCCGAGGCCGGCGAGGCCGATTGGGGTCTGACCGGCAGTGGCGACTTCGATTACCAGCAGGCGATCCTGGCGGATACGTTCCGGCCGGACGACTACAACGTGCGTAAACGCCCCGATCTGGCGAATCTGGCTGCCGCATTGGCGCGGCAACCCGACGGCGGAACCTACGACGATTTGACGATGGCCGGCACGCGCTTGCACGCAACCTGGGCGCGTGTACCCGGTCCGGGTTGGACACTGCTGCTGCTGGCTCCCGAGTCCGAAATCATTGCCGAAGCGGGCAAGCTCAATCAGCGGTTGAACTTCATCGGCGTGGTGATGATTGCGTCGCTGGTGTTGTTCTACATCGTGTTGTTGCTGTGGCTGCTGCGTCGCGCCGCCGTACTCAGCAGCGAGCTCACGCGGCCGATGGTGAGCATCGCCGGGTTGTTGTCCGAGATTGGACGCGGTCGTTTTGTTCAAGCTCAGCCGGAGTTGGCGATCGCCGAACTTGACTCCGTCGGCGGTCAGGTTGTCGGCATGGGTCGCAAGCTCGGTGAGGCCAACGAGGCGTTGTTGCAGGCGCAGAGCCGCCTGACGCAAGCGCTGCTCGACGAGCAGCGTTTGAGCGAGTCGCAGCGTCAATTCATCAGCATGGTCAGCCATGAGTTCCGCAATCCCTTGTCGATCATCGACAGCACGGCGCAGACGCTGGCGCGCCGCGGTGACCGCATGGACCCGTCAGCCCTCGCTGAGCGCGCTGGCGATTTGCGTGCGGCCGTGCGGCGTCTGATGGAAGTGATCGACAGTGCGCTGGTTTTTGCCCGCACCGAATCGGCCGGTGCCACCGGCGAGCATCACTTGGTGGCGTTGCTCGACGGCGTGCGCCTTAATTCGCTGGCGCAGCACCACGGTCGTGGCATGGACCTGGAGCTGGAACCGACGATTCCGGATCACCCGGTGCGTTGTGATCCGTCGATGCTGCGCGTGCTGTGCTCGATTCTGGTCGACAACGCGCTGCGCTCTACCGTCGCCGGCACACCGGTCCGGATCGGGGCGTCGATCTCGGCTCGCGAGTATCGCGTCTGGGTCAACGATGCAGGCCCCGGTTTGGACCAAGCGACGATCGATCAACTGCGGCGATCGCCCCAGGACGCCAGCGGCAGCGTCGGCACCGGATTGAGGCTCGCGCGTGTATTTGCCGATATGTACGGTGGCAGGCTGGACATCGACAGCAGTCCGGGCCAGGGCTGTCACGTCAGCGTACTGTTGCCGGTTAAGCGTCAGGCTGCTGGTCGCGAGGTGTCGCCATGAGCCTGGGCGCTTGCGTGCTTTGCATCGAGGACGAACCGTCGCTGCGTCGCGATTTGGTCGACGAGCTGCGCGACGCCGGATACCGCGTCATCGAAGCGGCCGACGGTTTGCAGGGTTACGACATGCTGGAGCGCGAGCAGCCGGATCTGGTGCTGTGCGACATCTCGATGCCCGGTATGAACGGGCTGGAGTTGCTTCAAAAGCTGCGCGGCTCGCAGCTGGCCAATGCGCAGGTGCCATTCGTATTTCTGACCGCGCACGGGCAGAAGCATGAGTTGATTCGCGGCCACGATCTGGGCGCGGACGACTATCTGGTCAAGCCCGTCGACTTCGATCTGTTGCTGAGCTTGCTGCGCTCGCGACTGCGCGGTGTGCGCCGCGCGCGTCACGACTTGTACTCGGAGCTGCAGTTGGCACTGGAGCAGGTCGATACGCTGAGTCGCGTATCGCTGGCCGAGCGCAGCGATCCGCGTATCGACCTGGACACCGTGCTGGAGCATGCCGTTGCACCGGTGGAACTGCTGCTGGCGGTATCGACCGAGCGCGGTTTCGGCTCGTCGGATCATGCGCAAACCGAGGCCGCCAACGCACTGCTGGCCGCGCTTCCGCCAGCCGAGGCACTGGCCGACCCGCGCTGCTATCGCTTGCCCAGCGGCGCGCTGGCGGTGGTGCTGATGCGTCCGGCATCAGTGGCCCCCGGGGGCGCCGATGAGGCGACACGTTTATTGCGGCTCCAGGCAATGGCCACGTCGTTGCAGAAGACGATCGTACTGGCTCCACTGGTGCCCGGAACCGGTGTTTCGATCTCCGTGTTCGTCGACGAGGCGATGATGGCGCTGCACCAGGCTGTCCGTGATCGCATCAGCGAGTTGCTGGTGCTGACGCCCAGTGCGTCAGACCGGCTGCGTCTGGAGCGGCACATCGAGGCCTCCTTGGTACAGGCGATCGAGCGTGGCGAACTGTTCCTGCAGTACGAGCCCAAGGTGCGGTTGGCAGACCGCCAGGTGCTCGGTGTCGAAGCGCTGGTGCGCTGGCGCTGCGCCGACTTTGGCCTGATCGCGCCAGGCTTGTTCATTCCATTGATCGAGCGCAGCGGTCAGATCGGGCTGCTGACCGACTGGGTCCTCGACGAAGCGCTGCGCGAGCTGGCCGTGTTGCGTCAGCAGAACCAGCCGTTGCTGATGGCCGTGAACATCTCGGCATCGGACCTGAAGGGCAACCTGCCGGCGCGCATCGATGCCGCGCTCGAGCGGCACGGGGTGCCGCCATCGTCACTGGAAGTGGAGATCACCGAGACCGCAGTGATCCGCGACATCGAACGCGCCGCGGACGTGATGGCGCAGCTGCGCCAGCGCGGTGTGCGGGTGTCGATCGACGACTTTGGCACTGGCCACGCCTCGCTGACCTACCTGCGTACCTTCCCGATCGACAGCATCAAGATCGATCGGCTGTTCGTGCAGCACATCGACGCCCAACCGGTGGACCAGGCGATCGTCCGCGGCGTCCTGTCGTTGGCACAAAGCCTGGGTCTGCGGGTGGTTGCCGAAGGCGTTGAGGACCGCAGTCAGCTCGACCGGCTCAGAGAACTGGGCTGCGAGCAGGCCCAGGGCTATTACTTCTCGAGGCCGATGACCGCCGTTCAGCTGGAACACTATCTGCGCAACGACGCCGACGGCGCCGACTGAATCCGTCGGCGCCTGCTCGGGCTAGTCGAGCGCGTGCGCCAGCGGCAGCTCGACGGTGACGCGCGTACCGAGACCGGGCACGCTTTGCAGGTCGATCGTGCCACCGTGCAGCTCGGCCATCTGGCGGCAGATGTACAAGCCCAGGCCGGTACCGTGGATCGCCAGCGTCGTGCTGGCTCTGAAGAAGCGCTCAAATACCTGGCTTTGCTCGGCCAGCGGAATGCCGAGCCCCTGGTCGCTGATCGTCAGCCTCAGACGTTGCTCGACGATCCGTGCGTCGACGCTGACCGGCGTGCCGTGCGGCGAATACTTGACTGCGTTGCCGATCAGGTTGACCAGGATCTGCTCCAGCAGCTGCGGATCCCCAAAGAACTCCTCGGGCAGCAAACCGCGCTGAAGAAAGATCGGGTTGGCCGTTGCCAGTTCCTGCTGCTGCTGGACGATGCGGCCCAGCCACTCGTCGAGCTTGATCGCCGTCGGCCTGAACGGAATGCGGCCTTCATCCAAGCGCGCTGCGTCAAGCAGGCTTTCGCTGAGCTTGGACAGCTTTTGAACCTTGTAGCGCAGCTGCTCGAGCCGATTGTCGATCTCGTCTTCGCTCCAGACGCGCGCGTGGCGGCGCAGCCGTTGCACCGCCGAGTCGATCACCGCCAACGGGGTGCGCAGCTCGTGCGATACGACGGACACCAGCTGCTGCTGGACCCGATTGAGCTCGCGCTCGCGGTCAAGTGCCTCGCTCAGGCGCTGTTCGGTGACGTGCAGTTCTTCCACGTCGAGCACGGACAAGATCATCGCCGGCTCGCTGTCGAACTCGATCAGCCGGCCGGTCAGCATCATGGCGCGACTGTGATCCGGCGTCAGATGCGCCCGAATCTCGATCGGGCCGTAGCGGGTCTCGGTTGCCAGCGCCGACCGGGCCTGTGCGATCGTTTCCCGGTTCAGCGTCACCAGCGTCAGCGCATCGTCGGCGATGCGCTCGGGCGTCGTCGCAAATGCCGTCATCGCCACGGTATTGGCGAACAGCAATCGCTCGCCGATCAGCGAGATGATGATGATCGGGACCGGAGCCGCTTCAAGCGCATCACGCAAGCTGGCGTTGCTGTGATCGGCGCGCTGCTGCAGTTGCCGGAGTTCGCTCAGGTCGGTGAGGTTGATCACCGCGCAAGCGTCACCGCTGACCGGGTCCAGCGTCAGCCGCAGGTTGGCCAGGAACCACGCATGGCGATCACCGCACCGCAGCGCGACCTCGGTTTGACAGCCGGCACGCGACGTACGGGCGATCAGGTCCTCGGCTTCGGCCGGATTGACCAGCACGTCCGAAAGCCGGGCGCTCGGTGCTGCCAGCTGCGGCAGCGTTGCCGATGCGGCCGGGTTGCACAGCAAAATTCGTCCGTCGAGCGCCACCATCAAGGTCAGCGCCGTGGATTGCCGGAAGCTCTCCAGCGAGCGCAGATCGGCCGGCGACAGCGGCGCCGCGTCGTTGCCAACCACCTCGACCATCAGTCCGGGGCGCCCGCCGTCGAGCGGCCACAGCGACAGTGCAACGCGCTCGGCGCGGGCCTGGCCCAGCGGGTAGAACGTCCAGACTTCCTCGATCGACGCGCCGTCCGCCAGCATGCGGTTGTAGTCGACCAGACGCTGGCGACTGCTTTGCGACTGTGGCGCGAAGTCGCGTGCGCGCAATGCGCCGAGCGACTCGGCGCGCCAGAAGCGCAGTCCGGCCGCGTTGGCCCAGACCATGCAGAAGCGGTCGAGGTCATAGATCCAGATCGGCGCGCGGACGCGGCCGGCGGGAATGTCAGATTGCCAGGACATCCCGTTGCAATCGTTTGCACCAATTTCTGGGATCGCGGCGGGTTTGGTTGCCATGCCGCGGATTATCGACCGTAGTAGTTGAACCTGAAAGCCGTCTGTGTGGATTGTTCAACCCATATCCGGTTCATCGGCAGCGCCCGCACCGCCGATTGCGGTTGCGTCATGGACGCATCGCCGACGGGTCGGTAAACTATTCGCCTAATCACGCGAGGGGGGCGAAAGCCCCCTTTGCTTTGTCTGCAACCCGATTAGCGCAACCCCCTGTACCCCTACGAGAGCCGATGACGAATCACAGACCGGCCCTGCTTGCCCTCGCCGACGGCAGCGTTTTTAAAGGTGTTTCGATTGGCGCCGACGGTCAGACCGTCGGGGAAGTCGTTTTCAATACGGCGATGACCGGCTACCAGGAGATCATGACCGATCCCTCGTACCGCGAGCAGATCGTCACGTTGACTTACCCGCATATCGGCAACGTCGGCAGCAACGCCGAAGACTGCGAGTCTGACCGCGTTCACATTGCCGGCCTGGTGCTGCGAGAAGTTCCGCGCAAGGCGTCGAGCTGGCGCTCGCAGCTGGGCTTCAGCGAATACCTGCAAGCCAACCGTGTGGTGGCGATCGCCGATATCGATACGCGCCGGCTGACCCGGCTGCTGCGTGACAAGGGCGCGCAAAACGGTTGCATCGTCGCGGGCGACGCGATCGACGAGGCGGCGGCCATCGCGGCCGCGCGCGGCTATCCGGGTCTCAAGGGCGCTGATCTGGCCAAGGTCGTGTCGGTCAAGCAGGCCTACACCTACACCACGGGTTCGTGGGCGCTGGAGACCAATCGGGAAGTCCCGCTGCAGGTCGAGCGCTTCCATGTCGTAGCGTATGACTTCGGCGTCAAGCGCAACATTCTCCGGATGCTGGTCGACCGCGGCTGCCGGATCACGGTCGTGCCGGCCCAGACGTCGGCTGCCGATGTGCTGGCGCTCAAGCCTGACGGTGTGTTGCTGGCCAATGGTCCGGGCGACCCCGAGCCCTGCGACTACGCAATTGCCGCGGGTCGCGAGTTCATCGCGCGGAAGCTGCCGGTGTTCGGTATCTGCTTGGGCCACCAGATTCTCGGCCTTGCGGCCGGTGCCCGTACGCTGAAGATGAAGTTTGGTCATCACGGCGCCAACCATCCGGTGCAGGACGTCGACACCGGGCGGGTCTTGATCACCAGCCAGAATCACGGCTTTGCTGTCGACGAAGCCAGCTTGCCGCCGAACGTCGTGGTCACGCATCGGTCCTTATTCGACGGCTCGAACCAAGGCATCCGCTTGCTCGATGCGCCTGCGTTCAGCTTCCAGGGGCATCCGGAAGCGAGCCCAGGGCCGCACGACGTGGACTATCTGTTCGACCGCTTCGTGCAGTCGATGACGCCGACTGCGGCGCTGTCCACCTAGGGCTGCAAGTGAATAGCTTCGGCCTCGTCGACCTGCCGACCTACTTGCTCGGCACGTTGATCATCGTGCTGCTGCCCGGTCCAAACTCGCTGTACGTGCTCGGAGCAGCAGCGCGGCTTGGAATCGCCGGCGGATACCGCGCGGCCTGCGGCGTGTTTGTCGGCGATGCCGTGTTGATGGTTCTGGCGGCGGGCGGCGTTGCCTCGCTACTGCGCGCTTACCCCGCGGCTTTCGTTATCTTCAAGTGGGCTGGTGCGGCCTACTTGGCCTGGATCGGTCTGAATCTGCTGCATGGCGCCCTGCGGGCCTGGCAGGCGTCCGGTGCGGAGGTTGCCAGTGGCGCCGCAACCGCGCGCGCCGAGCTTGGCGCAAGCAGCGAACGTCCGTTTCGCCGAGCGCTGGTCATCAGCCTGCTGAATCCGAAAGCGATTCTGTTTTTCATGGCGTTCTTCATCCAGTTCGTCGATCCGGCATACGCGCATACCGCGTTGTCGTTTGCACTGCTCGGCCTGATCGCGCAAACCATGAGTTTCCTTTACCTGAGCACGCTGATCGTCGCCGGCGCTCATCTCGCCGCCGCGTTTAGCCGCCGCCAGCGTCTATCCGCTGTGTTGGGCGGCGGCGCCGGGACCCTGTTTCTGGGGTTCGGCGCCAAGCTTGCGACTGCCAGCCTGAACTAAGAAGCCCGATGCCTAAACGTACAGACCTCAAAAGCATTCTGATCATCGGCGCCGGCCCCATCGTCATCGGCCAGGCCTGCGAGTTTGATTACTCCGGCGCCCAAGCCTGCAAGGCGCTGCGCGATGAGGGTTACCGGGTCATTCTGGTGAACTCGAATCCGGCGACGATCATGACCGACCCGGATATGGCCGATGCCACCTACATCGAGCCGATCCGCTGGCAGACGGTGGCCCGGATCATCGAAGCCGAGCGTCCGGACGCAGTGCTGCCGACGATGGGCGGACAGACCGCGCTCAACTGCGCGCTCGATCTGGCGCGCAACGGCGTGCTGGAGAAGTACGGCGTCGAGATGATCGGTGCCAACGAGCACGCGATTGACCTGGCCGAAGACCGGCAGAAGTTCCGCAACGCGATGGATGAGATCGGCCTGGGCTCGGCACGCTCCGGTGCGGCGCATTCGATCGAAGAGGCGCGCACGATCCAGCAGCAGATCGGCTTTCCGGTGATCTTGCGGCCCAGCTTCACGATGGGCGGCTCCGGCGGCGGCATCGCCTACAACATCGAAGAATTCGAAGAGATCATCGCGCGCGGCCTGGATTTGTCGCCGACCAAGGAAGTGCTGATCGAAGAGTCGCTGCTCGGCTGGAAAGAGTTCGAGATGGAGGTTGTCCGCGATCGCAAGGACAACTGCATCATCGTCTGCTCGATCGAGAACTTCGACCCGATGGGCGTGCACACCGGCGACAGCATTACCGTTGCGCCGGCGCAGACACTGACCGACAAGGAATACCAGCTGCTGCGCGATGCCAGTATCAAGGTGCTGCGCAAGATCGGTGTCGATACCGGCGGCTCCAACGTGCAGTTCGCGATCAATCCGAACGACGGCCGCATCATCGTCATCGAGATGAATCCGCGCGTGTCGCGCAGCTCGGCCCTGGCGTCCAAGGCCACCGGCTTTCCGATCGCCAAAGTCGCTGCCAAGCTCGCGGTCGGTTACACGCTCGACGAACTGCGCAACGACATCACCGGCGGTGTCACGCCGGCGAGCTTCGAGCCGAGCATCGACTACGTCGTCACCAAGGTGCCGCGCTTCACGTTTGAAAAATTCCCGCAGGCCGATTCGCGGCTGACCACGCAGATGAAGTCGGTCGGCGAGATCATGGCGATCGGCCGCAATTTCCAGGAATCGCTGCACAAGGCGATGCGCGGCCTGGAGACCGGCTCCGACGGCTTCGATCCGCAGGTGCCCGATTTTCGTGCCAGTAATCTGGCCAAAGTGCGCGAGGAACTGATCACGCCGCGCGGCAAGCGCTTGTGGTTCGTCGGCGACGCATTCCGCGCCGGCATGAGCGTCGACGAGGTGTTCCAGCTGTCGAAGATCGACCCTTGGTTCCTGGAGCAGATCCATGAGCTGATCAGCGTCGAATCGCAGATCGCCGCGTCATCGCTGGGCGACATCGACGCCGCGGTGCTGCGCCGCTACAAGCGGCTCGGCTTTTCCGACCGCCGTATCGCCAAGCTGACCGGCACGCACGAGAACGAAGTCCGTGCACGACGCCATGCGCTCGGCGTTCGGCCGGTGTACAAGCGCGTCGACTCCTGCGCGGCCGAGTTCGCATCGTCGACCGCTTACATGTATTCCAGCTACGACGAGGAATGCGAAGCCAAGCCATCCGACCGCAAGAAGATCGTCGTGCTGGGTGGCGGTCCGAACCGGATCGGGCAGGGCATTGAGTTCGATTACTGCTGCGTTCATGCCGCGCTGGCGCTGCGTGAAGATGGCTTCGAAACCATCATGGTCAATTGCAACCCCGAGACGGTGTCGACCGACTACGACACCTCGGACCGCCTGTACTTCGAGCCGCTGACGTTCGAAGACGTGATGGAGATCATCGATCTCGAAAAGCCGGTCGGCGTGATCGTGCAGTTTGGTGGCCAGACGCCGCTGAAGCTGGCGCGACAGCTGGAGGCGGCCGGTGCCCCGATCATCGGCACCACGCCGGATGCGATCGACCTGGCTGAAGACCGTGGCCGCTTCCAGAAGCTGGTCGACGAGCTCGGGCTGCTGCAGCCGCCCAACGGCATTGCCACGTCCGAAGCCGAAGCGATGGCCGTTGCTGCGCGCGTCGGTTACCCGCTGGTGGTGCGTCCCAGCTACGTGCTCGGCGGCCGCGCGATGGAAATCGTGCACGACGACGAAGATCTGCTCCGCTACATGACCGAAGCGGTCAAGGTCAGCAATGATTCGCCGGTGCTGCTCGACCGCTTTCTGAATAACGCGATCGAAGTCGATGTCGATGCGCTGGCCGACGGCCAGGCCGTCGTCATCGGCGGCATCATGGAGCACATCGAAGAAGCGGGCGTGCACTCCGGTGACTCGGCTTGCTCGCTGCCGCCGTACTCGCTGCCGGCCAAGGTGGTCGATGAGATCCGGGTGCAGATGGCCAAATTGGCCCGTGCGCTGAACGTGGTCGGCTTGATGAACGCGCAGTTCGCCGTGCAGGACACGACGGTCTACCTGCTCGAGGTCAACCCGCGTGCGTCGCGTACGTCACCATTCGTGTCCAAGGCCACCGGCCGGCCGCTGGCCAAGATCGCGGCCCGCTGCATGGCGGGCCAGAGTCTGGCCAGCCAGGGCGTCGAGCACGAGATCATTCCGCCTTACTTCTCGGTCAAGGAATCGGTGTTCCCGTTCGGCAAGTTCCCGGGCGTCGATCCGCTGCTGGGCCCCGAAATGCGCTCCACCGGCGAAGTCATGGGCGTTGGTCGACACTTCGGCGAAGCCTTCAACAAGGCGCTGTTGGCGGCCGGCATGGAAGTGCCGCGCCAGGGCGCCGCGTTCATTTCGGTCCGCGATTCTGACAAGTCAAAGGCGATTGAATTGGCCCGGTTGCTGGCGGCCAAGCAGTTCCGAGTGACCGCCACCCACGGAACCGCCGCCGCGATTCGCGCCGCCGGCATCCCGTGTGAAGGCGTCAACAAGGTCAAGGAAGGCCGGCCGCATTGCGTCGACATGATCAAGAACGGCGAAATCCACTTCATTGCCAACACGACCGAAGGCAAGACGTCGATCGAGGAGTCGCGTTCGATCCGGGCGGCGGCGATTCAGCACAAGATCTGTTACTTCACGACGATTGCCGGCGCGGTCGCGGCAGCGATTGCGATGGATCATCTTGATGCGCTCGACGTCAATCGACTGCAGTCGCTGCACGGCAGCCTGTCCAAGGCCTAACTTCCCAGCGCCCCGTCGGCTGATGCCGACGGCATTGCCGGCGCATTCATAGGTATCACGCCACACCATGAGCAAGACTCCTCTTACCGTTCGCGGCGCCGACAAGCTCCGCGAAGAACTGCGCCGGTTGAAGACCGAAACCCGACCCCAAGTGATCGCGGCGATTGCCGAGGCGCGTGCTCACGGCGACCTGAAGGAAAATGCGGAGTACGCTGCGGCGCGAGAACAGCAGAGCTTTGTCGAAGGCCGCATCAGCGAGCTCGAGGGTAAGCTTGGCGACTGCCAGATCATTGACGTCACCAAGCTTGATGCCGGCGGGAAGGTGGTCTTCGGCTGCACGGTCACGTTGGTCGATACCACCAGCGAAGACGAATCGCGCTATCAGATCGTTGGCGAGGACGAAGCCGATTCGAAGGCGGGGCTGATCTCGTACAACTCGCCGATCGCGCGGGCGCTGATCGGCAAGCTCGAGGGTGACGTGGTCGAGGTGCGTGCTCCCGGCGGAGCTCGCGAGCTGGAAATCATCAAGGTCGAGTACCTCTAGGTTCCGTCGGAGCTCATCCCATGTCCCAGAAGCGCAGCAACAGCAGCTCGCGCTGGCTGGCGGAACACGAGGCGGATGAGTACGTACTCAAGGCGCGCAAGCTTGGTTACCGATCACGCGCCAGTTTCAAGCTGCTTGAAATCCAAGAGAAAGACCGGCTGATCAAGCCGGGTATGGTCGTCGTCGACCTGGGTGCGGCTCCTGGCGGCTGGAGTCAGATTGCCCGACCGCTGTTAGGCTCCAAGGGCCGGTTGATTGCGCTCGACATCCTGCCGATGGAGCCGCTGAAGGATGTCGAGTTCATCTTGGGCGACTTCCGAGAAGAGGCTGTGCTGCATCAACTCGAAACCGCGGTTGGCGAGCAGGCGGTTGACCTTGTTTTATCCGACATGGCCCCCAACATCTCCGGCATAGGGGCGGCGGATCAGGCGTCGTCTCTATATCTATGCGAACTGGCACTCGACTTCTGCGCCGCTCACCTCAAGAAGGCCGGGGTGTTGGTCGTAAAGGTGTTCCAGGGCGAAGGATTCGACGCTTACCTGAAAGCCGTACGCGACCGATTCGACAGCGTCACGATCCGGAAACCGAAAGCTTCGCGGCCCCGTAGTAGAGAAGTCTATCTGGTGGCGCGAAGTTATCGTCGGGTGTAAGGTTCGAATGCATCGGTTTGTGCGTGTCCGCCGAATAACGTTATGAACACGTTGATGGATAAGGAAATAGCTTGAACGATCTGACCAAAAACCTCCTGCTTTGGGTGGTCATTCTCGTCGTGCTGATGAGTGTGTTCCAGAGCTTCGCTGGCCGTGGACGCGCCTCGCCAGAAATTCGATATTCCGAATTTCTCGATCAGGTCAAACAAGGCAACGTTTCCGAAGCCAAAATCGCAGGCGACCAGATTCAGGGCGAACTCAAGGGCGGCTCGCGGTTCGTCACGACCAGCCCCGAGACCAATAACTCCGGCTTGATCAAGGATCTGATCGAAAATCGCGTCGATTTCACCGGCGAGAAGCCGCGTGAGCCGAACGTCTTGATGCAATTGCTGTTCAGCTTCGGTCCGATCCTGTTGCTGATCGCGGTCTGGGTTTACTTCATGCGCCAGATGCAGGGCGGCGCGGGTGGCCGTGGTGCGATGAGCTTCGGCAAGAGCCGCGCTCGCATGCTGAACGCCGATCAGGTCAAGATCACGTTCAACGACGTCGCCGGTGTGGAAGAGGCCAAGCAGGAAGTATCCGAACTGGTCGACTTCCTGAAGGATCCGGGCAAGTTCCAGAAGCTTGGCGGCAAGATTCCGCGCGGCGTGCTGATGGTCGGCTCGCCCGGTACCGGCAAGACGTTGTTGGCCAAGGCCATCGCCGGTGAAGCGGGCGTGCCGTTCTTTACGATCTCCGGTTCTGACTTCGTCGAAATGTTTGTCGGCGTCGGCGCCAGCCGCGTTCGTGACATGTTCGAGCAGGCCAAGAAGCACGCGCCCTGCATCATCTTCATCGATGAGATCGACGCTGTCGGCCGTCATCGCGGCGCCGGTCTCGGTGGCGGTCACGACGAACGCGAGCAGACCCTGAACCAGTTGCTGGTCGAGATGGACGGCTTTGAGGGCAGCGAAGGCGTGATCGTCATCGCCGCTACCAACCGCCCGGACGTGCTCGATCCCGCGCTGCTGCGTCCGGGTCGTTTCGATCGGCAGGTTGTGGTGCCGCTGCCCGACGTCCGTGGCCGCGAGCAAATCGTCAAGGTCCACATGCGGGCGCTGCCGCTGGCCGAGAACGTCAAGCCCGAAATTATTGCCCGCGCAACGCCCGGTTTCTCGGGTGCCGACTTGGCGAATCTGGTTAATGAAGCGGCTTTGTTTGCCGCTCGCGCCAACAAGCGTCTGGTCGACCACGACGACTTCGAAAAGGCCAAGGACAAAATCATGATGGGCGCCGAGCGCCGGTCGATGGTCATGTCCGAGAGCGAGAAGAAGCTGACCGCGTATCACGAGGCCGGCCACGCGATTGTGGGATTGACCGTTCCTGATCATGACCCGGTTTACAAGGTCACGATCATTCCGCGTGGTCGCGCCCTCGGCGTGACGATGTTTCTGCCGGAAGAGGACCGTTACAGCTACACGCGGGAGCGGCTCAACAGCCAGATCTGCTCGCTGTTTGGCGGACGTATTGCCGAGGAGATCATCTTCGGCATGGACAAGATCACCACGGGTGCCTCGAACGACATCGAGCGCGCGACCGAAATCGCCCGCAACATGGTCACCAAGTGGGGTATGTCCGACAAGCTGGGTCCGCTGGCTTATTCCGACGACAACGGCGAAGTGTTTCTGGGCAAGAGCGTGACGCAGACCAAGAACGTGTCCGACGACACGGCATACGCAATTGATCAGGAAGTTCGTGGTGTTATCGAAAGCAACTACGCCCGTGCCAAGACGATCCTCGAAGACAATCTGGGCAAGCTGCACATCATGGCCGAGACCTTGCTGAAGTACGAGACGATCGACAGCGAGCAGATCGCCGCGATCATGGCCGGCCGCACGCCGGGTCCGCCGGAGAGCTGGACTGACGGCGGGCCGCGCTCCAACCCACCGCCGCGTAGCAGTGGTTCGGGCGCCAGTGCGATGCCGCCGTCAACGACGCCGCGGCCGGCGGGCTCGCCCCCGTAAGTCGTTTTTGCTGTCGTCGTTAGAGAGGCCGGCCCCGAGCCGGCCTCTTGCTTGATGGAGTCGGTCTACTTGCCGCAGAACAAGCCGCTGCAACTGGTATCGCGCGAACGGGTGCTGGACCTCGCCGAGCCTGTGGTCATGGGCATCCTTAACTGCACGCCGGACTCGTTCTCCGATGGCGGTCGCTTCGTTTCTGTCGACCTGGCGCTGGCGCAAGCAGAGCGGATGATCGGCGAGGGCGCTTTGATCATCGATGTTGGTGGCGAATCGACCCGGCCTGGAGCGTTGCCGGTGTCGGTTTCCGAAGAGATTGATCGGGTTCTTCCGTTGATCGAACGGCTCCGCGGGACTCATCCCGTCTGGATTTCGATCGATACGCTGAAGCCTGAAGTTATGGACGCCGCCTGTGCTGCTGGCGCCGACATGATCAACGATGTGCGAGCGCTGTTGGCGCCGGGTGCCGTCGAGGTCGCCGCGCGCCACCGCGTCGCGGTTTGCTTGATGCACATGAAGGGCGAGCCCCAGACGATGCAACAGGCGCCCTGTTATCAACACGTCACCACCGATGTGCGTCGGTTTCTGCAACAGCGACTCGATACCTGTGTCGATGCCGGTATTCCGGTTCAGCGCATCGTGCTGGACCCCGGTTTTGGTTTCGGCAAGACGTTGGAGCACAACCTGCAGTTGCTGGCCGAGCTGCCGGATCTGGTCGAACTTGGCCCGCCGTTGCTTGCCGGCCTGTCGCGAAAATCGATGTTTCAGCAGTTGCTGGGCCTGAATGTCGGCGAACGTCTGCATGCCAGCGTTGCCGCCGCCACGCTGGCAGTCTGGCAAGGAGCGTCTATCATTCGCGCGCACGATGTACGCGCGACGGTCGAGGCGGTAAGGTTCGCCTCCGCCGTAACCCGAGCGACACAAAAGGCAGGATGAGCAGACAGTATTTTGGAACCGATGGCATTCGTGGCCACGTCGGCAAATCGCCGATGACGCCCGAATTTGCATTGAAGCTGGGTTGGGCGGCGGGTCGGGTGCTCGCACGCGACCCCGGCGCTCATGTTCTGATCGGCAAGGACACGCGCCGCTCGGGTTACATGTTCGAGTCCGCTCTCGAGGCTGGTCTGTCGGCCGCCGGTGTCAGGGTCAGCCTGCTGGGTCCGTTGCCGACGCCGGCCGTTGCGTTTCTGACCCGCGACGTAGGGGCTCAAGCGGGCGTTGTGATCAGTGCGTCGCACAATCCGCATCGCGACAACGGCGTGAAGTTCTTTTCTGCCGATGGCGACAAGCTTAGTGATGCCATCGAGCATGAGATTGAAGACTGGCTGGAGCGCGACCTACAGTGTGTTGAGCCCGAGTATTTGGGTCCGGTGCGCCGCTTGGTTGATGCCTCGCAGCGCTACGTTCGCTATTGCACCGACGGGTATCGTGGAGGCGACCTCACCGGCCTGACGATGGTGGTCGACTGCGCCAACGGCGCCGCCTACCAGGTCGGTCCTGAGGTGCTGCGGAAGCTCGGTGCCACCGTGCACGTGATCGGCGACAAGCCAGACGGACTGAACATCAACCGCGACTGTGGCTCGACCCATTTGGCGATGCTGAAGTCCGCGGTGGTCGAGCGTGGCGCGCATCTCGGTATTGCGTTCGATGGCGATGCCGACCGCTGTTTGATGGTCGACGAACACGGGCAGGCCGTCGACGGTGATCAGATTTTGTTCGCGATCGCACGTCACCGGCAGTCTCGTCAGGTGCTAACGGGGCCTGTGGTCGGCACACTGATGAGCAATCTGGGGCTTCAGCAGGCCCTGGCCGCTCTCGGCATCGACCTGCTGCGGGCCAAGGTTGGAGACCGATACGTGCTCGAGCAGATGCGTCGACACGGTGCCTCGCTGGGCGGCGAGACGTCGGGCCACACCCTGTGTCTGGACGTCTCCAGCACCGGGGACGGCATCATCACGGCCCTGCAGGTTCTCGCGGCGATGCGCGACTTCGGCGTGCCTTTGTCCGAACTGGTCGCCGGGCTGCACAAGTGTCCGCAAGTGCTGATCAATGTTCCCGTAACGGGCAAGGCCGCACCGGTACTTGAGCGCGATGATGTACGCCACGCCGTGCAGATCAGTGAAGCCCGGCTCGGCGAGTCTGGCCGGGTTCTGCTGCGGGCTTCGGGCACCGAGCCGTTGATCCGCGTGATGGTCGAAGCCCGTGACGCGAGCGCCGCTCAGTCAGAGGCCGACGCGATTGCCGACAGCGTGCGCAAAGCTTGCAGCGTCTAGTCACAACTTATTGTTTTAACTCATACGGAACTTCAATGACTCGCCAATATCTCGTTGCCGGCAACTGGAAAATGAACGGTTCCCGTGCGGCCAATGCGGAACTGCTTAGCGGCATCGCGGCTCGTGTCGGCAGTGTCGATCGTGTCGAACTGCTGGTGTGCCCTCCGGCGGTCTACTTGGATTCGGTTCGCGCCGCGTTGCCGGTCGGCGTGAGTCTGGGTGCCCAGAACCTCAGCGAGCAGATTAAGCCGGGTGCATTCACCGGTGAAACGCATGGGGCCATGCTGACCGAGCTTGGCTGTCGTTATGTATTGGTGGGTCACTCAGAGCGCCGTTCGTTGTACGGTGAAACGAATCAGCTCGTCGCCGATAAATTCAGCACGGCACAGGCTCTGGGGCTGATCCCGATCCTGTGTATCGGCGAGACCTTGGAACAGCGTGAAGCGGGGCAGACCGAGGCCGTTTTGCGTGAGCAATTGGCTGCGGTCATCGCCAGATGCGGTATCGCATCGTTCGGGGCTGCCGTCGTGGCCTACGAGCCGGTATGGGCGATCGGCACTGGCAAGACGGCGACGCCGGCCCAGGCCCAGACGGCTCACGCGTTCATTCGTGGTTTGCTGGCGGCCCAGGATGCTACCATCGCGGGCTCGACCCGGCTGTTGTATGGCGGGAGCTGCAAGGCGGATAACGCGGCCGAGCTCTTCGCCGGCGCCGACATCGATGGCGGCCTGATTGGCGGCGCTGCTCTGAAAGCGTCCGACTTCATGGCGATCGCGGATGCTGCGCAGGCCTTGTCCGCGTCGCACCGGCCCTAACTCAAGCAGTCAGTTGTCCGCTCCGGCGGACCTTCAGGATGGATCTTTAGCATGCACACGTTTCTCGTTGTCATTCAGGTTCTTGTCGCGGTGGCGCTGATCGGCTTGGTGCTGATCCAGCACGGCAAGGGCGCCGATGCCGGCGCTGCGTTTGGTAGCGGCGCTTCCGGCACCGTGTTCGGTTCCCGTGGAGCGGCCAACTTTCTGTCACGTGTCACGGCAGGGTTGGCCTTCGTGTTTTTTGTGTCCAGCCTTGCGCTGGCCTATTGGGTTGGCGGTCGCGGAACCGCTCCGGCGAGCGTTGTCGACACGGTACCGGCCCAAGCCGAGCCGGCTCAGGTCAGCATTCCGGACGAAGCACCGGTAGCCGCGCCGGCTGGCGATAGCGCTCAGCCCGAGGGCCCGAAGGTTCCTGAGTAAGCGATTTGCAGTCCGCGAGCAGCGGCTCGTCGTCGCTGCTGGCTCAAAGTTTCAAGTTTGATAAAAAAGCCGAGACAAACCGGTTTTGTGACGTTAAGATGCGCGCCCTCACCGGTCCGTGCCGACGTGGCGGAATTGGTAGACGCACTACCTTGAGGTGGTAGCGGGGAAACCTGTTCGAGTTCGAGTCTCGACGTCGGCACCAAGATTTGGTTGAGGTTTGGTTCGCGATTTGGGTCGTATGCTGGTGTTTCAAAGCGGTTTTCAGATTGCAGTGTCGAGCACAAGGCTCTATACTAGTCGTCTGTCTGGTGCGGGGTGGAGCAGTCTGGCAGCTCGTCGGGCTCATAACCCGAAGGTCGTAGGTTCGAATCCTGCCCCCGCTACCAATTTATTGTGTTGGAGCCAGGCCCCTTGTGGGCCTTTTTTTATTTTGACGTCTGGAACATGTGGTGAGGCGTCCTCGTGACGCAGGAGAGCGGGTTTGCTGAGAGATCGTCTGCAGGAGCTTCTGGAACCGGTCATCACGGATCTGGGTTACGAGCTGGTGTTGCTGGAGTTTGCTCCGTCGACCGGCTACGCAATGTTGCGCCTGTTCATTGATTCTCCTGAAGGCATCACCGTCGAAGACTGCACGGCCGTGAGTCGTGAAGTGGCGGGCGTCCTCGATGTCGAGGACCCGATCAGTTCGCCCTACCAGCTAGAGGTCTCGTCTCCAGGGCTGGACCGTCCGTTGACACGTCCGGAACATTTCGTCCGTTTTGCGGGCGAGGAAGCGCGGGTGCAACTACTGGCTCCCGTCAACGGTCGCAAGCGCTACACCGGAGTGATCGCCGGTTCCAGCGATGAGGCCGTCACTCTTACCACCGAACTTGGCGACGTCGTGCTGCCGTACGCGACGATCGAACGAGCCCGACTGATCCCGGATTTTGACAAGGGGAAGCCGTGAACAAAAACATCCTGCTGATGGCCGACGTCGTCTCGAATGAGAAAGGCGTCGATAAAGAGACCATCTTTGCTGCACTTGAGGCAGCCTTGTCGTCGGCGACCAAGGAGCGTTACGGCGATGAGTCGGACGTTCGCGTGTCGATCGATCAGAACACCGGCGACTACGAGTCGTATCGCCGCTGGACGGTGCTTGAGGACGATAGCGAAGACTTCGAGTTCCCCGAGCGTCAAATCAAGCTGAGCTATGCCCGCAAGGACTATCCGGATATCGAGCCGGGCGAGGTCATCGAGCAGAAGATCGATTCAATCGACTTTGGCCGCATCGGTGCACAGCGCGCCAAGCAGGTCATCGTGCAGAAGGTGCGCGAGGCTGAGCGCGCCCAAGTGGTGGAAGCCTACAAGCATCGCATCGGCGAGCTGTTGACCGGTCTGATCAAGCGCCTCGAGCGCGGGGCTGTGATCGTGGATCTTGGTGGCAGCGCCGAGGCCATCATTCCGCGCGAGCACATGATTCCGCGCGAGCCGGCCCGTCCAGGCGACCGTATCCGTGGATATCTGTACGACGTCGGACCCCAGGTCCGCGGCCCGCAGCTGTTCATGTCCCGCACCTTGCCGCAATTCCTGATGGAGTTGTTCAAGCTGGAAGTGCCGGAAATCGCGCAGGGGCTGATCGAACTCAAGGGCGCTGCTCGTGATCCCGGGCTGCGCGCCAAGATTGCCGTTCAAGCCAAGGACAAACGCATCGATCCAGTCGGCGCTTGCGTCGGCATGCGTGGATCGCGCGTTCAGAGTGTGTCCAACGAATTGGCGGGCGAGCGCGTCGATATCGTGCCGTGGGACGAGAATCCCGCGCAGTTCGTTATCAACGCGATGTCGCCGGCTGAAGTGGAAAACGTGGTCATCGACGAAGACGCGCACAGCATGTCGATCGGTGTTGCCGAGGACAAGCTGGCTCAGGCCATCGGACGGGGCGGCCAGAATGTCCGCTTGGCATCCGAGCTGACCGGTTGGACGCTGAACGTGATGACGACCGGTGACCTGGAATCCAAGAAGGACGAAGAGAACCGCGGCATCCTCGATATCTTCATGCAGGAACTCGATGTCGATGCCGAGTTGGCCGGTGTGCTGGTCGACGAAGGGTTCACCAGTCTCGAGGAAGTGGCCTACGTGCCGACCGAAGAGTTGCTGAAGATTGAAGAATTCGACGAATCCATCGTCGAGGAACTTCGCAACCGTGCGCGTGACGTGCTATTGACCAAGGCCATCGCCAAGGCCGAGCGCGCCGCCTCGGTCAAGCCGGCTGATGATCTGCTGGCGATCAACGGTATGGACGAAGAAACCGCCTACCTGCTTGCCGAGGCCGGCATCATCACCGCCGAAAACCTAGCCGATCTGGCGACCGACGAGCTGCTCGAAACCGTGCAGCTCGACGAGAACCGCGCCCAAGCGCTGATCATGGCCGCACGTCAGAAGCTGTACGCCTGACCTGGCGCACCCGATACGAGACGAGGATTCATGTCCATTACCGTTCAAGATTTCGCAGATGAGCTGAAGCGGCCGGTCGCCGAGTTGCTCATGCAGTTCAAGGAAGCGGGCGTCTCCGTCGACAACGCCAAGTCGCCGATCAGCGGCGCCGACAAGCTGGCGTTGCTGGGCTATCTGCGCACCAAGACCCGGGCACCCGTAGGAGCGCCGTCAGTCGGTGCCAGCGGTTCCGCGGTGCCGGGCGCACCGCGTCCGTCGATCACGCTCAAGCGTAAAGAAACCACCGAGCTCCGCCTTGGCGGCGCCCGCGGCGCACCGACGAAAACCGTCAGCATCGAAGTTCGGAAGAAGCGGACGTTCCTTCAGTCGGATATCGAAGAAGTCAGCTCGTCGCACGTTGCCGGTCCAATCGACGAAGCGGTGCAGACTGCAGTTGACGAGGTCGCGCACTCTGACCATCCGACTCCGATCGACGATGTTGCGGTTGCGGCGGACGAGGCGGTTGTTGAAGTCCAGCCGGAGTCCGAGCCCGCTCCAGTAGAGGACCCGGAGGCCAAGGCGCGAGCCGAAGCCGAGGCCGAGGCGCAGAGGATTGCAGCGGCTGCGGCGGAACAAGCCCGTATCGAAGCGGCAGCCAAGGCTAAGGCCGAGCAGGATGAAGCGGAACGCGTCCGCCTCGAGCACCTGGAACGGATGAAGTCGGACCCGATCTACCGTGCCCGCATGGACGCTGAGAATTCACGGCGGCGTGCGCAGGAAAATATCGCCCGTGCGGCCGAGGCGGCGCGTTTGATGGCGGCCAATCCGCCTCCGCCGCCGGTCGCGGCTCCGACAGCGGCTGTGAAGAAAGTGGCCGATCGACCGGCGCCGACGACAACCACCAGTGATCGCGATCGTGATCGCGGTCGCGGTCGTACGGAGCTGCACATTGCAGAAGGCAAGGGCGGCAAGCGCGATAAGAAGAAGCGCAAGCCTACTGGACAGGTGCGCGTCGATAATGCGCATACGTTCGAGCGGCCGATGGCGCCCGTGGTTCGCGAAGTCGAAGTGCCAGAAGCGATCAGCGTCGGTGAGCTCGCCAACCGTCTGGCGGTCAAGGCGACCGAGCTGATCAAGATCATGATGAAGAACGGCGTCATGGCCACGATCAATCAAACGATCGACCAGGACACCGCTGCGCTGATGGTCGAGGAACTCGGCCACAAGGTCCGGCTCAGCAAGGCCACCGATATCGAGGACAGCCTGGTGCAGGCCGTCGCCGGCGTGCAGCTGGACGTACCGCAGGTGATTCGTGCACCGGTGGTGACGATCATGGGGCACGTCGACCACGGCAAGACGTCGTTGCTCGACTACATTCGCAAGACCCGTGTTGCTGCAGGTGAGGCCGGCGGCATTACGCAGCACATCGGCGCATATCATGTGAAGACCGAGAAAGGTGTCATCACCTTCCTCGACACTCCGGGTCACGCCGCGTTTACCCGCATGCGTTCTCGCGGCGCGCAGATCACCGACATCGTCGTGCTGGTCGTTGCGGCCGATGACAGCGTGATGCCGCAAACGCGTGAAGCGATTCAGCATGCGCGCGCCGCAGGCGCGCCGATGGTCGTGGCGGTCACCAAGATCGACAAGCACGACGCCAAAATTGACCGCATTAAGAATGACCTGTTGAAGGAAGAAGTCGTCTCCGAAGACTTCGGTGGTGACGTACAGATCGTCGGCGTTTCGTCGATGACCGGTCAGGGCATCGATGACCTGCTCGACGCGATCCTGTTGCAGGCCGAAGTGCTGGAACTGAAAGCGCCGATCGACGTGCCCGCTCGCGGCACCATCGTCGAATCTTCATTGGAGAAGGGACGGGGTCCGGTGGCGACCGTGCTGGTGCGTGCCGGCACGCTGAAGCAGGGCGACGTGATTCTGACCGGCCCGCACTTTGGCCGCGTCCGCGCAATGTTCGACGAAGCGGGGCGCCCCGTTAAAGAGGCGGGTCCGTCGATTCCGGTTGCCGTACTCGGTCTGTCGGGCGTGCCCGATGCCGGCGACGACGTCGTCGTGGTTGCCGACGAGCGCAAAGCCCGCGAGCTGGCGTTGCTGCGCGAGTCGAAGATGCGCGAGCAGAAGCTGGCCTCGTCGCAGGCGGTGCGCATGGATCAGATCTTCGCGCAGATGGGCGACGGTGCAGGCCCGGATGCCAAGCAGCTGAACCTGATGATCAAGACGGACGTGCAGGGCTCGGCAGAAGCCTTGTCCGACGCGCTGCGCAAGCTGCCCAGCGCCGAGGTCAAGGTCAACGTGCTGACCTCGAGCATCGGCGGCATCAGCGAGTCTGATGTCGATCTGGCGCTGGCGTCCAAGGCGATCATCATCGGCTTCAATGTCCGTGCCGACAGTCAGGCTCGTAAGCGCATTCAGGATTCCGGCGTCGATGTCCGCTACTACTCGATCATCTACGAGGTGATCGACGACGTCAGCAGTGCGATCGCGGGCTTGCTCGGTACCGAGACGCGCGAGCAGATCGTTGGCATCGCCCAGGTTCGCGATGTGTTCCGCAGCTCGCTGCTCGGCAACATCGCCGGCTGCTTGGTCATCGAGGGCTCGGTGCAGAAGAGCCTGCCGATCCGCGTGCTGCGTAACCAGACGGTGGTGTACGAGGGTGTGCTCGAGTCGCTGCGCCGCTTCAAGGATGACGTTCAGAAGGTCGAAGCCGGTACCGAATGCGGCATCGGCGTGAAGAACTACAACGACGTCAAGGCGGGTGACCAGATCGAGTGCTTCCAGCGCATCGAAGTCCGCCGCACCGTCAAGGCCGACGCTTGAGCTGTACGAACCAGATCTGAGTCGAGGGCCGGTGCCGAAGGAATACTCCCGAAAGTCGCGAATCAACATCCAACTTCAGCGTGAGCTGACGGGGTTGATTCGTGACGAGCTGACTGACCCGCGCGTTAGCAACGTCACGGTGACTCGCGTCGACTCGTCGCCCGACATGCGCAACGCCAGCGTGTTCATCAGCGTGATGGGCGAAGACGAGCGCATTCCGGAAGCGGCCAAGGTGCTGAACCACGCGAGCGGGCGTCTGCGTTTCGGCTTGGGGCGTCGTCTGAAGCTGCGACATATCCCGGCTTTGCATTTCGTCGGCGACATGCAGCTGGTGCAAGCCACGCGTGTGAGTCAGGTCATACGAGAAGCGATTCGGAGCGATGAGGGCAATGCCCGCAATCGCGACGGCGAAGACAACAGCGACGCGTGAATCGGCGGCGGGTTCGATCCAAATGGCGGCGTATCGACGGCATCCTGCTGCTCGACAAGCCGTTGGGCCTTAGTTCCAACGAGGCTTTGCAGCGCGTCCGCAGGCTCTACAACGCAGAGCGCGCGGGCCATACCGGTAGCCTCGACCCGCTCGCGACGGGTCTGTTGCCGGTCTGCTTCGGGGAAGCCACCAAGTTGTGTGGCTTGCTGCTCGACGGTGACAAGCATTATCACGCCAGCGTCGTACTCGGTGTCAGCACGACGACCGGCGACGGCGAAGGACAGGTCAGGGAGCAATCCGACCCGTCAGACGTAACGCTCGAGCATATTCAAAATGTGCTTCCGCGGTTTCGCGGCCCGATATCGCAAGTTCCGCCGATGCACTCGGCGCTGAAGCATCAAGGCCAGCCGCTTTATCATCTGGCGCGTGCAGGGCAAGAGGTCGACCGGCCGGCGCGCGAGATCATGATTCATCGCCTGGACGTCATCGACTACGCTTCCGGGCGATTGGACCTGGATATCGTGTGCTCCAAGGGCACCTATATCCGCACGTTAGCGGAAGACATTGCGGCTGCCGTCGGACAGCAGGCGCATCTGGGGGCGTTGAGGCGCATCGGCGCCAGCCCGTTTGCGGCGCCGACGCCGATGCTCAGCTTCGAAGCACTGCATCATGCGGCAGAGCAGGGGCAGTCGGCTTTGGATGCGCTGTTAACGCCGCCGTTGGCCGGTCTTGCCGATTGGCCGCGCTGGCAGGCTGACGAAACCCAGTTGGCGCTGCTGTTGGGAGGGCGTCGCTTGCGGATTCCCGGGCTGTCGCCGGGGCGGATCGCGGTGGTTGACGCACGCGACCGACTTTGCGGAATGGCGCGCGTCCTTGATGATGGCCTGCTGGCACCAGAGCGCTGGCTGCTGCCGACACCTGATTAACGCCGCGACTTGTGACTGCCTCCCAGGGAGGCTACAATTACGGACTTTGTTAGAGCTTTAGACACGTTTTCGGAGTTTTTTAGAATGACCCTCAGCGTTGAACAGAAAGCCAGCGTCGTCGAGAAGTACGCGCGCGGCAAGAGCGATACCGGCTCCCCGGAAGTTCAGGTGGCCCTGCTGTCCGCCCGCATTGCCGACCTCTCCGGCCACTTCGAAAAGAACGCGAAGGATCATCATTCCCGCCGCGGCCTGCTGAAGATGGTCAACCAGCGTCGTAGCCTGCTGGATTACCTGAAGCGCAAGGACGAAGCGCGCTACACCAAGCTGATCGGTGAACTGGGCTTGCGCCGCTGATCCAGCCGGTCGCGTTCCCGCTTCACCCGTGGGGTCATGCGATGCCCGGTCCGCAAGGCGAGTCCATCGCCGCGGGCTGGCATTGCGCATGACCCCATTGTCGTTTCCGCAGTTCCTGGTCGTCCCAGCAGGCGCAGCGCAATGCGCTCCTGAGCTTTCAAACTAGAAAAGTGAGCACTCCTATGGCGATTCCCGCCACCCCCGCGACACCGATCAAGAAGAGCTTCAAGTACGGCTCTCACAATGTGACCATCGAAACCGGACACGTTGCTCGTCAAGCGACGGCCGCCGTGACGATCAATGTCGACGACACCGTTTTGCTGGTGTCCGTCGTTGCCAAGAAAGAAGCCAAAGCCGGTCAGGATTTCTTCCCGCTGACGGTTGACTACATGGAGCGTACCTACGCCGGCGGCCGTATCCCGGGTGGGTTCTTCAAGCGCGAAGGTCGCCCGACCGAGCGCGAAACGCTGACGTCGCGCTTGATCGACCGTCCGATCCGTCCGCTGTTCCCCGAGGGTTTCTACAACGAAATCCAGATCGTCGCGATGGTGATGTCGCTCAATCCGGAAGTCGAAGGTGATATTCCGGCGATGCTGGGCGCATCGGCGGCGCTGGCGTTGTCGGGTGTTCCGTTCCAGGGCCCGATCGCTGCAGCCAAGGTTGGCTATGCCAACGGTCAGTACATCCTCAATCCGACGGCCACGCAGCTCAAGACCTCGGAGCTGGAGTTGGTTGTGGCCGGTACCGCGACGGCCGTGATGATGGTGGAGTCCGAAGCCAAGCAGCTGCCGGAAGATGTGATGCTCGGCGCCGTGTTGTTCGGCCACGCTGAAATGCAGGTCGCGATCAATGCGATCAACGAGCTGGTCGCCGAAGCCGGCCGCCCCCGTTGGAACTGGCAGCCGGCCGCGGAAGCGACCGAGCTGACCACCGCGATCAACGCTTACGAGGCGCGTGTCGTCTCGGCCTACGCAGTCACCGACAAGTCGGCCCGTCACGACGCGGTGGACGCGGTGCGCAAGGACATCATTGCTGCGCTTTGCTCGGGTGACAACGCTCGCTTCGAGGAAGGCGCGGTCAAGGACGCGTTCTTCAATCTGGAAGCGCGCGTCGTTCGCAACCGCATCATCGGCGGCCATCCGCGTATCGACGGCCGCGATACCCGCACGGTCCGTCCGATCAGCATCGGTGCCGGCGTGCTGCCGCGCACGCATGGTTCCGCGCTGTTCACGCGTGGTGAGACGCAGGTGCTGGCGGTCGCGACGCTGGGCACTGGAAAAGATGCCCAGCTCGTCGACAGCATCGAAGGCGAGTGGCGCGATGCGTTCATGCTGCATTACAACTTTCCTCCGTACAGCGTCGGCGAAACCGGTCGTCTGAATGCGCCCAAGCGCCGCGAAATCGGCCATGGTCGGCTCGCCAAGCGTGGTGTTGCCGGTGTGATGCCCGACCTCGAGACGGATTTTCCGTACGTGGTGCGCGTCGTGTCCGAAGTGACTGAATCGAACGGGTCATCGTCGATGGCATCGGTGTGCGGCTCGTGCCTGGCGCTGATGGATGCGGGCGTGCCGATCAAAGCGCCGGTTGCGGGTGTCGCGATGGGTCTGATCCTCGAAGGCAGCCAATATGCGGTGCTGACCGACATCCTTGGCGACGAAGATCACCTCGGCGACATGGACTTCAAGGTGGCCGGCTCGCGCAATGGCATCACCGCGCTGCAGATGGATATCAAGATCACCGGCGTAACCGGCGAGATCATGAAGCAGGCGCTGGCTCAGGCGTTGGAAGCCCGGCTGCACATCTTGGATCAGATGGATCAGGTTCTGCCCGAACCGCGCAAGGAGATGTCGAGCTTTGCGCCGCGCATCACCACGATCAAGATTCACCCGGACAAGATCCGCGAAGTGATCGGCAAGGGTGGCGTCACGATCCGCAGCATCACCGAAGAAACCGGGACCTCGATCGACATCGCCGATGACGGAACGATCAAGATTGCGGCAATCACCAAGCAGGCTGCTGATGCTGCCATCGCTCGAATCGACTCGCTGACCAAGGACGTCGAAGTTGGCGCCATCTACGAAGGCAAGGTCGCCAAGCTGATGGACTTCGGTGCTTTCGTCACGATCCTGCCCGGTAAGGATGGGCTGGTTCACATCTCCCAGCTCGCCGACAAGCGCGTCGAAAAGGTTGAGGATGTGGTCAAGGAAGGTCAGATCGTCAAGGTCAAGGTGCTCGAGGTTGACAAGCAGGGTCGCGTGCGACTGTCGATGAAGGCAGTCGACCTGGCCGAGTAACAGCCGGACCGAGATACGCTAGTCGTTAGAAACCCGCGAATCGAAAGATCCGCGGGTTTTCTTTTGCCGCATGACGTTACCGTGTAGGCGTCGACTGCCGGTTGCACTAGCAGGGCTTACAGGAGCTGGCGCTGATGCTCGGCATAAATGAGCCGAGCTGACACCGCAAAAAATGGCGCACAAAAAAAGAACCCCCCGGAGGCCGGGGGGCAAGGTGCGAGGAAGGCGCGAAGCCTTCCTGGAGGAGACTCTAGACTGGAATCGCGCTCGGACTTGGCCGCTGCTGCAGATGGCGTCTTGTTGCAGTGCAATATACGGATAACTTACCAGTGTGTCAACGACTATCGGGTGCTTTGTCGTTGCTGAAGGGGGCGATTGGCCGAAAAAACAAGCGAATGTGTCAAAAAAGCTTGATTCATCAGTCTGGACTAGGCACAATCATTTCAGCCTATCGCGGGTATCAACTAAATAGATATCTCGGCATTTACCGCACGAGACGCCCGCCAAAAAAAGAACCCCCGGATTCCGGGGGCAAGGTGCGAGGAAGGCGCGTAGCCTTCCTGGAGGAGACCCTTAGCCCGACAACGTCGCCCGATGTTGTCGGGCTTTGGCGTTATGGGCGCTGGTGAATTGAACTGTATCGCTAACTTACCTATCCGTCAATAGAAAAGCGCCACATTGTGTACGACTGTACTGTAGCGCTTGTATTGAACCCGTTCTTTCATCGAATGAAGCACGTGACATGCCAAGCTCAGCTTTGCGGCGGCTTAGGACGGCTCAGGTTCTTCAAAAATTCCTTTCGCACGCTGCGCCAGATGGGCACCTGACGGTCTGCGAGCTCTTTGAGCATCTGCAGCGGTTGCTGAGCTTGACCCAGCATGCCGCGTAGCTGCTCGGTGAAATTGCTTTGCTGATCCAAAAAGAGCCGAATGGATAGCTCCAAGTACCGGCTGATGCTGCCCTGCATCGGGTCGCCGTAGACCCTCAGGATGAATATCAGCAGGTCGGTGGTGAAGATCGGGTCGCCACCTTGTTCCTGCTCGGCAATGACTTGAAGCAGGATGCTCCGCGTGATGTCTTCATGGCTGCGTTTGTCTTCGACACGGAAACGAATGTTCTGGAGTACCAGCTGCCGCACCTCTTCAAGCGTGATGTAGCGGCTGATCTCCGTGTCGTATAGGCGGCGATTCGGATACTTCTTGATGATGCGGACGTCAGTCATTCAGTGACCATGCTTTATGTTGCAGTGCGTGAAGAATAGGCCAGTGCCTCGCTGGCTACAAAGTTCGGGGTTCGATCGCCGCCTGTCGGGGGACCTGAGACAGATCCCAGTGAGCCAAGGCCCAGCCGATGATCAGCCGAGCCGGGTCCTTTTGCAGTGCGGGTGGCGGCGACTGACCGAGCCATTCCAAGCAGCGGAACAAATTGAGCCCTGCGTCGGCGGAGTGAATGGCCAGGGCGTGATTCTGCTTGCTTAACTTGCGCTGCTCGCGATCTACCAAGATCGGCAGGTGGTGGTAGCGAGGCTCGCGTAGTCGTAGCCGCTGCATCAATAGCAGTTGCATGAAGGTCGAGCCCAACAGATCGGCGCCACGCACCACATGGCTGATCATCTGGACGTGTTCATCAACGGCGCAAGCCAACTGGTACGCGATAATGCCGTCGCGGCGCCGCACGATGAAGTCACCGATGTCGCGAGCCAAGTCGCGATGCTGCATGCCCTGACCCGCATCCAGAAACCGCAGTTGTTGTCCGGGCACGATGACGCGCAGTGCCAGATCGCCTTCGACCAGGCCAAGCTGGCGACAGTGCCCCGAGTAAACCGGCCCGTCGGCGCCCGGAAGCGATGATTGGGCGAGCACGGCCCGGCTGCACCGGCAGCCGTACAGCGCTCCCTGACGTTTCAGAGAATCCAGAGCTGCCTGGTACTCCTCGATGTGCTCGGACTGGCGCCGGATCGGGCCGTCCCATTCGAGTCCGTGACTTTCGAGTTGGTGGAGTATCTGCGCCTCGGCGCCAGCGGCGATGCGTTGGGTGTCCAGATCGTCGATCCGGAGCAGCCATCGGCCGCCGTGCCGGCGGGCCTCCAGATAGCTTGCAAGCGCCGTCAGGAGCGAACCCAGATGCAGAGGGCCGGAGGGCGTGGGGGCGAAGCGGCCGCGGTAAGTCGATTCGATCAATCTGTTTTGTTCCTCGGATGGCCGACAGCCGGCGCTGAAACGCAATGGCACAGGTAGACGTGCACGCTACAGAAAAGGCACGGTTAAGCCGATTTGATCTACCATGATCGAATTGTCTCCAGTCGATGTTCGCATGCCTTCCTCTATAGAGGAGTGGAGTACCGTTTTCCGGTTCTCTGCTCCCGCTACTCGCCGCAGTCCGTCGCCGTGAGCCTTCGAGCGCTGTTACTCGATGTCGACGGGACGCTGGCCGACACCGAAAGCCATGGTCACCGACCTGCCTACAACCAGGCGTTCCGGTCGCTTGGCCTGCGTTTCCGGTGGAACAGCCGTTTGTACCGCAAGCTGCTGGCACTGCCCGGAGGCCGTGAGCGGCTGACGTACTACCTCAGGCACTACCAGCCCGAACTCGGCGCGCAGGCCGATGCGGCTCGCCACGACGAAGCGGCGTGGGTCGACCGTGTTCATCAACTCAAGAGTCGTTACTTCCGCGCATTTGTCCGCAAGGGCAAGGTTCCGCTGCGTCCGGGAGTCGCGCGTCTGATCGCCGAAGCCAAGTCGGCGGGTGTCAAAGTGGCGCTGGTGAGCAATGCCAGCCATGACAGCTTGAACGCCGTGCTCAATCATGCGATGCCGGGTCTGGCCGAACAGGTGGATCTGATCGTCAGCGGCGCCGACGTGGCAGCCAAGAAGCCGTCGCCCGATCCGTATCTGCACGCAATGAATCAGCTCGACCTAAAGCCATGGCAGTGCGTGGCCTTGGAAGATTCTGCAATGGGCTTGCAAGCCGCGACCTCGGCGGGCATCTGCACAATCATCACCCGCAACGAAAACACGCTCGACGATGATTTCAGCAAGGCGAGGCTGGTACTCGACGGTCTGGGTGAGCCCGAGGCGCCGGTATCGGTGATCCGCGGCACGCTGGAAGGCGGATGGCTGACCTTGGCGGACGTGGAAGCCATGCTGGCACCGCCGGTCCGCAGCCGCGCCGCCTGAGGCTTGCCCCGCTACCGGGGCAAGCCGTGGTTGCAGCGACTGCTTATTGTTTGCGCCACTCCGCTTCGGGCAGCAGTACCGGCGGTGCCGGCGTCCAGCCCGTCGCACGATGTTCGGCGACCACATGGGTGTAGATGCCGCCGCGGACGCCGAAGTCCGACGTCAGTCGGGCATAGCGCGGCTGCAGCAGCTTGACCAAGTCATCCAAGATCTTGTTCGTGACCGCTTCGTGGAACGTGCCCTGATCGCGGAAGCTCCAGATGTAGAGCTTCAGTGACTTGAGTTCCACGCACAGCGTCTCCGGGATGTATTCCAGATACAGCGTTGCGAAGTCCGGCTGGCCGGTCTTCGGGCACAGGCAGCTGAATTCGGGCATCCGCATCCGGATCACGAAGTCGCGTCCCGGATTCGGGTTGGGGAACGTTTCCAGCTCGGTGCTGGGTCGGGTGCTGTTCGGCGTAAGCGGCATAGGGAGAGGCGCCGGGGTTGCCGGCAAACAAATAGGGCCGCGTAATTTACACTATGGGTCTAACGCCGCGGGTCCGCCGTGCGCTGACTTCATCCCCGACCGATACATTCGATGCGTTTATCCGGTATCAAGCTGGCCGGCTTCAAGTCGTTTGTCGACCCGACCCAGCTGCCTCTGCCTGCCAATCTGACCGGCGTCGTCGGTCCGAACGGCTGCGGCAAATCGAACATCATCGACGCCGTCCGCTGGGTGCTCGGCGAGGCGAGCCAGAAGCAGCTGCGGACGCAAGATTCCGAAGATGTGATCTTCAACGGCTCCAAGTCGCGCAAGCCGGTTGGCCGGGCGATGGTCGAGTTGACGTTCGACAACAGCGACGGACAGATCACCGGACCGTTTGCCGCCTACAGCGAAATCGCCGTGCGACGGGAGTTGTTGCGTGACGGCAACTCCCAGTACTACCTGAACGGTCGCAAGTGTCTCAAGCGCGATGTCACCGACTTGTTCCTGGGCACCGGCCTGGGCGGCAAGAATCAGTACGCGATCATCGAGCAGGGCATGGTGTCTCGGATGGTCGAGGCCAAGCCCGAAGAGCTGCGTACGTGGCTGGAGGAAGCGGCCGGCATCTCCAAATACAAGGAGCGCCGCCGCGAGACGGAAAGCCGCATCCGTCAGACGCGGGAAAACCTGTCGCGGTTGTCGGACCTTCGCAGCGAGCTACACGGCCGGCTGGAAGTGCTGCGCAAGCAGGCAGCCAACGCCGAAAAGTACCGGGAATTCAAGCAGCAGGAACGCACGCTCAAGGCCGACATTCTGGTTCTTCGCGAACGCGCGCTGCTGGATCAGAGCCGAGGCTTCGAAGACTCGATCGCCCAACTCCAAGCCGAACTGGATGCTCGTCGGCTGGCGATCAATGACGCCGACGGCGCTCGGGCACTGGCCGAAACCGCTCAGCGCGATGCCCAAACCCGGTTGTCGCACGACCAGACTCAGGTCTACGAGGCCGAGGCGCGCCTGGCGCGACAGGAGCAAAACCTCAGCCATGCTCGCGAACTGAAGTCACTCAAGCTCAAAGAGCTGGACCAGATTACCCGACAGTTGGCAGAGCTTGATCGCCGCCGGAACGCCGAAAACGCGCGCATGGAGTCGCTGGCCCGCGAAGTTCAGCAACTCGAAGCGCAGGCCGAGCAGTCCGAGCGTGCCTTGTCGGACACGCAATCCGAACTCGCGCGGGCTGAAGCGGAGCAGCAAGAACAGCAGGCCATTTGGGACGAGTTCCAAACGCGTTCCGAAGCGCCGCTGTTCCAGACCGAAGGCGAGCGCGTGCGTCTGCAGGGCTTGGAGCGCGCGCTGGTTCAAGTTGACGAGCGCCTGAAGCGCCTGAATGCCGAGCGCTCGACGCTCGACGCGGCGCCGATCCAGGAATCGGTCGCCGAAGCCGACCTCGACCTCGAAACACTGGGCGCCGAGCAGGCCGAGTATCAGGCCAGGCTGCAGACGGTTGACCGCGAGCTACAAGCACTGCGCGAACAGCGCTCGGGCCTAGAAGCCTCGCTGCACGAAACCCGGCAGCAGTTGCAGTCGGCACGCGGCCGGTTGTCATCGCTGGAAACCTTGCAGCAAGCGGCACTGCGGCAGGACGACGTCGAGCTCAACGGCTGGCTCAAGCAGCGCGGCTTCGATCAGGCTCCCCGTTTGGCCACGGTACTGAACGTAGAGTCCGGCTGGGAAGCGGCGGTCGAACACGTGCTCGAAGGCTGGTTGCAGGCGCCGCTGCTGTCGCAGGCGCAGCGACAAACCGAAAATTCCGCGAGCCTGCCGAAGACCGGCGCGGCCTTGCTGTACGAACACGCCGGCGTTGCGACACGCGATCCGCGTGCGCTAACGGCCCGAGTGCAAGGGCCGGCCGCGCTGCTCGAGTTGCTGCACGGCATCTACAGCATCGAAGACTCCGAGCTGACCGCCGACCGACTCAACGCGCTGGCACCGGGCGAGTCGGTGGTGACTCGCTCGGGCATCTGGGCCGGGCAGGGCTGGAGCCGCTATCCGCGCCGCGATTCGGACCGCGGCGGCGTGATCGCTCGCGAACAGTTGCTCAAGCAACTGCGGTTGCAGGTCGACGAGCACGGACGCCTGCTTCAACTTCGCGAACAGGAACTGCTTGAGCTGAGGGGCCGTCAGCAGCAACTCGAAACCGAGCGGCGCGAGCTGGCACCCCGGTTCGAGCACGCCCGCAGCCGGCATGCGCAGCGCCTCGCGTTTCGACAGGCGCAAGTCGTGCGGCTGGAGCAAACCCAGTCGCGCATCGAGTCACTGGGTCGCGAAATCGACACCTTGAATCAACAGCGCGAACAAGCTGCTGCAGAACTGGGAGCCTCCCGCGCCAAGCTCGGCGAACTCGAGGCGATCGCGCAGCGTCTCCGTGAAGAGCGCGTACAGCTGCAACAGACGGTGGCGCGCGCGCGCGATGGCGTTGGCCGCTTGCGCAATGCAGTCGCGCAAGCCACGCAGTCGCGAAACACGGTGCAAGTACAGCTGGCCGGGCGGCGCAGCGCGATCAGCGCGCTCAACCAGACCCTGCACGACCTGGCCGAAAGCCAGGAGATGCTGCAGCACCAGCGCGGCGGCCGCGAGCGTGAAGCCGAAGAGCTTGAGGCGCCGCTGGGCGAGCAAAGTGCCGAGCTCGACGCTGCGCGCCAAGGCGTTGCGGCCGCGCGCGATACCTTGCGCGTGACACGCGAAGCGCTGGCCGGATTGGAAGCCGCGTTGGTTGCCGCGCAGCAGAAGCTGCGCGCAGCCGAGCAGTCCAAGGACGCGGCGCAGGAAACCCTGCAGCAGGCGCGTCTGGACTTTGAAAACCTGCGCGCCCGACGTGAGGGCATCGAGCAACAGATCGTTGAGGCTTGCACCGAAGGCGGCTTCGAGCGCGACGCAATCGTGGCCGCGTTGGCCGACGATGCGGAGCTATCGGCGTGGGAGGAGAAGCTCGCGTCGACGCTGCGGCGCATCGACCGGCTCGGTGCGATCAATCTGGCGGCGATCCAGGAACTGCAAGAAGCCGAGGAGCGCGAAAAGTATCTCAACGATCAGAACGCGGACCTCAGCGGGGCGCTCGACACGCTCGAAGAGGCGATCCGCAAGATCGACATCGAGACCAAGGACCGCTTCAAGACGACGTTCGACCAGGTCGATACGATCTTCCGCGACCGCTTCCCGAAACTGTTCGGCGGCGGCGAGGCGTATCTGGAACTCACCGGCGACGACCTGCTCGACACCGGCGTGCGCGTGATGGCGCGGCCTCCTGGTAAGCGCAATTCATCGATCCAGATGCTGTCGGGTGGCGAGAAGGCGATGACGGCCGTTGCGCTGCTGCTGGCGCTGTTTCAGCTCAACCCGGCGCCATTTTGCTTGATGGACGAAGTCGACGCGCCGCTCGACGACGCCAACGTTGGCCGCTTCTGCGAGATCGTCCGCGAAATGTCGCAGAACGTGCAGTTCATCATCATCACGCACAACAAGATCACGATGGAGCTTGCGTCGCACCTGCATGGCGTCACGATGCAGGAGCCCGGCGTGTCGCGCTTGGTCAGCGTCGACGTATCGCAGGCCGTCGAGATGGTCGGTTCGGACGGCAAAGCGCCCGCGCCAGAAGTGCAGCCGTTCCGGACCTGACCGGGTGAGTGCCACAATGAACCCCCCAACGACCCAGCATCGAGGCATATGGGAATGAGCGCATTGCAGTGGGCGCTGCTGATTCTGAGCGTCGTCATCGTCGTCGCCGTCGTCGTGATCAGCCGTCGTGATCGTGATGCCGATCCGCTGCCGCGCCGTGCCGCCAAGCCGCGTCCCGCGGATGCCGAAGCGCCGCCGAGCCGAACCAGTGCCGAACCCGTTCGCGAGCAACTCGATATCTTCGACGATGCACCCGTCGACGACATCGGTCCGGCCGAGTCGGTGTCCGAGCCCAGACCCGCCCGTCGCTCGGAGCCGGCACACGATGCTGCGCCGCTGCTGCGCCCGTCGATCAAGCCGGTTGCAGCCGAGCCCACGTCTCCTTCCGCGGCGCCGGCATCGATCGTCGACCCGACACTGGACCCGCTGACCGGCAAGCAGTACGACGAGTTCGGTGTGGGTCGTCCGCGGCGGCGCACGGCCCCGCTGCTTGATGCGACGCCGAGCGGCGCTGACCCGGCCGCTGCGGCGCCGGCCAACGAATCGACGCCTAGCGATGTGGCGCCGCCCGTCAGCGTGCCCGCCTGGGTTCGTTCCGCGCCGTCGGCAACGCCAGCGGCCGCGGGCACCGCCGCGCCGCTTCCACCGCCGGTTGAGCAAAAAATCGTCGCGCTGCTGATCGTCGAGCGCAACGGCGGCGTGATCACCGGCAACAAGCTGCATTCGGCACTGGCGGCACAGGGCCTGGTGTTTGGCGCCAAGCAGATCTATCACCGGCTGGCCCGCAACGAATCGGTGTTTGCCGTTGCCAGCCTGACCAAGCCGGGCGTGCTGCTGCCAGCCGAGGCGACCCAGTTCTCGACGCCGGGCCTGTCGGCCTTCATGGTGCTGCCGGGTCCGGTCAAGCCGCTCAATGCGCTCCACGACATGCTGGCGACGACACAGGCTCTGGCCCGCGCGCTCAATGCCGAGGTCTACGACAGCAAGAAGCAGCCGCTGAGCTCGGAGACGATGCGTGCGCTGCAAGCCGACGTCGAGGCTTGGGCGCGGGCAGCCCAGGTTTGAGCGCAGCTGCGGGATGACGCCCGAGCAACGTGCGCGGCAGCTGCGCCAGCAGCTGAATGAACACAACCATCGCTACTACGTGCTCGACGATCCGAAGGTGTCGGATGCGGTGTACGACGAGCTATTTGCCGAACTGCAGCAGATTGAAGCAGCGCACCCCGAGTTGTTGACGCCGGATTCGCCGACGCAGCGCGTCGGTGCCGCGCCATCCCGCGAGTTTGCCGCCGTCCGTCATCAGCTGCCGATGCAGTCGCTGCGCAAATGCGCCGACGAAGCCGAGCTGCGCGATTTCGATCGCCGTGTCTGCCAGACGCTCGACGTCGACGCCGTCGATTACGTCGCCGAGCCCAAACTCGACGGTCTGGCGGTGTCGCTGATCTACCAGCACGGCGTGCTGGTAAGGGGGGCGACGCGCGGTGACGGCGAGACGGGCGAGGACATCACGGCCAATCTCCGGACGATCCGCCAGATTCCATTGCAGTTGCGTGGCACTGCGCCGGACTTGGTCGAGGTGCGCGGCGAGGTCTATCTGCCGCTTGATGGCTTTCGTCGCTGGGTCGAGGAAGCCAGTCGTCGCGGCGACAAGCCGCCGGTCAACCCACGCAATGCGGCGGCCGGTAGCTTGCGCCAGCTCGATCCGCGCGTCACTGCGCGGCGTCCTTTGGCGTTCTACGCATACGCGGTCGGCTATAGCGAGGGTTGGTCCGCACCGCGTCGGCACGCCCAGGTGTTGTCGCAGTTGGCGGAGTGGGGTCATCCCGTCTCCCCGTTGATTGCCACGGTCCACGGCGTTGATGGCTTGCTGTCGTACTTCGCCGGCATCGGCGAGCGCCGCTCGGGGCTCGGCTTCGACATCGACGGCGTGGTGTTCAAGCTCGACGACTTGGCCGCGCGTGAAGAGTTGGGTTCGGTGTCGCGAGAGCCGCGCTGGGCCTGTGCTTACAAGTTCGCGGCAGAAGAGGCGACGACGCTGCTCGAGAGCGTCGAGTTCCAGGTCGGCCGTACCGGCGCCCTGACGCCAGTGGCGCGGCTCAAGCCGGTGTTCGTCGGCGGCGCCAACGTGTCCAACGCCACGCTGCACAACATGGACGAAGTCGAGCGCAAGGACGTGCGGGCCGGCGACCGGGTCGTCGTCCGGCGTGCCGGCGATGTGATTCCCGAAGTGGTCCGTATTGTCGTTGACGACGACGAGGCGCGCACCGAACACGAGCGTCGCGATCCGGTGCGGCTGCCGGCTGACTGCCCGGTCTGCGGCGGTGCGGTCGAACGCGTCGAAGGCGAGGTCGTTGCCCGCTGTACCAACGGACTGTCGTGTCGCGCGCAGCTACACGGTGCGCTGGTTCATTTCGTGTCGCGCAAGGCCATGGACGTCGAGGGCCTTGGCGACAAGCTGTTGGCTCAGCTGATCGACGCGGGACACGTCAAATCGCCTGCCGACATCTATCACCTCGATGCGGCCGTGCTGATGGACCTGGAGCGGATGGGCGAGAAATCGGCGGCCAACGTCGTCGAGGCGATCAATCGCAGTCGCAGTACGCGCTTCGAGCGTTTCCTGTTTGCGCTCGGTTGCCCGCAGGTCGGCGAAACCACCGCGCGCGATCTGGCCCGTCATTTCGGTAGCCTCGACGCACTTTACGGCGCCGTGGACAGCGATGCCCAGGGTGAGTTCGATGCAGCCCTCAAGCTCAAAGACCGCTATCCGTTGCTGCGCGCAGTGCCCGACGTCGGGCCTACCGTCGCCGCGCATGTGGTCCACTTTTTTACAGAACCGCGCAACCGCGACGTGATCTCGGCACTGGTCCAGGCCGGTGTGCATTGGCCGGCGCCCAAGGCGGTCGCGACCGGGGTCTTCAGCGGCAAGACGTTCGTGATCACCGGCACCTTGCCTGGTGTCAGCCGCGAGCAAGCGTCGGCGCTGATCGAAAGCCACGGCGGCAAGGTGTCGGGCAGCGTGTCGAAGAACACCGACTATCTGTTGGCCGGTGAGGCCGCCGGCTCCAAGCTGGCCAAGGCTGAAAAGCTTGGGGTTGCGATCTTGGGCTGGGACGCGCTGCAGAACCTGATCACAAACCCCTGACGGCGGTCACGATCGCAAGGCTACTCGTCGAGCCTGGGTTCGTAGCGGCGCAGGCTGGCGAGGATGCAACTGCCGATGACGATGGCGCCGCCCAGCATCGACAGGGCATCGATCGACTCGTCCCAGAACCACCAGCCAATCGCCGCTGAGAACAGCACGCAGGTGTAGGTGTACGGCCCGACGCGAGCGGCCGGCGCCAGCCCGTAGGCACGCGTCAGCGCCAGTTGCCCGAGCGTGGCGGTCAGACCGGCGCCGATCAGCGGGAACCAAGCTTGGGCCGGCAACGGCTTCCAAGCCCACAGCAGCGCTGGCAGCGACAGCAGCGTCGAGCAGGCAGCGAAATAGAACACGATCCGCACCGTCGGCTCGGTATCGGCGATGCGCCGAATGCTGACCATGGCCGACGCGGCCAGCAGTCCCGACAAGCCGCCGATGATCGCGGCCGGCGTGGCCTCCGTTGCCAATCCGGGGCGGACGATCAGTGCCACGCCTGCGACGCCGGTCAATGCAGCCGCCAATGCGGTCGCCGACGGCTTCTCGCCGATCCAGAGCCACGCAACGAACGGCAGATACAACGGCGAGGCATAGTTGAGCAGCATCGCCTCGGCCAGCGGCAGCCGCGGAATCGCGTAGAAAAAACAGTACATCGCCGCAACACCCAGCGCCGCGCGCCACAGATGGCCACCAACGCGGTTGGTGCGTAGACCCGAACGACCAACGCGCAGCGCCCACGGCAACAGCACGGCAAAGCTGACGGCGTTTCGAATGAATACGATCTGTTCGTTTCCGGCCGAGACTGCCGCTGCCTTGATGCAGGCCCCGGTTAGCGCGAATGCAGCCGCGCCGGCCACCGCGTTGAGTGCCGCGAGCGAGGTGTGGCCGGGTGAAACTGAGTCGTGATTCACGGAAAAGGACCAACGGCGGCTGGAGAGGCCATGAGCGGTTGCGCGACGATGTTTTATCTAAGGGGATCGGCCTCGGCGGCTGCCTATGATGGCGCCATGACCGGTGTACGGATAGGCTGTTGCGGCCTCGGCTGACGAATCGAATGAGTGTTGTGGCCATGCCTGATGACCTGAACAAACAACAGCCGGTGATCCTTCTGGTGGAGGACAACCCCGCCGACGTCAGGCTCGCTTGCGAAGTCCTTGAAGAAGCTGGATTTGCAGGCCCGTTGCTGATCGCGCGCGATGGTGAGCAGGCACTGAAGATGGTAGCGGGCACCGATGAGTACACACATAGCCCGAGGCCCGACCTGATCCTGCTCGATTTGAATCTGCCACGCCGCTCCGGGCTCGAGGTGCTGACTCAGATCAAGCAAGACCCTGCATTGCGTCGAATCCCGGTTCTCGTGTTGACGACATCGCGCGCCGCCAGCGACGTGGATTCCTGCTACGACGCCTATGCCAACGCCTTCCTGACCAAGCCGGTCGACATCAGCCAATTCTCGAGTCTGGCGAAATTGATCCGGGAGTTCTGGCTCGATTCCGTGCAGTTATCGGGTCGGCCGGGCGGTCACTGACCGATGCCCACCCGCCGTCAACCGATCGGCATTCTGCTCGTCGAGGACAATCTCGCCGACGCGCGACTGATGACCGAAACCTTGCGGGATGTTGCCATTCCGGAATCGGTGATCATCCGCGTGGTCCGCACGCTCGCCGATGCGCTGACCGAGATGCGGCGCTACAGCTTTACTTGCGTGCTGCTCGACCTGAACCTGCCCGATGGACAAGGGGTCGGCAATGTCGAGGCGCTGCGCGCGATCGACCGGCGCGTCGCCATCGTCGTGTTGACCGGCATGGACGACGAACGCATCGCAGCCGATGCGATCCGGCTCGGCGCGCAGGAGTATTTGATTAAAGGGCACTTTGACGGCCCGAAGATCCTGCGGCTGATTCGGCACGCCGTCGAACGCAACAAGCATGTGCACGAACTCGAGGACCAACGCTACCGCGAGTTTCATCGCGCCAGCCACGACAGTCTGACGGGCTTGGCCAATCGGGAGTTGTTGTACGACCGGGTCGGCCAGTCGATGACCCAGGCGCATCTGACCGGCGAGCAGTTCGCACTGTGTTATCTGGATCTCGACGGCTTTAAGGCGGTCAATGACCGCTACGGACACCGTGTCGGTGACGACCTGCTGATTCGCGTGGCGCAGATCCTGCGCGAGTCCGTGCTGCCGGTCGACAGTGTCGCGCGCGTTGGTGGCGATGAGTTCATGGTGCTGATGCGCCAGGTCGAGGGCCGCCTTGATCCAGGGCCGCGCGCGCGGCGCCTGCGCGAACGGGTGATGGCGATCCGTCAGATCGGCGATCACGCTATCGAACTCGATGCCAGCGTCGGCATCGTGCTGTATCCGCAGCATGGTGATGCGATCCATCTGCTGATGGAGCGCGCCGATCGCGCCATGTATGAAGCCAAGCGTGCCGGAGGCGGCGTGGCGTTCTACGATGGCACCTTGGCGCTGCGTGCCTCGGATCGGATCGCCGAGTTTCGTGTGGAACTCGAGGATGCCCTGCAGCAGGATCATTTTTCATTGCTGTACCACCCTTGGGTCGACGTCGAGACGCGTCGCTTCCTCGGAGTTGAAGTGCTGCTGCGCTGGGAGCGCGATGGTGTCACCCAAAGCCCCGACGATTTTCTGCGCGCGGCGGGCGCCAGCGGGCTTGGTGGCGACATCGGCCTGCACGTCGCGAGCAAGGCGTTCCAGCAATGGCGGGAATGGATCGATAGCGGCTTGGACCCGGGCTTGCTGTCGTTGAATTTGGGGGAGCCCGAACTGGCCGATGAAAGCTATCTTGCCGCGCTCGGCGAGGCGGCCTTGGCTATCGGTATCGATCCTCAACACGTCCGCCTCGAAATCCCGGTGGTGCTGCTTGATGGCGAGCGGTCCCACAGCGTTTCCGCGCGAATGCGTCAAGCGCGGGATCTTGGTTTTGGCGTGTTGCTGGACCAGTTCGGTCCTGACGGTGAGGCACTCAAATGGCTGTCGAGCCTACCGCTATCGGGCGTCAAGCTTGGTCGCCACGTGATGCGTGCGCTGCAGGAGGAGGGTGAATGCGGTGCAATGTACCGGTCAATATTGGCGATGCGTGGCGCGGCTGCCGCGCTGGGCTTGCCGCTGATCGTGACCGGCGTCGAGACGATGGAGGAACGTCGTAGTCTGCTCGACATGGGCTGCACGCTGATGCAGGGGCAGTTGTTTAGTCCCGCTGAGCGTGCTGAACGACTGCTGGAGCGGATCTGCCGCGGGCCCGATGGGTTCGAAGCGTTCTGGATGCCCGAAGAAGTGGATAGGCTGAGCTGAGCTTAGGAGAAGCTATGAGCGTTATGGTCGAGGGTGGAAGCTTTCTGCCTCACGGCGTGTGTTACCTGCAGCAGCCCAATCTAATCTTGTTGCACGTGGTTTCCGATGCACTGGTGGCTTTGGCTTACTTCATGATTCCGGTCGCGCTGATTTACTTGAGCCGGCACATCGCGTGGAGGTTGTCGTTCAGCTGGGCTGTCGGCTTGTTTGCTGCGTTCATCATCCTGTGTGGTGCGGGCCACGTGCTCGATATCGTCGTCATCTGGGTGCCGGTGTACTGGCTGCAAGGCTTCCAGCGCGCATTGACTGCCGCGGTTTCGATCGCCACGGCGATTTCGATCATCCCGTTGATTCCGCGGTTGCTGTCGATGCGCACGCCCGAAGAACTCGAGGCCGCCAATCTGCGGCTACGTGAGGAAATCAAGCTGCGTGAAGGCGCTGAGGCGGATCTGCGCCGCTCGCTGACGGAGTACAAGCGCGCCGTCCAGGAACTTGAACAGTTCGCCTACATCACCAGCCACGACTTGCAGGCGCCGCTGCGCAATGTTGCCGGCTTTTCGCAGCTGCTGGTCCGGCGGCATCGCGACAAGCTCAACGGAGATGCGGTCGAGTTTCTCGACTTCATCGACAAGGGCGTGCGCCAGATGCAGTCGCTGATCACCGATCTGTTGGCGCTGTCGCGCGTCGGCCGTAGTGAGGGAACGTTCGTGCGCGCGCCGCTGGATACGACCGTGCGCAAGGCGATCGCCGCGCTGGCGCCGACGCTGGAAAGCCGCGGTGCCAGCGTGCTGGTCGCCGACGCGCTGCCCGACGTCAAGGCCGATCACGGGCTGCTGACGCAGTTGTTCCAGAACCTGATCGACAACAGCAGCAAGTTCCAGCGTCCGGGTGTCGCGCCGCTGGTGCGCGTCAGTGCCTGGCCTGACGGCGGTTACTGGCATCTGATGGTCAAGGACAACGGCATCGGCGTGCCCGCCGATCAGCTCGAGACGATCTTTGCCGTGTTTCGCCGGCTGCACCATGCTGACGAATACGAGGGCACCGGCATCGGTCTGGCGATCTGCCGTAAGATCGTGCGCCACCACGGCGGTGAGATTTGGGCCGAGTCCAAGGCGGGCGAGGGGACCGAGTTTCACATCCGCATGCCGCGCGAGCCGGTCAAGCCGGTAGCCGGCGTCGAACTCAAACTCGACCCGGCGCTGTAATCTCCGCCGCCTGCCCTGGGCGCGCCGCGGGTCCGGCGCGCCTTTTTAAGCAGTATCAGCAGGCAGGACAACATGCAGAAACAGAGCAACTGGCGCCCGGACCTGATCCGCGACGGTGACGACCACGATCAGGACTACGGCCCGAGCAAGACGCAGGTCAAAGCGGCGATGCACGAGCTGCAGACGCTGGGGCTGGCGCTGATGGAGCTGCCGCTGCCGCTGCTTGGCGCCCTTGAAATGGAAGATCGCCTGCGGGAGGGCTTGGCCGAACTGCGTCGGCTGACGTCACGCGAGGCGATTCGCCGCCAGTCGCAGTTTATCGGCAAGCTGCTGCGCGAGGCCGATGCCGAGCCGTTCCGGCGCGCGATCGATGCCTACCGTCGCGGCCAGAGCAAGCTGCTGCAGGAGGCAGAGAGCTGGCGCGAGCGCCTGCTGGCCGACGATGAGGCCGTCACTGACTGGATCGCGCGGTTTCCGGACGCCGCGGTGCAGCCGTTGCGCGCGCTGATCCGCAACACGCGTCGCGAACAGCAGCGGCTGCTGGCCGACGTGACCGACGCCGAAGCGCCGGTGCCCAAGGGGCGGCTCTACCGCGAGCTATTTCAGGTGTTGCGTGCGGAACTGCAAGCCGAGCTCGAGCGCGAGTTTGCCGCGCGAGCGACGGCCGCTGAATGATCGGGGCGCGCTTTAGCCGCCGAAGCGGCGAGGCTTGAAGCGCGGTGGGCGTTTCTCGCCATGCGCCTTGATCGTTTCGCGGTGGTTGGCGCTGGCCAGCATGCGCAGCTGCACCTTGCGTTCTAGCGTCAGCGCCTGCCGCTGACTGCTCATCCAATTGCGATCGAACAGCTGCTTGATGCCGGCCAGCGCATCGGGCGACTGGGCGACCAGCGTCCGCGCAAGGCCTACGGCTTCGGCGTAAGGGTCGTCAGCGACATCGGTGACCAGATTCAGTGCCGCAGCCTGTTCGCCGCTGACGATCTGGCCGGTCATCGCCAGCTTCTTGGCCACGTCGAGCGGTAGCAAGTCGCGCAGCGTGACGGTGCCCGACATGTCGGGCACCAGACCCCATTTGATCTCCATGACCGACAGTCGTGCATCGGGCGTGGCGATCCTGAAGTCGGCGCCGAGTACGATTTGCAGGCCGCCACCGAAGCAATTGCCGTGGATCGCGGCGATCACCGGTACCGGCAAGTCGCGCCAGCACAGACCGACGCGCTGAAACAGGTTCTGCTGGCGCACGCCATAGGTGGCAAAGCTGCGCACCATCTTCAGCGGCTGCTTGAGCACGGCGCCGACGTCAAGCCCGGAGCAAAATGATGGCCCGAGGCCACGGACGATGACCACGCGCAGATCCCGCCGCTTGCGCAGCGTCGCAGCGGCGTCCACCAGTGCTTCGATCATCGCCAGATCAAGTGCGTTGTGCTTGTCGGCGCGATTCAGGCTGACGGTGGCAATGCCATCGCCGTCGACTTCAACGATGACGCGTGGGGGCTGGCTCATCGATGTTCCAGAAGGGCATTGTCATGACGCGCATCGACATGCGCGGTGTGGCGTGGGTCAGAAGCGGTGAGATCGAAAGCCGGACGCAAAATGCGCCCGGCTTTCATCTGGCGATCAGGCCGCCGGCGTCTGCCCAGCCAAGAACAGCCAGGTTTCGACGACCGTGTCCGGATTCAGCGACATCGACTCGATGCCCTGATCGAGCAGCCACTTGGCCAGATCGGGATGGTCGGACGGGCCCTGACCGCAGATGCCGACGTACTTGTTGAGCTTCTTGCAGGCGGTGATCGCCATCGACAGCATCGCCTTGACCGCATCGTTACGCTCGTCGAACAGATGCGCAATCAGGCCCGAATCGCGATCCAGGCCCAGCGTCAGCTGCGTCATGTCGTTGGAGCCGATCGAGAAGCCGTCGAAGTGCTCAAGGAACTGCTCGGCCAGCACGGCGTTGCTGGGCAGCTCGCACATCATGATCACTTGCAGGCCGTTGCTGCCGCGCGCCAGGCCGTTCTCGGCCAGGATCTCGTTGACGCGCTTGGCCTCGCTGACCGTGCGCACAAACGGAATCATGATCTTGACGTTGGTCAGGCCCATTTGGTCGCGGACGAACTTCAGCGCTTCGCACTCCATGTCGAAGCACGGGCGGAAGCTCTCGGAGATGTAACGCGACGCGCCACGGAAGCCGATCATCGGGTTCTCTTCGTGCGGCTCGTAGCGCTTGCCGCCGACCAGATTGGCGTACTCGTTGGACTTGAAGTCCGACATGCGCACGATCACCGGCTCCGGCGCAAACGCGGCGGCGATCGTCGCCACGCCTTCGGCCAGGCGCTTGACGAAGTAGTCGCGCGGCGAGTCGTAGGCGGCGATCATCGAGTCGATCGTGCGGCGGATGTCCTGCGGCTGCTGGTCGAGTTCCAGCAGCGCTTGCGGATGGATGCCGATCTGGCGGTTGACGATGAATTCGAGCCGTGCGAGGCCGACGCCGCGGTGCGGCAGCGCCGCAAAGTCGAACGCCTGTTCCGGCGTGCCGACGTTCATCATGATCTTGACCGGCACTTCGGGCATCTTGTCGAGCGCGATCTCGTCGACCTGGAAGTCGATGTTGCCGTCATAGATCTGGCCGGTGTCGCCTTCGGCGCAAGACACGGTCACGGCCTGACCGTCCTTGAGCACCTGCGTCGCATCGCCGCAGCCGACCACAGCCGGGATGCCCAGTTCGCGGGCGATGATCGCCGCGTGGCAGGTACGACCGCCGCGATTGGTGACGATCGCGCTGGCGCGCTTCATCACTGGCTCCCAATCGGGGTCCGTCATGTCGGTGACCAGCACGTCGCCGACCTGGACGCGCGCCATTTCGTCGATCGACTTCAGCAGCCGCACCTTGCCGGCGCCGATCTTCTGGCCGATCGCACGGCCCGAGGCCAGCACCGCTGCCTTGCCCTTGAGCTTGTAGCGACGCAGCGTGTTGGCGCTGCTGCGCGACTGCACCGTCTCCGGGCGCGCCTGCAGGATGTAGATGCCGCCGTCGACGCCGTCCTTGCCCCATTCGATGTCCATCGGGCGGCCGTAATGGTCTTCGATGATCAGCGCCTGGCGGGCGAGGTTTTCGATGTCGGCGTCGGTGATGCAGAACACCTGCCGTTCTTCGGTCGACACCGGCACGAACTCGACCGTGCGGCCGAGCATCCGGTCTTTGGTGTAGACCATCTTCTTGGCTTTCTCGCCAAGGCCGCGCTTGAGGATCGACGGCTTGCCGCTGCGCAGCGCCGGCTTGTAGGCGTAGAACTCGTCCGGGTTGACCGCGCCCTGAACCACGGCCTCGCCCAGGCCGTAGCTGGCCGTGATGAACACCGCGTCGCGGAAGCCGGACTCGGTATCCATCGTGAACATTACGCCGGAGGCGCCGCGGTCGGAGCGCACCATGCGCTGGATGCCGGCCGACAGCGCGACCTGGCTGTGAGCGAACTTCTGGTGGACGCGGTAGCTGATCGCGCGGTCGTTGAACAGCGACGCGAACACTTCCTTGATCGCCTTGAGCACGTTGTCGATGCCCTGCACGTTCAGGAAGGTTTCCTGCTGGCCGGCGAACGAGGCGTCGGGCAGATCTTCGGCGGTGGCCGAGGAGCGCACCGCGACCGAAATCTCGGCCGTGCTCTCGGCGAGCAGGATGTCGTAGGCGGCGCGAATCTCTTTTTCAAGCTCGACCGGGAACGGCGCCTTCATCACGGCTTCGCGGATCGATTTGCCGGTGACGGCCAGGGCCTGCACATCATCGACGTCGAGCGCGTCGAGCATTGCATTGATCCGGTCGGCCAGGCCTTCGAACGCGAGGAACTCGCGGTAGGCCGAGGCCGTCGTGGCGAAGCCGTTGGGGACCTTGACGCCGGAAGCGGCCAGGTTGCCGATCATCTCGCCAAGCGAGGCGTTCTTGCCGCCGACGATCTCGACATCCTTCATTCCCAGCTGCGAATACCACAGCACGTTGTTGCTCATGGCGCCGAGGTTGTGATCGCTTCCCATGTCTTATGAATGCTCCGCTTTGATTGGCCGGTGGTGGCTCAGGAATGATTCTGTTATCTAGTGTTTCTGATCGATCGCAGCCCGGCCCCAACCCAGACCATGACCAACCAGCGTTACGTATTCTTTCTGTCTGACGGAACCGGCATCACCGCCGAAACTCTGGGTGGGACGATCCTCACGCAGTTCGAAGATATCGACTTCAAGAAGACGACCCTGCCGTTCATCAATACGCCGGACAAGGCCCGCAACACGGTGGACTATATCAACCACCTCGCATCCCAGGGTAGCCGGCCCATCGTGTTCTCGACCACGGTCAGCGATGAGATCCGCGGCATCCTGCGTCAGTGCAAGGCCCAGTTCCTCGATCTTTTCGACACCTATCTTCCCGCGATCGAGGCTGAACTCGGCCTGAAATCGGTCCATCAGGCCGGGCGCGCCCACGGCTTGGCCGACGTGCGCCGCTACAACGCGCGCATCGAGGCGATGAACTACGCGATGGAGCATGACGACGGCCAGAGCACGCGTGACCTGGCCAAGGCCGACGTGATCCTGATTGCGCCGTCGCGCTGCGGCAAGACGCCGACCACGCTGTATCTGGCGCTGCAGCACGGCATCTTCGCGACCAACTTCCCGCTGACCGAGGAAGACCTCGAAGCGCAGAAGCTGCCCGGCTCGCTGGCCGGACTGGCCGGCAAATGCTTTGGTCTGACCTCGGAAGCCGAGCGCCTGCACCAGGTGCGCACCGAGCGTCGCCCGGGGTCCAAGTACGCCTCGCTGCCGCAATGTGCTTATGAGCTGCGCCAAGCCGAGAGCTTGTACCGGCGCCAGAACGTGCCGTTCATCAACTCGGCCAATATGTCGATCGAGGAGATCGCGGCCGTGATCATGCAGGAGAAGGCGCTGCGCCGGTCACCCGGCTAGCTGCGCCGCCGCGCTCACTCTCCAGGCGCGCGCGCCTGAATCGACACCGCGTGGATGTCGGTCTGCATTAGCCCGCCCAGCGCGTCGTAGACCGCGCGATGGCGGTGGATCAACAGCATGCCCTTGAAAGCGTCGGCGACGATCTGCACGCGGAAGTGACCGCGTCCGCTGGCCGCACCGGCATGGCCGGCGTGCAGGTGGCTTTCGTCGTCGACGGTCAACGACACCGGCGCAAAGCGCAGCTGCAAGGCCAGGCGGATCATCTCGACCCGGTCGCGAGCGCGGTCGTTCACGCGGGCAGCACCTTGATGAACGGCTGCACGGTGACCTCGGCGTAGACGCCAGCGGTCACGTACGGGTCCGTATCGGCCCAGGCGCGGGCTTCGGCCAGGCTGGCGAACTCGATCACCAGCAAGCTGCCGCTGACGCCGGCGCTGGTGTCAGCGGCATCGGCAACCGGGAACGGGCCGGCGATGACCACGCGGCCCTGATCTTGCAGATGGCGCAGCCGCTCCAGATGAGCGGGGCGCGCGGCGAGCCGCGCCGGCAGGCTGTCGGGCACGTCGCGACCGATAATGGCGTAGAGCATCGGCTCAATCCTTGGCGGTGTCGGGTTGCAGATAGCGCATCAGGAACGGCGCGTGCGCCAGCATGAACACCAGCATCAGCGCCGTGAAACCGAACGCTTTGAGCTTGACCCAGGTCGCCTCGTCGAAGTGATTCGCCACGTACCAGTTCAGCGCCGCGCAGAAGGCGAAGAACAGTGCCCAGGCGAAGTTGACCTTGCGCCAGACCGGATCCGGCAGGCGGAACGCCTGCTGCGGCAGCCGCGCCAGCAACACGCGGTCACCGAACACATGACTGCCGAGCAGCACCAGCGAAAACAGCGCGTAGACGACCGTCGGCTTGAGCTTGATGAACGCCGGGTCGTGCACGTACAGCGTGACGCCGCCGAGCACGGCCGCGATCAGCGCCGTGGCGATATGCGCCTTGTGCCACTGCTTGAGCCACAGCCGGTAGATCGCGACGACAGCGAACAGCGATACCACCAGCAGCACCGTCGCCAAGTAGATGTCGCCCATCAGGTAGCCCGCGACGAAGGCGATCGCGGGCAAGAGATCAACGAGTACTTTCATGGCGCGCAGTATATCGGTCGTGCCGGCCGGGACGCTGGTATCGTCATCGACGCGCCTTGGTTCCGGTGCGGGCGGGTTACAATAGAGGATGGCGCACTGGTTCGACATTCATCCGCAAAACCCGCAAGCGAGGCTCCTCGCTCAAGCGGCCGTCCATCTCCGTCAGGGCGCGGTCATCGCGTACCCGACCGACTCTTGCTACGCCTTGGGCTGTCACTTGGACGACAAGGCAGCCGCTGAGCGTCTGCGCAAGATCCGCAAGTTCGACAAGGACCACCAGTTCACGCTGGTCTGCCGCGACCTGTCGGAGATCGCCACCTATGCGCGGGTCGACAACTGGCAGTTCCGGCTGCTGCGGCAATTCACGCCGGGCCCGTACACGTTCGTGCTGGCGGCGACCAAGGAACTGCCGCGCCGCGTTGCGCACGAAAAGCGCAAGACCATCGGCATCCGCGTGCCGGACAACGCGGTCACGCAGGCACTGCTGGCGACGCTGGGCGAGCCGCTGATCAGCTGCACACTGCAGTTCCCAGGGGAGTCGCTGCCGGTCAGCGACCCCTACGAGTACGAAGACCGGCTCGAGCGCGAAGTGGATGTCGTGCTGACCGCCGGCAACTGTGGCCTGGACCCGACGACGGTGATCGACTTGTCCGAGGGCAGTGTCCGCATCCTGCGCCAGGGCAAGGGGCCGGTTCACGGCATGCTCAGCGAATAGCCGCCCGACGCCGCGAGACCGAGAGACGATGGATTCTGATTTGAGCCTGCTCCAGAAGTTGGCGATCTGGGCACTGCCGGTACTGTTCGCGATCACGCTGCGCGAAGTCGCCCACGCCTATGCGGCGCGGGCGCAGGGCGACGACACGGCCACGCAGATGGGCCGGCTGTCGTTCAATCCGCTGCGCCATGTCGATCCGCTGGGCACCGTCGTGATCCCGGCGTTGCTGATCAGTCTCGGCGGTTTTCTGATGGGCTGGCCCAAGCCGATCCCGGTCAATTTCTCGCGCATGCGCCAGCCGCGGCGCGGCATTGCACTCGTCGCACTGGCCGGCTTGGGCGCCAATCTGGCGATGGCCATCGGCTGGACGCTGCTGCTGCGGATCGCGCTGGAAGCGGGCGAGGCCCCGGGGGTCTGGATGGGCTTGCGCTACATGTCGATCGCCGGCGTGTCGATCAACCTGTCGCTGTTCGTGCTGAACCTGATCCCGCTGCCGCCGCTGGATGCCGGTCGTGTGCTGATCGGCTTGCTGCCGCCCCCGCAGGCGCAGTCGCTAGCGCGCATCGAGCCCTACTGCTTCTTTATCCTTGTCGCGCTGTTTTTGTTGCCAGCATTCCGTGAGCTGCTGTTCTGGCCGCTGGTGATCGCCCAAGGCCTGTTGTTCGCCGCCTTCGGCATCGACTTCTCGTCGCTGCTGTAAGCCCGTTCTCCCTTCGTAATTCGTCCGCATGACCACGACCGCGCGTCCCATCGTCCTCTCTGGCATCCAGCCCTCCGGCCGCCTCACGCTGGGCAACTATCTGGGCGCGATCAAGAACTGGGTGCCGCTATCGGCTCAGTACGACTGCTACTACATGCTGGTCGACCTGCATGCGATCACCGTGCGGCAGGACCCGGTGCAGCTGCGCGAGCGTTGCTATGAGTTCCTGGCGCTGTACATCGCCTGTGGTCTGGACCCGGCCGACAACGTGCTGTTCGTGCAGAGCCACGTGCCGGCTCACGCGCGGCTGAGCTGGGTGCTGAACTGCTACACGCAGATGGGCGAACTGAACCGGATGACCCAGTTCAAGGACAAGAGCGCCAAGCACGTCGACAACATCAACGCGGGCCTGTTCGATTACCCGGTGCTGATGGCCGCCGACATCCTGCTTTACCAGGCCAAGGCGGTGCCGGTCGGTGACGACCAGAAGCAGCACCTGGAACTGACCCGCGATATCGCGCAGCGCTTCAACAATCTGTACGGCAACGTGTTCACGGTGCCCGAGCCGATGATCCCGCCGGTGGGCGCGCGCATCATGGGCCTGCAGGAGCCGACCAAGAAGATGAGCAAGTCGGACGACGCTCCGACCAACGCGCTGTACCTGCTCGACGAGCCCGACGTGATCGTCCGCAAGCTCAAGCGCGCCGTAACCGACCTGGGCAACGAGGTGCGCTTTGATCTGGGCGAGAAGCCCGGCGTCAGCAATTTGATGTCGATCCTGGCTGCCACCAGCGGCGAGAGCTTCGAAGCGATTGCCGAGCGCTACAACGGCCAGGGCTACGGCAAGTTCAAGCAGGCGGTGGCCGATGCCGTCGTCGGCTGTCTGGAGCCGGTGCAGCAGCGCTACCGCGCCCTGCGCGAAGACGTCGACGGGCTGCGCCGCGTGCTGCGCGACGGCGCTGAACGCGCCTCGGTCAAGGCCGACACCACGCTGCGCCAGGTCCATGACGTGCTGGGCTTCATCCCGCAATGAGCGACACGGTTGCCGACGCCACCGAGGTCGATGCCGAAGCGGGCCTCGTGCCGGCCGGCCTGGCACCGGACAAGCGTCCCAAGGTCAACGGACAGGCGCTCGACAAGCTGCCCGAGGACTTGTACATCCCGCCCGATGCGCTCCAGGTGTTCCTGGAAGCGTTCGAAGGGCCGCTCGACCTGTTGCTGTATCTGATCCGTCGGCAGAACCTGAACATCCTCGATATTCCGGTCCTGAAGATCACCCAGCAGTACCTGCAGTACATCGCGATGATGCAGGAGCTGCGGCTGGAACTGGCAGCCGAGTACCTGCTGATGGCCGCGCTGCTGGCCGAGATCAAGTCGCGGATTCTGCTGCCGCGCCCGATCGAAGCCGAAGAAGAGCAGGGCGATCCGCGGATGGAGCTGGTGCGCCGTCTGCAGGAATACGAACGCTTCAAGACCGCGGCCGAGCAGCTCGACGGCCTGCCGCGAATGGGGCGCGAACTGTACCGGGCTTCGGCCAAGCCCGACTCGATTCCGACCGTCGTGCCGATGGTGCAGCCGAATCTGCGCGAACTGCTGCTGGCGTTTCGCGACGTGATGACGCGCGCGGCGCTGTTCACCCGCCACCAGGTCACGCGCGAGCCGCTGTCGGTGCGCGAGCGCATGACGCGTCTGCTGACGCTGGTGCAGACCGGCCCGAAGCGCTTCATCGAGCTGGTCGATCCGGCCGAGGGTCGCGCCGGCGTCGTCGTCTGCCTGTTGGCGATTCTGGAGCTGGTCAAGCTGTCCGCAATCGATCTGGTCCAGGACGGCCCTTTCACCGACATCATGATCGACACCGGGCGCCCGGTGTCCCACGCCGCGATCGAGGAAGCGGTCGATGACTGATCCGAACGACACCCCCGAATCCCTGCCGACGCCGGACGCTGGTTCCGACTCGGACACCGCCGTCGCCGCCGTTGCCAGCGCCAATGCGATCGAGCCGGTCAGCGCCGCATCGGCCGAGCTGCTGGAGAAGATCATTGAAGCGCTGCTGCTCGCGTCCGACCAGCCGCTATCGATCGACCAGCTTCACCGTCTGCTCGGCGACGACCTCGGCGTTGCCCGCAAAGACCTGCGCGATGCGCTCGACCGCCTCGGCCAGCGGCTCGACGGCCGCGCGTCGGAGCTGGTCGAAGTCGCCAGCGGCTTTCGGATCCAGGTGCGCAGCGAATATGCCGAGTGGGTCGCGCGGCTGTGGCAGGAAAAGCCGCAGCGGTTCTCGCGCGCGCTGCTCGAAACGCTGGCCTTGATCTGCTATCGCCAGCCGATCACGCGCGGCGAAATCGAAGAAGTCCGCGGCGTACAAGTGTCCAGCAACATTTTGCGCACGCTGCTGGAGCGCGGCTGGGTGCGCGAACTCGGCGTCAAGGAAGTGCCGGGCCGCCCGGCGCTGTTCGGCACGACGCCGCAGTTTCTCGACGACTTCAATCTGAAGTCGCTCGACCAGCTGCCGTCGCTGCCCGAGATCAAAGACCTGAACCAGCTCGACGCCGCGCTGGCGCAGCTGGCCGGCGAGTTGCCGGATATCGGTGAGCCTGCGTCCGACGACGACGCCGTGGAAGGCGACACGCTCGCTGACGGTATCGACGCGCCTCGCGCCCGGCCGGCCGACGATCTCGCCGCCGACGGCAACGCCGGTGCGCACGCCGATGCAGGCGATACCGGTGCCGAACCTGCCGGCGACGACGCGGCACACGATGCAGCAAGCGACGGTGCAGCCGCACCGCCGGACGAAGAATCCCGGGGTTAAGCATGTCGGAACGTATTCAGAAACTGCTCGCTACGGCCGGTATTGCATCGCGCCGCGCCGTCGAGACGATGATCGCCGAAGGCCGGGTGACCGTGAACGGGCGTCCGGCCGAAGCCGGCCAGCGGATCGACCACAACGATCATGTTCGTGTCGATTCACGGTTGGTGTCGCTGAGCCGCAAGGCCGAGCCGGCGCGGGTGCTGCTGTACCGCAAGCGGGTCGGCGAGTTGGTCACGCGCGACGATCCCGAAGGCCGCAAGACCGTGTTCCGCAAGCTGCCGGAGCTCAGCTCGGGCCGCTGGATTGCGATCGGCCGTCTCGACATCAATACCTCCGGCCTGTTGCTGTTGACCAACGACGGCGAGTTGGCGCGGCGGCTGATGCACCCGAGCTTCGAGATGCGGCGCGAATACGCGGTCCGCGTGCTGGGCACGATCGACGACGCCGTGCTGCAGCGCTTGCGCACCGGCGTGACGCTCGAAGACGGCTTTGCGAAGTTTGAAACCATCGTCGCTGGCGCCAACGAAACCGACGACGACGATTCGGCCAATCGCTGGTGGACGGTCACCGTCAAGCAGGGCCGCAATCGCGTCGTGCGGCGGCTGTTTGAATCGCAGAATCTGCAAGTCAGCCGCCTGATGCGTGTCGCTTATGGCCCGATCACACTGGGTCGCGGCATCAAGAGCGGCAGCTGCCGCGAGGCCACGGCCGAAGAACTGCAAGCGCTGCTCGAAGCCGTCGACATGGCCGACGAAGCCAAGGCCGTGCGCGCGACCAGCAAGAAGGCGGCGGCGCCGCGCCGCAAGCCGATGCCCGAAGCCGACGCGCGTCCGCAGCCGCCGCTGCGGCGTCGCTCGCCGCGCGCTGCGGCCGAAGCCGAGCGCAAGCGCGAATTCTTTGATCGTGGCGACGATGGCGCCGGCGCCGCCCGCAAGCCCTCGTCAAGGCCGGGCCGTTCCAGCGATTCCCCCATTGAGCGTCGCCGCGAAGCAGCGGCGGGCCCGCGCGCTGCATCGCGCGCCGAGCCGCGCCGTGCAGCGCGTGACGATGCGCGTCCCGAGTCGCGCAGCAGTCGCCGGCCGGATGCCGGCGCGGGTGCCGGCTACCGCAGCGACGCTTCGGCACCGCGCAAGTCGGGTCCGCGTGCGGATGCGCGCAGCGAGCCGCGCCGTGCCGCGCGTGATGATGCGCGTCCCGAGTCGCGCAGCGCGCGCCGGCCGGATGCCGGCGCGGGTGCCGGCTACCGCAGCGAGGCTTCGGCACCGCGCAAGTCGGGTCCGCGTGCGGATGCGCGCGGCGCCAAGCCCGCAGGCGCTCGGGGTGCGGACCGCGGCGACGGCCAGCGCGCATCGCCGCGAGCGGGTTCGCGTACCGATGCCCGCCCGGCGTCGGGATCGCCGCGCGCTGCGGCGCCGGGCGGCAAGCCGCGTCGCGACGGCGCGTCACGCGCTGCGGACGCGCGGCCTTCGACGCGGTCTGCCCCTGCATCGGCACCGCGCTCGGCCAAACCGGATGCCGGCCGTGGACCGCGTCGCAGCGACGGTCCGGCCAAGCCGTCGAAGCCCGCCGCGCGCAAGGGGCCGCCGCGGCGCAAGTAAGGCGTGCGCAAGCGGCGTTGATGTCGATGCCGTAAACCGCGCAGGCCTTGCCGGCGCGTTGAGGCGACGCCGGCTGCGCGCCGCGCTCAGGCCGGGCCGAAGCGCATCGGCTGGTCGAGCAACAGATACTCCTGATCCGGACGCAGCCTTGACGGCACCGGCATGAAGCGGCCGATACGAAAAATCACGGCGCGCGCTTCCTCGTCGAGCCGCGGATAGCCGGTCGGCCGGATCAGCGTCGCGTCGATCACGCGTCCGTCGCGTGCCAGTTTGAGCCGCACCCAAGCGGTGCCGGTTTCGCCGTGCTGCCGCGACATCAGCGGCCATTTCTGACTGGAACTGATCGTGCGGCTGATCACGCCCGCGTACTGGCGGGCGAGGCGGTCGGTCTCGCCATCGCTGAGCGTGGTTCGCTGCGCGCCGATCTCGCCGGGCGCCGGTTCGCGGCTCGCCGGTGCGGCGGCTGCGCTCGTTGATGCCGGTGGTGCCGGCGTATCGGATGCCGCTACATCAGCCGGCGGCGGCTCCGCGGTAGCGGGCGCGGCAAGCGCCACTGGCGCGGGCGCGGTCAGTGCTGTCGGCTTTGGTGGACTCGGCGTGGGTTTGGAGCGGCGAACGATCGGCTTCGGGCGATCGGGGCGTGCCGGCATTGCCGGAGGCGTTGCCGGACGGATGTCGGCTGCCGTGGGCGCGGCGATCGTAAACACCGTCATCAGCCGCTCGCTGACCGGCTCGCGATCACGCGCGACCGGGGCTCGCTCGCTGTGCTGCAACAGCAGCAGCACCACCGCGACGTGCAGCAGCACGACCAGTGTCAGGCCGGCGATCGAAGGGCGGCGCGGTGCAGTGCCCGGTGCTGCAAACCCGCTTGGCGCAGAGGCGGCGAATGCCACAGGTCAGATCCGTCATCGGCGGCGTGCGCCAGATGCTGTAAGCCCGCAGCAGATATCACGCCAAGCCGGAATCGCGTTCAGCGGCTGTCGAATCTGCCAGCCGCCACCGTTGGCGCGATGCTTACAGCGCGCGGCCGGTGATGCCGCGGCTGGCAGGGCCGAGCAGCCACAGCAGTGCAGGGACCACGCGTTCAGGCGGGGAAACGGGCGTCAGCGATTCGCTGGCAAAGCCCTTGCCGCGGATCATCGTGCTCATCGGGCCGGGGTGCCAGGTGTTCAAGCGCAAGCCGCTGCCTTCGCGCGACTCGGCTTCCAGCTCCATGCCCCAGCTGCGGAACATCGTTTCCGCTGCGCTCTTGGTGACGCCGTAGGCGGCCTGGAACGGCTTGGGCGCACGGCCGCCATCGTCGCTGACCCAGACCACGGACGCATCCTGCGACTGACGCAGCAACGGCAGACATAGCCGCGTCAGCGTGTACGGCGCGGTCAGATTGATCTGCAGGCTGTCCATCCAGTCGCGCGGCTCCTGGTCTTCGAGCCGGGTGAAGTTCTTGAAGTGCGCGGCGGCATGCAGCAGGCCGTCGAGCCGACCGAATTCGCGCTCGATCGTCGCGGCCAACTCGTCGTAAGCGGCCCAGGTCGCGGTCATCAGGTTCAGCGGTACGATCGCCGGCTGCGCGCCGCCCGCTGCTTCGATCTGGTCGTACAGCTTTTCGAGCTTGGGTACGCTGCGGCCGACCAGCACGACGGTGGCCCCGAGTCGCGCCAGCGCGATCGATGCGGCCGAGCCGAGGCCGCCGCTGGCGCCGGTGATCAGAATCACACGGTCCTTGAATGCGCCTTCGGGCGGCTGATAGTCGGCGGGAGGCTTCAGGAGAGCGGAATCGGTCACGGGCGGGTCGTAGTCGTCGTTTGATGAGGATGTTGCGGAATCAGGGTCAGCCGAAGTGGGGCAGTTGAAACGCGGTCAGCTCAGCAGCGCAGCGAGATCCGACGGCGCTGCGACCAGCGCGTAGGCGCCCCAGGTGTGCGGGGCTTCCGGTCCCAGGTAGCCCCAAGCCGCGGCGATGCTGCGGATGCCGGCAGCGCGCGCGGCATCGATATCGCGGCGGTCGTCACCGACATAGACGGTGCGCGCCGCGCTGACCCCGACCTGGCGCAGGGCCAGCAGCAGCGAGTCCGGCGCCGGCTTGGGATGCGGAACCTGATCGCCGCTGACACAGCACGCGGCCCGCGTGTCGAGCTTGAGCTGGGCCATCAGCGGGTCGGTCAGAAACGCCGGCTTGTTGGTGACCACGCCCCAGGGTTTTCCGGCCAACTCCAGCGACACCAGAAACGCATTCATGCCCGGGAACAGCCGCGAGCGCCGCGTCAGGTTGGCGCGGTAATGCGCCAGCAGCGCGTCGCGCCGCACCGGGTATTCGGGGTGATCGGGCGCCATGTCCAGCGCGACTTTCAGCAAGCCGCGCGCACCGGCCGAGGCCACCGGACGATAGCCGGCATCCGGCAGCGGCGGCAGCCCGAGTTCGATCCGCACCTGGTTGGCGGCATCGCCCAGGTCAGGCGCGGTATCGACCAGCGTGCCGTCGAGATCGAACAGCACGCAGTCGACGTCGTGAAACGCGCTCATGCGGCGTCGCGGCGGCAGTGCATCAGGTAGTTCACGTCCATGTCGTTGCCGATCGACGCCGATTTCAGCAGCGGGTTGTAGCGCATGCCGCGCAGTTCGACGGCCGTAAGGCCCGCTGCACGTGCCCAGGCTTCCAGCTCCGACGGCCGGATGAACTTGGCGTATTCGTGCGTGCCGCGCGGCACCAGGCCGGCGATCAATTCGGCGCCGACGATCATCAGCGCATACGACTTGGGGTTACGGTTGATCGTGCTGAACACGACATCGCCGCCCGGCTTGACCAGCTTGGCGCACGCGGCGATCACCGAGGCCGGATCCGGCACGTGTTCCAGCATTTCCAGGCAGCACACCACGTCGAAGCTGGCCGGTGCTTCGTCGGCCAGGGCTTCGCTGGCGATGCAGCGGTATTCGCATTTGATGCCCGATTCGAGCCCATGCAGCCGCGCGACTTCGAGCGAGGCTTCGGCCAGATCGATACCGACGGCCGTGGCCCCGCGCACAGCCAGTGCTTCGGTCAGGATGCCGCCGCCACAGCCGACATCGACGACGCGCTTGCCGCGCAAGCCGCCGACCGCGTTTTCGATGTAGCGCACGCGCGCCGGGTTGATGTGGTGCAGCGCGGCCATCTCACCGCGCGGGTCCCACCAGCGCGAGGCCAGCGACGAGAAGTGGCGGATTTCGGCAGCGTCGACGTTGCTCATGGCTCAGTGCTTTCCTGTGATCTTGTGGCGCCATTCGGCGGCCTTGGCGCGCAACTCGTCTTCGACCAGCGTCAGCAGCCGGCCTTCGGCCAGCAGCGGCCGTCCTGCGACCCAGACGTAATCGACCTGTCGGCTGTTGACCGCATAGGCGAGGTGCGAAATGACGTTGTAGACCGGCTGGGTGTTCACCGCCGACAAGTCGACCGCGATGAAGTCGGCGGCCTTGCCGGGCAGCAGCGAGCCGATCTGGTCGTCCCAACCCAGCGCCCGCGCGCCGGCCAGTGTGGCCATTTCCAGTGCCTTGGCCGCCGGCACCGCGCGCGCGTCCAACGTCACGCCCTTGGCCATCAGGCTGGCGATGCGCAGCTCGCCGAACAGATCGAGGTCGTTGTTGCTGGCAGCGCCGTCGGTGCCGATGCCGACGTTGGCGCCGGCCATCTGCAGTCGGTGCACCGGGCAGAAGCCGTTGGCCAGCTTGAGGTTGGACTCGGGGCAATGCGCGACGTGCACGCCGTAATGCGCGACTTCCTCGATTTCCTCGTCGGTCAGCTGCGTCATGTGAACCGCGATCAGATCGGGGCCGAGAAACTCCAGATCGCGCAGGTGCTGCCACGGCCGCTTGCCGTTACGCGCGATGCCTTGCGCCACTTCGTCGGCGGTTTCGTGGATGTGCATGTGGATGCCGATGCCCAGCTCGGTGGCGTACTGGCGCACCTGACGCAGCAGCGGGTCGCTGACCGTATACGGCGCATGCGGCGCGAAGATCGTTTTGATCAGCGGCTCGCCACGCAGCGCGTCATGCAGCGCCAGTCCCTTGTGGATGTACTCGCCGGGCTGCGCCCACGCGCTCGGAAAGTCGATCACGATCAGCCCGACCGCCGCGCGCATGCCGGCCTGCCGCACGGCTTGCGCCGTGGCATCGGGGAAAAAATACATGTCGTTGACGCAGGTCTGGCCGCTGCGAATCATCTCGGCCATCGCCAGATTGACGCCATCGCGGCAGAACGCCGGGCCCATATGGGCGGCCTCGGCCGGCCACATATGCCCTTGCAGCCATTCCATCAGCGGCAGATCGTCGGCGATGCCACGCAGCACGCTCATTGCACTGTGCGCATGCAGGTTCACCAAGCCCGGCATCAGCGCGTGACCGGGCAGGTCGAGTGACTCACGCGGCTGGTAGCGCGCCCGTGCTTCGCGGGTCGGCAGCACCGCCAGGATGCGGCCTTTGTCGATCGCCAGCGCATGCTGTTCCAGCACCACGCCGGCCGGCTCGATCGGCACGATGCTGCCGGCGCTGACCAGCAGATCGATCGCCACGGGAGGAAAGGACGTAACGGGCATGGGCGGACGTTAGACTAGGAGCCAAGAGCGCAGCCGACGGTGGCCTGCGCTGCCAGTTTACCTGCCTGCGTCAAAAACCAAGGGATTCGTTCGAATGACTGCCAGCGTACAGCCCATCGTCTGGGCCGGTGATCACCTGCGTCTGCTCGACCAGCGCGTGCTGCCGCACGAAGAACGCTGGGTCGATTGCCGCAATGCGTTTCAGGTCGCCGAAGCGATCCACGGCATGGCGGTGCGCGGCGCGCCGGCGATCGGTATCGCCGCGGCGTACGGCTTGGTGCTCGACGCGCTGCATCACCGCGACTACGACGCGGCCGAACTGGTGTTGGCCGAATCGCGGCCGACCGCCGTCAACCTGCGCTGGGCGCTGGCGCGGATGCGGGGCGTCTGGCGTGGCGGTGCCGATGCCGCGCGGTTGCTGGCCGAAGCGCAGCTGATTCACGCCGAAGATTTGGCGCAGAACCTGACGATGGGCAAGCTCGGTGCCGCGCTGCTGCCGCGCGATGCGACGGTGATTACGCACTGCAATACCGGGGCGTTGGCCACTGGCGGCCACGGCACCGCGCTGGGCGTGATCCGCAGCGCTTACGCGATCGGCCATCTGGCACAGGTCTACAACACCGAGACGCGTCCCTGGTTGCAGGGTGCCCGTCTGACCGCCTGGGAGCTGACGCGCGAAAACATTCCGGCCAAGCTGATCGCCGACGGTGCGGCCGCGCATCTGATGGCGACGCAGAAGATCGACTGGGTCATCGTCGGCGCCGACCGCATCGCCGCCAACGGCGACACGGCGAACAAGATCGGCACCTACTCGCTGGCCGTGTCGGCGCGCCGGCATGGCGTCAAGTTCATGGTCGTGGCGCCGAGCGGCACGTTCGACTTGCAGATCCGCAGCGGCCAGTCGATCCCGATCGAAGAGCGGGTGCCGCGCGAGCTGACCGAGTTCCGCGGCGCGCCGATCGCGCCGCTGGACATGGATGCCTGGAATCCGGTGTTCGATGTCACCCCGGCAGACTTGATCGACGCCATCGTCTGCGAGAAAGGCGTGATCGAAAACCCAACAGAAGCCAAGGTGCGCGCGCTGCTGGGCTGAGCGTCGCCTGTACAGCGCCAGCCTCAGCGCTGGCGCGGCTCGCGAGCGTAGGGGTTGTAGTTGCGTGGCAGCGCTTCGCGAACTTCGGCGCGTCGCGCCGCCAAGCGGGCACGCTGCGAAGAACTGAGCGAATCACTGCGCAGCCCAGCGTCGAGCTGGGCCAGCGCACCGCCGTAGTCACCCCGGTAGTACAGGTAGTTGGCCATCTCGTAGCTGGCCTCGCCGTTGTTGCCGGCGTCGCGGGCGGCTTGCGCCAGCAAGCGATAGGTTTCCAGCCGCGTCCCGAAAATCTGCTGGGACGCGAGCAGCACCTGGCGTGCGACATCAGGCTTGCCGGTCTCGATCAGCGCTTGCGCGTAGCGCAGGATCGCCGGCGCATAGGTCGGATAGGACTGATAGATTTTTTCGAACAGCGCCATCGCATCGGCGGACTGGCCAGCCCCGAGCTTGAGCTGCGCCATCAGCAGCGCGATTGCCGGCGCATTGCGGTTGGCGTCGAACGCAGGCTTGAGCACCGCCGCAGCGCGTGCGTTATCTCCGGCCTTGCTCAGCGCCAGCGCCAGACCGTAGCGCGTCGGTGCGGTATCGCGGCCGTTTTTCAGTTCGGCGCTGAAGGCTTCGACCGCTTCGCCGGGACGGCTCGATACCAGTACGCGCGTGCGCGCCTTCATCAAGCCGTAGTCGAGTGAATCGGGCACGTTGCGCAGCTTGCCTTTCTCGATCGCTGCCGCTCGCGATCGCGCCTCGGCGATACGGGTGGTGTTGACCGGGTGAGTCCGCAGAATCTCCGGCACGCCGGTGCCGTACAAGCGCGATTGCTGTTCCAGCCGCTGGAAGAAGCCCGCCATGCCTTCAGGGTCGTAGCCGGCATCGGCCATCACCTGGATGCCGATGCGGTCGGCTTCCAGTTCGTTGGCACGCGTGAAGTTGACCTGCTTCTGGTACATCACGCCCTGGCCGACGCCGAGCGCGGCGATGATCACGTTCGGGTCACCGGACCCGGCGATGATCGCGGCCAGCACGGCAGCCCAGGTCGCGATCGTGCCGATGCCACCGGCATCGTCCTGCGACCGCGCGATATGGCGCTGCGTCACGTGGGTCAATTCATGGCCCATGACGCCCGCCAGCTCGCTTTCGGTCTGGCTCGCGATCAGCAGGCCGGCATTGAAGCCGATGTGTCCGCCGGGCAGCGCGAATGCGTTGATGCGCGGGTCGGCGACCATGAACACGTCGAGCGCCGGTGGCTTCTGCTGAGCGGCGGCAACCAGGCGCCAGCCCATGTTGGACAGGTATTCGGTGATCTCAGGGTCTTCCAGCACGTATTCGTACTGATACAGCTCGGCCATCACGCTGGTGCCGATCGCGGCTTCCTGCGCCGGCGACATCGTCGCGTCGGCCGGTTCGCCCATCTGCGGCAGATTCAGTGCGCTGGGTGCGCCGCTGCCGATGCCGTCCGTGGGCACGGGTGCGCTCAGGTCGGCGGCCAGTACGACGCCGACGACGCCAACAGCCAACGCAAGGCTCAGGCCCGCGCCGTATACGGTGCGACGGATGGGTCCGACAGGATTACGGATGGAGGGCATGCGCGGCAGGATCGGCAGACGGTATCGAGTGTACGCGGGTTGACGCGCGGTGGATCGCAGTGCGGCTTGGATCAAACGGCGGCGCTTTAGTTCGCGTCAGCGGCCGGCGACCGATGCATCGACCTTCAGCTCCGGCTGCCTCCGAACTGCTGCAAGGCCTCGCCGGTGAGCCGGAAGATCGTCCAGTCGTCCATCGGCGCGGCACCGAGACGGCGATAGAAGCCGATCGCCGGCTCGTTCCAGTCCAGCACCGACCACTCCAGACGGCCGCAGCCGCGTTCGACCGCCAAAGCCGCGACCCGCTGCAACAGCGCACGTCCCACTCCATGACCGCGATGTGCAGGTTGTACGTAAAGGTCTTCGAGATAGATGCCGGGCTTGGCCAGAAACGTGGAGTAGTTGGCGAAGTACAGCGCGAAGCCGATCGCTTGGCCGCCGACCCGTGCGATCAATACCTCAGCGGCGGGACGCTCGCCGAACAGCGTGGCCTGCAGCGTGGCTTCGGTGGCGCTGACCTGGTCCGACAGGCGCTCGTAATCGGCCAACTCGCGGATGAAGCCGAGTATCAGCGGGACGTCGGCGGCGCAGGCCGCATCGATGCGCAGACTCATGTCGATGGGCGCTGCTTGACGCCGATGGACTGGCCCATCCGCACCGGCTGGGCCGGACGCAGCGCGGTGTCCCATTGCAGGCTGCCCTTGGGCGCCAGCAGGATCACGGTCGATCCCATGTTGAACCGGCCCATCTCGGCGCCGCGTTCCAGATGCACGGGCTGCGACGGTTTGAAGCGCATCACCGGCGAGCGCCGATGCGGCGGCGAGATCAGCCCCGCCCAGACGGTCTCGATCGAGCCGACAAAGAAGGCCCCGACCAGCACCATTGCAAATGGCCCCAGCTCGGTATCGAAGATCGCGGCGACGCGTTCATTGCGCGCGAACACGCCGGGCAGCGCGCGGGCCGTTGCCGGGTTGACGCTGAACAGCCGCCCCGGCACGTAAACCCACTCGCGCAGCGTGCCCGCCAGCGGCATGTGCAAGCGGTGATAGTTGTTCGGAGCCAGGTAGATCGTGCAGAACTCGCCACCGTCGAATGGCGCTGCCAGATCGCGGCCGCCGAGCAGTTCGGCCGCCGTGTAGTGGTGGCCCTTGGCCTGGAAGATGCGCTCGCCGTCGATCGGGCCGAGCTGGCTGATCGCGCCATCGACCGGCGACAGCAGCACGCGCGGGTCCTCGACCAGCGGCCGCTCGCCGGGCTTCAGCGCGCGGGTGAAAAAGTCGTTGAAGCTGCGGAAGTCTTCGGGCCGCTGCAGCTGGGCTTCGTCCAGACTGATGCCGAAACGGTCCATGAATACACGGATGAACGCGTTCTTGAAGCCCGTCTGCTCGATCCGCGTGATCTTGAAGATGCACCAGGAGAGGAATCGGGTCGGCAGCGTCAGCTGCAGCAGCGTGAACAAGCGGTCGCCGAGGCTGGCATCGGTGCTGCGGGTATTCGAGGTCATGGGATCAAGGTGCAGTCGCGCGGACGGGGAATTCGGCCGACAGCGTGCCGTCGGCGCAGTGCAGCTGGATGCGCGTGCGCTCGCCGATCGTCTGGCGAGGCTGCATCAGCATCAGGTGATAGCCGCCCGGTGCCAGCGTTACCCGTTCGCCGGGCGCCACGCTGAGTGCGGCGATGCGTTCCATCCGCATCATGCCGTCGACCATCGAGCTGCGGTGCAGCTCGACGCGGCCGAAATCGGCGCTGTCGAAAGTCGACACGGTGATGGCGGTCTTGCCCTGATTGAGCAGCTGCGCGAAGCCGGCCATGACCGGAGCGCCCGGCGGCGGCTGGCGAACCCAAGGTGCTTCTACGCTCAAGCCCTCGCAGGCGATCGCAGCGGGGGCCAACAGCAGCGCCGCGACGGCGGCGATCGAGTAGGACAGGCGGCGCATCAGCTGGGGCTCCGGATCAGGCTCACCAAGTCGGCGGCCAGTGCATCGAGCCGGTGAGGGGGTAGGAAGTAACCGAAAACCTGGCCTTGAGGATTGATCAGCACCAGTGCCGACGAATGGTCCATCGTATAGCTGTCGGGCGTCGTGCCCGGCACCTTGGCGAACACCAGGCTCATCGACCGCGCCAGCTTTTCCAACTCGGCAACGTCGCCGGTGACGCCGACGAAGCGAGGGTCGAAGTAGTGAACGTAGGTACCGAGACGGTCCAGGCTGTCGCGCTCCGGGTCGACCGAAACGAACACCACCTGCAGCGGCGCCTGCGCCTCGTCGAGCTTGGCTTTCAGGCTTTTGAGCACACCCAGCGTGTTGGGACAGACATCGGGGCAGAACGTGAAGCCGGCAAACACCAACGACCACTGGCCGGCCAAACGGCTGTTGTCGAAAGGCGCGCCGCTGGTATCGCGCAGCGTGAACGCTTCGATGCTGCGTGGCTGCTTGAGCAGCGTGCCGGAGCTGACCTCGATACCGCGGTCGGTGAGCATCAACTGCGCCACGACCAGCCCCGCGAGCGCGGCGAGTGCGGCGATGACACCGATGATGATGGCTTTGGTGGGTTTCATAGGGACTCGATTGGGGTGCAGGCAGCGGCGGCCGGTGACGGAAAGCGGAGCCTTACAAATTGCTGGCAGTGGGGCCTGGCCGCATAATTGATGTCTTCTGCCGCCATTATTTCACGAACGAAGCCCATAAATGACCGATCCGCGCGACACACAAGCCCTGACCACGGTACGCGACCTCGTGCGTTGGGGTGCCAGTGAGTTCGGTCGCCGCGGTCTGGTATTCGGCCACGGCACCGACAATGCGCTCGACGAGGCGTTTCACCTGGTGCTCCATCAGCTGCATCTGAATGCGGAGTTGCCGACGGTCTACCTGGAGGCGCATGTGACGCCGACCGAGCGCGACGCCGTGCTGGCCTTGTTGCGGCAACGGATCGAATCGCGCAAACCAGCGGCATACCTGATCGGTGAAATCCAGTTCTGCGGACTGAGCTTCTACGTCGACGAGCGGGTGCTGGTACCGCGCTCGCCGATCGCCGAGATGATCGAGGCGCGCTTTGCGCCGTGGATCGAAGGCGAGCCGCTGCAGATTCTCGATCTGTGCACCGGCAGCGGCTGCATCGGCATCGCCTGCGCCGATGTGTTCGAAGACGCCGAAGTCGATCTGGTCGACATCGACGCCGGGGCGCTCGAAGTCAGCCGCCGCAATATCGCGCGCCATGACCTCGCCAATCGCGTGACGGCGATTCAGTCCGACCTGTTCGATGCGCTCGGCGCGCGCCGCTACGACCTGATCGTTAGCAATCCGCCGTATGTACCGACCGCCGAATGGGAGGCGCTGTCGGCCGAATACAAGCGCGAGCCCAAGCTGGCGCTGGAAGCCGGCGAAGACGGCATGGATATCGTCGAGCGGATTCTGGTCGAAGCGCCGGATTACCTGAACGAGGATGGCCTGCTGGTCTGTGAGATCGGCGGTTCGCTCGACGAGTTCGAGACGCGCTATCCGACGATCCCGGTCGCCTGGCCGGAGTTCGTTCGTGGTGGCGACGGTGTGTTCGTGATTTCGCGCGCCGATCTGGTCGCCTGGTTGGAGACTCGCTGATGTCCGGCAACACCTTCGGCAAGCTGTTTACCGTCACCAGTTTCGGTGAAAGCCATGGCGTGGCGATCGGCTGCGTGATCGACGGCTGCCCTCCGGGCATGAGCTTGAGCGAAGCCGACATTCAGCCCGACCTCGACCGCCGCAAGCCGGGCACGTCCAAGTACGTCACCCAGCGCAAGGAAGACGACAAGGTCCGCATCTTGTCCGGCGTGTTCGAAGGCAAGACCACCGGCACACCGATCGCGTTGCTGATCGAAAACACCGACCAGCGCAGCTACGACTACGCCAAGATCGCACAGGTGTTTCGGCCCAATCACGCCGACTATGCGTACATCCAGAAGTACGGCATCCGCGACCATCGCGGCGGGGGTCGCAGCTCGGCGCGCGAAACCGCGGTGCGCGTTGCGGCCGGCGCTGTTGCAAAAAAGTACCTAGCCGAAAAGCTCGGCGTGACGGTACGCGGCTATCTGGCGCAGATGGGCCCGATCGTGCTCGATCGGGTCGACTGGGCCGAGGTCAACAACAACGCGTTCTTCTCGCCGGATGCATCGCGCATCCCCGAACTCGAAGCCCTGATCGACCAACTGCGTCGCGACGGCGATTCGGTCGGCGCGTTGATTCGCGTCGTCGCCACCGGCCTGCCACCCGGCTTGGGTGAGCCGGTATTTGATCGGCTCGATGCGGATATCGCGCATGCGCTGATGGGCATCAATGCAGTCAAGGGCGTCGAGATCGGCGACGGCATGAAGGTCGCCGCGATGCGCGGCACCGAACACCGCGACGAGATGACCCCGCAAGGCTTTCTGTCGAACCACTCGGGCGGGGTGTCGGGCGGCATCAGCACCGGCCAGGACCTGGTTTGTGCGCTGGCGATCAAGCCGACGTCGAGCATCACCACGCCCGGCAAGTCGATCGACAGCGACGGCAACGCCGTGGACATGCGCACCACCGGGCGCCATGACCCGTGCGTGGGCATCCGCGCCACGCCGATCGCCGAAGCAATGGTCGCCCTGGTGCTGATCGATCACCTGCTGCGCCATCGCGGCCAGAACGCCGACGTGCAGCCGGCAACGCCACGGATCGCACCGCAAGCCTGAGCGGTGCCGCCGCCACAGACCCGCTTCATGAACCAGAGTTAATCCGGCTGCAAGGCGCCGGATAGACCCGGTCGCGCAATCTGCGGAGAGTCCTCTCCGAGATTGAGCTTGATGAGATCCCGTGTTTTCTCTGGCGCCGGCAGCTTGCGCATCGATGCCGCGTGCTTTCGCCCGCTGTGGTGGATGGCCGGTGTGTTTCTGGCACTGTCGGCCGCCACTCGGCTGATGCTGTGGGGCTGCTTCGGCGTCGAGGCGCATGTGCCGGCGCTGCGCCTGCCGGCGATCTTGTCGCTGGGCGTGCTCAACGACATCGTCGAAGCCCTGTATCTGTTCACGCCGCTGACGCTGTATCTGGCGCTGGCGCCAGTGCGCTGGCATCGCAGTGGAGCAGGGCGGGCGCTGCTGCTCGGTGGCATCGCGCTGATGCTGGCCGGCATGCTGTTCGTCACCGTTGCCGAGTACTTCTTCTTTGAGGAGTTCGACGCGCGCTTCAATCTGGTCGCCGTCGATTACCTGATCTACCCGACTGAAGTCATCGGCGATATCCGCTCCGAGTATCCGGTGGCGCCATTGTTGACCGCGATCGCCATGATTGCGCTGCTGATGACCGCGCTGCTGGCCCGCGGCTTGCGCAACTGGCCGGGCACCGCAGTGATCCCGCGGGCGGCGCGGCTGCGGCTCGCGGCAGGGCTGATGCTGGCGATCGTTGCGGCCATCGCACTGTGGCCCGCCGACCGGCTGTCGTTCTCGCGCAACCGCGTCGTCAATGAACTGGTCGCCAATGGGCCGATGAACTTCTTCGCGGCGTTTCGCACCAACAACATCGACTACCACGCGTTCTATCGCAGCGGCGATCCGACGCAGATGCAGGCCTTGCTGCGCGCCGATCTGCAAGCGGGTGGCGGTGAATTCGTCGATGCGGCCAGCGGTGATCTGACGCGGCGTTTCCCGGCACGTGCCGATGGCTTGGGCAAGCTCAACGTGGTGCTGCTGTCGGAGGAATCTCTCGGCGCCGAGTTTGTCGGCGCCTACGGCGACCTGCGCAAGCTCACGCCGGAATTCGACGCGCTGACGGCCGAGGGCCTGATGTTCACCCATGCGTATTCCACCGGCACGCGCACCGTGCGCGGCCTGGAAGCGTTCAGCGCTTCGATCCCGCCGATTCCGAGCGAGTCGATCGTCAAGCGCGAAGGCAATCAGGACATCGCGACCTGGGGCAAGGTGATGCGCGGCTTGGGCTATCACACCAGCTTCCTGTACGGCGGTTTCGGCGCGTTCGACAACATGAATGCGTACTTCGGCGGCAACGGCTTTGCGTTGTCCGACCGCAGCGACATCGACAATCCGCGCTTCGCCAACATCTGGGGCGTGTCGGACGAAGACTTGTTCCATCACGCAATCGGCTATTTCGATGCGCGGGCCCGCGAAGGCAAGCCGTTCTTCTCGATCGTGATGTCGACGTCCAACCACAAGCCGTTCACGTTTCCCGATGGCATTCCCGGCATCAAAGCCAAGGGCGGCGGACGCACCGCCGGCACGCGCTATGCGGACCATGCGATCGGTGAGTTCTTCCGCGAAGCGCGGCAGCGACCGTGGTTCAAGGACACGGTGTTCATCATCGTCGCTGACCACGGCGCGCGTGCTTACGGCAAGGCCGACATTCCGTTGTACAGCTATGAAATCCCGATGCTGATCCTCGCGCCAGGGCGCTTGCCGCCGGGGCGCATCGACACGCTGACCAGTCAGATCGACGTGGCACCGACCGTACTCGGCTTGCTCGGGCTGCCGTATCAGGCACCTTTTTTTGGCCAGGACGTGCTGCGCTGGCCGGCAGGTGAGCCGCGTACGTTGTTGTTCAACCACAACCACGACGTCGCCTTGCTGCGCGACGGGACGCTGTGTGTGCTGGGCTTACGCCAGCATGTCAGCTGCGAACGCTATACGCGCTTGCCCGGAGCGCCGGGCCCGGCAACGACGCAGTTGTCGCGTCTGCCCAAACCCGACGGCCCGTTGACCGATCTGGCCACGGCCTACTACCAGACCGCGTACGACTTGTTCGAATCGCGTCGCTACCGGTGAGCGCGGTCCATCTGCGGTGGTCGCCGGCCGTATTGCTGCTGTTGTCGGCGCTTGCATTCGAGTGCAGCGGCTTGGATCAATGGGTGCTCGACGTCTGCTTCAGCACCGCCCGGGGCGACTTCATTGCGCGCGGTACGGGCTGGGGCGACAAGCTGCTTCATGATGGCGGCGCGCGGGCCGTGCTGATCGCGGCCATTGCATTGCTGCTGATGAGGGTCGCGGGCATACGCCGCGGTCGCGACAAGCCGTACCGCGACGATCTGATCTACTTGCTGCTGTGCGTCGCGCTAACGACCGGGCTGGTGGCCCTACTGAAGCACTTCAGCCCGGTGCACTGTCCCGTGCAGTGGCAGCGTTACGGTGGCGACGTCGAGGGCATCAGTTGGTTGCAGGTCGGGCAGGGCCGTGTCATCGCCGCGATCCGCGCCGGGCATTGCTTCCCGGGCGGACATTCATCCGGTGCTTGGGCCTGGTTTGGTTTGTACTGGATCGCGCGTCGGCGCCAGTGGTCGCATGCGCTGCCGGTGCTGTGCGGCGTGTTCGTGATGGGGCTGCTGTTTTCGGCAACGCAGTGGCTGCGCGGCGCTCATTTCCCTTCGCATGACATCGTGAGCGCCGCGCTGGCCTGGTCGGTCGCATCGGCGCTGGACGCGCTACGCCAGCCGGCTGTCGATCGCCACCGGCAGACTGAGGATCACGCGAGCCCCGGGCGCGTTGTCGACGATCTGGCAATACCCGTCGTGCAGCAGCACCACGGCTCGCACCAGCGATAAGCCCAGGCCATTACCGGCACTGCTCCGGCTTGGATCGGCGCGATACAGCCGCTGGAAGACCTTGTCACGCTGGTCTTCGGGTATGCCCGGACCATCATCGGCGACGCATAGTTCGATATGTGCATCACGGCGGCGCAACGTGATCAGAATGTTCCCGCCCGCGCGCGTGTACTTGATCGCGTTGTCGACCAAGTTGGCCAGTGCCTGGAACAGTAGATCGCGACTGCCTCGAATCTGCACGCCAACGTCGGCATCGAGACGCAGCGTCTTGTGCTCGGCGCTCGCCATTGGCTCGAACAACTGTTCGGCGTCGTGCACGATTGCGGTCAGATCGACTTGGGTGAAGCTTTCACGCGGCCGGCCTGATTCGACGTTGGCGATCCGCAGCAGGGCACCGAACGTGGTCAGAATCGAATCGACGTCGTCGATCGACTGCTCGATCGCCGATTCGAGTTGTGCGGGCTGGTTTCGATCGGCAAGGCTGGCTTCGAGCCGCCCACGCAGCCGTGACAGCGGCAGGCGCAAGTCATGCGCGATGTTGTCGGTAACGCCGCGGATCGCGTCCATCAGCGTGCTGATGCGATCGAGCATCGCATTGATGTTGCGGCCGAGCATGTCGAACTCGTCGTTGCTCGCGGTAATCGGCACGCGCTGACGCAGGTCGCCGGCCATGATGTCGCGGGTCACGCGGTTGATCGCCTCGATCTGCCTGAGCATGGCCAGCGTTACCAAGATGCCGCCGCCGATCGCCAGCAGCAGCATCGCACCCAGCCCCAAGCCCATCGAGCGCGCGAGTGCCGAGCGCATCTCGCCGACTTCGTAGTCGTTGAGCCCGACCAGAATGCGGCTGCCGTCGGGGAAGTGCGCCACGCGCGCCCGCACCACACCGCGATGCTGGCGCGCGGGCAGGGTCAGGAAGCCATCGGTGTCTGGCGTCGCATCCGGCCAGGGATCATCGTCGCCAGCGAGTCGGCTCCCATCGGCGGCGACATACAAGTACAGCCAATGGTTGCTGCGGTCGGACGCGTCACGGGACTGCACCAGCCCCAGTACGCCGTCGAACCCGTCGACGACATAGTCGGCCTGCAGCATTTCCAGCTCGGACGCGACGAACTCATCGACGTGGCTGCGGACCTGGTTGGCCGCCAGCAGGTAGATCGCACCGAGCAGCGCCGTGATCGACACGCCGAACAACGCGGCATACAGCAGCGCCAGGCGCAATGCGCGCGATCGCAGCAGATCGCGACCGCGCATCAGCTTTTGCTCGCACGCAGGCAGTAGCCGGCGCCGCGTACGGTATGAATCAGCGCAACACTCTGAGCATCATCGATCTTGCCGCGCAGTCGCGAGATGTGGACATCAATGACGTTGGTCTGTGGGTCGAAGTGGTAGTCCCAGACGTGCTCGAACAGCATCGTCCGGGTCACAACCTGCCCGGCGTTGCGCATCAGGTATTCGAGCAGCCGGAACTCTTGCGGCTTGAGGTCGATAGCGCGATGACCGCGTCGCACGCTGCGGCCGAGCAAGTCCATTTCCAGATCGGCGACGCGCAGCACGGTGTCGGTCGCGCCACTGCCGCGGCTGCGGCGCAGCACCGCTTCGAGCCGCGCCAGCAATTCGGCAAACGAAAATGGCTTGACCAGATAGTCGTCGCCGCCGGCGCGCAAGCCGCGCACGCGGTCGTCGACTTCGCCCAGCGCCGACAGGATGATCGTCGGCATCGCATTGCCGGAAGCACGCAAGGTCGAGACGATCGTCAGGCCATCGACGTGCGGCAGCATGCGGTCGACGATCAAGCCGTCATACGGTTCGGATGCGGCCATGAACAAGCCGTCCTTGCCATTGGCGGCGTGATCGACCGCGTGACCGGCCTCGCGCAAGCCCTTGATCAGGTAGCGGGCAGTGTCGGCGTCGTCTTCGATGACCAGGATGCGCATCGGCACATTGTGCCAGCCGGCTGGCGGCCCGCGTCGCGTCGCGCTTGCATCGGCCCGCGGCTGATGGTCCGATGGCTGCAGAGCGGTGCGACCGCCATGGATGATCGCGACAACTGCGGCACGACAGGAGAACGGCCATGTCCGAGTGGCATCTGAACCCCGGCAAGCTCAAGTTGCGCGAGCTGCGCCATCTGCTCGATGGACGCACGCAGGTCTCGATCGCGCCCCAAGCCTGGGCAGCGGTGGATGCGTCGGCTGCCGCGGTTCAGGCCGCTGTCGACCGCGGCGAGCCGCTGTACGGCATCAATACCGGATTCGGCAAGCTGGCCAAGACGCACATCCCGGTCGATCAGCTGGCCGCGCTGCAGCGCAACCTGGTGCGCTCGCACGCGGTCGGCACCGGCGCACCGCTTGATGATGAAACCGTCAGACTGGTGCTGCTGCTTAAGGCCGCGAGCCTCGCGCGTGGTTATTCGGGCGTACGCCGCTGCCTCGTCGAACGGCTGCTGGCGCTGTACAACGCAGGCGTGCTGCCTTGCATCCCGGCCAAGGGGTCCGTCGGTGCCTCCGGTGATCTGGCGCCGCTGGCCCATTTGACGATGGCCCTAATCGGCGAGGGCGAGGTGCGTATCGATGGCTTGGTCGTCCCGGCACGCCAAGCGCTGAGCGAAGCGGGTATCGATCCGCTGGACCTGGCCGCCAAGGAAGGCTTGGCACTGCTCAACGGCACGCAAGTGTCGACGGCGCTGGCCTTGCGCGCATTGATGGAAGCCGAGGACGTCTATGCGGCAGCCGTGGTCACCGGCGCCTTGTCGGTCGATGCGGCGCGCGGCTCCGATGCGCCGTTTGACGCGCGCATTCATCAAGTGCGCGGGCAAACCGGACAGATCGATGTGGCGGCTGCATACCGCCGGCTATTGGCCGGCAGCGCGATCCGCCAGTCGCACCGCATCCATGACGATCGCGTGCAGGACCCATACAGCCTGCGCTGCCAGCCGCAAGTGATGGGCGCCTGTCTGGATCTGCTTCGGCAGGCCGCGCGCACGCTGGTGATCGAGGCCAATGCGGTCAGCGACAATCCGCTGGTATTCGGCGACGAGGTGCTGTCCGGCGGCAACTTCCACGCCGAGCCGGTGGCGCTGGCCGCCGATACGCTGGCACTGGCGATTGCCGAGATCGGCGCGTTGTCGGAGCGCCGCATTGCGCTGCTGATCGACTCGACGCTCTCGGGCTTGCCGCCGTTTCTGGTTCGCGATGCCGGGCTGCATTCAGGCTTCATGATGGCCCACGTCACCGCGGCGGCACTGGCGTCGGAAAACAAGTCCTTGGCGCATCCGGCCAGCGTCGACAGCCTGCCGACGTCGGCCAACCAGGAAGACCACGTCAGCATGGCGACCTTCGCAGCGCGGCGGCTGCTGGAGATGACGGCCAACACGCGCACGATCGTCGCGATCGAACTGCTGGCCGCCGCGCAAGGCATCGACTTTCACGCACCATTGGCCACGTCCGAACCGCTGCGCTTCGTCCATGAAGCGCTGCGGCAAAAAGTGCCGTTCTACGAGCACGACCGCTACTTTGCACCGGACATCGCCGCCGCCGATGATCTGCTGGCGACCGAAGTGCTGACGCCGATCGTCGCCGATCTACTGCCGTCGTGGAGTCAGGACGGCTGAGTGTTGTCGGCCATTACAAACCGTCGCCGACGCCGAGCAGCATCAGCAGGCCGATCACGGCGAATACCGCAGCGGCAATGCGGCGCATCAGGTCGGCTGGCATCCGCCGCGCGAAGCGGTCGCCTAGGAACACGGCCGGCACGTTGGCCAACATCATGCCCAGCGTCGTGCCCGCCACGACGGCCAGCAGGCTGTCGTAGCGCATCGCCAGACCGATCGTCGCGATCTGGGTCTTGTCACCGATCTCCGCAATGAAGAACAGCCACAGCGTGGTCAGAAAGATCGTGCCGCGTCGCGCCGTCAGGCTGTCATCGGCATCGTCGAAACGGTCGGGGACCAACAGCCAGCCCGCCATCGCGATGAAACTCAGGCCCAGTGCCCAGCGCAGATACGTTTCGGGGACGTGCGTCGCTACCCAGGCGCCGAGCCAGCCGGCGAGGCCATGATTGAGCAAGGTGGCAACCAGAATGCCCAGCACGATCGGCAGCGGCTTGCGATAGCGGGCGGCCAAGCACAGCGACAGCAGCTGCGTCTTGTCTCCCATCTCGGCGAGCGCGACGACGCTGGTGCAGACGGTAAAGGCTTCGAAGATCATCAGAGAGAACCGGCCGGGATGGTGGACAACGACGCGCGGCCGCCGCCCGGCATGCCGGCGTCCGTGGTCGTTGGTCTCACCCGAAACCAACGCGTGATGCGCTGGAATCTCTGCACGCCATGCCAGCAATGCGGCAAGTATGTTGACGTGCAAGCCGCGCCGAGCAATCGGCGACGGTGGCTACTCCCCAAAGAGTGCGGCGATTGTAGTCAGGCTCGGGGTGCTCAACAAGCGCGACGTGCGCAGCCGCGGCCCGGCACTAGATCGATGCGCTGCGCAGCGACTCGACCTTGCGGTTGTTTTTGACCTTGTACAACTCGGCATCGGCGCAGCGCCGGAAGTGCTCAAAGTCGTCGCGCTGCGCTGGCACGCCGGTCACGGCGCCGATGCTGGTGGTCAGTACGCCGGTATCCGAGGCTGTGTTGCGAATTCCGGCGTCGGCAATCGCGAGCTGCAGTTCGCGGCACAGCTGCTCGCATCGGGCTCGGTCGATGTCGAACCACACGAGGATGAATTCATCGCCACCGATCCGTGCGGCAATATCGATCGGGCCGACGGCGACGTGCTGAAGCGCACGGCCAAGCTGCTGCAGTGCCGCGTCACCTGCGGGGTGCCCGTGCGAATCGTTCAAGCCTTTGAATCGATCCACGTCGACCAACGCAACGCTGACGGGGCGGCGCTCGCGATGCGCGCGCTGGAACAAGGGACCGACGCGGTCATCGAGGTGGTACCAATTACCCAGCCCGGTCAGTGCATCGCGGAACGCCATCGTGTTGAGCCGTGTCTTCAGCGTCCACGCCACCATCGCTTCGTTTCGCAACATCAGCGAGTTCAGCAGCGCGATGCAGACGGCCACGATATCGAAGTACAGCTCGAAGCCGGCAGCCGGCGTCCAGCCGTGAATCATCTGCACCGCCGTCACGTTCAAACCGAGAAACAGACCGCACAGCGCCAGCGTGTAGCGAGCCGGCAGGCCATCGACCGACAGCAGGCCGACGAAATACAGCGCGGTGTACTCATACGGTATCGGCACGCCGTTCAGTTGCCAGATCAGCAGATCGAAAAACAAGGCCGTGAAGTTCAGCGCGATCAGGGCGCTGGTGCCGCGCATGACGACGGCAGTCGGCCAGGTTGACGCACGCAGATACAGTGTGGCGAAGCACGCCGGCACCATGACGCCCCATTCGAGCAGTGCGGCGCTCAGCGTTGGAAATACCGGAAGGCCAAAGCACAGGGATCGGATGGGCACGATCGCCAGCAGCAGCAAGCCGAAAAACAGATTCAGATAGATCGCGGGCTGGCGCGTCGATTCGAGATAGAACGATCTGAATGCCGTGTCAGGATCGGGTTCGCGGTCGTCAGGCCCCCCGCTGCGTTGCGGTAGATGCGGAAACGCGTCACTCAGACTCGATCGGATCAAATCGGGATCACATTGCGATCTTGCGGTCGGCAGAGTCTGCCGAAGCCGGTTGCGAAAGGATACGGCGTGATGATGCCGCACGTCACACCAATGACGGCGACCGTCCGCCATCAACGCTGCTTTGGGCTCGTCTACATGCGTCAGGCGCGGACTCCGCACTGTGGCAGGCTCAGGCCTGTCGACATCAAGAGTTCGCCATGCCGTACCGCCGCATCGTACTTGCCGCTCATGGCGGCCCCGAACAACTGCATTGGGTCACCGAGCCGCTGTTGCCCACGCCAGGCCCGGGCGAGGTGCGCGTCCGCGTGCTCGCGGCCGGCACCGGCTTCACCGATACGATCATTCGTCGTGGCCGCTATCCGGGCGTCAAGCAGAAGCCGCCGCTGACGCCGGGGTATGACATCGTCGGGGTCGTTGATGCGGTCGGCCCGGGGGTTGATCGCTGGCGCGTCGGCCAGCGCGTCGCCGACATGCCGATCATCGGGGGCTACTCCGAATACCTGCTGCGACCGGCCGCGTCGCTGGTCGCGGTGCCCGATGACTGCGATCCGGCCGAGGCGGTCTGTTTGCCGCTGTCGTTCGTCACGGCCTGGCAGATGCTGACGCGCGTGGCCAAGCTGAGAGCCGGGCAGAGCGTGCTGATCCATGGCGCATCGGGCGCCACCGGGACGGCGCTGCTGGTGCTGGGTCGTCATCTGGGTCTGCGTCTGATCGGCACCTGCAGCGCATCGAAAGCCGGACTGTTGCGCGAGCATGGCTGCGAGGTGATCGACTACCGGCGTGAGGACATCGCCGCGCGCGTTGCCGAACTGACCGGCAACGGCGTCGATGCGGTGTTCGACGCCATCGGCGGACGACATTGGGACTTGTCGATGCGCTGCCTTCGGCCAGGAGGACTGCTGGTCGGCTATGGCGCGCAAAACATCGCCCGCGGCGATGAGCCGCTGATGCCCGTGCTACTCGGATTCGCCAAGCTGATGCTGTTGTGGAAACTGCTGCCGACCGGCGGACGGCGGACGGCGTTCTACAACATCCAGACGCTGCGGCAGCAGCAGCCCGGCTGGTACGCCGACGATCTTGGCCACCTGCTCGACCTGTTGCGCCAAGGCCTGATCCAGCCGGTGGTCGCCGGGCGACTGCCGCTGTCGCAAGCCGCCGACGTGCATCGCCGGATCGACGCCGGTGAGGTCAGCGGCAAACTGGTGCTGGAGCCGTTCGGTACGGGACACCCCTGACCGGCCAAGCCCGGCGCGGGATCGCTGGGCTATCATCCAGACCATTGCGCAGTCCTAGGGCATCAGGCCCTTCGGCTGCGGCGCTGTGATGCCGACAGCGTGCTGCAAACCCGACGAACACATGATCGAAAGGATTCATTCATGAGTCAGAACACCCCGTTGTCGTCGGGCGGTCGAGCGGGGCCGCGCACATCGCGCTTACTGCCGCCGATGACGATGATCGGCTTCGTCATCGCGATCCTCGCCGTCGTGCTGATCGGTTCAGTGTCTTACCAGTCGGCCGAAAGCGCCGCCCAAGCGACCCAGAGCGTCACCCGCACGCTCGATGTCACTCAACGAATGCAGTTGGTGCTGTCACGGGTCAAGGATGCTGAAACCAGTCAGCGTGGCTTTCTGCTGACCGGCGACGAGAGCTATCTGGTTCCCTACAACAGCGCGCAAGCGATGCTGCCCGCCGAACTGGCGGCGCTCAAGACGATCATCCGCGATGATCCCGAGCAACGCCGCCGCTTCGATATCGTCGAGCAGCTGTCGGGCGAGAAGATGGAGGAGATGGCCAAGACCGTCGAACGTCGTCGCGCTGGCGACGTGAAGAGTGCCCTCGACGTGGTGGCCAGCAATCGCGGCAAGACCTCGATGGATCTGATCCGCTCGATCATCGCCGAGATGCAGACCGAAGAGCGGCGTCAGCTGGCACTGCATCAACAGCAATGGCGCGATGCAGCGCAGTTCTCCACGACGTTCACCTGGGCCAGCTCGGCGTTGCTGCTGTTGCTGATCCTGGGTGCGGCGAGTCTGACATCCCGCGACTTCGTCCATCGCGAAGCGCAGGGCTGGGTTCGTGTCGGGCAGATGGGGCTCAGCACCCGTATCCAGGGCGAGCAGCGTCTCGATCAACTCGGCAGCCAAGTGCTGGATTATCTCGCTGGGTATCTCGGCGCGCAGGTCGGTGCCCTGTACCTGGCCGAGTCAGGCGCGCGGTATCAGCGCATCGCCGGCTATGCGCTTCCGCCGGACTCCGCGCTCGATCAGTGGCGCGACGGTGAAGGCTTGCTCGGCCAAGCCGCGCGCGACCGCCGCGCGGTACACATACGGGCGGTTCCCGCCGGTTATCTGCGCGTGCAGTCAGCCACCGGTCATGCCGACGCACGCGAACTCGTGATTGCGCCGGCCATCGTCGACGGACGCATACAGGCGGTCATCGAACTCGGTTTCTTTCGGCACATCACCGCGACCGATCTGGAGCTGCTCGACCGCGTATCGGAGATGCTCGCCATCGCGGTCCGCTCGTCTCACGATCGCAGCCGCCTCGAGGCACTGCTGGAGGAAACCCAGCGCCTGGCTGAAGAGCTACAGACGCAACAGGAGGAGCTGCGCGTCAGCAACGAGGAGCTGGAAGAGCAGGGCAATGCGCTCAAGCAGTCTCAGGCTCAACTCGAAGCACAACAAGCCGAACTGGAGCAAACCAACTCCCAGCTGGAAGAGCAGATGCAACTGCTGGAGACGCAGCGCGATGATCTGGCACGCGCGCAGTCGACGTTGGCGGATAAAGCGGCCGAGCTGGAGCGGTCGAACCAATACAAGAGCGAGTTCCTGGCCAACATGAGTCACGAGCTGCGCACGCCGCTGAACTCGACGCTGATCCTGGCCGGCCTGCTGGCCGACAACAAAGCCGGGAATCTCAGCGATCAGCAGGTCAAATTCGCCCAGACGATTTTCTCGGCCGGCAACGACCTGCTGGCCTTGATCAACGACATCCTCGACTTGTCGAAGATCGAATCGGGCAAAGTCGAGATCGCGCCCGAGACGGTACTGGTGGCTCGTACCATCGACACGCTGATCAAGACGTTCGACCCTGTCGCTCAACAAAAGAAGCTACGCCTGGTCGCGCATGTCGACGCTGCGACGCCCGACAGCTTGCACACCGACCCGCAGCGCCTCGGTCAGATCCTGAAGAATCTGCTGTCGAACGCGCTCAAGTTCACCGATCAGGGTGAAGTGTCGGTGCACGTGGCACCGAACCCCGACGGCGGGCTGTTGTTCGCGGTACGCGATACCGGCATCGGCATCGCCGAGCACCAGCAGCAGATCATCTTCGAAGCCTTTCGTCAGGCCGATGGCAGTACGCACCGCAAGTACGGCGGCACCGGCCTGGGGCTGTCGATATCGCGTGACCTGGCGCGGCTGCTTGGCGGCGACCTGAGCGTGGACAGTGCGCCGGGGCAGGGCAGTACCTTCACGCTGATGCTGCCCCTGCAATGTCCTGTGCAAGGCGACGCCGATGTCGCACCTGCCCGCGTCGACGAACGGCCGACGCTGAGCGCGGTCAGTGCCCGACCCGAGGCGGGCGCCTCGCGTGCTGCGAGCCAAGCCGTCACCAGCACCCTGCTCAAGCCGCCGTCGATCGAAGACGATCGCGCACATCTGGTACCCGACGCGCGCCTGATTCTGGCGATTGAGGACGATCTGCGCTTCTCGGCGATCCTGCGTGATCTGGTCCATGAGATGGGCTTCCAGTTCGTCGCCACGCATTCGGCCAATGACGGTGTCGCAGCGGCCGTTCAGTACCGGCCGAGCGCGATCCTGCTCGACATGAACCTGCCCGATCACAGCGGCTTGGGCGTGCTCGACCTGCTCAAACACAACCCCAAGACCCGGCATATTCCCGTCCATGTGCTGTCAGTGGCCGATTACTCGCAGGAGGCGCTGGAACGGGGTGCGATCGGCTACGCACTCAAGCCGGTCAAGCGAGAGCAGCTAGTCGATGCGATCCGACGTCTCGAAGCCAAGTTTTCGCAGTCACTGCGACGCGTACTGGTCGTGGAAGACGATGAGCGCCAGCGCGAGAGCATCACGCAGTTGCTGGCCGGCGGCGATGTGCAGATCAACGCCGTGGCCACAGCTGGCGAGGCGCTGGATCAGCTCAAGGCGCACACCTACGACTGCATGGTCGTCGACCTGAATCTGCCCGATCTGAGCGGCTATGAGTTCCTCGAGAAAATGGCCAGTCAGCACGAGGTGTCGTTCCCGCCGGTGATTGTCTATACCGGTCGCTCTCTGACCCGCGACGAGGAGCAGCAGCTGCGACGCTTCTCGAAGTCGATCATCATCAAGGATGCGCGCTCGCCAGAGCGACTGCTGGACGAAGTGACGCTGTTCATCCATCAAGTCGAGTCGCGTTTGCCGGCCGAGCGTCAGCGCATGCTCAAGGAAGTGCGCGACCGCGACGCCACGCTTGAAGGCCGCCGCATCCTGATTGTCGAAGACGATGTCCGCAACGTGTTCGCGCTGACCAGCGTGCTCGAGCCCAAAGGCGCGACGATCGAGATTGCGCGCAATGGCCAAGAGGCCCTCGATGCGCTGGCAGCCAGTCGCAGTCCCACAGCGCGACCGATCGACTTGGTACTGATGGACATCATGATGCCGGAGATGGACGGCATCACGGCGATGCGTCAGATCCGCAAGCAAGTCGAATGGACCAAGCTGCCGATCATCGCACTGACCGCCAAGGCGATGAAGGATGACCAGGAGAAGTGCCTCGCCGCCGGCGCCAACGACTACATCGCCAAGCCGCTGGACGTTGAAAAGCTGCTGTCGTTGGTCCGCGTCTGGATGCCCAAGTGATGCGGACGCCCGCATGAGCGCCAGCGAGCTGCAGGATTTCGACATCGAGCTGCAACTGCTGATCGATGCGATCTATTTAAAGTACCACTACGACTTTCGTGGCTACGCGCAAGCCTCGCTGCGACGTCGCATGCGAGCGGCCCTGCTGCGCTTCAACTGCAGCTCGCTGTCGCAACTGCAGGATCGTGTGCTGCGCGAGCCGGCGATGCTGACGGCGATGATGGATTTCCTGACGGTGCAGGTCAGCGACATGTTTCGTGACCCGGCCTACTATCAGGCGCTGCGCCGGCACGTGGTGCCGATGCTGCGGACATATCCGTCGCTGAAAATCTGGATTGCCGGCTGCAGTACCGGGGAGGAAGCGTATTCGATGGCGATTCTGCTGCGCGAGGAGGGGCTGCTCGACCGCACGCTGATCTACGCCACCGACATCAACGGACAGGCACTGCAGAAAGCCGAGGCCGGGATCTATGATCTGGACCGGATCGCCGGCTTCACCGAGAACCATCGTCGGTCCGGTGGCAGTAGTTCGCTTTCGGACTACTACATGGCGGCGTATGGCCGCGCTGTTTTCGACAAGTCGCTACGACGCAACATCGTGTTTTCGGACCATAGCCTGGCCACCGACAGCGTGTTCGCCGAAGTGCAGCTGGTGTCGTGTCGCAACGTGCTGATCTACTTCAACCGCAGCCTGCAGGACCGGGCGATCGGCTTGTTTCGCGATGCGCTGTGCCGCAAGGGCTTTCTCGGCATCGGTGCCAAGGAGTCCTTGCGTTTCTCTGATCACTCGAATGACTTCGTCGATGTCGATCGCGAGTATCGCTTGTATCAGAAGAAAGACCGTGCCGGAGACGGCCTGTGAACCGGTACGAGTCGCTCGAAGGTCGCATCGACGCCGTGGTGATCGGTGCATCGGCCGGCGGCATCGAAGCGCTGACCCAGTTGCTGCCGCAATTGCCGGCGTCATCGAAGCTGACGGTGTTGGTCGTGCTGCATGTGCCACGCGACCGGCCCAGCTTGCTGGTCGATATCTTTCGACCGCGCTGTCGCTTGCACGTCGCCGAGTCGCAGGACAAGGATCCGATACAGCCCGGCACGGTCTACTTCGCGCCACCGGACTACCACTTGATGGTCGACATTGGACCGCAGATCGCGTTGTCGGCCGACGAGCTGGTCAATTTCTCGCGCCCGTCGATCGATGTGTTGTTCGAATCAGCAGCGGATCTGTACCAGCGTCGCGTTCTTGGCATCGTGCTGTCGGGCGGCAATCACGATGGTGCGGCTGGACTGCAGGCGATCGTCCGCGCTGGCGGTCTGGCGGTGGTGCAGTCGCCTGATCAGGCGGCCGTCGACATCATGCCGAGAGCGGCGATTGCCGCCGGGTCGGTCGACTACGTGCTGCCACTGGATCAGATCGCTGAATTGCTGGCCGCACTGTGAGCTGGACCGCAGGCGGGGGCTGACGTGCTCATCGGAAGTCGCGCGATAGCGCCGGCAGGTCGGCGTACCAGCCGGTGATGTCGATGATCTTTTCGACCATCAAATGGACGATGCTGCCGCTGCGCTGCACTTCGCCGGCCACGATCATGATGCGCGCACCGAGTACGACGTCGCGGTTGTTCTCGATGTAGCGTGGACGCACGATCAGATTCACCGAGCCCGATTCGTCTTCGATGGTCATGAACATCACGCCTTTTGCCGAAGGGGGCCGCTGGCGGAACATCACCATGCCGGCAACGCGCACGTGCTCGCGGTCTGCCATCTGCAGCAACTCGGTGGCGGTACTGACCTTGCGTGCCGCCAATCGTTCGCGGAACAGCGACAAGGGATGCTGTCGCAACGACAGCCCGGTGCTGTGGTAATCGTCGAGTACGTCTTCAGCGGTGCTCGGCGGCAGCAGATCGGCAGGTGGTTCCTCGGCACGCGGCATCGACAACGCCGTGTCCGGCGTCTGCGCCGCGATCGCCCAGCGCGCCGCATGGCGATTGCCAGCCAACGACTGCAGGGCACCGGCATCGGCCAGTACGCGCAAGTCGCGGCGCGTCAGCCGCGCGCGCCGCGCCAGATCGTCGACGCTGGCAAACGGCTGCGTGCCGCGCACCGCGGTGATCGTGTCGCCCGCCTCCCGTGACAGCCCGGACACTTGCAGCAAGCCGAGCCGGATCGCCGGCTGGCCGTCGACGTCGCGCGGCTCTAGAGTGCAATACCAGTGGCTGTGCTGGACGTCGATCGGCCGCACGTCGACATCGCAGCGGCGCGCTTCGGCCACCAGCATCGACGGCGGATAGAAGCCCATCGGCTGGCTGTTGAGCAGGCCGGCCGTGAACGCGGCCGGGTGATGGCACTTGAGCCAGGCCGATGCATAGGCCAGCAGCGCAAAGCTTGCCGAATGGGACTCCGGGAAGCCGTAGGAACCAAAGCCCAGAATCCGGTGATAGATCTGCTCGGCGAATTCGCGCGTGTAGCCGTTGCCGAGCATGCCATCGACCAGCCGGTCATGAAAATGCGTCAGGCCACCGTGCCGCTTCCATGCGGCCATCGACCGACGCATCTGGTCGGCTTCGCCGGGTGTGAAGCAGGCGGCCTTGATCGCGATCTGCATCACTTGTTCCTGGAAGATCGGCACGCCCAGCGTGCGGCCCAAGATGGATTCGAGCTGCGGCGGATGGTCAGGCGCCTCTTCACCGTTGCGACGCCGCAGATACGGGTGAACCATGCCGCCGGTGATCGGGCCCGGCCGCACGATCGCGATCTGGACGACCAGATCGTAGAACGTCTGCGGACGCAGCCGCGGCAGCATGTTCTGCTGTGCGCGCGACTCGATCTGGAAGACGCCGACCGTGCGCGCTTCGCGGATCATCTGATACGTCGCCGGGTCTTCCGGCGGGATCGTCGCCAGCGAGTAGTCGTCGTCGGGATTGAAGTTGCGCATCAAGCCGAGCGTGCGGCGGATCGCCGTCAGCATGCCCAGCGCCAGCACATCGACCTTGAGCAAGCCCAGGCTTTCGAGATCGTCCTTGTCCCACTGGATCACCTGGCGGTCGGGCATTGCCGCGTTTTCGATCGGCACCAGTTCGTCGAGCGTGCGCTCGGCGATCACGAAGCCGCCGACATGCTGCGACAGATGCCGCGGAAAGCCGGTCAGCGTCTGCGTCAACGTCACCCATTGCCGCATCCGCGGCGCCTGCGGGTCGAAGCCCTGTTCGACCAGGCGCGGGTCCAGCTCGCCGGCCTGATCCCACCAGGCCAGTGTCTTGCTCAGGCGCGCGATGTCCTCTTCTTCCATGCCCAGCGCGCGGCCGACGTCGCGCAGCGCCGAGCGTACGCGGTAGCAGATCACCGTCGCGGCGATCGCGCAGCGATGACGGCCGTACTTGTTGAACACGTACTGGATGATTTCTTCGCGGCGTTCGTGTTCGAAGTCGACGTCGATGTCGGGCGGCTCGTTACGCTCCTTGGACAGGAAGCGCTCGAACAGCAGATTTTCGTTCTCGGGTCGCACTGAGGTCACGCCGATCGCATAACAGACTGCCGAATTGGCGGCGCTGCCGCGGCCCTGGCACAAGATGCCGATCGAGCGCGCATGACGGACGATGTCTTCCACGGTCAGGAAGAACGGCTCGTAGCGCAGCTCGGCGATCAGCGTCAGTTCCTTGTCGATCTGCCGGCGTACGTCGTCGGGTACGCCATCGGGCCAGCGCCAGCGTAAGCCGGCTTCGGTCAGATGACGCAGATGCGTGGTGGGCGTCTCGCCCGGCGGCACCAGTTCCTGCGGATAGTCGTAGCGCAGTTGTGCCAGATCGAAGTGGCAGCGCCTCGCGATGGCGACCGCCTCGTCCAACATCGCCGGTGGATACAGCGATGCCAGCTCCTCGCGCTGGCGCAAGTGACGCTCGGCGTTGGGCAGCAGATCAAGCCCGCTATCGTGAACCGTTTTGCCAAGGCGTACGGCGGTCAGTACATCGTGCAGCGCCTTGCGCGACGGGTCGTGGAACAGCACGCCGCCAGCGGCCACGCAGCGCAGTCCGCTGGCTTGCGACAGCGACTGCAACCGGGCCATTCGTGGCTCGTCTTCTGCACAGCGGTGCTGGTGGACGGCGATCGCGCAGTCGGCCACTTGCGAGGCCAGCCACAGGCCGTCGTCAACCGAGGGCGCGGCATCGGGCAGCCACAGCGCGATGCACTCGCCGAGCTGATCGCAGTCGCGGCGCAGCAGCCGGTACTGTCCTTTGGGCGAGGTCTGCCGGCCGCGCGTGATCAGCCGGCTGATCTGCGCGTAAGCCGCCCGGCTCGGCGCCAGCAGCACGAATGACGGCCCGTCCTGCAGATGAAACTCGGCACCGACGATCAACTGCACCAGCGGCCGGTCGTCACCGCGTGCCGGCTGGTCTTTGCGCAGCCGGTTGATCGCCTCCCAGGCGCGCACGACGCCCGCCAGCGAGCATTCGTCGGTGATCGCGATCGCCTCGTAGCCGAGTTGATCCGCGCGCTCGATCAGTTCGTCGGCGTGCGAGGCCCCGCGCTGGAAGCTGAAATTGGAGCTGCAATGCAGCTCGGCATAGGCAGGCACGCGGCTCATCGGCGGATCTTCGCATCCCGGCCGGGCGCGGCGCCGTACAGTTTGACCATCACGTCGGTGTTGCTCGTTCTTTCAAGGAGTTCCCATGTCGCAACTGCGTTTGCAATCCCGTTGGCTCTTGGCCGCGTTCGCCGCGCTGGTGGCGATGCCGGTGCTCGCCAGCCTCAAGGTCGGGGCCGATGCCCCGGTGTTTACCGCGCAAGCCTCGCTGGCCGGCAAACCGTTCACGTTCTCGCTGGCCGACGAGCTGAAGAAAGGGCCGGTGGTGCTGTACTTCTACCCGGCGGCCTTCACATCGGGATGCAACATTGAAGCGCGCAAGTTCGCCGAGGCCACCGAGCAGTTCAAAGCGCTGGGCGCACAAGTCATTGGGGTGTCCAAGGATGATCTCGATACGCTGCACAAATTCTCGGTCAGCGAATGCGGCAGCAAATTCGCCGTTGCGGCGGATCCAGGCCTCAAAGTCGCCAAGTCCTACGACGCCACGCTGATGCTGTGGCCCGGTCATGCCGACCGCACCTCGTACGTGATCACGCCCGACGGCAAAGTGCTGTACGCCTATTCGGCGCTGGGTCCTGACGAACACGTGAGCAACACGCTCAAGGCGCTGAAGGCCTGGCGCGACGCGCATCCGCAAGGCTGAGCGCCGCGCGGGCTGCTAACGCCACAGCCCGTGCAGATACCAGTGCCCGTCGCGACGGTCCTGGTAGACCCATGACGTCGGCTCGCGGTAGTAGTCGCGGTCGATCGGCGCGTCGTCCCACCAACCGCTGCTGATCCGCTCCGCGGGCCCGCTGACCGGGCCACGCGGTGTCCAGCGCTGCGGTCGGCGCAGCAGCCACAGGGGTCGCGGTGGCAACGGCGTCGTCGGCGCCTGAGTGTCGCCATTGGGCATCCAACTGCGTTCAGGCCGATGATCGGCGTGCAAGCCGGGTTGCCACAGCGCCTCGTCGCCGAGCCGGGCGCGCAGGCGATCGACCAAGGCATTCCAGGCTTCGCCTTGTTGCTGCCCGTCATCGAACAACTGCGTCTGCGGTGACGGCGGCGTGATGAACTGGTCGGCGCGCAAACGCAGTTCGCTGGCGGCCGCCGTCGGCGGATGCGCATTCCAGCGCTCGCGCAGCAGTCGCAGAAACACGTCGGTGTCGTGCGTCGGGCTGGTGGTGCGCAACACGAAGTGCTCGCCTTCGGTGCGTCGCCGCGCCAGCGTTACGGTCAGCTGCGCGGCCATCACCTGGCGCGCCCGCAAATAGGCCTCGAACTCGTCGAACAAGCGCCGCAGCGGAAACAGCAGCGCCTGCCAGTCGTCGATCTCGGCATCGAGGTCCCAGCGCCGCCGGTATCGTGCCGGGGGCGTGAACCAAGGCCGTGGATCGGGCGCGCGTCCGAGCAGCCGCGCCAGCGCCAGCGGAAACTCGCGGCCGAGCCGTGCCGCCAGGCTTTTGGCATCGTGGCGCAGCACGTCGCCCAGGCTGGCGTGGCCGGTCCCGGCGAGCAGTTCCTGCGCCGGCAGCGGCCAGCGCAGCACGCCCAGCGGCAGCGGCGACAGCCGTGCCTCGAGCGTGTCGAGCGTCGTGACCGGCGTCAGTGCTGCACGCACGGCAACGGCGGCCGCTTCCAGCGTCGGCGCCACGCCGAGCCGATGACGGTAGACCTGCGTTGCCATCAGTGCGCCTGCGCGCTCGAGCAGGGCGTCGAGTCCACCGAACAGTTTCAGGCTCGGCGCGATGTCGACGGCCACGGCCTGGAACGGCCGATCGAACCAGCCGCGCGGCGCGTCGTCGATCAGCACGATGCGGTCGCTCAATGTGTAGGCGAGGCAGCCGATCGCCTGCAGCGCCGCGGCTTCGGCCGCACGGTCGCGCGGCAGCACGCGCAGGTCCGAATAGCGCGCTTGCACGCTGCCGAGCGCTTCGCCAGTGCCGATCTTCGGATGATTGCCGGCCACGACCCAGCGGCGCGCACCGTGCTGGGCGTAGACGACGCAGTGGGCGCCGTCACTGTCCGCCTCGCCAGGCGCGGCGCGTGGTAGCGCCAGCGCTTCCAGCGGCAATGCCGGAAGCTCGATGCACAGCCACAGCGGGCCGCTGCGCAGGTCGCTCACGGCATCACCAGCGACACGCTGTGGCCGACGCGGCCGCCGCGCGACTTGAGGATTTCGACTTGCGTGCCATGAGCATCGGCTTGCAGCGCCAGGCGCAGCGCGGCAACCGATGGCTGCTGACGCGCGGCCAGAGGCCGCAGCAACAGCCCGACGGCGCCGCCGGCATCACCGTTGTGCTCGGCTGCCAATTGCAATCGACGCTGTACACGTTCATCGGCCATTGCCAGCCAGCCGGCCACGGCGCCGACCGCCGGGCAACGCAGCAACTGCTCCAGTGTCCAGATGATGTCGGCGGCCTGGTTCGCATCGACGACCCAGCACTGCGCCAGGTCCACGCCGGCCGCCCGTAGCGCTGGCGCATACGGGATGTGCGGCGGTGCGACCAGCGCGACGCGACGGCCGGCCTGGGTCATCCGCGCCAGCAGCGGCACGATCAAGCCCAGTTCGCCGACGCCGGGACGCGGCACGATCAGCTCGCTGAGCGCGCCGCGAGGCCAGCCATTGCCGGGCAGCAGGCGGTCCAGTGCGGCATGGCCGGTCGGTTCTGCCGCGATGGCAGCCGGCCGCGTCCCGACCCAGAGGTCGCGGCGTTGCAACAGGTGCTCGGGCAGGATGCGGCTGGGCATGGCGGGTGCAGCGGGGATGGGTCGATACGTTAGCGCCGTCGGCGCGCGCCGGGAACCCGCTTTCGTCGAACTCCGCCGAAGCCTTGGATTCGCATCAGGATTCAGGTCAAAGTACTTGAAGGTATTGATTTTGTTGGCTGCGCGGCCAATGGCCTGAGCGACACTTCGGGTACAGTGCGCGGCTTGCCTCCGTTGCTTCTCATGACGCCTCTCAACGCCCGACTCGCCGGCTTCTACTTCTGCTACTACGGCACCGTCGGCGCTTTCATGGCGTACTGGACGCCGTATCTGCTGGCGCGTGGATTGAGCGCGACCCAGGTCGGCGTCGCGTTCGGCTTGATGGGTGTGTCGCGCGCCACGGTTCCCGTGCTGTGGGGCTGGTGGGCCGACCGCCGCGGCGAGCGCATGGTGATGATCCGCCTGGCGGCATTGGCCAGCCTGCTGATCTTCGCGGCGATTCCGCTGGTGCAGACGGTCCCGGCGGTGATGGCGCTGATGCTGGCCTACACCTTGTTTTGGAATGCGCTGCTGCCGCAGTTCGAAGTCGTGGCACTGAACCATTTGCGCGATGGTGGCGGCGAATATTCGCGCGTGCGGCTGTGGGGTTCGGTGGGCTTCGTCGGCGCCGTGCTGGCGGTCGGCCCGCTGCTCGACGCGATCGGCATCCAATGGGAGCCGTGGCTGGTGGCGGTGCTGTTTGCCGGCATGGCCGTGGCGGCCTGGGCCGTGCCCGAACATCGGAGCGCGGCGCCGCTACGCCGCGCCGGTGAGTCAGCCGGCGCCACGGACGCGGCGACGCCGTCGCTGACCGCGGTGCTGCGCCAGCCGGCCGTGATCGCGCTGCTGCTGGTGTGCTTCTGCTCGCAGCTGAGCTATGCGCCGTACTACAACTTCTTCACGGTGTTCCTGGAACGACACGGCTATTCGCGCAGTTTGGCCGGGCAGTTGTGGGCGCTGGCGGTGATCGCCGAGATCGTGTTGTTCGCGCTCGGCACGCGGCTGCTGTCGACCGTTGGCGCGCGCCGCTTGATGAGCTTTGCGCTGCTGACCACGGTGCTGCGCTGGCTGGCGATCGGCTTGGGTGTCGACTCGCTGCTGGTGCTGCTGCTGGCCCAGTTGCTGCACGCCAGCAGCTTTGCCTGTTATCACTTGGTGGCGATGTACTACGTGCAGACGCTGTTTCCACCCGCGCTGCACGGCCGCGGCCAAGCGCTCTACAACTCGGCCTCGTACGGCATCGGCGGCTCGATCGGCTCGGTCGCGTCCGGCTGGCTTTGGGATGCGGCGTCCCCGGAAGCCTTGTTCCTGCTGGCGGCGCTGGTCGGGGCCGTGGGAACGCTGATTGCGTGGCGGTATCTGCCGCGCTCGCCCGGCGCGTAACTCGATAGCGCATGCGACAATTCATCCATTGCCAACCTCGTTGCGTACCGCTACAACGATGCGGCCGCCAACGGTGTTGCGTGCTCGCTTCACGGGCATCCCTGTTTTCGACAACGCTCAACCTGCCGGCCCTCGAGGAGCGCCCTTGCGAACCAAGCTGAAACCCGACCGCAGCCGTCCGATCATCGGGCTGAGCCTGGCGGCGTTGTTCAGCGCAGTATTCGCGACGCTTGAACTGGCGGCTCTGGGCGAAACCGGCATTGCCAGCCTGCTGAGCCCGATCTCGGGCGTGGTGTTCGTCGTCGCGCTCTGTCTGGGACCGCGTGGCGTCATCGCCTCTGTCATCGGTCTGAGCCTGGGCTATCTGCAGTCGTCCTATCTGGGTTGGCCAGTGCAATACCAATCGCCAGTGAGCCCGATGTCGGCGGCGATGGTGATTAGCGGGCAAGCGCTGCAAGGACAATTGCAGTCGCTGCTCTATCGACGATTGCAGCGTCGCTCCGGCACCCGCTTCAATCCGCTGATCGGGCTGTTGCTGGTGGCGCCGCTGAGCTGCGTCGTCAGCGCATCGATCACCACGTGGGTATTGCACTTCGAACAGGGCTTGCCCGGCATCACGCCGCTGCGCTTCTGGGTCGTAACCTACGTCGGCTCGATGCTGGGCGTCACGGTGATTTATCCGCTGGCTTGGCTGCTCGAACGGCGCTTGCGCAACACCAGCAGCCGCTACCGTTCGCCGGGAATGATCGCCACTGCGGCGGTGGTCGCGGCCGGCACTTGGGCGCTGGCCGCGCTGCTGGTCTACAACGCCATCCAGCTTGAACGCAGCGGGGTGCGCGAACGCTTCGCCATCGCGGCACGGCATATCGCCGACGAAGCCGAAGACATCGATCTGATGGCGATCGGCCTGCGCGCGGTTGCGGCGCCCACCGGCATCGACGAGGCGGCATTTCAGGAAGTGGCGGCGACGATGTTGGCGCGGGACGCCAGCCTGGACGCGATGGCGCTGGTCGTTTTCGCGCCCGGTGGAAGCGGCGGCTGGGTCGTCGATGCTGCCGTGCCGGCTTCATCGGCGACACGAATGGTCGGCTTGACGCTCGGCCGCGACACGGGGCTGGGACTGCAGGTGGTCGCAGGCAGTAATGAGCCCCGCGTGCAGATCGTCAGTGGCAACGCGGTGCTGCAGAAGGCCGGTAGCCATGACGACCCTTACCTGATCTGGCTGATACCGATGCCACGTCGGGCACAGTGGCCGCCGCAGTATGTGCTCGTGATGCAAAAGCCCGAGTCGCTGCTGCGCCAGGCCATCGAAGACGCCTCTGGCCTGCCGAGTGGCGCCTGGGTCCAGTTGCTCGATGTCAGCGCGATCTCGTCGCGCCGGCTGCTGTATACCGGCGACGCCAGCGGCAGTCGGATCGCGGAAACTCGTGAGCGCGCCGCCTTTGCCGCCGGCGAGGTCTACTGGCAGCAGAAGATCACGCTGGCCGGGCATCCGCTCGAACTGCGGCTCGGGATTCCGACGGCGACGGCCTACTCGTTTTCGCTGCAGTGGTGGTTCGTGCAGGTCATGGTGCAGTTGCTCGGCGCTGCGTTGGCCGCGGCGATCGTGCTGGCCGGCGATCGGCGTGAAACCTTGCGCGACATGGACCGGCAAGTGGCGGTGCTGAGTCGCCGTTACCTGCATCTTGAGCGCTCGACGATGCATCCTTCATCGGCGGCGATCGCCGCGCCGCGTTCGGCTGCCGCGTCGACGCAGCACGACGCCGCGCTGCTGCGCGCGTTTGAGCGCGGCGAATTCCGACAGTTCTACGAGCCGGTGGTCAATCTCGCCGACGGTCGCATCGTCGGCTTCGAGTCACTGCTGCGCTGGCCGGAGGCGGTGTTCGACATCAACATCCCGGAGATCGTCAGCTGGGCGGAGCGTACGCAGCACGTCCATGCATTGACGCTGGGCGCAGTGAGCGAAGCGGTCAAGCTGGTTGAAAGCTGGGCGGGCTTGCGCGGTGATCTGACCACGCCGTGGATTTCGATCAACGTGTCGCCTGACGACGTCTGCGACATGGAGTTCATCGATCGGCTGCAGCTGATGTTCCAGCATCATCCGCTGGCGCGGCGTCGGATCAAGCTCGAGATCACCGAAGGCGTTCTGGTTCGCGATTTCCGTGGTGTGGCGCAGCGTTTGCGCGGCATGCGCGATCAGGGCATCGGCATCGCTCTGGACGATTTCGGCACGGGTTACTCATCGCTTAGCTACTTGCATCAACTGCCGGTGGATTCGATCAAGATCGACCGCAGCTTCGTCTGCAATCTCGATCGCGACCCTCGCGTGCGCGAGATCGTGCAGACAACGGTCGAACTCGCACACCGGCTCAAGCTCGACGTCGTGGCCGAGGGCGTGGAACACGCCAGCACGGCGCGCTATCTGCGCGATATCGGCTGCGGATCAGCCCAAGGCTGGCTATACGCCAAGGCGCAGTCGGCGACGACGATTTGCGACTGGGTGCGTCGCGACCGTCATTTTCCCTGGCCGATGGCCGAAATCGGCGCCTAGCAGCCGCCGACCTGCCAATCGGCGCCGTCGCGCCGCAGCACTCGGGTCTGCAGCGGCAAATCGCGCGACGAAGCGCCCGCTTCAACGCGATAGCAACCATCGGCGATCCGCCAGCTGCCGCTAGCGACGTCCCAGTACGACAGCGCGCGGGCGTCCAGTGCCAGCGACACACGGCGCGATTCGCCGGGTTGCAGCCACAGCTTGTCGAATCCTTTGAGCACGCGCGGCGGCTGTGGAATGTCGTCTGCTGGCGAGGGCAGGCCCAGATACAGCTGCGGTACGGCCCAGCCGGCGCGCGTGCCGCTGTTGCGGACGCTGAAACGGGCGTCGATCCGGTCGCCGGCGCTGCCGACATCGATCTGAAGTCCGCTGTAATCGAAGCGTGCGTAAGACAGTCCATGACCAAATGGATAGGCGGGCTCCACACCCTGTGCGTCGTGCCAGCGATAGCCGGTCAGCAGGCCTTCTGAGTGCAGCACTTGGTTGGCAACGCCCGGATAGCGCAACGGGTTGGCGGCTGTTGCGGTGTCGGTCTCGGCAACCGGAAAGCTGCTTGGCAGGCGTCCGCCCGGATCGGTGTCGCCCCAGAGCACACGCACCAGTGCAGCGCCGGATTCCTGGCCTGGATACCAGGCCACCAGCAGCGCGCCGATGCGCTCGCGCCACGGCGTCAGCACGGGCGCGGCAACCTGCAGGATCACCACGGTGTTCGGGTTGGCGGCGGCGACGGCGTCGATCAGCCGGTCTTGCGCGCTGCTGCCGAGCAGCGGGCAGTCCAGAGACAGGCAGCGCTTGTCGACGCCTTCGGATGCGTTGTCGGCTGCAAACAGCAGCACGATGTCGGCATCGGCGGCCAGCGCCACTGCATCATCACGCGACTCGCCGCTGGCATAGCGCACCGTGCCGGCGCTGCCGACGCGCGCGGTTATCGCGTCCAGCGGCGTGACGAAGGTAAACGGCATCACGGCCGACGAGCCGCCGCCGTTGGGCAGCCGCGTTGCGGACTCTCCGATGACCGCGATCCGTGGTGTCCGCTGCAGGTCCAGCGGCAGCAGTGCACGCTGATTGTGCAGCAGCACCATCGCCTGTTCGGCCGCATCGCGTGCCACCTCGGCATGCGCATCCTGGTCGATGCGGGTGTCATCGGCGACGAAGTCGGCTCGGTCGAAGAAGCCGAAGCGCAGCAGCGTGCGCAGGATGTTGCCGACGCGGGTGTCGATCAGCGCTTCATCGATCAAGCCGCTGCGCACTTGCAGTTCCAGCAGCAGCGGCGTGTAGAACGTGCCGATCGGCATCTCGATCTCCAGCCCGTTGCGCACGCTCAGCACGGTGTCCTTGACCGCCAGGTAGTAGTCCGACACGACAAAGCCGTCAAAGCCCCACTCGTCGCGCAGCACGCGTTGCAGCAGCGCTGCGCTGGCGCAGGTCGGCGCACCGTTGACCGCGTGATAGGCACACATCATCGACCCGGCGTCGCCGTCGCGGACGGCGCTCTCGAACGGCGGCAGGTACAGCTCGCGCAGCGTGCGCTCGTCGATGATCGCGTTGACCAACTGCCGGCCGCCGATCAGCGCGGTGATCGGTGGCACGCCGATCTGTCCTTCCTGCGTGTACGCGGCAAAGTGCTTGACGTTGGCGATCACGCCTTGCGACTGCGCGCCGATGACCCACGGCGCCGCCAGCTGGCTGCTCAGATACGGGTCTTCACCGAAGGTCTCGAACGCACGACCCGACAGCGGCGTGCGCATCACGTCGACGGTCGGGCCGTGCAGCAGATCGTTGCCCTTGTTGCGGACCTCGTCGGCGATCGTGGCGCCGATGCGCTCAGCCAGTGCGGGGTTGAAGCTGGCGCCGAGTGCCATCGGCGACGGCATCGCGGTGGCCCGTCCTTCGCGCGGGCCAACCGGCCCATCGGACATGAACAAGGTCGGGATGCCGAGTTCGGCGATGCCGTCGACGACGCCGGTCGCCGGCATGCCGTTGATGACGCTGGTCGGGTTGTCGCCGGCCATCAGCGCGATCTTCTGCGACAGCGTCATCGCGTCCAACAGCAAGGCCGTGCGTTGTGCGGCATCGAGCCGGGTGTCGCACCAGGGGCGCTGTTGCAGGTCGGCGCCGCAGCGGCTGGCCCCCAGGCCCGGCGGTGGCGCCACTGAAGGCCCCTGCGGACTGGCCGCACCGCTGCAGGCGGCCAGCCACAGGCTGCCGGCGACGACACTGTAGGTCGCTATGATCCTTCGCATCAGCGTTCTCCCCGTTGTTATGGCGGTGATGCTGCCGACCGGGGCCGGCGCCGGCCTCGTGCGTCCCGACGAGGTCGGCGGCAATGGCGCTTACGGCGCAGTGGGTCGCGGCAGCGGTGGCGAAGGCGAGGCGGGTGCGCGTGGCCGCACGCGAAACGCGATGCTGATGCGTGGAAGCAGCGCAGCGCTCTGTTTGGGAATGCCGTGCAGATACTGCAGTTGCGAGGCATAGCTCATCGTCAGCAGGCTGCCCGCCTGCAGGTCGATGTCGATGCGGTGGCGCGGCGGCTGCTGGCGGCTGATCCGCATCGTCCGCGTCGCGCCCAGCGACAGCAATACGATCGGATAGCCCGGCATCAGGTCTTCGAGCCGGTCGTGATGCGGGGCGACGCTGTCCTGGCCGTCGCGGTAGTAGTTCAGGCCCAGGCTGGTGAAGGCCACGCCACTGGCCTGCTCGACGCTGCGTAGCGCGACTTTGAGAATCGGGTGCAGCGCCGGATCGTCATGACGGTAGTGCGCCATCAAGCGCGGTACGTCGACTTCGCGCTCGTACATCATCCGGCGCTGGTGCTGCCATGGAATCTGGTCGCGCAGCCGCTCGAACCATCGCTGCGCTTGTGCGGCGTCGAGCCAGCCCGGCCGATAGACCACGCCGCCCTGATCATCTTGGATCAGCGTTTGTGGGCCGCTGTCGAACAGTGCCAACGGGTCCGGCGCCATCACCGCGTCGAGGGGCGGTTGCTCAGACCGGCTGCGCCATGCGGCGCACGATCGCGGCGACGTCGTCGGTCCGCTCCAGATGGGCGTGATGGCCGCAGCCGGGCAGTCGCGTCAGGCGCGCGTCGCGCAGCGCTTGGCAGTAGCGGTCGGCGCCGCCAACCGGCGCCATGCGGTCCGCCTCGCCCCAGATGATCTCGACCGGCATCTGCACCCGGTCCAGCGACAGCGGCTGCTGCAGCTCCCCACCGATCAAACGCAGCGATTCCATGTGCCGGCCGATGCGCTCGGCCGTGTAGTGGCGCAGGTAATCGTCGTAGACCGAGGCGTCGACCCGGTCGGGCTCAGCCAGGCAGGTGCGCTTGAAACTTTTCAGGAACTCGGCGCGTTGCTGCGCGGCGTCGAGCGGCTCGCCGAGGCGGCTGGCGCTCGGCGCCAGCGAGCCGTTGCGCACCAGCATCTTCTGCCAGGCCGGCAGCTCCAGCGGCGCCGGGCCGATGACGATGCAGCCGGGGATCGCCCGCGACGCCGCGTCGGCCTGGTGGAGTGCCATCAGCAGCGCGCGGCCGCCGAGCGACTGACCCACCGGCAGCAGCCGGCCGCGTCCGGCGAACTGCTGTAACGCCGCCGCGACCGTGGCGACGAACTGCGGTAGCTGCGGGCCGGGCTGCAGGTCGCCGGCGGCGCCGAAGCTCGGCAGGTCGAATGCCACGATCCGCGCCGGCAGGTCGTCGAGCGCGGCGATCAGCGGCTTCCAGGTATCGGCGCTATCAGCCCAGCCGTGGATCAGCAGCAGCGTCAGCGCATCGTCGCCAGGGCGCTCCAGTACGCGGGTACGAACACCGCCGATCGTGGCGGTATGGGACAGCAGGGCAGAGACGGACATCGGATGGGTCAGGGACCGGGCGGGTGAACGGATAGCGCCTTATGCCACAGCCGCCGTGGCCGAGGCGATCAGCTCTTCGATCAGCGCGCGCGCCGGCGCCGACTGGGTGCGGCGCTGGTGCCAGACCACGCCCAGCTCCCGCTGCAGGCGGAAGCCTTCGACTTCGATCGCGCAGATGCTGTCGTCGAGCATCGACTGCGGCAGCACGCTCCAGCCCAAGCCGATCGCAGCCAGCATCTTCAGCGTTTCCAGGTAGTTGGTGGCCAGCCGCACGCGCGGCGCAACGCCGTGGCGCTGCAGGGCAGCGGTGACGATGCGGTGCGTGTAGGTGTCGCGGTCCGGCAGAACTGCCGGGTAGTCGGCCAGCAGCGGCAGGCTGATCGGGTGTCGCTGCGCCAACTCGTGCTCAGGCGCGACGACCACGGCCAGCGGGTCGGGCCAGATCCGGTGCTGCTCAAGATTCGGCAGCGGCGACAGCGGCAGCGTGACGATGCCCAGTTCCAGCTTGCCGGCCAGCACCGCATCGCAGGCGTCTTCGGAATCCATGAAGTGGATGTCCAGATCGACGTCGGGAAACTGCTGCGTGTAGCGCTTGAGCACCGGTGGCAGCCGGTGCAGCCCGATGTGATGGCTCGTGCCGATCGACAAGCGCCCGCGTATTTCGGCCGACAGCCGCGACACCGCGCGGCGCGCATCCTCGATCTCGTGCAGCACGCGCCGCGCATACGGCAGCAGCGCGATGCCGGCCTCGGTCAGCGTGATGCGCCGGCCGACGCGATCAAACAAGCTGCGGTGCAGTCGCGCCTCGAGCGCGGCAATGCGCTTGCTGATCGCCGGCTGGGTCAGATGCAGCCGCTCGGCAGCGGCCGAGAATGAGCCGCTATCGGCAACTTCGACGAAGGCGCTCAAGTCCTGGGTGTCGATGACGGGCTCCGGCTGGGGTTTCCAGATTCCAGTATGGAATGCTGGATATTCAAACGATTCATTGGAGTTATGGCAAGGCGCCGCCTAGACTGCGCGCCGTCTCTGACCCCTGCGAGCGTTCCATGTCGGCTACCCCGCGCACCCTGTACGACAAGATCTGGGATGAGCACGTCGTCCGCGACAGCGGCGACGGCGCCTGCCTGATCTACATCGACCGTCATCTGGTCCACGAAGTCACCAGTCCCCAGGCCTTCGACGGCCTGCGCCTGAACGGCCGCAAGCCGTGGAGCATCGCCGCCAACCTCGCGGTGGCCGACCACAACGTGCCGACCACCGACCGCGCTGGCGGCATCACCGATCCGATCTCGCGCACCCAGGTCGACGCGCTCGACAGCAACTGCGCCGAGTTCGGCATCACCGAGTTCCGCATGAACGATCGCCGCCAGGGCATCGTCCACGTGATCGGGCCGGAACAGGGCGCCACGCTGCCGGGCATGACCGTCGTCTGCGGCGACTCGCACACGTCGACGCACGGTGCCTTCGGAGCGCTGGCCTTTGGCATCGGCACCTCGGAAGTCGAGCATGTGCTGGCCACGCAGACGCTGGTCGCCAAAAAGAGCCGGACCTTGCGCATCGTGGTCCGTGGCCAAGTCGGGCCCGGCGTGACCGCCAAGGACATCGTGCTGGCGATCATCGGCCGCATCGGTACGGCCGGCGGCACCGGCTACGCGATCGAGTTCGCAGGCGAGGCGATCGCCGCGCTGTCGATGGAAGGCCGCATGACGGTCTGCAACATGGCCATCGAAGGTGGCGCGCGCGCCGGTCTGATCGCGGTCGACCAAACCACGATCGACTACTGCAAGGGCCGGCCGTATGCGCCCAAAGGCGAAACCTGGGACCGCGCCGTGGCGCACTGGCGCACGCTGCATTCGGACGACGGTGCGGTGTTCGACAGCGAAGTGGTGATCGACGCGCAATCGATCCAGCCGCAGGTCACCTGGGGCACGTCGCCCGAGATGGTGCTGCCGGTCACCGCCAGCGTTCCGGATCCGGCCAGCGTCGGCGATGCGGTGAAGCGCTCCGGCATGGAGAAGGCGCTGGCCTACATGGGCTTGCAGCCGAACCAGCCGATCGAATCGATCGCGATCGACAAGGTGTTCATCGGTAGTTGCACCAATTCGCGGATCGAGGATCTGCGCGCGGCGGCCAGCGTGGTCCGCGGCAAGCGCAAGGCCGCCAACGTCAAGCTCGCGCTGGTCGTGCCGGGCTCGGGTCTGGTCAAGGCCCAGGCTGAATCCGAAGGGCTGGACCGCATCTTCACCGACGCCGGTTTCGAGTGGCGCGAGCCCGGCTGCTCGATGTGCCTGGCGATGAACGCCGACCGCCTGGAGCCGGGTGAGCGCTGCGCGTCGACGTCCAACCGCAACTTCGAAGGTCGTCAGGGGCAGGGCGGCCGCACCCATCTGGTATCGCCGGCCATGGCCGCTGCCGCCGGCATCGCCGGTCACTTCGTCGACGTCCGGAGCTTCGTCTGATGCGCGCCTTCACCACCTTGACCGCCAAAGTCGCGCCGCTGGACCGGCCGAACGTCGACACCGACGCGATCATTCCCAAGCAGTATCTGAAGTCGATCAAGCGCACTGGCTTTGGCCAGTTCCTGTTCGACGACTGGCGCTATCTGGACGCCGGTGATCTGGATATCCCGGTCGCCTCGCGCCGTCCGAACCCGGACTTCGTGCTGAACCAGCCCGCTTACCGCGATGCGCAGATTCTGCTGAGCCGCGAAAACTTCGGCTGCGGCTCGTCGCGCGAGCATGCAGTCTGGGCGCTCGACGACTTCGGCTTCCGCGCGGTGATCGCGTCCAGCTTTGCCGACATCTTCTACAACAACAGCTTCAAGACCGGTTTTCTGCCGGTGGCGCTGACGGCTGACGTGATCGAAACGCTGTTCCGCGAACTCGCTGCCAACCCCGGCTATACGCTGACGATCGATCTGCCGGCACAGCGGGTGATCACGCCGGGTGGCCTTGCGCATGCGTTCGACATCGACGCCTTCCGCAAGGACTGCCTGATCCGTGGCCTCGACGAGATCGGCCTGACCCTGCAGCACGCCGATGCGATCCGCGCGTATGAAGCGCGTCGCCGCGAGCAGGCGCCCTGGCTGTTTACGAACCCTGTCTGATCGGCTCAAGCGCGCTGCCGCCGACACTGACGTCTACCGAAATCCCGATATGACCAAGAAAATTGCAATCCTCCCCGGCGACTACATCGGCATCGAAGTGATGGCCGAAGCGGTCAAGGTACTCGACCTGCTGCGCAGCGAAGGCGAGGCGATCGAATACGAATTCGGTGTGCTCGGCGGCGCGGCCTACGACGCCGAAGGTCATCCGTATCCGGCGTCGACGCAGAAGCTGGCACGCGAGGCCGACGCGATCCTGCTCGGTGCCGTCGGCGGCCCGAAGTACGACGCGCTGCCGCGCGAACTGCGCCCGGAGCGCGGCTTGCTCGGCATCCGCAAGGACCTCGGCCTGTTCGCCAACTTCCGTCCGGCACTGGCCTATGAGGAGCTGGCGGCGGCCTCGTCGCTGAAGCCGGAGGTCATCGCCGGCCTCGACCTGCTGATCCTGCGCGAACTGACCGGCGACATCTACTTCGGCCAGCCGCGCGGACGCCGCGTCAACGCCGCCGGCGTCGATGAGGGTTACGACACGATGCACTACGCGCGCGACGAAGTGGCGCGCATCGCCAAGCTCGGCTTCGAGGCGGCGCGCAAGCGCAGCAAGAAGCTGTGTTCGGTCGACAAGGAGAACGTGCTCGAAACTTCGCGTCTGTGGCGCGAAGTGGTGATCGAAGTCGGCAAGGACTATCCCGACGTCGAGTTGAGCCACATGTACGTCGACAACGCCGCGATGCAGCTGATTCGCCGGCCCAAGCAGTTCGACGTGATCGTTACCGGCAACATCTTCGGCGACATCCTGTCGGACGAAGCGTCGATGCTCGGTGGCTCGATCGGCATGCTGCCGTCGGCATCGCTCGACGTGAACGGCAAAGGCATGTACGAGCCGATCCACGGCAGCGCGCCGGACATCGCCGGCCAGAACAAGGCCAATCCGCTGGCGACGATCCTGTCGGTGGGCATGATGTTCAAGTACAGCTTCGACCGCAGCGATATCGCCGATCGTATCGATGCAGTGGTCAAGGCCGTGCTGAAGTCTGGCTATCGCACCGGTGATATCGCGCAAGCTGGCGAGAAGGTCATCGGCACGCGCGAAATGGGCGACGCGGTGATCGCCGCGCTGCGGCGCTAGCGTTTCCCCTCTCCCGCCGGGAGAGGGTGCCCCGAAGGGGCGGGTGAGGGCCTCGCAGTGTCGAGGTCAATCCATTCGCGAGCACCCTGATCCGGTGCTTCGCAATCCTTTCTCCTCAGGGAGAGGGATCACAACATTGCAGGGACTCGTCATGAAGAAAGTCGGATTGGTCGGTTGGCGCGGCATGGTGGGCAGTGTGCTGATGCAGCGCATGCAGCAGGAAAACGATTTTGCGTTGATCGACGCGCAGTTCTTCACGACGTCGAACGTCGGCGGCGCCGCGCCATCGTTCGGCGGCAAGTCGGGCGGCATCCTGCACGATGCCAACAGCATCGACGCGCTGCGCGCGATGGATGTGATCCTGACCTGCCAGGGTGGCGACTACACCAATGACGTCTACCCGCGGCTGCGCGCCAGCGGCTGGAACGGCTACTGGATCGACGCGGCGTCGGCGCTGCGGATGAAGTCCGACGCGATCATCGTGCTCGACCCGGTCAATCTCGATGTGATCAAGCGCGGTATCGACAGCGGCGTGCGCAACTACGTCGGCGGCAACTGCACCGTCAGCTTGATGCTGATGGCACTGGGCGCGCTGTATCGCGAAAACCTCGTCGAGTGGATGAGCGCGATGACCTACCAGGCCGCCAGCGGCGCCGGCGCGCAGAACATGCGCGAACTGATCGCGCAGATGGGCGCAACACATGCGGCCGTCGCCGGTCTTCTGGCCGACCCGGCCAGCAGCATCCTGGCGATCGACACGCAGGTGTCCGAGACGCTGCGATCCAGCGCCTTCCCGACCCAGCAGTTCGGCGTGCCGCTGGCAGGCAGCTTGATTCCATACATCGACAAGCAGCTCGACAACGGCCAGTCCAAGGAAGAGTGGAAGGGGCAGGCCGAAACCAACAAGATCCTCGGCCGCGAAGCCGACCCGGTGCCGGTCGACGGCTTGTGCGTGCGCATCGGCGCGATGCGCTGCCATTCGCAGGCGCTGACGATCAAGCTGCGTCGCGACGTGCCGATGGCCGACATCGAAGCGCTGATCAAGACCAGTAACGACTGGGTGCGCGTGGTGCCCAATGACCGGGACGCCAGCATGCGCGAGCTGACGCCGGCCGCCGTCAGCGGCTCGCTGCAGGTGCCGGTCGGCCGCTTGCGCAAGCTGAACATGGGGCCGGACTACTTGAGCGCCTTCACCTGCGGCGACCAGTTGCTGTGGGGTGCGGCTGAGCCGTTGCGGCGCATGCTGCGGATTCTGCTCGGCGCCTGAGTCTCAGCGGCACCGCTGCGAGTGGTCGCAGCAGTGCCGCTTCCGGACGGCTGGGCAAGGCGCTGATCTACTGGGTCGAGAAGCCGCGCCGGGTCAGCCTCAGGCGCTTCATGTCGAGGCCTTGCTCCAGCAGGGACTCGCGAACGGCGTTCTGAACCGCCAGGTAGCCGATCTGGTCGCCTTGGTCGCGAAGCTGCTGGCTGCCGTCATCGACGATCGTGCACATGATGCCGATCGACTCGGACACGCGCTGCTTCTCCGCATTGCTCATGAACAGCACCTCGGGGCTGTACTGCAGCGATTCGGCGATCTGGTCGCGCACCGCGCGATACAGCGCCGGCGGCGCGTCCTGCTCGTTGATGATTTCCCAACTGGTGACGTAGTACCAGGCCATCACATCGGCCAGATTGCGACTCGAGTAGCCGGTGCCCGACAGCACGCGATCGAAGCGCTGCCAGACGCGGCCGCTGGCCAGTAATTCGCGGATGTGACGTGTCTGCCCCGGGTCGGCGTCGACAACGCTGCTGGCGATCTGTTGGCCCAGCGTTCGGCTGATACCGGGGCTGGCGTAGTAATTCAGATCGGCGACGTAACGGGCCGGGCTGACGGCTTGATGACCCAGAACACTGCGGGTACCAGCGGCAAGGACCGGGCGGCCGATTTTGTCGAGCATGTTGTTGCGGAAGCCGGGCGAGGCAAACAGCGTCGACAGTTCCGAATGGCCGGGCCGATCGATGGGCTCCTGCGCGGCGGCCCGCAGCGGCGTGGCCATCGCCAGCAGCAGCGCGATCAACCAGCAGCGGATCGGCGGAGGTGTGTTGCGGTTTCGGCAATCCATGGCAGCAGCATAGGCAAGAGTGTTGCCAGTTCGATGTCAGCGGTGGCCTCCGCTGCGCAGAGGGCTTGTCCTACATGCGTAGCGATCCGCGTTGGTACGGTCTGAAACGAGCGTCTGCACCGTTGATCCCGTGCTGTCCGCCGCTGATACCAGGCGAGGTGCCCGGAGCCATCGTGCTTGGGGCACTTTGCTACTGTATTGGCGCTGCGGCCAGTCAGGCCCGCGTCGCAGTCTTGACTTCAACACGATGTCGGCGATGCGTTGCGTTGGTTTCAGATTCAGGCCTTCAATCAAGCGTCCCTGATGGCGCGCGGAGAACTCGGAATGCGGCATGGATGGGTCGGTATCGTTGCCCCTTTGTTGACGGTCACCAGCATGGGTGCCCATGCGTTGGGCTTGAGCGATATCGCGGTCGATTCGCGACTGAACCAGCCGCTGGTTGCCACGCTTCGCTTGAGCACGCTCAGTGAGGACGAAGCTGAGAGCCTGCAGGTTCAACTGGCATCGGCTGAAGAGTTTGAAAAGGCGGGACTCACGCTGACCGATTTCGTCGCCGGTCTCCGATTCGCGATCAGCGGCAATCTGGTGCGGATCAGCAGCCAGCAGAGCGCCCGCGAGCCGATGCTGTCGTTGTTGGTCGAAGCGCGCGCCGGCAGCAGTCGCGTGCTGCGCGGCTACACGGTGCTGCTCGATTTGCCGGCGGCGGATGGGCCGGCCGGCCCGGAAGCGGCCACTGGGGATCGTCAGTACGGACCGGTCAAGGCCGGCGAGACATTCTGGAGCGTCGCCACCCGGCTTCGGCCCGATCCCGCTCAGGTTTCGATGGACCAGACCTTGTTGGCCTTGTACACCGCCAATCCGGAAGCGTTCTTTGGCGGCATCAACGGCTTGCTGACCGGCGCCGTGCTGCGAGTCCCGAGCCTTGAGCAGATGCGCAGCGTGTCCGAGGCCGAGGCGCATCGCCGGATTGCCGCGCTGCGTGCCGGTAATACCGCTGCTACACCGGCCCGTCGCCCGCCGCCGGCATCCAAGTGGGTGGCCGTGTCGCCATCGCCGCCGCCTGCGACTGCCCCTGCTGCCGCTCCTGCTGCCGCTCCTGCTCCGGCGACCGAGCCGCCGCCCGCGCCCGTCGACACCGCCACCGTCGTCGCGCCGCCCGCCGTTTTGGCTCCGCCCGCAAACGAGGCGCCGCCTGCAGCCGACACCGCGGGGTCGCCGGCAGCAGAAGCGCCGGCGCAGCCGGTCGACGCTACCGCAGTCGATCCCGTGGTGGCGGGCAGCGATGCCACGACCGTGGTTGGCGATGGCGTCGTCGCGGCCGAACCGCCAGCGGACGAGCCCGTTGCCAGCGCCCCGGTTGCCGAGCCGGTCGTCGCCGCAGCCCCGGTTGCGACGCCGCCCAAGTCGGTCATCGACCGCAGGACGGCCGGCTCGATCTGGGCGCTGATGACGGCCCCGTTCCTGCTGCTGGCCTTGGTCGTGTTGTGGCGTCGGCGCCATACGCAAACGGTGGCGGCTCCGCGCGTCGAACCGTCCGGCGCTGCCGGGGTCGAGCCCGAAACATCCGCGGCCGACGCCGTTCAGACCGCCGACGCCCCGGACCGCATCGACGACGCTGCAACGGTTGGCGAGACGCTCGATGCGGCTGCCGCTGCCGATCCCGTCGTCGCGGATGACGCGCTCGCCAGCGAGTTCGCCAGCGAGGTCGCGCCACCAAACGATCCGCATGTCGAATTCGACGAACCGGCCGACGCGGTGCCGACCCCGTCCGAGCAGGTGCTGATGGATCCCGATCTGCCGCAGGGCGACGGCGATATCGACTTGGCCGCTGACCCAACGACACCGGCGACGCCGTCGTTGGACCAACTCGATCCGCTCGCCGAGGCCGAGTTTCATCTGTCGTACGGCCTGTACGACGAGGCGGTGCGCGGGCTGCTGGACGCCATCGCCGTCGAGCCGGGCCGCGACGACTTGGCGGTCAAGCTGGCCGAAACCTACTTTGCTGCCGGGCGGCCAGACGACTTCGAAGCGCTGGCCCAGCAGCTGCAGTTCCGGCTGTCGGCCGCCGATTGGTCGCGGCTGACGTTCATGGGCGCGCAGCTGTGCCCCGATTCCGCACTGTTCCGCGATCCGTCCCAGCCGCTGTCGACACCGCAATCCCTGCCTCCGGTGTCGACGCTGGAGCTGGAGCCGGAGCCGGCGCATCGCGTCGATTTCTCCCTCGACGCGCCGCCCGCTTGGTCCGCACCGGTGACGCCGCCTGCGGAGGCGACCCCCGCAACAACCGAGCACGCCAACCGGATCGACTTTTCGTTCGGTCCGACGCCAGTCGCCACGGGGCCCACCGCGGCCGCTGGCTCAATGCCGGCGCTGGACCTGTCGAATCCGCAGACGATTCCGGTCGAAGAACTGCTGGCGCTGGACCCGGACGACATCAACTTGTTCGAGCCAGAGCCCGAAAGCGACCTCGCAACCGATGACGAAGTCGGTACCAAGCTCGATCTGGCGCGTGCTTACATCGACATGGGCGATACGCAGATGGCGCGCGATCTGCTCACGGAAGTGGCCCAGCAAGGCACACCGACGCAGCAGGCCGATGCGCATTTGCTGCTGCTGCGTCTGCCGGCGTGAGCGCCGCGGGCCGAGGCTGGTCGATAATGGCGAATGGAAATCACACGTTGGGCCGCGGCCGTTGAATACGTCGGCACGCGCTATTCGGGCTGGCAGTCGCAGCAACATGCACCTTCGGTCCAAGGCGAGCTTGAAACCGCGCTAAGTCGCGTCGCTGCGCATCCAGTGGCCGTATCGGCCGCCGGGCGCACCGACGCCGGCGTGCACGGGCACGCGCAGATCATTCATTTCGATTCGCCGTCGCGGCGCAGTCCTTATGCCTGGCTGCTCGGCACCAACACGCATCTGCCGCCCGACGTGTCGCTGCGCTGGGTGCAAGCCGTCGCGCCGGACTTTCATGCCCGCCATAGCGCGGTCGCGCGGCGTTATCGCTACGTGATCCACAACAGCCGGGCACGATCGGCGCTGCTGTCGGACCGGGCGGCGTGGCTGGCCTGGACGCTGGACGAGCAAGCGATGCATCGCGCGTCGCAATGCCTGATCGGCGAGCTTGATTTCTCCGCATTCCGCGGCGCGCAATGCCAGTCGACGACGCCGTGGCGCTGCGTCACCGACATCGCGGTCTGGCGGCGCAACGACTTCGTGCTGATCGACATTCGCGCCAATGCGTTTTTGCATCACATGGTGCGCAACATCGCCGGCACCCTGATGGAAGTCGGGCAGGGACGTCAGTCAGAGGCTTGGGTCGCCGAGGTGCTGGCCAGCCGGGACCGCACGCGCGCGGGCATGAACGCCCCGGCTCAGGGGCTATACTTCGTTGCTGCCGATTATCCGGCTCATTACGGTTTGCCTGCTGCTGCCGACTTCTGGCTGCCTTAGTCCAGCGAACGCAAGCACCGCGACCGACGCACTCGACGAGATTCCGTTGCCGACCCGCATCAAGTTTTGCGGCTTCACCCGTGCCGACGATCTGGCCCAGGCGCTGAGCTTGGGTATCGACGCCGTCGGCTTGATCTTCGATCCGCGCAGCAAGCGCGCCGTCACGGCTGATGTCGCGTCCGCGCTGAGCCGGCAGGTACCAGCCTTCGTCAGCCGCGTGGCGCTGTTCCGCGATGCGCCGGCCAGCCTGATCGACGAGGCGATCGCCGCCACTGACCCCGACCTGCTTCAGTTTCACGGCAACGAGTCGGCTGAGTTTTGCGAGCGTTGGCAGCGTCCATACCTGAAGGCGGTGCCGATGGCCGAAGCCCAGGATTTGGAACAATGGTGCGCTCGTTATCCGCATGCCCGCGCCTTGCTGCTCGACAGCCATGCGCCGGGCGCTCTCGGCGGTACCGGCCATGCATTCGATTGGTCTCGGGCGCCCCGCGTGTTGAGCAAAAGCTGGGTGCTGGCCGGTGGTCTGAACCCGGCCAACGTCGCCAGCGCGGTTACAATGGCAAGCCCTCCCGCCGTCGACGTGTCCAGCGGCATCGAGTCGGCACCGGGCATCAAAGATCCCGCCCTGATGCGGGCGTTCGTCGACGCGGTTCGCCGCGCCGATCTCCAGTCGTCAAGACCATGAAATACGAACAGTTTCCGGATAACCGCGGCCACTTCGGCCCCTACGGCGGCCGCTTTGTCGCCGAAACGCTGATGGAGCCGCTGCGGCTGCTCGAACAGGCCTACGAGCAGTTCAAAGCCGACCCGAAGTTTCAACAGCAGCTCGACTACGACCTCAAACACTACGTCGGCCGTCCGTCGCCGCTGTACTTCGCTGAGCGGATGACCCGCGCCTGGGGCGGCGCGCGCATCTGGCTCAAACGTGAAGACCTGAACCACACTGGCGCGCACAAGGTGAACAACACCGTCGGCCAAGCGCTGCTGGCCAAGCATCTGGGCAAGACGCGCATCATTGCCGAGACCGGTGCCGGCCAGCACGGCGTGGCATCGGCGACGATCGCCGCGCGGCTCGGGCTCAAGTGCGTGGTCTACATGGGCGCCGACGATGTCGAACGCCAGTCGCCGAACGTCTACCGGATGAAGCTGCTCGGCGCGACGGTCGTACCGGTCACGTCCGGCACTCGGACGCTGAAGGACGCGCTCAATGAGGCGATGCGCGACTGGGTGACCAACGTCGACGACACGTTCTACGTGATCGGTACGGCCGCCGGCCCACACCCTTATCCGATGCTGGTGCGCGACTTCAATTCGGTGGTCGGCCGCGAACTGCTGTGGCAGTCGCGTGAGCAGATCGGCCGTCTGCCCGATGCGCTGGTGGCCTGCGTCGGTGGTGGCAGCAACGCAATCGGCATGTTCCACCCGTTCATCGAACACGACGGCGTGCGGATGATCGGCGTCGAGGCCGGCGGTGACGGCATCGAGACCGGCCGTCACGCCGCGCCGCTGTCGGCCGGCAAGCCGGGCGTGCTGCACGGCAACCGCACCTACATCATGGCCGACGAAAACGGCCAGATTCAGGGCACGCATTCGATCTCGGCCGGTCTGGATTATCCCGGTGTCGGCCCCGAGCACAGCTGGCTCAAGGACCTGGGCCGCGTCGAGTACACGGCGATCAACGACGATGAGGCCCTGGCCGCGTTCCACGAATGCTCGCGGATCGAAGGCATCATCCCGGCGCTGGAGCCGGCGCATGCGCTCGCCTATGCCAAGAAGTTGGCGCCGACGATGTCGGCGGACCAGAACATCGTGATCAACCTGTCCGGCCGCGGCGACAAGGACATCTTCACGGTGGCGCGCGTCGAAGGCATCACGCTGACCTGAGGGCTGCGCCTGGCAGCGATGTCGTGGCGGGTCGCCATTGCATCGCTGCTGCCGGGTTTTGGTGGCACGCAAGCGTCGCCCACGGATGCTGGGGCCACTGCCGGGCGCCGTATGACGGTGCGGCTATCCCCCTACGCTGTAGCCCAAGCTGCGCCCTTGGCGTCACTGCAGGCGCTGGCGTGTTAGAATTTAACGCATATTGCTTTCATCCCTCCCGACTATAGAGGCGGCCCGCCAAGGCTGCCCGAGCTGCCATTGCGCCAATGACTGAATTCGCCAAGGAAGTGCTGTCCGTCAATCTCGAAGACGAGATGCGTCGGTCTTATCTGGATTACGCGATGAGCGTCATCGTCGGCCGCGCATTGCCCGACGCGCGCGACGGGCTCAAGCCGGTGCATCGCCGCATCCTGTACGCGATGAGTCAGCTCAACAACACGTGGAACCGCCCGTACATCAAGTGCGCCCGCGTCGTCGGTGACGTGATCGGCAAGTACCACCCGCACGGCGACACGGCGGCCTACGACGCGCTGGTGCGCTTGGCGCAGCCGTTCTCGATGCGTTATCTGCTGGTCGACGGGCAGGGCAACTTCGGCTCCGTTGACGGCGACCGCGCGGCGGCGATGCGTTACACCGAGTGCCGGATGGCGCGCCTGACGTCGGAGATGCTGGCCGACATCGATTCTGAAACGGTCGATTTCGTCCCGAACTACGACGAAAAAGACATCGAGCCGGTGGTGCTGCCGACGCGCATCCCGCAGCTGCTGGTCAACGGCTCCGCAGGCATCGCGGTCGGTTTGGCGACGAACATCCCGCCGCACAACCTCGGTGAGATCATTTCGGGCTGCGTTGCATTGATCGACAACCCCGACATCGACACCGCCGGTTTGATGAAGCTGATCCCGGCGCCGGACTTCCCGACTGCGGGCCTGATTCTCGACGCTCATGGCCTGCAGGAGGCGTATGAGACCGGCCGGGGTCGCATCGTGATCCGCGCCCGCACGCACTTCGAGCAAGTCGGCAATGACAAGCAGGCGATCATCGTCACCGAGTTGCCGTATCAGGTGAACAAGGCGCGGCTGCAGGAGCGGATCGCCGAGCTGGTCAAGGAAAAGAAGGTTGAAGGCATCGCCGAGATTCGCGACGAGTCCGACAAGGACGGCATGCGCGTCTACATCGAGCTCAAGCGCGGCGAGAACGAAGAGGTGGTGCTGAACAACCTGTTCCAGCAGACCTCGCTGCAGGTAACGTTCGGCATCAACATGGTCGCGCTCGACGGCGGCCAGCCGCGAACGATGTCGCTCAAGGAGTTGCTTGAAATCTTCGTGCGCCACCGCCGCGAAGTGGTCACGCGGCGTACTCGCTACCTGCTGCGCGAGGCGCGCAAGCGCGCGCACATCCTCGAAGGCCTGGCCGTTGCGCTGGCCAACATCGACGAGATGATCGAGCTGATCCGTCGCTCGCCCAACAGCGCCGAGGCCAAGGTGGCCATGATGGCGCGTACCTGGGATGCCGGCCTGGTGACGACGCTGCTCGAGCGCGCCGACGCCACGGCGTCGCGGCCCGAAGATCTGGCGGCCGAATTCGGCATTCTGGACTTGGAAGGCAAGGCGGCCTACCGGCTGTCGGAAGCGCAGGCGAGCGCGATTCTGGAAATGCGCCTGTCGCGCTTGACCGGCTTGGAGCAGGACAAGATCCACGACGAGTTCAAGCAGCTGCTGGAATCGATCGTCGACTATCTCGACATCTTGGCGTCCGAGTCGCGGCTGCTGACGGTGATTCGCGATGAGCTGTTGGCGGTCAAGGAGCAGTACGGCGACGAGCGTCGCACCGAGATCACCGACGCGGCGCTGAACATGGCGCGCGAAGACCTGATCGCGCCGCAGGACATGGTCGTCACGCTGAGCCACGAGGGCTACGTCAAGAGCGTGCCGCTGACCGAGTACCAAGCGCAGAAGCGTGGCGGCCGCGGCAAGCTGGCCACCGCCAACAAGCAGGAAGACTTCGTCGACCGCTTGTGGGTCGCGCACACGCACGATTGGCTGCTGTGCTTCGGCAGCACCGGCAAGGTCTACAAGCTGCGCGTGTTCGAGTTGCCGGGCGGCTCACGCGGCTCGCGCGGGCGGCCGTTCGTCAACCTGCTGCCGCTGGAAGCGGGCGAAAAAATCAGCGCCGTGCTGTCGGTCAAGAAGTTCGAAAACGAAGACGGTTCGCCGCGCTACATCTTCATGGCCACGCGTCTGGGCACGGTCAAGAAGACCGATCTGGCGTCGTTCGCCAACATCCGCAGCAACGGCATCATCGCGCTCGACCTGAGAGTCGACGACTCGTTGGTCGGCGTGGCGCTGACCACCGGCAATAGTGACGTGCTGATGTTCAGCGACGCCGGCCGCGTGATCCGCTTCAACGAGAACGACGTGCGCGCGATGGGCCGTACCGCCACCGGCGTGCGCGGCATGCGACTGGTGCGTCGCGACGACGAGGCCTCGGCCGACGAGTCGGCGGATGCGTCGGTCGCCGACGCCGATGGCGCTGAGGAATCGGCGCCGGCGCAGGCTCGCGTCATCGCGCTGATCGTCGTATCTCCGGAAGAAGCCGGCAGCGCCCGCGCCGACATTCTGACCGCCTCCGAGTTCGGCTACGGCAAGCGCACGCCGATCGACCAGTTCCCGCTGCGTGGACGCGGTGGCATGGGCGTCATCGCCCAGGCGCTGACCGACAAGACCGGGAACCTGATCGGCGCGATCGAGGTCACCGACGGCCATCAGGTGATGCTGATTTCCGAGTCGGCGAACCTGATCCGCTTCAAGGCTACCGACGTCCGCACCATGGGCCGCAACACCCAGGGCGTGCGTCTGATGAAGCCGAACGCGGGTGACCGCCTGGTCGGTGTCGACCGGATCGAAATCGAAGCCGACGACGACGCTTCGCCCGACGACATCGCGGCGCCGCTCGAAGGTCCGGACGACGCCGCAGCCGAGTAGCCTGCGGGCAGTGCCGATATGCCGGCCGATTCCCGATAGCGGGGTCGGCCCGGCGGCACCGTGCCGCGCATTGGCGCAACACCGCCGCTTCGGCTAATCAGCGCCACCAAGGCTCGTCACTCCATCAAAACGCGACGCCCGCGGTGCCCGTGCGGCACTCAAGTCGACGCCGCTGCTGCCGTTACCCGCTGATCGACCGCACAGAATGGCGGCCGTATTGGGCTGGTGGCTGGCGGTGCAGGGCGCAGGATGCGTCGCAGCCGTGGGGCACGGTCCCTTTTTGAGGGAATTTTCATGTCGATCCACGATTGGCGGCCTGCCTTGGGCGGCGCTGGCGTGCTGCTGCTGGCCACGATCCCCGCATCGGCCTATGCCGAGCCCATCAGCACCGACCGGCCGGACTTCGTCGAATCCAGTCTGGTCGTCGGCGCGGGTCGTTTTCAGGTTGAAACCAGCGTCGCGCATCAGAACGATCAAGCGTCGGGGTTCAAGTCGCAGACATTGTCCTCGCCGACGCTGCTGCGATTGGGCCTCGGAGACGTGCTCGAGGCACGGCTTGAAACTGACGGCTACAAGCGCGACCACGTCGACGGCGAGAGCGCGGTCACCGGCTGGAGTGAGATCGCGCTGGGCGTGAAATGGCACACCTCAGATGCGGATTGGCTCGGCGCGTCGAGTGCGGTGCTGGTCCATGTCGATATTCCGTCCGGTGCCTCGGAGTTTCGCGGCAAGGAACTCCGCCCATCACTGCGCTACGTCGCCGAATGGGCGCCGGCAGATCGCTGGTCGGTGGGCGTGATGCCCGGCGTCATCTGGAACACCGATGACGCGGGTGATCGCTACACCGCTGCGCTGATCGGTGCTACAGCGGGCTATGCCTGGACCGACACGTTCCGGACCTTCGCCGAACTGGCGTCCGAAGACATCGGCGGCGGTGATCGCGCGCCGACGCAAGTTCGGTTCGATACCGGCTTTGCCTTGCTGCTGAGTCAGGATGTGCAACTCGACGCCGCGGCTTATGCCGGCCTGAATCGCGACACTCCCGACCTGCAAGTCGCGCTGGGGCTGTCGATTCGCTGGTAGCAATCCGCGCGCTGCTGATGCCGGGTCGCGGCGCAGACTGCGGTCCGCTCAGCGCGGCCGGTTGAAGTTGAAGTAGATCGGATTGCTGAGTGCGATCATGTTCGCGCTCAGCAATGACGATGCAGGCACCTGCGGATAGGGTGCTGGTTGGCCTTCGACCTGCACGCGGTAATAGCTGCGCTCACCCGCGGCGGGCGTGTCGGTGAAACGTAGCGACGGCGATGTGGGCTGCATCGTATAGGTGCCCAACGTGCTGCCGTTCTTGATGACTGTGACGGTGTACGGCAGCAGGGCCACGCCGACACCGACCAGGTCGACGCGAAAATCGACGGCGCTGCCAGGCGGTGCGGCGTTGTCGCCCATCATCATGTCCATCGTGCCATCCCGGTCGCGGTCGGCATACAGCACCACGCGCGGTGCATTAGGGTTGCTGCTGATGCTGACGCGGCCATTCGTGAGTGCGGCGATCACCGCCTCCGAGGTCCGTGCGGTGGCATAGACCCAGGTTGTCGGAGTGCCCACATTGTTCGCGCCCGCCTGGAGGCTGTTCTGCCCGGGGGTATCGCCGATGCCGGGATAGCCGTGATGCGAGTCGCTGCCGCCACGTGCGGTGATGTTGCGGCCGGAGTTCAGCATGTCCTGCCAGATCAGCATCGAGCCTGCGTTGCTGGACCAGATCGCCGAATTCCACACTTCGATCGAATCGACCAAGTCGTAGCTATAGCCGAAGTGGTCGGCGCCGTTGGGGTGATTGGCGGAAAAATGCAGCCCCTCTTCCTTGATGATCTTCGCCAGCGCGGTGTCCAGGCCGTCGCGTGCATCGTATAGGCGCTGATGGTTGTAAGGCGTGGCAGAAAACGGATTGGCGTGGCCGCGGGCCGTCGTGAACTCGGCACTGTAGAGCAACAGCAAGGCGTTGGACCGGAGTTCGGGGTCGGCCCAGGTGTTGTTGGCGACGTCACCGCCGACGTGGTTGTCGTGATCGCTGATGGCCAAGTAGTCCATGCCGACACTCTCGCCGAGCGCGATGATCTTCGATTCGGGGTTGTTGCTGGAGTCGGTGCTATGTCGCGAATGGATATGCAGGTCGCCTTTCAGCCAGACGCCATTGTCGAGGCTGGCGACCGGAGGCAGCGTCGGTGTTGCTGGCGAGGTGGGAGGGTTGGGGGCCGCGTCGTGGTCTCCTGGCGCGCGTCCATCGCAAGCCGCTATGCAGATGCAAATGGCAAGCAACCAGCGGCGGTGGTGGGCGGAGATCAAAGGCGCTTCCTGGTGATGAGGGGCGCGCATGCGTCGATGGAACACGCGCTGAGCCTTCCAAGATGCCCAATGCATGTTTCGGCCAGTTGAAAGTGGAACGCGTGGCGTATCGGCATTGCCTAACATGTCCTGTTATGTTGTAATTCGCGTATGAATTTCAGCCTCCACCTCGACGACGACACGCTTGAGCGGCTGGCTCGGGCTGTCGAAGCCACCGGCACGACGCGCAACCGCTTGATCTCGACTGCGGTCAAGGACTGGCTGGCGCGTTTCGAGGCCAGTGACTGGCCGCCGGAGCTGCGCGAGCACTTCCGCAATCCAGCGCCGGAGCTGGCGGCCGGCATCGCCGATTTTCAGGTCTGGACCCCAGGCGAGGCGCGCTGACATGGGCGTGCTGCTCGATGCGGCCACGCTGGTGGCGGCGGTCAAAGGTCGCTTGCCCGTGGTGCTGGCGCTGGCGCAGCTCAAGCCCGGCGACGTCTGCGTGTCCATCGTCGGTCAGGTGCAGGCTGAAACCGGGCTGCGGCTGCAACCGCGCGCGGTGGCCCGCTACGGTGATCTGCTCAAGCAATTGCTGGCGACGGTGCGGGTCATCGAATTCGGCAGTGTCGAGGCCCAGCACGCGAGCCAGCTGGCCGGTTATCTCGCGCAGCAGCAGGAAAGCCTCGGCGGCTTCGAATTGATCCAGGCCGCCACCGCGCTGGCGCATGGACTGACCTTGGTCACCGAGCAGCCGAATCGTTATCTGTCGGTGCCGGGCCTGGACGTCGACAACTGGCTGCGCTCATCCGGCGCGGCTGCGTCCATCAACGGCTGATCGACGAACCCTAGTCAGCCGCGCGTTCTGCAGTCCCCATTTCACAACTTATTTGATCGACCGCCGGGCCACGCTGCCCGGCCATAACCACCCCCAGGAGACATCATGAGCCGTATCTTCAACTTCAGCGCCGGCCCCGCGACGCTGCCCTTGCCCGTGCTGGAGCAGGTTCAGGCCGAGTTGCTTGACTGGCGCGGCGCCGGCATGGGCGTGATGGAAATGAGCCATCGCGACAAGGAGTTCATGTCGATCGCAGCCGACTGCGAGCGCGACATGCGCGAGGTGCTGAACATCCCGGCCAACTACAAGGTGCTGTTCATGCAGGGCGGGGCCACCGAGCAGTTCGCGCTGGTGCCGCAGAACCTGCTGCGCGGCAAGACCAGCGCCGACTACATCGTGACCGGCGAATGGGGCAAGAAGGCGCACAAGGAAATGGCCAACCACGGCCGCGCCAACCTGGCGGCGACCAGCGAAGCCAGCAAGTTCACCGACATCCCCGACCGTGCGCAGTGGAAGCTCGACCCCGATGCGGCGTTCGTCCACATCACGTCGAACGAGACGATTCATGGTGTCGAGTTCCCGGACGCGCCGGACGTTGGCAGCGTGCCGTTGGTCAGCGACATGTCGTCGAGCTTTGCGTCGCGTCCGCTGGACGTGTCCAAGTACGGCCTGATCTACGCTGGCGCGCAGAAGAACATCGGTCCGGCCGGTCTGACGGTGGTCATCGTCCGTGACGACCTGATCGGGCAGGTGACGCCCGGCACGTTCAACATCCACAACTACAAGAGCGTGTTCGACAACGACTCCATGCTCAACACGCCGCCGACGTTCGCTTGGTACGTCTGTGGCCTGGTGTTCAAGTGGATCAAGGATCAGGGCGGGCTGGTCGCGATCGGCGAGCGTAATGCACGCAAGGCGGCTGCGCTGTACGACTACCTGGACAGCCAGGACTTCTACCGCAACCCGGTCGCCAAACCGGTGCGCTCGAAGATGAACGTGCCGTTCGTGCTGGCCAACACCGAGCTCGATGCCGACTTTCTGAAGGGTGCCAAGGCAGCCGGCCTGCCGGGCTTGAAGGGCCATCGCATCGTCGGCGGTATGCGCGCGTCGATCTACAACGCGATGCCCGAGGAAGGCGTTGCGGCGCTGATCTCGTACATGAAGGAATTCGCCCGGACACACGGTTAAGCCTCACGGCCATCAGCGGAGTTCTGCATGTTCAAAATCAAGACGATCAACAACATCGCCGCGCAGGGACTGGAGCGCCTGCCGGCGCCGCAGTTCGACACCGGCCCGGATGTTGCGCAGCCCGACGCGATCCTCGTGCGTTCGGCCGACCTGCACGCAGTCGAGCTTCCCGCGTCGGTCAAGGCGATCGGCCGGGCCGGTGCCGGTACCAACAACATCCCCGTGGCACTGATGAGCAAGCGTGGCGTGCCGGTGTTCAACGCGCCGGGTGCCAACGCCAACGCGGTCAAGGAACTGGTGTTGGCCGGCCTGCTGCTGGCGGCTCGCAACATCGCCCCGGCGCTGGACTTCGTGCGCAAGCTCGACGGTGACGATCGCGCGATGCACGAGGCGGTCGAGGCCGGCAAGAAGAAGTTCGTCGGCATGGAACTGCCGGGCCGCTCGCTGGGCGTGGTCGGCCTGGGCGCGATCGGCGTCAAGCTGGCCAATGCCGCCATCGAGCTGGGCATGGAGGTCTGGGGCTATGACCCGGCCATGACGGTCCAGAACGCGTGGAAGCTCGATGCGCGCGTCAAGCAGGCGCTGACCGTCGACGAACTGCTGGCGCGCTCGCAGTTCGTGTCGTTGCATGTGCCGTTGCTGCCGGCCACGCGCAATCTGGTCAACGCCGAGCGGATCCGGCTGCTCAAGCCGCGCGGCGTGGTGCTGAACTTCGCTCGCGAAGGCATCGTCGACGAGACGGCCCTGGTCGAAGCGCTCAACGAGAACCGGCTGCACGCCTACGTCTGCGACTTCCCATCGAACACGCTGAAGGGCAATCCGCGCGTCGTCGCGCTGCCGCATCTGGGCGCGTCGACCAACGAAGCCGAGGACAACTGCGCGGTGATGGTGGCCGAGCAGCTGCGTGACTTCCTGCTGACCGGCAACGTCACCAATTCCGTCAACTTCCCCGAAGCGGTGCTGGCACTGTTGCCGGGCAAGCATCGCCTGTGCATCGTCAACGAGAACGTGCCGAACATGGTCGGCCAGATCTCGACCGCGCTGGCGCGTCGCAACCTGAACATCGCCGACCTGCTGAACAAGTCGCGCGGTGATCTGGCCTACACGCTGGTCGACGTCGATACCGCGATCCCACAGACGGTGATCGACGAGATCGCGACGATTCCGGGCGTGCTGTCGACGCGGGTGATCGCGGCTCGCTAGCGCGGCCTGATTTTTATGCAGGAAAAGGCGTTCGGATTGCGGGGGTAGGGGATGCTCGGCGCGTCGAGGCCCTCACCCGGCCCTTCGGGCCACCCTCTCCCGGTGGGAGAGGGCAACTAGCAGCGTGCTGCTGCGTTCTCCTTCTGATTCCTGGTTCGGCCAGAACGCATGCGCGCTTGCCTCTCCCTTCGGGAGAGGTCGGCGCGTAGCGCCGGGTGAGGGCGTCCGGCAATCGCGCCCATCCGGCCGACCCGCACCCGGCCCTTCGGGCCACCCGCTCCCGGTGGGAGAGGCAAGCAAACCGCTGTATTCTTCGCGTCCTTTCGAACCTGCTCTTATGAAACCCACCACACTCGCCCAAGCCCGCGCCCTGATCGATGCGCTGGACGAAAAGGTCCAGGGCCTGATCAACGAGCGTGCCCGTCTGGCTGAGGCGGTACGCGACATCAAAGCTCAGACCGGTGCCGATGGCGACCACTACCGCCCGGCGCGCGAGGCCGAAGTGCTGCGCTTGGCGATGGCTCGCAACACCGGCCCACTTTCCAACGAGGCAATGGCCCGGCTGATGCGCGAGATCATGTCGGCGTGCCTGGCGCTGGAATCGCCGTTGACGGTCGCCTACCTGGGGCCAGAAGGCACGTACACGCAAGAGGCGGTGTACAAGCACTTCGGCCATGCGGTCGAGGCGCGCGCCAAGCGCGCGATCGACGAGATTTTCCGCGACGTCGATTCGGGGCAGACCGCCTACGGCGTCGTGCCGGTCGAAAACTCGATCGGCGGTATCGTCAGCAACACGCTCGACGAGCTGGCGACGGCGAACCTGTCGATCTGCGGCGAAGTGCTGTTGCCGGTGCACCACCATTTGATGGCCAAGGTCGAGCGTATCGATCAGGTCAAGGTGATTTTTTCGCACGCGCAGTCGCTGGCGCAGTGCCGCCATTGGCTCGACGCGACGCTGCCGAACGCCTCGCAGGCCGTGGTCGCCAGCAACGGCGCCGCGGCGCAGCAGGTCGCTGAAACCGGCGTCGGCGCGGCGATCGCCAGCAAGGCGGCTGCCGAGCTGTATGGATTGAACGTGCTGGCGTCGAACATCGAGGACGATCCCAGCAATACGACGCGCTTTCTGATCATCGGCCGCAAGCTGTCCGACCCGACCGGTCGCGACAAGACCTCGCTGGTGTTTTCGGCGCACAAGGGCAGCCCTGGTGCGCTGTTCGAACTGCTGGCGCCGTTTGCGGCCGCCGGCATCAACCTGACCAAGCTCGAATCGCGGCCGTCGCGCCGTGCAGCTTGGGACTACAACTTCTACGTCGACATCGACGGCCATTGCGAAGACCCTTTGATCAAGCCGGTCCTCGACGAAATCCGCCAGCGCGCTGCCTTGTTCCGCGTGCTCGGCTCCTACCCGCAAGCGGTGATCTGATTCATGACCAGCCTGGTTGATAGCCTGACGCAGAATGCATTGCCCGGCGTGCTGTCTCTGCACGCCTACACGCCCGGCATGCCGATCGACGAACTGCAACGCCGGCTCGGCATCAAAGATGTACTCAAGCTGGCGTCCAATGAGAACCCGCTGGGCGCAAGCCCGGCGGTGCGCAAGGCGGTTGCGGCGGCGGCGGCCGACCAGAATCTGGGCTTGTACCCGGATGGCAGCGGCTACGCACTGAAACAGGCGATTGCCCGGTATCACGACGTGCAGCCCGAGCAGATCACGCTCGGCAACGGCTCCAACGACATCCTGGAATTCCTGTCGCGGATCTATGCCGGCCCGGGCCGCGCCGTGATGTTCTCGGACTACGCGTTCGCGGTTTACTCGCTGGCCACTCAGGCGCAGAACGCGGAGGCCGTCATCGTGCCGGCGTTTCCGGCCGATCATCCGACGATGCCGTTCGGCCACGACTTGGCCGCGTTCGCCCGCGTGCTGAAGACGCGCCCGGACGTGAGCCTGGTGTTCATCGCCAACCCGAACAACCCGACCGGCACCTGGAATACGCCGCAGGAGATCGAAGCCTTCCTCGACACGGTGCCGCCGCACGTGATCGTGGCGCTCGACGAGGCCTATTTCGACTACCAGGATGTGGAGTTGCGCTCCAATGCGCGCGCCTGGCTCGACCGGTATCCGAACCTGCTGGTGTGCCGCACGTTCTCGAAGATCTACGGCATTGCGGCGCTGCGCGTCGGCTATTCGTTGTCACACCCGGCGGTTGCCGATTTGCTCAACCGTGTGCGGCAGCCATTCAATAACAACGCGCTGGCACTGATTGCCGCCGAAGCGGCGCTGGCCGACCAAGACCACGTGCGCGAGTCGGTCGAACTCAATGCGGCGGAGCGGCTGCGCCTGCCGCCGCTGCTGCAGTCGATGGGTCTGAAGATCCTGCCGTCGCAGGCCAACTTCCTGACGATCGACTTTGCTCGCAACGCGGCGCCGGTGCATCAAGGCCTGCTCGAGCGCGGCATCATCGTGCGGCCGATGGCCTCGTACGGCTTGCCGAACTTCCTGCGCGTCAGCATCGGCACCCGCAGTGAAAACAACCGCTTCATTGACGCACTGCGCGACGTGCTCGGCACGCAGCGCGGCTGATTCGGCGATGCTGGCTGCGCATCTGGCCGTCGTCGGCCTGGGTCTGATCGGCGGTTCGGTGGCGCGCGCCTTGCGCGCTGCCGGCGTCGTCGGCCGCATCAGCGGCTATGACCCGGACCCGCGTCAGCGCGAAGACGCACTGGCCGCTGGTGTCATCGACACGGCGCACTCAAGCGCAGCCGCCTGCGTGCGCGAAGCCGATCTGGTCATCGTTGCCGTGCCGGTGCTGCGGACCGTCGAAGCGCTGAGCGCGATCCGCGATGCACTGCGGCCGGGCACGATCGTCACTGACGTCGGTAGCACCAAGCAGTCGGTCGCGACCGATGTCGAGCAGGTTTTCGGCGAACTGCCGCCGTGGTTCGTGCTCGGCCATCCCATCGCGGGAACCGAGAAGAGCGGCGTGTCGAACTCGCTGGCCGACCTGTTCCGCAAACATCGCGTGATTCTCACGCCGCATCGGTGTCAGGACGCCGTTGCGCTGTCGACGGTGCGTCGGCTCTGGGAGGCCTGTGGTGCGCGGGTCGTCGAAATGGCGCCGGCGCAGCACGACCTGATCTTCGCCGCCACGTCGCACCTGCCTCACGTTCTCGCCTACAGTTTCGTCGACATGATCGGCAAGCTCGATGACAGCGCCGGGATCTTCCCGAACGCCGGTGGCGGGTTTCGCGACTTCACGCGGATCGCCAGCAGCTCGCCGCAAATGTGGCACGACATCGTGCGCGCCAATGCAGCGGCGGTCAGCGATCTGTTGACGCGACAGATCGCCGACCTACAAGCCTTGCAGGACATGATCACGTCCGGCCGCTGGGATGAAATGAAAGCCACTTTCGAGCGAGCGCGTGCTGCGCGCGAGCATTACCTGACGCAGATCGAATGAGCGCTGCTGCGACGGCATCGTCGTTCCTCGATCTGGCGACAATCCGGAGTGCCCGCGGCGATCTTTACCTGCCCGGCTCCAAAAGCGTGTCGATCCGCGCGCTGCTGCTCGCAGCGCTTGCTGATGGCGAGACGTGCTTAAGCGGGCTGCTCGACTCCGATGACGCGCGCGTGATGCGCGAGGCGCTTAAAGCCTGCGGCGTTCCGCTGCAGCAGCACGGCGATGAATGGCAGGTACGAGGCGCAGCGCGCTTTCCGATCCGCGAAGCCGACATCTTCGTTGGCAACTCCGGCCTGTCGGTGCGCACACTGGTGGCCGTGCTGGCGTTCATGGAGGGACGCTATCGGTTGTCCGGCGTGCCGCGGATGCATGAGCGCCCAATCGGCGACTTGGTCGACGCCTTGCGTCCGCTCGGCGCGCAGATCACCTATTCGCAGCAGGATGGTTTCCCGCCGTTGCTGATCGAGCCAGCGCAGGCGCGATCGACTCAGCCGGTTCGCGTACGCGGTGACGCCTCCAGCCAGTTCCTGACCGGCATCCTGCAGTCAGCGCCACTACTGGCGCGCGAGCACGATTTGATCGTCGACGTGGAAGGCGAACTGATCTCCAAGCCATACATCGACCTGAGCATCGCGCTGATGCAGCGCTTCGGCGTCACCGTTGAGCGCTCGCAAACGGAGTCGGGTACGCCGCGTTTCACCGTCGCGGCCGGCGCACGGTATCTGGCACCCGGCCGCTTCCACGTCGAGGGCGATGCCTCTTCGGCTTCCTATTTTCTTGCGCTCGGCGCGCTGGCCGGCGGACCGGTTCGCGTCCACGGCATGGGCAGCAGCTGCCTTCAAGGCGACGTGCGATTCATCGACGTGCTCAGCGCCATGGGTGCGGACGTGACACAAGGCGAGGACTGGACTGAAGTGCAGTCGGCCGGGCTGGCCGGCGGGTTTCGTCCCGCTGCATTCGACACCGACTTCAACCACATCCCGGACGCCGCCATGACGGCAGCCGTGATGGCGCTGTTTGCCGACGGCCCTTGCGTGTTGAAGAACATAGGAAGCTGGCGCGTCAAAGAAACCGACCGCATCGCCGCGATGGCGACCGAACTCGCCAAGCTCGGCGCCGCCGTTGAAGCGGGCCCGGATTTTCTGCGCATCACGCCGCCGGCGGTATTGAAGACCGCGGCGATCGACACCTATGACGACCACCGGATGGCGATGAGTTTTTCGCTGGCTGCTTGTGGCGTGCCCCTGCGAATCCATGATCCGGGCTGCGTGGCCAAAACGTTCCCGGACTATTTTTTGCGACTCGCGGCGTTGACCTCGGCTTGAGACGCCACCCATGAACAGCAGCAGTGCAGTCCCCGTCATCACCGTCGACGGTCCGTCCGGCGTCGGCAAGGGCACCGTGTCGCGTGGCCTGGCCGAAAAGCTCGGCTGGCATCGCCTCGACAGCGGCGCGTTGTACCGGATTCTCGCGCTGGCGGCCGTCGATGCCGGTGTTTCGCTGCGCGACACCGACGCCGTTGCAGCGCTGGCGCCCAAGCTCGATATCCGGTTTACCGGCGACCACGAGGACAACGAAGCGATCTGGGTCGACGGACGCAATCTTCGCGATCGGGTACGCGCCGAGGCCACGGGCGGGCTGGCGTCGCAGATCGCCGCGGCACCGGCCGTCCGCGCCGCACTGCTGCAGCGTCAGAAGGATTTCCGGGTCGCGCCCGGCTTGATCGGCGATGGACGCGATATGGGCACCGTCGTATTTCCCGACGCCGCCTTAAAGCTGTTCCTGACCGCGAGTGCCGAGGAGAGAGCGCGGCGGCGTTTGCGTCAGTTGAGCGCTGCCGGTCAAAGCGCTATATTGGAAGACCTCTCCACCGAAATAAGCACCCGCGATGAGCGGGACCGCACTCGCAGCGTGGCGCCATTGGTGCCTGCAAGTGACGCGATCCTGATCGACACGACGTTCCTGAGTCCCACTCAAGTGGCTGAACGTATTGACGATTTGTTAAAGGATCGGGGTTTCCTCCAAGCCTGAAAACTTGTTGGACTGTGCTGTTTTGCGTTGCTGGGGTCTGGGCCGTAAACGGATGCGGCCTTTGATATCCAACACGACTGCCGCCTCCGTCCCGGGCAGGATTATGCGAGTCAATGAATGATTGAGTCTTTTGCCGAACTATTTGAAGCCAGCCTGAAAGGTGGCCAGTCCATGCAGCCGGGCACCATCGTCAACGCGATCGTGCTGGAGCTGAAGCCCGACGTCGTCATCGTCGATGCGGGCCTGAAGTCCGAAGGTGTGATCCCGATCGCCGAGTTCATGGTCGACGGAGTCCTCAGCATCGCCGTCGGCGATCAGGTGGAAGTGGCGCTGGAAACCGTCGAAGACGGCTTTGGCGAAACCAAGTTCAGCAAGGAAAAGGCCGAGCGGATCAAGACCTGGGAGCGCCTGCAGAAGGCGTTCGACGGCAAGGAAACGGTCATCGGCATCATCACCGGCAAGGTCAAGGGCGGCTTCACCGTCGACATCGGCACGGTCCGCGCGTTCCTGCCGGGTTCGCTGGTCGACGTTCGCCCGGTCCGCGACACGTCCTACCTCGAAGGCAAGCCGCTCGAGTTCAAGGTCATCAAGCTCGACCGTCTGCGTAACAACGTCGTTGTCAGCCGCCGCGAAGTGCTCGAAGCCGAGTACAGCGCTGAGCGCGACAGCCTGCTTGCCAACCTCCAGGAAGGCATCGTCCTCAAGGGCGTGGTCAAGAACCTCGTCGAGTACGGCGCGTTCGTCGACCTGGGCGGCATCGACGGTCTGCTGCACATCACCGACATGACCTGGAAGCGCATCAAGGATCCGGCGGAAGTCGTTCAGGTCGGCCAGGAAATCGAAGTCAAGGTGCTGAAGTACGACCGCGAGCGTCGTCGCGTCAGCCTCGGCTTGAAGCAGCTGGGCGCCGATCCGTGGGTCGACATCGCCCGCCGCTACCCGGAAAAGACCCGCCTGTTCGGCAAGGTCACCAACATCACCGATTACGGCGCGTTCGTCGAAATCGAGCCGGGCGTCGAAGGCCTGGTCCACGTGTCCGAAATGGACTGGACCAACAAGAACATCAACCCGAACAAGGCCGTTACCATCGGTCAGGAAGTCGAGGTGATGATCCTGGATATCGACGGCGAACGCCGCCGTATCAGCCTGGGCATGAAGCAGTGCGTCCCGAATCCGTGGGAAGAGTTCAGCCAGAACTACCAGAAGGGCGACAAGGTCACCGGCCAGATCAAGTCGATCACCGACTTCGGTGTGTTCATCGGCCTCAATGGCGGCATCGACGGCCTGGTCCATCTGTCGGATCTGGACTGGAACGACGACGGCAGCAACGCCGTGCGCAAGTACCAGAAGGGCATGGAAGTCAACGCCGTTGTGCTGGCGATCGACTCGGCCCGTGAGCGCATCAGCCTCGGCGTCAAGCAGGTTGCTCAGGACCCGCTGACCCAGTTCATGGCAGAGAACGCCAAGGGCGCGATGGTCAAGGGCACGGTCAAGTCGGTCGAAACCCGCGGTGCGGTCATCGAACTGGCTGGCGGCGTCGAGGGCTACATCAAGGCCAACGACCTGTCGCGCGAGCGTGTTGAAGACGCCACCAAGGTCCTGAAGGAAGGCGACACGCTGGAAGCCCGCTTCATCGGTGTGGATCGCAAGAGCCGCATCGTGACGCTGTCGGTTCGCGAGAAGGAAATCCAGGAAGAAGCCGAGATCGTGCAGGAATACTCCCGCAACGCCTCCACCGGCAAGACGTCGCTGGGCGACCTGCTCAAGGATCAGCTGGGCGGCAACGACAACTAAGCTGCTCGCTCTATCTACCCAGAAGTATTGGGAAAAATCGAAGGGCCGCGCTTGCGCGGCCCTTCTTTTTTCTCTATCGTCAACGCTGCGGCCTCATTCCCTTACTGAATATGACGAAGTCGGAGCTGATCGAACGTCTGGCCGCGCGGCAGACCCACCTGATGCACAAGGATGTTGAGTTGGCGGTCAAGTTGATCTTGGACCGTGTCAGCATGGCCTTGGCGAAGCAGGACAGGGTGGAAATCCGCGGTTTTGGCAGTTTTGCATTGCACCATCGGCCGAGCCGGATTGGACGCAACCCGAAAACCGGCGAAGCGGTCACGATCCCGGCCAAACATGTGCCCCACTTCAAGCCGGGCAAAGAGATGCGTGAGCGCGTCAACGACAGCGCATCAGACTGAGTCTGTCGTTACCGAGCGCCTTGGCGGGCTGCCGCAGGTGTCGGCCCGTCCACTGAACAAGGAAGACCATCATGTACCGGATATTCGTCACCGTCGTCCTGGTGCTGGTGTTGTGCGCAGGCGCCACGATCGGCTACTTCAACGCTCAGCCGATTCGTTTTGATTACCTGGCCGGACAGATCGAGCTGCCATTGATCGCGCTGGTGCTGGCCGATTTCTTCATCGCGGTGCTGCTGACGCTACTGGTCTGCGGGGCCCGGATCCTGGCGCTGAAAGGCGAGGCCAGGCGCCTGCGCAAGCAACTGCGCGACGCCGAGACCGAACTGAAATCGCTGCGCAACATTCCGCTGAAAGATGTCGGATAGCGTCGCCGCCTGGTTGATCCTGCCGCTCGGGATCGCGCTCGGCTGGTATATCCGGGGTCGCCCGGGGCGTCCCGGCAGCCCCGGAGCTGCTGACGACGATCGCCCCACGGCGGAGGCCATGGCCGGAATGAGCCATCTGGTCGCCGATGATCCGGACCAGGCGCTGGCAGCGTTGCTGCGTGTCGGTGAGTTCGACAGCCAGGCCGTGGAACTGCACCTGACGCTCGGGGCGCTGTTTCGTAAGCGCGGCGAAGTGGACCGGGCGCTTCGCGTTCACGAGGCATTGGTCGAGCGGGCACCGCTGCGGCCCGACCAATTCGACCGCGCTCGCTATGAGCTGGCACTCGACTATCTGAAGGCCGGCATGATCGACCGGGCCGAAACCCTGTTCGAAGCCTTGAGCCAGCGCGGACTGCACGTGACCTCGGCGCTGGAATCATTGGTATCGATCCACGAGCAGAGTCACGAGTGGCGGCGCGCGATCGATGCCAGCCGGCGTCTGCAGGCGGTGGCTGCCCAGCCGCGCCAGGCGATCACGGCGCAGTATTACTGCGAGCTGGCCGACGAGGCGCGTCGCGCCAAGAATCTCGATGAGGCGCAACGCCTGGCGCTGCGCGCGCTCGACGAAGAAGCGGGTTGCGTTCGGGCCAATCTGCTGCTCGGTTCGGTGCTCGAAGCCAAAGGCGATCGCCTCGGTGCGATCAAGGCCTTGCGCCGCGTCCCGGAGCAGGATCTGCGGTACATCCCGGAAATCGTCGAACCCTTGCTCCGCTGCTCGGAAGCCGAGCATCAACTGCCGGAGTTCCTGGAGTTTCTAAGGGAGCTGGACGCGGAAGATACGGTCAGCGTCAGCGTACTGGCGCAGGCTCGGCTGCTGCGCGAAACCGGCAGCAATCCGGCGCGTTTCCTGGCCGAGTCCTTCGCTGCCAACCCGCGCTGGGCCTTGCTCGAGGAACTGCTCAAGGTCATTGAACCGCCGCAGGACGAAAGCATGGCGCTGGCCATGAACACGCTGCAGGAGGCGTTGCGGATCGCGGCGTCGGCGCGTACCCGCTATCGCTGCACCAGCTGTGGCTTGGCCCCCGGCCTTCTGTTCTGGCAGTGCCCGTCGTGCAAGCAGTGGGGCAGTGTCGTACCAGCGGATGATCGTCTGACGCCGGTCAAAACCTGATGCGCTGAGTTCGTCGCTGGCGCCTAACGTAGCGCCGCTTCAATCTCGCCGCCGCCGAGGCATTCCTCGCCGTCATACAGCACGCAGTATTGGCCGGGTGACACCGCGCGCTGAGCCTGCTCGAACACCACGTCAACCCGCCCGTCGTCATTGATCGTGGCCGTGCACCCTTGCAGCGTCTGGCGATGCCGGATCCGGGCGAGCAACCGCGGCGGTGTCACCGGGGGCCGGCGGATCCATGAAAACGGCACTGTCCGCAGCGCCATCCTCATCAGCAGCGGATGCTGCGGATCTTGGCTCACGTGCAGCTGCTTGCGCGCGCTGTCCTTGGCGACGACGAACCACGGCGCCTCACGAGCACCGCGCACACCGCCGATGTTCAGGCCTCGGCGTTGCCCGAGCGTGTAGTACATCAGGCCTTGATGCCGGCCTATCGTGCGCCCGTTATCGTCAACGATATCGCCCGGATCCGGCTTCAAGTACTGCTGCAGAAACCCGCGAAATTCGCGTTCGCCAATGAAGCAGATACCGGTGGAATCGCGTTTGCGATGGTTCGGCAGCCCCGCCTTGACGGCGATCTCGCGGACCTGCGGCTTGGTCAGGCCCCCGATTGGAAACAACACGCGCTCGAACTGCGCGCGGGCAACCAGCGCAAGAAAGTAGGTCTGGTCCTTGTCCTCGGTCACCGAGCGCAGCAGTCGCGGGCCATCCGGGGCCTGCTGCAATTGGGCATAGTGGCCGGTGGCAACGTAGTCGGCGCCCAAGCGCAGCGCATGCTCGCGAAACGGCTGGAACTTCACCTCGCGATTGCACAGCAAGTCGGGATTGGGTGTCTTGCCAGCGGCGTAGTCGGCCAAGAAGTGCTGGAACACGCGTTCGCGGTACTCGGCCGAAAAATCGACGCGATGCAACGGAATCTGCAGCTCTTCACAAACGGCGCGGGCGTCTTGGAAGTCGTCGGCGGCGGTGCAGTAGCCCTGCTCGTCGTCGGTCCAATTGACCATGAACAAGCCCGACACCCGGTAGCCTTGTTGCTTCAGCAGATAGGCCGATACGGCTGAATCGACGCCGCCGGACAAACCCACGACGACATGTGCACCGGCGCCACTCATCGGCAGATCAGCGCGATGGCGCCAGGTGCCGGATCAAGTCCAGCGGATAGCGGACACCTGCCTGAAAGTCGGTGATGCAGGTCTGCACCGACGGACTGCGCCAGCGTGGCTCGGCCTGAAGAATCTCGTCGGGCGTCATCCACAATGCGCGCTCGATGCCGGCGTCCAGCGGCCGGTCGGGATGGTGGCGCAGCGGCGTTGCGGCGAACGCGAAGCGGACAAACGGGTAGGGCAGGCTGGCGGGCTGCCATTCATAGACGCCCAACAGATGCGTCGGTTCGACGTCCCAGCCGGCTTCTTCCAGCGTTTCCCGCCGAGCCGCCTCGACCAGCGTTTCGCCGGGCTCCCAATGGCCCGCCGGCTGGTTGAGTACGCGCTGCTCATTGATCCGCTCTTCGATCAGCAGAAACCGACCGTCACGCTCGACGACGGTTGCCACGACGATGTGCGGCGACCAGTCGGCATGGGTGGCCGGCATTACGGCGAGGCTCCATCGGTCACAGCCGCTGCCGGTGCTGCGGGTGCTGCGAGCTGTCCGCTGCGACGAATGTGGTAATAGCCCTGGTTGTCGGGTGCGCCCAGGTTCGCCAGCATGTTGACCAGCGGGGGCGGTGCATCGGCCTTGGCCTTGATCTGCAAATGCAGTTCATAGCGCCGATCGGGCAGCAGGCGCGCGTCGCCGCTGGCGTCGAGCGGGCCGCGGTCGGCGCTGATCGTGGCCGTCAGCGCCTGATCCGTTGGCGCAACGACGGCCGAGAAATCGCCGAGCGGCATCGGGTCGCGGGCCAGCTTCCACTGCAGGCCCTTAAGGTCGACACGACCTTCGGCCGTGGTCGGCAGCCCTTGGGCCAGGCTCATCTGCTGTAGGTCCAGGCTCAGGGTGCCGTCGACCGGAACGAACAGCTTGAATGCGGCCAGCAAGGGCTTGATTGAGCCGCTCGCGGTCAGGTCATGAATATGCGTCTGGCCGCTGATGCTCTGTGCTACGCGTCCTGCGAGCAGCAGGCCATCGCCGCTGGCGGACAGGTCGAATGCAGCTCGACCGATCAGCAATTGCAGCGGCAGCATCGTCCAGCGCAGGTCACGCAGCGCCGTTTGATTGCCGACGATCACGCCTGCGGCGCCGCCTTGCTGCAGATTGCCTTCGAGCCCGATCAGATCGAACGCCGCACCGGACGCCGGCTTGAAGTAGCCGTAGATCACGCCCAACGGCGCACGCGTGATTGCCGTGTAGACAAAGACCAACACGCACGACAGAACCAGCCAACGAGTCTTCATGGCGACCTTCAGCTTGCGCGCGTCAGGGACAGCCGCGCATCGACCAGGCCGGCGCCGGGCTGGGCTTCGATGTCGAGCATCTGGACGGTGACGCCGTACTGCGTCTGCAGCAACGCGACCCAGCGCACCAGGCTGTCGAAAGGCACGTCGTCAAACCAGACGCGCACCTCGCGCTCGCCTTCGGGTTGCATGCGCTCGGGCGGCTTGGTCAGTACGCCGCCGCGCGTGGACTGATCGATGGCCGCCAGCAGCGACATGCCGCGACCCATCTGGCCCGCGCCTGACTTGGGTCCGGCGGCAGCAACCGCCGCCGCAGCCGACTCGAGTTGGGTGGCGATCGCCCGCGACGACGCGAGGGCCGCAATACGGCTGGCGTGCGCGTTGACGGCGGGTTCGATCAACCCGAGGTAGATCGATGTCAGCAGTACCGCGGCGCCACCGACGACCAGCAGCACCCGCTCGCGAGGCGCCAGTTGGCGGTAGCGACTGCGGGCATCGGCAATCGCGGATTGGAGGGCAGCATTGGCCATCAGGCAGGACTCAGCTTGAGGCGCACTTGCACGCCATCGTTGCCCGCATCGGCCGACTGCACTTCCAGTGCCGTGCCACGCTGGCTCGCAAACCATTCACGCAAACGTTCGACGACCTGCAGGTCCGTCGCCCGCAGCGCCAGATACAGAGCGCCGTCGCGGTACTGGACGTTCTGCATCTTCAACCCCTGGTTTGCGCCCAGTGCCTGAGCCCAGACTTCCAGTAGCGGAAATACGCCGCCGTTGCGGCTTGCGCCGCTGATGGCGCGCAGCTGCTGGTCGACTTGCGCACTGAGATCGACGATACGGGTCTGACTCGGAAACAGCTGCTGAAAGCGGCTGATGTTGGCAGCGTCTTGAGCGGCGATTTCGCGGGACAGCTGGGCGTTTTGAATCAGGTAAGCCACCGATGCCACCAAGAGGCAGGCCGCAGCGAGGGCGGCGGCCGGTCGCCACGGCAGCCAGTGCCGCTGCAGCGAAGGGCTTTGCGAATACGCGCCTTGCAGCAGATTGATGCTCAGTGCCGGTTGCAGATGGCGGCTGAAGGCATCAAGCGCGCTGGAGTAGCCGGGCCTGAGTTCAAGCGGCCAGTCGATACGGCTGAAGTCGAGATCGGCGCTGGCAAGAGTCAACAGGCGTAGCGGGCGGCTGCGCTCCGGGTCGGCCATCTGCAGGTACAAACTCAGATCATCCGGCGAACAGCTGAAACCGGAGTAGGCGCCGCTGCGCACGACCACTTGCTCGGCCTCGATCAGCGCGGTCCAGGCCCCTTCGTCGACTTCATGCGGCAGCGCCAGCGACTCCGGATAGACCGCGTCGGCTTTCAGGCCGCGCTCCAGCAGCGGTGCGAGCCAACGATCCATCTGGCGACGCGCAACGACGGCCACCGGATTGCTGCCATCGCTCTGCCGGGCGCCGATCGCAAAATGCAGCGTCTCGACGTCGTCGGCGAGCTGGTCTTCGAGCTGGTACGGAGCCGCTGCGAGCACCTTGGCCGGCTGACGCGCCGGCACGCTGACCGATGCCAACCGCACGTCGGCGGCCGGCACGATCAGCACGATGCGACGGCTGCCGGCGTGGTCCAGCGCCTGCGACAAAGGCGCGCGCTGGGCGTCGATCAGCGCCGTCCCTTCGGTCGGGGCGGCGCCGTAGTCCACGGGCGCTTCGGCGAGGTCGCCGGCGGATACGCCGGACGGAAGGCGGATGTAGAAGATCTCGCGCACGTGGATGTGGGGTCTGGGCTTATTCGCTGTCGGTAGTGCGGGACAGCACTAGAGGCACGCCCTGCGAAGGGCGGAAAATCAGCGCATATAGTGCCACACGAGAATTGCCGATAGCGGCCTCGGCACGCAGCTGGAAGAACCGGCTGCTGATGTCGTATCGAGCCGGATCGGCATCTTGAGCAACCAGTACTTGAGTGCTGGTCAGCTCGCTCTTGGTTTCCGCTGGTTTCTGCACGCGCTCGCGAATGAACTCCTCGAATGCCGCGCTTGGCTTGAGCGTCAGCGCCCTTAACAAAGGCTCGGGCGCCGTATTGACGTTGATCGTCGTATCGCTGAGTGGCAGTGCGCTGACGTAGGGCAGCAGCGCCTGATAGATCTCGCGGGTCATGCCCTTGACTGCCATCAACTCGGTGACGCTCATCATCAGTCGATTGGCTGCACGATGCGGTAATGCCGGCGCGCGGGCCGACAGGTACTCATTGTCTTCGGCGCCGTCGTAGGGCGTCGGATCCTGGTCGGTATCGATCCAGTCGCGTACGGCCTCCGAGATTGGGCGCGCCAACTGCGGCTCCAGCTTCAGTTGCTCGAACAGCCGCGTGAAGATGTCCTGCCATTGCTTGAACGTGGCCGGGTCCGCGACCGCGAAATTGTTCAGATTGAAGCGACCCTGAAGATCGACGATGCGGCCGCTCAAAAATCCTTGCTCGACGGGGAGAAAGTCCACCGGCTGCGCCCAGATGTCGTTCAGCGCGTCGTATTTGTTCTGGCGCGCATCGCGCGCCAGGATCGTCGTCACCCAAGACTCGACGCCAACGGCATACCACCAGGACTTCTCGGTTTCCTGCAAGGTCGCCGTACGCTGTATCGCCAGGCTGCCGGCACTGAGCACCGCGGTCGCAGCGATCACGGCCAGCGATACGATCAGCAACGCGGTAATCAGCGCGATGCCGCGTTGCCCGGCGGGCCGCTTATTCGCTGGGCTGTGCATCGGGCGCCGGTGCTGGGTCGGGATCGGAGGGCGGAGGCGATCCGGCGCCATTGCCGGTGTCACCCGTGCCGCCGGTTGGGGGCGCCACGGTGTTAAGGCCTTGTGGAACGGGGTTGGAACCCGGCTTGAACACGAAGCGCAACTCGCCGAGGTCCTTGGTCACCAGCGTCAACTCGACGGCCAGCGGCGGTTTCGGATCAGTCGCGTTGCCCGATGAGTTGCTCGCATTCTGCACCGGCCATTGTTCGACCCACTCGCGCGACTCATCCATATAGCGCAGCTTGAAGTCGTCGATGTTGTCGAGCAGCGGAATGCGGACCGGCTCGGAATCCTGGGCGCGGTCTAGCACCCGGTAGCTGGCGCGTTCGAGCTTATGGTCGGTGAGTCGGTAAGCGACGCGTTCGAAACTGCTGCGCGGCAGGTACAGCGGGTTGCGCCATCCACCTCGCGTGAACTCGACAACGTTGTCTCTCGATCCCAGCAGCGCTGGCTGCGTGTCGCCGAAATTGTCGCGGATCGGGCGAATCGCCAAGTTCTGGAAATCGGTGCGCATGCGCATGTAGGCGCGCTGCAGATCGGCGGTGCGCTGCATCGAGGCTTCGACGGCCACGCGCGTCTTCAGCACGCTGTTCAGACCGCCGTAGGCCATCGCCGACATGATTGCGAAAATCAGCACGACGATGATCACTTCCAGCAGCGTGAATCCACGCTGCCGCGTCGGTGTTCCAGTGGCGCTCATCGTTCGGCCACGAAGCTGGAAACCGATGCGATGACCGCGTCGTTCTGCGTGCTGTTTCCGGCTTTGGGTGCCAGCACTTCCAGGTCCACGCGGCGCAATTTGTCGTCCTGCGTGGTTTTGACTTCGACCTGCCAGCGCCAGGTCGCGCCCGCCATCTCGGTTTCGCCGTTGGATTTGCCGATGTCGGGCCAAGACTTCTGCAACTCGATCTCGGTCAGGCGGTTGTGGGCAACCCAGACGGCGATCGTCTTCTGCCGCAAGTAGCCGGCGTTGCTGGTGAAGCGCGCCATGCCGGTAATGACCGCGCCCAGCGCCAAGGCCAGGACCGCGACGGCGACGAGCACTTCGACCAGCGTAAAGCCGGTGGCGCGACGCGGCGACATCGTCAGCTGCGCTCCAGTTGCCGGTCGAGTTTGCAGCGCGTCAGTACGTCGCAGTCGAGACGATAGTAGCTCGGAAAACCTTTGAGCTTCAGGTCCAGCGTAAATGCGGTTGCATCTCCGCTCGACAGCAGAAAAACCTGCGGTTGCGGGCGATTTTTGGGCTTGCTGTCGAGTTCAAGACGCGCGTCGTCGTCGGCTTGATCGGCGTCCTGTTTGCGGTCTTCTTCGCGCTGTTCGCGTTCCTTCAAACGATCGACGGCGACCGGTGAGACTTTCTGGCCTTCGACCTGCAGTTCGACGTAGAACGGCTCGACGATGGCGCGTGGCCGCAGCATGCCTTCATCGACGCTCTGCCACAGACCGTTGTTGTCCATGGCCAGAAACTCGAATCCCTCGGTGGTCGTGCGGATGCCGATCTCGGTGCCTTGTATCTGCGCTTGTTCGGCCGCGAACTGCACCAGTTGCTGCATCCGGCGAGCTTCAACCTCAAGGCGGTCGTCGATCGCGCGGTTGCCGATTGACAGGCTTAGAAAGGTCGCCAAGATGCCGATCACGACCATGACGACCATGATCTCGATCAGCGTAAAGCCGTGGTCCCGCCTCTGATGCCGCATGCCGGTGACCGAGCCGTGGCCGCGCGCTTAGCCGTCCAGATTCCAGTTGCCGATGTCGGCGGCGGCACCTTCGCCACCCGGGCGGTTGTCCGAGCCCAGCGAGAAGATATCGATTTCGCTTTTCACACCGGGGGACAGGTACTGATACGGATTGCCCCAGGGATCATTCGGCATCTTGCTCAGGTAGCCGTCCTTCTTCCAGTTTTTGGCCAGCGGCTCACCGGTCGGGGGTGCGACCAACGCTTCGAGTCCCTGCTGCGTGCTCGGGTAGACGAAGTTGTCGAGCTTGTAGAGCTTGAGCGCCGATTCGAGTGCGCGAACGTCCTGCTTGGCCTTGACGATGCGGGCATCATCCGGCCTGTCCATAATGCGGGGCACGACGACGGCGGCAAGGATGCCGAGAATCACGACCACGACCATGATCTCGATTAGGGTGAAGCCGTGCATCCGGGTCGGGTGAGCGGAGCGCGCAAGGCGAGAGGCAGGGTTCAGGCGGGCTGCGCCTGAGCGCGTCCGGTCAATGATGCTCATAGAGTGTTTTGCCGTTGAGTCGCTGGAGTTAGCACAGGATGATAACAAAGGCTTCTGACAACGCCGCGATGCCGGCGTTCGCCGTGGCCGTCTGGCGGGCGCCGCTGTTGCTGATGGCCCTGTTGTTGCTGACCGAACTGGGCGGTGCGCCCGTCCGAGCGCTATTCGGCTTTGATCGGACGGCCATCGAAGCAGGGCAGTGGTGGCGGCTGCTGACCGCCAATTTTGTTCACTTGGGCTGGTACCACTGGTTTCTCAACGAACTGGGGCTCGTCGTTCTGGTGTTGTTGTGTCCCGAGCGAATCCGGGTACTGACGCTGCTGGCGCGGGTCGCCTTCATTGGTATCTTGATGTCGCTGTGCCTCTACGGATACACGCCGGGATTGTCCCGCTACGTTGGCATGTCGGGCGTCATCCACGGTCTGTTTGTGCTGGGCTTGTTGCCACAGGTTCGCCAGCGCGACCTGGTAAGTATGGGATGCCTCGCGTTTTTGATTGGCAAGCTGGTGTTCGAGCAGATCGCGGGCGCGCCGCTGTCTGATGAATCGGCGATCGGGGGACATGTCGTCACCGAATCCCACTTGTTTGGCGCTTTGGCCGCCGCGCTGTACGCCGCGCTTGACGCGGGCCGCGCGCGGATTGCGAGACGGCCGGCAAGCTGAGGGCATCGCCAGAATTACGGTAATCGCATTCGATATCGCGGCAACGACCGCTTTGGGAGAGCAAGACCAGATGAAGTATGCGTTGTTGTTTCCTGGCCAGGGTTCGCAGGCCGTCGGGATGCTGGGCAAGCATGCCGTCACCGAAATCGAGCCCACATTCCGCGAAGCCTCCGACGTGCTCGGTTGGGATGTGGCCAAACTGGTGGGCGAAGGCCCGGCCGAAGAACTCAACCGCACCGAGCGCACGCAGCCAGCGCTGCTGGCGGCCGGCATCGCGCTATGGCGCGTCTGGCGCAAGCAGGAGCCGCCATCTCCGACCGCGCTGGCTGGGCACAGTCTAGGTGAGTACACCGCGCTGGTGGCCGCGGGCAGCCTGCGTTTCGCCGACGCCTTGAAGTTGGTCGAACTGCGCGGCCAGTTGATGCAGGCCGCCGTTCCCGAAGGCACGGGCGGCATGGCCGCCGTGTTGGGGCTCGACGACGAACAGATCGAGGCCCTATGCGCGCGCTATCCGGGGGATGGCGTGCTTGAGCCGGTCAATTACAACTCGCCGGGGCAGGTCGTCGTCGCCGGTGATGCGGCCGCTCTGGACTGGCTGCAGGCCAACGGCAAGGCCAATGGCGCCAAATTGGTCAAGCGTCTGCCGGTCTCGGTGCCGTCGCACTGCTCGCTGATGCGCAACGCCGCCGATGCGCTGGCGGAGCGGCTTGATCAAACGTCCGTTCAACCGCCTGCCATTCCGGTCTTCCATAATCTGGATGCCAAGGCGCGCGTCGCGCCGGACGAGATTCGGCAAGCGCTGAAAGAACAACTCTACCGACCGGTCCGCTGGACCCAAACGATCCGCGCGCTGCATGCCGATGGCGTCGGCGCGTTTCTGGAATGCGGTCCCGGCTCGGTGCTGACGGGACTCAACAAGCGGATCGCCGACGGCCTGCAGTCGCTGGCCCTCGACGATGCCGCCAATCTGCAGCAGGCGCTGACGCTTGCCCGCAGCTGATACGACCAAGGGAAGTCAACAATGAAACTACAAGGCAGTATCGCGCTGGTCACCGGTGCCAGCCGGGGTATCGGTCGTGCCATCGCCGAGCGTCTGGCCGCCGACGGCGCCAAAGTGATCGGAACGGCGACCTCGCCATCGGGTGCCGAATCGATCGATCAGTGGCTGGCGCCGCTCGGTGGCGCGGCACGCGTGCTCGACGTTTGCGACAGCGCCGCATCGGCTGCTCTGGTGGCCGAGATCGAAAAGTCGTTTGGATCGATCGGTATCTTGGTCAACAACGCGGGCATCACGCGCGACATGCTCGCCGTGCGCATGAAGGACGAGGACTGGGACGCGGTCATCCAGACCAATCTGAGCGCCGTATTCAAGATGTCGAAGCTGGTGATGCGCGGAATGATGAAAGCGCGCAACGGCCGGATCATCAACATCGGCTCGGTCGTCGGTTCGATGGGAAACTTCGGTCAGGCCAATTACGCTGCCGCTAAAGCCGGCCTGGTCGGCATGAGCAAGAGCCTCGCCGCCGAGTTGGGCGCGCGCAACATCACCGTCAACGTCGTTGCGCCTGGCTTTATCGAGACCGACATGACGCGTGAACTGTCGGACGAAGTGAAGGCCAAGTTGTTCGAGCGCCTGCTGATTCAGCGCTTGGGCAGCGGACAAGAGGTCGCGGCGGCGGTCGCTTTTCTGGCGTCGCCGGATGCCGCTTACATCACCGGCCATACGCTTCACGTGAATGGCGGCATGTTCCTGTCGTAGAATGCGGGCACGTTTGGTAGCTAGCGTCGTACGGGTTCCCGTACACTAGGTGAGGTTTGTCTACTTGTTACTTCAGACCCCAGAGAGGGAGTGTTCATGAGCAGCTTGGAAGAAAAGGTCAAGAAAATCATCGCCGAACAGCTGTCGGTCGCGGAGGATCAGATCACGCCCGGCGCGTCGTTCGTCGAAGATCTGGGGGCCGATTCGCTCGACACCGTCGAACTTGTGATGGCGCTCGAAGAAGAATTCGAAATCGACATCCCTGACGAAGAAGCAGAAAAGATCGTCACGTTCCAGGACGTTCTCAACTACATCCGGTCGCACACCAACCAGCAGGCTTGATGCCTCGCTGACTCCTCCTCCTCACATAAAGATCGCATGAGCCGCAGACGCGTCGTCGTCACCGGCATGGGCATTGTGTCGCCCGTCGGTTCCAGTCTCGATACCGCATGGGCTGCCATTCTCGGCGGTCGCTCCGGCATCCGGCCCATCACCGCCTACGACACCTCGGCCTTCACCACCCGCTTTGCGGGCACGGTGTCGGACGATTTCGTCGCGACCGATTGGATGGGGCCCAAGGAGCTTCGCAAGACCGATCCGTTCATTCATTACGGTGTCGCGGCGTCGAAGCAGGCGATTCGCGATTCCGGACTGGAAGTAACCGACACCAATCGGGATCGCATCGGCGTTCTGGTCGGCTCCGGCATCGGCGGTATCGGCTTCATCGAGGAGGAGTGCCGGAAGCTGCACGAAAAGGGGCCGGGACGCGTCTCGCCGTTTTTTGTGCCGGCTTCGATCATCAACATGGTGGCGGGTTATGTGTCGATCGACCTCGGTCTGACCGGCCCGAGCTTCGCCACCGTGTCGGCTTGTACCACCGCCGCTCACTCTATCGGAGTGGGCATGCGGCTTATTCAGTGTGGCGACGCCGACGTGATCATCGCTGGCGGCGCCGAAGCGGGCTCGGCGCCGGCGGGCATGGCGGGTTTCTGCCAGGCGCGTGCGCTGTCGACCCGTAACGATGACCCGACGCGGGCCTCGCGGCCTTGGGACAAGGATCGCGACGGCTTCGTGCTCGGTGACGGTGCCGGTGTACTGGTGCTCGAAGAGTACGAGCACGCCAAGGCGCGCGGCGCTCGCATCCATGCCGAGCTGATCGGCTTTGGCATGTCGTCCGACGCGTCGCACATCACCTTGCCGCCCGACGACGGCAATGGTGCGCGGCGCGCCATGCAGAACGCGATGCGTGATGCGGGCATCAACCCGGAGCAGGTCGACTACGTGAATGCTCACGGCACGTCGACCCCGGCGGGCGACATGGCGGAAACCGTGGCGATGAAGGCGGCACTCGGCGATCACGTACGCAAGGTGGCCGTCAGCTCGACCAAGTCGATGACTGGCCACTTGCTCGGCGCTGCCGGCGGCATCGAAGCGGTGTTCAGTATCCTGGCAATTCGCGACAACATCCTGCCGCCGACGATCAATCTCGAAAATCCCAGCGAAGGCTGCGATCTGGACTATGTGCCGCACAAGGCGCGTGAGGCGCGTGTCGACACCGTCCTGTCCAACTCGTTTGGTTTTGGTGGCACCAACGGCACTCTCGCATTCGCGCGCCTGAAGTAGGCGCGCAAGGTCGTTCGATGGGCATCAGCGCCGAGCGCAGCGGCGACGTCGACCTGTTCGACCTGCACCGTCGTGATCCGGCGCGCTATCCGTTTCTGCTGCAATCGGTGGCCGGACATCCGGTATCGGGCCGCTACGATCTGCTGTTCGCGTTCCCCGGCGAATGTATCGTCGGAGATCGATTTTTCGAGCAACTGGCCGCCCAGTACGAACGCGACCGCATTGACGCGTCTGCCGACGAGGCCGGCCTGCCGTTTCTCGGTGGCTGGTTTTTGCTGCTGGGTTACGAGGCCACCGGTCAAATCGAGCCCAAACTCAAGCTGCCTGCGTCGCCCTATCGATTGCCCGATGCGCTGGCCGTGCGTTGTACGGCCGTTGCCGTCCACGACCGGCATCGGCGGACCACCCGGCTCTATGCGGAAGCCGACCCGGCACAGCTTCAGGCTTTGCTGGACGATCTCGATGCCCCTGCCAGCGCGCCCGAGCCCACGCCCGAAATCGGCCCCGCCATCGAGCAAGACCCGGAGCTTTATCGAAACGGGGTCCGGCGCGTCCTCGATTACTTGCGTGCCGGCGATATCTTTCAAGCCAATCTGTCACGGCATTGGCGTGCACCGCTGCTCAGCGGCAGCGCGGCCGGCGTCTACGCCAAGCTGCGCGGCGCCAACCCGGCGCCGTTCGCCGGCATCGCGCAGTGGCAGGGCAGCAGCGTGATCAGTTCGTCGCCGGAACGCTTGCTGCAGATCGATCGAGGCATTGCTGAAACCCGTCCGATCGCGGGCACGCGTCCGCGCGGCGGTAATGCCGTCGACGATGCCGAGTTGCGCGATCATCTGATCGGCAACGTCAAGGAACGGGCAGAGCACGTGATGCTGATTGACCTGGAACGCAACGACCTCGGCCGCGTCTGCCAGCCGGGCAGCGTTGAAGTCAGCGAACTGATGACGGTGGAGAGCTACGCGCATGTCCACCACATCGTCTCCAACATTCGCGGCCGTCTGCGTGCCGACGCCAGTCCGGCCGATGCGCTGCGCGCGGTGTTTCCGGGTGGAACGATCACCGGCTGCCCCAAGGTTCGCGCGATGGAAATTCTTGCCGAGCTCGAAGGCGTGGGCCGCGGCCCCTATACCGGTGCCATGGGTTATTTGTCGCGCTGCGGACGCTTGGACACCAATATCCTGATCCGCAGTTTCGTCGTCGAAGACGGCCAGATCAGCTTCCGAGCCGGTGCCGGCATTGTTGCCGATTCCGACCCGGACGCCGAGCTTGCGGAAACGCGGGCCAAGGCGCGCGGACTGCTGCTGGCGCTGGGGGCAGGCTGATGCGCCGCTGGTTGATCCGCATCGCAGTCGCCATCGGGCTGCTCGCGCTGCTGGCGTCACTGACGACGGCAGCGCTGCTGTATGACGGCCATCGCCAACTGCAACAGCCGTTGACGCTGGCCAGCGCCAGCACGATCGAAATCGCGCCCGGAACCCGGATCCGCGACGCCGTGCTCAAGCTGCGCAGCGCCGGGCAGTTGGCGACGCTGCGCCAGGGCCTGTACCTGGAAGCGTACGCGCGCCTTAGCGGCAAGGCGGCGGGCATCAAGGCCGGCGAGTATCGTTTGGAGCCCGGTCTGACCGCCTTCCAGGCGCTGGATCTGTGGCGCTCGGGCAAGGTCATCGTCTACGAATGGCGCATTGTCGAAGGCACGCGCTTCGATGCCGCGATCCAGCAGTTGATGGCGCATCCGCAGATTCGGCACACGCTGACGTCGACCGACCCGGTGCAGGTGATGGCGGCGATCGGCATGCCGGGCCGGCATCCGGAAGGTCGCTTGTTCCCAGACACCTACCAATTCCCGCGTGACACCACGGACGTCTCGGTCCTGCGCCGCGCGATCGAGGCGATGAACCGGACACTCGATGCCGAGTGGCAGGGCCGCGACGCCGACCTGCCATACACCGACGCCGAGCAGGCATTGGTGATGGCGTCGATCGTTGAGAAGGAGACCGGGCTGGCGAGCGAGCGCGCTGAAATCGCCGGGGTGTTCGTGCGTCGCCTGCGGCTGGGTATGCGCTTGCAGACCGATCCCACGGTGATCTACGGCCTTGGCGCGGCCTTCGACGGTAATCTGCGCAAGCGCGATCTGCTCGCGGCCAATCCGTACAACACGTATCTGAACAGCGGCCTGCCGCCGACGCCGATCTGTCTGCCCGGACGCGCGGCGATTCATGCAGCGCTGCACCCCGCACCTGGCAACACGCTGTACTTCGTCGCCAGAGGCGATGGAAGCCACCAGTTTTCGGAAACCTTCGACGAGCACGATGCGGCGGTCAGTCGCTACCAGTTGCGGCGCGGATCGCCGGCGCCTGGGACGTCGCCACCGTGAGTGCACCCGGTCGTTTGATCACGCTCGAAGGCGGCGAGGGTGCCGGCAAGACCACTCATGCGCAGACGATCTGCGACTGGCTGACGGCGCGTGGGCGCCGCGTCCTGCGTACTCGTGAACCAGGTGGTTCGCCTCTAGCCGAGGCGATTCGTGGCGTGGTCCTCGCCGACTGGGCGGAGGGGGTCGATGCGCCGACCGAACTGCTGCTGATCTTCGCCGCTCGCGCAGCGCATTTGCATGCAACAGTACGACCGGCGCTGGCGCAAGGCTGCGACGTGGTCTGCGATCGATTCATCGACGCCAGCTGGGCTTATCAAGGCGCGGGGCGCGGCCTGCCCGGCGCATCGCTGATGGCCCTGCAACAGCTCGTGCTGGGCGACCTCAAGCCGAACCTGACGCTGATCTTCGACATTGCGCCGGAGTTGGGTCTTGCGCGGGCACGCCACCGCGGCGACCTCAATCGGTTCGAAGCGGAGAATGTCGCGTTCATGCAGCGTGTCCGCCAAGCGTATCTCGACCGCGCGGACGATGATCCACAGCGCTGTGCGGTGGTTGACGCGAGTCAGGACCTTGCGCAGGTCGCAGCTGATCTGACGCAGATACTGGAGACACGTCTATGAGCGCGGCTGCGATCCTGCCGTGGCAGCACGACCTTTGGCGCATCGTTGGCGAAGCGCGGAGCCAGCAACGGTTGGCGCACGCGCTGCTGCTGGCGGGCCCAGCTGGGGTCGGCAAGCGGACGTTTGCCAGCGCGCTGACGCAAACACTGCTGTGCGAGGCGCCCGCCGCCGGTGGTTACGCCTGCCGGGTTTGTCGCAGCTGCGTGCAGTTCGCGGCCGGGTCGCATCCGAACCTGTTCTGGCTCAGGCCTTTGGTCGACGACAAAACCGACAAGCAGAAGCGGGACATCAGCGTCGAACAACTCCGCGACATGGGTGACAAGCTGGTGCTGAGCGCGCATTACGGCGGCGCCAAGGTCGCTCTACTCGACCCGGCCGATGCGCTGAACACCAACGGCGTCAATGCGCTGTTGAAAACCATCGAAGAGCCGCCGCCCAATACCTATCTGCTGCTGATCTCGGAGCGCCCGATGGCACTGGCGGCCACGCTACGCAGCCGCTGTCAGCGACTCAGGTTCAGTCCGCCGTCCTCCGACGAGGCCCAAGCCTGGCTGCAGCAGCAGGAACCGGTACTGACCGGCGCGCTGCTCGAACACGCACTGACGTCCAGCCAAGGTGCGCCGCTCCGAGCGCTGGCCGCGCATCGCTCCGGCCTGCTCGATCTGCAGCGTAAATGGCGCAGCGACTGGTTGGATGTTGCCGCCCAGAAGCGACCGCCGACCGCTGCAGCCGTCGCGGTCGGGAAAGATCGCGAGCAGGTATCGGCGTGGCTGTCCGCCTTCATCGTGTTTCTCGCCGAACTGTTGCGCGTCCGGGTTTCGGGCCAGCCCTCTGCCGACATCGGGGCGATCGCAGCGCGTATCGCGCCCTCGGGCTTGCAAGCGCTGATCGACGAAGCCCATGAATCCGCGCGCCGCATTACCACCAGCGCCTCGCCGCAGCTGGTCGTCGAGTCGCTAATGATCGCGTGGTGGCGCTGGAGCATGGCGCGCGGCGCGGCTGCCCGATAAGGTTGAGCTTCGATTCTTCGCGCAGGCCCGTCGCCCATGGATCCGCAGACACGCGTTGGCACCCAGCCCGGCATCTTGACCTTGAACCTCAAGGACAAGAGCGCGCTCTATGTGTCGTACATGCCGTTCATCAAGAACGGCGGCCTGTTCATTCCGACCAACAAGGAATACCGGCTAGGCGATGAGGTGTTCATCCTGCTGACCTTGCTCGACAACGCCGAGCGCTTGCCAGTCGCCGGCAAAGTGGTGTGGGTGACGCCGCGCGGCGCACAAGGCAAGCGGGCGCAGGGCATCGGTGTGCAGTTCAGCAGTCAGGACAGCGGCGTCACGCAGAAGAAGATCGAGTCGATTCTGGCCGGCGCACTGGGTGCCGAGCGACCCACGCACACGCTGTAGGTTAACGGTTATCAGTAGGCGGCCGCTCGCGCCGCTACTGAAGCGTCGGCGCTGGCGGCGCCGCATCACGCAGCAGCGAATACGCATCCAGCCCATGGTGCATCAGCACTGACGCCGCCACTGCGCTGCGACAACCGGTGTCGCACAGGCAGATGTAGGTGGTATCCCGGCGCAACTCGGTGATGCGTTGGCGAAGCTGGAAGTCGGGGATCCACAGCGCTGATTCCGGCGGGCGAGTGCGCTGCTCGCTGGCCGGACGCACGTCGAGCCAGCAAGCGCTGCCTGCGGCAATACGTTCGCTGGCGTCATAGCCACTCAAGCGACGCGTCCACGACACCGACAGCAAGCGTTTGAAGTCGATCTGCCGCATTTGAAGCAAGGTGACGTCGGTGGCAGCAATGACCGACGCGTTGCGCGGATTGCCCGACAGTAGCGCGTCCTCACCAAAGCAGTCGCCTGGGCCTAGCGTCGCCGCGACGACTGCGGGCAGGTCGGGCTGCTCGCATTCCACACGGCACTGGCCGTCGACGATCACGAAGAATGCGTCGCCGGGCGCGCCTTGGCGCACCACGCGGGTGCCGGCCGGATACCGCACGTGCTGCATGCAATGAAACATTTGCTGAAGCACCGACGGAGACAGGGTGTTGAACCGACGCCGCTGCAACAGCCGTAACATCCAGTCGCCATCATCGAGGGCTGGATCCAGTCCGACTTCGCGGACTTCGACCTTGGGGGGCTCGGCACCCCAGTTCAGCATGACATCGAGCAGACTGGTGTCGACGGTCAGACACTCGACTTCGGTCAGGCAGCGGGCACTGTGCCGATAATGCGGTACATCGGCCAGCGGCTTGGACGCCGCGTCGTCGCCTGCGCTGATCGACCGGCTCAGCAAGCCGGACGGCGTTTCAAAACCGAGCCGGCCACGCAGCAGAAAGTACGTCATCACCGGACGCTCACCGTTGCGATAGAGGTAGCCGTTGACCGGCCACCGCGCGACATTGGCGTGCTGTGCCAACTGCGTCGCGCTTCGGTTGTTCAGGCTCCGCAGCAGCGGATAGCGGGCAAAGAGCGACAAGCTGGCGGCCATCGGAGAACCTCATTTGGTCTTTAAGTAACCCCGCTTTTTTGTGCCACAATGCTGTATTGAATGGCTTGAAACGGTTCACGGTCCCGTTTGGGCGCTGGCCCCAGCAAAACATAGGGATCGGGGCAGGCGGGCGGGGCAGCAAAACGCGAGGGTGACTCCAGAAGTACGCTGCGATCAGATAACGGAGAGATTCGACATGGCGTCCAAAAAGACTTCGAAGTCGGCACCTGCACCAAAAAGCAAATCAGTAGCGTCGGCAGCCAAAAAGCTGGTCAAGAAGTCCGCGGCCGTTGCCAAGGCGGCGTTTTCCAAAAAGCCGGTCAAAGCGGCAGTGAAGACACCGGCAAAGGCGCCCGCGAAAGCGCCGGCCAAGTCGGTCAAGCCGTCCGCCGTCAAGGCGCCGCCGGCCAAACCGGCCAGCAAGCCGGTGGCAAAAGCACCCGCAAAGGCTCCGGTAAAGGCGCCTGCAAAGGCAGCCGCGAAAACCGTTGCCAAACCGGTTCCTAAAGCAGCGCCGAAACCCGCGCCTAAAGCCGCTGGCAATGCGGCACCGAAAGTGACGCCCAAAGCGCCGGCCAAGTCTGCCAAGCCGGTCGCGGCGGCACCCAAGCCGCAGGTCGCTACGCCTGCGCCCAAGCCCGCCGTGGTCTCACCCGCGCCAGCAGCCAAAGTCACCAAGCCCGTCAAGCCTGCCGCGGAGCCGCTTCCGTCGTCCGTCTCAAGTTCTGCAGGCGGCCTGCCGATTGCTAATCAAACGCCTCCCCAAAACCCTGGTCCGGCTGGAACGCCGGCCGCAACAGGAAAGATCGCCAAGATGATGTCAGCGTCCAAATCTTCCTCCAGTGCCAACGCGTCGACGCCGGCGGCCAAGCCGCCCAAGACGGCGGTCCGCAAAGGGGCCGACAATGCCCGGACCCTGACGGAAGACGAGATCCGCAACGCGCCCGCGTCCGACTACATGAACGACGATCAACTCGCATTTTTCCGCGAGCGTCTGCTGCAGATGCGCTCCGAGGTCCTGGCCCGCGAAATCGACGTCAAGGAACGGCTGCATCAGCGCGAAGTGTTCGCCGACCCAGCTGACCGCGCCAGCGCCGAAGAAGAACATTGGCTCGACTTGCGCCTGCGGGAGCGTGAATCGCTGCTGCTGCGCAAGATCGAAGACGCATTCCGCCGTATCCGCGACAAGGAATACGGTTACTGCGAGAAGACCGGCGAGCCGATCGGCATCGCGCGCTTGCTGGCACGTCCGACGGCGACGGTCTGCGTCGACGTCAAGGGCCAGGACGAGCGCGCCGAATCGCAGTACCGGGATCGCTAAGCAACACCCGCGGCCATCTGGTCGGTCGTAAGCGGCAGAATCGGTGAGCACCGGTTCTGCCGTTTTCATTTGGGCTACCAGAGCGTCGCCGCGGGAGGAAATGTTGAGCGTCGTAGGCTCTTTTGCTCCGTCTCCTATCGCCTCGGATATGGACGCATTGTATATTATGTTAAGTGACGCACGTCTAAGTTTGAGGCTGGTTTATGCAAGGTCCGCCTGTTGAACCGTACCCGCTGCTACCGCAGCGGGCTCAGACCAAACTGTCGGCGATCAACGGCCCGCCTCCAGCGTCAGCGCCATGATCTGTTGCGTCGGGTCGCGCTGGAGACGCACGGCGTTACGCGTGCTGGCGAATACCAGCACGCCACCGTCAAGCGCGGGCCAGCCGTTGTTGCCCTTGCTGAGCAACAACTCGGCACCGGACCAGCCTGCATCAACGGACTGACGCGCTGTGCCGATGCGCCAGCGCCAGTCCGCTGACCTCGAATCTGCCCACGCCACGCGCAAGCGGCCGTCAAGCCCCGTCCCGATACGCGGATTCTGGCTAGATCCAAGGCCCTCGTCGGTGATCGCAACGGGCTCGCTCCAACCCGTGACACCGTCCAGAGATTCGCTGCTGAGTACCGCCAGGTTCACGCCGGCTGCGCTGAGCACTTTGCTGTCCCAGACCGCGACCAGTTTGCCGGCCGGGTCATAAGCCACATCGGGATGGCGATCGGCACGATCGGCCGCGCCGAGCGTGATCAGTGCTGACCAGTCCGTCGCACCGGCTGCGCGTTGCCGCAGCCGGATCTGCCAGTCGTCCGGATTGGTGCCTTCGCCGCTACCGGACTGCCCGGTCCACAAGGGATCGGGATCGTCGCGATTGTCCTGCCACGCGATGGCGAAGCGACCATCCGCGGCGACGGCCACGGTGGGCCAGACCGATGCGGGATAGCGCGCGCTGCGCGTATCCAATGGATTGGCCGCGGCAATCGACTTGCCTTCGCCAGACAAATTGATCGGTGCGGTATCGACACCGAGCAACTGCGCATAGATGTCGAATGGTTGGTCGGGCGTGATCTGCTGCCAAGCGACCATGACGCGGCCCTGTCGGTCCACCGCGATCGCCGGATGCTCGGCGCGTCCGTCAGGCTCGGCGATCGTCTGCACCGCCTGCCACTGGCGGCCACCGTCGAGCGATTGCCGCATCAATATACGCGGACGCTGCGGAATCTCGCGCCCGTCGCTGTCTTGCCACACCACGTAAACCATGTCCCCCAATGCCGCCACACGCGGAAAGCGTGCGGCCACGCTGTCGCCCGACAACACCACCGCTGCGGCAGCAGCGTCGTCGGCCCGGCGATACAGCACGCGCGAGCGCCCTGCGTCATGCGCTTCGGCGACCACGTGCAACTTGTTTTGATCGGAAACCGCGATATCGGCAAAGCCGCTGAACTGCCCGATGCTGCCAAGCGCAGCGACGGCTGAATCGTCGACGCCGGTGTCGGCGGGCAACGGAGTGGCGACTTGAGGTTCGACCGGGCCGCTGGATACGAAAATCGGCGACACCATCAGGCGCAATTGCCCGGTCAGCGACAAGGCGCCTCCGAGCACGAACCCCAGCGGATCATCGGCCAGCGCAGCGTAGTCCACTGTTTGTGGTGCGCCGAGGCCTCGAACTTCGAGCCGATACCAGGTCGGCTGGCTCTCAACCGAGACCGGCAGGCTCATCTGCAACTGACCGCTAAAGCCGATCGTCTGCGTCGACACAGCGGCTTGGCTGCGCCCGGGTGATCGGAACACGCGGACGACATCGCCCGGATTGCCGCTGACGTCGTACTGCAGCGTCAGCGCTGTGCCGACTGATGCAACGACCTCGTCACCCGGTTGGGCGGCAATGCCGTCGGCGCTCAGCGTCATCGTGCCCGAGGCACCGCGCTCGTCGGCACGAACGCGCGAGCGACCCGCCCGAAGCCCCGCCACGATCGCGCGCTCGGTCAGCGCTGCGGCCAGTACGCCGCTACGTGGCTGCCCCGGCCCGGCCAGCAGCCACAGCTCTTTGAAATGGTTGTCGCTTGCACCGGCTACGCCGAACCGGAAGCCGGCGTTCCAGCGGTTTTCGGCGTAATCAATCTCGATCTCGGCGTTGCTCGCCTTGTTCCAGACCTCAACCGCATCAATGCCGACGGCATCCGCGAAATCGTTCGGCTGGCCTTGCTCGTCGACCTCTCCGTCATCGGGATGGGCCGTGATCCACACCGCGTCTTGCAGATGCGCATCCCAGATCGATTGCTGCAGGCTGCGGCGCGCCGGTGCACCCGCGACGTCGGCGCCCTGCACCACCGTGTCGACCGCTCCATGCACGGTCGCGTGCGGCGCACCGTTGGCTTCTTCGCCCGGGATCAGCAACAGCGAATCAGAGCGCCACAGCGGGTCGTAATGCTGATCGTAAGTGCGGTGATCGGTCAGCGGCAGAAAATTCAACGCACGAAGCTGCGCGATGCCGATCTGATCGGTAATCGACATATTGCCAGGCAAGCGATCGTCACTCGCCTGGCGAGGCAAGCTGCCGTCAGACGAGTGATCGTCATGGACGTGCAAATCCCCTTCTTGCCAGCTTGGATTCGGGTCTTCGAATGTCGGCGGATTCGATGACGGCGCCGGCGTTGGCTTCGGCCCCGATGCCGTCGGCGGTGGCGTGCCGCCACCTCCGGAATCAGGATCGTCCGGTGATGGCCCACTGCCCGATCCGCACGCAACGAGGAGGACTGCCACCAACGTTGCTACAACAGCGGCCATCGGAAAACGCCCGGTGCGTAGTCCCGATCCACTGGCTTGGCCACGACGGCTCGACGCGCGCGCTATTGAATCCATCTCGATCTGTGGTTTTGATGCAGACCGCTGACGATAGCGAGCGCGCATTGCGAAGCAGTGACGCCTTCCGTTCGACTAGCATCCCGCTATGGATACCCTCGAACTCAGCAGTCCGTCGTCGACACTCCGCGTCGAGAGCGGTGCCATCGTCGCGCTGCGCCTGTTCGACGTTGCGTACTCGATCGACCTTGCGGCTGCTGAATCGGCTTGGGCCCATCACAGTCAGGGCGCCAGTAGTGGCCGGCGTAGCCAGCTGAGCGGTACACCGGCCAAGGCGATCGCGTTCGATGTGCCGCCGGTGTTGCTGCCGTTACCTGATGTCCGCCTGTCACTGAGCATCGGCGACGTCGATGCCCAGGTCAGTGCGCGGCTCTACGATTTCGGTGTGATCGCGCTCGCGATCCGCATCACGGTCAGTGGGCAGACCTGGTCAACTTTCAACGAGTGGCTCGAATCGGTGAGTCAAGCCATTGGCGTGAGCGCGGCGAGCTCGGTGTGGGACCAGACGCTTGCGCATCTGATGCCGCGCATCGACAGCGCGCTGACCCGACCGAACACGTCGACGATCCAGGAAGACTATCTGCTCGGCATCGTGCATCGCTGGAACGAGCCGCTGACCAGCAGCCAGCTACTTGAGCGTGTCGATCTGGTGCCGATGCTGTCGGGCGAGCGACGACCGCTATCGGATGCCGCGCGCCGCGATCTGATGCGGCAGCGCTATTCCTACTATGACGATGATCTGGTGGTGCTCACCTGGGATCGCGCCTTCATCTACGAACCTCGCGGCGATTCCGACGTGGCCGACGTTCTGGAAGTGGCCAACGCGCAGCTGCTCGAGATGCGCTACTACGATGAGCTGCTCGACGACGAACTTCCGCGAATGAACGATCTCGTCGACGCGACACGCGGATCGATCGGCATCCTCGCGCCGCGTCGCTTCGCGCACTTGGCGAGGCGCTTGTACACGCTGGTCGCCGAAGTTACCGAGCTGACGGAGAAAGTCGACAACGCCTTGCAGGTCACCGAAGACGTCTATCTGGCGCGCATCTACAGCGCTGCGCTGGAACTGTTCCGTGTGCCGACGGTGAGCGCAGCGGTGGATCGCAAGCTGTCGATCATCCGTGACACTTACACGGCGCTCTACAACGAGGCATCGGGTGCGCGCGGCGAACTGATGGAACTGGCCATCGTGATTCTGATCGTTGCCGAAATCGTGCTGGCGCTGCTGCGGCATTGAGCCGCAGCAGCGCGCTCTGCAGGTAACCGGCGCGCGTCAACGCCGGCTGAAGATGCCCACGATCGGCGTGCCATGGGCGCGCAGGGCTGGCTCGATGCGACGATGCAGCTCGTGATAGCGGTAAAACGGCACCCGTGGAAACAGGTGGTGGATCGAATGCAGGTTCTGGCCGAACCAGAACCATTCGAGCGGCTTCATCCACTGAGGCATCAGCAGGCTACTGGTGTTGCGATAGCGCGCCGCATCGTTGTACGGAAGATGCGGACGGTATGCGAACCAGTAGACCGTGAAGAACGCGCCGCCGAGATAGCCGGCCACGAGCAGCAACACCGTTGCGGCACTCGGCACCATCCACAGCAAGGCCGCACGCCAGCCGATGGCCAGCGCGATTTCAGCCCAGTACGCGCTGCGCTCGCGCAGCGAGGCCGTGGCCCAGTAGTCGCGGAACAGGAAGGTGTTCTGCACCCACAGAAACCGCAGTGCGCTGCTGATGAACGCAAACGTACCGTTGCGCATATTGCTGACCAGATAATCCGGATCGCGATCAGGCTGATTGGTGTAACGGTGATGGGTGAAGTGCTCCACCCGGTGCGTCGAGTACGGCACCATGATCAGCGGTGCCATCGCGTAGCCGCAGGCATCGTTCAACCACTGCAGATGCGCTTGGCCGCCGTGGATGTTGCCGTGTGCCGACTCGTGCAGCGGTGTGTACGAAACGTACGTCAGCACCGCATACGCCGGAATCGCCACCCATAGCGACACGGCGCCGGCCACGTACAGGCTCATCAGCCCCAGAAACGCGGCGACGACGACCAACACCATCAGCACGGTCAGCCACGCGATCCCGCCGGTGTATTCGCGGGCAGCGGCAATGGCCTGCTGATTGAGTTCGTTCAAGTGCTGCACCGGGGCTGAGCTCATGGCTATGATCGGCAGTGGGTGGGTCAGGTCTGTAAGTTAACCGTGATACTGCCCGCAACACAGCGCACTTTCGGCCTGCGGCCTCGCCTAATCGGCCAGCCGTCCGTTTCGGGGCGCGCCACGCAACGGAGCAGCAGTGGCAGAGGATGTCAGCATCCGTCACCCGGTCGCCATTGGCCAGGTCATGGTCAATTTTGCCGCGCGCTACGGCGTCGATGCCGCGACCTGCCTGCTTGGCACCGGGATCGAGCCGTCGCAGTTGCGCGACGCCGACGCCCTGATCGAACGCGATCAGGAGATGCGGCTGGTCGAGAATCTGATTCTGGCGCTGCCGCATGTGCAGGCGCCGGGCTTTCAGCTGGGCTTGCAGTACAACGTCGCCACGTTCGGCACCTGGGGCTTTGTGCTGCGTATCAGCCGCAACGTGATCGAGGCCATGCGTGCTGCACTGCGGTATCTGCCGCTGAGCACGGCTTACTGCCAGTTCACGACGGTACTCGACGAGCATGAGTTCAGCGTGGTCGCGCACCCGCAGTCGATTCCGCCGCATCTGCGACAGTTTTTGCTGGAGCGCGATACCGCAACAGCGCTGAACCTGTGCCATGAACTCGGCTTGTCGGCATTCCGCGTCAAGCGCATCGAGTATCAGGGCCCTGCCCCGCTGCATGCGGCTCAGATCGAGGCCTTATGTGGCATCGCCCCGGTGTACCGCAGCAGCCGCAATGCCCTGGTACTTGATCGACGCGACGCCGAGCTGCCGCTGCCGATGTACGACCCGCATCTGGTGCGACTGCTCGAAGACGAATGCCGAGCCCAGCTGGAGAAGCGGCAGGTCAGCGGCCTGTCGGGCCAGATTCGCCAGTTGATCCTTGGCCCGCTCGGCTTGGTCGCGTCGATCGACGATGTGGCGCAGCACTTGGCGATGTCGCCGCGCAGCCTGCGTCGCCGGCTTGACGAAGAGCAGACCCGCTTTCGCCAGATCGTCGATACCGAGCGCCGCCAGATGGCGACGCGCTTGCTCGAAACCACCGAAATGAAGCTCGACGAGATGGCCGTGCTGCTCGGCTACAGCGACACGGCGAGCTTTACGCGCGCGTTCCGTCGCTGGTTCAACCGCTCGCCGGGCGACTACCGCAAGACACCTCAGGCCTGAGTCGCCTGCGCCGATCCGCATCGCGTCGCGTCAAGCGAACGCGACCACCGGCGCATGATCGCCTTCAACCACAATGCGGCGGTACTGGCATTCACCCACGCCGCGCTGGAAGGCCGTGTTGGCGATCAGCCAGACGCCCACCACGCGCTGCGGGTCAGGGCCTCCGATCGCCGCCCGGTAATCGGCCAGCAGCGAGCGGCGCTCGGCCAGCCACTGGCCGAGTTGCTGCGTGCCACTGCGCAGCACCCAGTGCGTTTCGCGCTGATCCCACCACGGCAGTGGGCACTGGAACACCGTGCCTTCGGCCAGCGATGCGCTCCACATCCAGGTCAAATCGAGGCCGTTGTCGAACTCGATGGCGATCGACAGGTAGTCGTGTGTGGGCTGGATATGCTCGGGCAGCGCCGACGGCAATCGGTCGACGCACCATTGCCACGACAGTTGCGTGGCGTCGGTCAGTGGAACATCGAGCGGGAATTGCAGAATACCGACGTCGGACGCGGTGCGGCAGCGCAGGCTGTGCTGGCCACCGTGATCGTGGCTGTGGAAGATTTCGCCCTCGCCGAGGCGCCACAGATAATGCCAACCAGCCGGCGGCGTCACCGGCGCGCGCAAGCGCTGCAGCAAAGGGCCGAAGTGCGTCGGATCGACCGCTGCGCAGCGCGCGATCGCCGCCTCGCCATCGTCTTGCCAGCGCAGCACGGCAATGTTGAACGCCCCCGTCATCGGATCACGTTTTTGCGTCGGGTCGAAGTCGCCGTGACGATCGGCGAACTCACCAGGCGGCTTGGTAACGACCTGCAAGGTCCCGTCGCTGTCGGCGGTGAACGTCGAGGCGCTGCCGACGATTTTGCCGACGCGGCCGTTGCCGACACGAAACCAGAGCCCGACCTTCGGGCCGAAGCCGACATCGAACGCTCGCGACAAATGCACCATGCCGTCGGCGAGCAGCGAGCATCGCTGGCCCGCACGCAATTCAACCCCGGTATCGGTCCAGCCGCTGCCGGGCGTCAGCGGGCGCCAGTCACAGCGCACCGCTCCGACATCCAGCGTCGCCAATGCCGCGTCGACCGCATGTCGAAAGTCGGCATCGGGCGTTGGCAGCCCCTGCCGCCAGCGTCGCACCAAGCGCGCGGCCATGAAGCGCAAGGTCGTCGGGACCGCGGAAGGCGCCTGTGAGATCGTCATGAATCGAGACTAGCAGCGATGCGCCCGACCTTGGCCACCCGGACGAGCAGTTGCAAGGCAGCCGTTTGATCCACTACGGTTGCACGCGGTGCAGCGCCGATCCGTCGGCGGCTTGCCACCACCCCACCCGATTCGCGCCGAGCCAGCCACTGCCAGCTTCTGCGCTTCCTGTGCCCTAGGGAGCCTGAAGATGATCACTGTCGCCTCGCCGTCCGCGAGTTTGCATTTCCCCCGCTCCGGTGCCGCTTGCCGGCGCCCGATCTCACGATGAGCGCTTGGTCTCGCGGCCTGCTGGCCGGTCCCGTCGTGTTCGTCACCGCTGCCACCGTAATGGCCGGCGCGGCGCTCTGGCTGCCGGCCGGGCCCGCGCAGATCGACAACCTGGTGTTGCCGATCGTGCTGTTTCCGGCGATCTGGGCAGCGCTGTTCTTCTACGCCTGCCTCGACCGCCGACTGCGCCGCGCCTGGGGCCTGACGCTGCTGCTGTTGCTGGCCAACGCGGCGCTGATCGCCAGTCGCTTCGTCGGCACGCCGGCGGTGCGCCCATGATCGCGCTCGAACGCGACCGTACGCGCACGCTGCTGGCAATCCACGGCTGGGCCGGTGTGCTGCTGGGCTTGCTGCTGTACGTCGTTATCGCCACGGGTGTGGTCGCGGTATTTGCCGACGAAATTGGCGACTGGGCGAGCCCGATCGACCCGCCGGCGGCAGCCCCGTTCCCAGCCGGCCTTGGCTTGCGCATCGCGGAGTTGTCGCGCCAGATCGATCCGGCCTACGTCGACGAACTGAACCTGTATCCGCGCGCCGGTGGACGGATCGAGGCATTTTTTCATCGTCACATCAGCGTCGCAGGTGATGCGCAGCCGCATGCCGAAGGCGCGGTGTTCGAACTGCATCCGCGAACGCTGGAAGTGTTGTCGCGCCGCGACGGCATCGACGACGAGGTCCAGGCCCGCGACGCCAGCAATGCACTGGCGGCGTTCCTGGTGGACTTGCACGTGAGCCTGCATCTACCGACGCCGTACGGCTACTTGGTCACCGGCGTGCTCGGCTTGGCGATGATGGTCGCCGCCGTCACCGGCCTGCTGGTGCATCGGCATCTGCTCAAGGAGCTGTTCACGATCCGCCGCTTCCGCGACGCATTGCTGGCGCGCCGCGACCGGCACGTCGTCGCTGCCAGCTGGAATCTGCCGTTCGCATTCGTGCTGGCGTTCACCGGCAGCTACTTCAGCTTTGCCGGCTCGATCGGCATCCCGGTGATGGCGATGGTCGCCTTCGGCGGCAATCAAACCGCGTTGATTGAGGCCATCGTCGGCACGCCGCCGACGGAGAACCCCGCGCCCGCACCGATGGCAGATCTGGACCGGATGCTGGCCGACGCCGCGCGCCGCGCCGGCACGGCGGCCTCGTTCGTCAGCGTGTCGCACTACGGCCGCGCCGATGCGCAGGTCACCGTGTTCACGCCGCCGGCGGCGGGCGAACTGATCAGCCATAACCTGGTGTACGACGGCAGCAGCGGCGCGTTCGTCCGCGAAAAGCCTGGCCTGGGCTTGGTGCCATCGGCCGGCGGAGCACTGGCCGCTGTGATGGCGCCGCTTCATTTCGGGAACTTCGCTGGGCTGCTGTCGAAGAGCGTCTGGTTCGCGCTCGGCTTTGCCAGCTGCTACGTCACGCTGACCGGCCTGCAGTTGTGGACGACCCGGCGCGCCGAATCGCCGCCATGGCGAGCCGCGGCGCGCGTGGTGATCGGCGTCGGTTATGGCCTGCCGCTGGCGCTGGCGGCAACGCCGATCGGTTACTTCGCTGGGCGGGTCGCCGGCGTCGATCGACTCGAAGCGCCGATGCTGCTGGCGCTGGCGGCTGCCGCCGCGCTGACGGCGCTGCTGGGGACCGGCCGCGTCCCGGCCGAGCGCAACGCGTCCACGCTGCTGCGCCTGACCGGTGCTGTGCTGCTGAGCCTGCCGCTGCTGCGCTGGGCCAGCGGCGGTCCTGGCTGGATCACGGCCAGTGCGCATGGGCTGACCACGCTGATGTCGATGGACGCCGTGCTGATCGTCGGCGCTTGGCTGTGCTGGCGAGCGGGCCGACCGCGCGCCGCGCCGACCGCGCTGGCCACCACCGGCGATGCCGCCGCGCCATTGGAGTCCGCGCCATGATCGCCAGTGCTGCGCTGCCGCTGTTTGCTTGCGCTTGGAGTCTGCTGGCACTGGCCGGCCGTGCCTTGATCGATCCGAAGCGCTTGCGCGCCAGTGGCGCGGCCCGCAGCGACCGACGCCTGACGCTGCGTCCGATCGTGAAGCGCCTGTTGTGGACGCTGGTGCTGGCGCCGGGACTGCTGCTGATCGCGCTCGACGCCTGGCCCGCGCTGCTGATCTGGCTCGGAGCGACGACTGCCATTGGCTGGGGTCTGGCTCATACGCTGGCGCCACCGCCCCGACGTTGACTCCTTGAAGGCCATCGGCTGTCAAGCCCTCGCAGGACGAGTCCGCCGCCCGCCGCCTTGGCTAACGTGACTCCCAAACTCGGGGGAGACGAGGCCATGACGCAAACCAAGCACACGTTCTGCCGCATCTGCGAAGCCTCATGCGGGCTGGTCGCCGAACTCGACGGCAACCGCATCGTCGATCTCAAGCCGAACAAGCAGCACATCGGCACCGATGGCTTTGCCTGCATGAAGGGGCTCAACCAGCACCACATGTACGACTCGCCCGACCGCCTGCAATACCCGCTCAAGCGCGTCGGCGACCGCTTCGAGCGGATCAGCTGGGATCAGGCGTATCGCGAGATCGGCGCCAAGCTGCGCGCACTGCGGGCCGTCAGCGCCGAGTCGATCTCGATGTACGTCGGCACCGCGGCGGGATTCAGCCTGCTGCATCCGATCTTTGCCGAAGGCTTCATGAAAGGCGTCGGCTCGCACAACGTGTTCTCGTCGTCGACGCAGGACTGCGCCAATCGCTTCGCAGCGGCGACCGAGATGTACGGCTTCCCGTTTACACAGCCGTTCGTCGATCTGGATCACGTGCGCTACATGCTGATCGTCGGCACCAATCCCGTGGTATCGAAGTGGACGTTTCTGCAGGTCGCGCACCCGGTCAAGCGCTTGAAGGAAGTACTCAAGCGCGGCGGCCGCATCGTCGTCGTCGACCCGCGCCTGACCGAAACCGCCAAGGTTGCCGACACGCATCATTTCATCCGGCCGAACACCGACGTGTTCTTCTTCCTGTCGTTCCTGCATGAACTGTTCGTGCAGAACGGCGTCGATCGCGCCCACGTGTCGCGCTACATGCGCGGATTGGACGAGGTCGAAGCGCTGGCGCGGCTATGGCCGGCGCAGCGCACCGCGGAGCTGACCGGCGTCGCCGCCGACGCACTGCGCCAGATCGTCGCGGACTACATCGCCGCCGGCGCATCGGCGATCGTCACCGGCACGGGGCTGGGCATGGGCCGCCACGGCACGCTGGCCCAATGGCTGGCCGAGGTCATCAACGCGGTCAGCGGCAATCTCGATCGCCAGGGCGGCGTGCTGCTCGGCGAAGGCTTGTTCGACTTTGCTGCCTACGCCAAGAAAAACCGGCTGTTCCAGCGCCTGCAACGTTCACGGGTCGGCAACTTCCGCGAACTCAACGGCGGATTTCCAGGCGGCATCCTGGCCGACGAAATCCTCAAGCCCGGTGCGCAGCAGATCAAGGCGCTGCTGGTGACCGGCGGCAATCCGCTGATCACGATGCCCAACGCCGCGCGTTTGCGGCGCGCACTTGGTGAGCTGGAACTGCTGGTGGTCACCGACATCTACCTCAACGAAACCGCGAGTCTTGCGCATTACGTGTTGCCGGCGACCTCGCCGCTGGAGCGCGCCGACCTGCCGTTCGTGTTTCCACTGTTTCTCGGCATGCAGTCGCGCTCGTACATCGCGGCGACCGATGCTGTCGTCGAACCCACTGGCGAGCAGCGCGACGAGGCGACGATCTACACGCAGTTGGCGCGACACGCCGGCGTCAGCCTGTTCGGTGCCAAGCCGCTGCAGTGGATCATGCAGCTGATGCTGTGGCTCAACGCACCGCGCCGCCGGGGCCGGCAGCCGTCGCTACCGATCACGCTGATCCTCGATCTGGTACTGCGGGCCAGCAAGATCGGCCGCTTCCGCGACCTGGTGCGGCAGCCACAAGGCCTGCCGTGGCGCGGCGGCCCCAAGCCCGGCAGCTACCTGGGCCAGCGCGTTGTCACGGATGACGGCCTGGTGCAGCTGGCGCCATCGCTGCTGATCGAACAGACCGCGCGGCTCGAGGCGATCTTCGAGGAGGAACGCGCCAGCTACGCGCGCGGCGAGCTGCGGTTGATCTCCAAGCGCATGCACAGCACACACAACTCGTGGACGCAGAACATCGCCGAACTCACCAACGGCGAAATGGGCCAGACCAATTATCTGTACATGCACCCGGACGATGCGCGCGCCAAGGGCCTGGACGAAAAGTCGGCGGCCGACGTGCATTCGCGGACCAACACGATCCGGCTGCCGGTCAAGCTGCTCGACACCCTGATGCCCGGCACCGTGGCGATACCGCATGGCTGGGGACACCAGCATGCACGCGGCTTGAGCGTGGCCAGCAAGCTCGGCGGCGCCAACGTCAATCTGCTGGCGGCCGACGGCCCGGATGCGGTCGAGTCGGTATCGGGCATGGCGCACCTGACCGGCATCCCGGTGCGGGTCGAGCCTGCGGCCGGGCCGATCGACACCGGCAGCTGGACCGGCATCGCGCCGGCCGTGGCCAACGGCTGAGGCCCCTGCAGGACCCCGCGCAGGACCACGCGCTGGACCCCGCGCCGGGCGGCTTCGCGCCCGGCTGCTGACCGCGGACATGCGCTGAACGGCCGCGCCGTGTTGCAAGTTTTTGCATATGCAATCTGTTGCGTATATCGTGGGCTCATCCACCCGTCGTCGAGGTCAACCCATGGCATTGCCCGCATTGCTGCAGAACCGTCTCCGCATTCCCGTCGTCGGTTCGCCGCTGTTCATCATCTCCAACCCGGACCTGGTGATCGCCCAGTGCAAGGCGGGCATCGTCGGCTCGTTCCCGGCGCTCAATGCGCGGCCGGCCGAGATGCTCGGCACCTGGCTGCAGCGGATCAATGAAGAGCTTGACCGCCACAACCAGGCCAATCCGGACAATCCGGCGGCGCCGTATGCGGTCAACCAGATCGTGCATCGCTCCAACAACCGGCTCGATCACGACATCGAAATGTGCGTGCGCCACAAGGTGCCGATCGTCATCACCTCGCTCGGTGCCCGCACCGACGTCAACGACGCCGTTCACTCCTACGGCGGCATCACGCTGCACGACATCATCAACAACCGCTTTGCCAAGAAGGCGATCGAAAAAGGCGCCGACGGCTTGATCGCCGTGGCCGCCGGCGCTGGTGGCCACGCCGGCACCACGTCGCCGTTTGCGCTGATCCAGGAAATCCGCGAGTGGTTCACCGGCCCGCTGCTGCTGTCGGGCTCGATCGCGCACGGCAACTCGATCCTGGCCGCACAGGCAATGGGCGCCGACCTCGCCTACATCGGCTCGGCGTTCATCGCCACGCACGAAGCCAATGCCGACGCCCGCTACAAGGAATGCATCGTCGAATGCGGCGCCGACGACATCGTCTACTCCAACCTGTTCACCGGCGTACACGGCAACTACCTGCGGCCGTCGATCGTCGCCGCCGGCATGGACCCCGACAACCTGCCCGAATCCGATCCGAGCAAGATGGACTTCGGCTCCGGCGGCAATTCCGACGCCAAGGCCTGGAAGAACATCTGGGGCTGCGGTCAGGGTATCGGCGCGGTCAAGAGCATCAGCAGCGCCGCCGATCTGGTCGCGCGTCTGGAGTCCGAGTATCTGGCCGCGCGCAGCCGCTTGTTGGCGGCCTGAGCGCGCGCTGCAGCCTCGTAGCCGGTAGACGGCCGACATGGCGCTGTCGCACGCGATTCTGGTGTCGCTGCTGGACCGTCCGCAGTCCGGCTACGACCTGGCCAAGCGCTTCGATCGCACGGTCGGCTTTTTCTGGAAGGTCAGCCACCAGCAGATCTATCTGGAACTGCACAAGCTGGCGCGCAGCGGCTGGGTGGCGTCGGCGCCGGTCGAGCCCAGTGAGCGGCCTAATCGGATCGCGTATCAGCTGACCGAGGACGGTCGCAAGGCGCTCGACCAGTGGATGCTGGAGCCGACCGAGCCGCCGAATTTCAAGGAAGAAATGATCGTCAAGCTGTTCGCGCTCGAAGCGTCGAACCGCGACACGATCCGCAAAGAGATCGAGCGTCGGCGCGATCTGCACACGCAGCGCCTGGCGCATTACCAGGCGCTGATGGCCGAGCATTACCCCGAGCCGGCGCGTCTATCGGCGCGTCGGCGCGGCCGCTACCTCGGCTTGCGTATGGGCATCGTCACCGAGCAAACCACGATTGCCTGGTGCGAAGAGGCGATCGCCTGCATCGACCTCGACGCGCCCAAGCGGACCAAGTCGGACCCTGCCCGACCGCGCTAAGTGCGGGTGCCGCACAGGCGTCGGACTCAATACACGGCTGCCTCAGCGCCGCAGAGTACGGCGCTGCAAAACCTCACGCGCACCGCGTCGTGCGCGCGCGGCATCGGCAATGCTGCATCAATCGGCCGCCGCCACCGCCGACACGCGCGAGGTCGCCGGATCGGCCGCAGCCACGCCATCGACGGCATAACGATTGGCGCGGCGAAACGTGCCGATGTCGTTGAAACGCACGCCGACTTCGCGCATCACCGCATGTGCGCGACGCGCGGTCAGCTGGCGCACGTAGAAAGTTTCCTTGACGACGAAGTGATGGATGGCGTGCGTGCTGCCGAAGTTGAAGCAGAACAGCTGGAACGGCAGCAACCACCAGGCGTTCAGCACCTGCGTCTGCTGCAGCGGGTTGTTGGTCTGCACATCGCCGTAGTAATGCATGTTGGAGCTGATGAAGTGCAGGCAGAACGTGCGTAGCAAGCTCGGCAGCATGTAGACCACGCCGAACACGTCGAGCCCGTCGAGCGCGGCTTGCAGCGAGCCCGGCAGCGTCATCGGCAGCCCGAGCAGCGGCGCGATCAGCAGCAGCGCATGCGTCGCAACCCAGGTGTGAAACAGCGTGTAGTAGATGACGCCGAGCGGAAAGTAGCCGTAACGCTGCTCATGGGCGATCGCCTTGGCGGCGGCCGGCGTCGCCGGCTTCTGTGCGCGCACATAGGCCTTCACCGCACGGATCATCGTCAGCGGCCGCAGATAGACCGCGAGCAGGTTGTCGCCGGTCATCAGCAAGCGGCGCAGGCCCCAGCGCTCACCGTTGGTGATGCCGCGCTCTTCCAGGTCGGACTCGGTGCCGGAGAACTTGTGGTGATGCAGGTGCAGCTTACGGCGCACGAACGGGTTGATCGTGCTTGCGCGGGCCAGCCAGCCGAGGCTCAGCATCAAGCTGTTCGCCCATGGCGTCTTGCGGAAGTACATCAAGTGAATCAAGTCGTGTTCCAGCTCGTGAATCAACGACGCGAACATCGCCGTCACCGGCACGCAGACCCACCACGGCAGCACACCCTGCACGTACAGCAGCCCGCTGCCGATCATGCCCAGCAGCGACACAGCCATGATCGTGGCGCCGATCGCGTCCTGATGGCGCAGGAACGGATAGCGGCGGCGCACGTCGTCGCTGGCAGCGAGCACCACGTGCTTGACGCGCGCAATGCGCTCGGCATCGGTCATCGCAGCGGGCGCTGCGGCAGCAGCAGATTCGGGTCGGTTCATCGGCATCCTCGTCGTGGCACGGACAACAGGTTTGATGTCGACAGTGTCGCGGCTCGCCCCGCAAGGACGTGATCGCCGCAGGGGACGATCTTCCGGTCATTTGGGGCCAAGCGAGCGGCCCGATCGCCGGTAATCAGGCTCAGCGACGGCTGCGCTGACGCTCGCGGTATGCGCTGGGTGACAGGCCAGTCCAGCGCTGGAACGCACGGCGGAAGTTGGACGGATCGGCATAGCCGACCCGCTGCGCGATGTCGTCGATCGAGCGCTCCGACTCGACCAGCCATTGCAGGCTGTCGCGTTTGCGCACCTCGTCGAGCAGGTCGCCGAAGCTTGTGTTCTGCTCGGCCAGGCGGCGCTTCAACGTGCGTGTCGACAGATGCAGACTCGCCGCTGCTGCGACCAAGTCGGGATAGTGTCCGCCGGTGCAGACCAGCAAGGCGCGGATGCGGTCCGGCAAGCTCTGCGTGTAGCCCAGCAGCGCCATTTCGCGCTCGCACTGCTCGAACGCCATCTGCGCGGTGACCGGGTTGACCGTGGCGATCGGCACGTCGAGCAGCGCGGCGCTGAAGCGGAACTGGTTCGACGGCATGCCGAAGCGCAACCGCGGCAGGCGCTCGGCATAGCGCGCGTAGTACGGCTGTTCGGCCGAGTCGAGCCAGATTTCGGTCAGCGCATGGGCTTCGGCCGAGCCCTGCGGATTGGCGAATGCTCGGCAGATCTCGTAGACCTCGGCCATAAAGTGGTCAAAGCCGAACTGGTGCAGCGGCCCCAGCGGCACCACCTCGCGCGCCTGGACAATCGCCAGCGGCCCTTCGACCGACCTCGACAGCGTGAAGTACGGCACCCGCGTCTGCAGATAGCGAATGCCCAGGTCCGACACCTCGCGAAACGTCGCGCAGCTCATCAGCCCAAAGCCCATCAAGCCCGTCTTGGTCACGTTGGCGCGCAGGCCCAGTTCCAGCCCCACGGCCGGATCGGCGGTTTCGGTCAGCAGGTTGTAGCTGATGATCGCCTGCTGGCGCGGCGTAATCCGCGCGCTGGGCAGCTGCAGCTGTTCCAGGCTCAGCCCCGCATTGCGCAGCACCCGCTCGGCCGGCACGCCCCGCTCCACCGCCAGCTGCAACATCGCCAGCGGATAGATCGCCGATACGGATGGACGATTCAGCGAAATCATTCAGACGGAGGCTGGTGCGACGGCAGGAGACGGTCGTGCATTGTGACCCAGCCTGTCGCCGTCGCGCAGCGCGTCGTCATGTCGGCCACGCTCGCGCGGCCACCCGCTAATCCGCCGCTACTTCTGAGTCGGATCCTTGCCGGCCGCGATCTGCTGCTGCCGCTTCAAGCCGCTGCGGGTCATGCCGGCCAGCGCGCGGGCGCCGAGTGCCGGGAACGCGTTACCGAACTTGGCGATCAAGCCGCGCGACAGCGGCAGCGCGATCTCCATCGGCCGGTCGCGCAGCACCGGGCCGAGAATCGCGTCGACGACTTCACTGACGCCGAGCGCGCGGCGACCGGAGAACGTCAGTGCCGTTTGCGGCTTGCCCTTCTGGATATCGAGCATCGGCGTCTGCACCGCATCGGGACACACGGCCGTGACGGCGATGCCGCGCGCTGCCAGCTCCATCGCAGCGGCCAGCGAATAGCCGCGCACGGCGAACTTGCTGGCGCTGTACAAGCCCAGCCCCGGCACCGGCGACAGGCCGGCCAGCGAGGCGATGTTGACGATATGCCCGCGCCCGGCCGCGAGCATCGACGGCAGCACGGCCTGCATGCCGAAGATCGTGCCTTTGACGTTGATGTCGAACTGGAAGTCGACTTCAGCCGCGCTGGCATCGACGACCCAGTTTTCCTTCAGCACGCCGGCCACGTTGGCCAGCACGTCGATGCCGCCGAAGGTCTCGACGGCGCGGGCCGCGACGCGTTGCCAGGCCGCCGGATCACGCACATCGAGCGCTTGCAGTTGCAACTGGTCGGGCCCGGCCGCGTGCGCGCGCAGCACGTCCATCGCCGCCAGGTTGATATCGCAGGCCAGCACGCGGTCGCCGCGCAGCAGCAGCCGGCGCGCCAGTTCAGCGCCGATGCCGGACGCCGCGCCCGTCACGATCACGCGCAAGGACGCCATCAGTTCAGGCCCCGGCCGTGGCTCGACGGACGCAGCAGCGCGCCGTATTCGTGGTCGCCGACCAGCGCGGTCGGCGACGTGCCCGGAAACAGCCAATGGCCGTGCGACTCGGACGATGGCGCGACGTTCGGGAAGCGCTCGTCGCGCGGATTGGGCCCGGCGAGCGTCTTTTCCATGACCATCGAGATGTACTGGTCGATCACGTATTCCTGCGTATTGCCGTTGATGATCACTTCGGCGCCGGTACGCCGTGCGTAGTCGGCAACGCCGGCGATCTTGGAATGGCGTGGCTCATAGGCGTCGAGGCTGATGCCGTTTTCGCTGGTGACCAGCAAGCCCTGGTCGGTATGCACGACGATGCTGTGGTTGCCTTCGGTGTGGCCCTTGCTGCGGACCAGCGCCACCGAGCCGTCCCCCAGCAGCACGCTATCGTCGAGCAGCTCGACGCGCGATGCCGGCACGCCGGCGATGCCGTCGGGGCAGTACCACTGGTTGTGCCACGGCAGTAGCGACTGCGTGCTTTCCCACTCCTCGCGCATCACCAGCAGCTTGGCATTCGGGAAGATCGCCGAGTGTCCGTTGCCGCCGAGCCAGCGCGTCACGTTCTGCGTATGCAGATGGTCGTAGGTGATGTAGTCGACGTCGCGCGGGTCCAGACCGATTTGGGCCAGGCAGTCGAGCACCGTGGCGGTCTTCTTGAACAGCAGCGCTTCCATCATCGGCGACAGCGGGCCGGCCTTGGCGTCGAGGTCGGCAAAGAACGGCGTCGCGCGCTGATGCTCCCAGTCCGACGGACCGGCCAGCAGCGTCTTGACGCCCTCGGCGCTGTCGAACTGGATCACGAACAAGCGGTTGCACAGATGCAGAAACGGGCTGACGCCGGCGAATGCGTTCAAGTAGCCGAACTTGCTCGGATACGGCACGCGCACCAGCTCGAAGGACTTGTAGAAGCGCAGCTTGGGCCGCGACAGCAGGTCGCGCCGCAACTCGCGTGCTGCATCGCGGACGCGCTCGACCCGGGTCATCGGCCGTGGACTGTCGCGGGTACCGTCGAAATGTCGCAGAGGCTGGATCACCGACATCGTCCTTCTCCGTTATGGCTCGTGTCTGTTGCGGGGGCGGTCGGCAGTGCGGCGTGTGCCGTCTGCGTTGTCGCCGGCCCTGGATTGACTTACTGTAATTCCGACAAGACGTCTTATCAAATACCCGACGATGCCGAAAACCGCCCCACCCGATCCGCCGTCCGCGCCCGATGGCGCCACGGCAGCGCGCCGCCGCTACGGCGGCGTGGCGGCGGAGCAGCGGGCCGATGAGCGCCGCACACGTCTGCTCGACAGCGCGATGACGCTGTTCGCCGCGCAGGGCTACGCACGCACGCCGATCGAACAGCTGTGCGCCGACGCCCGCGTGACCGCCCGGCACTTCTACGAGCTATTCGACAGCCGCGAGGCACTGCTGGCGGCGCTGTATGACCGCATCATCGACGAGCTCAACAGCGAGGCACTGAGCGCGCTGCAAGCCGCGGCGCCGAACCCGCAAGCGCTGGTCACGCGCGTCGTCGGCAGCGTGATGCGCCACTACGTCGGCGATGCGCGGCGCGCGCGGATCGGCGTGCTCGAGGTGGTCGGCGTCAGCGCGGCGATGGAGCAGCGCCGGCGCGCGGCGATCCACGGTGTCGCGCGGCTGATCGAGCAGCACTTGAACCAGCGCGTGCGCGCCGATGAACTGCCACCCCGCAATTACCGACTGATCAGCATCGCCGTCGTCGGCGGCATCAACGAGCTGCTGGCCGAGTGGCTGACGGCGCCCAACCCGCCGCAGATCGACGTACTGATCGATGAAATCGCACTGATGTGCCAAGCCTTGCTGACCGGCGCTGCCGCGTTTGCCGGCAGCACCGCTGCCGCCGCTCCACCCCATTCCATGCCATGAAGCCGATGACCCACACCTCCACCACGATTGCGATTACCGGCATCGGCGGCTTCATCGGACTGCGGATGGCCGAGCGCGCCCGCGCCAACGGCTGGACCGTGCGCGGTCTCGACCTGTCGCCGGCCGGCGCCGAGCGCGCACGAGCCGCAGGTGCCGAGGTCGTCGTCGGCAGCGTCAACGACGCGGCGGCCGTCGCAGCCGCACTGCAAGGCGCCGACTGGGTGTTTCACACCGCGGCCATCGTCGAGGAAGACGGCCCGCGCGACTTGTACGAGCGCGTCAACATCGAAGGCACGCGCACCGTATGCAAAGTGGCGCAGCAGCTCGGCGTGCGGCGCCTGGTGCATCTGTCGTCGGTGATGGTCTACGGCTTCGACTATCCGCAGGACGTCGCCGAAGACGGCCCGGTCGACGGCCAGGGCAATGTCTACAACGACACCAAGCTCGCCAGCGAGCGCGTGGCGCTGTCGTTCAACGACCCACAGCGCTTGGGCGTGATCGTGATCCGCCCCGGTGACGTCTACGGCCGCGGCAGCCTGCCCTGGGTCACGCGCCCGGTGCAGATGCTGAGGCGCGGCGTGTTCATGCTGCCGGGTCGCGGCAGCGGCGTGATCAACCATGTCCATGTCGACAATCTGATCGACGGCGTGATGCTGGCGGTGGACCACGATGCGATCGGCGAGGCCTTCAACATCACCGACGGCGTTGCGACGCGCTGCGATGCGTTCTTTGCCCCGCATGCGCGGCTCGCCGGCGTCCGCCGCGTTCCGGCGCTGCCGACCTGGGCCGTGATGCTGCTGATGCGCCTGAGCCAGCCGTGGTGGCGCCTGCGCGGACAAACGCCGCCGGCGAGCCCGACCGCACTGCGCTTTCTGCTGCGGCGGCATCGCTACTCGATCGCCAAGGCCCAGGCCCGTCTCGGCTACCAGCCACGCATCGATCTCGAGCAGGGCGTGCAGCAGATGCTCAGCGGACCTCCGATCGTCTGAGGCGGTTCGCGTCTAGCTTAGCGGCGGCTGGAACGACGCCAGCAGCGCGTCGAACACCGCGCCTGCCGCGCTGATCCGCGCCACATCGTCGGGCTGCATACGCCGCAGCCCATCGATCAGCCGCGCTACGCCGGGCGCCTCGTCCTCACCGAACTTGCCGTCCTTGAAGTCGAGGTCGTGCACGATGCGGCCGATCATCGCCAGCGCTGGATCGTCGAGCCCGAAGCGGTCGAGCAGCACTTCGAATGTGCAGCGGTCGGCAACATGCGTGAACTCGCCTTGAGTCGTGTCAAAGCGCAGTTGACCGTCAACCGGCGGGTCTTGCTCTGCCGCGAACACGAACCGCGCTTCAGCGTCGATGTGGCGCTGGATCAACCAAGCGCTAGCGATCCGGTCGATGCCGACGTCCGGACGCGTCACCCATGTGCGGCTGCGATAGCCGTGCGCCGACGCGGCTCGGGCCGCGATCGGCTGTGGCCGCAGCGCTGCTTCGCGCTCGGCCAGCAGTGCCGCGCAAGCCCCGCGACCCGAAGCGCCGAAGTAGTCCAGCGCCACGATCTGCTCAAAGCGCTTGCGCGCCTTGCGCAATCGCTGACGCGGCTCGTCAATCGTGGACTCGTCGGCCGGCGCGCCGGTGCTTGGCTCGCGCAACTGCTCGATCAACTGCGCGTAATCCGCGTCGCGCGCGGCGTTGAACAACTCGCGGATCTGGGCGTCACTGACGCCGTCGACGAAGCGTGCTTCGCAGATCGACGCCTCGCCACCGAGCGCCTCGATCTCCTTTTGCAGCCACTGTAGGTCCTCGCGCGACCGCTCGCCGGCCGGTAACACGTAGACCGAGTTCTTGATGGCGACGGCGCCCAGCCCCTGCAAGCGACGCCAGATTTTGACGCGCAGATAGTCCGGCTTGGCCGGCAACAGATGGATCAGCAGCAGCCATTCAGCAAGGTTTTGCACGTTGTATCTTCCCTTTGATACGGTCGTATCATAATATGTCACGATCTGACTGGTTAGGTCGACCACAGCGACAAAGGTTGTTCCCAATGAGCAACGAAGACAGCGACGGCATCCGCCGCCGCGACGTGCTGAGCCTAATCGGCTCGGGGCTGGCGACGGCGGCCGTCGCTGCGCCGGCGCGCGCCGAGTCCGAACCGACGCTGCCGGCTGCTGGTGCATTGCTGATCAAGCCGGCTTTCGCTGGCCAGCACACGGTCCGGCCGCTGCGCTTCGACCCGGCCAAGCTGCGCGGCTTGTCCGAAAAGTTGATCCGCTCACATCACGAAAACAACTACGCCGGCTCGGTCAAAGCGCTAAACCTGATCGAGGGCCGCCTCGCGGCGGCGATGCAGGACGCGGACTTCCCGCCGATCGTCTACGGCGGTCTCAAGCGCGAAGAACTGCACCGCGTCGGCTCGGTGGTGCTGCACGAGCACTACTTCGACAACCTTGGCGGCGACGGCAAGGCTGGCGGCGACGTAGCCAAGGCGCTGTCGCAGGTCTACGGCAGCGTCGCGGCTTGGGAAGCCGAGTTTCGCCGTACGGCGATGTCGCTAGCCGGAGGTTCCGGCTGGTGCGTGCTGACGTTCAACGCCGCGACGGGCGAACTACGCAACCAATGGGCAAGCGACCACATGCACGGCGCGGTGGCCGGGGTGCCGATGCTGGTGCTCGACATGTACGAGCACAGCTATCACCTCGATTACGGCAGCGCCGCCGCGCGCTATCTCGACGCGTTTCTTGACAACGTCGACTGGCAAATCGTCGACCGCCGTTTCCAACTCGCTCTCCACCGCATGGTCTGACTGCTCATGTCCTCATCGCATGCTTCATTTCGCGACGCCTTCTTCGTCTGGCTCAAGATCGGCTTCATCAACTTCGGTGGACCGGCCGGCCAGATCGCGCTGATGCACCGGATTTTGGTCGACGAGAAGCGCTGGATATCGGAGACGCGGTTCCTGCATGCGCTGAATTACTGCATGTTGCTGCCCGGTCCCGAAGCGCAGCAGCTGGCGACCTACATCGGCTGGCTGCTGCACAAGACCTGGGGCGGCGTGATCGCTGGCGTGCTGTTCATCCTGCCGGGCTTCGTGCTGATGACCTTGATCGCGATCGCCTATGTGATCTACGGCAATCTGAGCTGGATGCAGGGCCTTTTGTTCGGCCTGCAAGCCGCGACGCTGGCGATCGTCGTCGAAGCCGTGATCCGCGTCGGCAAGAAAGCGCTGAAACATCCGGCGCTGCACGGACTCGCGGCGATCGCGTTCATCGCGATCTTTGCGTTCGCCGTGCCGTTCCCCGTGATCATCGGCGCCGCTGCAATGATCGGCCTGGCTGGCGCGCGCTGGGCGCCAACGATTTTCCAGACCAAGTCGAAAGCGGCGGCCGGCGATGATGACCATGACGCGATCCCCGATCACGCGCATCCGACCGCCAGCTGGACGCTGCGCGTGCTGTTGGCCGGCGCAGCGCTTTGGGGGCTGCCGGTCGTGTTGCTGCTGGTGACGCTCGGAGCACAGCACGTGTTCACGCAGGAGGCCGTGTTCTTCAGCAAGATGGCCGTGGTCACCTTCGGCGGCGCGTACGCCGTACTGGCCTACATGGCCCAGCAAGCGGTCGAGCGTTATGGCTGGTTGCTGCCGGGCGAGATGGTGCAAGGTCTGGCTCTGGCGGAGACCACGCCGGGGCCCTTGATTCTGGTGCTGACCTACGTGGGCTTTCTGGGCGCGTACCGCGATCCTGGCGCACTGCCGCCACTGCTCAGCGGCATCCTCGGCGGCTCGCTGTCGACCTGGGTCACGTTCGTTCCGTGCTTCCTGTGGATCTTTCTGGGCGCGCCGTACATTGAACGGCTACGCGGCAATGTCTGGCTCGGCGCGGCACTGACGGCGATCACCGCGGCCGTGGTCGGCGTGATTCTCAACTTGTCGATCTGGTTTGCAATCCACGTCCTGTTTGCGCGCGTCGACGAGGTGCAGTTCGGACTGCTGCATCTGCCATCACCGCAACTGGATTCATTGAACATCGTCGCCTTGGCACTGGGCGCCGCGGCGATGCTGGCGCTGCTGCGATTCCATGCCAACCTGCTGCTGATCCTGGCCGCTGCCGGCACGCTCGGCGTTGCCGCCAAGATGCTGGGCTACGCCTAGCGCGAGTCCGGCGACCGGCCATTGGACGCCGTCGCCGGAGTGGATCAACGACGCGCGAACAGCCGATACAAGCCCGGCAACACCAGCAGCGTCAGCAGCGTCGACGATACGATGCCGCCGATGACGACCGTTGCCAGCGGGCGCTGCACTTCCGAGCCGATACCCGTATTGAAGGCCATCGGGATGAAACCCAGCGCGGCAACCAGCGCCGTCATCAGCACCGGTCGCAGCCGGGTCTGAGCGCCTTGCAGGATCGCCTCGTCGATCGATACGCCGCGCTCACGCAACTCGCGGATGAAGCTGACCATGACCAGACCGTTGAGTACCGCGATGCCGGACAGCGCAATGAAGCCGACGCCGGCCGATATCGACAACGGAATGCCGCGCAGCAGCAGCGCGGCGATGCCGCCGGTCAAAGCCAGCGGCACGCCGGTGAAGATCAGCAGCGCATCGCGCATTGAGCCCAGCGCAAGCCACAGCAAGCCGATGATCAGCAGCAGCGTGACGGGCACGACGATCGCCAGCCGTTGCGAAGCGGACTGCAGCTGTTCGAACGTGCCGCCGTAGTCCACCCAGTAGCCGGGCGGCAGTTCGGCATCGCGGGCGACGCGGGCCTGCAGTTCGGTGACGAAGCCGCCAAGATCGCGCTCGCGCACGTTGGCGGTGACGACGACACGACGTTTGCCGTTCTCTCGGTTGATCTGGTTGGGTCCCTGCGCCAACTCTAGTTCGGCCAGCTCGCCCAGTGGGACATACCCGCCGGCATTGGGCAGCGGCACCGGCAGGCGTGCAAAGGCATCGACGTTGCGGCGCAGCGGCTCGGGCAAGCGCACCACGAGATCATGTCGCCGATCACCATCAAACACCGCGCCGACCGATTGACCGCCGTAGGCCGCCGCGACCAGGTTCTGCAAGACGGCGACGTTGAGGCCATAACGTGCCAGCGCCTCACGCCGCGGATTGACGCTCATCACGGGCAGGCCGGTAATCTGTTCGAGTGTTGCGTCCTCGGCTCCCGACACCGTTTTGACGATGGCTTCGATGCGCTCGCCGATTGCTGCCAGCGTTTCGAGCTTGTCGCCATAGACCTTGATCGCCACATCGGCGCGGACACCCGACAGCAGTTCGTTGAAGCGCATCTGGATCGGCTGCGTGAACTCATAGTTGTTGCCGGGAATGGGTCGCACCGTGGCTTCGAGTTCGGCGACGACCTGGGCTTTCGGCTTGCTTGGATCAGGCCAGTGTTCGCGGTCCTTGAGGATGATGAAGTTGTCGGCCACCGACGGCGGCATCGGATCGGTCGCAATGTCGGCCGTACCGATCTTGGCGACGATGTGGTCGACTTCGGGCATGGCTTTCACCGCTGCTTCGAGCTGCTTCTGCATGCCGACCGCCTGCGTCAAGCTGGTGCCGGGAATGCGCAGCGCGTGCATTGCGATATCGCCTTCATCAAGGCTCGGCAGAAACTCCGAGCCCATCTGCGACGTCGCAAGACCGGCCAGCACGACCAACAGCAGCGCACCGCCGGCAACCGGCACGCGCGCGCGCAGCACTGCAGCCAGCATCGGGGCATAGACGCGCTGCGTCACGCGGGCGAACCCGCCGTCGCGATGCGGCTTAGGCACGGTGATCAGCAGCGCCACCGCGGCCGGTACAGCGGTGACCGACAACGCCATGGCCGCCACCAGCGCCATCACCACGGTTTGCGCCATCGGATGAAACATCTTTCCTTCGACACCGCTGAGCGTAAAGATCGGCAGGTAGACGGCGGTGATGATGAACACGCCAAACAGCGCCGGACGGATGACCTCGCGTGTGGCCTCGAACACGGTGTTGAGTCGCTGCTCCAGCGGCATGCGTTCACCGGTGGCAGCTTGCGACAATCGCCGCAGCGCGTTCTCGACGATGATCACCGCACCATCGACGATCAGGCCAAAGTCGAGCGCACCCAGGCTCATCAGATTGGCCGACACACCCGTCTGCACCATGCCGGAGATCGTCAGCAGCATCGTCAACGGGATGACCATCGCGGTCAGCAGCGCAGCGCGCAGATTGCCGAGCATCAGGAACAGCACGACGATCACCAGCAGCGCACCTTCCAGCAGGTTCTTCTGCACGGTGCCAAGCGTCTTGTCGACCAGCCGCGTGCGGTCGTAGGCCGGCACGATCTTGATCCCTGATGGAAGTGAGCGCGCGATCTGCTCGATCTTGGCAGCAACCGCCTTTGCCACCGTGCGGCTGTTCCCGCCGACGCGCATCAGCACGGTGCCGAGCACGACTTCATGCCCGTCCTGGGTCGCCGCGCCGGTGCGCAGATCGGAGCCGATCGCCACTGTCGCCACATCACCGACACGAACCGGCGCGCCCGACACGTTTTTGATCACGACGGCAGACAGATGCTCGATGGCGCCGGTACTGCCATCAACCTGGCCGGGTATGCGCAGCAGCATTTGCTGACCGAAGCGCTCGATGTACCCGGCGCCGCGGTTGCCGTTGTTGGCCTCCAAGGCATCGGTGAGATCGCCGATCGAAAGACCGTAGGCCAGCAGCCGCGACGGATCGGGTTGCACCAGAAACTGTTTCTCGTAGCCGCCGATGGAGTTCACGTCGGCAACGCCCGCCACCCGCAACAGCTGTGGTCGCACGATCCAGTCCTGCGCAAGACGCAGGTCGGTGGCGGTGACGGCGCTGCCGTCGGTATTGCGCGCTCCGGGCTCGGCATCAACGGTGTACATGTAGATCTCGCCCAAGCCCGTCGCTGCCGGCCCCATCTGCGGTTCGATGTCCGCAGGCAGCAAGCTACCGACCGATTGCAGGCGCTCGGCGACTTGCTGGCGCGCAAAGAACGGATCGGTGCCATCTGCGAAGGCCACGGTGACTTGCGAGAGCCCGTAGCGGGAAAGCGATCGCGTGTAATCCAGACCGGCCAGGCCCGCCATCGCGGTTTCCAACGGCAGCGTCACGCGTTGTTCGGCTTCGAGCGGCGTGTAGCCGACGGCCTCGGTATTGATCTGCACCTGGACATTGGTGATGTCTGGCACCGCGTCGATCGGCAGAAACCGATAACTCCAGATGCCAACCGCGGCGATCATGAACACCGCGATCAGCATCGGGACACGATGTCGGATCGACAGCAACAGAATGCGTTCGAGCATGGCGGGCCCCTTAGTGGTCATGGCTCGCGCCGGACTTTTCGATGTCGGCCTTGATCAGGTAACTGTTCTCGGCCACGTAGTCGGCACCCGCATCGATGCCGCCCAGCACCTCTGCGTGGGTTTCGTCCTGACGGCCAAGCTCGAGCATGCGCACCTCGTAGGTTTCGCCGACCTGCTCGAACACCGCGCTAAAGTCTCTAAAGCTCTGAAGACCGCTGCGCTTGACCGCCAGCGGTACGACGGTTTCGCCGATCTGCACGGTGCCCTGCACGAAGAGCCCCGGCGTCCAAGCAGCGCGCTCGTTGTCGAGCACGATGCGCGCGGTATATACGCCGCTGAGCGAGCCATGCTGTGCGCCTTCGGCCGGCGCGATGCGCACGACCTTGCCCCTGCCTTCGATGTCGCCGTCGACTGTTTTCAGCGCCGCCATCTGCCCGACTTTGACTCGCTGCAAGTCGCGCGGAAACAGCGACAGCTCGGCCCACAACTGCGCGTAGTCCGCGATCACGAACAGCGGATCGCTGCCAGCGCCTTCACCGGTATTGGCGTGGCGCTCGACGACGATGCCGGCAATCGGCGACGTCACCGCATACGTTTGCAGGCTGTCGTTACTCTCGACGCTGGCGAGCGTCTCGCCTTTGCTGACCCTATCGCCGACCGACTTGGCCACTGACTTGATGACGCCCGGGAACCGCGCCCTGACGGCGCGCACCTGCTCGGCGTTCGGCACGATGCGTCCGGTCAACGTCACGGTGTCGGCGATCGTCGCGGGTCCGGCCTTTTCGGTTTTGACCCCAGCGTCGGCCGCGATCTTGGCGGCGATGCGGGTACGGCCTTCGAAGCTGTCGAACGCCCAGCGATACGGCTTGCCGTTCGCGGTCGCCGTCACCACCACGCTGAACGAGTGAGGCTCGTTCACGATACCGCTGCCGATCAGATACTCGCCGCGAGGCGAGAACGTGAAGCGGTCGACCTGGTTACCGAGGCGCGTCAGCTCCACGGTGACCGTTGCCGCGTCAGGCGGTAGCGGCTGGTCGTTACGGAACAGGTAGACGTGATACTCCGGCGGCACGCCGTCTTCGAAGATCTGTAGCTCCAGGCCGAAATCACCGTCGCGCAGCAGGCGGCCGCGATGCGGCCCGCGTTCGAACGCCTCGGCCTTGGCGTCTTGCCCCGGTTCGCTGGCGGCTTCGGATTGCGACTTGCAGGCGGTCAGTGCGACGACGGCCAGCAGTCCGGCCGCAAACAGAGTGAGGCATTTCATGGACGGTCTCCAGTCGTGGCCAGGCTTTCGCCGGCCAGGCGCTCGATGTCGATACGGTTGCTGTGGAAGTCGGCAGCGGCGTCAATCAAGCGAACGCGCGCCGTCAGCAGGCGCTGCTGGGCATCGGCCCACTCCAGGTACGAGTAGCGCCCGCGCAGATAGGCGTACCGGGTCTTTTCGAGTGCGCTTTCCAGCTGCGGCAGCACCTCGTCGCGCACCACACCGGCGACGTGCCGGGCATGTTCCATTTCCTGGTATCGCGCGAACAGCTGGTCTTGTGCCTTCAAGAACGCGCTCTGCCGGTCGAACTCGATACGGCCTTGCTCGGCGCGCAGTGCATCAATCTGCGGCGTGGCCCGCGCCGATGCGAACAGCGGCAGTCCGATGCCGGCGACCATGCCGACGTCATCTCCGATCTCATAGCGACGGACGCCTATCGTCGCGCGTAGATCGGCGCGTCGTTGCCGCTCTGCAAGCTGCACTTCGGCATCACGCAGCCGCTGCTCGTCAGCAAAGCGTAGAAAATCGGGTGAAGCCCTCAGCCTTGCGACCCAATCGCCGAACACAGCGGCTGCAGGCAGCAGCAGAAGTTCGCCTTGAGCCTCGCCGAAGTCGGCCTCCGCGGCGCCCGTAGCCGCCGCCAGAGAATGGCGACGCGTTGCCAGATTGTGGATGGCATCTTCGAGGTCCAGCCGCGCTTCGGCGACCGCCACCTGGGCTCGTGCCGACTCGGCCTCGGGCGCGGCGGCGGCGCGCACACGACGTTCGACAGCCAGCGCCGTGCTTTCGGCCAGGCTCAACGACTCGCGTGCGATCAGCACGCGGGACTGCTGGGCCAACGTGGCAATAAAGCGCCGTGCCACCTCGGCGACGATATCGAGTTGCCGAACGGCTTGTTCGCTGCGCTGGCGGTCGAGACGGGCCGCCGCGACGGCACTGCGTGCATCGCGCTTGCCACCGAGCTCGATGACCTGGCTCAAGCTCAGCGTGGTCTGCGCTGATTCGATGCCGGAGCGTGCGCCGGACCCACCGATATCCTCGACCAGCAGGTCCAGCTCCGGAGCCGGACGCAGTTGCGACTGTCGGGACAGCGCCTGCTGGGCTTGGACATCAAAAGCGAAGCCCGCCAACTCGGGATGCGTCTGCAACGCGAGCTGTACGGCGCCGGTCAGCGTCATCGGGGGGCCGGAAGCGACCTCAAGATCGGTGGCTGCCGCAACGGCAGCGAACAGGCCGGTCCACGCCATCGTCAGGGCGCGCGAAAACAGGTACTGCATGGTGGAACTCCCAACGCATCAATCAGCCGCGCGAACGCGGCAAACCCCTCTAGGCAGGACTGGAATCAGCCTGCGAGCGGCGGTGCGTGGGATAGAGGTTTGAAGTGGGTCCAACGACGCTGATGACGATGCTCGCGCCTGGCGTCGGCGTAGCGTGGCGCGCGCCGGGGCAGTAGCAGCAACCCGGCGATCGCCGACAACAAGCCGATCATCAGCATCGGCGGCAGCTTGCCGGTGGTCTTGTCCGGGGAGTCGGCGTCGACTTCACCGTGGGCCATGTGAACCGCCAGATGATCCGAAGCCGTTTCGGCGATCAGCCCGCTGTGGTCATGGCTGTGGTCATGGTCATGCTCGAGCGCCTGTGCGTCGAGGGTCTGCAATGCCGCTACCGCGTCGTGATGACTCGAAGGCATGTAATGCGCGTGCAGGCCGAGCACGCGCGTCAGCGCCAGCAGCAGGCACAGCACCAGCACGATGAAAGGCGGGAGTCGGATCACGACTGCATGCTCGCACGTTATGCCAGCGTCGCCAACGAGCGCGGTGGCGGCGTTCGTGTTCAAGTGTTCGACAGAAACCCTGGCGGACCGGCGCGATCGCACCGGTACGCCAGGGTCATCAGCGACGCACCGCCGCTAGTTGCAGCCGGCGCGGATGTCGTCGCAACGCTGACGCGCACCGCTGCGGTCAGGGAAGTCACGCGCCGACTGGTAGCGGAAGCTGAGCTTGGCCACCGCATCAGGGCTGGCATCGTCGAGCAGCCGCTGATCGGCGTCGGCATGACCGGGCTCGCCTGGCAGTTTCAGCCACCGGTCGAACCAAGCCAGGCTGTAGGCGGTGATCGCCGGACGGCCCCAGCCACCACGGCAAGCGCCGCTGCTGGTGTCCGCGCACCAGGAGCTGGCCGGGAATGACGGCAGCAGCGAGAAATCAAAATGCGTCGTCCCCTGCAGCGTGATGCCGTACGTTGGGACACCCGCCTGCTGCCACAGCTTGATGGTCGACCGATGTGCATCGGCCGGAGGTGGCAGCAGATAGGGCACCGGCGCAAACGCGTAGTCGGCATTGAAGCTCATGGCCGGCACTTGCGGAGCGAAGGCCGGCAGCCCGCCCAGTGCAGCCAACTGGGTCAGCGCGACCGCCAAGCCCGGTGGAATCGGCAGATTGGCCAGCGTCGACAGACCCGAGCCATCGGGCGCGAGCAGACTGTCGTAGGCGATGGCCGCCTTGACCGGGTTTACGCTGTCGATCAGCCCCGGCCAAGGATCGGCACCCGGCGCGCCGTAGCCCTGCACCACCGATACGCCGATGGCGCCCAACGAGTGCCCAGCGATGCCGAGGCGATCGGGATCGAGCTGCTGCCAGATCGGATTGAACGCGGTCGTCTCTGTCGGGTAGGTGCCTTCGCAACGCTGCTGGTGCGGGTACGGGCGCTGCGGCGACGAGCGGAAGAAATCGATGGCATCGACCTGCCCTTCCCAGAACACCTTCGGATTGAAGTTGCTGCCCTGCTGGAACCCCGGCGTCTGCAGATCGCTGCGGCCCTGGCCCCGTGGGTCATAGGTCATCACAGCGTAGCCGGCGCGCACCAGTGCTTGCGCCAACCACCAGTACGCCGTCTCGGGTGCTTGCACCGAACCATTGGTGAAGACCACGGCCGGCAGACGGCGATTACCCGCGCCAGTCGGCAGCCATACGCGACCCGACAAACGCGCACAGTCGCGATCGTAGAACACCACCGGCGTGACACTCGCTTCGTCGGTGTAGAACGCAGCGCCATCAGGCCCTTTGGCATTTGGAAACAGGAACGGGTCGCCCGCGCATTGCAGACTCCAGGTCGCGCACAGCGGGGTCACCGGCGTGTTCAGCGGCAGGCGTGCTGCCGAACTCGGGTCGGCTTGCAGCGAGGCGACCAAGGCTTGCAGTTGTGCGGCCAACGCAGCGGGTTCGGTTAGCACGCCGAGCAACGGCGTGGACGCCAGCAACCAGCTCGGATCCGCCGCACTACGTGCCAGATAGCTCAACAGATTGGTCAGGCTCTGTGTCAGCCAACGCTGCACAAAGGCTGGATTGGTCACCTGCTCGGCTGGTCCACCCAGAGCTTTGGCGTAGTTGGCCGCTTCGCAGGCGGTCCATTGCACCGATGGATACGGTGCCGTATCGCAACGACGATCGACGTTGAGCGCCGTTGTTGCCGTCGTTACAACGGTGGTGATGGGACTTGTCCCAAGCTCGGCTACCGTCGCTGGATTCTCCAGCCCGGACATATCGTCCGACGGACTCGACGCTCCACAAGCCGTCAAAAGCCACCCGCAGCACAAAACCAGACACGTCTGTATACGCATCCTAGCGACCTCGCAGTTCCTTTATCGCGCAGCAGAAAACGGCGGCGCACGTTAGGGCACCGCCGTCCCTGCATCGCTGCGCTAGATCTTGCGCATCGTTGCGTCGTCTGCGACGTAGAACTGGCGGAACCACTTCCGGAACTGTAGCACCGGACCATCACCGTCACAGAGCAGTGGTTTGTGGCGATACTTCTTGTTGTTCCAGACGATGAAGTCGACGCTTTCGAAGCCGGCGCTGGTCTCGCCTTCGGCAGCGCCGATCATGTGGTCGATCAGCTTGCGCGCGATGGCCTGTTCGCGGCTGCCTTCCGGATACACCTGGTGCCGGAAGCTCATGTTCATCTGCGTTTTGTCGCGCGTGATCGGCTGCGTATAGCTGAACAACGTCGCGCTGACGCCTTCCTGCGTGAACGTCACCGTACCGATCGATCCCGGCCCGAATGTTTCGCCGACGATGTATCCGTTGCCGATGTTGAATCGCTGAATGTGGCCTTCGTATTCGGCTGTGATCGGCGGAATACCTGGCGCGCCGTGCAGGAACTTCAGATGCGCGACGTCGACGCTGTTCTCGGTGATTTCCTGGATCGCGGTACTCGCGGTCCAACTGCCGCGGCGTGAGCCGGTCCAGCCTTCATCCTCCATCGCGGCGATATGCGGCAGCTCCCAGGTCGGCGGCTCGTGCTGCGGGTGGAACCACGCGAGGATCAATCCGTAACGCTCTTGGATCGGCAACGCTCGCAGTACGGCTTGCTTCTTGATGATCGGCGGCGCGACCTTGCCGTAGGGAACCTGCTTGCACCAACCCTCGGTGTCGTATTCCCAGTGATGGAACGGACAACGCAGATGATCGCCCGACACGCAGCCGCCATGGCCCATATGGGCGCCCAAGTGCGGACAGAACGGATCGGTCAGACCCACCTTGCCGCTCTCGCCGCGAAACAGCACCCACTCCTGATCAAACAGCGTGATCGTGCGGAGTTCGCCCGCCTTGAGCGAGTCCGAAAAGTCGACGAAGAACCAACCGACCGGAATCGGAAACGGGCAGCGCTCCAGCGATTTGGATTCGAGTAGCTGGGCGAGATTGAGGTCGGCCTTGGCCGCCGTGACGGCGGACGGCGGCTGTGGAAGATCGTTGCTGTTGGCCATCGGAAGCGTCCTAGTGTTGCCAGAGTGCCACGCTAGTAGACCGAGCCGACGCTGCCGAAAACATGCTGCATACGGGTGATAAGTGCAGCGGACGCGAACGCGGGTGCTGAATTTGCCCTGCACATGGGTGAGGAATTGCCGGGCGGCTGCGCTCAAATTGCGGAAGCCGGCCCTGGACGGGCCCACGGAGGCGAGCCGATGAATCCGCGATACGACCGCGACAAGGGCATGCAGATGTTCGACACCGTCTATTGCGGCGATGTGCCGATCCCGACGGCGCCGGGCGAGAGCCGCTTCATCGACTACATGCTGGAGACGCTGTTCGGCACGCTGTGGGCTGATCAAGACAGCTTGAGCATTCGCGATCGGCGTTTGTTGCTGATTGGTGCGATTGCCGCAATCGGCGATGAAACCACCCTCGCGATACAGACCCGCTCGGCACTCAAGCGGGGTGAGCTGGATCCATCGCAACTTGATTCGATCTCGATGTTCCTGACCCAGTACGTCGGCTACCCACTGGGTTCACGGCTGCACCGCGTGTTCAGTCAGCTGCGTGCCGAGATCGCCAGCGCAGGAGTCACACGATGAGCAGCTTGAGCACGCCCATCAGTCAAGCGCGCGATCGTCAGCGAGGGCTACCGGGGTATTGGTTCTCACGCAATCAGGATAAGGCTTGGGCCGAGAAATTCTTCCTACTGTTTCTGCCGGTGTTCGTGGTCATCAACGGCACCATCATGAGCCAAGGCTGGCTCGATGTCGGCAATGGCTGGAATCTGGTGCAGAACCTGCTGATGTGGGTGCCGTACTGCCTGCTGCTGCCGGCCTGGCTGCGCCGCAACAGCGGCATCGCCTGGCATCGTAGCTACTGGTTCAAGTTCAACGTCTACATGTTCGTGTACGTGTTCTTCGCCACGTACTTCCACACCGAATACTTCTTCTCGACGCTCGGCATCCGCTACCACTTCCCGCAAGTGAGCTGGTATCTGGACTCGGCACTGCTGGGGCCGCCGGAGGCCACCGCGCTGGCGACCTACCAGAAGATTCCCCCGGGCATGTACTTCAACGCGATCGCGTTCTTCATCGTCTACCACAGCTGCTCGGTGGTGCTGATGCGGCGCGTGCGGACTTTGACGCTGCAAGCACCGGCATGGCGGCGTGCGGCGCTGTGGGTGCTGACCGTGGCTGTCGCCTCGTACTTTTTCGCCTGGGCCGAAACCTATTTCTACGTCGCCTCGACGGACCTGACGCGCGATAACGTCTGGTACGTCGATCTGCCGCGGATGCTGAGCATCGGCTCGGCCTGCTACGCGCTGTACTTCATCGTCAGCTTCCCGAACGTGTATCGGCTCGACGAAGACGCCGCTGGCGAACGCTGGTCGATCTATCGCACCGCAATGGAAGCCGCTGCCGTCAGCATGGTCGTGCTGCTGCTGCTCGACCTGTTCACCTGGGTCGTTGGGCCCATCGGCTGAGCGAACACACTGGAGCCACACGTGAGTACGAGCGATACGCTGGATCTGTCCCCCACCCCGTCTCAGACGACGCCGCCCCCATCGAGCGACCGCGTTCCGCCGCTGGTCAAAGGGCTGCCGTTGATTGGCAGCACGCTGCCGATGGCGCGTGATCCGGCGCGCTTCTTCGCCCGTTGCTATCGCGACTACGGGCCGGTGTATCGAGTCAATGTATTCGGAAATCAGCTGACGGTGATCGCCGGCGCCGAAGCGGCCACGTTCATGGGCACGCGCGAAGGTCGTGATTGCCTGCGTTCCCGCGAGGCCTGGGAACCGCTGTACAAGGAGTTCGGCGCCAGCAAAATGCTGTCGGCCGAAGATGGCGAGATGCACAAGGCGCTGCGGACTGTGATGAAGCGCGGCTTCTCGAAAGACGCCATCAAAGGTCGCTACCAGGACATGCTCGACATCACCCGTGACACCTTGCTGCGCGACTGGACAGTCGGCAGCCAGGTGCCCGTCGTCGAGGCGATGCAGTTTCTGGTGGTCGATCAGCTCGGCACCGCGTTGACCGGACAGTCGCCACGCGAGTACGTCAAGGACATCCGCACGACGATCCTGTACATCCTCAACGTGCTGGTCACGCAGCAGCGACCCAAGTTCCTGATGAAGCTGCCGCGTTATCGCCGCGCCAAGGCGCGGATGCTGGAGTTGGGCCGGCAGATGGTGCGTGACTACCGCAGCAAGTCGATCGCGACGCCGGATGAATACAAGACGCTGATCGACGACATCATGGACGCGCACCAGCGCGACCCCGAACTGATTCCCGAATCTGATCTGGCGATGCTGATGGCGGGGCCGTATGTCGCCGGCCTCGATACCGTGGCCAACACCACGTCGGCCATCGTCTACACGGTACTGAAGCACCCCGAGGTGCTGCGTCGCGTGCAGGCCGAAGTCGATGCCGTGATGGACGCCCAGCCGATCAACGAAGACGACTACATGCGCAGCATGCCGGCGCTGTACGGCGCGATCATGGAGACGATGCGCTTGTACCCGATCGCCGTCGCGCAGATCCGCATCGCCAACAAGGATTTCAGCTTTGGCGGCTGCCGCATCCACGAAGGCGAGATGATTTATCTGGGCACTGCGGTGCCGCACTTTCAGGATGCGTTCTATCCTGACGCCGAGGTGTTCGACATCGACCGCTATGCTCGGCCGCGCGCCGAACACTTGCAGCCGGGCGCTTACTCACCCTACGGGCGCGGTCATCACACCTGCCTGGGCAAGAGCCTTGCTGAAGTGCTGCTGATGATGAGCATGGCGCAGCTGTTCTACTTGTTTGATCTGGAACTGCCATCGCCGGACTACGTGCTCAAGACCAAGACGGCGCCAACGCCAGGGCCGGCGATGAGCTTCAAGGTCAAGGTCCGCGCGCGCCGACACTGAGCGTCGGCACGGCTGCGGCGCTCAAGCCGCCAGCATCTCGCGCAGCGAGCCCTTGAGTCGCTGCAAATGCTGCTTGACGCTGCGCGCACGACTCTCGAAGACCCGCTCCATCGTCATGCCCATCAGCACGATGTGGACATAGGTCAGCGCTTCGAGCATCTGCGCGCTGCGCTTGTCGACGTCGTGAAATATGTCGCGGAACGCTCGCAAATGGCCGGCGAGCTGCTGCTGTTCCCAGTCACGGCTCGGCCGCGACTCGAAGCCGCGTGATGCCAACAAGATCTCGACGGCGACGATGAACATGTCGGTCTGGTAATGCTTCCACAAGCGCTCGACGAAGGCGTCGACCCGCTCATCGAGCGTGCCCTGACGTAGGGCCGGCGTTTCCATCAGCTGGCTGAAGCGCTGCTGCAGGACCGCCAGGATCGCATCGAGGATGTCTTCTTTCGATCCGAAATGGTGCTGCACTGCGCCCCAGGTGATGCCGGCGCGCTCGGCAATGCGGCTGGAGCTGGCATTGCCGAAGCCGCCTTCCTTGATCAAGCCGATCACCGCATTGACGATCGCGTCGCGCGTGTCGCGCGCCTTCTGCGCCTGCCAGCTGATGGGCGCACTGTCGCCATCGGCAGCGGCTGCAACGACAGACGGGCGGCGCGCCGGCAGATCAGTCCGGCGCGTGGATCGGGGCTTGGCGGGCTTGGGCATCGGGTCCGTGTGACGAGGAACGGCGTAGTTGCTGGCAGGCGTGCTCGGCAGCAAGAAACCCAAACGTCATCGCAGGACCGAGCGTGGCACCAGCGCCGGGATAATACCGTCCCGTCACCGATGCAGCACAGTTGCCGATGGCATAAAGACCATCGATGACGGCGCCGTCGTTCCGCAGTACGCGTGCATGCTCATCGGTACGCAGCCCGCCCTTGGTCCCGATGTCGCCGGGATAAATCTCGATGCCGTAATACGGCGATTCGCTCAACGGTGCCAAACAGGCATTGGGCTTGATCCGCACATCGCCGTACAAGCGATCGTAAGGATTTTCGCCGCGATGGAAGTCCTCGTCGACGCCGCTGCGTGCAAACCCGTTGAAGCGCGCCACGCTGCGCTGCAGCCCATACGCGTCGATCGACAACTGCTCGGCCAATGCTGCGAGCGAGGCCCCGCGCTTCAGTAGCCGGTGCATTTTGGGCGGTTGCAGCCAGTTCAAATGCATGCCGCCGGGTAGCAGCGGTCCAAAGGGATAGTCACGCAAGTAGCGTGCGTCAAAGATCAGATAGGACGGCAGGTTGTCATCGACCAGCATCGCCTGCACGGCGGTCGTATAGGCGACCGACTCATTGACGAAGCGCTCGCCGCGCCGATTGACGACGATGGCACCGGGCATGGACCGTTCGGTAAACAGCATCCGCGCCCGATCCTCGCCTGGCACCACCATCGTCGGCCCCCACCAAGCCTGATCCATCAATGCCGTACCGGCGCCGATCGCCTGCGCCGCCAGCAAACCATCGCCGGTGTTGTGCGGTGATGCGGCCGACCACTGGCGCCGCGTTGGCGATGGCAGATGTTGTTCTCGCAAGGCTTGGTTGAACTCGTAGCCGCCGGTACCCAGCACGACGCCGTGCCGCGCCTTGATGCGGATCGGACGGCCGTTGCATTCGATGATGGCGCCGGTGACGCCCCCTAGGTCGGTTAGTAGTTCGCGCATCGGGCTGTTGCACCACAGCGGCACGGCGGCATCGGCCAGCGAGCGGCGCAGGCGGCCGATCAGGGCATTGCCCATCGTCAGCCGGCGCGACCGCAGCGAGCGCAAGCGCCACGGCAGGTCGAGCAGATAGTCGCGCAGCAGCTTCAGCAGCAGCCCGAACCAGCCGGGCGACTTGCTCAGCAGCACGGCGCCTTCGGTGTTGGTGTAGCCAATCAACCCGAGCACGCGGGTCTGGATGTGCGGCGCTTGCAACTGGGCAAAGTCGCTGCCGAGTTCGCGCGCATCGTAGGCAATCGGGTCGATCGACCGACCACCGGGTTTTGCGCCGTCGAGGTGCTGGTAGTAGTCGGCGTAGTACGCCATTGCTTGGTAGCGAACCTGACTGTGCTCGCACAACCAGCGCAACATGCGCGGTCCACCGTCAACAAAGGCGCGAAGATTGGCATCGGGTACGTCGTCAGCACACAGCGCGCGCAGGTAGCGCAGCGCCTCGTCATCGCTGTCGTCGATGCCGCAATCGCGCATCAAGTGATTGCAGGGTATCCACAGTCCGCCACCCGAGGTTGCCGAGGTCCCGCCGTAGTGTTCGGCCTTCTCGACGATCAGCACCTGTGCGCCGGCGTGCGCGGCGCGTAGTGCGGCGGTCATTGCGCCGGCACCCGAGCCGACGACCAGCAGATCCACCTGATGGTCGTATTGCATCACGCTCGATCCATCCATCGTCATCGCTCCTGACTTGTCGGCATCACGCGCGGTCCGACCTCGCCGTCGAGCGTGAACGCCATGACCGCATCCCCCGGTGTCGTGCCCAGCGGACCATGGCCACCAGCCGCGATGACCACGTACTGGCGACCGCCGTCGCGGCTTCGGTAGCTGATCGGCGTCGCGTTGCCGGCGTACGGTAAGCGGTACTGCCACAGCAGCTCACCGCTGGCCGCATCGAACGCGCGCAGCTGCCGGTCCATTGCAGCGGCAATGAATACCAAGCCACCGGCCGTCTGCAGTGATCCGCCCGAGTTCGGTGTGCCGGTGTCCAGCCAGCGCCCGATCAGCGGTGCGAGCCCCTGCAGCGTACCCAGCGGCTTGCGCCAGATCAGCGCGCCGCTGCGTAGATCGACAGCCGCGATCTCACCCCATGGCGGCTTGATGCACGGCGTCATCAGCGGTGATAGCAGCGGTTCGCGCACCGCCACGTACGGCGTGCCGACTTGCGGATTAAACGCGACCAACTCGTTGGCCGACGCCTGTTGTGGGCCGGTCGCCGCGTTAGCCGTCTGGGCCGACTCGTAAGTGGCGCGCGGCACCAGCTTGATGACAAACGGCACGCGTTGCAGGTTCACGATCGCGCGCATCCGCTGTGGGTCGATCGACGCACCGCCCCAGTTGATGCCGCCACCGAGCCCTGGATACTGCAGTGCACCGCGCAGCGATGGCGGCGTAAACAGCCCCTGATTGTCGAGCGCATCGAACTGTTGCTGACAGCGCCCGCGGTCCCACGGTGTCAGGCCCCACAAGTCGTCACGCGTCAGCGTCGATGGATGCAGGCCGGCCGGCTTGATCGGGAACGGCTGCGTCGGCGCTGCCCTCTCGCCGGGCACCGTCGATGCGGGCACTGCTCGTTCCTCGATCGGCAGCAGCGGCGCGCCGGTTTCGCGGTCCAGTACGAACAAATGCCCGAGCTTGGTGCTGGCCAGCAAAGCCGGCCGGGTGCTGCCGTCAGGGCGCCGGAAGTCGAACAGCAGCGGCTGCGCCCCGACGTCGTAGTCCCACAGGTCGTGATGCACGGTCTGGAAGTGCCAGCGTACGGCGCCGGTCGTCGCATCGAGCGCCACGATGCTGGCCCCGTAGTAATCGCGATCGCCTCTCTCGACACCACGATAATGATCCGGTGCGGCACTACCGGTCGGCATATAGATCAGCCCACGACTGCTGTCGGCCGACATCAAGCCCCAGACGTTCGGTGTGCCCGGCGCCAGCACCGCTCCGGCTGCGACATCGGCGGCCGACACCGATGCCGTGCCGGGCGGCACCGGGTCCCAGACCCACGACAGCGCGCCGCTGCGCGCGTCGTAGGCACGCACAGCACCGCTGGGCGCATCGAGTCGCTGCCCATCCCGAATAAAGGCGCCGGTCACGACGCGATCGCCAATCACCAGCGGCGCCGACGTGGTGTAGACCTCGGCAGGCCGTACCGCGCCGAGCCCGGTCTTCAGGCTGACGCTGCCATCGACGCCGAATTCATCGCAGCGCTCGCCCGTCTGCGCGTCGACCGCGATCAGCCGGGCGTCGAGCGTTGCCTCGAAGATGCGCTCTGCACACCGACGCTCAGTGCCGTGCCGGGTATCGCGCCAATACGCCACGCCACGGCACGTCGGCGTGTAGACGCCCTGCAGGTCAACCTGCGGATCATGTTGCCAGCGCACCGCTCCGGTCTCGGCGTCGAGCGAGATGACTCGGTTGTATGGCGTACACAGGTAAAGGCGTCCGTCGATCATCAGCGGCGACACCTGGAACGCAGTGGCCCCATGCACCTCGTTGCCGGTCGAGTAATCGCCGGTGTCGTACCGCCATGCCGGCTTCAGACGTGAAACATTGCCGAGGTTGATCTCGTCGAGCGCCGCGTACTTCTGCCCCCCTTCGTCGCCAGACACGTGCGGCCAGTTACGAGCCGGACGCGGAGCCTGGGCTTGAGTCGTGTCCCGTTGCTCTGGCGCCGGACGCTGACAGCCTGCCGTCGTCAGCAGCACGCCGATGACCAGTGCCCACGCCATCATGCGTCGGTCTCCGCTTGCCGATGCCCACGACATCATCGCCGCCCCCGTAACCCAGTCGATCATCCGGGCCGAACGCTAACATTCGACCTAAAATGTTTTGTAACCCGGATGGGGGATACTCGCAGGCAAGGCGATGCCGCATCGTGCGACCACCTGCCCTGTCCGGATGCCGCGCCGATGACCCGCTGGATCGACCGCCTGCTGATCGTGCTGTTCGCTCTCGCCTGCTTCGTGTCGCTGTATTACACGCCGAGCTTCCTGCTCGGCTGCGGCTGGGATGGACTCAAGCAAGGTGCTGACGGCAGCTGCAGCCACGACTGGATCGGCCGGGCCTGGCTGGGCTACACGAGCGTCGAACCGATCTATGCCGACTTGCCGTTATGGCTGCGGATGATCAACGAGTTCGATACCTACTTCTTCGGCTGGTTCTACTTGTTGTCGCTGATCGTATTTCTGCGAGGCCGTCAGTCACACACCGGATATCGAGCCGTGGCGACGTTCATGAGCGGCATGATGGCCTACGCGATGATCTTCTACATGAGCTGGGAGCTGCAGACCTACCGCGACACGGGCGCGAATATCCAGCAGGTGATGATCTACAACGGCATGTGGGTGCTGATCTTCGTGCTGCTGATGATCCGGCTGCATTTACTGGAACCGGCGGGCCTCGCCGCACCGAAGAGGGCTTGAGACATGACGTCATCACTCGACCCTGTGCAGGGTGAATCCCGGCTGCTGATCGACGGCGCGCTGGTGGCAGCGCGCAGCGGTCGTCACTACACGACCTACAACCCAGCGACCGAGGCGCCGATCGGTGAAGTGTCCGATGCTGGACTCGACGATGCCGACGCGGCGATAGCCGCAGCGCGTCGCGCGTTCGATAACGGCGACTGGTCAACCAACGTCGCGCTGCGGCGCCGCGTGCTGCAGCAGCTGGCCGCAGGCTTGCGCGAGGCGGCGCCGCAGTTGTGCGAACAAGCGGTGGCCGACGTCGGCGCGCCAATGGCGATCACCCGCAACGGCCCGCAAGGCGACGGACCAATCGCGCTGATCGACTATGCGGTCGAAGTGCTGGAACGCTACGCGTTCGATCGTGAGCTACCGGTCGCCAATACGATGGGCGTGCCGAGCCAGCGTCGGGTATGGAAGGAGCCGGCCGGTGTCGTTGCGGCGATCACGCCGTGGAACTTCCCGTTCCAGATCAACCTGGCGAAGCTCGCACCCGCGCTGGCCGCCGGCTGCAGTGTGGTGTTGAAAGCCGCGCCTGATACGCCGTGGATGGCGACGATCATCGGCCGCATTGCCGCCGAATGCACCGACATGCCACGCGGTGTACTGAACGTGCTGACCTCGTCGGACCCGAGCGCCATCGGCGAGCGCCTGACCCAGGATCCGCGTATCGACGTGGTGTCCTTTACCGGCTCGACGGCAACCGGTCGCCGCATCATGGCCTCGGCGTCCGGCACCGTAAAGAAGGTGTTTCTGGAACTGGGTGGCAAGTCAGCCAATGTGATCCTCGACGACGCCGACTTCGGCAGCGCGCTGCTCAGCGGGCTGGCGGTGTGCTTCCATGCCGGCCAAGGCTGTGCCTTACCGACCCGCATCTTGCTGCCGCGTCGGCGCTACGACGAAGGCGTGGCGATGTTGCAGACGTTCTTCGGTTATCTGCAGTACGGCGACCCGTATGGCGAGCAACAGATCATGGGACCGTTGATCAACGCCCGGCAGCAACAGCGCGTGCTCGACTACATCGACATCGGCGTCGCCGAAGGGGCGCGACTGGTCTGTGGTGGCAAGCGGCCGGCCCACCTACCCCGCGGCTACTACGTCGAGCCGACCTTGTTCGCCGACGTGCGCAACGACATGCGGATCGCACAAGAAGAAATCTTTGGTCCGGTGCTGGTTGCGATCCCGTACGACGATGACGACGACGCGGTCCGCATCGCCAACGACTCGATCTACGGACTGTCGGGCTCGGTGTACTCGGCCGACACGGAGCGCGCCTTGCGCGTCGCGCGACGCATCCGCACCGGCACGATCAACGTCAACGGCGCCAACTTCTTTGCCCCCGACTCGCCGTTTGGCGGCTACAAGCAGAGCGGTATCGGCCGCGAGATGGGGGTCGAGGGCTTTGAGGAATACCTGCAGACCAAAACCGTGGCCTTGCCGGCCTGAGCCACACGCCACGTCAACGAATACGGACCTAAACGATGGTTGCAATCACCTATGTCACCCACGATGGCCAGCGCTACTGCGTCGACGTCAGCGCCGGCATGAATCTGATGGAGGGCGCCACGCTGAACATGGTGCCCGGCGTCGACGGTCAGTGCGGCGGGATCTGCTCTTGCGCGACCTGTCACTGCTACGTGCCCGCGAGCTGGCAGTCACGCGCCGGCCTTGCCGCAGACGGTGAACGCCAAATGCTCGAGCACGCCAAGCATCGCCGCGACGACAGTCGGCTGGGCTGCCAAGTCGTCATCACCGACGCGCTGGATGGAATCGAGATTCACCTGCCGCCCGAACAGGGCGGAATCGGCGACTGAGGTCGCGCAAGCTCAGCTAAGGACACGCAATGAACTGGAAGGGCAAAGTCGCTGTCGTCACCGGCGCGGCGCAAGGTATCGGCGAAGGCTATGCCAACGGGCTGGCCGCGCTCGGCGCGAGCGTCGTTGTGGCCGACATCGACCGTGAACGCGGCGAGCGCGTCGCCGCGCAGTTGCAGCGCGACGGGCACGACGCGCTGTTCGTCGTAGTCGACGTCGGCAGCGAGACTTCGGCGGCGGCACTGGTCGAGACGGTCAAGGCGCGATACGGACGGATCGACTATCTGGTCAATAATGCGGCGCTGTTCGGCAAGCTCGACTTCAACCCGCTGATGAGTGTCGACCTCGGCTACTTGAACAAGGTCATCAGCGTCAACATGCTCGGCGCGGTCGTCATGACGCGCGCCTGCGTGCCGCTGATGGCCAGCGGCAGCGCCATCGTCAACCAGTCGTCGACGGCGGCCTGGATGAACATGGACTACTACTCGTTCACCAAGCTGGCCACCAATGGCATCACCTGCGTACTGGCGCGCGAGCTGGGCCCCAAGGGCATCCGCGTCAACGCGATCGCACCGGGTCCGACCGACACGCAGGCGCTCCGCGACAAAGTACCGCAGGCGTATATCGACATGATGGTCGCGCAGATGCCGCTGGCCCGCTTGGGTACGCCACAGGATCTGCTCAAGGCGCTCGCATTTCTGCTGTCGGACGACGCGGGCTGGATCACTGGCCTGGTGATGAACGTCGACGGTGGCCAGCTGATGCGCGCCTGAGCCGGGCCTGACGATGTCCGACTCCATCGGCTTCATCGGACTGGGCAACATTGGCCGTCCGATCGCCAGACGATTGCTGCAATACGGCGACGCGCTGCGGGTTTATGACGTGTCGACGACCGCCTGTGACGAGTTGGCCGCACTTGGTGCCCTCACCGTATCGCCGGCTGAAATGGCAGCACGCTGTCACTACATCGGTCTTTGTGTACGCGACGACACCGATGTCGAGTCCTTGCTGTATGGCGCCGACGGTCTGCTGGCCTGCGGCCAGGCCGGCGGCATCATCGCCATTCACAGCACGGTCACGCAGGCGGCGCTGCTGCGCTGGCATCGCGATGCGGTCGCCGTCGGCATCACGCTGGTCGACGCCCCGATCAGCGGCGGTGCCAGCGGTGCCGCAGCGGGCACACTGACCTATATGGTCGGCTGTGACGATGCGGCCGTGCTGGCTCGCTGCACGCCGATCTGGAACACCTCGGCGGCGACGATCGTCCATGCCGGATCGGTCGGCGCCGGCATCGCCTTGAAGCTGGCGAACAATCTGATGACCTATGCAGCGTTTGCCGCGATCCACGAAGCCAGCGCCTTGGCAGACGCGATGGGTCTATCGATCGACAAACTGATTGAGGTCGGCAGCGCCAACGGCGTCGTCACGCCGCAAATGCAGGCCTTCATCCGCAACCGCTCACAACTGGCGGCCAGCGGTGGTCAAGCCGCTCTGCATCAGCACTTCGGCCCGTTCGGTGCTTTGGGCCAGAAGGACTTGAACGCCGCACTGGCCTGCGCTGAAGCGCTGCACGTGAAGCTACCGGCGACGTCAGCCTTGGCGCCGAGGATCAGCGCGATCTTCGAAGGCCGTAACGAATAGCGGCTCCGGACCCGATGCGGGTCACGGAGCACGGCCCGGTTGCTTGGTGATCGCCCGACGGGTCGCTCTAAGCGATCACCGAAAACGTCGCCGGGCACGTCGAGAAGCCGCGGACGTTGGGATTGTGCGCTCGCGTCAGACCCGCCTCGACGATCTGATAATCCGGCATCACGCGCAGCACCTCTTCAAACACGATCCGGGTTTCCAATCGAGCCAAGGCCGCGCCGAGGCAGCTGTGCAGCCCAAAGCCGAACGCCATGTGGTCACGAGCGCCGCGACGGATGTCGTAGACGTCCGGATTGGCGTAATGGCGTTCGTCGCGGTTGGCCGAGATCAGGCACAGCCCAACCCGGTCGCCGACTCGAAGTTGCTTGCCGCGCAGCTCGATATCCCGCCCCACACGCCGGACGATGATCTGCGACGACCCGTCGAAGCGCAGCGTCTCTTCGACCGCCTTTTCGATCAGCGAAGGATCTTGCACGCACAGGGATCGCTGGTTCGGGTGCTGCCACAGCCGATACGCCATGTTGCCGATCAGCTTGGTCGTCGTTTCGTTACCCGCGATGGCCAACAGGATCATGTTGCCGATGACCTCCTTGTGGGTCATCGTCCCGTCGGCTCGCGCACTCAACATCAGGCCGAGCATGTCGTCGGATGACGGCATCGCCGCATGCCGGGCAACGTGCTCCTCGAAGTACGTGGCCAAGCCGATGTAGCCGTCGATGTTGCGCTGACTCAACTCGTGCTGCATGTCATCGCGGGCAATCAGATCATCGGCAAGGCGCCGCACCCGATCCTGATCTGCGTCCGGGACGCGGATCATGCCGGCAATGACGTCCATCGGCAGATAGCAACCCAAGTCCGCGACAAAGTCGAAGCGACCGCGCCGCAGATGCGGGGCCAGCAGCTTGCGCGTCTTGTCACGGATCACGCCCGCCAAGGCCGCCAGCGCCGCCGGCGTCATCAGCGGCGCCAGCACCTTGCGCTGGCGCGTATGGTCAGGCGGGTCCGATCCGATGAACATCGGGTACGGCATCACATCGTGCGCCTCTTTCTCCAAGGCCACCGCACCGGTATTGATGAAGGTGCGGAAGTCACGCAGCGCAAGGTTGACGTCGTCCCAGCGCGTCAGCAGCCAGAAGCCGCCCTTCTCGTTGAAATACACCGGATCGGCATCGCGAACGGCGCGATAGTACGGATACGGGTCCCAGTGAAACTCGTGGCTATACGGATCGAGTACCAGCGGGCTCGCGGCGGTGGTGTCAGCTGCAACGGCGGATGTCATCGGCGACGGATTCCTGTAGCGAGGCGCGGCTCAGTGGCCGGCGCGCCCGGCGGCTTCGGGGGTGAATTGCGACGGCGACATCGGCGTGTTCATGCGCCACCAGTCGCCCGGCTGCTCGTTGACCAGATAGCCGGCTTCATAGCCACCGGCCAACAGATCAAGATAGAAGGAAGCACCACGATGGAACGTCGATGCCTCTTGGCTGTAGTGCTGCGTAACCAGCGCGATGCGCCACAGCTGATCGCGCCCGTCGAAGTTGTCGACCCAGACGGCCTGCCAGGTATCTTCATCCAGGTACATCAGCCGACGCTTGTAGATATGCCGCTTGCCTTCCTTCAGCGTTGCTTCCAACACCCAGACCCGGTGCAGCTCGTATCGCAGCAGGTCCGAATTCGGAACACCGGGCTTGATCAGCTCCGCGTACTTCACCGCTGGATCGTTGACCTTGAAGTTGTGATACGGAACGATCATTTCCTTCTTGCCGATCAGCTTCCACGTGTACCGCTCTGGTGAGCCGTTGAATCCGTAGTCGTCATCGACGGTGCGCGCGCCTGCGGGCGGCACCGGATAGTCGAAGCCGATCTCAGGCGCTTGGCGCACGCGGCGCGTTCCCGGCAGGTACTGCCAAGCCTGCGTCGCATCGCGTGCGAAGTTGTTCGGCTGAAAGCCGACGGCGACGTAGCCCTTGTCGCGCTCCGGCAATGAGTAGCGTGCATAGAAGTAGGCGTTGATCCGCTCTTCCAGCGACGGACGCTCGGCACCGGGCTTCATCATCATGTTCATCGTCATGAAGCGTTGCCGGCCCCAAGCGACCGTGCCGTTGCTGTACACATTGGCGATATCGCACACCGCCTTTTCGGTCCAGGGACGGAACGACAGGATGTTGGTCCAAATTGCTTCAAGTCCACTTTGCGGGATCGGGAACACCAGGCCACCGCCGTAACCGCTAACCGCGCGACCATCATCGAGGACCTGCGATGTCGCCGCGTTTTTCTTGGTGGTATCACACACCCAGCTGGGATAGCCGAAGTCGCGATGACTCGGATAGACGTTGATCCGATAGCTGGGGTACTTCTTCAACAATTGCTTCTGACCTTCCGTCAGCTTGTCCTGATGCTGCGCCATGTTGGCGGCGGTGATTGTGTACTGCGGCTTTTCGTCGGCATACGGGCCCGGCTCGTAGCCGCTTTGACCCTTGATACCCGGCCAGGATCCAACCCACTTGCCACTGAACTCCGGAATGCCGCTGGCACTACCCGCCCTCTCGGCGCCGGAGCAGGTCATCTTCGGCCCGTCGAGCTGGGCCAGTTGTTCAGGCGTCAGTCGCGCATGGACCGGCGACGACAGCAGCAACATCAGCGGCAGGGACTGGCATAACAAGCGCAAACGATTCGCAGCTTTCATCGTCTCTCCTCGAAGCGAGCGCGACACGATCGGAGCCGGCGGCTCTCGTCGTGCTTGTCGTGGTGTCGGCCGGAACGCTGCCGCTCGCATTCCATTGCTCCGGTCCGGTCTCGGCGATGGTCACGCCAGCAACGCATCGCCTGCTTCACCCGATTTAAGGGTGGATGCAGGGGCCGACCTCATCTGATCGGACGACATCAGGCGCCATACGTCGGATTACCTCTCAGTTGATCCGCTACCGTCGCCTTACATTTGTGTTGAAATGTTTCGACCGACTAAGCTCGGCACTGCGAACGACTCCCTGGTCGATGACGGATCCAACAGCCGGCGCAGCGAACCTCGGGAGCAAGGAGAACGACATGGCCGTTGTAACCGAGTTGCCGCGCAGCTTGCGCCCGCTGCATCGCCCGCTGCCGGTATCGAGCGAGGTACCCGTACTGAACGTCGATACCGAGCTGGCCGATCTGGTGGCCGCGATCTACACCGGCACGATGGACAACCCGCCGTGGCAGGACTTGATCGAACGGCTGTTGGTACGTTTGCGCGCCAGCAGTGTCGTGCTGATGCTCAAGCCACCTGGACCCGACGGCGGCGGTACGATGATTCACTGCGGACTCGACGACCTCGATGCCAAGGCCTCCTACGAGAATCACTACTTCGCACTCGATCCTTTCGTGCGACTTGACGAGGATCGCGCGGTCACCGTCGAAGAGCTGATCGGTACTGACGCCTGGCTACAGAGCCCGATCTACCGTGAATACATGCGGCCGATCGACGTACGACACATACTCGGTGCCGATGTCTACACGCGCGAAGGCGTCGAGTGTCGGCTGCGCATCACGCGCGGCCATGACGCTGCGACATTCGACGCCGACGACAAGGCCTTGATCCACTACCTGCTGCCGCATCTGAAGCGGGCCTTGCAGCTGCATTCCCGTCTCGACTCGCTGGAATGCGAGCGCCAGATCTTCGCCGGTACTGTCAATCGGATGTTGCTCGGCGTCATCAGCATTGCGCAGAGTGGCGAGATCGTCGAAATGAATCCGGAAGCGCGACGCATTCTGGCGCAGCGTGACGGGCTGTGGTTGTCGGGCCACACGCTTTACGCGGAAAGTCCCAAGGAGCGGCGCGATCTAGCACGCGCGATCCAGCTTGCCATGCCCGGTGCCGTCAGCGGCGACGGCCCAGCGGTCATCGATGCGATGCCGGTAACGCGCCCGTCCGGCAACAGCTGCCTAGTGGTGATGGTCCGATCGATACCGGTCGCGCAGTGGTCGGATAGCCGTACCCGACCGGCGGTGACGGTGTTCATCCGCGACCCGAATGCGAGTGCCCCGCAATCGGCGCATGAACTGGCGCGGCGTCTGTTCGGCCTGACCCGAGTCGAAAGCCGGCTGGCGCTGCTGCTGGTCGACGGACTGACGCTGGACGAAGCCGCGCTCAAGCTCAGCATCCGCCGCAACACGGCGCGCACGCATCTGCGCTCGATCTTCTGCAAGACCGGTGTTACGCGCCAGACACTGCTGGTGAAGCTGCTGCTCAACTCGGTCACTGCACTTGCATGAGGCACCGCCTTGCATCTCTAACCCAAATGGCTGATAGGCACTTCGCCGACCTTTGCGTACAAATGTTTTGTCGCCACCGGGTGACAGACGATGGCATCGCACTTGGAGAGCGAAATGGCGGGAGACTTGAGAACCGGCGGTGATCTGAACCTGCAAGCCGAGAGCTTGCAGCGCAGCAGCGCCACGACCATTGGCCGCAACCTGCAGACGATTCCGCGGCTGGCCGATGGTACGCCGCGCTATGCACGCGGCTGGCATATGGTCGGATGGAGCGACGAGTTCCCGAAGGGCCAAGCAGTTGCACGCGACTACTTCGGCATGCGCCTGGCGTTCTATCGCGGCGATGACGGTCAGCTGCGCTGCCTGGAAGCGTTCTGCCCTCACCTCGGCGCCGACCTGTCGGCCGGCAAAGTGCTGGGTAACGCGCTGCAGTGCCCGTTCCACAACTGGCAGTTCAACGGCGGCGGCGACTGCGTCAAGATCCCGTACTGCGACAAGATTCCGCCGAAGGCCAAAGCTCGCTCGTTTGTCACCAAGGAGATCAACGATACGGCGTTGATCTGGTTCGACCCCGAGCGTGGCGAGCCCGAATACGACATTCCCGCACTGCCAGAATTCGGTGCGGCTGGCTGGACGCCGCAGTGGCACCGCTTCCGCATCACGATCAAGACCCACGCTCGCGAAGTGATCGAGAACGTCGTCGACAAAGGCCACTTGCTGCCGATACACGGCTTCGATGTCGAGCAATGGCTGCCGGTATGGAACGGTCACGTCACCGGAGAGTTGACCTGGGGTAAGCACACTCGCCTCGCGGCCGACGTTCAGGACGACAAGCTGTACGTCCGTAACATCAGCCACGGTCCGGCCTACCAGTACACCTGGCAGATCCAGGATTCCGGTCAGTTCGACTCGCTGATCCTGACGTCTTGGTGTCCCGTCGACGAGAACACGCTGGAATACTGGTTCGGTGTCATCGTCAAAGCCAACAGCACAGCCTTCACCGCCGAGATGCTCGATGCGGCCGCCGAAGGCTACTGCAAGGCGTCGTATGACGCGTTCATGGAAGACGTCTACATCTGGGAACGCAAGCTGTATCGGCCGGAGCCGACGCTGTGCGGTAACGACGGGCCGATTGCCAAGCTGCGGCGCTGGTATTCGCAGTTCTATACGGATCGCGCCCAGGTCAACGTGTCGCAGTTTCACAACGACAACCACCATTGGACGATTCAGGACCTGCGCGATCGCACTTCCGACGTGATCGCCGCCCAAACCCATCGCAGCAGCTGACCGAGAGCACGCCATGTCTGCCGTCACGCCCCGCCCCACCGCATCATCGTTGCAGGATCAAGTCATCGTCGTCACCGGCGGATCAAAAGGTATTGGCTTGGCGACCGCGGCCGAACTGGTGGCGCGCGGGGCGCGCGTGGCACTGCTAGCGCGGGATCAAGCCCGGCTGGACGAGGCGCTGGCGTCTCTGCCGCAAGGGCGTGCCATCGCGGTGCGTGCTGACGTCAGCCGGCGCGGCGACATCGATGCGGCGCTGTCGCAGGTCGCGGCAGCCTATGGCCGGATCGACGGCATCATCAACAACGCCGGCTTCCAGTTTGCGCGGCGCATCGAACTGATGCCCGAAGACGAAGTGCGTCGCATCGTCGATCTGAACTTCCTTTCTGTGCTGTTTTGCTGTCAGTCGGCGATCCCGCATCTGCGCCGTGCCGGTGGTGGGCGCATCGTCAACGTCAGTTCCGCGACGGTGCGCAACGACAACGAGTTTTCGCATCTGGCGGTCTATTCCGCGAGCAAAGCAGCGGTGGAGCAGCTGTCGCGCGAGCTGCGCCATGAACTCAAGCCTGACGGCATCATGGTCACCGTGTTCAGCCCCGGCGCGGTTGCTACCGGCAGCATCGCCAACTTCGATCCAGCGGCTGCCGCCGAGGCGATGCAGGACTGGTTGACCAAGGGCGCTCAATGGGACGGCGTAACCCAGCCCGAGGTCATCGGCCGGGCCATTGCGAGCTGCTTCGAGCTGCCGCCCGGTGTCGCCGTCGAGTTCATGGAAGTGCGCCCGAACATGCCGATGCCGAAGATGCTGGAGTCGGATCTCGGCCGTCAGGCCGCTGCCTGAGGCCGGGCGACGATGGCGCGCTGGGAATGTGAAATCTGCGGCTATATCTACGACGAGGCCGTCGGTGACCCGGAGCATGGGCTGCCAGCCGGCACGCGCTGGGACGAGGTGCCTGATGACTGGCTATGCCCCGACTGCGGCGTCGAAAAGCCGCAGTTCCAGATGGTGCTGATGGGGGCGTGAGCCGCGCCCCTGTGTCGTTGCCCACCCTGTGAGTCTTGAATGAAACGCATCGTTCGCTACGAAGACGTCCGGCACTTCGACCTGACCGCGGACGTCGTCGTCTGCGGCTACGGTGGTGCCGGTGGCTGTGCCGCGCTGGAAGCACGCCGCGCAGGGGCCGAGGTGCTGCTGATCGAACAGGCCAGTGGAGCCGGCGGGTCGACGATGATGTCGGCTTGCGAAATGTTCCTCGGTGGCGGCGGCGGCACCCGTCTGCAGCGCGAGCTGGGCTTTACCGAAACCACCGACAACTTCTATGCGTACCTGAAAGCCTGCTTCGGCGACAACACCGACGAAGCACGGCTGCGACAGTTCGTCGACAACGCAGCAGCGCACTTCGACTGGATGGAAGCGCTCGGCGTGGTCTACAAGCGCGGCTTCTACGCCGGACGCGACGTGGTGGCGATGACCGGCGATTCGCTGCAGTACACCGGCAACGAGCAGTCGTATCCGTTCAACACAGTCGCGGCGGCCGTGCCGCATGGCCATCTGCCGGCCGACGCCAACCACGAAGGCGGACTGCGCGTGATGGCAGCGCTGGTGGCGCGCGTCACGGAGGCAGGCGTTCGTACGCAGTTCGATACACGGGCTCAGCAGTTGATCCAGGACGACAGCGGCCGCGTCCGCGGCATCGTCGCGCGCCGTTTCGGCGAGCGTCAGTTCATCGAAGCCCGGCGCGGCGTGGTGCTGACCACCGGCGGCTTCATCATGAACGAGGCAATGACGCGCCGGCACATTCCATCGCTGGATGCGGTGGCGCTGCGCCACGGCAACCCGGGTGATCGCGGCGACGGCATCCTGATGGGCGTGGCGGCCGGTGGCCAGGCGATCAACATGGGCGAAGCTTTCGTCGGCGTTGCGCACTATCCCCCGGCGCAGCTGACGTACGGCATCTTCGTCAATGCCGCGGGTCAACGCTTCATCAACGAAGACATCTATCTGGCGCGGCTTGGACACTACATCCACGCCCAACCCGATCCACGCGTCTATCTGTTCATCGACAACCGCTTTTTTGATCGCCCGGCCTATATCCAGACCGAGATCGTCGCCGTTGGCGACACGGTGGCCGAAGTCGAGCGTGACGCCGGACTGCCCCCCAGGGCGCTGCAGCAGACCGTCGCGTTCTACAACGAGCATGCCGCGCGCGGCGAGGACCCGCTTTTCCACAAGAGCCCCGACTATCTGGCGCCGCTGACGACACCGCCGTATGCGCTGAGCAGCTATCGGTTGTCCGACCTAAAGCCGCCCGTGTTCACGCTTGGCGGGCTCGACGTACGCCCCACCGGCGAAGTGCTCGACAGCGATGGTGATCCGATTGCGGGCCTGTATGCGGCGGGCCGAACGGTGGCGGGTATCCCGCGCAATTCTCAGGGTTACGCCAGCGGCATGTCGGTGGCGGACGTAACGTACTTCGGGCGCCTGGCGGGCATCCAGGCCGCCGCCGCGGCGCCCGCCTGATCGTCGCGCCTGGCGCCCACGTCGCTCGCGTCTGATAGGCCGCACGGCGCCGCGCAGGCGCTTTCGACTTACCCCGGCTGCCGCTGCAGCAGCCCTTGCTGCAACTGCTGCTGCAGTTTCGGAAAGTCGACCGGCTTGACGAAGTGATGATCAAAGCCGATTTGCAAGGCACGATCGACGTCCTCCTTTTGACCCCAGCCGGTCAGCGCAATCAGCAGCGCATCACGGCCCCAAGGCTGCTGGCGAATCTGCTGCGCCAGTTCATAACCGGTCATGCCCGGCATGCCGATGTCGAGCACCATCGCGGCCGGTTGCAGGTCGAGTGCCTGCGCCAACGCGGCCGGGCCGCTGTAGGCGACGCTGACCTGATAGCCCTGCAAGCGCAGCAGCATCGCCAAGGAATCCGCTGCGTCGCAGTTGTCGTCGGCCACCAGCAGCATCTGACGCATCGTCTGCGCCGCGGCCACGCCGGGCGTCGCCGCCACTGCGGTAACGCCGCCATCTCGCAACAGCCTGCGCGGCAAGCGAATCGTGAACGTGGTGCCCTGCCCCAAGCCTGGGCTGCCGACGTCGATCGTGCCGCCATGCAACTCGACCAAACCGCGTACCAGCGCCAAGCCGATACCCAGCCCGCCTTGACTGCGTTCGAGCGCGCTGTCGATCTGCGAGAACATCTCGAACACGCGCGGGATCGCCTCTGCTGACAGGCCGATGCCGTTGTCGGTGACGCGCACGCGCAATCCGTCGGCGCCGACATCGGCAGCCAGCGTGATCCGGCCGCCGACATCGGTGTACTTGGCAGCGTTGGTCAGCAGGTTGGACAGCGCTTGCGACAGTCGCAACGGGTCAGCGTGCAACACCACCGGCAATGCCGGCAGCTGCAGATGAAGCTGATGCGAGCGTGCTTCGATGAGCGGGCGAGCGGTTTCGACCGCGGCATCGATGATCGCCTTCAGGCTGACATCGTCGGACTTCAGTGCCAGCCGCCGCCGCGTGATCCGCGATACATCGAGCAGGTCGTCGAGCAGCAGCGCCATGTGTTGGACCTGGCGCGCAATAACCTCGCGGCCCCACTGCCGCTGCTCGTCCGTCGTTCCCGGCGCATCGAGCAACTGGGTCGCATGCCGGATCGGCGCCAAGGGATTGCGCAGTTCGTGCGCCAGCGTCGCCAGGAACTCATCCTTGCGTCGATCCGCTTCAAGTAGCGCTTCTTCGGTGCGCTTGAGCCGGCTGATATCCAGATTGATGCCGGCCCAGCCATAGATGCGGCCGTCGTCGCGGCGCATCGGCACGCCTTGGGCGAGCACCGCGTGGTAATGCCCGTCGGCACCGACGATGCGATGTTCTCGATACCAGGCATTGCCGGTGCGCACGCAATCCTTCCAGGCTGCGATCGTGGCTTCGGCATCGTCTGGATGCAGTGCACTGCTCCAGCCAAACTCGGTGCATTGCGCCTGGCTCAGGCCGGTCAGCGCGAGAAACGAATCACTGGCATACGTGCAGCGTCCCGAATCGTCGGTAATCCACACGCCGTAATCGATCGATTCGCCGATCGCGCGGTAGACGCTCTCGCTGTCGCGCCGCTGCTGCTCGGCCTGCTTCTGTGCGGTGATGTCGATCAACAGCCCGGCCAGTAGCTGCGGCTGCGCATCGGCATCGAACTGTACTTTGCCGCGGGCGATCACCCAGCGCACGCCGCCGTCAGGCTGCACGATTCGGAACTCCACCGACGTCAACGAGCCGCTGCGCAGCGCGTCGGCTTCAGCTGCCTGGAAACGAGCGCGATCCTGATCATGGATCTGCCGATAGCGGCGCTGAGGATCGAGCCGCAGCATCTCGTCGTCGGGATGCCCGTACAGCGCGGCGAAATTGCGATCGGGCGTGAACTCGCCGCTGGCAAGGTCGGTGATCCAACCGCCGATCTCGGCGGCCGCCATCGTCGACTCCAGTCGCGTATTGGCGCGGGCCAGCGCGGTTTGCGTGGCGTAACGCTCGGCGATCTGCGTCATCAACGACAGATTGGACTGTTCCAGAGCCCGGGTCCGCTCCTGCACTTCATCGAGCATCCGATTGAACGCCGTGATAACCAGGTCCATTTCGCCATCGCTGACGGCAGCAACCCGCACCGAGTAATCGCGCCGAACGACGATCCGTCGAGCCGCTCGCGTGATCGCCAACAGCGGCTCACTGACCGCTCGCTGCAAACCCAGCGACAGCCGCAGCGCCAGCAGCAGGCTGAACACGCTGACGACGATCACGGCAATCAGCACTGCCAGCATCTGTGCGCTGCTGAAGAGCGGGGCGCTCCAGGTCGGTTGTCGTCGCGCCAGTTCGTAGCTCAGCAGGGCCACGCCGGCCAGCAGCAGTGCCAGCGTCGTGATGGTCAGCACCAGCCCGATGAAGCGGGCGCGCACGCTGCCGGGCCAGCGCGGCTGATACGCGCTCACGGACGGCGCCCGCGGGACCCTAGGCCGGCGTGGTCATCAGGGCAACAGGGCATCGGCATGGCGCCGCAGACTCAGAAGGGATCCAGCCCAGTCTAAAGCACCGCCGGCTCGTCGCCCGACAACAGCAGCTTGAGCGCGCTGGACTCGAACTGACGGCGCGTGGTGATCGCGTAGAAGTTTTCGAACACTTTGGGCAGCACGCAGTACTGCTGCAGCGCGCCGTCGCGCAACTCGTCCTGGACCACGACCGACGGCACCACGGCGACGCCGGCCGAATCACGCGCCAGCAGACGCAGCATCGCCATGTCGTCGACTTCGGCATGAGGCTCGACTTCGATCCGCAGCGACTCGCATAGCAGGTCGAACTGCGCCCGGATGTCGCTGCTGCGGCCCGGCAGCAGCAGGCGCACCGTGGTCAGGTCCTCCGGATACCGGAACGGCTGGTCAGTCGCGCGCGGACGGCCGACCAGGCACACCGGCTGGCGCGCGACCCGCCGGCAGCGCCAAGCCTGCTGGGCATCCGAGGCCACCGCACTGTTGGACAGCACCAGATCGAGCTTGTGTACCGCCAGCGCGGCCAGCAACTCGTCGATGCTGCCCGACTGCAGTAGCAGCCGGACCTGATCGATACCGACCACCGGCCGCAGGAAGTTTTCCTGGAAGTTTCGCGACAAGGTCGACACGGCGCCGACCCGCAGTCGCTGAACCCCGCCGCCCTCGCCACCCCGGATCGTCGCCAGCAACTCGCTGCCCAGCGAAAAAATGCTGTCGGCATAGTCGAGTACGACGCGGCCGACCTCGGTCAACACCAGGCTGCGGCCCTCACGGACGAACAGCGGCCGTCCAAGTTGCTCTTCGAGCTGACGGATCTGCGCCGACAGCGCCGACTGCGACACGTGGAGTTGCTCGGCAGCGCGTGTCAGGTGGCCTTCCTTCGCCACGACCCAGAAGTACTGCAGATGGTGGTAGTTCAAGCGCCGCAAATCGTTCTCCTGAATCGAACGGTACGTTCTTATCAATCTATTTTATTAATTATTTGGCGGTCAACAGAATGCGCGTACCCCCACTACCCGGAGCGCATGGATGCCTGTTGAATCGCTACTCCCGCTGTTGCTGTCCATCGTCTACGCCGGGGCCGCGCTGCTGGCCTGGGCGCGCCCCACATTGGCCTGGCGCCGTGCTGGCGCTGCGACCACATTGGCCAGCTTGATCACCGCGGCCGGCATCGCCGCCAGCGCCCTCGACTGGATTCGCACGTCCGCGCTGGTGCTGTCGATGCTGACGCTGGTGAGCCTGCTTGGCGCGGTGATCGCGCATTACTCACAGCGCTATCTCGACGGCGAGCAGGGCCAGCCGCGCTATGTCGCGGCCCTGCTGGTCACGCTCGGGTCGGTCAGCACGCTGGTCGCGACCGACCATCTCGGTCTGCTGCTGGGTGCCTGGATCGTCAGCAGTTTTGCGCTGCACCACCTGCTGACCTTCTACCGCGACCGCCCTGCCGCGCAGAGCGCAGCACACAAGAAGTTCATCGCCAGCCGCCTCGCTGAGCTGGCGATGTTCGGCGCGCTGCTGCTGATCTACCGAGAAGCCGGCACGCTGTCGATCGAGCAACTGACCACCCAATGGCGCGCGCTGCCGACGCTGACCTGGTCGCTGCAAGCCGCCGCAGTCCTGATGGTCTTCGGCGCGATGCTCAAGTCGGCGCAGCTGCCGCTGCACGGCTGGCTGATCCAGGTCATGGAGGCGCCGACGCCGGTGTCAGCGCTGCTGCATGCCGGTGTCGTCAACATCGGCGGCTACGTGCTGATCCGTCTGGCGTCGCTGCTTGAGCTGGCCCCTGCGGCCCAAGCGCTGCTGGTCATCGGCGGCAGCCTGACCGCGGTGCTGGCCAGCCTGGTGATGATCACGCGAATCAGCATCAAGGTCCGTCTGGCCTGGTCCACCTGCGCGCAGATGGGCTTCATGCTGATGGAATGCGGCCTGGGCTTGTACGAGCTGGCATTCCTTCACCTGCTGGCCCACTCGCTGTACAAGGCCCACGCGTTCCTCAGCGCCGGCAGCACCGTCGACCAGCGCCGTCGCGCCGATCTGGCGCCGGTGATCCACCTGCCCTCACCCCGCCGACTGATCGTCGCCGGCGCGGTGGCGATGCCGCTGACGATGCTGATTGCCCAGGGGTCGGCGCTGCTGTGGCAGGTGCCGCTGCCCGGCGTCGAGCTGCCGGCGGTCGCCCTGGTGGTGGCCGCCCTGGGTCTGGCCCCGCTGCTGTGGCCGGTCCGGTATCGCGGACGGTGGCGCCTGGGCCTCGGCTTGGTGCGGGTGCTGCTGCTGACCCAGACCTTGCTGGCGCTGCATGCGCTGGCCTGCCTGCTGGTCCCGCCCGCTGCCAGCTCGCCGCCGCTGCTGCTGTCGCTGTGGGTCGCCGCACTGTTCACCGCGCTGTATGCAGCCCAGTTGTGGCTGACCGCCTATCCGCGCGGCCGCCTCGCGCTGGCCTTGCACCCGCGCGCCTACGCCGGCTTCCACCTCGACCAGCGCTTCACGCGCCTGAGCTTTCGCATCTTGCCGCCAGCCCGCGCCGCCGCCCACGACTTCGGAGATCACTAATGAACGCCGCCACCCTGCCCCGACCGCTGGCACCTCAACGTCTGGAAACGGATATCGAGTCCGCTTGCCAGCGCATCGCGCCGACCTGGCCGCTGGACCGCTACATCGCCGTCAACCCGCATTGGGGCCGTATCGGCCAGACACTCGAAGCCGTCGACGATGAGCTGGCGCTGCGTGCTGGCAGCCGGCTGACGATGCCCTATCAGTACTTTCGTGAACGCTGGCAGGCAGGCGCGATCCAGCGCAGCGATCTGCAACTGGCGCTTAACGAGGTCAGCAGCAGCGCAACGCCCGACGATCTGATCACCGCCATCGCGGGCGACGAGCCGCAGCGGCCGCGCTTGCCGCTGCTGTCGGATGCTCACGAGCCGCAGCGCCGGCGCCGCCAGCAGCTGCCCTGGGCCGACACGATTAGCCAGCAGATCAGCCAGTTCTGCGCGGCCTACTTCGATCAAGATCAGTCGGACTGGCGACCGGCGACCGGTGCGGGTCTTTATGCGAGCTGGCGCCAGGCGCTGATCGACGATCTGACGTTGGACGGGCACGAACCGGCTCTGCAGGCGCGTGCCGAGAAGCTGCCGCTCCACCCCCGTGCCACGATCGTCGCCGTACTGTCGATGTTCGATATCGACGACGCGGAGCGCGTCACGCTGCTAGAAACGGCGCTGCTCAGAATCAACGGCTGGGCAGCCTGGTGCGCCTACCTGCGCTGGCAGGCACGACTGGCCAACGCCGACGACGACCATATCGCGCAGTTGCTGGCAATCCGGCTGGCCTGGGAGCTGCTGATCGACGACGGTGCGCGCGGCGTCGGTTCGGCCTGGAGCCGCTGGTGCAGCAACTGGCACTCCGCGACGCTGGCGGCCAGCAGCAACGACGGTGGTCTAACCGGTGACGGCCACTCGATCCGCGGCCTGTGGTTGCGCGCGCAAGAGATTGCCTACCAGCGTCCGCTGGTCAGCGCGCTGTCGCAGCCCCGCGATCCGGAGCTGCCGATGACGCCGACGGTGCAAGCGGTGTTCTGCATCGACGTGCGGTCCGAGCCGATGCGGCGCGCCCTGGAAACCGTGCTGCCGAGCGCGCAGACACTGGGCTTTGCTGGCTTCTTCGGCCTGCCAGTTCGGTACACGCCGCTGGGCACTTCGTCGTCTCGACCGCAGCTGCCGGGCTTGCTGGCGCCGGCGATGGACGTCGTGGACCGCAGCAGCAGCAGCGCAACCGATGCGCTGCTCGCCACGCGGCGCCAGCAGCGACTCGCGGCCGGTGACGTCTGGGATCGGTTCGAGCGCATGCCGGGCACGGCCTTCACCCGGATCGAAACCACGGGTCTGGCGCTGGCGGGTGCGCTGCTGCGGCGCAGCCTGCCGCGCATCCGCGCGCCGCAGCAGCCGAGTTCGGCCGGCTTGAAACCCTACGAGGCGCAATTGCTGCGCCCGCTGCTGACGTCGGGCCCCGGCGCGACGCCGATCGAACGCGCTCAACTGGCCGCGCGCATCCTCAAAGCCATGAACCTGGGTCCGCGGTTCGCACGCATCGTGTTGCTGGTCGGCCACGGCAGTACCAGCGCCAACAATCCACACGCCGCCTCGCTGGACTGCGGCGCCTGTTGCGGACAGACCGGAGAAGCCAACGCCCGCGCGCTGGCGATGTTGCTGAACGACGCCGACGTTCGCGCGGCACTGGTCGCCGAAGGCGTCACCGTCCCGCGCACCACGCGCTTCATCGCCGCGCTGCACAACACCACGACCGATCAGATCGAGCTGTTCGACACCGATCTGGCGCCGCCGGGCAGCCCCACCGATCTGCGCGCCTTGCAGGCCACGCTGGACAGCGCCGGCCGCATCGCCCGCGCCGAGCGCTGCGGCAACGGGCAGCTCAGCGGGGCGCGGCTCGACCCGCGCCTGGACGCCGACCAGGCCGACAAGCGCCTGCTGCAACAACTGCAGCGGCGCGCCTGCGACTGGTCGCAAACCCGCCCGGAATGGGGTTTGGCGAACAACGCGGCCTTCATCGTCGCGCCGCGTTCGCGCACGCGCGGCCTGCGTCTGGCCGGCCGCAGCTTCCTGCACGAATACGATCCGCAGCGTGACGTCGACGGCAGCGTGCTGGAGCAGATCATGACCGCGCCGATGGTGGTCGCGCACTGGATCAACCTGCAGTACTACGCCTCGACGGTCGACAACCTGCGCTTCGGCTGCGGCAACAAGCTGCTGCACAACGTCGTCGGCGGCCGCATCGGCGTGTTCGAAGGCAATGCCGGCGACCTGCGGATTGGCTTACCGCTGCAGTCGCTGCATGACGGCGAACGCTGGCGTCATGAGCCACTGCGGCTGTCGGTGTTCATCGAAGCGCCCCGCGAACGGATCACCGCCATCACCGCTCGCCATCAGGTGGTTGCGCAGCTGGTCGGCAACCGGTGGCTGCATCTGTTCCGGATCGACCCGCTCGACCGCCACATCGAGCACTGGAACCAGGGCCGCTGGGAGACCTGGTTGCCACAAGCCAGTGAGGCCCGCGCCGCGTGAATCCCGCCGGCACCCCCGCCACAGATTTAGGCAATCGATAACGATTGCGATTTAGACTCGCACTTGCCGATAATCGCGGCGCCCGGTCCAGCCGGGCGCCGCGCCGGGAATGCGGCTCTATAAAACCTAGAACCTGACGGGGTTACGCCATGAACTTGCTGAAGTCCGCGCCCTGGGCGCTCGCCTTGCTGCCGGCTGCCGTGCTGGCCCAGTCGAACCCGACACCGCCGAAAACGGACGCGCCCGCCGCCGTCGTTCTCGGCGCCGTTACCGTGCTCGGTGACGAGGCCGCATCCGACGAACTGCCCGGCGCCACGACGCTGATCGACCAGGCCACGCTCAAGCAGAGCCGCGTTTTCACCACCAACGAGGCGCTGCGCAAGGCGCCGGGCGTCAATGTCCGCGACGAAGAAGGCCTGGGCCTGCGGCCCAACATCGGCATCCGCGGCCTGAACCCGACGCGCTCGACCAAGGTGTTGCTGCTCGAGGACGGCATCCCGCTCGCGTACGCGCCCTACGGCGACAACGCCAGCTACTACCACCCGCCGGTGACCCGTTTCGAACGGATCGAAGTGCTGAAAGGCTCGGCGATGAACCAGTACGGCCCGCAGACGATTGGTGCCGTGATCAACTACGTGACGCCGACGCCGACGCAGGAAACCCAGGGCGTGTTCAGTGTCGCCGGCGGCAACCGCGGCTTCTTCGACGCCCAAGGCCGCTTTGGCGCCAACGGTTTGCTGCTGGATTTCTCGCGCAAGATCAGCGACGGCGCCCGCGACAACACCGACAGTAAGCTCGAAGACTTCAATCTGAAGGGCTTGTTCGAGCTCAGCGCCAACCAGACGCTGGTGCTGCGCGTGAACCAGTACCGTGAAGAATCCAACGTGACGTACACCGGCCTGACCGACGCGGAATACGCGAACTTCGGCCGCGAGTACAACCCGTTCGACAACGACACCTTCGACGCCACGCGCTACGGCGGCTCGGTGACCCACGAGCTGAGCTTCGGCAGCGACGACCTGCTGACGACCAACGTTTACGTCTCGCATTTCACGCGCGACTGGTGGCGCCAGTCGAGCACGACCACTGACACGCAGTGCAATGCGACGACCTATACCGTCGGCGACCAGACACTGAACTTCCAGCAGGCGCGCTTTGCCGGCGTCGCCGTCGACCCCGACCAGTGCAACTCGGCACAGGGCCGTTTGCGGGACTACTACACCTACGGCGTCGAGCCGCGCGTGCGTATCACCCACGCCAGCTTCGGCCTCGACAACGAACTGGTCGCCGGCCTGCGCGCTCACCGCGAAACCCAGGATCGCATCCAGGAAAACGCCACGACGCCGCAAGGTCGCGGCGGCGCGCGCAGCGAGAACAACAAGCGTGAGCTGACTGCGTATGCGGCCTTTGCGCAGAACCGCTTCGGCTTCGGCCGGCTGGCGGTCACGCCGGGCCTACGCCTGGAATCGATCGACTACACGCGCCGCAACCGGCTGCTCGGCCGCGAAGGTGAGGAAAGCCTGAGCCAGCTGATCCCCAGCCTGGGCGCGACGTTTGCGGTCGACGAGCGCTACACGCTGTTTGCCAGCGTGCACGAAGGTTTTGCACCGCCGCGCGTCGAAGACATTCTCAGCAACGGCAGTGCGACGGCCGACATCACGGCCGTCGAGATCGACGCCGAGAAGAGCATCAACGCCGAAGCCGGCGTCCGCGCCCGGCCGTTCGACGCGCTGCGCTTCGAGCTGGTTGTGTTCCGCAACGACTTCGACAATCTGATTTCGGTCGGCTCGATCGCCGGTGGCGGAGTGCCGCTGTCGCAGGGCGAAGCGCTGTTCCAGGGTGTGGAACTGAGCGGCCGCGCCGATCTGGGCAAGTTGATCGGCTGGAGCGTCAACCCGTTCGTCGAACTGAGCTACACCGGCCTGCCAACCGCCCGCAGCGAGGGCGCATTCACCCGCGCCGACAACGGCGCCGTCGTGCCGGGCACCGATGTCAGCCGCCGCCTGCCGTATGCGCCGCGCCATCTGTTCACCGGCACGCTCGGCTATGAACTGCCGCTGGGCATCACCGCGCGGCTCGAAGCGGTCTACATCGGCGACCAGTACGCAGACTTCTTCAACGCGCGCTCACCCGAGGACACGGCGATCCCGACCGCGTCGCGCGGCTCCGGCCAGTTCGGCGAGATCGACGACGTGCTGGTCTGGAACGCGGCGATCAACTGGCGTCGTCCGGGGTCACACTGGACGCTGTTTGCGACCACCAAGAACTTCACCGATGAGGACTACATCGTCGACCGCACGCGTGGCATCCAGACCGGCTCGCCGCGTCTGATTCAGGCCGGTATCGAATACCAGCTATAAAGACGCCCCGACACCGCAAGGACTCTGCATGGCCGCCCCCGTCACCGACCCCGCCGTCGCGCCGCTGATCGAGCACGCCGCGCTCGGTGACGTGACGCTGGGCTACGTCAGCCGCGGCCAAGGGCCGCTGGTGATCTGCCTGCACGGGTTCCCGGACACGCTGGACGGCTTTCTGCCGGTGCTCGACGCGCTGGCCGCTGCCGGTTTTCGCGCCGTGGCCCCCGGCATGCGCGGCTATCTGCCGAGCAGCCGCGCGATCAGCGGCCGCTACCGGGTCGAAGAACTGGCGCAGGACGTGGTCGGCCTGGCCGATGCACTCGGCGCCGATACGTTCTCGATCATCGGCCACGACTGGGGCGCGGTCACGGCGTACGCGGCGGCCAATCTGGCGCCGCAGCGGGTGCGCCGGCTGGTCACGGCTGCCGTGCCGCATACCGCGCATTTCCTGCGCAGCCCGACGCTGCAACAGCTGCGGCGCTCGCATTACATCTTCCGCTTCCAGCTGCCGGGCTGGGCCGAGCGGCGCATCCCGCGCGACGACTTCGCGTGGCTGCGCGGCCTGATCCGCAGCTGGTCACCGGACTGGCCGTATCGCGAAGCCGACCTCGCCCGTCTGCTGGCGACGATGTCGGACCCGGCACGACTGAAGGCCACGATCCAGTACTACCGCGAACTGCCGCGCGGCCTGGCCAGTGCGCAGACTCGCCGCCTGGTGTTCGGCACCGTGGCGGCGCCGACGCGGATCATCTACGGCGGCCGCGACGGCTGCATCGGCAGCGAGATGTTCCCTGGGCAATCGGCCCATTTCGCGACCCCGCCCGATCTGTGTTTGATCCCGGACGCCGGGCACTTCATGCAGTGGGAGCAGCCGCAGCGCTTCGCCGAGCTGGCGGTCGAGTTCCTGTCCCGCTGAGGGCGGCCGGGGTGCGCCCCGAGGCGCGCGCCGGCAACGCCGCCTGACGTGGATCGAACGCAGCGACCGCGATGCGGTCCCAGCCTGCGGATGCTCGATCCACCGTCGTTAGTGAAAAACTAAGTAGTGAATCGTTAAATTCCATTTCACCTATCGCCCCGATCTGTCTACGATGCGGGCTCCCAACATCCATTACGGGTTGCACACATGTCTCTGATCAACACCAAAGTCCCCGAATTCAAAGCCAACGCTTTCCATAACGGCAAGTTCGTCGAAGTGTCCAACGAATCGATCAAGGGCAAGTGGTCGGTCGTGATCTTCATGCCGGCGGCCTTCACGTTTAACTGCCCGACCGAAGTCGAAGACGCGGCTGCCAACTACGCCGAGTTCCAGAAGGCCGGCGCCGAGGTCTACATCGTCACCACCGACACCCACTTCTCGCACAAGGTCTGGCACGAAACCTCGCCGGCCGTTGGCAAGGCGCAGTTCCCGCTGGTCGGCGATCCGACCCACAAGCTGACGCGCGCGTTCGGCGTGCACATCGACGAAGAAGGCCTGGCGCTGCGCGGCACGTTCGTGATCAACCCGGACGGCGTGATCAAGACGATGGAGGTTCACTCCAACGAAATCGCCCGTGACGTGTCCGAGACGCTGCGCAAGCTGAAGGCCGCCCAGTTCACCGCCGCCAACCCCGGCCAGGTCTGCCCGGCCAAGTGGAAGGAAGGCGAGAAGACGCTGAAGCCGTCGCTGGATCTGGTCGGCAAGATCTGATCACCGGGCCTTCGGACCCCGCGGCACGCAGTACAGAGCCTCACCCGTCATTCCCGCGCGAGCGGGAATCCAGGCAACGAAGCAGCGCAGCGGTCCCCGCCCTGCGCTGCGGACTGGATGCCCGCCTTGCGGGCATGACGGGCTTTTTTTGCCCGACGGTTTTCAAGCCGGCGGGGCATGACCCCAGTTTCACTACCCGATGCAACGGAAGCCTGATCTGGTCAGGCTTTCGAAACGAACAGGAGCTTTCCCATGTTGGATGCCGATCTCAAGGAACAACTCAAGGCGTATCTCGAGCGCGTGACGCGGCCGATCGAGATCACGGCTTCCGTGGACGACAGCAGCGGCTCGGCCGAAATGCTGGCGCTGCTGGCCGATCTGACCGCGCTCAGCGACAAGATCAGCGTGCGCCAGGTGCGTGACGACGCCGAGCGCAAGCCCTCGTTCGCGCTGAGTACGCCGGGCCAGGCTATCGGCCTGCGCTTCGCCGGCATCCCGCTCGGTCACGAGTTCACGTCGCTGGTGTTGGCGCTGCTGCAGGTCGGCGGCCATCCGTCGAAGCTGGCACAGGACGTGATCGAACAGATCCGCAACCTCGACGGCGACTATCAGTTCGAAACCTACTTCTCGCTGTCGTGCCAGAACTGCCCGGACGTGGTCCAGGCGCTGAACCTGATGGCGGTGCTGAACCCGCGCATCCGCCACGTGGCGATCGACGGCGCGCTGTTCCAGGCCGAAGTCGAATCGCGCAAGTTGATGTCGGTGCCGATGGTCTTCCTCAACGGCGAAACCTTCGGCGCCGGCCGCATGGGCGCAGAAGAAATCCTCGCCAAGCTCGACACCGGCGCTGCCGCGCGCGAAGCCGCCAAGCTCGGCACCAAGGCGCCGTTCGACGTGCTGATCGTCGGTGGTGGCCCGGCCGGCGCGGCGGCGGCCGTGTATGCCGCCCGCAAGGGCATTCGCACCGGCATCGCCGCCGAGCGCTTCGGTGGCCAGGTGCTCGACACGATGGGCATCGAAAACTTCATCTCGGTCACCGAGACCGAAGGGCCGAAGATGGTCCAGCAGCTGGAGCAGCACGTGCGTCACTACGACGTCGACGTGATGAACCTGCAGCGCGCCGACAAGCTCAGCCACGACGGCGAGCTGGTCCACGTGCAGCTGGCCAGCGGCGCGACGCTGAAGGCACGCACCGTGATTCTGTCGACCGGCGCTCGCTGGAGGCAGATGAACGTGCCCGGCGAAAACGAGTACCGCAATAAGGGCGTGGCCTACTGCCCGCACTGCGATGGCCCGCTGTTCAAGGGCAAGCGCGTGTCGGTGATCGGTGGCGGCAATTCGGGCGTTGAAGCCGCGATCGACCTGGCCGGCATCGTCAACCACGTCACGCTGATCGAATACGACAGCCAGCTGCGTGCCGACGCGGTGCTGCAGCGCAAGCTGCACAGCCTGCCCAACGTCAGCGTGATCACGTCGGCGCAGACCACCGAAGTCACCGGCGACGGCAGCAAGGTCAACGGTCTGGTCTACAAGGACCGCGTCAGCGGCGAGACGCGGACGATCGCGCTCGACGGCATCTTCGTGCAGATCGGCCTGCTACCCAACAGCGAGTGGCTCAAGGGCTCGCTGGAGCTGTCGCCGCGCGGCGAGATCATTGTCGATGCCAAGGGCGCGACGTCGATGCCCGGCGTGTTCGCCGCCGGCGACGTCACCACGGTGCCGTACAAGCAGATCATCATCGCGATGGGCGAAGGCGCCAAGGCTGCACTCAGCGCCTTCGATCATCTGATCCGCCAGCAGGCACCGGTCGCCGACGTCGCCAAGGCGGCCTGAGCCGGCGTCGTTGATCGGCACACCATCGGTGCGGCGGTCGCTGTCAGGCCGCCGCACCGGTATCGGCTCTGATGATGTTTAGGGGCTGCGCAGGTTCAGCACGATCGACTATCGTGGACGGATTCCACGTCCACGAGCATCACGATGTCGGTCCGCAAGCCCTACGCTGTCTGGGACGCACCCACCCGCGCCTTCCACTGGATCAATCTGCTGTGCGTGCTGCTGCTGGTCGCGCTCGGCACCACGATCCTCAACGGCAAGTCACTCGGTATCAGCAACGACGGCAAGGTGCTGCTGAAGACCTTGCATGTCTGGGTCGGCTACGCCTTCATCCTGAATCTGCTGGTGCGCATCGGCTGGGCCTTTGCCGGCAATCACTACGCGCGCTGGGCGCAATGGTTGCCGCTGGGACGCTCGTTCGCCGCGCAGTGGCGCCAATGGCGTGCATCGCGGGGCACTGCGGCGCTCGAATTTGCGGGCCACACGCCGCCCGGTCGGATCGCGATCGGCGCGATGCTGCTGCTGATGATCTCGCAAAGCACGACCGGCCTGCTGCTGGCGGGCACCGATCTGTACTACCCGCCTTTCGGCAGTTGGATCGCCGAATGGATCGCCGCGCCCGGCGTCGATCCGGCAACGCTGGTGCCGTATCAGCCCGACTTGGTCGATGCGGCAGCGGTCAGCGAGATGCGCGCGATGCGCAAGCCTTACGCGCAATTCCATGTCTGGGGCTTCTACGCGCTGCTGGCGGCCGTGGCCGTGCATCTGGCCGGCGTGATCTGGGCCGAACGGCGTCACGGCAGTGCGCTGGTGTCAGCGATGATCACCGGCCGCAAGTGGCTGGCCTCGGATCCGGTGGACCCCAAGCCCTGAGCGCCGGAATGTCGGCCGCCATCACGGATGCCGTTGCGTCGCACGCGATCGGCAACCACTTCCCCTGATGCGGCCGACAGGCCCAACGATCAAGTCGAGGCCGTCATGCTGCGACGCCGCTTGCTGCTGATCATCGCCGGTTACGTGCTGACGGCCGCAGCATGGATCGTCGTCAGTGACGGCGTCCTGTTCGTGCTGCTGAAGGATATCGAGCAACCCTATCGGGTCAGCGTGCTCAAGGGCGTCGGATTCATTGCGTTCACGTCGGCCGTGCTCTACGTGTTGCTGAGAAGTCTGGCGCGGGCCGAGCAGCGCGCCGAAAAGCTGGACTCGATGCTGACCGAGCTGACGCCGCAGTTGTTTAGCTCGGTGCCGGTGGTGATGTACGCGGTCGAGGTGCCGGTCGAGGTGCCGGTGGAGGTGCCGGTCGACGCGCCAATGGCGCTGGAGCCGCTGTGGGTCAGCCACAACATCGGCGAGATCCTCGGCTACACGCCCGAGCAGGCGCTAGCGCCGTCATGGTGGAGCACCCATCTGCATCCGGATGACCGTGCCACCACGCTGCGCCACGCGATGGCGATCCGCGACGGACAGTCGAACACGGCCCGGCATGAATATCGGTTGCGCCACGCCGATGGTCATTACCTGCATGTTCTCGACGAACTGCGCCGCGTGCCCGATGCCCACGGTCGGCTTCGGCGCTACATCGGCGCCTGGACCGACATCACCGAGCAGCGCGCCGCCGAGCAAACGCTGCGTCGGTATTCCCAGCAGATCGAAGACGCAATGCTCGGCACCGTCACCGCCATGGCGACGATGGTCGAGCAGCGCGATCCCTACACGGCCGGGCACCAGCGCCGCGTCGGTGAATTGTCAGCGGCCATTGCGCGTGAGATGGGCCTCGACGTGTCACGGCAGAAGGGCCTGACCATCGCCGGGGTTCTGCACGACGTCGGCAAGATCCGCGTGCCGTCGGAGTTGCTGACCAAGCCCACCCGGTTGACCGCCGCCGAATACGCGCTGATCCAGGAGCACGCGCAGGCTGGCTACGAGATCCTGAAGAACATCGACTTTCCGTGGCCGATCGCGGAGATCGCCCGTCAGCACCATGAGCGGATCGACGGCAGCGGCTATCCGCGCGGCTTGGTCGGCGATCAGATTCTGCTGGAGGCACGCATTCTGGCGGTCGCCGACGTGATCGAGTCGATGGGCAGCCCTCGCCCTTATCGCAGCAGCCAGGGCCTGCCAGCCGCGCTCGACGAGATCGAGCGCAACGCGGGCCGCTTGTACGACGCCGAGGTCGCCGCTGCCAGCCTGCGGTTGATGCGCGACAAGGCCTATCCGCTGCCGGTCTGAAGCCGACTCGGCGCCGGCGTCGCGGGCGGATCGCCGACCGGCTGCACGACCAGCAGCAGATCGCCATTGCGGATCACGGTCGCCTCGCCTTCCCAGAAGCCGACCGCCACGCCGTTGCGGATGATCCGCAACGCCAGTTCAGGCTCGACATCGCGCATCCGCTTGCCGGCTTCGTCCGGGCGCGCGGGACGCTCGTGCAGGCGCACATGGCCGACCGAGTTCAGCAGGTCGGTCACGTAGTCGGCCACATGCTGAGTACGGACCGCATCGGCCATCAAATACCCGCCGACCTGCGACGGCTGCACGGTGGCATCGGCACCGGCCTGGGCGATCAGCTTGACGTTCTCCAGCGCGCTGACATGGCAGACGATGCGCAGGCCGGGATGCAGGTGGCGAGCCGTCAGCGTCGTCAGCACGGCCGCATCGTCGCGACCCAGGCAGATCAGCAAGGCTTCGGCGCGGCCGATCTCGGCTTCCATCAAATCGGCTTCACGCGTGGCGTCGCCGCGCAGGCCGATGTGTCCGTCGTCGGCTGCGGCCTGTGCCGCATCCGGATCAGCGTCGATGATCACGACGCGATGGCCTCGCAAGGCCAGTTCCGAGGCCGCATAGCGACCGCTGTGGCCGTAGCCGCAGACGATCACATGCCCGGACAGTTGCTTCTGCATCCGCGTCATCCGCCACCTCTCGATCCAGCGTTGCAGCACCAACTCGTAAGCGGTGCCAACGAACAGCAGCCACATGAACAAGCGCATCGGCGTGACGAACGCCGCATCGACCAGCCGGGCGCGGTCGGTCACCGGCACGATGTCGCCATAGCCGACCGTGGTGATGCTGACCGCGGCGAAATAGATCACGTCGATGAAGCTGATGTGCCCGTCGATCTGGTCACGCAGCCCGGCGCGATCCCACCACAGCACGGCAACCAGCAGCGCGATCGCACCGATGACCAGCATCAGGCGCACCAGCAACAAGCGGCCGACAGCGCCATCGCTGCGCGTAAATAAGCGCGTCGGCATCGTGCGCGTTGCAGGCGGCCGGCCGCCGGGCGATCTCATCTCCGCATCACACCAGGAACAGCGCGGCCGCGACTGCCGTCGGCAGCAGCGCGCCCAGCAGCAGCCCGCCGGCCCCAATCGACTGCTGGTCGAAGCCGTCGCGCAGCAGCGCCACGCCGGCTGGATTCGGCGCATTGGCGATCACGGTTAGCCCACCGCCAGCGACCGCACCCGCCACCAGCATGTACTGGGACTGTTCGCTGATGCCTTCGATCAGCGAGCCGAGATAGGTCAAGGCCGCGTTGTCGGTGATCGCGGTCAGGCCCAGCGCGCCGAAGAACAAGGCCAGCGGCGGCAGCGACGAGATGATCGGCTGCAACCACCATTGCTGCAGTCCGCCGAGCACGACCAGGCCGGCCAGGAAGAACCCGACCAGCAGTCCCTCCTTCAGGATCAGCGGGCTCTGGTGCCGCGAATAGGCTTGCGTGTAGCCAAGAAAAAACAGGAACAAGCCCAGAAACAGCACCGGGTGGTGCGCCAGCAGCACGACGCCCGCCAGAAAGGCGAAATGCACCAGCGCCACGATCAGCGGCACCGGTGCGCCGCGGTCGGCCTGCGGCGGCGCCACGGTCAGATGTCGGCGCAACACCCAGCAGCAGACGGTGGCGTTGATCAGCACGGCGGTGACCGCGCGCCAACCGAAGGTCTCCACCATGAAGGCCGAATCCCAGTTCCAGGTCGCGGCCACCATCAGTACCGGCGGCGCCGCGAACGAGGTCAGCGTGCCACCGATCGAAATGTTCACGAACAAGACGCCGAGCGCGCCGTACTTGGCGCGCTCCGGAATCTCGGGGCGGAACATCGTCGGCAGCAGCATCAGCGCGGCCAGCGTCATCGCCGCTGGCTCGGTGATCAGCGAGCCAAGCAAGGGCACCGCCGCCAGCCCGAGCCAGACCTGCACCAGCGTCGTCGGCAGCGGCACGACACGCGCAATGGCGTCGATCACGCCGCGCATCGACTCCAGTATCGGTCGCGACGCCGCCACCACCATCACCACGAACACGAATAGCGGCTCGGTGTAGTGGCGGGATTCGACGTATTCGATCGCCGTTGCACCGCCCGCCATCAAGGCCATCACGACGATCAGCACCGCCGCCCAGAAGCCAAACACCACCTCGACTTCGCCCAGCAAGTGCAGCAGCCCCGCATGCCGGGGCGATCGGTGCGACAGCGCGTCGAACTGCTTGGCCGTAAACGTATGCAGCAGCGCCAACGCAAAAATGATGACGGCAGCGATCTCGATCGAGTGGTTCAACACCGGCTACTCCTTCGGGTCGGGCCCACAAGGGTACCGGGTTTACCTGGCCTACGAGATTGCAACCAGCACCGGGCGATGCCACGGCAGATCGGCTGAGGCTCAATTCAAGGGCAGACGGTTCGGGCTCAGCGCCAGTTGGCCTGACGCGTAATCATCCAGATTGCGAAGCGTGGTCTCGGCGATCGTGGCCAGCGCCTCGCGCGTGAAGAAGCCCTGATGGCCGGTGACGACGACGTTGGGAAACGTCAGCAGCCGCTGCAGCACATCGTCGGTGACCACGCTCGATGAGTGATCGTCGAAGAACAGCTGCTCCTCCTGCTCGTACACATCCAGACCCAGCGCGCCGATGCGCCCGGCCTTGAGCGCCGCGATCACGGCGCGCGTATCCAGCAGGCCGCCGCGGCTGGTGTTGATCAGCGTGACGCCAGCGCGCATCTGCGATAGCGCGCGGCGGTCGATCACGTGATGCGTCGCTGGCGTCAGCGGGCAATGCAGCGAGATCACATCGCTGGCGGCGAGCAAATCCGGCAGCGTGGTGGCCGTCGCGCCACGCGCCAGCAGATCGGCCGGCAGCGGCAGCGGATCATGGATGCAGACCCGGCAGCCGAAGCCCAGCATGATCCCAGCGAACGCCGCGCCGATGCGGCCGGCGCCGATCACGCCGACGGTCTTGCCATACAGGTCGAAACCTTCGAGCCCGTCGAGACGAAAGTCGTTTTCGCGCGTGCGGTTGAACGCGCGATGCAGGTGGCGGTTCAAGCTCAGCAGCAGCGCAACCGCATGCTCGGCCACCGCATGCGGCGAATACGCGGGCACCCTTGCGATCTGCAGGCCCTGTGCGATGGCGGCCGGTACGTCGAGCTGGTTGAAGCCAGCGCAGCGCAGCAGCAACAAGCGCGTCCCGCCGCGATGCAGCCTTGCCAGCACATCGGCGTCGAGCCGGTCGTTGACGAACACGCAGACCGCCTCATAACCAGCGGCCAGTGCCGCCGTGTCGGCACTCAAATGCGCGTCGGTGTAGTCGATCGCGTGAGGCTGCGAGCGGGCGTGGTTGGCGAGGTCGAGGTAACGGCGATCGTAATCGCGGGCACTGAAGACGAGCAGACGCATCGAGGCACTCCATTGCGGGATCGCGCCAGCCCAGCATAGCCCCATGGCGACGGCATTGACCGCCGACAAGCCCGCGCCGAAGCGGCACCGACGCCGGTCAAAGCCGGACATCCGCGTGGCGCCGAAGCTGTCGCCACGGGATCCGCGCGATCCAACAACAGGGAGTCGAGATGAAACTGGGAATCAAAAGAGCGGCGGCGATGTTCAGCGCCACGATCGTCGGCTGCGGCATCGCATCCACGGCGGCCGCGTATGAGGCAGGCGATTGGATCGCTCGCGTCGGCACGCACTACGTCGACCCGGCCAGCGACAACGGCGACGTGGTGACGGTCGACGCCGCGCCGGGACTGACGGCCAGCGTGGTCTACTTCGTTGCGCCGACGATCGCCGTCGACTTGCTGGTGGCAGCGCCGTACCGGCATGACATCCACCTCAAGGACGGCGGCAGCAAGGTCGCCAGCACCGACCATCTGCCGCCGACGCTATCACTGGTCTGGTATCCGGCCGTGGCCGGCAAGCTCAAGCCCTACGTCGGTGCCGGCCTCAACTACACGATGTTCTTCAACGAGCAGACCACCGGCGCGCTGGCCGGCACGCATCTGAGCCTGGATGACTCGCTGGGGCTGGCCGCCGTGGCGGGCCTGCAAGTCGATCTGGCGCCGCACTGGGGTTTGATGGTCGACCTGCGCTACATGGATATCGACACCGACGCCCGCTTGAACGGTGCTGACCTGGGAACCGTGACCATCGACCCGATCGGCTATGGGCTGGCGCTGAGCTACCAGTTCTAGTGCCGAAAGCCGAACCGCCGAAGCGACCCGGCGGCTACGGCAGGCGCAGTAGCACCGGCAGCCACTGCGCCTGCTGCGCCCACTCGATCGACTCGAGCACCGGAAACATCAGCACGAACACGCTGGCGTCGCGCAGCGTGTTCAGCAGCAACCGCGGCCGCACCGAAATCTCGTCGACGCTGCGCCAGATCGACAGCCGCGGCAGCCACCGCGGCGTGCAGTCGCAATAAGCACCGAAGCTGCTGGGAAAGCTCGCTGCCAGGAAGGCCTCCTCCCGGCGGATCAGGCGGTCGAACACGAGGAAATAGACCAGGCCAAACGTCGCGCCAGCGGCCAAGGACCCGGCCATCAAGCCAAGTCCGATCGTGCCGAGCAGCGAAAAGAAATACAGCGGATTGCGCGATACCGAATACGGACCGACGGTGATCAGTTCGGCACTCTTCCGGCCCCCGATGTACAGCGTGCACGCGACGCGGCCGATCACGCAGGCCACGGCCAGCAACAGGCCGACGGTTTCGATCGCGGCATGCATCGCGCCGCCATCGGTCCACGCCGACCCGCTGAGCAGCATCAATGGCAGCAACACCAGCGTCGACAGCAGCGCCACCACATGGCGGCGGCGCTTCTGCACCCGCCCCAGACGCGGCGGCGGACTGACGACGGTGGAGACAACGGTGGCGTTCGTGCTTAGGGCGGCGGCGTGGTTCATGGGTGTCTCAACGCAAACGGCGGACCAATTCGGGCTATCGGCGCCGAGCTTTAAGACTTCAGCTTGGCCAGCGCCTCGCGGATCTCGATGCGACGGCCGGCATCGGCATCCTCGCGACCCGGCCGTGCCGGCGCCGCCAGTGCCTTGTTCAGGTACGTGACGCCCTCGGCTTTCTTGCCTTGATCAATCAGCAGCTCGCCGTAGAAAAAGTTCGGATCAATGCCGTCCGGGTTGGCGACCAGCGCCTTCTTCAGATACTCGGCGGCGCGCTTCTTGTCGCCGAACGCCAGCGGCCAGCCCGGCGACTTCGCATACAAGCTGCCCAGCGAGGTGTAGACCGAGCCGTCGAGCACGGTGGCGTCGATTTTTTCGGCCGATTCGAGCAGCGTCTTGGCGCGCTTGATCTTGTCGAGCGCACCGAGGCCGCCCTGAAACTTGGCCGCGCTGCTGAGGATGATCGCCTCCCAGACCTTGGGCTCGGCGCGTGCCGGAAACTCGGTGCTCAGCGCCGCCGCGCTGGCCGCCAGCGTCTCGAAGCTGGCTTCCTTCTGCGCGGCAGGCACTTGGTAGTACGAATTGGCCCAGCCGTGTTGCAGCACGGCGACGCGGTCGGATACCGCATCGGCGTGTGCCGGCAGCGCCAGCATGAAGACCAAGCCGGCGGCGAGCAGCGCCAGGGATTTGCTCAGTGTGTTGTTGAACATCGGAAGCTCCTATGAAAGTGGACGGGATTCAAGGCGCCGCGCTGGCGCTGGACTGAGCGAACGGCCGCATCTGCTTGCCCTGCTCGCGCAGGCCGTTGTCGACCAGTCGTGGAAACAAGCCGTTGAGCCGGACGAAGAAGCGTTCGGGCCAACCAAAGAACCGCTCTTTGGCGTCGGCGCGCATCGCCGCGACGATCGCTTGTGCCACCGCTTGCGGTTCGTCCTGCTTCATCGACACGGCCTCGGCCATGCGGCTGACGGCGCCGTCGTTGATGGCGGTCTTGGTATAGCGCGGCGCCACGTACAGCACCTGCAGGCCGCTGCCGTCGAGCTCGCGACGCAGCGCTTCGGAGAATCCGCGCAGCGCAAACTTGCTGGCCGAGTACGCGGCAAAGCACGGGAAGCCGATCGAGCCGAAGATCGAGCCGACGTTGACGATCATGCCCTGCCCGCGCTGCTTGAATGCCGGCAGTGCGGCCTGCGCCAGCTGCATCGGCGCGATCACGTTGGTGCGCCACAGCAGATCGAGTTGCGAAGCCGACAGATCTTCGGTCATGCCGAAGTACGAAACGCCGGCACAGTTGACCAGCGCGTCCAGCGGCTCGCCGTCGCGCGTCGCATCGTCGATCAAACGCTGCGGACCCCCTGGCGCCGACAGGTCGCAAGGCAGCACCCGCGCCTTGCCACCAAGATTGACGATCGCATTGGCGATGTTGTCGAGCACCAGCGTCTTGCGCCCGGACAGCAGCACCGTGGCGCCCTGCGCCGCCAGCGCGAAGGCCAGCTCGCGACCGATGCCGCCCGATGCGCCGGTCAGCAATACGCGGCGGTTCTGGATATTCATCAATGCGTCTCCTGACCAAAGTGGCGCTGATACAGCTCGCCGAAGATCGCGCCGTACAAGCGGTAGAAGCGCTTGGCAGCATCGATGACCGCCTGCTGGTCACGCGGCGTCATCTGCTCGACCAGCTCGCAGAAGAAGTCGACATGCTCGAGATCGAGCGCGCCGTGCGAGTTCAGATAGCTGAACGCCTTTTTCGGCAGCTGCAACGCGGTGGCGATCTGCCCGGCGGCCTGCGTGGCCAGCGCGGTGCTGGTCCCTTCGAGCACGTGCACCATGCCGAAGAAGCCGGCCGGGTTGCCGCGCTGAATCAGGTCATAGGCGTAGGCCACCATCATTTCGGTTTCGAACGACGGCTGGCCGTGGCGCACCAACTCGGCGTCGCCGCCACTGGCTGCGATGTCGTTGAGCACCCACTCGTGATGGCCGTACTCCTCTTCGATGTATTCGGTGATCTTGCCGCGCATCCATTCGCGATCGTCGTTGAGGCGGGCACCACAGGCCATCATCAACGGCACCGTGTGTTTGACATGGTGGTAGGCCTGGGTCAGGAACGCGATGTACAGCGGCACCGTGACGCGGCCTTCGAGGGCGGCAGCGAACAGCGGCTGCGACAGCAGCTGCGCGCGTTCGGCAGCCGTTTCGGTTTGCAAGCGGTCGTAGAAGCTCATCTTGTGGGGACTCGTAAGATGGAAGGAATCAGGCAGGAATAGCGGCGTTGCCGTAGCAGGCATCGATGGCGTCGCCGTAGGCCGCGCGGATCACCGCGCGTCGCAAGCGGCCATTGGCCGTGCCCTGATCATTGGAAGTGGTAAACGGCGCGCTCGCGCGCAGCCAGCGCCGCACGCGTGCGTAATCCGGCAGTTCGGCGTTGACGGCGGCGATGGCGCCGTCGATGGCGGCATCGCTGGCATCACCGCGCGCGACGATCACGGCGACGTTGAACGGAGCGGCTTCACCGAACAGCGCGGCTTGTGCGATCGGCGCTTGCAGACACAGCTCGCGCTCGACCCAGTCCGGCGACACGTTGCGGCCGAACGATGTGACGAAGATGTTCTTCTTGCGTCCGGTAATCTGCAGGAAGCCATCCGCGTCGAGCCGGCCGATGTCGCCCGTGCGCAGCGCCACCGTGCGATCCGGCGCCGGCTCGCCGACATAGCCGCGGAACAGATTGCCGGTGACGCAGATTTCGCCATCAGCGGCGATCAGGATCTGCACGTGTGGCAGTGGCTTGCCGACCGTGTCGGCGCATTCGGCGCCCGGGCGGTTCAAGGCCACGACCGACGAACATTCCGACAGACCGTAGCCTTCAAATACCGGCAAGCCCAGACGATGGGCGCGCTCCAGCAGACGCGGCGAAACGGACGCACCGCCGACGGCGATGAAGCGCAACGTGGTCGGACGCGGTGCGCCGGCTTCGATCGCGGCCACCAGAGCCAGCAGCATCTGCGGCACCAGAATGACGCTCGTCGCGGCGCTGGCGTGTATCGCCGCGATCAGCTTGGAGACGTCCAGCTGCGAAGCACCGCCCAGGCCAACGTCGGCCAGCGGGCGGATGCAGGCGGTGGCACCCGCCAGCAGCGGTGCGTACAGGCCACCGATGTTCTCCAGCAGCGTCGACAGCGGCAGCACGCACAAGTGGCGCGAATCGGCCGCAGCGGCGCTGGCCTCGATCAGCACGGCGGCGACGCGCTCCTGCTCGGCCGTGCCGAGGCAGACGCCTTTGGGCTCGCCGGTGGTGCCCGAGGTGTAGGTGATCTTGCGCGTACCCTCGTGCAGCGGCGTCGCCGCAAACGGCAAGCGCAGCAGCCGCAGCGTGCCGGCGTCGGCGGCGCTCAGCGTCAGTGACGGCAGGCTGGCCAGCGGCGGCGGCAAGACCAGCGCCGGGTCCAGCAACAGTGCATCGATGCCCGCGCTGCGCAGCGCGTGCGCGATCTGCTGCTGCGAGAAAAACGGCGGTAGCGGCACCGACACCAGGCCGGCCGCGCTGATCGCCAGCTCAGCCACCGCCCAAGCGGCGCTGTTGTCGGACAGCAGCGCCACGCGCTGGCAGCGCTGCTCGCGCAACTGCGCAGCGAGCGCATCGATCGCGGCACTGAGTTGCCGGTAGCTCAGCATCAGCGGCGCTGCGTCGATGGCCAGAGCGTCGGGACGCGTCTGGGCGTGGCGCACCATCGCGGCAAGCACCTCGCTCATGGCGCACCCACGCCGGTCAGCGGCGCGAGCCGGTCGTTGAGCGCGGCCGGCGACAGGCGACGCAAGTCACGCAGCGTCTGCGCGGCACTGACGATGTCGCCGGTCATCACCGACGGTTGATGGTCGTAGTAGCGGCCCCAGCGCTGGCGCTCTTCGGCACTGAGCCGCTCCACCGGCGCCGAGGCGATCACCTTCAGCGGCAAGCCCAGCCGCGAAAAGCTGTTGCACAGCCGCGCCGGTCCGGTGAACACGACCCAGTGGTAGCCCTCGCGATGCAGTTGCTCGCAGACCAGTGGGATCAGCTGGCGCAGCGCACCCGGCGTGGCGCCGGCCAGATTGCCGACTTCGACCACGTGGTCGCGCGGCACCGGACGGCCAGCGGCCTGTGCCACCAAGCCCTCGACCGGACGGTCGAGGTAATGCTCCAGAAACAGCGGGTCACGCTCGCTGCCGTGCTGGGCAGGACGCATACCAAACGCCGCCAGCAGCGTGCCTTGCTCGTCGCGCAGACCGAACAGCCGCGGCATGAAGTTGTACAGCGTGGCGCCATAGACCTCGGCGAAGCGTGCCGCGATGAAGGCCTGCAGCTCGACGCGGCCGGCCGCGTCGGCTTCGCGCAGACTCAGAGGGGCCTGGCGGTCGTCGGCGTTGACCGCCACGGTGACGTCATTGCAAGAGGCGCTGAGCATGTCCGATCCTGAATTCGGGCCGCGCGGATCGCGGGGCATGCCATCACTCCGCAACCGTGGTGCCAGCTCAGGATGTCGACGCAACCATCTGATTTAGAATCGATTATTACTGTCCGCCAGCAGCGCTGATGTGCCTGCAAAAACGGTAGCCTGCAAACGGTGTCGACAATTTTTGCAGGGTTTGCGGAATCAACCGCTCAGGGAGTGCCCGGGCAGGCCGGCGCCGCGTCGGGCTTTTGCAGCGCTCCGTCGGCGTCGATCCACAGCACCGCGCGCACGCGCGCGTCCGCGATACAGGCCGGTAGATAGCCGATCGCCGCCGATGTGCCGGCCACGAAGCGCAGCATCGCCTCCTCGGAGCCGAGCACATGCGGCGGTAGCACACCGTGGAAATACTGCTCGTTCCAGTATTCCTGCTGCTGGTCGGCCGTCTGGCGCAGCAGGTAGCGCTGCAAGCGCAGCCGCAGCGGATGGTCGGGCGGCAGATTGACCGGGACCACGCGCGCGCCATCACGCCAGAACAGCTTGCGGCGCTTGAACATCTGGGCGATCTCGTCGTCGCTGGGCTGATCGCCGCGGCTGGCAGCGACGATCACGGCCAGCAAGGGCTCTTGAGCGTGCGCCGCAGGCACCGGGCCGACCAGCAGCGCCGACCCAGCCGCCAGCCAGATCAGGGTCGATGCGACGCGCCGCATCAGAACAGCACCGCAATCGACGCGAGCAAGCCGTCGCGAACGTCGAAGTCGTTGTCGGTCGCGCGGCTGTATTCGGCCTTGAACACCAGCGCCGGACGCGGCCGGTAATTGAGTCCGCCCAGGTACACGTTGATGTCACGCAGCGCGCCGCTGCGACGGAACGTCTCGTAGCGGCCGACCGCATACAGGCGCTCGGTCAGTGGTGCGACCGCTTGCAGATAAACGCCGCGCTCGTTGCTCTGTCCGCTCTGGCTGCTGTCGTTGAGCCGATAGTGGAACTCACCGCTCAGCTCCCAGCGCCGCCAGCTCCAAGTGGCGTCGAGCCCGTACAGTTCACGGTGCTGATCCGGCGTTTCGCGCTGCTCGAAGTTCACGTACGACAGGCCGGTGCGCAGATGCGGCAACGGCATCAGGCTGAGATGCGCGCCGACCGCCTCGCGAAACGTGTCGAGATCGGAATCGCGCGCCAGCTCCTCACCGGGCGAGTAGTAGACCGAGTACTCGACGCCATCGTCGGTCCACGGCAGCGTGCCGTAGGCCATCAACCCGGTCGCATTGGTCGGGAAGGTCTGGTTGGTAATCAGCGGCCGCGACGTGGTCCACACCAGCGGTGCGGCGTGGATCAGGTTCCAGCGGCCGACCGGCGTCAGGAACTTGCCGGCACGCAGCTTGAGCAGATCACCCGGCGTGTAGTCGACATACAAGCGCTCCAGCTCGACTTCGGCGTCTTGCGCGGTCAGCGTGTCGCGGTCGGCCGTGACGATGTCTTCGGCCTCCAGCTCCGAAAACGCGTGCCAGCGGCCGCCGCCATCCCACCACAGGAATCCGCTGAGGGATTCAAGCCGCAGATTGCGATCCTCGTCGGCGTGTTCGGCAACCGATCCCGCCGCATAGCCGCCGAGCACGAAGCCGGTGTTACCCAGCGGCAGACCTTGACCGAGCTGATAGCGCTGCGCCATCGGGTCGAAGCCGACGTCTTGGGCCCCTGCTCCGCCGCCTTGGGCGGCCGCCGGCGCAGCGAATAAGGCCAGCCCCGCGGCGGCAAGCCAGCGCCGTGCGCGGATGGTGAGCGCTATCATCGGCAACGCAATGCTCCCTCGATCAACTCAATTCCTCGCTGTCCGTACCGCGCCCGCGGCTGCCGGGCAGCGCGCTGCGTCGGCAACGGTGGCGGATCGTAAAGCAAACCCGGCCGGCAGCGCGTGACCATACGACGGCTGCTGCTGGGCGCGTTCCTGCTGGTCGGTCTGCTGCCGGCGATCGGGCTGACCTTGCTGGCATTCGGCCAGACCCGCACCGCAATGCTCGGCGAGATCGAGCAAAGCGTGCAGCGTTCGGCCAGCGCGCTGTCGGACGATGTCGACCGCCAACTCTACGAGCGGCTGCTCAACGCCACGACCTGGAGCCATCTCGAAGTCATGGAGGACCTGCGCCTCGACGATGTTGACAAGCGGCTGTCGAATTTCCTGGCCGAGATGAAACGCCGCTACGGCAGCGTTTACCGCGATCTGCTGGCGATCGACGCGCAGGGTCGGATCGTGGCCAGCAGCGACCCGCAGCGGATCGGCCAGACACTGGCGCCGGTGCCGCCGTGGTTCACGACGACGCTGCCCGGCGGCGCGGTGCAGATCGATCCGGTCCGCGACGGCCGTTTGCCGATCCGGACAACGCTGATTTCGCAGTTCACCGACGCCGCACTGGGCGAGCTGGTACTGGAACTCGATTGGCGGCTGTTGGAGAACGCGCTCGATGCCGTGTCCGATAGCACGCGCCAGGCGTTGGTGATCGACGCACAAGGGCGCGTGATCGTCGCATCGGCCGCGCTGCGCGAGCGCGGTGCCCGGCCGCGCGACGACGCCCGAGGCTGGCAACCGCAGCAGCCGGGCACGATCGAACGCCGCAGCGACGGGCCCTGGCTGCCGCAGCCGGTGCTGGTGGGATCGAGCCGATCGGACGGCATCGGCCGCTTCGAGGGCCTGGGCTGGACCAGCCTGCTGCTGCAATCCCGCGACGTGGCGCTGGCGCCGGTGACGCGGATGGGCTGGATCTTCGCCGGCATGCTGGCCGCCACCGCGATCGTGACGATCCTGGCCTCATCCTGGGTCGCCGGACTGATTGCGCGACCGGTCATCGCGCTGACGCAGTTCACACGGCTCTACATGCAGCCCGGCCCGCCACCGCCGGCGCCACCACGCGGGCCCGGTGAAATCGGCGAACTCAACGACAGCTTTGTGCGCTTGGTCGAAGCCCTGCAACGCTCGCAGGCCACGCTGACGCAGGCGTCCAAGCTCGCCGCGCTCGGCGAGATCACCGCGCTGATGGCCCACGAAGTGCGCACGCCGCTGGGCATCCTGCGCTCGTCGGCGCAGATGCTGAAGCTGGAGCCGGTGCTGACCCCGGAAGGCAGCGAGCTGGTCGGCATCATCGAAAGCGAAACCGAACGGCTAAACCGCTTGGTTGGCTCGATGCTCGACAGCGCCCGCACCCGGGCGCCGATCCGTCGTCCTGACGACTTGAACGACATCATTCGCCACTCGTTGACGCTGCTGGCAGCTCAGTCGCGCGACCGCGGCATCCGCGTGGATTTTACGGCCGAAGCCAAACGCCCGATGCTCGACTGCGACAGCGAGCAGATCTCGCAAGTGCTGCTGAACCTGGTCATGAACGCACTACAGCTGTTGCCACGCGGGGGCCATGTCCAAGTCCAGACGCGGGACGACGACACGCGGCTGATCGTCGAAGTCGCCGACGACGGTCCCGGCATCGCGGCCGAAGACCGCAGCCGCATCTTCGAGCCGTTCGTATTCAAGCGCGAAGGCGGCATCGGCCTGGGTCTGGCCGTCGTACGGCAGATCCTGCGCCAGCACGGCGGCGACATCGTTGCCGACGCCTCGCCACTCGGCGGTGCGCTGTTTCGCTTCTGGCTGCCCCGCTCGCTACCGGAGATTGCATGACCACACCGCTGAAAGTGCTGGTCGTCGACGACGAAGCCAACATGCGTCGCGTGCTCGAGATCATGTTGACGCGTCAGGGCTATCGCACACACAGCGCAGCCGACGGCCAGCAGGCGTTCGACCTACTGCGCGAGCAGACCTTCGACTTGGTGATCAGCGACCTGCGGATGCCGCTGATCAATGGCATCGAGCTGTTGCGCAAGTTGCGTGAATCCCAGATCGACGTGCCGCTGATCATGATCACGGCACAAGGCAGCATCGAGAGCGCCGTCGAGGCGATGCGCTTGGGCGCCTGCGACTATTTGCTGCGCCCGTTCGACGTCGAAGCGCTGAACCTGGCGATCCAACGCGTGTTCGCCGTGCGCGACGTGTTGCAGCAGAACGAATACCTGCGCGAGCAGACCGACCGCGACTGGCAGGGCTTGGTCGGCAACAGCGCGGCAATGCAACGCGTACGCGAGCAGATCCAGCAAGTCGCACCGACCCGCGCCACCGTACTGCTGACCGGCGAGACCGGCACTGGCAAGGAAGTCGTGGCGCGCGCGATCCATCGCGCATCCGACCGGCGCGATCAGCTGTTCGTCGCGCTCAACTGCGCCGCGATCCCGGCCGAGATGCTCGAAAGCGAGCTGTTCGGCCACGAAAAGGGCGCGTTCACCGGCGCGCTGCGCGAGCGCATCGGCAAATTCGAGCTTGCTGACAAGGGCACGATCTTTCTCGACGAAATCACCGAAATGCCGTTGGCACTGCAGAGCAAGCTGCTGCGAGTGCTGCAGGAAGGCGTCGTCGAGCGGCTTGGCGGCAACCGCAGCATCACGCTCGACATCCGCGTGATCGCCGCCACCAACCGCGCACCGCAGGCCGCCGTGCGTGACAACCGGCTGCGCGAAGACCTGTACTACCGGCTGAACGTGTTCGCACTGGAGTTACCGCCGCTGCGCGAGCGGCGTGACGATCTGCCCGATCTGATCGCGCACTTCGCGCGACAGCACCTGGGAGCCGGACGCGCACTGCCGACGATCAGCGAGGACACGCTGCGCCAGCTGCAGCAATACCGCTGGCCCGGCAATGTGCGCGAGCTCGGCAACATGGTCGAGCGCGCGCTGATTCTGGGGGGCGGTCGTTCGCTGGAGCGCGAGCACTTTCCGATCGAAATGTCGGGCGCCGGCGCCGGACATCTGGCCCCCGCGTCACGCCCCGACGAGGACACGGCCCTGCCCGAACTGGGCCTCGATGCTTGCGTCGAAGCACTCGAAGCCCGGCTGATCCGCGAGGCGCTACGCCAGACCCAGAACAACAAGACCCGTGCCGCTCAGCTGTTGAAGATCAGCGAACGCTCGATCTGGTACAAGCTGAAGAAGTACGGCTTGGCCGGCGACAGCGATCCGGCCTAAGCCGCGGCGACGCATGGCGTCGCGCGCGGGCTGCTAGGACTTCACGGCCAGCACGTTGCAAGGCGCTGCGTCCAGCATCGCTTCGGCGGTCGTGCCGATCAGCAGGCGATCGAACAAGGTCCGGTGCGCCGATCCGATGACCAGCACGTCACTGTGATGTTCACGCAAAAAGTCGGCGATCGTCGGCGCAGCCGGACCGTGCAGGAAGTGACGCCGGTCAGGCGGAACGCCGTGAGCGTCAGCCAGTTCGTCGAAGTGCTGTTGATGCTGCGGCTGCAACAGCCGCGCGAGCTCGCCGATCGGACCGATGCCGGCGCCAGCAGGATCGATCATCGACTGCGGGCCGCTGAACGCGTAGACCAGATGCAGCTGCGCATCGCATTGAATCGCCATCGACAAGGCTTGGTGAATCACCTGCTCGTTGAGTGCGCGGTGCTCGCTGGATTGAGAACTGGCGTCGACTGCCGCCACGATGCGCCGCGGCAGCGCTTGCGTCAGCGTGTTGACCAGCAGCAGCGGACACGGACAACTACGCAGCAGCTGCCAGTCGAGCGGCGCGATCAATACGCGTCGCAGCAGCGGCTCGTAGTGCACGTCCTTGACGACCAGATCAGGCTTGAACCCGTCGACATGCTGCAGGATCGCGTGCTGCGACGGGCGTGACCAGACCGCTTCGCTGGTGACGTTCAAGCCCTTGCCGATCAGATCATCGGTCTCGCTGTGCAGCCACTGGCGCCTCGGTTCCAGCCACTGCGCGATCGCCGCCTCGGTGTGGCGCGTATCGGTGACCAGCGCTGCGGCACTGATCAGCGGGTCGCGGTCAAACAGCGCGATATGCAGTGCCGCACCGCTGGCGCGCGCCAACCACACGGCCCGCTCGAATGCCGGCGTCCGGCGCAGCGACGGGTCGGCCAACAACAAGATGCGCTGGTACTGGCTCATATCGAAATCTCCTGGGTGTCAGGACGGTGCGTGGGGCTCAGATGCGCGCACGCGGGATGAATGGGGGTGTCGTGGGGGTGTCGATGGCGGCTAGCACATCGCGCCGAGCGCATCGGCGTCGATGATCTGGCAGCGGGTGCCATTGCTGCGCATGATGTTGCGGTTCTGCAGCCGGGTGAAAACGCGTGACACCGTCTCGTTTGCGAGGTCCAGATAGCGCGCCAGATCGGTACGCGACATTGGCAACTCGACTTCGACCGGTCCGCTGGTCTGAGCCGGTTCGGCGTCGATCTGCCGCACCAGGAACGCAGCGACGCGCTGGTCGGCCGTGCAGCGTTCACGGTGCAGCATCTCGTGCAGCCGGTCGAACTCGCGTCCCAGCCGGGTCATCAAGCGGTCGCGGAATTCGGTCGACTCGCTCATCCGGCTGCGCACGGCGGCAATCGGCAGACGGCAGACCCAGGTGCGGGCGATCGCCTTGGCATTGGTGCGGTGCGTGTTGCCGCACAGCGAATCAAGGCCGGCAACATCGTTGGCCAACTGGAAGCCTCGGATCTCCTCGTCGCCCGACTCGCTGACGACATAGGTCTTGCTGGCGCCGCCGCGGATCACGTAGATCGAATCGACGGTGTCACCGACGCGCCACAAGTGGCTGCCCTTGTCGATCGCCGTACGCGTCACCGATGCTTGGTCGCTAAGGCCACCGCCGAGGCAGGATTCGCGACGCGCACAATCGGCGCAGGGCGAAACGGCAGCAGAAGAGACAGTGGCATGCGGCATGGCGGACTCCATCGGTTGATCGACGACGCCAGTGTCCCGCAGCAGTGGCCCGCTCTCTATTCGGTCTTTCCGCAAGCACCTTGTGGAAACTACGTAGGCGCAAGATTGAGGCAGGCGCCAACGGCCTCTTGGAAGGCGGCAGCACCGAAGGGCTTGAGCAGCACGCCGGCAACACCGCTGCGCCGCAGCCGTTCGAGCCGGGGACCGTCGCGGTCGCCGGTGATCACCAGCACCGGCAGCGGTGAGCCGCTGGCCCGCAGCAGATGCAGCACCGCCTCGCCGTCGAGCCCGGGCATCAGCAGGTCGAGGACGACGCAGGCCTGCCAGGGACGCGGAGCCTGCGTCAGGAACTGCTCTCCGTTGGCGAAGACGTCGACGCGCCAGCCGAACGATCGCACCAGCAGTGCCAGTGCGTTGCGCACGGCCGCGTCGTCCTCGACGAGGTAGACCAGCGGGTCGCGCACGATGCCCGAATGGGGCGGCATATCATCCATGCGCCACGCTAAGCGGCCCGTTTCGGGGCTGCATTGATCTGCGTCAGTCGCGCTGCAGGTCGGCGATCGTCTGTACCAGGTGGGCCAGCGTGCGCGCTCCCATCTTGTCCATGACGTGCGCACGGTGAACTTCGACGGTGCGCTCGCTGATGCCGAGGTCGGCTGCGATGACCTTGTTCGCCTGACCCTGAACCAGGCGTTCGAGGATCGCCTGCTCACGTGCCGTCAGCCGCGCCAGGCGCTCCTCGATCTCGACGCGGACACGGCGGCGCTCGGCGCGGTTCAGCGACTGCTGCAGCGCCTCCTGCACGCGGTCCAGCAAATACTGCTCGTTGAACGGTTTCTGGATGAAATCCAGGGCGCCTCGTTTCATCGCGCGGACCGCCATCGGCACGTCGCCATGGCCGGTCAGCAGAATCACCGGCAGTTCGTATCCCAAGGCCTGCATCCGCTCCTGAAGATCCAGGCCACTGAGCCCCGGCATCCGCACGTCCAGCAATAGACAACCCTGAGCGTCGGTCGGCACGTCGTCGAGAAAGGCCTGGGCGCTGGCGAAGCTGCGCGACGCCAATCCGCAGCTGGCCAACAGCAAGCGCAGCCCGGAGCGGACCGCATCATCATCGTCGATGATGTAGACCTGCGGAGCGTTGGACGGTGTGTTCATCAGCGTCGCTGCGGCAGCCAGAACCGGAACCGGGCGCCCTGTGGCTGCGCCGCTTCGGCGGCGATGCCGCCTTCGTGGGTCTCGATGATCGACTGGCAGATTGCCAAGCCCTGCCCCATGCCGCCCGCCTTGGTCGTGAAGTAGGGCTCGAACAGCTGCGCCGGCTCAAGCCCATTGAAGCCGATGCCGCGGTCCTCGACGACAAAGGTCACCGCTGGCGATCCCGCTGACATCGTCGAGAGCTCGGTGCGCAGCCACAAACGACGCTGGGACTCGGGCGTATCGCTCATCGCCTCCAGAGCGTTGCGCACCAGATTGAACACCACTTGTTCGATCTGCACGCGGTCCATCATCACCTCGGGCAGTTCCGCGGCCAGTGACAGATCCAGGTGCACGCGGCTGCTGCGGATCTCGTGAGCCAACAGCCACAGCACCTCCTGTACGACGGTATTGAGCTGAGCCGGTCGGAACGCCATCTCGCTCTTGCCGACGAAGCGGCGCAGCTGGCGGATCACTTCGGCCGCGCGTTCGCCCTGCCGCGCGATTTGCGTCAACGAGTCCTGCAACTGGGCTTCCAGCGAGTCGCCGGTTGGCGGCGCGCCGGCGGGCCGCCGCGCCGCCAACAGCCGCAAGCAGGCGCCGGCATGGCTGATGATCGCAGTCAGCGGCTGGTTGACCTCGTGAGCCAATGCGGTGGCCATCGTGCCCATCGTTGCCACGCGCGACACATGCGCCAGGTCATTGAGCCGTCGCTGCGCTTCGGCCTCGACCGCCTTGCGGTCCGATATGTCACGCGTGATGCCAGTGAACAGCCGCCGCCCCGGCAAATGAACCTCACCGACCGACAAGTCCATCGGAAACACCGAGCCGTCTCGACGACGCCCTTCGACTTCGCGGCCGATACCGATGATCTTGGCCTGGCCGGACTGCCGATACGCCTCGATATAGCGATCGTGCTGGTCGCGATCCGGTGCCGGCATCAACAGGCTGATGTTCTGCCCGAGCACCTCATCGACGCCGTAGCCAAACATCCGCTCGGCCGCACGATTGAATGACTGGATCAGCCCGCGCTCATCGATCGTGATGATGCCGTCGACGGCCGTGTCGAGAATCGCCCGGTAGTGTTCGAGCGACTCGGCGAGGCGTCCTGCCAGCGCGATGTGCGCGGCGCTGCGAGTGTGGGGATCGAGTTCGCGGTCCATGTGCCGAGCATGCCACAGCGCGTCGTCGGTACCGAACAGCGGCACGACGATGCCCGCCGGTTCGCGTGGCCGCCCGCTCAGCTCAGGCGCGAGTAGCGCGGGGCATCCCCGCCAGCCGCCAGATGGCGGTCGAACACCATCGCCACAACGCGCAGCAGCGAGCGTCCGGACTCCTTGACCTTCAGCCCCCAGCGACCCGACTCAAGCCATTGCCCGGCCGCATCGAGTGCTTTGAGCTTGATCAGTTCCGGCGCGAGTCGGTCGGCCAGAGCCTCGCCGTGCTGACGACCGAGGCGCTCGAAATCGACCTCGCCTCGGCACATGATCGACTCGATGATGTCGGCGCGCAGCCGGTCGTCGGCGGTCTGACGGTAGCCACGCGCGCACGCGAGCCGGCCCTGCTCGATCGCCTCCAGGTATGACTCGACATTGACCAGGTTCTGCGAAAAGCAGCCGTTGACCTGCGAGATGCTCGACGCACCAATGCCGATCAAGTCGCAGCCCTGCATCGTCGAGTACCCCTGAAAATTGCGTCGCATGGTGCCGTCGCGATGCGCTTCGGCCAGCGGGTCGGTCGGCAGCGCGTAATGATCCAGACCAATGGCTTGGTAGCCGGCCAGCGTCAGCCGGCCATGGATCATCTGGCGCAGCACCTGACGCTGCTCGGCATCGGGCAAGTCGGCTTCGCTGATCGCGCCCTGCGCCGGGAATCGATGTGGCAGGTGAGCGTAGTGATAGGCGGCGACGCGCTCCGGTTTTTGATCAAGCACGAAATCCAGCGTTCCGGCCAGTCTTGCCGGCGTCTGCAGCGGCAGCCCGTACACCAGATCGTAGTTGAGGCTGGCGAAGCCGGCGCGCCGCGCGGTGGCGGTCAGCATCGCGATGTGATCGCCGTTCTGCACACGATTGATGGCGCGCTGCACGTCCTCGTTCGTGTCTTGAATACCGAACGACAATCGGTTGAATCCCAGTGCGCGCCAACCGAACAGATCGCTCGGCTCGCAGATTCGAGGATCGACCTCCATCGACAGTTCAAGCCGGCCGGCCTCGGCGACGCGAAACCGACGCTGCACCGTCGCCAGCAGACGTGCGAACTGACCGACGTTGAAGCTATTGGGCGTACCGCCTCCGAAGTGGATCTGGACGATCTCGGGGCCACGTCCGATCAGCGCACTTTGCAGCCTCAGCTCGGCCAGCAGGGCGTCGAAGTAGCGATCGATGCGATCGCGGCTGCGCGTCACGATGCGATGACAGCCGCAGTAGAAGCAGTTGGACGCACAGAACGGCACGTGGACGTACAAGGACAACGGCGATGTGCCGCAGGCCAATTCGCGAACCGCACCGACATAGTCGGGTACACCGAACGCGTCGGTGAAGGACAGCGCCGTCGGATACGAGGTGTAGCGAGGACCGCGCATTTCTCGTGCAAACAAATCGGCGGGCAACGCGGTCGGCTTCGGCATGGTGGTGTCCCCAGGGTGTGACCACACGGTAAGCGGCAGGACCAGTCGCGGCTTTGACTCACGTCAATGCCGACGTTGCCACCGGCTCAGACACTGCCGGCCACCTCATCCGACTTTGCAAGCCGCCATGTCCGCTGCCCACGCTCCACCTGTTCCCCGCTACGACGATGAAGTCGTCCGCCGCTTCGCGCTGACCACTGTGCTCTGGGGGGTGGTCGGCATGCTCGTCGGCGTGCTGATCGCCGCCCAGCTGTTGTGGCCGGTGCTGAACTTCGACACGCCGTGGCTGACGTACTCGCGGCTGCGTCCGCTGCACACCAACGCCGTGATCTTCGCGTTCGGCGGGTCGGGCTTGTTCGCCACCAGCTACTACATCGTGCAGCGAACCTGTCGCACCAGCCTGTTTCTGCCGCGGCTGGCGATGTTCACATTCTGGGGCTGGCAGGCGGTGATCGTCGCCGCCGCCATCACGCTGCCGCTGGGCATCACCCAGGGCAAGGAATACGCCGAGCTCGAATGGCCGATCGATCTGCTGATCGCCGTGGTCTGGGTCAGCTACGCGGTGGTGTACTTCGGCACGATCATCAAGCGCCAGGTCGATCACATCTACGTGGCGAACTGGTTTTTTGGCGCGTTCATCCTGACGATCGCCGTGCTGCATATCGTCAACAACCTGTCGATGCCGTTTTCGATGACGCAGTCGTACTCGGTCTACGGCGGCACCGTCGATGCGATGGTGCAATGGTGGTACGGGCACAACGCGGTTGGCTTCTTCCTGACCGCTGGATTTCTCGGGATGATGTACTACTTCATCCCCAAGCAGGTCGGTAAGCCGATCTACAGCTACCGGCTGTCGATCGTCCACTTCTGGGCGCTGATCTCGACCTACATGTGGGCCGGCCCGCATCACCTGCAATACACCTCGTTGCCCGACTGGGTGCAGAGCTTGGGCATGGTGTTCTCACTGATCCTGCTGGCACCGAGCTGGGGCGGCATGATCAATGGCGTGATGACGCTGTCCGGCGCCTGGCACAAGCTGCGTGAAGATCCGATTCTGAAGTTCCTGATCGTGTCGCTGTCGTTCTACGGCATGAGCACGTTCGAGGGTCCGATGATGTCGATCAAGACCGTCAACTCGCTGTCGCACTACACCGACTGGACCATCGGACACGTTCACAGCGGGGCGCTGGGCTGGGTCGGGTTGATCACGATGGGCTCGCTGTATGCGCTGATACCCAAGCTGTACGGCAAGCCCGCGATGCACAGCATCCCCGCGATCAATCTGCACTTCTGGCTGGCCACGATCGGCATCGTGCTCTACATCGTCGCGATGTGGATCGCCGGCGTCATGCAAGGACTGATGTGGCGCGCCACCAACGCCGACGGCACCTTGACCTACAGCTTCATCGAGTCGCTGGTCGCTACGCATCCTTTCTACGCGGTTCGTCTTGCTGGCGGCGCTCTTTATCTAGCCGGCATGGTGGTCATGGCCTGGAACGTCTGGAAGACCGTACAAGGCGCTGCGATCACCATCCCCAACGCCAACGTGCCGAACACACAACTGGCAGGAGCCCTCAAATGAGTCGCGGACACGAAAAACTCGAGCGCAACATCGGCTTGATGGCGGTCCTGATCGCGGCGGTCATCTCGGTCGGGGGCTTTGTCGAGATCGTGCCGCTGCTGGTCGGCAGCCACATGGAGCAGCCCGCACCCGGCGTGCGTCCGCTGTCGGCGCTGGAAGTTGCCGGCCGTAACGTCTATGTGCGCGAAGGCTGCTACGGCTGCCATTCGCAGCAAGTGCGCTCGTTGGATGATGAAACCTTGCGCTACGGTCCATATGCCCTGGCCGGTGAGTCGGTCTACGACCATCCGTTCCAATGGGGATCGAAGCGTACCGGCCCGGATCTATCACGTGTCGGCGGCCGCTACAGCAACGACTGGCAGCGCGTGCACTTGCTCAATCCGCGCGACGTCGTGCCTGAATCGAACATGCCCGGCTATCCCTGGCTGGCCGACGATCGTCTCGATGGCACCGAGGTCGCGGCGATGATGACGGCGCTACGTCGCGTCGGCGTGCCCTACGACGACGCGACGATCGCGGCAGCGGCCACGCAAGTCGACGGCAAGAGCAAGCTCGACGCGCTGATCGCGTACCTGCAAAGCCTCAAGGCATCGCCACGCGAGCCGTTGGCCGCGACCAGCGCCAGCGCCCTCCCCAGCCGGATGGCGCCATGAACGTGCACTTCCTGCATCACGGGCTCGTGCAAGCACTGGTGACGATCCTCGCCTTCGCTAGCTTCCTGGGCATTTGCTACTACGCCTATTCCCCGTCCCGTCGGTCGAGCTTCGATGACGCTGCGAAGCTGCCGATCCAGGACGAATCCCCAACCCCACTGGAGCTGCCGTCATGACGCCGTTCTGGAGCATCGTCGTTATCGTCCTGGTGGTGGCCAACATCATCGGTTGTCTGTGGCTGCTGATCTGGACCGCAAAGCGCACACCCGGCGAGTCGGCCGATACCGGTCACGTCTGGGATGATGACCTGCGCGAGTACAACAATCCGCTGCCGCGGTGGTGGCTCAATCTGTTCGTCATCACGATCATCTTTGGCGCCATCTACTTGGCGCTGTATCCAGGCCTTGGCAATCTCCCCGGCCGCCTCGGCTGGTCATCGGCCGCACAGCACGATCAGCGCGCCGCTGTGACGCAAGCGCAGCGCCAGGCGCTGTACCAGCCGTATGACCAACGCGAGATTGCCGATCTGCGTCACGACGCGGCTGCCGTCGAACTCGGCGGCAAGCTGTTCCAATCCAACTGCGCCGGCTGCCACGGCGTCGATGCACGCGGTGCCAAGGGCTTTCCGAACCTTGCGGATGGCGATTGGCTGTACGGCGGCGACGCCGAGCGGATTTACGCATCGATCACGCAAGGTCGTGGCGGGCAGATGCCGACGTTCTTCGGCACGCTCGACGAAGAACAGCTCAAGTCGCTGGTGGCTTATGTGCGCGACTGGCATACCAAGCGGACCGACGGCACCGAATATCAGGTCGGTGCCCGCAAGTTCGCGGGCACGTGCGCCGCCTGTCACGGCGCCGATGGCAACGGCAACCCGCTGCTCGGGGCCCCGCGCTTGAACGACGATATCTGGCTGTATGGCGGCAATGACGCGGCAATCCGCGAGACGATCCTGTACGGACGCAAGGGCCAGATGCCGAGCTTCGAAGCGACGCTGAGCGACACGCAGCGCCGCTTGCTGACCAGCTACGTGCTCAGCCTGAATGCCCCGGCTGTCGCGTCCGCAGGCCAGCCGTGAGCCGTCGGCCAGCGGCATCATCGCGCTGGATGCTGGCCATCGCGGGCTGGAGCAGCTTCATCGGCGCGGTGATCGTCACGATGCTGCTCCTGGTGCTGGCACCACGGCTCAACAGTGAAGGATTCAGCTGGGCCTTGCTGGGTCGCTGGTTCTTGCTGTGCTGGCTGTGCTGCTTGGTGCCGGTGGTCTGCGCGCTGAGCTTGGCGGCACCGCCGGATCGTTGCGATCAGGACGCCCGACCATGAAGAACCCGCCACCGATCGAGGGGGCGCTGTACGCGTCCGAGGCCAAGATCTATGCGCGTGCCGCGTCGGGTCGCTATGCCAGCTTGCGCCGCTACGCAGCAGTAGCGCTGCTGGCCATTTACTACTTGCTGCCTTGGCTGCAATGGGACGGGCGCCCGGCGGTTCTGCTCGACCTGCCGTCGCGTCGCTTCCACTTACTGTCGGTCACGTTGTTTCCGCAGGATCTATTCTTGCTCGCGGTGCTGCTGGTCGTCGCCGCGATGACGCTGTTCTTGTTCACGACGCTGGCCGGACGACTCTGGTGCGGCTATGCCTGCCCGCAGACCGTGTGGACCGAGGCTTTCATGTGGATGGAGCGTCTCGCTGAAGGCGAGCGCCACCAACGTCAAAAGTTGGATCAGGGCCGCTGGACCGCAAAGAAAATCGCGCGCAAGAGCGCCAAGCACGCCATGTGGGCCGGGTTCGCTCTGCTGACGGGCCTGACGTTCGTGGCCTACTTCATTCCGGCTCGCGAACTACTGCATCAAGTGGTGCAAGGCAGCCTCGCCGGCTGGCCGCTGTTCTGGGCGCTGTTCTACGGCTTCGCCACCTGGGGCAACGCCGGCTTCATGCGCGAGCAGGTCTGCAAGTACATGTGCCCTTATGCCCGCTTCCAATCGGCGATGTTCGACCGCGACACGCTGATCGTCGCCTACGATGAACGACGCGGCGAACCGCGCAAGACGGGTGCCCGGCTCACCGATCGGCCCGCCGGTGATTGCATCGACTGCACGCTCTGCGTGCAGGTATGCCCCACCGGCATCGATATCCGCAAAGGCTTGCAGTACGAATGCATCGCCTGCGCTGCCTGCGTCGATGCCTGCGACAGCGTGATGGATCGCGTCGGCAAGCCACGCGGCCTGGTGCGTTACACCAGCGAGCGCCATACGCAGACCGGGACCGCCCGCGTGCTGCGGCCTCGCTTGATGGGCTACGCCTTGGTCTGGGCGCTGGTGCTGGCCGGCTTCTCGAGCTTGTTGCTGACACGATCGCCTTTGGGCTTGGACGTGTTGCGAGACCGTCGGCAGCTGTATCGCGAATTGGCCGACGGCCGCATCGCCAATCTGTACACGCTGAAAATTGCGAACAAGAGCGACGACGCGGTCGACCTGCATATCGAGGCGCTGCGCGCCGACGGTCAGCTGCTGGAACTGTCCGAGACACAAGTGCGCGTTGCGGCATCGAGCACCGAGAGTCTGGTCGTCGGCGCGCTGCTGCCGGCGCAGCAGGCACGCGGCGTACAGAAGATCCGATTCGTATTGAGCGGCGTCAATGCGCCGGAGCTGCGCCAGACGCACGATGCGAGCTTCATCGGAGCCTCGCAATGAAACCCAAAGCCGAAGTCACAGGCGTCACGCCTTCCAAGTCAGGCAGGATCTGGTCGCTGGAGTTGGTGCTGGTTGTCGGACTGCCGTTCGTCGCGGTGGTTGCCTGCGCGATCACATTGCTGCTGGCCTTGAATTCCCCGGCGCACGAGAGCGTGCGCGTCGATCGCTTCGGTCATGTCGTCCAGGCCGGTCATTGAGCGACTTGCCATGGGTGACAAACTCGACTGGTCGGCCTATGACGCCGCGCCGCTGATCGATCAGGTCAGTCATATCGGCGGCTCGGGCGGTCGCGAGATGCTGCTGCGAGTGCACGGGATGCACTGCAGCAGTTGCGTCGGACGCATTGAGCAGGCGTTGGCCAGCCGATGCCGGCGCGTTCAAGTCAATCTGGGCACGGGCAGTGTCGAGTTGGGCTGGGACGAAGCCGCGGCACGGCCGTCCGAGCTGATGCAGGCGATTGCCGATTGCGGGTTTCGGCCGGAACCCATCGATGACCGGCCCGATATTCGTATCGCGCAGCGTGAGCGTCGCCAGCTGCTGATACGCGTGGGCATCGCCGGCGTACTCGGCATGCAGGTGATGATGCTGGCGGCCACGCGCTACACCGAATCCGGCACGATCGAACCGGCGATGGAACTGACGATGCGCTACGCCCAATGGGCCATGAGCACGCCGGTATTGGTTTACAGCGGCTGGCCGATATTGCGACAAGCACTCGCCGACGTCAGAGCGCGACGGTTCGGCATGGACGTGCCGATTAGCCTGGCGCTGCTGCTGGCCTACGTGGCCAGCGGAGTCAATCTGCTGCTGCAGCGCGGCCATGTCTACTACGACTCGGTGACGATGTTCGTTTTCCTGCTGCTGCTGGCGCGCTGGTTCGAAGGCCGTGGCCGGGCACTGGCACAGCAGCGACTACGCGAACTGGCAGGCGCACAGCCGTTGACGGCAAGTCGTGAGCGTGGTGATGGCAGCGTCGAGCAAATCGACAGCAAACAGTTGTGCCACGGCGATATCGTCGTGGTCCCGCCCGCCGTTGCCGTTCCGGCCGACGGCCGCTTGCTCAGCCACTGCGCCGAGGTCGACGAGTCGCTGCTGACGGGCGAAGCCGATCCCGCGGTACGATGCGCTGGCGAGATGGTCATGGCCGGCTCGATCAATGCTGGAAGCTCGGCGCTGCGCGTACAGGTCACTGCCGTGTGCACCGCAACGCAGCTGTCCCATATCCAGCGACTGATTCACCACGCGCAGCAGTATCGACCGCAGGTGCAACAGCGTGCCGATCGGATCGCACGGTGGATCACGGTAACGGTGCTGGCCTCTGCAATAGCGGGTGCCATCCTGTGGTGGCCGACCGGTCCCGATGTCGCGTTTGAAGTGATGCTGGCCGTGCTGGTGGTGACTTGTCCCTGTGCGCTGTCACTGGCAACACCCGCAGCGCTCGCCGCAGCCGGCTCGTCACTCGCCTCCAGTGGCGTCCTGCTGACTCGCGCCGACGCTCTGCTGCAGCTGCCGCGCGTCGACACCGTCTGCTTTGACAAGACGGGAACGCTGACAACCGGTCAAATGCGCTGCGTTTCGGTACAGCCGGCCGACGGCTACAGCGCCGACGACTGCCTCGACATGGCCGCTGCGCTGGAACGCGACATACAACACCCAGTGGCAACCGCTTTTCGGGATCGGCAGCCGATGATCAAAGCCGACCGCGTTGAAACGCTGGCGGCACGCGGCGTACGAGGCTGGATCAACAATGCGTCGATGCAGTTGATCAGCAGCGAGCCCCGCGATCACCAGGCGGGTGGCTTGACTTGGCTAGACCTGATCCGCGATGGCCGCTGCATCGCTCGCTTCGGCCTGTCACATCAGCTGCGTCCTGGCGCTCGTGCTGGTATCGAGGCGCTTCGCGCCGAAGGCCTGCGTCCGGTCATTCTGAGTGGTGACAGCGCCAGTGCAGTTGCCACGGTTGCCGAAACGCTCGGCATCACCGACTACCGCGCCGCACTGAAGCCAGGCGACAAGCTGGCGCTGCTACGCCGCTTGCAGACGGCCGGATCGCGTGTATGGATGATCGGCGACGGCATCAACGACGCGCCGACGCTCGCCGCCGCCGATGTATCGACATCGCTGGTCAGCGGTAGCGCGCTGGCTCAGACGCACGCTGCGCTGCTGCTGACCACGGCCAGTTTGTCGGCGCTGCCGGAGGCTTACCGAATTGCGCAGCGCACCCGGCGCATCATTCGACAAAATCTCGCATGGGCGGCGTTATACAACGTAGCGGCGATTCCCCTGGCATTGGCCGGTAGCGTGACGCCGTGGCTTGCCGCCCTCGGCATGGGCATCAGCTCGGTCGTCGTCGTCGCCAATGCACTACGGCTCTCGGTTCCATCGCACCGCGTAACGGCGACGACGTCGCCCGACCTGGCCTGCGCATGAGCAGCTTGTACGTCCTGGTGCCGCTGGGCGCACTGTTTGCAGCGATCGCCGCTGGATTCTTCGTCGTCGCCGTCAACGGACGGCAGTTCGAGCGACTCGACGAGTTAAGCGGGCAACTGCCCGACGAAGAATCTTGAGCAGCTGGCTGCCAGCGGCCGGCATCGTACTCGGCGTACCCGCGATGCTGGTCATGGGCATCAGCGCCAGCCCTCATTGCGCGCTGATGTGTGCGCCGTTGACCCAGCTGGCCGGCACTCAGCGATCCGCTCAATGGCAGCTTCATGGCGGTCGTCTGCTCAGCTATCTGCTGCTCGGCGCGTTGGCTGGCGGGATCGGTGGGAGCTTGATGCTGCAGATGCAGCGCTACGCTCATCCTGATCAGGTGCGTCTGGCCGCTGCTGTGGCGTTGCTGATCTTCGGGGCGCTTCAATGGCGTGCAGCGCGCCCGCGTCCGGCTTGCTGCAAACCGCCGTGGTCATTGCGGGCAGAATCGGTGCCGGCTTGGATGCGAGGCCTGCTTTGGGGACTGCTCCCTTGCCCGTTACTGTGGGCAGTACTCGGCCTTGCGACGCTGGCCGGTGACGCGATCCAGGGCGGCATGCTGACTTTGGCATTCGGCATCGGCACATCACCGCTGCTGCTGGCGATGTCAGGGATCGGCCCGCGTCTAGCGCGACGCTGGTCCGTGGCACAGCGTCGCCATACCGGCGCGACCATGCTGATGCTCAGCGGCCTGTGGATCGCCTCCGGAATGCCGGTGCTAGGCGAACTGGCATCGACATGGTGCAGCTTACGCTGACGACCGATGCCAGTGGGTGAACGCCGCGACATCTGACACTGACGACGCCCGCTGTCGGCGACGATGACGGCTCCGTAGCGATGATCTACTACAAATGAAGCACACTCGGCATCGCCTCATCGCGGTACTTTGAAGCGTGTCGTCGAAGGGGGACGATTCTTGCGTCAGGCTGTACTGGCGAAGTCCGACGCGCTCAAGGGGTTTGTCGCATGGGGTTGTACCGCCGCATTCTGCTGCTGGCCTCGCCGGCGTTGCAGCAAACATCTGCGTTCCATCGCGCCAGCTGGCTGGCATTGACGACGGGCGCGAGCCTGCACATAGCGCTGATTGACCGCGACGCCACCGTCGACGTCGAAGCCTTCCTGCAACAACGTCGCCAATGGCTCGACGAGCAGGCCAATGTGTTGCGTGCGCATCGGATCGGTGTCAGTACCCAGGTCATCTGGGCCGACAGCCCAACCGACATGGCGCTGGCGCTGATTGCCGACAGTGAACACGACTTGGTGATCCGAGACGTCGAGCGCGATACGCCGCTGCTGCCTTTGACGCTGTCGCCATTGGACTGGCAGTTACTGCATCGCTCGCAGCGGCCGGTACTGCTGGTTGGGCCAGCACAACGTCCGGTTCCAAAAGTCGTGATCGCCGCCGTCGACGTTTCGGTGTCGGGCGACCAGCAGTTGAATCAGCAAGTGGTCCGGCAAGCTTGCGAGCTGGCGGACGCCTGCGACGCCGTACTGCATTTGTTCTATGGCTTTTTGGTTCCCAGCGGTATCGCCGATGATTTTGGCGGCAGCTTGTTCGCTGCGTTGATGCGCAACGATCGCGAAGCACTTGAGGTACTGGCGCAGCAGTTCCGTCTACCCGCCGCTCAAGTGCATTTCCGCGCCGGCCCGGCCGTATCCGGCCTTAGCGAGCTGGCGGCCGATTTGGCCGCCGATGTGCTGGTAATCGGTGTCGACGGAGGCGGTGATGCGAGCCAACCGGCACAGCTCGGCAGTACCGTCAGGGCACTGATGCATCGGGCGCCCTGCGATGTGTTGGCGGTCAAGCGCCTCGATGGGCGCAGCAGCGGGCTCAGCGCCGCGCGCTAGTTGCCTTGCGCTCCGTAGAGACTCATCAACGGCAGCCATTTGCGCTGCACAGGCGACGAGTCAACGCCGCTGCTGCCATCAATCAGCGTCGTGCGCACCGGCGTGATGCCCACCAGTTTCAGCAGCGGCTGCAGCCAACCACGTAGCCCTTGAGCCCACATCAGCGTGCGATAAATCAAGGTCGGCATATCGGTCGTCACCACGAGCCGCGCACTGCGCGCGGGTCGGTCGAGCTTGGCGCGCCGTGACATATCCAGTGCAAATGCTGGACGGAATACCTGCTCGACGAAATCGTGTAGCGATGTCGGCATCGCGCCATGGTGCAGCGGATGGACCAATAGCAAATGATCGGCCCACAGAATGACATCCTGAGCCGCACGTACCGTATCCGGCAGCGGCTCGCTGTCCCAGTCGGCCAGTGTGCGCAGCGACGGGATCTCCAACTCGTCGACGATGATCTGACGGACATCGTGACCGGCGCGCTCGGCGGCGAGGCGGTAGGTGTCGGTCAACAGCGCCGCAACCTCGGCCGCCGGTGTGTCGACCTGAACGGCAATCACCGCAATGCGCTTCGACATGCCTTTCATCCCACGAGAGCGAGCCCACATGTTGGAGGCCCACGCCGCCGGCCGCCTTGATGTCGGTCAAGCGCGGGACACCTCAAACCCGGCGTCGGCATCAACAAGCGTTACGATGAGCGGCGACCGGGTTTGCAATAGCATGGACGACGGACAGCGAGGAATGAACCGATGCAACCGCGGCTCATCGTAGGACTGACGGCAGTGCTGCTGACATTGAGCCTACGCGCTCATGCGTTCGATGCGGCCGCTCACCGGCTCATCGGCGCGATCGCTGACCAACAGCTGAACCCGGTCGCGCGGCAGCACGTCTTGACCGACCTGGGGTATGACCTGCGCACAGCCGGACCGTGGGCCGATTGCGTACGGAATGTGAAGCGGGATGGCGATCAGTACCGGTACACCCTCGATCCGCAGCATCCCGAATACCATGCACCCTGCACGGCATTCGAATCACCTCAGGAACAAGCCCGGCTCGAAGACTACGCACGTCGTCATTGGCAGACTTGCGACGGAGCCGGCGGCGGCCCTTGCCATGGCCGGTATCACTACACCGACGTGGCCATCCAGCACCGCCGTTACGAGCGGCGTTGGCTGGGAACGCGTGACGACGACATCGTGGGTGCCATTGCAGCGGCAATCGCGGTCTTGCAGGGCAAGCCCTGCCCGCCACCGTTCAGGATCGCTGACACCAAGGAAGCGCTGTTGATGCTGGCGCACTTCGTCGGTGACCTGCATCAGCCACTGCATGTCGGCTCGGTCTACCTGAACACCGATGCGCAGCCATTCGACCCGGATGCCAACGGAAAGACGCTGCATTCGGATGCCGACACACATGGCGGCAATGCGCTGCGGGATCCGCAGACCGGACGCAATCTGCACGCCGCTTGGGACCGCATTCCGGACGGTCTCGGCGATATTGCCGACGCCACCTTGGTTCGACAGGCGCAACGCGTGCCGCCGAGCCCAGCGCCGATCGACCGCTGGCCGATGATTTGGGCCACCGAGAGCCTGCAGGTCGCAAGGCGCGCGTTCAATGGGCTCGCCTACACTGCAGATCCGCAGCGTCCTGGACAATGGCAATTGCAGTTCGTCGACCGCGCGCGTTACCAGCGCGATCAAGCCGCGTTGCAGCAGCAAGCGATCATCCGGGCCGGCGCGCGGCTGGCGCAACTGCTGAACACCGTCTGGCCGTCACAAGATCATGCAGGTCATGGCGACGGCGGCAGCCGATGATCCCGTCGGAGTCGACATCGTGACGTCGACCGCAGCCGATGCCGAATGGATGCGCGACGTGTTCGATCAGTCGCCCGCCTCGATGGCGCTGATCGGCGCCGACCTGCGGTTAAGCTTGATCAACGCCGGCTTTGCCCAGCTATTCGGCTACCGCGCGATACCGGGCGCGACGATCCGCGATCTTCTCCCGCCTGCGGTCGCGGCCGATCATTTGGCACTGGTGCAGCAAGCCCGTCTCAGCGGTCGCTTGGTGACCGCACCGGCAACACGCTGTCTGCTTCAGCTGCAAGCCGATAGCACTTGCGTCGAACGCTGCATCGACTTCGCCTACCGGCCACTGCGCGACGCCAGTGGCGTATTGGTATTGGCCACCGATGTCACCGAGCGGGTCGCGGCCGATGCCGCGCTGCATGATCGGGGTCGCCGGCTTCGGCTGCTCGACCAGATTGGCCAGGTGACGCGCATGGCGGCGGACCCGCGCGAGATCCTGCAGTCGACGACTTATCTGCTCGGTGAACATCTAGGCGTCGCTCGCTGCACTTACGCGGATATCGAACCGGAGCAAGACCGCTTCACGATTCGCCACGAATGGGCAGCGCCGGGTTACCCGACCATCGTCGGCGAGTACTCGCTGGCCAGCTTCGGTCATCAGGCTGCAGCGATACTCGAACGCGGCGAAAGCTTCGTCGTCGATGATGTCGACGCCGAGCCAGCGATGACGGCAACCGGTCGCGATCTGCTCAAGCGGCTGCTGACACGCGCGCTGATCTGGTGTCCGATGATCAAGGGTGACGGTCTTCGCGGCATCATGGCCGTGCACGCATCCAATGCGCGCCATTGGTCACAAAGCGAGATCGCGCTGGTGCAAGCGGTTGCAGAGCGTTCGTGGGCGCATCTTGAGCGCGTCCGCGCCGAGACTCTGTTGCGAGCCAACGAGGCGCGCTACCGCGCGATGGCCGAAAAGCTCAGTGATTCGAACCGCCTCAAGGATGAATTCCTGGCCACTCTGGCGCATGAACTGCGCAACCCGCTGGCACCGATCCGGAACGCGCTCGAACTGATGAACCTGGCGCCGGACCATCAAGACGTGATCGCGTCTGCACGCGAAATGATGGGGCGCCAGCTGGCACAAATGGTGCGCCTGATCGACGACCTGCTCGATATTTCGCGCGTCAGCCGCGGCATCGTCGAGCTGCGCCGCAGCCGAATGATGCTGAAAACGGCACTGGAAGACGCGATCGAAACCAGTCGGCCGCTGATCGAGCAGGCGGGACACCATCTACACGTCAATCTACCAGACGAGCCCATCGAACTGCTGGCCGATCCAACGCGAATCGTTCAGATCTTTGCCAACCTGATGAACAACGCAGCCAAGTTCACCGAGCGCGGTGGCAGCATCGAACTGCACGCCGATGTGCTGCGTGACCAGCAGCAAGTACGGATCGCCGTTCGCGACAACGGCGTCGGCATTGCCGAAGGCATGCTGGAACGCGTCTTCGACATGTTCACCCAAGTCGATCGATCGCACACGCAGATCGGCGGCGGCCTGGGCATCGGTCTGACTCTGGTGCGGCGCTTGGTCGAGATGCACGGCGGTCACGTCGAAGCCCGCAGCAAAGGGCCTGGTACCGGTAGCGAGTTTGTTGTCGTGTTGCCGTTGGCCGATCCCGCACACGCCGAGGCACCCGTTGCGACCGCACCTCGACGGGAGCGACCAACAATCGCACTGCAGATACTGGTCGCTGACGACAACGTCGATGCCGCGCGCAGCTTGTCGATGATGCTGGACTTGATCGGCCATCACGCATCGGTCGCCAATGATGGGATTCAGGCACTGGATCTGGCCCGGTCGCTGCAACCGGACGTCGTGATACTCGATATCGCGATGCCGGGCATGAACGGCTACGAGGTCGCGCGGCAGATTCGCAGCGCAACCTGGGGACGCGGCTGTCTGCTGATCGCTGCCAGCGGCTGGGGCCACGTCGAAGATCGGCAGCGCTCGCTGGAAGCCGGGTTCGATCATCACTTGGTCAAGCCGATCGAGTTGGGCGAGCTTGACCGACTTCTTCGCGAACACGGCGCCGACCAGTGGGTGGAGCGCTGGTAGGCGGGTCGTCGGATGGCCGGGTCCTGCTGGCCGGCGCGGCTCTGAATGCGCGCCAAGTTGGTTCAGCGTCTTCCTGCCTCAGGATGCCGCCACGTCGGGGATTCATGCCCGCGCAAGCAAGGCGTTGGCACGCTAAGCCCGTCTCCCCAAGACGCGCCTGTCCCCTCGACCCGTACAGGCATTGACAGCCCCGCTACTGCGGGGCTTTTTTTACGGCGGCCGCTGCGTCGCGGCGGCCGCATTGGGCTATCTTGTGTGGCAACGCGGACCCAACCCGGCCGCGTCGCCACCAGGACCCGCATGAGTACGACCGCACCCGATTCCCTGCAGTTGCTGCCGCCTCCCGGCCAGCTCGGCGAGCTCAAGCGTGCCTACAATCAAGCCAACGATGCACTGCTGGCTTTGCGCTTCGAGGCCGAGGAGTTCAGCCGCGAATCACTGCGCGTGGCCCGCGAACGGATTGCGGCCGAGGTCGAGCAGCGTTACGGCGCCGCACAGGCACAGCTGCGCGAGGCTATCGCAGCCACCGAGCGGGCACTCGAAGACGAGAAAGATCGCCTGGCACGCGCCGGCATTCCCAGCTCCCCGGTGTTCGCCAACTCCGCGCCATTGCCGGCGGTGGGAACCGTGATGATCGAAGACGAAGAGGCGATCAGCCGGCTCAAGCGGGCGCCACGCCGTGCCGTCGTCGAGATCGTCAACCGCGATACGTTCACCGAAGCCACCAACAAGCTGCGATCCGGCCTTGGCGATGTGGTGCTCCGATTGCTGCGCGCCGATGGCACGCTGACCAGCGAGTACGCGCCGATGGACCGCTACCGCTGGCGCGTCGACGCCGGTTGATCCGCGCCGCACTTACGACCGGCGTCGGCAATTCGAGGCTGCAGTAGCTCAGCGGATCAGCGGCAGATCGACATAGCTACTGCTGTACCAGCGAATCTTCATCGGCGAGCGCATATCGGACGCTGCGACTTCTTTGACGTCGCGCGCGCTACCGTAATTGGTCGGGCGGTCGGCGCGCCGAATGACGCCGACGACCAGCACCAGACGGCTGCCTACGGCGATGCGCCGCACGCTGAGCGCTTCGCTGCGAAACGGCAGCTGCTGCCGTACGCCCGCTTGAAGCAAGCGTCGATGTCGCGGATCAGCCGCGTAGCTGGCGCGCCATTCGTAGGGGTCGTTGATCAGCAAATAGTCGCCGCTGGCGCTGAGTTCGTACAAAGCCAAACTCAGATCGACGTCCATGCGGTTGATCGTGAAGTCCAGCATGCCGGCAATGCGACCGGCGACATCCGTCGGCTGCGCGAGCGGATCACTGACATAGACCAGCGCTGACGCCGCATCGATCTGACGCGTCAGCAGCGCCGGGGGTGGCGGCAGCGGGGCGTCGCGGCGGTCGGCCAAGGCGATGCGTTGTTCGTGGCTGCGTTCAACGGCCGGCGCCGCTCCCCGCAGCGCTCCGCGTTCGCGACCCGGCTCGGGGGGAACCAGGTGAAGCCGCATCCGTGATGACGACAGTGCATCGACGCTATTCGCGTGGCGCCACTGATTGGCACCGGCCAGCTGCACGTTGACGGCGTCGCGCAGCATCGTTGGCAGCGGCGCCTTGCCCAGCACGTGATCGAACCACTGCAAGCGCAGCTCACGGGTATCGATCAGCGCCGCCGCATCGATCGCAAGCCCGCGCAGCACCGGCTCCGGCTGTGCAGCATCGGTGTAGGGCCCGATCAGCCAGCGGTGCTCGGCCTGCGGTCGCTGCCGTCGATGTTGTTCGAACAGCCAGCCGGCACCGATGCCCGCATCGGCGTAATAGCCGCTGATGTTGAGTACCGGAACCGCCAGTTGCGCGAATTGCCGGGCCGTAGGCAAGCGGTTTTGCCAATAGCGATCAAAGCTCGGATGGGTCAGCCAGGTTCGCCACGCGGCGCTGTCGACCCGCGCTTGACGCTCCAGCGCGGTGTACGGCTTGCCGCTACGAAACCACGCTCGGTCGACCGCCGCCCATGCGGTGTCGGCCGCCGGGTCGGGACCGCCTCGGGCAAAGTCGCTCAGCCAGCGCAGCGCGCTGCTGTTCATGACTCGACCCTCCATTGGAAAGTTGACGCCCGGCACCATCGGATCGCTGATCGCGATGGCCGCCAACTGCGGCGGCGGCTTGCGCGCCGTCATCCATGCCGAGACAGCGCCGTACCCACTGCCCGTGATGCCGACACGGCCATCGCTCCAGGTTTGACGCGCGACCCAGCGCATGACGGCACGCGCATCGTCGTCTTCGGTCTGAAACGGCATGGGCCGCAGCGACTTACCTGCGGTCGACACGGCGCTGTCGCGTGCAGTGACCATCAGGCCTGCGTAACCGTGCGCCGCACTAGCGCGCGCGGCTTCAATCGCGCCCGGTCCCACCGTGAATTCCAGCAAGGTCGCGACACGGCGTTCGGCGCCGGCATCGCGCGGGCGCAACAAATACGCCTGCAGTGTCCGCTTGCCCCCGACCGGTATCGTCAATGCCGCGTCGACGCGGTAGCGCTTGGCATCGTCCTCGGCAATCAGCGGCGCGACGTGGACCGTGAAACTGCGCTGAGCCTCGTAGGCGAGATATGCGCGGATCAACTCGAGCGCCTCGGCTTGGGTCAGCGAATTGCGCTGGCTGCGAGCGTGTTCGAACGCGCGCTGTACGGGGTCGCGAAGCGGTGCTGCGGAGGCCCGCAGGGACACGCCGAACTGATAGGCCTGCTGATCGCTGAGCGCCGCTGCGGTGTCGCGAAACGCTTGCGCCAGCGCATCGGCGTAAGGCCGCTGTTCACGAACGGCGATTGATCGGGCGCTGGCGTAGAGATCGACCCGGCGTCCGGTGCCAGGATCATGGCCGGCATCGATGTGCCGGCGCCGTTGTTGCAGCGACTGGCGCGTGTCGGCGGCCGCCTGATCGTTACCGGCCACCAGCTGCAGCATCGACAACGTCGCCAGATAGCGCTGGATGTCGGGATCTTGATAGACCGGCAGCAAGCGCACCGCCAGATCTCGCATGGCAGCGGGCGTGGCGGCGTCTTCGACGGTCGGCGGCGGCGCGAACTCGAAGGTCTGCGCCAGCACCATCGGCGCCCACAGCCACAACAGCAGGCAGCACGACAGACGTGCCATCCAGCCACGCCGCGTCGCCGGTGATGTACGTCGCGTCACGCTGGGGCTCCGCGAGCTTTGACCAAGTGCAGCGTGCGAGTAAAGAAAGCCTCGCTTCCCTGCACAGAAGCGCCGATATGCACGACGCCGGTCTGCGCCAGTTCGTGGCGCAGAATGTCGAGCACGCGGGCCAACACGTCCTCGTCGAGCGAGCCCAGCGCATCGTCGACGATCAGCCAAGGCGGCGCCTGAAGCAGAACGCGCGCGAATGCGAGGCTTTGCTGCTCATCCTGACTGAGCTCGCGATCCCAGCGCCGTGTCTCATCCAGCTGCGGCAAGAGCCGCTCCAAACCCAAGCGTTGCAGCACCCCGGTGTATTGCACATCGTCATAGACGGTCGTCGTCGCGGGATACGCCAAGACTTCGCGCAAGCTTCCGCTGGGTAGATACGGCGTGCCGCGCGGCATGTAGGCCATCGCCTCGCCCGCTGGATTGGCGATGCGCCCGCTACCCCAGGGCCATAGTCCGGCAAGACCACGAAACAGCAGCGTCTTGCCGGTCCCCGGCTCGGCCGCGATCAGCACGCGATCGCCACGTCGCAGTTCGATGGCCGACTCCAAAAGCCGGTCTCGCCCGGCCGGCGATTCGAGTTGAAGATCGTCGATGCGCAGCACGCCGGCCTCGCCTTGCACGTATTCGATCCGGCTCGCGAAATCGACTTGCTGATGATTGGCGACGAGTGCCTGGCGGAAGTTGGCGACGCGCAACAGCGTCGCGCGCCAGTCGGCAATGATGCTGAAGTTGTCGACGAACCAACGCAGAGACGACTGCGCTTGCGTGAACGCCGCCGCTGCAGCGATCAAGCCGCCGAATGAGATCTTGCCGGAGAAGAACAGCGGAGCAGCCACTAGAATCGGTGCGACGGTCGTGAACCAGCCGAAGCTCGCGGTAACCCAGGTCAGATTCGTCAGACCGCGCACCAGCCGCTGCATCGCGCCGAGCACGTCGTCCAGATGCGCATCGAGTCGGCGTTTCTCGTCGGCTTCGCCGGCCGCCAGCGAGATGCCGTCGAGATGCTCATTGATACGGACCAACGCAAAGCGCAGATCGGCCTCGCGCGCGTAGCGCTCCGAGTTGCGACCGATCAAGCTGCGTCCGACCCAGTAACTCAGCAGCGAGCCGGCACCGGCGTACAGCATCGCCGCCCACAGCATGAATCCTGGCACGCCGTAATCGGCGTCACCGATACGGAAGCTGAAGTCGTTGGACAGCACCCACAGAATGCCGGCAAAGCTCAAGAACAGAATCGAGGCCTGCAGCAAGCCCACCGCCAAATCCGCCGACAGATTGCACAGGTTATGCGCGTCGTCGGACATGCGCTGATCAGGATTGACGCCCATCGCGCCGGCGTGGGCCAGCCAGAAAGCACGCCGCGGCAGCATCCAATGGCCGACGAGGTCACGCACCAGACCCTCGCGCAAACGTAGCTTCAGCGTTTCGACCAGCCACTTCTGGGCAACGTTCAAGATCAGCAATCCACCGGCGATCACGACAAACACGCCGAGCTGCAATCGGAAGTCGGAGAAGTCTCGACGCGACAATGCATCGAAGAAATTCTTGTTCCAGATGTTCAATCTCACTTGCCCGTAGCCGGTCGCGAGCACCACGGCGACGATCGCGGCCGCCAGCAGCATCAGCACCTTGCCGACAGGCGAACCGCGCAACGCCGCCAGTAGCGAGCCGATCTGTCGCCCAAAGCCGGCTTCGCGCGCTGCCGCCAGCTCCGCGTCAATGACGGCGCTGGCAGCCGATCCTGAGCGGGTGCTCGACGTCATCCGACCGGCAGCAGTGCGCGGCGCCGTGCATCCGCGCTGCTGATCAGCCCGGCGTAGCTCCAAGCCAGATGTCGCGCCGACGTCTGCGCACCGTCGTGCTGGTCGAACTGCTCGGACAGCGCACCGTCAGGTGCCGTATAGCGGCGTACCGTGCGTAGATAGCCGTCTCCGCGTTCGATCCAAGGACGGCCGTCAGCAGCATGTCGCGCAGCCTTGTAGCAAAACTCGGCCGCGCCGAGCGTCGAGAAGAAGTAAGCGCCGCCCGAATAGTAGACGTCGCCATCATAACGGCCGAGCGCTGGTCCCTCGCCGTCCGCGCGTAGACGGTTGATCGAGTAACGTGCGTCGAACAAGGCATCGAGTCGCGCCAACGTCGATTGCATTCTCGGATCGTCGACCGTGTGCGTGCCGGTCGTCTCGCCGCAATGCACCGCAGACAGAATCACGGCGATGTCGAGCGCCTTGGGCGACGGACGATCACCTTCGCCGAAGCGCGACTGATAAAACTGCTGATCTTCGAACCAAAACGCATCCAACTTCCCGCGTAACTGCGCTGCGCGCTGCTGATACCGCTGCGCAAGAGTCGGATCACGGGACTGTAGCCAGGCTGCGCCTTGTCCAAGTGCAGCGGCGGCGACACGCAGCGTGTAGTAATGCAGGCCGCATTCTTCCTCCCAGATATCAAAGGATGGAAGATCGGCATGCTCGCAAGTGAAGGCCAAATCGTGATCGATCAGCGCTGACAATCGCGACGCCAATCCAGCCGGCAATGTCGTCATCGGCGATTGATGCCAGCGCAGCATCGCCAGCGCGCGCAACGGCGCACCGTCGTACTGCGGGCGCGCCCATCGTGTTCGATCCAGGCTTCCGTCGGGATTGACCCGAGTTTCGCCGAGCACCGACGATCCGTGGACCGCAGCGAGCTCTTCGTTGCTGCGCAAGTACTGGACGAAGTCGGGCTGCACCTGTGCCCGCCAGTTGGAGTCCAGAGCCAGCGCTCGGCCGTCGAGCTGCATCAGCTTCTCGGCGAAGTCGACAGCGTCGGCGATCAAGCTCTCTGCTTGCTGCTGGTCGATCACGCCTTGTTCGAACAACAAGCGCATCGCATCGATGACGACGGCGGAGTCGCGAAACCAATGGAAGGCGTAGTCCGGGTCCGGGTCATACGCCGCAAACACCGGGGACGCGATGATCGAGCCGCGCTCGGGGCGAATCGACTGACCAAAACCGGGCCGGTGTTTGACCCGGTCGACAGCCGAGATGCTGCGCTGCATCCACTGCGCGCTCAGGCTGACCTGCTGGGTCAGCCAGTGATCGAAGTCGGGCGCGGTATGTGTCACCGTCATGTGGCGTTGGCTGTCAGGTGGGGACTGGAGAAGCCGAGGCGGCGCAGACCTTGCTGGATCTCCGGTATCCCCATGAACAACTTCCACAGTAGCCCGCTGCGGTGGTTCTCCATCATGACGATGATGGGACCCTGGTCGATCGCCAGGAACGTATCGGCTGCCCAGTCGTGCTGCTCGCTGAAGGCGTCGACGAAACCATAGCGCCCCCAGATCCGGTCGCCATGACGATTCAGAAAGCCACGTAGCGTCTGCAGCACGGCGTCAGGTGCATACGGCAGGCTCGACAGCGCTGCCGTCGGTGAAATCGTACCGTTGTCGTTGTCCGGCGCATGCGCCGAATAGCCGAACGGATCATCGCTGGCCGTCAGTCCCCAGCAGTCCGCGCCATAGCCTTTGTGCTGCTTCGGGTTATCGACACAGTAGGCGCGATTGATCTGTACGTGAGCGCAGTTGAGCTGCCAATAATCAGCGTAGCGATCGCGCAAACCACGCGGATCAATGCCGCAGAACGAATAGTGCGCAAAGAACAACGGGCCGCCGTATGGCTGTCCCAGCGGCAGTTCGACGTCGTAATAGCGCTTGCCGTTGATGAAGTCGCGGCCATTGGCGTACCCGCGGTGATAGACCAGCGGATCGACCGGATAGCGAGGCGCGGACGCCGCCAGCACATAGGCGATCAAGCATTCGTTCCAGCCATGAATCTCATGGTCCATCGCCCAGCCGTTCCACGGGCTCCAATGCCAGTACAGCAGCTTGCGGCCGTCGCGCGTATACCAATCCCATTCCATCTCAGCCCACAAGCCGGTAACCCGGCCGCGTATCGACGCCTCGGCCGTCGTATCCGCGTCAAAGTACTGCCGCGCACAAAGCAAGCCTTGGAAGAGCAACGCCGTCTCGACCAGGTCGCCGCCATCATCCTTACGGCTGAACGGAATCGTCGCGCCGGTCAGGCCGTTCATGAAATGCGGGAACGCGCCGTGATAGCAGGTGGCGCGGCATAGCACGTCGAGCATGCGGTTGATGCGCGCCACGCCGGCGTCGCGCGTGACCCAGCCGCGCTCTACGGCGACGATGATGGCCATCACGCCGAAGCCCGAACCGCCGATTGCCACGAGATCGTCGACCGGCGCATCGCGCGTCGTGCGACGGTCCGGCGCAAGACCGCTGACCGGATGCGCGCCGTGCCAGAAGAACTCGAATGTCTGGCGCTGCACCGCATCGATCAGTGCCTCATCGGACAGCCCGGCGAGTTCCTTTGCAGACCATGTTTTGTACATCGGAGCGGCATCAGCCGAATCTGCTGCAGACATTGCTTCTCCTGTCGGACGCGGTCGAACGGACGGGCCGACAGCTTGGCATATCAAGCCTCGTCATTGGCAAGGCGGGCCGCGCTGCAGACCCACCGGGTGGACGGGTCAGCGTTGGTTCACCACCCGCCGTTCACTGCTGACGCGTGCTAGAGCAAACGATGATGGCTCGTCCTATCATCACCAAGAACCGCCGTCCGACGACAGGATCCAGCCGATGAGCCGCATCGAACAACTGATACGCGACATGACGCTGTCCGAGAAGCTCGGGCAAATGACGATGACCGCCTCAGGCTATGCGGTCACCGGCCCGATCATCGTCGGTGATTCGACCGACTCGATCCGCGACGGCAGCGTCGGCAATCTGTTGAACATCGTCGGCCCCGGTCCGACGCGTGAAGTACAGAAGATCGCCGTCGAAGAATCGCGTCTCGGCATCCCGCTGCTGATCGGCCTCGACATCATCCATGGACATCGAACGCTGTTCCCGCTGCCGATCGCCGAAGCGGCGACGTTCGACCCTGAATTGTGGGAGCTGACAGCAAGCGAAGCCGCCGCCGAGGGCGCAGCCGATGGCTTGGCGATGACCTTTGCTCCTATGCTCGATGTGTCCCGCGATCTGCGATGGGGCCGCACCGCTGAGGGATCGGGCGAGGACGCTTTCGTTGCGTCGCGAATGGCACAGGCCAAGGTCAAGGGCTTCCAAGGCAGCGATCTTGCCGCCGCTGACCGGATCGCAGCCTGTGCCAAACATTTCTGCGCCTACGGGCCGGTCAACGCCGGGCGCGAGTATGCGTCGGTCGACATCTCGGAGCGAACGTTGCGCGAGGTGCACTTGCCTCCGTTCGTTGCGGCCGTCAACGCCGGCGTCGCGACGATCATGCCGGCCTTCACCGATCTGAACGGCATCCCGATGAGCGCGCACAAAGGCTTGTTGCGCGACTACCTGCGTGGCGAGCTGGGATTCGATGGCGTGCTCGTCAGCGACTACAACGCGATCGGCGAACTGATCCGTCATGGTGTGGCCGCAGACCTCGTCGAAGCCGCTGTGCTCGCGCTCAATGCCGGCATCGACATCGACATGATGGCCGACGCCTACCGTAAAGGCCTGCCGATCGCACTGGAACGCGGCTTGGTGACGATGGATCAGATCGACGCCAGCGTCCGTCGCGTTCTGAAGCTCAAAGAGCAGCTCGGTTTGTTCGATGACCCGTACCGGCGCAGCAGCCGCGTCGAGACGGCCGACGCGCTACTGCATCGCCGCCAGATCGCACGCCGCGTCGCTGCAAAGTCGATCGTCATGCTGAAGAACGACGGCGAGACGCTGCCGTTGCCACGCACGACGCGTCGCATCGCCGTGCTGGGGCCACTCGCCGACGCTGCCAGCGAGATGTGCGGTTGCTGGTGGGCCGCAGGTGAAAACGAACCCAACGTCAGCGTGCTGGCCGGCTTGCGCCACGCCATGCCCGACGTCGAATTGCGCTATGCGACCGGGACGTCGATACAGGGCGACGACCAAGACGGCGTCGATGCTGCACTGACGCTGATCGACGGCAGTGAGGCTGTCGTGTTGTGCGTCGGCGAAGCGATGCGAATGAGCGGTGAAGCCGCCAGCCGCGCCTACCCGAGCTTGCCCGGACGGCAATCCGAATTCGCGCAAGCGGTGCTCGAGCGCGCGGCCCAGGCCGGCATACCCGTGGTCAGCATCGTGTTCTCGGGTCGGCCGCTGGTGATCCCTGAGTTGGCCAGCAGGAGCCACGCGCTGCTTGCCGCCTGGTTCCTTGGTACCGAGGCCGGCAATGCGATCGCCGACGTCGTGACCGGCGCCGTATCACCGAGCGGACGCACGCCGATGAGTTGGCCGCGCGCGCTCGGACAAGTGCCGATCTTCTACGGTCAAAGGCCGAGCGGTCGCCCGTTCAGCGAAGGCGACTTTTTCACCAGCAAGTATCTCGATGTCGGAAACGAACCGCTGTATCCGTTCGGACATGGTCTGAGTTACGGCCGCTTCGAACTCAGCGACTTGCAAGTGACGCCTGCCCTCGCAACGCGTAATGACCGTATCCGGATCCGGGTCACGGTCACCAATCACGGTACACACACCGCCGAGCAGACCTTATTCATCTTCAGCCGCGACCCGGTCGCCAGCGTCGCCCGCCCCGTGCTCGAACTGCGCGGATTCGGCAAGATCGGGTTGAACGCCGGTGAACAACGCGTCTTCGAGCATCACTTCGAGGCCCGCGATCTGGCCTTTCTCGGCGTCGACCTGAACCCTGTCTTCGAGACCGGTGACATCGAGATCCGCGTCGGGCCGAGCGCCGATCAGCGACTGCAGCAAGTGCAGAAAATCCAGGTCGTTAAAAGCTGATCGGGCCGTCGAAAGCGAATTGATCAAAGGCCCGTATCACTGACGCTTACCAGTCGGTAACCACGGTTATCGAAAAATCCTACGGACAAAAGAAAACCCCCGAGCATTGACTCGGGGGTTTGGGTTTAAGAGCCTGGCAGTGTCCTACTCTCGCATGGTCTCGCCACACTATCATCG
>NZ_FQWZ01000006.1:303055-343868 GCF_900129825.1 Hydrocarboniphaga daqingensis | reverse complement strand
GGAAGCGGTGAAGGTGCCGCAGCCGGAGATTCACATCCGCGGGGATCAGGTGGCGCGCTACCAGGCGATCGGAACGGTGATGGTGACCTGCCAGCGAGCGGGGATCGCCAAGATCGGCTTCATCACCGAACCACCGCCGAAGAACGGCTAGGAGCAAGACGATGGGAATGAACGTAGGCGGATCGGGCGGGGGCAGCAACGGCGACCCGGACGTGGTGGTGGACGTCAACACGACGCCGCTGATCGACGTGATGCTGGTGCTGCTGGTGATGCTGATCATCACGATCCCGATCCAGACGCACGCGGTGAAGCTGGACATGCCGCAGGCGAACACGCCGCCGAGCGAAGCCCCGCCGCCGCCGGCAGTGGAGTTGGAGATCGACTTCGACGGCACGGTGCTGTGGAACGGCACGCCGATGGACCGCGCCACGCTGGAAGCGAACTTCCGCCGCGAGGCGCAGGCGGGTGAGAACCAGAGCGAGTTTCACATCCGGCCCAACAAGCTGGTGGAATACAAGTACGTCGCCGCCGTCCTGGCCTCGGCCCAACGCTTGGGCGTGACCAAGGTCGGCATCGTCGGCAATGAACAATTCATGCAGTAACGTCTCCGAGACTCCTTCAATGATCAACCGTACTGGCAACAAAACTCCGTTCAAGCTCGCTGCGGGCGCCTTGCTGATGCTGGCGGCAGCGCAGGCTTTTGCGGCCGACAAGCAGACCGTCCGCGCCGAAGTCGGCGCGCCGCTGCAGGAGGCGCAAAAGGCGCTGCAGAGCAAGAACTACAAGGCAGCGGCCGAGAAAATTGCCGCTGCCGAAGCGGTCGGCAAGCTGACCGCCTACGAAAGCTATCTGGTTGCGCGCCTGAAGTCGGCTGCGGCCATCGGCAAGGCTGACTACAAGTCGGCGCTGGATGCCTACGAGACGATTCTCGCTTCGCCGGAACTGCCGGCCGGCGAAAAGCTGCAGACTCTCGATGCGTACGTGAAGATCGCCTACGCATCGAAGGACTACGCCAAGACCGCCTCTGCGATCGAGCAATACAAGGCCGCCGGCGGCAACAGCGCCGAAACGCTCAACTTGTATGTGCAGTCTCTGTACCTCGGTGGCAACTACAAGCAGGCGGCCGCCGAACTCAGCAGCCAGATCAGCGCGCTCGAATCGGCCGGCAAGCGCCCGACCGAAACGCAGCTGCAATTGCTGGCCAGCTGCGCGCTCAAGCAGAACGACATGGCGGCCTACACGGCAGCGCTCGAGAAAATCGTCGCCTACACGCCGAAGAAGGAATACTGGCTCGACCTGATCGTCCGTACCTCGCGCAAGCCGGGCTTCTCGGATCGTCTCGACCTCGACCTGTACCGGCTGCGCGAAGCGACCGGCACGCTCGACAAGGCCAGTGACTACATGGAAGCCGCACAGCTGGCGCTGCAGGCGGGCTATCCCGGTGAGGCCGACAAGTTCGTCAGCGCTGGCTACGCCGCCAAGCTGCTCGGTGAGGGCCCGGACGCCAGCCGTCACCAGCGGCTCAAGGATCTGGTCGCCAAGAAGATCACCGACGACAAGGCCACGCTGGCCGAAGGCGAAAAAGCAGCCGCCGCACAGCCGACCGGCGATGCGCTCGTCAGCACCGGCTTCAATCTGGTCGCCTACGGTGACTACGACAAGGGTCTCGCGCTGATCGACCAAGGCATCAAGAAAGGCGGCTTGAAGCAGCCGGATCAGTCCAAGCTGCATCAGGGCTACGCCTACTTGCTCGCGGGCAAGAAGGATCTGGCAAACAAGGCGTTTGCGACGGTTCAAGGCACCGATGGTGCCAAGGACATCGCCCGTCTGTGGACGCTGCACTCCAAGGCCGGCAGGTAGCATCAGTCGCAACGGCTGCAACGCGCGGCCCCTGTTGACGCCCGGTTAGACCGCATCGCGGCCCCGGACGTCACCAGGGGCCGCGTCGTGTGGCGCATCCTTTGGCGGATCGCGCACGAACACTGAGCATGGTTACCATCACCTTGCCCTCATCACGGATGCATCGATCCGCCCTGCTTGCGCTGGTGCTGGCGTCCGGCGGCGTCGGCGTCGCGCTCGCGACGACGATGATGTCGTACCTGCCGGCCGACGATGAGGTCGTGCTTGAACTGCTGCCCTTGAGTCGCGACGCCAAGGTTCGCGAACTGCATCAGCTGCGACAGACGCTGACGGCGCAGCCGCATGATGCGGCGCTGGCCGCTGACTACGCACGACGTGCGATCGCACTTGGCCGCAGCCAAAGTGATCCGCGCTTCTACGGTTATGCAGCAGCGGCGCTCGCGCCCTGGTTTGTCGGCGATGATGGCGCAAGCAACGGCGCGACGCTGGCGCCGATCGGCGACAAGCCGGCCGACATCGTCTGGCTGCAGGCCACGCTGATGCAGCAGCGGCACGACTTCGACGGCGCGATGCACTGGCTCGACGCGCTGCTGCAGCGCGAAGAAGTCGGACCCGCACGGCTGACGCGCGCCTCGCTGCTGCTGGTTCAGGGACGTCAACGCGAGGCCGTGCGCGACTGCGCCGCGCTCGCGCGTCACGATGTGTTGGCCGCGACGACCTGCGGCGCGCTGGCGGCAAGTCTGGATGGCCGCGCGGTGTCGGCACTGGCAGCGCTGGACACGATCATGCCGCAGCTGGATCGCGCGCCGGTCGAGCAGCGTTTGTGGACGCTGACGCTGGCCGCTGAAATCGCATCACGTCTCGACCGCACTGACGAGGCCACGCAGCGCTTCGAGCGTGCGCTGGCCGCGATGCGGTCCGCTGGTCCGGATCGCGACGCATATCTGCTGGCCGCTTATGCCGATCACTTGCTCGATCAGGGCCAGCCGCAAGCGGTTGCTGCGTTGTTGCATGACGACATGCGGGTCGACGGTCTGTTGCTGCGCGTCGCGATCGCCGAACGCCGGCTGCAGCAGGCGGGCGTCGCCACGCCGTCGCTGGATCTCCATCGCCAGCAACTGCAAGCGCGCTTCGACGCGGTGCGCCTGCGTGGTGACACCACGCACGGCCGCGAAGAGGCGATGTTCGCGCTGCATGTCGAATCCGATGCCACGCGCGCCTTGTCGCTGGCGCTGGCCAACTGGCAACTGCAGCGGGAACCGATCGATGCACGCCTGGTGCTCGAAGCGGCCAACGCGGCGGGTGAACCTGCTGCAGCGGCGCCGGTGCGCCAGTGGCTGCGTGATCACGCGATCGAAGATCCATTGCTGCAGCGTTTTGCATCGCCGACGCCGGGGAATCGCTGATGCAACGCTGGCTCTATCAGGTGTTGGCGCTGATCGTCGCGCTGTCGCTGTTCAGCGAGCGCGCGGCTGCTCATGCGGCCAGCACCAGCTATCTCGAACTGCAACTCAACCAGGCCGAACTGGCGGGGCAGTGGGACATTGCGCTGCGCGATCTGGATGAAGCGATCGGCCTGGACGCCGACGGTGATGGTTTGCTGACCTGGGGCGAAGTGCGCCGCGCGTCCGATGCGATCGAGGCCTATGCCTTATCGCGATTACAGATCGACGCCGATGGCGTCGCGTGTCCATTGCATCTGCATGAACTGCGTGTCGCCGATCACCTCGACGGTCGCTACGCCGCGCTGATGCTGACCGGTGACTGCGCTGCGACGCCGGCCGCGCTGCAACTGCGCTATGGGCTGCTGTTCGACATCGATCCCTCACATCGCGGCCTGCTCAAGCTCAGCGCAAAAGGCCGGATCGTCAGTGATGTGATGTCACCGTCGCAGCCGCAATTGGTCTGGCAGCCGGGCGTCAGCGATATCGGTCGCACGTTCCGCACCTATCTGCACGAAGGTGTCTGGCATGTGTGGACTGGGTGGGACCATCTGCTGTTTCTCGCGGCGCTGTTCCTGCCGGCGGCGACGCGTCGTCGGCGTGGCGGCGGTTGGCAGATCGCCGATTCGCTGCGCGCGCCGCTGCTCGACGCCGCGCGCATCGTCACCGCCTTCACGCTGGCGCATGCGGCGACGCTGAGCATCGCCGCGCTGGGATGGGTGCAGTTTCCGACGCGCTGGGTTGAATCGGCGGTTGCAGCGACCGTCGTGTTCGCCGCGTTGAACAATCTGCTGCCGATGGTCGGCCGCGGGCTGCCGTGGCTGGCGGTCGGCTTCGGGCTGATACACGGGTCGGCGATCGCCGGCGCATTGCTGGAACTGGGCCTGCCCACGACCGGCCGTGTGTGGGCGCTGCTGGCGTTCAACATCGGTGTCGAGCTGGCGCAGCTGTCGCTGGTCATGCTGGTCGTGCCCGCCGGCTATTGGCTGCGGAATCAGCGCGGGTATCGCTATGCGGTGCTGATTCCGGGTTCGGTGCTGGTGCTGCTGATCGGACTCCTTTGGTTCGTCGAACGAGCCTTCTCTTGGACTTGGATTTGAAACACGTGAATCAGCGCCGCCCTTTTCTGCGAAAACCGATGAGCGTTGCGGTGTCGGCGCTGGTCGCCTCGATGGCAGGCACTGAGGCCATCGCCGGCGGCGTGCCGCTGGAATTACCGGTGATCGTCGTCACTGGCAGCGGCGTTCAACCGGTGTTGGCGAGTTCGGCCACCGAAGGCAGCGTCACCAGCGAGCAACTCGCGCAGCGTCCCACGTCGCGCGCCGGAGAACTGCTGGAGTTCGTGCCGGGCTTGATGGTCACGCAGCACAGCGGCGAAGGCAAAGCCAACCAGTACTTCCTTCGCGGCTTCAATCTCGACCATGGCACCGACTTCTACACCGAGGTCGACGGCGTGCCGGTCAACATGCGCAGCCATGCGCACGGCCAGGGCTACGCCGACATCAACTTCGTGATCCGCGATCTGATCGGTTCGCTCGATTATCGCAAGGGCCCGTACTTTGCCGAAGCCGGCGACTTCGCCACTGCGGGATCGGCGCAGCTGCGCTACGTCGATTCGCTGCCGGAGAACATCGCACGCGTGTCGGTCGGCGAATTCGGCTACCAGAGCGCGCTGCTGGCCGGATCGCCTTCGCTGCTCGGCGGCACGCTGTTGCTCGGTGGGGAAGCCAGCCGTTACGACGGGCCGTTCGATCTGTCGCAGGACATCCGCAAACTGTCGACGGTCGCGCGCTATCACCAGGGCGATGACCGCGACGGCATCACCGCGTCGCTGATGACCTACCGGATCGACTACAACGCACCCGATCAGATTCCGCTTCGTGCGGTCGAGCAAGGCTTGATCGGCCGGCGCGGCTTCATCGACCCCAGCGACGGCGGCGATGTGCGTCGCTACAGCGCCAGCATCGATCTGCGCCGCAGCGCCGGTGAAACCGGCCATTGGCATGCCCAGGCCTATGCGCTGCGCTATCGCATGGACCTGTACTCCAATTTCACTTACTTCCTCAACGATCCGGTCAACGGCGACCAGTTCAATCAGCTCGACGACCGTCACGTCTACGGCGTCAATCTGAGCCGCTACTGGCAGTTGCCGACTCCTATCCGCAGCGATCTGACGATCGGCCTACAGAGTCGCTACGACGACATCAAGCCGGTCGGCTTGTATCTGACGCAGGCCAGGCAGCGCTTGTCGACGGTACGCGAAGACCAGGTGCGTCAGGGCAGCGCGGCGCTGTATGCGAGCAGCAACCAGCAGTGGACGCCGTGGCTGCGTTCGCAGGTTGGACTGCGCGCCGATGCCTACACGTTCGACGTCGACAGCGATACCGTGCAGAACAGTGGCGAGGATCGCGCCACGCTACTCAGCCCGAAGCTGGCGCTGATCGCCACGCCGACGCCGGGCACGCGCGTGTTTCTGAACTACGGCGAAGGCTTTCACAGCAATGACGCGCGTGGCGTGACCAGCCGCATCGATCCCACCGACGGCAGCACGCCGCTGCAACCGGTCGACGCGCTGGTCAAACAGCGTGGAGCGGAGATCGGCGTGTCGACGCTGCTGCTGCCGCAGCTGAGCCTGGTGGCATCGCTGTGGCGGCTCAACTCGGATTCGGAGCTGGTTTATGTCGGTGATGCCGGCAACACCGAAGCCAGCGGTGCCAGCCGCCGGCGTGGTATCGAACTGGCGATGTACTACTCGCCGCTGTCGTGGCTGACGCTGGATCTCGATTATGCGTACGCCCATGCACGGCTCGATTCGGAAGATGGCAACCGCATTCCGAATTCGATCGGTGGTGTATTCGGTGCGGGCTTGGCGATTGCTGAAACGCGCGGCTGGAGCGGTGGCTTGCGGTTGCGCTATCTGGGCGGCGGCCCGCTGGTCGAAGACAACAGCGCACGCTCGCCGTCGACGACCGTGGTCAACGGCCAGGTCGGCTATCGCTGTCGGCAGCGTTATCAGGTGTCGCTGCAAGTGCTAAACCTGCTCAACAGCGGCGATAACGACATCACCTACTTCTACGAATCGCGCCTGCCCGGCGAGCCGGCCGAAGGCGTGCCTGATTTTCACTTCCATCCGCTGGAGCCGCGCCAGGTGCGCGCGATGCTCAGCATCGGGTTCTAGCAAGCAGCGCCGAACGCGCATCGCGGTCGCGATGCGCTGATGTCGACGAAAACAAAAAGGCCCCGCGAGCGGGGCCTTTTTGTTACCACTGTGCCCTTGCGGGCCTCGCTTACGTGCCGCTGGCGCAGGCCGGCGTCAGGCTCGCGACGTTGACGGCTTCTTCGGTCTCGGCGATGGCCACCGAGTTGATCTCGTCAGACTTGAGCTGCTCGCAGGTGCGCGTGTTCACCTGCTGCGTGGCGAGGTCGTTGACGTTGGCCGCGGCCGGCGGCGGCGTACCGTCGCCGTCACCATCGCTGCCGTTGTTGTTGCAGCCGACGAGCGTGGCCGCGAGCAGCGCGGCCAGACCCGTGGCGACCAGCTTGGAGGTCGTCATGATCGCAGCTCCTTAGCGGGCAGCGGTGCTGACCGAGCCCGGCAGCGGCGAGGCCAGGTACGGGAACACGGTCAGGTAGTCCGCCGCATCCGGCAGCGCGCCGTCATTGACCACCGCACCGGCATTCTTAACGGTCGGCGTGGCGCCGCTGACGTCGCAGGTCTGCAGGTTCAGTGCGTTCTCGGCAATCGCGCCTTCGACGGCGGTCAGCGCGATGTCGACGACGTCGTCCACCGGACGGCGACCGTTCGGGAAGCCGGCGAGGTCGCAAGCGAGGAAGCCGAGGTCCTTCTGGCTGGCCGCCGGCGTCGGTGCAACGGCCGTGTTCAAGCGCAGCATTTCACCCGGCACCGTCAGGTTCGCCGGCGCGGTGAACTTGAACGGCGAGCCGTTGACCGTCGCCGTGATGCCCGTGACGAACGCGGCCAGCAAGTCGTTGCGCGGCGTGGCCGGCGGCGGCACCTGGAACAGCACGTTCACCAGCACCGGCAGCGTCGGATACAGCACGTAGGTGCCGAAGTTGGCGACGTCGTTCTTCGGCTCGCTGGCGTTGAACTTGTCCTTGTCCTGCAGGCCGATCACGACTTCGTTGACCAGCGGCGAACCCAGACGCGATACCTGCGTGTAGGCGCCACCTTCAACGGTCGGACCCTTGCCGGCGGACGATGCAACCGGACCGGTCGGCGACGGATTCAGGATGCGCGACTGACGCAGGCTGGCCGTGGTCCAGGCGCCGATCACCGGATCATCGCCTGCCGTGAGGCAGCTGGTCGGCACTTCGAGCGCCAGCGACGTGATGTTCTTATCGTCGATCACGTTGCTGGCGGAATTGCGCGCGCCCAGCGGGTTGAGGTTCACCAGGTCGAACACCTGGCCGAGGTTGACGACGAAGCCTTCGCGGCGCTGACCGACGAACACGCGGCCCGGCGTGTTGCAGCCCGGAATCGTGATCGGACGGATGAAGCCGTTGGCATACGCGGCGTAGTCGGGGATCGACTTGGTGCCGATGTTGTCGACCGGCTTGCCGAACGTGGCCGAACCGCTGCTGGCATCGACGATCGGTGCCGACGTGCCGGTGCGGCGATTGCCGCGCACCAGCGACAGCGTGTAGCTCTCGACGACGTTGACGTTGGCTGCTTCGGCATCAACGGGTCCGATGTTGTTCAGCGGCACACCGACGTTGGCACCGCCCGGTGCGCCGGTCGGCACGCCGAGATTCTTGTAGGTGTTGGTGAAGCGGAACTGGAACGTCAGGTCTTCGGCCGCGTCGCCGTTGTTGTCGACGTGGATTTCATAGAGCGCGTTCGCGTCGAGCTTGAAGTAGTTCGGACCGCCGTAGGAATCCTGCAGCGGCAGGTAGTTGGCGATCAGCGTGACGAAGCCATCGCGGCCCGGTTCATAGCTGCGAAACATGTAGAAGTCGGTGCCGTCGACGCGCGGCGACCCACCGATCAGCGGGGCCTCGCGGTGGCTTGAAGCAATTGCCGTCAACGATGCGGTGCAGAGCGCAGCAGCAACTAAAGGCTTGAGTGAAAAGTCCATCTTGAACCCCTTCTGTAGCGGTGTCAGGTCTGGGGTTTACGCATCAATATCGGGATTGGATGCGCTGCATCGGCCGTTGGACCGTTCAAGCAGACCTTTAGGTCTTCGCAGTCTGGCCTTGACGCCATGTTTATGTTCGGACGTGCACTGCGGTGTTGACGGCTTGGACCTTGCGTATCATCGCGCGCACTCCAACCAAGGTTCGCTGCCGATGAAACCTGCACCGTCGTGGCTGCGTCCGCTGTCCACCAGCCTGCTGCTGCTCTCAGCCGCTGCCTGCACCGTACCGCAGCAGGCGAGCTTGTCGACGGCAAGCTCCCAGCTTCAGGGCGACGCCGCGCACCCCGATCGAACCCACAACTGGGTGCGCACCGAGTTGTACTTCGGCACGGGCCTCGCCGACGAACCGGGGCAGGGCATCAGCGAGGCGCAGTGGCGCGCGTTTCTCGACCGCGAAGTCAGCCCGCGGTTTCCCGACGGCTTGAGCGTGTTCGAGTTATACGGCCAGTGGCGCGGCAAGGGCGAGCAGCAAATCGAGCGGCTGCGATCCAAGCAGATCGTGCTGCTGTATCCCGATCTGCCACAGCAGCGCGCCGACATCGACGCGATTCGCGCGGCCTGGAAGCAGATGACCGGCGACCAGTCGGTGCTGCGCGTGACGCAGCCTGCCGACGTGTCGTTCTGACGCGTCGCTCTCGATACGGAGCCTGGCATGCGCTTGATCGTTCGCGGTGACATCGACGGGCTGTTCGGGCTGGCGCTCGACAACCTGATTCTGCTGCTGGTGCTGTCGGGGCTATGCCGCTTCGTGCTCGGCTTCGACGATGCCTTGTTGCTGGGCCATGTGCTGCCCGGTGCTGCGGTGTCCTTGCTGGTCGGCAATCTGTACTACAGCTGGCAGGCGCGGCAGCTGGCGCAACGCAGTGGCCGCGACGACGTTTGCGCACTGCCGTATGGCTTGAATGCGGTGACCGTGTTCGCGTTCGTGTTTCTGGTGATGCTGCCGGCCAAGCTGGCCGCGCAAGCGGCCGGCGCGGCCGATCCGGCACGGATCGCGTGGCAGGCCGGCTTGCTGGCCTGCTTCAGCTGCGGCGTCATCGAGATCGTCGCCAGTGCGGTGGCCGAGCGCATCCGCCGCGCCACACCGCGCGCGGCGCTGTTGTCGACGCTCGCGGGCCTGGCCTTGGCGTTCATCGCACTCGGCTTCCTGTTCCGCGCGTACGCGCACCCGCTGGTCGGGCTGGCGACGCTGGCCGTGGTGCTGGTTGGCTACTTCGGCCGCGTGCGCATCCGCGGCGGGCTGCCGATCGGTTTGGTGGCCGTGGCGCTGGGCACCGCGCTGGCCTGGGGCACCGGGTTGGCGCCGACCGGGCCGACGCCGCCACCGCCATCGCTACATGGGCCCGTGCCGGTGATCGGCGATCTGCTGGCCGGTTTCCATGCCGGCGTGCTGATGACGTATTTCGCGGTGATCGTGCCGATGGGCTTGATCATCGTCGTCGGCTCGATGCAGAACCTCGAATCGGCCGAAGCCGCCGGCGACCGCTACGACACGCGCTCGTCGCTGATCGTCAACGGCATCGGCTCGATCGCGGCAGCGGTGTTCGGCTCCTGCTTCCCAACCACGCTGTACATCGGCCATCCGGGCTGGAAGGCGATGGGCGCGCGCTCGGCGTATTCGGCGCTGTCGGGGCTGGTCGTCGCGCTGCTGTGCTTCACCGGCACGCTGTCGGTGTTCACGTGGCTGGTGCCGGTCGAAGCCGGCATGGCGATCCTGCTATGGATCGGCATCGTGATGACCTCGCAGGCGTTCCAGGCGACGCCGCGCCACCACGCACCGGCCGTCGTCATCGGCATCCTGCCGGGCCTGGCGACCTGGGGTGCGATGATGGCCAAGTCCGGGCTGCATGCCGCCGGCATGGGCCAGCCGGGCGGCGAGCCGTTTTCGTCGGCGCTGGTCGGCAAGTTCCTGCAGAGCGACGTCTACATCACCGGCGCGTTCGCGCTGGAACAGGGTGTCGTGTTCACCGCGATGATCCTCGCCGCCACCACGGTGGCGATCATCGAGCGGCGCTTCTTGATCGCCGCCGTTTGGTGTTTGGTCGCCGCGCTGCTGTCGCTGGCCGGCCTGATGCACGGCTTCGCCTACAGCGCTGGCGACACGGTGCTCGCGCTGAGCCCGGCCTGGGATTGGGTGCTGGGTTATCTGGCGATGGCGCTGGTGCTGGCCGCCGCACAGGGGCTGACGGTGGCCGACGACGCGGCTGATGCGCATGGCTGAGCGCCGTCGTCGATGAGCGCGACGCTGCTCGGCAGCGCGCTCGCCGGGCTGGGACTCAGCGGGTCGCTGATCGTCGCCATCGGCGCGCAGAACGCGTTCGTGTTGCGCCAGGGCTTGCGCCGCGAGCATGTCGGTCTGGTGGCCACGCTGTGCTTCGTGTCGGACGCCACGTTGATCGTGATCGGCTGCGCTGGCTTGGGCCAGCTGATTCAAGCGCATCCAGCCTGGGTCAGTGCCGTAACCTGGATCGGCGCGGCGTTTCTGACCGTCTACGGTCTGCTGCATGTGCGCAGCGCGCTGCGGCCGCAAGCCTTGCAAGCCGACGCACCGGTGACGCCGACACCGCGCGGCACGGTGATTCGCACGGTGCTGGCGCTGACCTGGCTCAATCCGCATGTGTATCTCGACACCGTGCTGCTGCTCGGCAGCATCGCCGGACGCTATCCGGGCGCGCAGCGCGTCGCGTTTGCCGTGGGGGCCTGCACGGCCTCGCTGCTGTGGTTCTACGGCCTTGGCTACGGTGCGGTGCGGCTGGCGCCGCTGTTCGCCCGGCCCGGTGCCTGGCGCGTACTCGACGGCCTGATCGCGGTGGTGATGCTGACGATCGCCGCATCGCTGCTGTTGGCGGCATAGCGATGCGCCGCGGCATCGGCGCGACCGGCAGCCGATCGACGACAATGCCACGCAGACCACCCGGGCCCCGACGATGACCGACGCTCCCGCGCAAGCGAACAACCCGCTGCATGGCCTGACGCTGCAAGCGCTGCTAACGGCGTTGGTGGAGCGCTATGGCTGGGACGGATTGGCGCAGCGGATCAACATCAATTGCTTCAAGAAAGACCCGTCGCTCAAATCAAGCCTGACGTTTCTGCGCCGAACGCCTTGGGCGCGCGAGCAGGTCGAGCAGCTGTATCGGACGACGTTCACGACGCCGAGCATCTGGAAGACGCCTCGCTAGCGCCGGCCCACTGATGCGCATACCGCGGTCTTGATCGAGCGCGACCGGTTGCCGTGGCCGGGTTTATCGCGAAGTGCTCAAGCGCTGCTGTGCCGAGCCGATCACGGCACCGATATCGCGGCGCTGCGCAAATACGATCACGCGCCAGCCTCCGGCATCCGGCAACGCCGGTAATTGCAGATCGGCAAGGCCACGCTCGTCAGCTTCGATCCATTGGAGGACGACGCTGTCCTCGACCAGACGTGCACCGGCGTTCTCGCCGCGCGGGATCGACGTGATCACACCGTCCTGCACCAGGGCCACGGCGTAGTCGATCGCACCGGCAGCCGGCGGTAGCGGCGTGACGCGAATCTGCCAACGCCGATGGCCGCTGGGCTGCACGTCGAACCGCAGCGGCGCATGCGCCGCGCGCGCGGCCTGCTGGATCGCGGCGATCAGATCATCACGCTGGCTGCCGATCACATCAAAGCGGCCGTCGACCACGGCCTGTGGCGTATAGACGCGTCCGCCGTTGCCGAGCTGGCGTGCATAGCGACGCTGCCGCTCGGTCCGCTCGGCCGAGGAATACGGGTCGTGCCACGACAGGTGATTCCAGTAGTCGACATGCTCGGCCAGCACCAGCAGTTCGACGCCGTCGATCGGTTGCTCGCGATAAAGCTGCTGGGTCAGCGCTTCGGCCGGCGGGCAGCTGGAACAACTCTGCGATGTGAACAGCTCGACCAGCACTGGCACGCGCGCGGACGTCGGCGTCGCCGCAGCTGCAGCGGCCGTCGTCGTCACCAAGACGGCACGCAGAATCCAGCTGACGACGCGGGCAGGGGATGATCGAAATGACATGCGCCATTGAAGCGCGATGGCCGTATCGCCACCATCGCGGCGCGTTCGCCGGCTATGCCGCGTCGTTCACAGCAGCCAGTTCAAGCCCTGGCGTACTGCCTTGCGTGCATCGTTGGTGATCACCTCGCCATGGGCGACGACGACGCGCTCGAACGGCCAAGCCAAAATGCGTTCGACGCAAGCGCGCGCCTTGCGGCGATTGACGTAGACGATCCGCAGCAGCGGGTGCCAGCCGACCTTGCCCAGCAGCCCGCCGGCGCGCAGATACCAGCGGGTCGGTGCATGGGCGTGATCGTGGAAGTTTTCGACCAGATCGCTGGTGATCAGCGTCCGCGTCGCCGCGTGGTACAGCACGGTTTCGTCGAGCAGGCTGCCGCCGATCGTGATCGTCTGCAACGCGCCGCCCCAATCCGGATGCGGGCTGTCGCCGAGCGTGGCGCCGAACTGCAAGTCGCGGCGCTTGCGCTGCAACGACGCCGGCCCATGCAGCACCGCACTCGGATACGCGCGCTGTGCATCGCCGGCATACAGGTGATGAAACAGGTTCGGGCAGACGATGTGACCCACCGGCCCGATCGCGTCGATCGCCTGGCGCAGCGCCGCGGTGATCGGCACGGGCGAATGCAGCAGCAACGCGCCCGACGGCAGCCGGACCACCGTCATCCGTGTGCCGATGCGCAAGCCGATGAAGCGATGCGGGATCGACGTGACCCAGATGCCGTCGGCGATCGGGTTCAGCGTGTCGTGGTCGTCGGGTGCGGGCGTCAGCTTCATCGGATCGGTCGCAGGTCGGGGCTGGTGGCGCCATTGTCGGCGCCGTTACGCCGCTTGGCGCCACCCCGGCCTGCGATCACGCGGCGATTCAGCCGTGGTACTGCGTGACCCGGTCGACTTCGTTCTTCGAGCCCATGATCACCGGCACGCGCTGATGCAGCTTGCCAGGCTTGATGTCGAGGATGCGCTCACGGCCCGTGGTCGCCGCGCCGCCGGCCTGCTCGATGATGAAGCTCATCGGGTTGGCCTCGTACAGCAAGCGCAGCTTGCCGCCCTGCGCCTGGGTCTTGGAGTCGAGCGGGTACATGAATACGCCGCCGCGCGTGATGATCCGGTGCACGTCGGCGACCATCGAGGCCACCCAGCGCATGTTGAAGTCCTTGCCGCGCGGGCCGTCTTTGCCGGCCACGCATTCGTCGATGTAGCGCTGCACTGGCGCTTCCCAGAAGCGCTGGTTCGACATGTTGATCGAGAATTCCTTGGTGTCCGCCGGGATCATCATGTCGCGCTGCGTCAGCACGAAGCTGCCGAGTTCGCGGTCCAGCGTGAACTGGTGGACGCCCTTGCCCAGCGTCAGCACCATCGTCGTGCTCGGCCCGTACACGCAGTAGCCCGCCGCAACCTGCTGCACGCCCGGCTGCAGGAAGTCGGCTTCGGACGCCTGGGTGACGCCTTCCGGCACCTTGAGCACCGAGAAGATCGTGCCGACCGACACGTTGACGTCGATGTTCGACGAGCCGTCGAGCGGATCGAACAGCAGCAGATAGCCGCCCTTCGGGTACTGCTCGGGAATCGGATGCGGATGGTCCATCTCTTCCGACGCCAGCGCCGCCAGATGGCCGCCCCATTCGTTGGCTTCGAGCAGGATCTCGTTGCTGATCACGTCGAGCTTCTTCTGCGCTTCGCCCTGGATGTTGCCGGTGCCGGCATCGCCGAGCACGCCGCCGAGCGCGCCCTTGCCGACCGCGATCGAGATGCGCTTGCAGGCGCGCGCCACCACTTCGAGCAACAAGCGCAGATCGGGCTTGATCTTGCCGGCGGAGCGTTGCTCCTCGATCAAGAATTGGGTCAGGAAAATCGGCTTGCTGCTGTTGGGTTTCATGATCGGCGTCTGGCGGCGGCGGTGGGGAACGGCGCCTAGTTTAAGCGCATCGCCGCCAGGCGGCTCAGGCTCGCGGGCGGACCGGCGGTGTTCAATGGCGACGAGCCGTTGCTAGACTCCAGCGATGATGACCAGGATCGGTTGTATCGCGGGCTTTGTGCTGCTGCCCGCAATGGCCGGCGCCCAGGATGGGCCCAGACAGCAGTACATCTCCGATGACATCAGCATCACGGTCCGCGAAGGGCCGCGCAACGACGCCACACCGGTGGCCTCGGTCAACAGCGGCGACGTCGTCACCGTGCTCGAAAACCTCGGCGAGCAAAGCTTCGCCCGCGTGCGCTTGCCGGATGGACGTGTCGGTTGGATCACCTCGCGCTATCTGTCGACACAGCCGGCCGCCAAGGCACGCGTGCAGGGCTTGCAGGCCGATCTGGCCCAGACCCGCCAGCAAATGCAGACGCTGACCCGCGAGCGGGACGCTGCCCAGGCGCGGCTGCAACAGGTCGGGCCGGCGATGCAGGTCGCCGCCGACAACGAGCGGCTCAAGATCGAACTGGCCGCCGCCCAGCAACAGTACGTCGATGCCCAGCTCAGCTCGCGTGAGGAGCAGGCGCGACGGCGCACGCTGGTCACCGGCGCCGCGCTGGTCGGCGGCGGCGTGCTGATGGGTCTGATCTTGCCGCTACTCGGTCGCGGCGGCCGTCGACGCCGCCGCAACGAGTTCTGAGCGTCGCTCCCGGCCTTAGATCGCGCCGAGGAAATCCAGCTTGCCCAGCACCACGCCGTTGTGGCGCAGGATGTTGTAGGCCGTCGTGATGTGGAAATGCACGTTCGGCATCACGAAGTGCAGCAGATAGGCCTGGCCGGTGAACCGCACCTCGTTGCCGCGAATCTTCAGCACAATCGCGCGCTGTTCGCTGCCGTCGATCTGTGCCGGGTTGAAGCTCTTGATGTAGGCCTGGACCTTTTCGATGCGCTCGATCAGTTCAGCAAACGTGGTCTCCGTGTCTTCGTAGCTCGGCGGCTCGCCACCGGCCAGTCGTGCAACGCAGCCCTTGGCCATGTCGGTGGCGATCTGCACCTGCCGCGTCAGCGGGAACATGTCGGGGAACAGGCGATCGCCGGTCAGCACCACGGGGTCGATCTTGGCCGCGTCGGCATGCGCCGCGCCCTTGCCGAGAATCACACGCAGGTTGTCGAGCATGCGCACCAGGCAGGGCACCGACGCTTCGTACATGGACAGGCTCATATCAAGGCTCCCGCCTCAGGATGTGGGCGGCCATCATAGGCGGGCCGGCGTTCGTCGGTATCACCCGATCTGCAAGCCGCAAGCCGGGTCCTGCTGCGGTTGTAAGCGCCGGGCTCGTTTGGGGGCGACGCGGTGGCCGCCACTCAGGCGATGCCGAGCTGCGTGCAGACCGCGCTCAGCGTCTCGCCGACCGGCTGCTGCAGCTTCAGGCTCAACAGCGGATCGGCACGGGTCACGCCCAGGTTGATCGCCGCCACCGGGATGCCGCGCTCGGCGGCCGCCTTCGCGAAGCGAAAGCCGGAATACACCATCAGCGACGAGCCGACGACCAGCACCGCATCGGCTTGCGCAACGCCGTCCAGCGCGGTGGCGACGCGATCGGCCGGTACGTTTTCGCCGAAGAACACCACGTCTGGTTTGAGCCGGCCGCCGCAGGCCGCACAGTCGGGCACCCGGAAGTCGTGGAAGTCGTGGCGGTCCAGATCGGCGTCGCCATCGGGCGCGGCTGCCGCGTCGTACTGCGCCCAGACGGGATTGAGCGCGGCCAGCTGCTGCTGGAACACCGCTCGCGGCAGCGTCGCGCTGCAGGCGATGCAGATGACCCGATCGATGCGGCCATGCAGGTCGATCACTCGCTGGCTCCCCGCCGCCTGGTGCAGGCCATCGACGTTCTGCGTGACCAGCAGGTCGATATGGCCGGCCGACTCCAGCGCGGCCAGCGCCCGGTGTGCATCGTTGGGCCGGGCAGCCGACAGCATCGGCCAGCCGATCAGGCTGCGCGCCCAGTAACGCGCCCGCGTCGCCGGGTCGCCGCTGAACGCCTGCCAAGTCACCGGTGGACGCCGCTTCCAGGCGCCACGGTCGTCGCGGTAGTCGGGGATGCCCGAGGCCGTGCTGCAACCCGCGCCGCCGAGCACGAACAAGCGCCGGTGCTCGGTCATGAAGCGGGCGAGCGCATCAACGCTCGCCGTTGCCGCTGGCTGCGCCGTCGCGGCCGGGCCGACGCTCGGTGTAGGGTGTGCGTCCTCGATCATCTTGCGAGCATAACGGGCATGCCCGAAGACCGTCTCATCGACCTGGAAACGCGGCTGGCCTACCAGGAAGCCGCGCTCGAAACCCTGAGCAACGAGATCGCGCGCCAATCGCGCCTGATCGACCAGATGCAGCTGACGCTCAAGCGCGTCAGCGAGCGTCTGCCCAACGAGCCCGAAGGCGCCGCACGCGGCTCCTTGCTCGACGAAATCCCGCCGCACTACTGACCCGCGCGGCGTACGCCCAGCCGTTGAATCCAGGCCGCGCGCCCACACGATCTGCTACCGCAACAGGAGAGCCGTCATGAGTTCACTCTTCGGAGGCACTGGCCTTCGCGTCAGCCCCCGCGATGTTCCCGCCGCCGTCGTCGACGAGCCGCGCAGCGCCACGCCCGGACGCAAGCTCGCCGTGCTCGCGGGCGGCTGCTTCTGGTGTGTCGAAGCGGTCTACCGTGAAGTCGACGGCGTGCTCGACGTCGTCAACGGCTACTCCGGCGGCAGCGCCGAGACTGCGGATTACAAGACCGTCTGCACGGGGCGTACCGAACACGCCGAAGTGGTGCAGATCGCCTACGACCCGTCGCGGACCAGCTTCGGCGCACTGCTGAAGATTTTCTTTGCGGTCGCCCACGATCCGACGCAGCTCAACCGCCAAGGCAACGACTTGGGCACGCAGTATCGCTCGGCGATCTTCTATGCCGACGACGAACAGCAGCGTATCGCCCGTGCCTACATCGAGCAGCTCGATGCTGCGCAGGTCTACGGCGCGCCGATCGTCACGCGGCTGGAAAAGCTCGACGATTTCTTCGAGGCTGAGGCGTATCACCAGAACTACGCAGCGCTGCACCCGAACGAGGGCTACATCGCCGGCGTGGCGCTGCCCAAGGTCGACAAGCTGCGCCGCTACTTCGGTGAGGTGCTGAAGCGTTGATCGCGGCGCCCTCGCGCCGCGGCTCATCGCCGATTCATCGCGCCGGCTGACAATGCCGGCTCCAACGGGCCGTTGCGCCGCCATCGGCGTGCCGGCCTGCGATTGGATTCCAAGGAGGGATCTCATGCCAGGCGACCACACCGCTCAGCCGACCGCGACCGACGGCGCGCCCCCGCTGCAGAAGCCAGCGTTTCTGACCGACATCAAGACGATTCGCGAGCGTGCGCGTCAGCACCTGGATCAAGGCGCCGTGACCGGCGGCTATCGCGCTGATCGCGTCAAGGTGATCGAGTTGCTCAATACGGCACTGGCGACCGAGATCGTCTGCACATTGCGCTATCGCTATCACTACTACATGGCCTCGGGCATTCACGCCAAGTCGGTCGCGGCCGAGTTTCTCGAACATGCCAACGAAGAGCAGGCCCATGCCGATCTGCTGGCGCAACGCATCACCCAGCTCGGCGGCAAGCCCAACTTCGACCCGGAGGGCTTGGCAACCCGCAGCCATGCCGAGTACGTCGAAGGCGACAGCTTGGTGCAGATGATCGAGGAAGATCTGGTGGCCGAACGCATCGCGATCGACACCTATCGCGAGATCGCGCAGTTCGTCGGTCAAGACGATCCGACGACACGACGCGTCATCGAGCAGATCCTCGCCAGCGAAGAAGAGCACGCCGAAGACTTGAGCACGATGCTCGAAGACCTCGGTAAGAAAGGCGAGCCGGCAGCGTCACCGCTCAGCGACCGCACGCTGGGTCGCCACTGACCGATATCGCGTCGAGCCATTCCGCGCCGCGCGGCTGATGATCGCAGCGCGGCGTGTCGATACAGCGATATCGACCCACGATGATCGGCCGTTGCGCCGCTAGTCGAGCGTCTCGATCACCAGGCGCCGGTACTTCTGCGCGATCCGGAAGCTGCCGCGACGGATGACCTGCATCAGCCTCTCGGTGTCCTCGTCGGACGGCGCATGGACGAGCAGGAAGTGACAGCCCTCTTTGGCCAGCGTCAGATGCAGTTCGACCATCTTCAGTGACGCGCCCATCGCGGCAAACAGCCCCGCGGAGTCCAGGCCTTTTTGCGATGCGCTGGCCATCGTCTTGTCGTCGATCTGGCGGATCTGATCAAAGCCGGCTTCGCGCAGCGCTTGGTGCGCCGCATCGGCCTGCTCACGTTGCTCGAAGGCAATCAGTACATGGTGTGTCGGATAGAAGTTGCCGAGATCGGCGCCGTCTTCTTGCTGGGGGTCGAGGCTGCTTTCAGTGGCTTGGCTCATCGCGTTACTCCTTGCTGAGTTCATGACGGCTTCAGTACCCAGGCTACAGGCTGCGCACCGGCGCGTAGATGAATCGCGCGCCGTAAGACGTTGCAGCCCGATACGACATGGAGAGTCCGATGAGTGGTCCGAATGATGCGCGCCGTCCGATCGCTGACACACCCGCCGATGACGAACAACGGGCGCGCCTGCGCAAGTTGATCGATAAAGCACGCGTGGCGATGTTCACGACGCTCGATTCTTTACAGCAGACGATGCACAGCCGGCCTCTGCAGACCATCGGTGTGGACGATGATCTGACGCTGTGGTTCGTCGTCGCCACCCGCTCGCAGAAGACGATCGAAGTGCAGCAGCACGATGGACGCGTGCTGCTGACCTACGCCAACACGGCCGACAGCGAATATGTCGCGATCAGCGGCCGCGCCGAGTTGGTTCGCGACGAGGACCAGAAGGCGCGGCGCTGGACTAACCTCGTCGAAGTCTGGTTCCCCGATGGCGTCCGCGATCCCGGCGTCGCATTGCTGCGTGTGCAGCCCGAGTTCGCCGAATACTGGGACGGCCCCAGCAACAAGGCGCGGCAATGGTTGGCGCTGGGTATTGCAATGACCACCGGCAGCACGGTCGCCTTCGGCGAGCATGGCACGCTCCAACTCTGAGGCCACGACGAACGTCACCGATGATGTGCGCTGGCGCTGGGCGCGTCGTCTGCTGACGCTGCTGTTTTTCGGCGGCATTGCGTGGCTGCTGTACGCGCGCATCCGGCAAATCGACGCGGCGCAGGTCGGCGCCGCATTGGCGGCCTACGACGCCGAAAGCCTGCTGCTGGCAGCCGTGCTGGGGCTGGTCAGCTATCTGCTGTATGCCAGCTTCGACCTGCTCGGCAGGCGCTATGCACGCCATGCACTGCCGACGTCGAACGTGCTGACGACCGCGCTGGTCAGCTATGCGCTGAATCTGAACCTGGGCGCGCTCGTCGGCGGCATCGGCTTTCGCTACCGGCTTTACTCGCGTTACGGCTTGGACAGCGCCACGATCACACGCATCGTCGGGTTTTCGATGCTCGGCAACTGGATCGGCTACACGCCGCTGCTCGGTTTGGTACTGCTGACCGGCAGCGTCGCGCTGCCGCTGTCGATCGCGGTGTTGGAGCCGTTGCTGCAGGGTGGCGGTCTGCTGCTGATGCTGGTGCTGCCGCTGTATCTGCTGCTGTGCCGGCATCGGCCGCCGCGCCATCTGCTCGTACGCGGACTTCGTATCGAGGCGCCGCCGCTGCCGCTGGCCGCGCGCCAGTGTGTGGTGTCCGTGTTCAACTGGACCACGATGACGGCGCTGCTCTGGGTGCTGCTCGGTGGCGAGGTGGCCTATCGCGACGTGCTCGGCGCGCTGATGCTCGGCGCCGTAGCCGGCGTGCTGGCCCATGTACCCGCGGGCTTGGGCGTGCTCGAAGCGGTGTTTCTGGCCGTGCTCGACGGTCTGTGTCCGCCAGCGCGCATCCTGGCGGCGCTGTTGGCCTATCGCGGTTTGTATTACCTGTTGCCGGGCCTGTTCGCGCTGCTGCTGTATCTGGTGCTCGAAGCGCGTCGTCGTCCACGGCGTGACGCGGCGCTGCAAGCGCGTTGACCTCGGCTCGCTCAAACGCCCCAGGTCACGTCTTTGTTCTTGCGTGCAGCGCGCTCGAGCATGTCGATCAGCGGAAATGCGCGGCGACCCAGATCGACATCCTGCTGACGGCGCTCGCGCTCGGCCTCGTCGTCGGTGTCGTCGCTGTGCGCATGCTGGGGCGCGTCCTGGGCGATGGCCGCGCGCAGACGGGTCAGTACGGCGCCGATCTCGCCAGCCGTGATCACGCCACGCTCGCCGCGCGGCTTGCCCATCGCGTCGATCAACTGGCGACCGTGTTCGTCGAGCATATGGATGTCGCCCGCTGCAGCGGATGAGAAACGGATCATGGCTTTCGATCTCCTGACAGTCCGGGTACCAGGACAGGCTATGCCCATTGGCGGGTGCGCGCATCGGTCCCGGCTGCGAGGCATGGCCTCCGACGGCCGTTGCAACCGGGCTTGCGGTCGTGCTGGGTCGTCACAAGATCGTGCCGGCTGGCTGAGCCGCCGCTGACACCCGCCTTTCCAACGGCGGGTGGGCGCGGCAAGCTGCGCGCCTTTCCCGACGATGCTGGTATCTCCCGTGGCCCTGACTGCGACCGCCAAAGCCCAGTGGCAACTGCATTTCTGTGTGTTGCTGTGGGGCTTCACGGCGATCCTGGGCAAGCTGATCTCGCTGCCGGCGCTGGCGCTGGTCTGGTGGCGCATGCTGGTCGTCGTGCTATGCCTGGCGTGCGTGCCGCGCGTCTGGCGCGCGCTGCGCGCCGTGCCGCGCCGGCTGCTCGGCATCTACGCGGTGATCGGCGTGCTGGTGTCGCTGCACTGGCTGACGTTCTATGGCGCCATCAAGCTCGCCAACGCCTCGGTCGCGGTCACCTGCCTGGCGCTGGCGCCCGCGTTTCTGGCCGTGGTCGAGCCCTGGATCGCGCGCCGGCCTTTCGATGTGCGCGAGTTGCTGCTCGGCGTGGCCGTGTTGCCGGGCGTGGCGCTGGTCGTCGGCGGCGTGCCCGCCGGCATGATGCTCGGCATTGGCGTCGGCGCGCTGTCGGCGCTGCTGGTGTCGTTCTTCATCGCGATGAACAAGCGCTATGCCGGCGACTCCGATTCGCTGATGGTCACCGCGCTGGAACTGGGCACCGGCGTGCTGCTGCTGCCGCTGCTGGCGCCGCTGTTCGATGGGGGACTCGGCGCCTTGCTGCAGCCACCGCAGGGCCGTGATGCGGTGTTGTTGATGGTGCTGTCGCTGGGCTGCACTTTGTTGCCGTTCACGCTGTCGCTGGTCGCGCTACGGCAGCTGTCGGCGTTTTCGGCGCAGCTGGCGGTGAATCTCGAACCGCTGTACTCGATCGTGCTCGCCGCGTTGCTGCTGGGTGAACAGCGCGAGCTGGGCCTGGCGTTTTATGCCGGCGTGGCCGTGGTGCTGGCCGCGGTGTTTCTGCACCCGCTGATCGCGCGCCGCCCGGAACTGGTGGCGCCCGATGCGCTGGCCGGCGACGCCGGTCGTTAGCGCCGCCGGCTCAGGCCGGAGCCAGCATCAATCGAGTCGTCTCGTGCAGCGCGAACGCGTTGCGCGTGCCGTCGTAGTCCCAGCGCTCGACCTGTCCGCTGCGGTTCTGCGACTGGTAACGGATCAGGTTGACGCTGTTGGGTGCTTCGAAACGCACGCGTGTCGATACGGCCGTGCCGGCTTGCACGCACCAGGTGTCGCGCGGCAGCGTCGTGTCGTGCTCGCGCAGGTTGCGCACGTACGGTAGATGGATGTGACCGCCAAGGATCAGGTCGGCGCCCGCCGCGCTCCAGGCTCGAACGGCTTCCTGGTGCCCGTGCAGCAGATTGTGCTGATCGCGCGGCGAGGTCACATGCACCGGCTGATGCGTGACCACGACACGCAATTGCGACGGCTGCGCCTGTTTCAGTTGCTCGCCGACCTGTTCGATCTGCTCCGGCGACACTTCGCCGTCCTTGTGGCGGAACCAGCGCGTCGTATTGACGCCGATCACCAGCAAGGCGTCGCTGGCGAAGGTCGGCGTCAGCGGCTGGCGTAGCGCGCGTCGATACGGGCCATACGGACTCAGCAGCCGTACCGGCAAATTGAACAGCGGAATGTCGTGATTGCCGGGTAGAGCCAGCACCGGTTTCGCCAGGCCCTGCAGAAAGCGCGCGGCAGCCGCGAATTCCGCGCGGCGCGCACGCTGCGTGATGTCGCCGGACAGAATCGCCATCGTCGGCTGCTGCTGCTCGCTCAAGCGCAGCAAGGCGTCGGCGACCGCCGGTGACTCGCTGCCGAAGTGCGTATCGGACAGATGCAGCAAGGTCAGCGTTGCGCTCATGCCTGCCGGGCCTGCTCGGCTTGTGCTGGATCGCGTGGCACCAGCAGGTTCAGACGCTCGTCGGCGACGCGCAGCTCGATCGGCGGCATCAGCCAGCGGATCTCACCGTCGGTTGCGACTTTCAGCGGGCGCGGGCGGCGCCGCAGCGGTGTCACGCGCAGCTGCTTGAACGCAAAGTGGATCACGTCATCAGCCTGGCGCAGGCGGCCCAGCGCGGCCTGGAACGCCAGCAGAAACAGGCCCAGGCGTCCGACCGGCTTGATCGCCACGGCGGCCAGGTAGCCGGCTTCGACGTCGCGCGCCTGCGGCAGGCCGACCTGTTCCAGTTGCAGCGAATTGTTGCCGACGAACAGCGTCGGCGTGTCGATCATGCCGGCGCGGCCGCGCTCGTCCTCGATCCGCAGCATCCAGTGACGATGCTGCCGCAGCACGGTGCCGATCGCCGCGCCCAGCGCCACCAGCCGATGCCGGCCATAGCGTCGCTTGAACACCTCGCGGTCTTCGAGAATCCGGGGATACAAGCCGATGCTGGCATTGACCAGAAACGGATGGCCATTGACGAGCCCGACTTGGGTCGGCTGCAGGCGACCGGTCAGAAGCGTATCGAGTGCTTCATCGATCTGCTGCGACAAGCCGTTGGCGCGGCCGAAGTAGTTGAATGTGCCCTGCGGCAGCACGCCGAATCGGACCGGATGACCGAGCACGGCGGCGGCCACCGCGTTGATCGTGCCGTCGCCGCCGGCGGCGACGACGATGCCGTGCTGCGCTTCGGCGTCACGCACGGCGCGTGCGGCGATCATCGGCAATTGCGATGGATCGTCGACGTCGTGCAGCTCGTAACGGCGGCCGGCGGCATGCATCGCGTCGGCGATGCGGGCGCGGGTGGCATCGCGGTCGCCATGGCCGGAGCCGATGTTGAACACGATGAAGAACGGTGCCGCGTCGTCATCCACCCGCATGCCGCCCCTGTCTGCTTCGATTCGATGGCCGCGCATTAGGCGGCGGTGTGGCTGAAGCGTAACTGAGTCCTGCCGGTGCGCGGATGGCGGTCGTCGTCGGGGTCTATTACTCGGCCCCGAGTTCACCTGCTCCCACGCCCGTCGTCATGGCTCGCTGCGCGGCATGACGCGGGACGCGGTGCCGCTGATCGCTCATTGCGAGGCGACGACGCGCTCGACGATGCCGGATGCGTAGAACGGCGCCAGCAGCGCGCGCACGTTCGGCTCCAGCAGTTTCTTCTTCTTCAGCGTCTTCAGGATCGGCGGGGCATAGCGCATTGCTTCGGCCAGCATCATCGGCCGGGTCACGCCGATGTCGTCGATCAGGTTGATCAGCGTGCTGCTGCCGTACTTGTCGAAGAAGCTGTCGATACCGGCGTCGAGCATCGTGCCGAAGAACGGCGTGCGGCGCAGCTCTTGAAAGAACTCGTAGCCGATCACGAACAGCTCTTCCTGGTCGAGACTGCCGATGTCCTCGCGCAAGCTCGCCACCGGCAGTTCGCGCACCCGCTCCCAGATGTCGAGCACCATCTCGCGGATCGCGCTGTCGGAGATGTTGTGCAGCAGGAAGTCGACGCTGCGCCGCGACGTGGCCTCGACGCTCTTACCGATGTACTTCTTCAAGCCTTCTTCGAGCGCACCGTCGAGTCCGGGCGAGGCCTTGTTCATCACCGCCTTGCCGAACTTCATCATCGAGCCGGCGCCGGGAATGTTGCGCGTCAGCGCGTTGTTGGAGAGATAGCCCTGGATACCGTAGTACAGCAGGTCGGACGCAAACTGCGCGTACAGCGGCCCGCTGAACAGCTCGACGACGATCTTCTGCCGCAGCGACTTGAACTCCAGCAGCTTGTCGGTGATCTCGCCGACGTAGCGGTCCGACACGATGTCGCCGAACGTGGTCGACTCGTGGATCTTGTGGCCGTGCAGTGCGCGGGCGATATCGCCGACCAGCTCCGGCAAGCCGCCGCCGAACTGCAGTTCCACGGCATAGGTACGTGCCGTGTCTTTGATCATCTTGGGCGTGACCACGTCCTTGAGCTTGAGCTTGGCAGCGTCGGCCAGCAGCGTGTCGAGCACCTGCGCGAGCGCCTCGCCCAGCCCCTCGCCCGTGAGCTGTTCGATCACGAATTCGACATGTGCGTCCAGCAGGGCGGCACTCAGCGTATCGGTGGTGGCCATCTTCTTTTTCGTCGGCATCTGCAGGTCCCCTCCAAGGCAGGCGGCGACGATAGCAGATGCCCTGTCATGCCCCTTTGATTGCCATCATGCCGCGATGACCCCTTCCAAGCTGGTAACCCCAACGCCGCCCAAAGCGCCCATGCTGGACTTGCGTGGTCGCGTACGGCAGGTGCTGATCGACCTGCTGACCCACCGTGCCGGCGACGGCATCGACTACGACCATCCACAGGGTGATCCGGGCTTGTTCGGGCCGCGCAGCATCACCTGGCAGGTGCACGCCGACTTCCCCGGCATGATGGCCGGCGGCGTCTGCGCGCTGATGCTGCAGACGCTGCATCCCCGGGCCCTGGCCGGTGTCTGGGACCACTCGAACTTCCGCACCGACCTGCTGGGCCGCTTGCGGCGCACCACGGCTTTCGTCGCGGCGACCAGCTATGCCCCGACCGACACCGCGCTGCAGATGATCGAGCGCGTGCGCCGCATCCACCACCAGGTGCGCGGGGTCACTGCCGACGGGCAACCGTACGCGGCTGACGACCCGGACTTGCTGGTCTGGGTCCACGTCACCGAAATGGCGAGCTTCCTGGCCGGCTACGAGCGCTATCGCGGGCGCTTGCTGAGCGCGGCCGAGCGAGACCGCTATTACCGCGAGACCGCGCGCGTCGCCGAGCGGCTCGGTGCCGAGCGCGTTCCCAAGTCGGTGGCCGGCGTCGAGCAGTACCTGCGCCGTGTGCAGCCGCAGCTGCGCTACGACGAGCGCTCGCGCGAAGTGCTGCGCGTGCTGCATGCGATCCGGCTGCCGGTCGTCGGCGGCGCGATCGGCCGTGAGTTGTTTCTCGGCGCCGGTGCCGCGTTGTTGCCGGACTGGGCCTGCGCGCTGATGCAGCGCACGCGGCTGCACCGGCTGCGCGCCGAGGCTGCGGCACGCAGCCTCGACCTGGCCGGTCCGGCGCTGCGCGCCGCGCTGTCCGAGGGCGTGGTCGCGCACAGTTGCCGGCGCATGGGCATCGAGCCCGCCGGTTATCTACGATGATGGCGATCCGGAACTGTCGCCGCATTCGCGGCGTCTGATGGCCGACGAGGCGCCAACCGGCGCAGGAGAGACTCCGATGCAATTGCTGACCTTCACGTTGCCGGCGCTACGACGCGCGCTCGGCGCTGCCGGCCTGGCCGCGGCCTGCCTGTGGCTCGGCGGCTGTGCCACGGCGACCCCGTACCAGAGCCTGCGCGACGGCGAGGGCTATGCCGAACAGCGGCTCGAATCCAATCGTTACCGCGTCAGCTATCGCGGTAATGGCGCCACGCCGCGCGAGACGGTCGAAAACTACCTGATGTACCGCGCCGCCGAAGTCACGCTGAACAACGGCTACGACTGGTTTCTGATCGCCGACCGGCAGACCCGCGCCGACCCGGCGCGCAGTGGTAACGGTGTCAGCAGCGGCGTCGGCATCGGCGTCGGTGGCGGCTCGGGCGGATTCGGTACCGGCGTGTCGATCGGCCTGGGCACGCTGCTCGGCGGCAATCGCGACGCCGCCTACGATGCGCAGGCCGACATCCTGGTGTTCAAGAATCCCAAGCCGGCCGACAAGCTCAATGGATTCGACGCGCGCGAGGTACGCAACAACCTCGAATCGACGATCCAGCGGCCTGCTGCGCGCTGACCGTGTCGCGTCCCGCGCATCACACCGCCTGGGGCTTTCAGAATCCGGACCCAGCCGCGCGCATCGGCGGCGACTTCTGGCGCTGGCGTCGCGAACGCCGCGCGGCCGGCGTGCCGCAGCCGCCGCAAGCGGGCTACCGCGCGTTTGCCGCGCAGTGGACGCAGGCTCCCGACTTTACGCTGGCCCCCGCTGAATCGCGGCGCGTCTGGTGGATCGGCCATGCCACCGTGCTGCTGCATCTTGACGGGCTGTGGATACTGACCGACCCGGTGCTGTCGCATCGCGCCTCGCCGCTGAGTTTCGCCGGGCCTGCGCGCAAGGTGCCTTGCGTCGTCGACGTCGACGCACTGCCGCCGATCGACGTCGTGCTGATATCGCACAACCACTACGACCACCTCGACCGCGCCACCGTGCGCGCGCTGGCGCGTCGTTCGCAACGGCAGTCCACACCGACTCGCTTCCTGGCGCCGCTCGGCCTGGCCGCGCTGATGCGCGACTGGGGCTGTGTCGATGTCCATGAGCATGACTGGTGGCAGCGTCACGCGTATCGCGGCCTGACGTTCGACTGCGTGCCGGCGCAGCACTGGAGCGCGCGCGGCTTGCGCGACCGCAACCGCACGCTGTGGTGCGGCTGGACCGCGCGCAGCACCGACTTCGGTTTCTACTTTGCCGGCGACACGGGTTACTGGTCAGGTTTGGCGCAGATCGCCGACCGCACCGGCGATATCGATCTGGCCGCATTGCCCATTGGCGCCTACGCGCCGCGCTGGTTCATGCAAGGACAGCACATCGACCCGGCACAAGCCGTGCAACTGCATCGTGAACTGCGCGCGCGTCGGTCGTTGGCGATTCACTGGGGCAGCTTCGAACTGGCCGACGACGCGCTCGACGAGCCGCCGCGGCTGCTGCGCGCCGCGCTCGCCGAGGCCGGTCTGGCCGACGACGCAATGTGGCTGCTGCGTCAGGGAGAAGCCCGCAGCGTCTGATTCTTTCGTGCCACCAAGGAACGGTATCGCGCATGTTCAAGCCCAATACGGCTGCACCGATGAAGGCCACCGCGCTGTGGGTCGCGCTGTTGATCACGAGCACAGGCGCGTGCAACGGCCGCGCACCGGACCCGGCGACGACGCCGACAGTCGCCGCCAACGCCGCACCGGCCGAACACAGCTGCTTTTGGGACGGCCCCTGGGTTCGTGAAGACCCGGCGCGCAGCTATGCGTATCCGGATACCGGCGCGGCGTACTGGGCCGCGCGCCTGCGCTTGCCGGATGGCGCGACGCTGCAGCTGCAAGGTGACTACCCGCAGGCGCGTTATGCCTCGCTGGTGCTGTACGACGCCGATGGCGCGCCGACCGATGCGCTGCACGACGCGCTGATCCAGCCCGATGCCGGCAGCCGAAATCCGTTCATCGACGGCGCCGAGCGCGCGGCACGGCCGCGTCGCTGGACCGTGCAAGTGCGTGCCGAGGCGGTGCCGGCGCGGCGCGCGGCCAACACGCTGTACGCCGGACCCGAGCAGCGCGACATCGCGCTGCTGTACCGCGTCTACGTGCCGGACCAGGGCCGTGGGCGCACCGGCGGCGTTGACCTGCCGCAAGCGCAGCTGCGGCTGGCCGACGGCCGCTTGCTCGCGGCCGACGACAGCTGCGTCCGCGCCGAAGTGAATCGCGAGGCGATGCCCAACACCGTGGCGCCGCGCCCGGCCTACCTGCTGGCGCGTGAGCGCCCGTTGAAGGCTGGCGCACTGCCGGATGCGTTCCCCGCGACGCAGCCGCTGCAGTGGCATGCGTTCTACGACGCTCGCGTGGTCGCCGCTTGCGCTTATCTCGGTGAATGTGGCGGCCAGCCGGAACGCAAGGGCGGCGTCTACAGCAACCCCGACAACGCGTACCTGTGGGCGATGACCAGCCGTCGTCTGGGGCCGGTGTTGGTGCTGCAGGGAACGATGCCGCGTGTGCCGGCAACGCGCAGCGGCCGCGCGCGCTTTCAAGCCGGCGATTTGCGCTACTGGTCGCTGTGCAACTACGAGGCCTATACGCAGCGCGCCAGCGCCTGCGTCTACGACGAGCAAGTGCCGCTGGACGCCAAGCGTCGCTACACCGTTGTCGTCAGCCGCGCGGCCGATCGACCGCGCAATGCGCGAGCCGAATGCGGCGTCGCCTGGGTCGATTGGGGCGAGGCGGGTGACGGTGCAGGACATGATGATGACGGCATGCTGTTCCTGCGCAACATGCTGCCGTCGCCCGGTTTTGCGCAGGCTGTGCAGAACACGCGCACACCCGGTGACGAAGCGGCCGTCCTCGGCGATTATCTGCCGGGCGCCGTCTACACCGACACGGCCGGCTTTGAGCAGCGGGGCTGCTCCAAACCGTCACGATGAAGCACGGCCTGCATGCAACCGTTGCCGCAACACGCGGCTTGCGGACGATCCTGACGACTTGCCTGATGAGCTGCCTGACCACGATGACGATGAGCCCGACTGCCGCTGCTGCCGCCCAACCCGATGTCGATGTCGTCGCGGCAGCACCCGGCTCATGGACGTCGCCGATCACGCTGGATGCCGTGTTTGCCGATGCCATCGGCATCAGCGCGATCAGCCCACGCGGCGATGCCGTTTACTGGCTCGAATCGCGCGTCAATGAAGCGGGCCGCTCGGTGCTGGTGCGCCGCGATGGCGATGGCACCGTACGCGACGTCAGCGCAGCGCCGATGAGCCTGCGCAGCCGCGTCCACGAATACGGCGGTGGTGCCTATGTGATCGGCGAGGGCGTCGTCTACTTCAGCAACGACGAAGATCAAGGCTTGTACGCATTGCCGCTGGAGGACGGCGCCGTGCCGACGCCGTTGGTGACGACGCCTGGTCTGCGTTTCGCCGATCTGATCGTCGATGCGCCGCGGCGCCGTTTGATCGCCGTGCGCGAAGATCATCGTCGCGCGGATGCCGAGGCGGTCAACACGCTGGTGGCGATCGCGCTCGACGCGCCGCATGAGCAGACCGTGCTGCAGTCGGGCTGGGATTTCTATTCGTCGCCGCGTATCAGCGCCGACGGCCGGTACCTGGCTTGGCTCAGCTGGAATCACCCGAACATGCCCTGGGACGGCACCACGCTGTGGCAGGCGCCGATCGACGCCGACGGCCGCGTGTCGAGCGCGCGGCGCATCGCCGGCGGCGAGCAGGAGTCGGTGTTTCAGCCCGAGTTCGCGCCAGACGGCGAACTGGTGTTTGTCTCCGACCGCAGCGGCTGGTGGAACCTGTATGGCTGGCGTGACGGCGCCGACGCGGTGCGCCCGTTGTATCCGCTCGATGCCGAATTCGGCGCGCCGCAGTGGGTGTTCGGCATGTCGTTGTACGGCTTCGATCGTCAGGGGCGGATCATCTGCGCGTTGCGCCGTCGCGGCGACTCGCAACTGGCGGTCCTCGACCGCGCGCGCGGGATCTTGCGCGAAATCGCCACGCCGTTCCGCGATATTCAGGACCTGCGCGTGGCTGCCGATGGACGCGTGCTATTCGTCGGCGGGTCGCCGACGCAAACACCGGCGCTGGTGCGCGTCGACGTTGAAACGGGCGTGACGGACGTGCTGCGGCGCTCCAGTGCCTTGCAGATCGACGCTGCCGACATCTCGGTGCCGCAGGCCATCGAGTTTCCGACCATCGGCGGACGGACTGCGCATGCGTTCTATTACGCGCCGCGCAATCGCCGATACCGGTTGCCCGATGGCGTTGCGCCGCCGCTGCGCGTGCTCAGCCACGGCGGGCCGACCAGCGCGACGACGGCGACGCTGAACCCGGCGGTCCAGTACTGGACCAGCCGCGGCTTTGCGATCGTCGACGTCAACTATGGCGGCAGCAGCGGCTATGGCCGCGACTACCGTCGTCGCTTGAACGGGCAGTGGGGCGTGGTCGATGTCGACGATGCGGTCAACGCGGCGCGCTATCTGGTCGAGCGCGGCTTGGCCGACGGTCAGCGGCTGGCGATCAAGGGTGGCAGCGCCGGCGGCTACACGACGCTGGCGGCACTGACGTTCCGCGACACGTTCAAGGCCGGTGCCAGCTACTACGGCATCGGCGATCTTGAAACGCTGGCGCGCGACACGCACAAGTTCGAGTCCCGCTACATGGACAGTCTGGTCGGGCCGTATCCGCGGATGCAGGCGCTGTATCGCGAGCGTTCGCCGGTGCGTCATGCCGACCGGCTATCGACGCCGTTGATCCTGTTTCAGGGGCTGCTCGACAAAGTGGTGCCGCCGAACCAATCGCAAGCGATGTTCGACGCGGTGCGCGCCAAGGGCTTGCCAGTGGCCTACGTCAGCTTCCCCAACGAGCGGCACGGATTTCGCGCGCTGCAGTCGAGCCAGCGCGCCTTGTCCGCCGAGTTGTATTTCTACGGCCGCGTGTTCGGCTTCACGCCGGCCGATGACATCGAGCCGGTGCCGATCGAGAACCTGCCGTAAGCCGCCGCACCCACCCTGACGCCTCGATGACGACCTTGATGACCCGCGCTGCTGCCGGCCTCGCAGCCGTGCTGAGCTTGCTGTTGGCCGGCGGCCTGCCGTTACCGGTGCACGCTGCCACCGTCCCGGCTGCCGACGATGCCGCGTCGTCGCTAACGACGCTGGCCGAGCGCTCGGGCCTGCGCCAGACCGGCCGCTACGACGAAGTGATCCGGCTGTGCGATGCGTTCGCGCAGCAGTTCCCGCAGGCAGTGCGCTGCGAGCGCTTCGGCACGACGCCCGAAGGGCGGCCGATGCTGGCGCTGATTGTGTCGGCGCGCGGCGCCTTCACGCCGGAAGCCGCGCAGCAGTTGCAACTGCCGGTGATGCTGATCCAGGGCGGCATCCATGCTGGCGAGATCGACGGCAAGGACGCCGGCTTCATCGCGCTGCGCCAGGCACTGCGACGGCGCGATACGACGCTGCAGCGCCAGGTGCTGGTGTTCGTGCCGGTATTCAACGTCGACGGTCACGAGCGCTTCGGCGCCTGGAACCGCCCCAACCAGGTCGGCCCCGAGCAGATGGGCTGGCGCACGACGGCGCAGAACTTCAACCTGAATCGCGATTACGTCAAAGCCGATGCGCCGGAAATGCAGGCGATGCTGCGATTGATCCAGCGCTGGGACCCGCTGATCACCGTCGACCTGCACGTCACCGACGGCGCCAAGTTCGAGCACGATGTGTCGATCACGCTGGAGCCGCTGTATTCGGGCGATGCCGCGCTGCGCGACGCCGGCCGCGCGCTGCGCGACGAGATCATCGGGCAGTTGCGTCGCAAGGGCTCGCTGCCGCTGCCGTTCTATCCGTCGTTCGACGTCGAAGACGATCCGATGTCCGGCTTCACCGATGGCGTATCGCCGCCGCGCTACTCCAGCGGCTACTTCGTACAGCGCAACCGCTTCGGCGTGCTGGTCGAGACGCACTCGTGGAAGGACTACGCCACGCGGGTGCGCGTGACGACGCAGACGATCGATGCCTTGCTGGCGATCCATGCGCGCCAAGGCGCGGCCTGGCAACCGCTGGCGCGCGCGGCCGATGCACGCGCCGCGTCGACGCTGGCCGGGCAGCCGGTCGCGCTGTCGTACAAGGCCAGTGAGCGCAGCCGCATCATCGAGTTTCGCGGCTACGAGTACACGCGCACGCCATCGACCGTGTCCGGCGCGCTGATGACCCGCTATGACGACCGCAAGCCGCAGATCTGGCGCGTACCGCTGCGTGACGACGTGCAAGTGGATCGGCAGGTGACAGCGCCGCGTCGCGGCTATGTCGTGCCGGCGGCGAGTGCGGCGCTGGTTGCGGCCAAGCTGGATCTGCACGGCCTGCAGTACACGATCGTCGATGCCGCACAAAGCGCGGCGCCGGTGCAGACCTTCCGCGCCACGCAGACGCGGTTCTCGCCGCAGACGTTCGAAGGCCACACGACGCTGAGCGTCGACGGCCAGTGGCAGAACGAAGCTCGCGACATTCCGGCCGGCTCGCTGATCGTGCCGATCGCGCAGCCGCGTGCGCGGCTGCTGATGACGCTGCTGGAGCCGCAAAGCGAGGACTCGCTGCTGGCCTGGGGGTTCTTCAACGGCGCCTACGAGCCCAAGGAATACCTGGAAGCCTACGTCGCCGAAGACATTGCCCGGCAGATGCTCGACGCCGATCCGGCGCTGGCCGATGCGTTCCAACAGCGTGTGGCCAGTGATGCCGCGTTCGCTGCCGACCCGCAGGCGCGGCTGGCGTTTTTCGCGCGGCGCGCGCCGTCCTGGGACGAGCGCCTCGGCTTGTATCCGGTCTACCGCCTCGACTAACGCAGCGGTCAGTGGCCGCGCGTCGCGCGCGGTGTCAGCGCGGATTCGCGGATGTCGATCTCGTACAGCAGCGCGTTGAGCACGGTGTCGTTGATCTCGTCGCGGCGATGCATCCGCAGCACTTCGTCGCGCTCGGCGCGGATGCCGATCAGCCGCAGCTGCAAGTCAGCCTGAGTGCGTTCGCGGACGCTAGCCGGCGCCGTGGCTTCTTCGCGCAGCGTGCGCAGCCGCTGCTGATACGCCTGGATCATCCGCTGCGCGGCAGCGGCCTGCGGTGACAGGCCGTCATTGACGTGGCGAAGTTCGTCGTCGGTGCGCGCTGCCACGGCAATCGCCGCGATCGCCGCTTCGCATGCCTGGATGCGCGCCGCTTGTTCTTCGCGTTCTTCCGGGTCTTCTTCGACCGTCATGCCGCGCAGCAGCAGCGGCAGCCCGATCGCGGCGGCGAACAGCGAAATCAGGATCACGCTGGCGGCCAGGAACACCATCAAGCTGCGCTGCGGAAACGGCAGACCGCCTTCGATCACGAACGGCACCGACAGCACGCCGGCCAGCGTGATCGCGCCGCGCACGCCGGCCAGCGCGGTGGCAAACAGCAGCCGGCGTTTCGGCATCGGCCGGTGGCCGTCGCCGCGCCAGCGCGCGGCCAGATGCGTCACGTGCAACATGCCCCAGACCCAGACCAGCCGCGTGACGATCAGCGCCGCCCAGGTGATGCCGGCCCAGGTCAGCAGCCGCGCGCTGTCTTTCCAGCCGCCTTCCTGGAACGACTCGCGCAGCGCATCCAGGATGATGTCGGGCAGTTGCAGGCCCATCAGCACGAAGATCACGCCATTGAGCGTGTACTCGACCATCTGCCAGATGTGAGTTGTCGCGATGCGCGTGTCGGCGCCGGCATCGCCGGCGCTTTTAAGGTTCAGCGTGATGCCGGCGGCAACAGCGGCGAGGATGCCGGACGTGCCGGCGTTTTCGGCGATCAGATACGCGGCGAACGGCAGCAGCAGGATCATCACGACCGTGCCTTGCGCCTGCACGTTGGTCCAGCCGGCGAGCCACTTCTGGAACAGCGCCATGCCCCAGCCCATCGCCAGGCCGATCGCCGCGCCGCCCAGCGCCACCAGCGCGAACGCGGTCGACGCCGCCTGCAGTGAAAACGCGCCGGTGGCCGCTGCGGCGACCGCGAACTTGAACGCGGTCAAGCCGCTGGCGTCGTTCATCAACGCCTCGCCTTCGAGCGTGTACATCAGCCGCTTCGGGATGCCGGCGCGGCCGGCCAGCGCCGATACGGCCACCGCATCGGTCGGCGACAGCACCGCCGCCAGCGCGAATGCTGCGGCCGGCGGCAGGCCCGGAATCATCCAGTGCAGCAGATAGCCGACGGCGACGACGGTGAACAGCACCAGGCCGAATGCCAGCGCCAGGATGCGTTCGCGCGACTGGAAGAATTCACGCTTGGGCATGCGCCAGCCGTCGGCGAACAGCAGCGGCGGCACGAACAGCAGCAGGAACAGGTGCGGCTCCAGATCGACGTGCAGGCCGTAGCTGGGCATCGACACCGCAGCGCCGAGCGCGATCTGGGTCAGCGGCAGCGGCAGCCGCAGCACGCGTTCGGCCACGGCCGAAATGGCCACGCACAGCAGCAGCGTCAGCACCAGAATCGCAGCGCTCATCGTCTCGTCGTCTTGTTCAAGCAGGCGGATCGGTCGCGGCGCGCGCCGCGATCGCGGATTCGTCCGACTCGCGCCGGATCAAGTACAGACCGCTGCCGACGATGATGGTGCCGCCCAGCCACGTGATCGCATCCGGCAGCTGTTGCCATAGCAGCAGGTCCAGTGCCAGGCCCCAGGCCAGCGCCGAGTATTCCAGCGGCGCGATCACCGACGCTTGTGCCCGCGCGAAGGCTTCGGTGATCGCCCACTGGCCGAGCGCGCCGCACAGGCCGACGCCGACGATCACCCCGGCGTCGCCGCGCTCGATCGGCACCCAGCCGGGCAGCGCGAGCAGACCGGCGCCGAACGACAGCAAGGTCAGCAGCCAGAACACCATGCTCTGCGTGCTGTCGCTGCGGCCGAGCACGCGCACGCTGATCGCCGACAGCGCGTAGCCGGTCGCGGCCGCCAGCACGGCCAGCCCGGCCCAGGACATCAGGCCTTCACCGGTCGGACGCAGTACGACCAGCGTGCCGGCAAAGCCGCAGGCGATCGCCAGCCAGCGCGCGACGCCGACGCGTTCGCCGAGCAAGGGCCCCGACAGCGCGGTGATGATCAGCGGCGCAACGAAGAACAGCGTGTAGGCCGTGCTCAGCGGCAGCGTACGCAGCGCGTAGGCGAAGCTCGACATCATCGCCACCGCGATCACGCCGCGCAGCAGGTGCAAAGGCCAGCGCACGCGCAGCAGGCTGGCGAAGCCGACGCTGCTGCCGACCCAGACCAGCACGAACGGCAGCGACGAGGCGCCGCGCAGAAACGCGACCTGCAACGGGGGATAGCGCGCCGCCAGCAGCTTGAGCCCGCCGTCCATCAACGACAGCAGGCCCACGGCGACCAGCATCATCAGCATGCCGCGGCGACGGCTGCGGTCGGCGGGCCGCACGGTGCTCAGTTCAGTGCGCTGCCGGCCGGCGGGTCGGGCTGCGGATCGCGCTGAAAGCCCAGCGCCGCCGGCGCCTCGGCGTTGTCGAGCCGCTGCACCGGCAAGCTCAGTGCCGCGCTCCAGCGCAGCGTCAGCGCGGTGCGCGCGCCGCTGGGCAAGGCCAGCGCAACCGGCAGCGCGTCATCGATCGATTCGCCGCCGGCGCTGCGCAGCCGCTCCAGCGCCCACGGCAGGTCTTGGCCGTCGAACGCGCCGGGACCGTGTTCGGTCATCAGCAGCAGCGAGCCTTCTTCGTCGAGGTAAACGGCGCGGGGTTGCTCGACGATCAGTTCGTTGTGCGTTTGCACGCTGTCACCATCGCCGCGCACGCGCAGCACGAGCGGTGCGGTTTCCAGCGCGACGTAGCCGCGCTGCGGGCCGTTCTGGAAGTACCAGCGGCCTTGTTCATCGGCCGCGTAGTTGCGGCCGATCGTGTCGATGATCTGCGGCCGCGAGATCAGCTCGTTGCGCACCAGCCAGCGTCCCCGGCGATCCAGTTGCAGCCATCCGAACAGCGCGGGCACGTTCGGCCAGCGCGCCAGTGCGCGGTGTACCCAATCTTCCATCGGCTCTCTCGGTATGCAGCGGGTGGGCGCGCAGCATAGCCGGCTGCCGCTGCGCGTTGGACCGCTGCGATACGCAGCGGCTCAGGTCGCCGGATGCGCCGGGTCGAATACGCGCTTGAGCACCTCGAACGCCGGCTGGCTGCTGAGCAGGTCGAGATGATGCGTGCCGGTTCCGATCCACTGCACGTCCGGGTCCAGCGCGAGCGTGCGATGCCCTTGCGGGTCGATGCCGAGCGCGCTGTCGACCGGCACCAGGCCATCGCCCAGCAGCCGGTCGTTGATGTCGCCGACGCGCTGCCCCGTGGTACCGGCCAGGGCCGCGCAGTAGACGCCTTGCGGCAGCGCCAGCGGCACCGGTCGGCGGTCGCTGCGCTCGAAGCGGTCGGCGTCGGCCCAGTCCTCGTCGACGACGTTGCCGTGGCGCAGATCGGTGATGCCGGCGCTGCGCAGCTTGCCCAGCCCGGCCAGCGGCGCGCTGTACGGGCTGATCGTCAGCAACATGTGCAGGCCGCTGCCGCCGCGCTCCAGCGGCGCGCCCATATGCGGCGTGCCCAGAAACACCAGCCGCTTCAAGTGCTGCGGCCAGCGGTGTCCGGCTTGCGCGGCGTAGTGGCAGGCGCTGCGCGCCACCAGCCCGCCCATGCTGAAGCCGAGGATCGCCAATTCATCGACCGGCTCGGCCGCGCGCTCGATGTAGCGTTCCAGCAGTTCGGCCAGCTCGCGGCCGTTCAAGGACACGTGGCGGCCGGTGTTGTAGCGCAGATAGGCCACTTCGTAGTCGTGGGCTTGCGCCAGCGCCGCGCCGTGGTCGTGGCCCTGGCGCAGCCACTGGCGGTCGTTCATGCACAGGCCGTGAATCAGCAGCAGCACGCGGCGCGCACCCGCCGATTCACGGCGCACGCCGCCACGGCGAATCTCCATTTCCATCGCCAGCGGATTGCCGGTGGCGGCCAGATAGTCGCCCAGTACGCCGTTGAGTGCGGCCACGACCGCGTCGCGGCCGGCATTGCCGTCGATCGCGCCGGCGGCATCGACCAAGGGCTGCAACTGGCCCAGCGTCAGGTCGAGCGCCGAGCCGACCCAGCCGGTGACGGTGCGGATGCTGGTGTAAACCAGCCCAGTGATGCCGCGCGTCCGGCCCGGCGGCACCTCGCCGAAGATCCACGGCGCGCGGGCGATGTTGCGGTGCATGCCTTCGACGATGTTCGTGATCGCCAGTGTGGCGTCCACGGCCAGCCGTGCCGCGCCGCGTAAGTCGGTGGAAAGCAAAACGGCACCTGCAGGAGTCGGTTGAGAGAACGCAGTGTCTGGCCGCGTCTGGTCATCGTGCAACATACGGGCGATATCGCGCACGGAAGCGCCGGCCCAGCGGTGCTGCGGCGGCTATCAGGCCGCCGCCGGCCGCGTCGAGCGGTGGCACGGATGCCATCCGACCCAAGGTGTCGCCCACAAAAAAACCGCGGCACGGGCCGCGGTTTTTTTGTACTGCTTTACGGCTTAGAGCGGGCGAATCTGCGTCGCCTGCATGCCCTTCTGGCCACGAGCGGCGGTGTATTCGACGCGCTGGCCTTCTTTCAGGGTCTTGAAACCGGAACCCTGGATTTCCTTGAAGTGGGCGAAGAGATCTTCGCCGCCGTCAGCCGGGGTGATGAAACCGAAACCCTTGGCGTCGTTGAACCACTTCACGGTGCCGGTGGAAACATTGCTCATTGATACATTCCTTCTTGATAAAAACGGGAAAAACCACCCGTGGGGTGCAAGCGATCAAGGAACGCATCGAGGGATCTGAAGGCCATGAATCGGGTGAATCATTTGGCGCTGGGAAGCCACACTGTGCAAACTTGAAGCGACTGCGGTGGCCACCTTACGCCCTCCCGCGGCAGATGTCGAACCGGGTCACATCGCCGTTCATCAGCTGCTCAATGTGCACTGCAGCGAAATCTTGGCGTTCAGAACCTTCGAGATCGGGCACCCGGCCTTGGCGGTCGTGGCGATCGATTCGAAGCGTTCGGCGTCGATGCCGGGCACCTGGGCGGTCAATACCAGATGGACGGCGGTCACGGCGTAGCCGTCGCCGAGCTTGTCGAGCGTGACCTCGGCCTGGGTTTCGAGCCGCTGCGGTACGAAGCCCGCCTGTGTCAGCGCCAGCGACAGCGCCATCGTGAAACAGCCGGCGTGCGCGGCGCCGAGCAATTCTTCGGGATTGGTTCCGGGGCCGTTTTCGAAGCGCGCCTTGAATCCGTAGGGCGCGTCGCGCAGCACACCGGTTTCGGTCGAGATCAGCCCGCCGCCGTTCTTGATGTCGCCGGTCCAGACCGCCGAGGCCTTCTTTTTGATCGCCGTGGTCATGTTCGTTCCTGATTGTTGCGGGCCATCACTGTGCAGCCGGCCCGGTGAGTCGCATGTGAATGCCGACGACCGGCCCGCCGCGGGTCGGTCGATTCAAGCGGCGCCGACGCCGGCCGATAGCAAGAGTTGATGCCGCATTTCCCCAGGACCGTGCCATGGCGTTTCGCCCTCCTTTTTTCGTGATGGCCTCGATGCTGGCGGTGCTGAGCGCGTCAACGGCGGTGCACGCGGCGCTGGCCGATCCGGTTCCGGCGCGACTGATCGTGCGCTACGACGCGCCCGAATTCGCGCCGGGCACGGCGGTGGGTGCGGCGGCGCTCCAGGCAGCGGCTGCGCGTCGCGTTGGTGATCTGTCGACCGCCAGCGGGCGCGCACTGAAGATGCGCCGCGCACTGGCCACCGGCGCGCTGCTGCTCGACGTGGGTGACGGCAGCCCGATCAGTGCCACCGTGCTCGAACAGCTGGCCGAGCGCATCTGGCGCAGCGCGCCGCCGGGCCTGCTGTCGGTGGAGCCCGACCGGCTGATGCAGGCTTCGCTGACACCCAACGATCCTCAACTCGCCAACCTGTGGGGTGTCGCCGGGCCAGCGCAGAGCAACGGCGTCGCCGGCGTCAACGCAATGGCGGCCTGGGACACGGTCAGCGGCGCTGGCGCGGTCGTCGCGATCATCGACACCGGCTACCGACCGCACGCGGATCTCAGCGGCCAGGTGGTCGCGCAATACGATTTCATCTCCGACACCACCAACAGCAACGACGGCGGTGGTCGCGACGGCGATGCGCAAGACCCGGGGGACTACCGCACGCAAGGGCAGTGCGGCGCGTCGGCGTCGACCAGCAGCTGGCATGGCACGCATGTGGCCGGTACCGTCGCGGCGGTCGGCAACAACGCGCTGGGCGTGGTCGGTGTCGCCTACGGCGCCAAGCTGGTGATCGCGCGCGTGCTCGGCGCCTGCGGCGGCTACACGTCGGACATCGCCGATGCGATCGTCTGGGCCTCGGGCGGCGCTGTCAGCGGCGTGCCGACCAACTCGCAGCCCGCTCAAGTGATCAATATGAGCCTGGGCGGGCAGTATCCGTGCTCGTCGTCGCCGACGCTGCAAAGCGCAATCACATCGGCACGCAGCCGCAACACCACGGTCGTCGTTGCCGCCGGCAATTCGTCGATGGACGCCGGTAATTTCTCGCCGGCCAGTTGCACCGGCGTGATCTCGGTGGCCAGCGTCGGCGAAGCGGGCGGCCGCGCGTATTACTCGAACTACGGTACCGGCGTGGACATCGCCGCACCGGGCGGCAGCTCCGGCTCCGGCCGCACGATCCTGTCGACCTACAACAGCGGCTCGACCACGCCGGGCAGCGATTCGTATGCCTACCTGCAAGGCACCAGCATGGCCTGCCCGCATGTGGCCGGCGTCGCCGGCTTGCTCTATGCGTTGAACCCGGCGCTGACGCCCGACGAGGTCGAAAGCGCGATCACCAGTACGGCGCGCGCGTTTCCGGCCAGTTGCAGTGGCTGCGGTTCGGGCCTGGCCGACGCTGCGCTGGCCTTGGCATCGATCACGCCCGGGCCGGGGCGGCTGTCGTTTTCGGCCAGCAGCGTTGCCGGCACCGAAGGCGGCAGCAGCGTCACGATCACCGTGCGCCGCAGCGGCGGCGATGCCGGCGCCGTCGGTGTGAGCTATGCCAGCGCCAACGGTACCGCCACCGCCGGCAGCGACTACAACGCCGCCAGCGGCACACTGAGCTGGGACGATGGCGACAGTGCCGACAAGACGTTCTCCGTGACGCTGCTGAATGACACCACGGCCGAATCCAACGAAACGCTGACGCTATCGCTGTCGTCTCCGACCGGCGGGGCGACGCTGACGTCGCCGAGCACGGCCACGTTGACGATCGCCGACGACGACAATGCGCCGGGCACGCTGGCGCTGACATCGGCTGCGTACTCGGTGTCCGAAGCCGGTGGCAGCGTCGTCGTCACCGTGACGCGCAGCGGCGGCGACTACGGCTCGGCCTCGGTCAACTACGTCACCGCCAACGGCACCGCGGCGGCCGGCAATGACTACACCTCGCGCAGCGGTACGCTGACCTGGGCCAGCGGCGATGCAGCGAACAAGACGGTGTCGATCCCGATCGCCAACGACACGCTCGCGGAATCCACCGAAACGCTGCAGCTGCGCTTGAGCGCGGCCACTGGCGCGGCGCTCGGCAGTCCGTCGCAGGCCACGATCTCGATCATCGACAACGACACGGTCGCGTCGGCCGGCGCGCTATCGTTCACGGTCTCGACCGCCAGCGTCGCAGAAGGCGCGGGCACGGCCGTGATCACCGCGCGCCGCACCGGTGGCAGCGTCGGCGCGGTGACGGTGGCCTA
>NZ_FQWZ01000006.1:83673-301989 GCF_900129825.1 Hydrocarboniphaga daqingensis | reverse complement strand
GACACGCTCGCGGAATCCACCGAAACGCTGCAGCTGCGCTTGAGTGCAGCCACCGGCGCGACGCTCGGCGCGTCCAGCATCGCGACCGTGTCGATCACCGACGACGACACGGTCAGTTCAGCCGGCGCGTTGTCGTTCACCAGTACCGCGCTGTCGGCGTCCGAAAGCGTCGGCAACGCGGTGGTCACCGTGCGCCGCAGCGGCGGCAGCTTAGGCGCCGTGTCGGTGGCCTACGCCAGCGCCAACGGCACGGCGATGGCCGCCAGCGACTATGCGGCCGCCAGCGGCACGCTGAACTGGGCCGACGGCGATGCAGCCAATCAAACCTTCTCGGTGCCGATCAGCAACGACGCCACCGCCGAGGCCAACGAAACGATCACGTTGAGCTTGAGCAGCCCTGGTGGTGGTGCGACGCTGGGCTCCGCCAAGACGGCGACGCTGACGATCGCCGACGATGACGGCTCGCCGGGCAGCATCGCGCTGTCGTCGGCCAGCTACGCCATCACCGAGGGCACGGGCGCGATCACGATCACGCTGCAACGCACGGGCGGCAGCACCGGCGCCGCGTCGATCAACTACGTCACCGCCAATGGCACGGCCACGGCCGGCAATGACTACGCGGCCAAGAGCGGAACCGTGACCTGGGCCAACGGCGATGCCGCCAACAAGAGCTTTACGATTTCGGTGTCCAACGACACGCTCACGGAACCGGCCGAGACCTTCCAGGTGCGTCTCAGCGCACCGGTCACCGCTGCATTGGGTGCAACCAGCACGGCCACGGTGACGATCAACGACAACGATTGATCGCGTGGCGGCGCTGGGGCCGCTGTGTCTGATGCTGCGGCGTACCGAGCGCTCGCGGTAGGCTTGCAGGCCTTGCCATCGCCAGCAGCCCCGCCATGCCCGACACCCGGATCGACGCGCTGATCAACGTCTTCAGCGGCACGCTGCGCTTGTGGCGCGGCGCGATGGTCTACCAACAGACGCCGCCGCCCCCGCAGCTGTTGAAGCTGTACGACATCGAAGCCTGTCCTTACTGCCGGCTGGTGCGCGAGGTGCTCAGCGAACTCGACCTGGACGCGGTGATCCTGCCGTGCCCGAAGAACGGCACGCGCTATCGCAACGAGGCGATCCGCGTCGGCGGCAAAGCGCAGTTTCCGCTGCTGGTCGACGACAACACCGGCCGCGTGATCTACGAATCCGGCGACATCGTCGACTACTTGTACGCGCAGTACGGCCGTGGCCGCCGTCGCCGCTGGCGGATGCTGCATCCGCTGGCGGTGATCAGCTCGCAAGCGGCATCGCTGCTGATGCTGCGGCTGGGCGGGATGACCGGCTTGCGTGCGCGGCCGTCGCGCGCGCCGCAGACGCTGCTGGAGCTGTACAGCTTCGAAGCCAGCCCGTTCTCCAAGCCGGTGCGCGCTCGTTTGTGCGAGCTGGAGCTTGCTTACCGTTTGCGCAGCACGGCCAAGGCGCATTGGCGCGACATCGGGCCGCCGAGCTTTCGCGATCAGCTGTTCAAGGGCGAGAAGGGGACGTCGCGCAACCGCCGCTGGTTGGCCGAGCACACGGGGCAAGTGCAGGTGCCGTATCTAATCGACGCCAATACCGGCACGGCGATGTACGAGTCCGCTGCAATCCTGCGTTACCTCGACCGCACCTACGCCGTCTCGGCCTGAGTCCCGGATGACGCTGACGATCACCGACCGCCTGAGTCTGCCGCTGAGCGAAATCGAGCTCAGCTCGACGCGCTCGCAGGGCAATGGCGGGCAGAACGTCAACAAGACCGAATCCGCGGTGCAGTTGCGCTTCGACATTCACGCATCGTCCTTGCCCGACGAGGTCAAGCAGCGGCTGGCCAGTCGCCGCGATCAGCGCATCACGCAGGACGGCGTCGTCGTGATCAAGGCTCAGCAGTTCCGGCGCCAGGAGCAGAATCGCGATGCGGCGATCGAACGGCTGCGCGTGATGATCGCCGCCGCCGCCGATATTCCGCGCCCACGCAAGGCAACGCGGCCCACAGCCAGCTCGCAGCGCCGACGCGTTGCCGACAAGCAGCACACCGGCCGCATCAAGGCGCTGCGCACCACGCGCAACGCCGACGATTAGTCCGACGGCGACGCGCGTCTGCGCGTCAAGGACGCAGACGGGCCAGCGGCGCCGGCAGGTTTTCGCTGGTGATGTACAGCGTCGCGGCGTCGGTGCGGGCAAACGTGCCGGCTTCGATCTGCGAATACGGCGGCAACGCAAACGCGCGCGGCGCCCGCTGCATCGCGCTGATCCAATCCTCGTCGGCCTGTCGCTGATACCAGTAGCCGTTTAGCGGCGTACCGACGTAGGCCATTGTTCCGGCGTCGTCGAAATCCATCGCCGTGGTCCAGTTGAATGCGTCGACGTTGCCGCTGAAATCGGCCGGTGCGCGCGGAATCTCGATCGGGCCCAGCGCTTCCATGATGCCGGGCAGTGCGATCGGCAGCGGCAACAGCGAGTCCAGCGGGAAGCGGTACAGCATCGGCTGCGCATCGCGCTTCGACAGCACGTAGGCCATGTGGTCGCGGCCGTCGACAGCCAAGGATTCGGCGTCGCGCGGGCCGTCCGGATACGCCTGCGTGTAGATCCGGTCGACGGTGACGCTCAGCGATTGCACGGCGTCGCCAATCGTCACTTCCGGCTCGACGATCCGGTAGAACGTCGTCACCGGTCGAAACGCGCTGTTGTCGCCCATGTCGCCGATCAGCAGATAGGCCACGCCATCATGCGTGTAGCTGGCCAGGTCTTCCCAGTCGAGATTCGCCAGCGCGCCCCGGACGTCGAGCGTCACGACGTGCCGGCCCTCGGTGGTGATGCCGTACAGCGACGTGGCGCCGCCGCTGTCGTTGAGCGTCCACAGCAAGTCATCGCGGCGCTGCGACCGTGCCAGTCCGCTGCTTTCGTTGATCAGATCGGTATCGATCGTGTACTCGGTCAGCGTCGGGATTCCCGGCGGTGGCGGTTCGACCGGGCTGTCGGTGTCGCCATTGGACGAGCTGCCGCAAGCGGCCAGCCACATCAGGCTGGCGGTGATCGTGTGCCGCAGCGCGGGGCGTAGAAACGAGAGCATCGATCGCAACCGTCAGTGACCCAAAAGGCCGCACAAATTAGCGGCCGACGATGACGCTGCGATGATGCCGTGCGCGCGGCAGGGGCCTGCCCTGCGGCGCGCTCAGCCGAAGCGGAAGCCCGACGTGGCGATGTTCCAGACGCGGTCGGTGTAAACGCAGGTGCCCGCGCTGTCGCCGGCGGCACCGGCTGCGACCATCAGCGGCAGCAGATGTTCTTCGCGCGGATGCGCGGCGCGCGCGCTCGGTGCGTCTTCCCATCGGCGCAACGCCGCCGCGCGCTGCGCCGGCGCCGTCGCAGTGATCGTCGTCTGGAGCCAGCCGTCGAACTCGGCGGCCGCGCGTTCGCCGGCGCCGCCGTAGCCGCGCATGTTGTGATAGCTGTAGCCGCTGCCGACGATCAGCACGCCCTCATCGCGCAGCCCGGCCAGTGCGGCACCGGCCGCCAGATGTTCGGCCGCGTCCAGGCCGCGACGCAGCGACAGCTGCACCACTGGAATGTCGGCGTCGGGGAACATCAGCATCAGCGGAACGAATACGCCGTGGTCCCAGCCGCGTGCGTCGTCTCGCTGCGACGGCAAGCCAGCGGCGCGCAAGCGTTCGACGATTTGCTGCGCCAAGGTCGGCGCGCCCGGTGCCGGGTATTGCAGTTGATAGGTGTGCGGCGGAAAGCCGTGGTAGTCGTAGATCAGCGACGGCTGCGCGGCGCCGGTCACGCTGAAGTCGTCGGCTTCCCAGTGCGCCGACACGACGATGATCGCGGTCGGCCGCGCACTGATCTCGCCGCCGATGCCGCGCAGCCAGTTGCCGAGCGAGGTCCAGGTGTCGGGCGGATTCCAGTCCATGAAAAAGCACGGCCCGCCGCCATGCGAGACGAAGTAGACCGGCATCCGCGTCGTGGTCGTCATCGCGCTGCGGCTACGTCGGGCGGCAGCGCGTGCAGAAAGTCGAGCACGCTGCGGTTGAAGGCATCGTTGCGATCGCCGGCCACCATGTGTCCGGCGCCGCTGACATCGGCCACCTGCAGCTGCGGCAGCAGCGCGCGGAATTCATCGACGCCGGCCTGCCCGACGATGTCGCTTTCCAGGCCGCGCACGAGCAATGTCGGTACGTGCACACCGCGGCAGGCGTCGACCATGTGCCGCGCCATTTCGGGCGGCTCGGCGCGCCGCACCGAGGCGATGAAGCGCGGGTCCCAGTGCCAGTACAAGCGGCCGTCGTCGCGACGGCGCAGGTTCTTCATCAAGCCGCTTGGATCACGTGGCCGTTTGCGTGTCGGGTAGTACGCGGCGACCGCATCGGCCGCTTCTTCGACGGTGGCAAAGCCTTGCGGATTCGCTTCCATGAATTGGCGGATCTTGCGCGAGCCTTCGGCTTCCAAGCGCGGCACGACGTCGACCATCACCAGCGCGCGTGCCACGACCTGCTGTCGGTTGCCGATCAAGTACAGCGCCGTGGCGCCGCCCATCGACGCGCCGACCAGCACCGGCGGTCGCGGCAGCGTCGCGATCACCGCTTCTAGATCGGCCGCCAGCGATGCGAACGTGTAATCGGCGTCGGCGGCCCAGTCGCTGTCGCCATGGCCGCGTGCGTCCAGGCTGATCACGTAGAAGCCGCGCGTTATCAGCTCGACCATCGCGCGCCGCCACGAATGCCGCGTCTGCCCACCGCCGTGCAGCAGGATCACCGGCTGTGCTGACGCATCGCCGCCGACATCGCCGCACAGGCTCAGCCCCGCGCCAGCGAATCGCTGCGTGCGGATGCGAGGGTCGGCATCGGTCATCGGGCGAGTCTCGGGGAGGGCATCGCGCATTGTACGGCGCCGGGCGAGGCGGCTCGTTCGACGCTGCGCCTCAACGCGGTTGCGGCACGGTGTTCGGACGCAAGCCGAGCCACACGCCACACGCCGCCAGCGCAAAGCCGAGCGCGTCGTGCCCGTCGAAACGCGCGTGCAGCACCAGCGCGGCCAGTACCGCCGTCGTCGGCGGCACCAGATAGAACAAGCTGGCGACGCGGCCCGACGCACCGCGCGCCAGCAGCACCAGATACAGCAGCAGCCCGATGCAGGAATTGACGAGAATCGCCCAGGCCAATCCGGCGATCGCGATCGTCGAGGCGTGGAATTCGAAACCGTCGATCGAAATCGCCAGTGGCAGCATCACGATCATCGCCGCGAGCAACTGCATCAGCAGCGACAGCACGGGGTCGATGCCGACGACGAAGCGCTTTTGATACAGCGTGCCGCCCGACAGCGAGGCCAGCGCCAGCACCAGCAGGCCGTAGGCGGGTAGGTTGCCGGGTTCGCGCAGCGCCGGCGCAACCACCAGCGTCACGCCAGCCAGTCCGATCAGCAGCCCGGCCAGCGCGCGGCGCTGCAAGGGCTCGCCGAGCAGCAGCATCGCGCCCAGCGCCGTCGTCAGCGGCATCAGCCCGGTGATCAAGCCGGCGGCCGCGGCCGGCACGCCAGCACGCATGCCGGTGTAGGTGAAGCCGAAGAAACCCGCTTGCAGCAGCGCGCCGGCGATCGCCGCGTGGATCAGCAGGCTCGTCGGCGGTCGCTGGGGCCTGCGCCAGGCAATGAACAGTCCGATCAGCAGCGCCGAGCCAAAGAAGCGCAAGCAGGCCAGCGTGAAGGGCCCCATGCCGTGCATCGCGGCCGGTGCGGCGATGTAGCCGGTACTCCAGATCAGCACGAATAACAGGCCAGCGGCGGTATCGGTGCGGGCTGCGGCAGCAGCGGGCGAAGAGGTGTTCATCGTGGCACCTTACAAACAAATGCCGGCGAGCTGATACCGGCGAGGCGGTGCCGATTAACCGGTGACGAAGCAGCGGCGGGGTAGGGACTCGCCGCGATGAAGCCAGCTCGAATCGGAGAGGCCCTCACCCCTGCCGGCTTGGCCCCCTCGCTGCGCTCTCCCCGGGGGGAGAGGGGTTTTAGGAAGCGCCTCGCGCCTCCCGCGAGCCCCAACTCCCAACATCCCCTCTCCCCCCGGGAGAGGGTGGCGCGTAGCGCCGGGTGAGGGAGTTTGAGGATCGAGCTTGGCGTGAGTCTCAGAGGCCCTCACCCCTTCCCCTCTCCCGGGGGGAGAGGGGTTTTAGGAAGCGCGACGCCCGCCCAGGAACTCCAACCCCCAACATCCCCCCTCCCCCCGGGAGAGGGTGGCGCGTAGCGCCGGGTGAGGGAGTTTGAGGATCGAGCTTGGCGTGAGTCTCAGAGGCCCTCACCCCATCCCCTCTCCCGGGGGGAGAGGGGTTTTAGGAAGCGCGACGCCCGCCCAGGAACTCCAACCCACAACATCCCCTCTCCCTCCGGGAGGGGGTGGCGCGTAGCGCCGGGTGAGGGAGTTTGAGGATCGAACTTGGCGTGAGTCTCAGAGGCCCTCACCCCATCCCCTCTCCCGGGGGGAGAGGGGTTTTAGAAGCGCCTCGTGCCCGTCCACGAATCCCAACCCCCAACATCCCCTCTCCCTCCGGGAGAGGGTGGCGCGTAGCGCCGGGTGAGGGAGTTTGAGGATCGGGCTTGGTGTGGGTCTCAGAGGCCCTCACCCCTTCCCCTCTCCCGGGGGGAGAGGGGTTTTAGAAGCACCTCGTGCCCGTCCACGAACCCCAACCCCCAACATCCCCTCTCCCCCCGGGAGAGGGTGGCGCTTAGCGCCGGGTGAGGGAGTTTGAGGATCGAGCTTGGCCTGAGTCTCAGAGGCCCTCACCCCTTCCCCTCTCCCGGGGGGAGAGGGGTGTTAGGAAGCGCGACGCCCGCCCAGGAGCTCCAACCCCCAACATCCCCTCTCCCTCCGGGAGAGGGTGGCGTGCAGCGCCGGGTGAGGGAGTTTGAGGATCGAGCTTGGGGTGAGTCTCAGAGGCCCTCACCCCTGCCCCTCTCCCGAGGGGAGAGGGGTTTTAGAAGCGCGCCTCGCTCTACCCGCGAACCCCAACCCCCAACATCCCCTCTCCCCCCGGGAGAGGGTGGCGCGTAGCGCCGGGTGAGGGACTTGCAGCAGGTGAGCAAGGCCGGCCCGAGTCGACAATCCTTACCGCTGTTCCTCTTTCGGGGTCAGAGGGCGCGTGTCGGCGGGCTGCGGCAGCAGCGGGCGGATCTGGTCGTCGATGTGCTCGCGCAAGTCGTGGCCCAGTTCGCGCAGCGCGGCATTGCCTTGTGCGGCGATCCACTGGCCGACGCCGGCCGCGATGTTGCGGCTGCCGATGCCGTCGCTGGCCTGGGCCGCCCCGCTGCTGCCGAGCAGCGCGATGCCGATGGCGAGCGGGCGGATGCGGCGGGCGAGGGTCGAGGTGTTGGCGGTCATGGTCGTGGCTCCTGTGGTCTGCCGGATCGGTATTGCCAGTGCCGTGCCACGCTGCGTCAATCTCGCAACACGCTGAAAGTACGAAAGAAAAGACAGGCACTGCGAGTGGACGCGAGTGTCCGCGGACACTGTGCCGTCGAACGCCTGTCCGCTGCGGGTGACCGCGGACGCGGGCGTCGCGCTGCCGCGCTGGCTGCCAATTGCTTACGCTGGCGGCCACTTGTTGACCTGCGCCCGCCGAATGCCCGCTCCTGGTCCTGCCGATCCATCCGATGTCCGCCGCGAGCCCGACTTGAGCGGTGCGTGCATCGCCGTGCCCGAGACCCGCGAGCTGGACGTGTTCAGCGCACTGCTCGAACGCCGCGGCGCCCAGGTGCTGCGTTGCCCGCTGATCGCGATCCGCGATGCGCCCGATCCGGGCCCTGTGCTCGATTGGCTACAAGGCTTCGCCGACGGCGCTTGCGACGATCTGGTGCTGCTGACCGGCGAAGGCCTGCGCCGGCTGCTGGCCTGCGCGCAGCGCCACGACGCTGCACTGCATGCCGGCGTCGTCGCGCGCTTGGCGCAGGTGCGCAAGATCGCGCGCGGCCCCAAGCCGGGCCGTGCGCTGCGCGAGATCGGCTTGCGCAGCGACATCGAAGCCGCCGCGCCGACCACGGCCGGCGTGATCCAGACGCTGGCCACGCTCGATCTGCGCGGCCGCCGCGTCGGCGTGCAGCTGTACGGCAGCGAACCGAACTGGCCGCTGCGCGACGCGCTGCAGCAGGCCGGCGCCGTGGTCTTGCCGGTATCGCCTTACGTGTATGCCGACGCATCCGACGTCGATGCCGTCGTCGCGCTGATCGACGCGATGGACGACGGCCGCGTCCAGGCGATCGCGTTCACCAGCATGGCCCAGGTCGAGCGGCTGTATCGTGTCGCGGCCGACGGCGCGCGCGAGGCAACACTGACGCGCGGGCTGGCGCGCAGCATCGTCGCCGCGGTCGGCCCGGTGGTCGCTGACGCGCTGGCGGCACGGGGTGTGGCGGTGCACGCGATGCCCGCCGATGATTACTTCATGAAGCCGTTGATGCGCGCGCTCGGCGCCGCATTGCCGCGCTGAGCCGTCTGTCTGCAACGGAGTGCCCTGATGACCGCCGATACCGATACGCCCCGCCTGCGCTTTTTCCACGCGCCGAACACGCGCTCCAGCGGCGTGCTCGCGCTGCTCGAAGAACTCGGCGCCGTCGCCGGACGCGACTACGAACGGTGCGTGATCGACTTCAAGCGCGGCGAGCAGCGCGCGCCGGCATTCATGGCGATCAACCCGATGGGCAAGGTGCCGGCGCTGGTCGACGGTACGGCCTTGATCACCGAACAGCCCGCGATCTACCAGTACCTGGCCGAACGCTTTCCGCAGGCCGGTCTTGCGCCGCCGGTCGGTGATCCGCAGCGAGGGCCGTTCCTGCGCTGGCTGGCGTATTACGGGTCGAGCTTCGAGCCGGCGATCATCGACAAGGCGCTCAAGCGCGACGCGCCGCCGCCCTCGATGTGCCCCTGGGGCGACGATCAGACGATGCAGGACACCTACGTCGCCGCGCTGCAGCGCGGCCCGTACTTTCTCGGCGAGCGCTACAGCGCGGTCGACGTGCTGTGGGGTTCGGCGCTGACCTGGATGCTCGGCTTCAAGCTGGTGCCCGAGCTGCCGGTGATCGTCGACTATGTGGCGCGCTGCAATGCGCGTCCGGCCGTGCAGCGTGCCAAGGCGCTCGACGCGAGCCTGGCCGCCGAACTCGACGCGCGCTGACGCGCGGCGTCCCGCCCCATCGGCTGTTCCCGGAGACGACATGTCGCTGATCGCGGATGTACTGGTGGCGCTGGTAGCGCTACTGCACACCTATTTTCTGGTGCTCGAAATGTTCCTGTGGGACAAGCCGGCCGGCCGCCGTGCGTTCGGCCTCAAGCCGGACTTCGCGGTGGCGACCAAGGCGCTGGCCGCCAATCAGGGCTTGTACAACGGCTTTCTGGTGGCCGGCCTGATCTGGGGCTTGCTGCTTGGGCCGGTCGCCGGCTTGCCGATCAAAGTGTTCTTTCTGGTTTGCGTGATCGTCGCCGGGGCGTTTGGCGCACTGACGGTCAGCCGCAAGATTCTGTTCGTGCAGGCGCTGCCGGCGGCCATCGCACTGGGTCTGGTCCTGGGGGCCGCATGAAAAAGTTCGTGCTGTGGACGTTGCTGCTGATCGTGCTGGCCGGTTCGGCCGCGTTGACGTCGAGCTTCATGCCCAAGGCCTTGCCGGTGGCCGCGCTGGCCGATGCGAGCCTGCCCGCCGCGACGCCGCCGCCGGGCATGAGCTTGAGCGCGCTGCCGACCGGCAGCATGGAATCGAGCGCCGGCTTCGCCTACCGCGGCGGTGATTTTCTCGACCGGCGCGACTTCTCGATGACCGCCGTGCTGGTGCGTCATCCCAAGGGCGATTTGCTGTTCGACACCGGCTTCGGCCGCGATGCGGCCGCGCACCGCGACACGATGCCGCTGCTGATGCGCAGCATGAGCAAGACGCAGTTCGGCACACCGGTGGGCCAGCAGCTGACAGCCGCCGGCTACGACCCGAAGCAGCTGGCCGGCGTGGTGCTGACACATGCGCATTGGGATCACGTCAGCGGCTTGCAGGACTTGCCGGGCGTGCCGGTCTGGGTCGATGCGCCGGAACATGCGTTCATCGACAGCGGCCGGCCAATGGCGGCGCTGGCGCACCAGCTCGGGCCGCTGCCGTTGCGCGACTACGCGTTCGGCAACGGCCCCTATCTGGGGTTTGCTGCCAGCTACGACGTCTGGGGCGATGGCAGCGTCGTGCTGGTGCCGGCGCCGGGTCATACGCCGGGGTCGATCGTCGCGTTCATCACGCTGCCCTCCGGCACGCGCTACGCGCTGCTCGGTGATCTGGTCTGGCAGGTGGAAGGCATCCACGTGCCGACCGAACGCCCGTGGCTGCTGCGCCAAATGCTCGACGAGGACACGGCGCAGGTGCGCACGGCCATCGGCCAGATCGCCGCTGTGCATCAGCGGTTCCCGGATCTGCAGTTGTTGCCGGCGCACGATGCGCGCGCGTTCGCCGCGCTGCCGGTGTTCCCGAACACCGCACAGTAGCGACGGCGCGGGCGCGTCGCTCAACGCGCTTTTCGGAACGTCAGATTCCAGCGCAGGCGGCCGGTGGCGGCGTGATGGCCATCGGCCAGCGGCGCGACGCCGTGATACGCCAGTCGCGACGCACCACCCCAGACGACGACATCGCCGTGCGCCAGGCGCAGCCGGCGTGGTTTGTCGCTGCGCGCCAGCCCGCCCCACAGGAACGTCGCCGGCAAGCCCAGCGATATCGACACGATCGGCGCGCTCAGGTCGCCTTCGTCATGATCGCGGTGCAGCGACATGCGCGCGCCCGGCTCGTAGCGGTTGATCAGGCAGGCATCGGGCGCAAAACCGTCGTAGCCCGATTCGGCGGCCGCCGCGCGAGCGACGCGCAGCATCGGTTCGGGCATCGGCGGCCACGGCTGGCCTGACAGCGGATCGCAGCGCTCATAGCGGTAACCGCGTGCATCGCTGACCCAGCCGAGCGCACCGCAGTTGCTCATCGCCACCGACATCCGTTTGCCGCCGGGCACCAGCAGGTGGCGCGGTGGCGCCGCGCGACACACGTCGGCGATCGCGGTCAGCAGGGCGTCGGCGTCGTCGATGGCGGCGGCGCGCAGCACGCAAGCGCCGTCCGACAAGGCCTCGCGACCGCGAGCGGCCAGCGAGTCGAGCAGGTCACTCATCGGTCGGTGTGATCACTTTCAGCCAGGTATGCGCGACCGCGTGCGGTGACCACCTAGGTCTGGCCCCAGCCGCGCATCAGCCGTTGCGCGCGCTCCAGGCGTGCCAGCACGGCCTCGGGTACGTCGTCGCATCGTTCGTCGGCCGCGATGCGCGCAAGCCACAGCCGGTCGTCGTCGCTGTCGGTGTCGTCCATGAGCGGGATCCGTTGCGCAGGATCTCGATCATCGCATGCGATGCCGGCCTCGACGTTCAGGCGCAGCCAAGCTCGACCTGCCGACACTGCGTCCACGCCCTGATCGGGCCACGAGACCACGATGAAAATGCTCAGCTGCGACGTCGCCGTGATCGGCGCTGGAACGGCCGGACTCGCCGCCAGCGCGGCGGCCGCCGCCGACGGCGCGCAAGTCCTGTTGATCGAAGGCGGTGAGCCGGGCACCACCTGCGCGCGCAGCGGCTGCATGCCGTCCAAGCTGCTGATCGCCGCCGCGACCGCGGCCCACTGCGCCGGCACCTCGAGCGTGTTCGGTATCCAGACCGCACCGCTGCGGATCGACGGACGCGCGGTGATGACGCGCGTCCGCGCCGAGCGCGACCGCTTCGTCCGCAGCGTGCTGCAGAGCTACCAGCGGATTCCCGAATCGCAGCGGCTGGTCGGCACCGCGCAGTTCATTGCGCCCGGCCGTCTGCAGGTCGGCGACGGCGTGCAGGTGACGGCCAAGGCCATCGTCATCGCCACGGGTGCGTATTCGGCGGTGCCCGCAATGTTCGATGCCGTTGCCGACTGCGTGCTGACGCACGAGACCTTGTTCGAGCGCGTGATGCTGCCGGGTTCGGTTGCCGTGGTCGGGGCCGGTCCGCTCGGTCTGGAGCTGGGCCAAGCGTTGCATCGCCTCGGTGTGAGGACGGCGATCTTCGATCGCGGCGACCGCATCGGCGGTTTGATCAGCGATGACCTCAACGCCAGCGCGGCGCGCATCTACGCCGCCAGCCTCAATCTGCGGCTCGGTGTCGAACTGCAGGCCGAGCCGCTGGCCGCCGGCCTGCGCCTGCACTGGCAAGGCCCTCAGCAACGAGGATCGGCCGACTTCGAACACCTGCTGATCGCCGCCGGGCGCCGGCCCAAGTTGCAGCCGCTGGCCTTGCACAACGCCGGTATCGCACTGGATGCGCACGGGGTGCCGGTTTACGACCGCGCCACGCTGCGCTGCGGCGACAGCGCCGTGTTCATCGCCGGCGACTGCAACCATGACCGTCCGTTGCTGCACGAAGCCGCTGACGAAGGCACGATTGCCGGCCGCAACGCCGCGGCCTGCCCCAGCGGTGTACAGGCCCATCCGCGGCGGGTGCCGCTGGCGATCACGTTCAGTGATCCGCAGATCGCGATCGTCGGCGACGTCGTGACGCCCGGTCATGTTGCCGGTCGCGTCGACTTTGCCGACCAGGGCAGGGCGCGCGTGATGAACGCGAACCGTGGCGGGCTCAAGCTCTATGGCGATCCTGCCGACGGCCGCCTGGCCGGCGCCGAGATGGTCGGCCCCGCCGCCGAGCATCTGGGTCACTTGCTGGCCTGGGCCGTGCAGCAGCGGCAGAGCGTGCGCAGCCTGCTCGACATGCCGTTCTATCACCCGACGCTGGAAGAAGGCGTGCGCACCGCGCTGCGCGATCTGTGCGCGCAGATGCCGCCGAGCATTTCGTCGGGCTACGTACAGCGCGTCTTCGGCGCTGGTGGTTGACGGCGCTTGCACAGCCGCGCGGTCGCTGAAACTCGACCGCATCGTGCGGTCGAAACACACGCAGGGCCGCCGCATGCGGTGCTGCGTTCGATTCACCCACTAGGAGCGATATCTCATGGATGACACCGTCAAGATTCTCAACGGTCTGATCGAAACCAGCGAAGACGGCCTGAAAGGTTTTCAGGAAGCGGCCGACAAGGCCAAGGCGCCGCAGCTCAAGCAGTTGTTCGCCGATCGCGCGCAAGCCTGCAATCAGAGCGTGCGCGAACTGCAGGCGCTAGTGACCTCGCTCGGCGGCAAGCCGGAACAGTCCGGTACCATTGCCGGTGCAGCGCATCGCGGCTGGGTCAAGGTCAAGGTGGCGGTCGGCGACGACAACATCGCCGTGCTCGAAGAAGTCGAGCGCGGCGAAGACCACGCCAAGGCGCATTACGGCAAGGCCTTGAAGGCCGAGCTGCCGCCGCAGGTGCGCAGCGTCGTCGAGCGGCAGTACCAGGGCGTGCTGACCAACCACGATCGCATCCGCGATCTGCGCAACCAGTACCGCGCTGCCGCTTGATCTCGCGGTATGAGTACGCCACGGCGGCGGTGAGACTGCCGCCGTGGTTCAGCGCATCGCCGGCCTGCCGGCTACGGTATCCAGTTCCAGATATCCGGCTGCGATTCGAGCCAGTCGTGAGCGGCTTTCTTGCTCGCATGATCGGCTTCGATGATCTCGAAGATCGCACCGTTGGCGCTGCTGGCGCCGTCGCTGACGATGGCAAAGCCCAGGGGCTGCGCTTGGTCCTTCAAGAACTGCAGATACGCGGCGATGTTCGCGTCGTAGACCGCCGGCGCGTCGCGGTCGCTGGCTTCGATCTGCAGCGCGCGCTGGCGATGGTTGTCGAGATGGATGCGAATCGTGGCTAGCTTCATCGGGGCGTCCTTGTCCGGTGCTGAAACTTGGTGTTGCGTTTGTGACGCTGCGCTGCGCGCTTGGTTCCGCTGCGCGTCGTCTTAGCCGGCCGTCGTATCCTGCAGGCTGACGCAGTCCAGCGTCACCGTGCGCTCGCCATCGCCGAGCCAGATCTGGCCTTCCTGGATCGATGCGTTCAGCGTCATCGTGCGCGCGGCCAGTGCGGCGATCGGCACGTCGCCGCCGACCACGTTCAAGCGGCGCACGCGCAGGTTGCGCGCACGCTCGAGCTTGCCGGCTGCAGCGGCCCACCACGTGGCGGCACTGCCGCCGTAGTTGTAGACGGTGACCGCGCGTGCGCGGCCGCAAGCGCGAATCAGGTTGCGGTCGTCGGGCTGACCCAGCTCGATCCACTCTTCGATCAAGCCGGTCAGATCGTGCCGCCACAGATCGGGTTCATCGGGGTCGGACAAACCCTTGCCGAACTTCAGCGCCTCGTCGGCATGCAGCGCGAAGGCGACCAGCCGCAGCATCATCCGCTCGTCGGTTTCCGACGGATGCCGCGCCAGCGTCAGCGCGTAGTCGGCGTAGTGGCCGCGCTCGATATCGGCGACCGCCAACTGCGCTTTGTAGATCGTCGCCTTGAGTGCCATCAGCCGGCGGCAGCCGCTGCTGCAGCGGCTGCGGCTTTCTTCGACACTTTCTTGCCGCCGTTCAAGTCGCGCGTGTTCAGCCACTTGGCGTAGTCGTCCAAGTCGCCGTCGAAATTGACGCAGCGACCATCGGCCACCAGCCACAGCGTGTCGCAGGTGCTGGTCAGCAGATGGCGGTCGTGCGACACGACGATGACCGCGCCCTGGAAGCCGATCAGTGCCGTCTCCAGCGCGTGGCGCATATCCAGATCCAAGTGGTTGGTCGGTTCGTCGAGCAGCAGCAGGTTCGGGTTCTGGTAGACGACCATCGCCAGCGCCAGCCGCGCTTTTTCGCCGCCGGAGAACGGGCCGACCGGCTCGTAGACGCGGTCGCCCTTGAAGTTGAAGCCGCCGAGGAAGCCGCGCAGCTCCTGTTCGCTGACCTTGGGGTCGATGCGGCGGAAGTGCAGGATCGGCGAAGCGTCAGCGTCCAGCGTTTCGGTGGTGTGCTGCGCGAAGTAGCCAACGCGCAGATGACCGTCGCGCATCAAGTCGCCCGCCAGCGGTGGGATCGCACCGGCGATGGTCTGCACCAGCGTCGATTTGCCGGCGCCGTTCTGGCCGAGCAGGCCGATGCGCTCGCCCGGTGCAACCAGCACGCGCAGCTTTTCGAGAATCACCTTGTCGCCGTGATCCGTCTGGTAGCCGGCCGACACGTCGTCGAAGCGCACCAGCGGTGACGGCAAGCGATCCGGCTCGGGAAACTCGAAGCTGAATTCGCTATCGGCGTGCACGGCCGACACCAGCTCCATCCGTTCCAGCGCCTTGATCCGGCTCTGTGCCTGCGAGGCCTTGGCGGCCGAGGCGCGGAAGCGGTTGATGAACTTCTGCAGATGCGCGACCTGCTTCTGCTGCTTGGCGTAGGCGCCGGCCTGCAGCGTCAGCCGCTCGGCGCGCTGGCGCTCGAACGAGCTGTAGTTGCCGGTGTACAGCGTCGCCTTCTGGCTCTCCAGATGCAGCGTATGCGTGGTCACCGCGTCGAGGAACTCGCGATCGTGCGAAATCACCATCAGCAGGCCCGGATACGACGCCAGCCAGCCTTGCAGCCAGATCACCGCGTCGAGGTCGAGATGGTTGGTCGGCTCGTCGAGCAGCAGCACGTCGGAGCGGCACATCAGCGCGCGTGCCAGGTTCAAACGCATGCGCCAGCCGCCGGAGAAGTCCGCGACCGGCCGCTGCTGCGCTTCCTGGCTGAAGCTCAAGCCGTGCAGCAGCGCCGCCGCGCGGGCCCGCGCCGCATAGCCGCCGATCATGCCGAGCCGCTCGTGGATCGCGCAGATCGCGTCGATGTCTTCCTTGGCTTCGGCCACCGCCAGCCGCCGCTCGAGGTCGCGCAGCTCGACGTCGCCGTCGAGTGCGAACTCGATCGCCAGGTCCGGCAGCGCCGGGGTTTCCTGGGCCGCAGTGGCCACGGCGACGTTCTTCAGCGACGACATCTCGCCCTTGTCGGGCGCCAGCTGGCCGAGAATCGCGGCAAACAACGTCGACTTGCCGGTGCCATTGCGGCCGATCAGGCCGACGTGCCAGCCGTGGTGGATCGAGAACGAAGCGTCTTCGAGGAGGGCGCGCGGGCCACGGCGCAGCGTGAGGCGGGAGGCAGAGATCATTCGCCAGTTTAGCGGGCGGCGGCCCGCTTGGCTTACTTCTTTGTCAGTTTACCGGCCGCGCGGATCGGCCCGCGCGGCCGCCCGGCGCTCAGCGCGCCAGCATTGCGTCGCGGCGCGCCTTGAATTCCGAGCCCGGCTTCCAGGTCGGCAGCGTGTCGCGGTCGGCAACCATCACGCCGGTTTCAAACAGCAGCCGCAGGTCGTCGACGGCGCCGCTCAAGTCCCAGTCCGGTTTCACTTCGTCGGACAGCTTGTGATAGTCGTCGGCGGTGTAGGCCGAGCGCTTCGATTCGCCGTAGCCGGCCGGCTTGCCGATCACGTCGACGCCCGCCTTGGTGTACAGCGAGGGCACGCCCTGCTTGGCGAAGTTGAACTGGTCGGATCGGAAGTACGAGCCTTTCTGCGGCTCGGCGTCGTTGATGACAACGCGGCCGTGCGCCTGGACGATCCGCGCGTAGTCGTCTTCCAGCGTGTTCTGGCCGGCGCCGACGATCTGCGTGTCGCGCGTCGCGCCCCAGGAGCCGAGTACGTCCATGTTGAACGTCGCCACGGTCTTGACCAGCGGATACAGCGGGTTTTCGGCGTAGAACTTCGAGCCGAGCAGCCCTTGTTCTTCGGCGGTGACGGCCAGGAACAGCACGCTGCGGCGCGGCGGCGACGGCAGTGCCTTGTAGGCCTGCGCCAGCGCCAGCAGGCCGGCGGTGCCAGTGGCGTTATCCGAAGCCCCGTTGTAGATCTGGTCGCCGGTCAGCGAGGTGTCGCGGCCGAGGTGGTCCCAGTGCGCGGTGTAGATGATCGCCTGGTCCTGCAGCGCCGGGTCGCTGCCCGGCAGCCGCGCGATCACGTTGTGCGACTGCACGGTGCGCACCGTGTTGTCGATCGTGTAGCCGACCTTGGCGCCGGACAGCGGCACCGGCTTGAAGTCGCGGCGCAGCGCCGCGGCCTTCAGCGTGTCGAAGTCCTGGCCGCTGGCCTTGAACAGCTCGCGCGCCTTGTCCAGCGTGATCCACGACTGCACGGCGACGCGGCTCATGTTGCGGTCGGCGGCCGCCAGGCTGAATTGCTCGCCCGACCAGCTGTTCTGCACCACGCCCCAGGGATACGCGGCCGGCTCGGTTTCGTGGACGATGATCGCCGCGGCCGCGCCGAGTTCGGACGCGATTTCGTACTTGTAGGTCCAGCGGCCGTAGTAGGTCATCGCACGGCCCTTGAACATCGTCTCGTCGAGCTGGGACGGGTTGTTCGGGTCGGGAATCGCCGGGTCGTTGATCAGCATGACGATGGTCTTGCCGCGCACGTCGACGCCCTTGTAGTCGTCCCAACCGTATTCGGGTGCCTTGACGCCGTAGCCGACGAACACGAGGTCGGCGTCGTTGACGACCACTTGCGGCACGAAGCGGGTCGTCGCTGCAACGAAGTCGGTGCGCGGCGCGGTGGCGATCGGCTTGCCGTTGACGCTCAGGCGCATCTGCGCCTTGCCGTCGATGCCGACCAGCGGCACGTCCTGCACGTAGCGACCGTCCGGGTTGCCGGGTGCCAGCCCGAGCTTGCGGAACTGCTCGGTCAGATAGGCGACGGTCTTATCTTCGCCTGGCGTGCCGGGCAGGCGGCCTTCGAACGCGTCGCTGGCCAGCACTTGCACATGGCCGAGCAAGGGCCCGGCCTGGATCGCCTGCGCGGCGCGGGCCAATGCGGCGGCGTCGGGCGCCGATGCGCGGCCAGCGGCCGCATCGGTCGCCGGCCGCGTGCCGCAGCCGGACACGGCCAGCAGCAGGCCGATCAGCGCCGCCGTGCGCCGGGAATCAGAACCGCGCAGGCGAGCCGGCCTCATGCGGTCGGTACCTTTTTCCAGTCGCTGAGGAACTGCGCCAGTCCGCTGTCGGTCAGCGGGTGGTTGAACAGCTGCTGGAACACCTTGTACGGCAGCGTGCCGACATGGGCGCCGGCCTTGGCCGAGGCCAGCACGTGCACCGGGTGACGCAGGCTCGCGGCCAGCACCTGCGTGGCAAAGCCGTAGTTGCGGTAGATCTCGCAGATGTCGCGGATCAGGATCATGCCGTCCTGGCCGATGTCGTCGAGCCGGCCCACGAACGGCGAGATGTACGTGGCGCCGGCCTTGGCCGCTAGCAGCGCCTGCATCGCCGAAAAGCACAGCGTGACGTTGACCTTGTGGCCTTCGGACGTCAGCAGCTTGGTGGCCTTGAGCCCTTCGCGGGTCAGCGGGCATTTGACGACGATGTTCTTGTGGATCGCCGCAAAACGGCGCCCTTCGTCGACCATGCCGGCCGCGTCCAGGCTGATCGTTTCAACGCTGATCGGGCCGTCGACGATGCTGACCAGATCCTCGACGACGGCCGCCAGCGGCCGGCCGGTCTTGGCGATCAGCGTCGGGTTGGTGGTGATGCCGTCGACCAGGCCGGAGGCCGCGGCTTCGCGCAGTTCGCCGGTGTCGGCGGTGTCCAGAAAGAATTTCATCGTATCGGGCTCAGGAATCGCTCTTGGTGGCCGGCGCGGACTTGCCGCCGGGCTTGGGCGCCGCGCCGGGCTTGAGGTGCTGATCGAGCCAGGCCTGCACGTTGTCGTACCACTGGATGCTGTTCTGCGGCTTGAGCACCCAGTGATTTTCGTCGGGGAAATACAGCAGCCGGCTGTCGATGCCGCGGCGCTGCAGCGCCGTGAACGCGGCCAGCCCCTGTTCGACCGGAATCCGGTAGTCGAGCTGGCCGTGGACCACCAGCATCGGTGTCTTCCACTTGGCGACGTGCGCTACCGGGTTGAAGCGCTCGTAGCTGTCGGGCTTGTCGTACGGCGTACCGCCGTGTTCCCACTCGTCGAACCACAGTTCTTCGGTGGCATAGCCCATCGCGCGGGCGTCGAACACGCCGTCGTGATTGACCAGGCACTTGAAGCCATCGGCCCAGTTGCCGGCGATCCAGTTGATCATGAAGCCGCCGTAGCTGGCACCGAGCGCGCAGGCGTTGCTGGCGTCGACGTAGTCGTAGCTGCGCGCGGCGTGCGCCAGGCCCTTCTTCAGATCTTCGAGCGGCTTGCCGCCCCAGTCACCGGAGATCGAATCGGTGAACGCCTGCCCGTAGCCGGTGCTGCCGTGGAAGTCGATCCAGACCACGCTGTAGCCCATGCCGGCAAACACTTCCGGGTTCCAGCGGTAATGGAAGTGGTTGCCCATGCTGCCCTGCGGGCCGCCGTGGATGATGAAGGCCGTCGGGTACTTCTTGCCCGGCTCATAGCCGGCCGGTTTCATCACGTAGCCGTACACGGTGTCGCCGCCGGCGCCGGCAAAGCTGAACTGCTCATACGGGGCCATCTCGATCGTGGCCAGCTTTTCGGCGTTGTGCCGCGTCAGCTGCGTGACCGCGCCGTTCCATGCGATCCGGTACAGATCGTCCGGCGCTGCGAGGTTGTTCTGCAGATACACCAGGCCGTCGGATGACAGCGCAAACGCGCTGACGTCGCCGTCGCTGGTGAGCTTCTTGATCGCGCCGCTGGACAGGTTCAGCGCAAAGATCGGCTTCTGGCCGAGTTCGTCGGCGGTGGCGTACAGCGTGCTGCCATTGGCCGACAGCGCGATCTGCGACGGCGAGCGGTCCCACTTGGGCGCCAGCTCGCGCGTTTTGCCGCTGCGCAAGTCGCGCACCATGATGTGGAAGCGGTCGGCTTCAAAGCCTGGACGCTTCATCGCCAGATACACCAGCGAGCGGCCATTGGGCGTGACCACCGGCTGCGCATCCCAGGCCAGGTTGTCGGCGGTCAGATTGACCGGCTTGCCCTTGCCGTCGACGTCGACCGAATACAGGTCGAAGTTCGTGCTCCAGGCTTCGGTGCGGCCGGCGATCCGCGCCGAGAAGATCAGCGTCTTGCCGTCGGGCGTAAACGTGTAGTCGGCCGCATCGCCGAACGGCTTGGACGGCACGTCGCCGTCGATGCCGCGCGTCAGCAGCTGCGCTTCGCCGATGCCCCCGTCGGGCTTGATCGACGCGACGAACAGCTGCGAGCGCGCGCCGTTGGCCCAGGTGTCCCAGTGACGGACGAACAGCTTGTCGTAGACCACGCCGCTGGCGGCGGGCTTGGCCTGTTCATCGAAGCGCTGCTTGCTGCAGGCCAGCGTGTCGCAGTCGGCGAACACGTCCATCGACACGACGATGCGATCGCCGCGCGGCGACAGCCGATAGCTGCCGACATCCAGCGGCAGCTGCGTCACCGGCTGCGCGTCGCCGTCGATCGGCTGACGCCAGACCTGCGAGCTGCCCGAGCGCGTCGACAAAAAGTAGATCAGCTTGCCGTCGGGCGACCAGCGCGGCGTGTCCGAGCTGCCGGTGGCGCTGGTAGCGAATTTGCGCAGCGTGTTGCTGCGCGTGTCGAGCAGCCAGATGCTGCGCACGCCCTTGTTGGCGTCGAGGTCGGTGGCGCGGACGACGTAGGCGATATAGCGGCCGTCAGGCGAGGACTGCGGGTCGCTGAGGCGTTCGAGCGACACCAGGTCGCGGATCGTCAGAGGTTTGCGCTCGACGGCAGCGTGTCCGCTAACGGGGGCAACAGCGGCAGCGGCGAACAGCGCCGCGATCAGCACACGGATCATGAGGGCGGGTCCCGAACGAAAGGGTCATGGTAAGGGCTTTACCCGACCTTGGCACCCGCGTTCAGCGTGTACTGCCTGGCGCCGCCCGCAGCGTCGCGGGCGGCGCCGTCGTTCAGGCGCCGACCAGCAGCTTGTCGATCTCGGCCAGATCGTCCGGCGTCAGCCGGCCCGAGGCGCTCTTCAGCGTCAGGATTGCGATCAGGTAGTCGTAGCGGGCGCGGGCGTAGTCGCGCTGGGCGCTGTACAGCAGGCTCTGCGCGTTGAGCACGTCGACGGTGGTGCGCGTGCCGACTTCCAGCCCGGTTTCGCTGGCCTGCAACGCGGTCTGGTTCGACACCACGGCCTGCTTGAGTGCGCGGACGCGGGCGCTGCCGGACTGCACGGCCAGATAGGCATCGCGGGTGCGGCGCGACACGCTGCGCTGGCTGCCTTCCAGCTCGGCCTCGCGCTGCTGCTCGATGCTCTTGGCCTGGCTGGTCCGCGAGTTCACCAGGAAGCCGTTGAAGATCGGCACGTTGACCTGCACGCCGACGCTGTTGCTGACGTTGTCCTGCTGGAATCCGCCGATCACCGACGAGCGCGGATCACTGACGGTGTCGGTGTCGGAGTACTGGCCGACCAAGCCTACGGTCGGATAGTGCCCGGCGCGGGCGATCGACACATCGCGGCCCGCCAGCGTCGCGTTGATCCGCGCGATCGCCAGGTCGAAGTTGTTGTCACGCGCGGTGTCGAGCCAGGCGTTGACGTCGGCCGGCATCGGGCCCGGCAGCGGAATCTCGTCCTGCAGCGGCACCAGACGCGCGTCGCGCTTGCCGGTGATCTCCAGCAGCGCCTCGCGCGCAGCGGCCAGCCGCTGTTCGGCCGCGATCTCGTTGGCCAGCACCAGGTCGTAGCTGGCCTGTGCTTCCTGCACGTCCGTGACCGCCGACAGACCCACTTCGAAGCGCTTCTTGGCCTGTTCGAGCTGGCGCTCCAGCGAGGCCTTCTGCGCACCGGTGAAGCGCAGGTCGTCGTTGGCGGCGAGGTAGTCGAAGTAGGCGCGCGACGCGCGCAGCATCAGGTCCTGCTCGGCGCTGCGGAAGCGCGCCTGGGCCAGCGCCAGCTGGTCGGCCGACTGCGAATACCGCAGGAACGCGGCCCAGTCGAAGATCGGCTGGTTCAGGCTCACCGTCAGGCTGCGGTCGGTGTCGTCGGTGTCGAAGTCGCGGCCGATCGGAAACGGCACGATTTCGGTCAACGGGTTGCCGTCGGCGTCGACGTCGGGCACGCCGTCACCGTTGGCGTCGATCAGCTGCTCGATGCCGGACACCTGGCTCTGCGAGCCTTCGGAGCGGCCGCGGCTATAGCGATAGTTGCCCGAGATCAGCGGCAGCAGTGCAGCGCGTGCCTGCGGCCTGGCCTCCAGCGCCGCGTCGCGCGCGTAGCCGGCCGCCGCCAGCTGCGTGTCGTTGGCCAGTGCCAGTTGGTAGACGTTGAGCAGTTCGTTGGCCGAGGCCAGTGACGGCGCAAGGCCGAGCACCGCAGCAGCGATCAATGACAAACGCATCGGTAAATCCCCCAAGACTCGAAAAGTAGAAGCAGCCCCCACGGGCGCTCGGCCACGTCGCTCTAGTAGCGCGGTACGGCCGGGTCGAATTCCAGTGACCAGGCGTCGATGCCACCCTCCAGATGCGAGACATCGACGAAACCGCTGCGTTCCAGGAAGCGCGCCGCCCGCTCACTGCGGACGCCGTGATGGCATAGGACGGCGATCGGCGCCGCAGGGTTTAACTCGCCGATGCGATCGGGCAAATCATTCAGCGGGATGTTGACCGCGCCGGGCAGGGCGGCGATCTCCAGTTCCTCGGGCAGGCGCACGTCGAGCAGCGTGGCGCCGGAGTCGACCAGGGCTTTGAAGTCAGCAGAAGCGAGCGTGCGCATGAGACAGTAAGAGGTGCGGATTCGATCAAGCAGTATTGCATCACCCCGGGTCGGCCCGCAGCCAAAATCAATTTCACTCGGACAGGTAGGGGGTCAGGGATGACCGGCATCACGCGTTTGCATCGCGGTCACCGGCGCCGTCAGGGCCGGCACCGCGCGATGCCCATGCTGGCGCGACCCACCGCGCACCCGCCGCAGGTCGCGCCGCGTTTTGCCCGGATTTACAGGTGCATGCGATAGTTTCGCCGATGCCGACCACCGTTTTCGCCCCCGACCTTCAGTTCCATCTGGCCAGCCGTTCGCCACGGCGCGTCGAGATGTTGCGCGCGCTCGGTTACCGCTTCGACACGGTGCCGGCCGATATCGACGAGACGCCGCAACCGGGCGAGACGCCGACCGCATTTGCGTCGCGGATGGCCTGCGGCAAGGCCAGCGCAGCGGCCGCGCGGCTCGGCGACGGCCTGCCGGTGATCGGTGCCGACACCGACGTCGCCGTCGACGGCCGCATCCTCGGCAAGCCATCCGGACGCGACGAGGCGCTGGCGATGCTCGCCGCGCTGTCGGGGCGGCGGCATCAGGTCTGCTCGGCGGTGGCGCTGGTTCACGGCGACCGGGTGCTGGAGGCGCGGACCGTCACCGACGTTGAGTTCGGGCCGATCAGCGCCGCAGCGGCGCAGGCGTATTGGGACACCGGCGAGCCGGCCGACAAGGCCGGCGCCTATGCCATCCAGGGCGGTGCGGCGGCGTGGGTGCGTGCGGTCTATGGCAGCTACACCGGCATCGTCGGCCTGCCGCTGCTGGAAACCTGCGAGCTGCTCGCGCAACTCGGCATCGTCGCGGAGCCGCGTCGATGAGCACCGAAATCCTGGTCAACATCGGCCCTCAGGAAACCCGCGTCGCGCTGGTCGAAGGGGCTGCCGCGCAAGAGATCCACGTGCAGCGCGCCTCGCGCCACGGCTTGGTCGGCAACATCTACAAGGGCCGCGTGCAGCGCGTGCTGCCCGGCATGCAGGCCGCGTTCGTCGAAGTCGGCCTGGAACGCACCGCGTTTCTGCACGTGGCCGACATGCTGGCCGGGCCGGCCGGCGCGCCGGGCGACGCGCCGCCGCCGCAGCCGCCGATCGGCCAGTTGCTGCGCGAAGGCCAGGACGTGCTGGTGCAGATCCTGAAGGACCCGCTCGGCAGCAAGGGCGCGCGGCTGTCGACGCTGCTGTCGATCCCGTCGCGCTACTTGGTGCTGCTGCCGTTCGAGCCGCACAGCGGCGTGTCGGCGCGGATCGAGGACGAGCTGGAGCGAAACCGGCTCAAGGACATCGTCGCGCGTGCGCAGCAGCGCTTGTGCCCGCAGTTCGGCGTGATCGCGCGGACTGCGGCCGAAGGTGCCGACGAAGAAGCGCTGGTGCGCGACCTGGAATTCCTGCTGCGGCTGTGGGCTTCGGTCAGCGCAATGGCGCGCACGGCCGCGCCCGGCACGATGGTGCACGGCGACCTGCCGCTGTCGATGCGCATCCTGCGCGACCTGCTCGGCACCGACGTCGAGCGCGTGCGCATCGACAACGCGGCGGAATTTGAAAAGCTGCGCGAATTCGCCCGCGAGTTCGTGCCGCATGCGGCCGGCCGGGTCGAGCTGTATTCGGGATCGGCGCCGATCTTCGATCTGTTCGGCGTCGAGGACGACATCGAACGGGCGCTGACGCGCAAGGTCGACCTGAAGTCCGGCGGCCATCTGGTGATCGACCAAACCGAGGCGATGACGACGATCGACGTCAACACCGGCGCCTTCACCGGCCATCGCAATCTGGAAGAGACGATTCTGAAAACGAATCTCGAAGCCAGCCAGGCGATCGCCCGTCAGCTGCGGCTGCGCAACCTGGGCGGCATCATCATTCTCGACTTCATCGACATGCGGAACGATGACCACCGCGCGCAAGTGCTGCGCTCGCTGGAAAAAGAATTGAAGCGCGACTCGGCGCGGACCCAGGTCTACGACTTTTCGCCGCTGGGCCTGGTCGAAATGACGCGCAAGCGCACGCGCGAATCGCTGGGCCACATCCTGTGCGAGCCCTGCGCCACATGCGAAGGCCGCGGCAGCGTCAAGACGGTCGAGACGGTTTGCCACGAGATTGCCCGCGAAGTGCAGCGCGCCGCGCGTCAGTTCGAGGCCAAGGCCTTTTTGGTGTTGGCGGCGCCCAACGTCGTGCAGCGGCTCGCCGAAAACCAGCCGCTGGGGCTGGCCGAACTGGAAGCCCAACTCAACCGCCCGATCCGGACCCAGGCCGAGCCGGCCTATCACCAGGAGAACTTCGACGTCGTCCCGCTGTGAGCCCTGTTCGGCCGCATTCGGCGCCAGGCCGATGGCGGCGTTCATCGCCGGTGCTGGTGACGCCGTGTCTGCTATGCGTTTAATCGTTTGAGTCACAGGCCACGCTGACGCATGGAACGGGTGAAACGCCGCTGGTGGACTGCGAGCGTGAGCGTGCTCGCGTCGCTGGTCGTCGCCGCTGCGGTGCTCAGTGGCCTGTTCCAGCTGGCCGTGCTGGCGCTGCCCGGCTACCGCGAGCAACTGTCCGACTACGTATCGAAAGTCGCCGACCGGCCGATCGACATCGGCGGCATCGCGCTGGTCTGGTACCGGCTGCGGCCGCAGCTGGAGCTCGACGACATCGTGCTCTACAGCGACGACGGCGAAACGCCGGCCCTGTCGGCCGAGCAACTGCGGATCGGCTTTGGCCTGATGCGGCTGCTGCGCGGCGACACCTTTCCGAACCAGATCGAACTGGCCGGCTTGCAGGTCGTCGTCGAGATCGATGCCGACAACCAAGTCCATCTGCGCGGACTCGACACGGCCGGCCGTGCCAAGGCGCAGCACGACTGGCGTCGTGATCTGGGCCGGTTCGATTCGATCCGCCTCGAAGACTGTGTGGTGACCGTCGACGACGCGCGGCTCGCGGGCGGCTTGCCGCGCTTCCGGCTGGTGCAGGCCGAGGCGCAGCGCCGGCTCGGCGGCGCGTCGCTGGAAGCCAGCGTCGAACTGCCGGGCTTCATGGGCGACAGCGCCGAGTTCGAAGCGCGCATTAGCGGCGATCTGGATCGACCCGACGACTGGCAGGGCCGCTGGAGCCTGTCGCTGGAGCAGCTCAAGCGACTGCCGTGGCTGGAAGCGCGGCTGCCCGGCCGGCCGCGCGTGCAGCTGACCGATGCCGACCTGAGCATCGGCGGCGATATCGAGCAAGGCCGCTTGACCGGCGCCGACATCACGCTGGACGCATCGCGGATCGAGGCCAGCCGCGGCGAGCGCCAGGCCCAGATCGGCAAGGTCGACTTTGCGGCCAGCCTGCGCCGTGACGGTAGAAGCTGGACGCTGGAAGTGCCGGCACTGCGACTCAGTGGCGCTTCCGGCGATTGGCCGTCGACGCGGCTGCACCTGCAGTACACGCCGCTGGGGCAGCAGGCCGGTGGCGGCAGCGAGCTGCAAGCGGACGCCGACTTTCTGCGACTGCAAGACTTGGCGCCGTGGCTGATGCTGGCCGATGACCCGTCGATGGCGCGGCTCGGCGGCGTGTCCGGGCAACTGCGGCATCTGGTCGGGCGCGGCACCGTTGGCGGCAACGCGCCGCCGCGCTACTCGTTGCGCGCCCAGCTCGACGGCCTGGGCTATGCGCCGAAGGACGATGCGCCGGGGTTTTCCGGTTTGCAGGGCGAGCTGTCCGCAACCGAATCCGGCGGCCGACTGGCGATGACCGGCCAGCCGTTCGAGCTGCAGGCCGCGCGCGTGTTTGCCCAGCCGCTGCGCTTCGACCGCCTCGACGGTGCGCTCGACTGGACCCGCGACGCGCAAGGCTGGCAGGTGTCGATGCCGGCCTTCGGTTGGGCGCTGGAAGGCACGCAAGGCGAGGGCGACCTGCAGCTGACACTGCCGGCCGAGCCCGGCGCCTCGCCGCAGATCAAGCTCGGCGCGCGTTTTTCGGCGGCCGATGCGGTGCGGCTCAAGCCGTACATGCCGGTGTACTGGTCGCGCAACCTGCACGACTGGCTCGACCGCGCGATTGTCGCCGGGCGCGTGCCGCAAGGGCGGCTGACGCTGCAGGGGCCGCTGCGGCAGTTTCCGTTCCGCGACGGCGATGGTTTGTTCCAGCTCGACCTCGACGTGGCCGATGCACGGCTCGCGTATTCGCCCGACTGGCCGGCGGCGGAGCAAGTGGCGGCGCGGCTGCAGTTTCTTGGCAACGGGCTGAGCATCACCAGCGAATCCGGCAAGCTGGCCGGCAACCGGATCGAAAAGCTGGTCGCGACGATTGCTGATTTCCGCGACGCCGTGCTGACCATCGACGGCGAGGTCGACGGCGAGGCCGCGCGTTATTACGAATTCCTGCGCGCCTCACCGCTGGCCCGCCGCTTGAGCGGCCTGCTGAATCGCACGCAGGTCAGCGGCATTGCATCGACCACGGTGCGGCTGACGATTCCGCTGCGCGAAGTGGCCCGCACCGACGTCAGCGGCGTGGTCCGGCTCAAGGGCGTCGACCTGCAATATCAAGGGCTCGACGAGCCCTTCGTCGGGCTCGAAGGCGAGTTGGCCTACGACAACAACGGCGTCACGGCGCCGGCCGTGACCGGCAGCTTCCTGGGCGTGCCGGCCACGGCCGCGCTGGCGCCGGTCGCCGCCGGCAACACGCGGCTCAGCGCCGAATTCGATTACACACTGCAGCCCGATGGCAGCCGCCTGTCGCGTTACGTGCCGGCCGTGCTGCGGCCGTACTTGAGCGGCCAGAGCCATTACCGCGTCGAGATCGTGCTCGGGTCGCAGTCCGAAGGCTTGATCGTCAGCAGCGATCTGCGCGGCATCGACGTCGACCTGCCGCCGCCGATTGGCAAGCCGGCCGACCAGCTGGTGCCGCTGACGGTGCAGATCGGCAGCGGCGCGCCGGATGTGGAAGTCGCGGCCGGCACCGTGCCCGAACCGCAGCCGCTGCCGTTGACGGTGCGTTACGGCGAGCGTCTTGCGGCCGGCATCGAACTACTCGCAGCCGATGGCGGCGCACTGCAGGCGCGTCGCGTGTTGGTCGACGTCGGCAGTGGCCGGATTCCGACGCCGACGCAGCCCGGCGTGCACGTCACCGGCCGCGTCGACGAGCTGGAATTGGGCGACTGGATCGCCACGCTGGGCCGCAGCACCGTCGAGCGTGCCGGCGATGTCGTGGCCGACACGGCGAGCGGCCCCGATGCGCTGCGGCTGCAGTCGATCGAGCTGCATGCCGATCAGCTGCACTACCAGGGCTACAGCGTCGGCGGCGTGCAGATCGGCTATCGCCCGGCTGCCAACGGCGGCTGGTCGGCGACCGTCGCCGGCGATGGCGCCGAAGGCACGCTCGACTGGCAGAGCGCGCCGTCGCGCGGCCTGGTGGCGCGGCTGTCCAAACTCAAGGTGCGCTCGGCGATGCGCCGGTCGAACGAACCCGGCGCCGCTGCGGCGGCGGGCCCGGTGCCGCCAGCCGAACCGCTCGACCCGACGCGTCTGCCGACGCTGGATATCGACGTCGAAGACCTGCGTATCGGCGATGTTCGCGCCGGCCATCTCCAGCTGGCCAGCGAGCGCATCGGCGCCGGCCAGCGCTTGACCCAGCTGCGCGCCAGCGGCGCCGATGTGGACCTCGAAGGCAGTGGCGAATGGCGGCGCAGCGGCACCGGTTCGGCCGCGTCGCTGAACTTTGTGCTCGACACGCGCAGCATCAGCGATCTGCTCGACGGCTTTGGCTATGCCCGCAACGTGACCGCGCAACGCAGCCGCTTTGCCGGCGAACTGGTCTGGCCGATGGCGGCAGCCGGGCTGGAACTGGCCCAGGCCCAGGGCCATATCGACCTGGACCTGGAGCGCGGCAGCTTCAGCGCCGTGGAACCCGGCGCCGGACGCGTGCTCGGCCTGCTCAATGTGCTGGCGCTGCCGCGCCGGCTGCTGCTGGACTTTCGCGACGTCGTCTCCAAAGGCCTGGGCTTTGACCGCGCCAAGGGCCGCTTCAATGCAGCGGGCGGCAATGCCAGCACCGACGACCTGCAGATCCAGTCGCCGTCGCTGAAGATCGACCTGCGCGGTCGCATCGGCTTGGCGGCTCGCGACTACGACCAGCGCATCACGGTTTATCCCGACGTGTCCGGCGGCGTCACGCTGGGCGCGCTGCTGCTCGGCGGCCCGGCACTGGGCGCGATCGCGCTGGTCGCGCAAGAAGTGCTCGACAAGCCGCTCGACCAAGTCACGCAGCTCAGCTATCGCGTCACCGGCAGTTGGGACAACCCGCAGGTGAAGCGCGCTGAATGATCCCAGCCCGCGCCGGGGCCTGACCCGATGAGCGCCGCAATGTCGCTGCTGACGCACTTTGGCGCGATCGCGCTGCTGACGCCGTTCGCGCTGGTGATCGCGCTGTGGCTGTGGCACGCGGCGGGCCGTGCTGCAGCGCTGTGGTGGTGCTTGTGCGTGGCCGGCGTCGGGCTGACGGTGGCGCTGGCCAAGGTCTATCTGGCCGCGTGTGCGCCAGCGTGGATCGCGCTGCGCAGCCCCAGCGGCCATGCGGCGTTTGCGACGATCGCCTACGGCGGCTACACGGTGATTGCATTGGCTGGCCGGCGCAGCGCGCGCGCCTGGACGTTTCGCGCGGCGATCGCCGCCTGGGTGCTGCTGATCGGCGTGTCGCGCGTGGTCGTCCATGCGCACACGCCGGGCGAAGTGGTGGCCGGGCTGATCGCCGGTGCGCTGGGCCTGGCGGTGTTCGCGTGGCGCTATCAGGGCCGACGCCGACCGCCGTATCGGTGGGCGGCCGCGTTGCTGCTGCTGGTCGGCGTCGTTGCGCTGGCCACGCCAACGCCGCATTTCACGATCGAACCCTGGTTGCGTCTGGCCGCCGGCTGGATGCAGCCGCTGCTGTGCCAGCCGTGAGCTGAGCCGGCCGATGCAGGCGCGCACGCTGCGGCATGCGAAGATCGGCTGCCGCGGGCGAACCGCCGCGCGGCCCAAGCGGAGTGCGCCACCGGCATGACCCTCGTCGCTGCGATCCAGCTCAACACCTGCGCCGATCTGGCGCAGAACCTAGCCGATACCCGCGCGCTGCTCGGCGAAGCGGCGGCTGCCGGCGCCAAGCTGGCGGCACTGCCCGAAAACTTCGCGTTCATGGGCGCACACGAGGCCGACAAGCTGGCGCTGGCCGAACCCGACGGCGGCGGGCCGATCCAAGACTTCCTCGCGCAGACCGCGCGCGAACTCGGCATCGCGATCGTTGCCGGCACGGTGCCGGTGGCGGTGCCCAGCGACGCCGGGCGCGTCTATGCCGCGTCGCTGGTCTACAGCAGCGCCGGCCGGCGCATCGCCCGCTACGACAAGATTCATCTGTTCGACGTGGACGTGGACCGCGGCGACCGTGTCGAGCGCTATCGCGAATCCAACACGATCGCGCCCGGCGAGCCGGCCTACGTGGTCGTGCCGACCGCCGTCGGCGCGCTCGGCTTGTCGGTCTGCTACGACCTGCGCTTCCCGGAGTTGTATCGCGCGCTGGCGCAGCGCGGCGCCGAGCTGCTGTGCATTCCGGCCGCGTTCACCGACAAAACCGGCGAAGCGCATTGGGAAACGCTGCTGCGCGCCCGCGCGATCGAAAACCAGTGCTTCGTGATCGCGCCGGGCCAGTGCGGCACGCATGCCAGCGGCCGCCGCACCTGGGGCCATACGATGATCGTCGATGCCTGGGGCGCGATCCTGGCGCAGCGCACCGACGACACGCCGGGCGTGGTGCTGGCTGATCTGGACTTTGACCGCTTGCGCCAGGTGCGCAGCACGCTGCCGGCGCTCAAGCACCGGCGCCTGTGATGCTTGCCGCTGCCCGGCACGCCCCCATTACGATCATCAATAACAATTAAACCTGACGAGATTCCATGAGCACTGCCCTCGACGTCGCCCGCGCCACGCTGCTGAACCCCGCCGAACTCGACGAAGCGCGCCTTAGCCGCGTGCTCGACGGCCTGATGAAGCCGGGCATCGACGCCGCCGACTTGTACTTCCAGTTTTCCAAGTCGGAGCACTGGTCGCTGGAAGAGGGCATCGTCAAAAGCGGCAGCCACAACGTGGAGCAGGGCGTGGGCGTGCGCGCCGTGTCGGGCGACCGCCAAGGCTTGGCCTACACCGAAGAGCTGCGCTACGACGCGCTGCAGGACGCGGCCACGGCTGCGCGTGCGATCGTCGATCGCGGCGCCACGCACAGCCTGCGCGCGCTGACCGAGAGCACCGGCCGCGCGCTGTACCCGGCGATCAACCCGCTGGACACGCTGCCCACGCCGGAAAAACTGCAGCTGCTGCGCCGCGCCGATGCCGCTGCGCGCGCCGCCGATCCGCGCGTAAAGCAGGTGATGTGCGCGCTGGCGATGAACTACGAAGTGGTGGTGATGGCCAGCACCGACGGGCGCCTTGCGGCCGACGTGCGGCCGCTGATCCGCATGGACGTGACCGTGATCGTCGAGGCCAACGGCCGCCGCGAGCAGGCGCATGTCGGTGGCGGCGGGCGCAGCGCGCTCGATTACTTTGCTGGCAGCCAGCATCCAGAAGAGTACGCACGCGAAGCCGTGCGCCAGGCTGTTGCGCTGCTGGATTCGATCGCCGCGCCAGCCGGCAACATGCCGGTGGTGCTCGGCCCGGGCTGGCCCGGCGTGCTGCTGCACGAAGCCGTCGGCCACGGGCTGGAAGGTGACTTCAACCGCAAGGGCAGCTCGGCGTATTCGGGCCGCATCGGCCAGAAGGTCGCCAGCGAGTACTGCACGATCGTCGACGACGGCACGCTTGCCGGCCGCCGCGGATCGCTGAACCTCGACGACGAAGGCACGCCGACGCGCTGCACCACGCTGATCGAAAACGGCATCCTCAAGGGCTACCTGCAAGACACCTTGAATGCGCGGCTAATGGGCATGGAACCCACCGGCAACGGCCGGCGCGAATCCTTCGCCAGCCTGGTGATGCCGCGGATGACCAACACCTACATGCTGGCCGGCCCGCACGATCCGGAAGAGATCATCCGCAGCGTGCCGCGCGGCTTGTACGCGGTGAACTTCGGCGGCGGCCAGGTGGACATCACCAGCGGCAACTTCGTGTTCAGCGCGTCCGAGGCCTACCTGATCGAAGACGGCAAGATCACGCGGCCGGTCAAGGGCGCCACGCTGATCGGCAACGGGCCGGAAGCGATGCGCGCCGTGTCCATGGTCGGCCACGATCTGAAGCTCGACGGTGGCGTCGGCGTCTGCGGCAAAGAAGGCCAGAGCGTGCCGGTCGGCGTCGGCCAGCCGACGCTGCGCATCGACGGCCTCACGGTCGGCGGCACTCAGGCGTGAGCAGCGAGGGCGCCGCCGCCGTCGCGCCGCGCCGGCTCGGCTTGGGCCGCGTCGCGTTCGACATGCTGATGGTCATCGGCAGCGTGCTGCTGGCGCTGGCGCTCGACGACTGGCGCGACAACCGTGAAAAGCGCGCGCTGACGCAGAACGTGCTGATCGCGCTGGTGCAGGAAATCAAGGCCAACGCCACCGCCATCGACGAAGCGCTCGCGTATCAGGACGCAATGGCGATCGCGTTCCGCGACTCGTCGCAAACCTTCCAAAAGACCGGCGAATTCATCTTCCCCGACGCCGCCCGCCAGCGCAGCGCCGCCGTCCGCTTCTCCCGCGCCGCCTACGACTCCGCGCTGGTCAGCCAAGTGCTGCCACGCCTGCAAGTACCCACGCTGCTGACGCTGTCGGCGCTGTACGACGAACAAGACGCCTACGCCGACCTACTGCGCACCTACGCCACCGCCACGATCCAGACCGACTTCAACGACGGCGAACGGTACCTGCGACTGCGCTCCAACCAATACGCTGAACTTGCCGAGGCCGAACGCCGACTGCAGCCGATGCTGCGGGCGGCGAGTGAGGCGGTGTCGGCGGAGGTTGGGCGGTAGAGAGAGCTGCACGCTGGGCCGGGATCGGCTCAGCAGGGTCGCCGCACCGCAAGGGTGCGGCTGTCGTCGACAGACTTGTCGCGAACCAACTGACTTCACCCTGCAGCGGCGGCCGCGGATCGACGCCCGGTTAACTAGCGCATTCCCCTTATCAGCGTTTGAGCCCGTAACGGCCGCTCATCTCTACTGCACCCAACTTCGCGGCTTATACCGCGCGATTTGGATAGGTCCTACCGAAAGAAGCAATCGTCATTGCGCATCAGCTGCAAGCAAGCAGACGCCATCTGCAATTCTGCGAAACCCGTCACATTACGCGCGCCGTTTGTCGTGATCAGATTAACCACTCGATCCAGTCGACGTACGACCCTTAGATTTGTTCGCTTTGATGCAAGGGATGGCTACGGTTGAGTAAACGGCCCTACGGCCCTGCGGATTTGGCGTGTAATGCTTTCGCCTGATTCGGCAAAGGACTTTTTCAAGGACTAGCCAAGGGAAAATCAATCAGATGAGAAAGATGCTGATAACGACGCTGCGAGGTGTGCCGTGATGGCCGTCCCTTCTGATGCCGAATACTAGCTGGATGCCATGAGTGGCCTTCCATATCCCAACAGCAAGGGCAAGCGTCGGGTGATCAAGTCGATCTCCGGCGAGAAAGTCGCATTCCATGTCGAAGACGAAATAGTCATCCCATTTGGCTTAGGAAAGCTGATCTACTTCCAGAAAATGAAATGGGAGGCAGATCAACGTACTGAATACCGTTTCACTTACTACATGAGTGGCCATAAACCAGGCCGAAAGGGCAAGTGGGTTTTCGGGCAATACTCGTTGATGATTCCAGCGAAAGAGCTTTCAATGCTTCTTGCAGAGGCAAAAGCGCGTGGCTGGGAAGGCATCTAACCAGCGGTTCCAGCCGACAGCACGGCCTCACGGCTGTTCCGCGGCAGAGCCATGCCGTTAGCCGTCATGCCAAATTATATTCCGACTGAAAGAGAGGTCCTCCGCTGCATTTACAGCATGTATGAGACCTCATTCCCGGTCGAAGGGCAGGGCGTCGGAAAGGTTTGGGTGGAAATCGATGTTGAATCGGTCGCGAAAAAGCTGGGCTGCAACAAGCACATTCTATTTGGTTATCTCTATTCCTATCTAGATCATAAGTATCAATATAGGACCGGGGGGAACGCCGCTGTTCACTTGTTTGCGCCACGGGCCGGAGAACTGCGTCACGCAATCAACTTGCCTTACCTTGCAGCTATCTTGGCTCGTCAAAATCAGGAGCACTCTAAGTTCATGTGGTCGTTGGGGATTTCGCTTGTGGCGCTAGCTTTGTCAGTAGGCGCAATCATTGCTCAGATAGTCACGGCGAGATGACGGCCAAAGACGCACTCTAGCCGAGCCGCTTTCCTTCGCTTTGGTGCTGCAACCCAGCCGCTTAGTGCGGATGTAAGGATTTTACCGTCACACAGGGGGAGTTATGTATCTACATGCAGTCAAGGTTGCTAGCGTCGGTTTGGTGTGCCTGCTTATGCATGGGTGCGCATACTTCACACCGCCGCTAGAGAGACCAGTCATTGAGGAAAAGCTAAACGCATCCGTTTTTTCTCCTGGCATGGTCGGCACGCTCTCATTGACGCCAGAACGTCGAGTAGTTCTTGTAAATTTCTATCGCAACAGATTCTGCGCTGAAGCTCCAACTGAAGTTGGCTCAGATATTTCTCGTTTTTTTCAGGCAACCGCCGAAGCGGATTTGCCTAGTGAAGTTACGGCGAAGATTGGCGCCATTATGGCGGCTGCCAGTTCAAACTCGGTCTTAAACAGAAGAACACAAGGTATGCAGCTGTTTTTGGCCAACTCATATTTCGTCTGTCAGATGTATATGAATGGCGCCATAAACGAAAGACAGCTTCTTGAATATCAAATGAGTGTATTTAACTCAGCTGCATCACTCATCGAGAAAGAAATACCTCTGCTCTACAAACAATCGGAGCCCCAGGAAGATGCTCCTCGCGCATTCAAACCGTTGGATACGAATCAGTTACTGAGAGATGTTTTGAAGTTCCAGGATAGCGCCTCCTCATCAACTGACGGTCAGCACAAACCCGAAGCCCCTCCAGCGTCCATTCCCTCAGTCACCACACCCTCGACATCGGACGCTCCCACTGCCGAAGACAAGCCTGTTAATCCGAGCGGCGAAAGCCCTGCGCCAACCGATCCAAGCTCTTAACAATGTCGCTCCAGCCGCGGACTTGCCTCCGCTTTGCTACGGCTAGTCCGCGGCTGATGTTGGGTGTTGGACCTTAAAAATAGGAGGGCGGCATGAGTGCGTAATCTTCCCCGTCAAGGCGACAGTTCGAAACTAGAGTTTCTGGCGGCTTGTGTGTACTCGATCGGCGCCATATCGCCGAGCGAGTCATGGGGTCTTTGTTCGTTGTATTCGGGCATCCACCAGTAGACAGCTTCGCGACATCGTCGAGGCGGACGAAGAGATGCTGGTCGAGTAGCTCGTTGCGCATCGTGCGCTTGAAGCGCTCGATATAGGCGTTCTGGTTGGGCTTGCCAGGCTGGATGTACTGGATCGCCATACTTGCCGCCGTGGCCCATTGGGTGAAGGCGTCGCCCAGAAACTCCGGGCCGTTGTCGGTTCGGAGCACCTGCGGCAGGCCGCGCTCCTTACGCAGCCGCTCGAAGACCCGGATCAATCGTTCCGAAGTGATCGCGGTATCGACCTCCACCTACAGCAGCTCGCGACTGAAATCGTCGACGACGTTGACGAGGCGGTAGCGGCGTCCACAGATCAGCGTGTCGCTCATGAAATCGGCCGACCAGACGCTGTCCGGCAGCCGCGGCACATACAGAGGCACCCGCTCGCGCTGGGGCAGGCGGCGCTTCGCTACCCGGCGTAGGTTGAGCTTCTTCAGCTCGTACACCCGATAAATCCGTTTGTGATTCCACGGCCGGCCCTGGCGGCGCAGCTGCTTGCGACGCATTCAGAAGCCACGGCTCGGCCGGTCCTGGATAAGGGCCGCCAAGGCCGCGACCACTTCTGCGTCGCGTACCGTCCAGTGATCGGGCTCGCGGTAGCACGCCGATCGCGACAGCACGACGCAGCTGCAGGCGCGAGCAATGGGCACTTCGTGCGTGTCCACCAGATAGCCGGCCGCCGCTCGCTTGGCCTCCGGCCCTACAGTTTTTTTTGCGATCAGATCCTTCATCGCGTGATTCTCGAGCGTCAGGTCCGCGTACATGCGCTTGAGCTTCGGCAGCTCAGCCTCGAGTTCCTTGGTCCGCTTCAGACCCGACGCCTGCATGCCGCCATACTTCGATTTCCAGCTGTAGTAAGTCGGCTCACTGATGCCGGCCTTCCGACAGATGTCCTTCACAGCCATGTCCGCGTCCGCCTGCTTCAAGATCGTGCCGATCTGGGTTTCGGTAAATCGTGACTTCTTCATTCCTGCCTCCGGGCTTTACGATGCCAGGAAGCTCTGGTTTTGAAATGTGTCCGGGACGGGGAAGATTACGGAGATCGAATTTTCTACTAACTGCCGGCCCAGAAAAAAATTGGGGGTGGGTCACGCCGGCGCCGGCATTCAGAAACAATGGAACCTGAAAGCGGGGATGCCATCGCCGCCGTACACCACAGATTGGACCCGGCTTTTCGTGGTGTCGTGATCTGCGGCAATCAATAGTTCCAATCTACCGGTCATTAGTCTTCTGGCACTGCTTGCCCTCGAACCAATCGCGAGCTTCCGCCGATCTACAGATCAAAGCGAGCCGTGCAGTGGGCCTCGTACAGGCGACGTACAGGTCCTCGACCGTGAAAGAAACAGTTGACTCAGGAACGTCTACGTCTACGACAACAACCGCTGATGCTTCTATGCCCTTAAATGCCTTGATTGTCGAAAAGACAACCACGTCCGGTTTGCCAAGATCACTGATGTCCTGCGACAGCTGAAGTCCATGCGCGCGCTGTACGCCTGCAAGAATTGAGTTGTCGAGCCGAAACGGCGACAGAATTGCTACCGATCCAAGAGCTCTCCACTCACTGCACAATTTCCAGGCGGCGTTAATCTGGGCAAGCGGATTTCCTGGACAGTCGATCAGCGGCATCACTCCTCGGGATATCTCTGGAACTGACTCAATCTTGTGTCCACAGTAGTTGTTTGTCGCAGCGTTGACTCGTTCTGTGTTTCTGCAGTTATGATGGAGTCGAAATACCACCTCCGCAGTTAGATATCTGCTGGTGCCAGCTTGGTAAACATTCTGCTTTTCGTCTGCGAACAGAAGCCACTGGCCTCTGGAAGATTTGAGCATCTCTCTCACAGCCAGCTCTGAGGCCTCGCCGAGATCCTGTCCTTCGTCCACGATCACGGCGTCGTACTTATCCCTCTCGTCAAGATTGCTGGCCGCATCGAAAGCCGCGTTAGGAAGAACAACGTCGAAGAACTCATTCATCGCCCCCGACAGGCTAGGCACACGCAATCCGGTCATCGACAGAAACATCTTGTGCATGCTGTGAATATGATCCGCCAAATCTACATTCGTGCACCTAAGCCACTCAGCGAGATTCTTGTTGAAGCAAACGTAAATCGCATTTCGCCCGTCGGTGACCAACGCTCTTAGCCTCCACATGGCAATGAGTGTCTTGCCGGAACCAGCCGGCCCCGTAACTGCAACACTTGGGAAGTCGAAGACACCCTTCAACGCAGAGAACTGCTGCCTAGTGAGCTTGTTCACCTCAGCCACATCAGCCTGAGCATCGTCTGAAGTATCAACAACTGAGACTCGGAATGACTTGTTCACAAAGCCATTGGCAGTATCAGTTACCACTGCTCCAGCGAACTGCAGACCAAGGGCTTCGGCACCACGAGCGCTTAGAGACGCTCTTATTCGAGCGGGCAGATCCTCCATGTCTCGCTTTGACAGTAGCGTCGATATGTCGTAGGTGGTGGGGCGGCCTACGATTTCGCCATTCGGGTAGGCAACTAGGAAGGAGAATCGACCCGGGAAGTTACGACGCCCCAGAAATCCTTCGGCGATCGCCGCCAACGAATGCATGTTGGATGTAGCCTGCTCAAAAGGTGTTGGGGATACATCAATCCATACATCTCCACCTTGATGTCGTTGCCAGCTCCCATCTTCTCGGATCCGGATTGCACTCGAACCTTTAACCTCAAGCACGCACATCCCGGACCCAGGCACGAGAACAACAAAATCGGCCTGGCCATCACGAATGTAGCCTTCGCTTCTTACGGCCCAGGAAACACCGGCGAGAACTATCCAGTCGGCTGGCAGCTGACGCCGCAGCTTCTGAAGAACTCGCGCTTCCCAAACGTTATGCGGAATGCCGCCGAGAACTTGCGGCATGAGCTATTGCCCCTCTCGAATCGCATAAAGCTTGTATGCACCCCATTGCTCGCTTGGTATCCAGGTCCCACCGACGGCCTTAACACGCTTCTCGCCCGCGAGCTCCCTGACAACAAGTTCGACAATGGTCCCGTCTGGATGCGATGCAAGCCATTCGCCTGTGGAGCTCCCCGCCAATTGCGACCCTCCCTCCATGCGCCTCCAGACCTTTCCTCCAGACGCCATCTGCGTCCCTGGCAACGCGGCCAGTATCGATTCGATATCTAGATGACTGTCAGCAGCCGTCTCTTTGTCGGCTTCGGCTGCACCTGCTGGGCGCTCAATTCGACCAGTGGAAGCGTCAAGCAGAGGGAATAGGTGGAGGTTTCCTCGGACCCAGGACATGCGGCGCAGCAGATTGAACGAATCAACAAGAACGATCTCTCTGGCCTCATTCTTTCGACCCCACGCCAATATGCGACGCACTTGGTCGGAGGTTGCGCTGGACGCCGACCATAGCGGATGGACCACTGCGATAAGTTGACCGCCGCTAGTTTTCCATCCGGATATCCATCCATCGGCAGGCAGCAATGTGCAGCTCGAATCGAAGGCACGCGCATAGCGCTCCGCGGCCATCCTGGCACTGACCTCCCAAGACTCCATGCCCTCACTGATGAACTGCGCACCGCTAATTTCTTTAGTAAGGCCAGGGACGAAGGACTCGTCGAGCATTACAGCCAGAAGGTCGATCCCGAGTTGCCAGTCGAGAAGTCCGTGGAGCTGGCGGTTTCGGAACCCCTGCAGAAGTAGCGCCGGGGTACTCCACGGCTCAGCAATCGCACGCCGCGCTTGCTCACGGAGACGGCGTCCCATCCCCCCGTAGTTTCCGCGCCCAGTTACGCAACCATTAAGCAATTCGATCCAGTTCGCTGCCACCCATTTAACAAGGCCAGATCCGTTGGGATGCGAGTCGGCCAAGTACATCTCACCACTTTGGTCGTCTCCACTGTCCATTCCAAGCACGCCGTGAACGGATGCAATCTCGATGTCCATTGAATCGACATCCAGCTCCAACGCTACGGCACGCTGAAGGATCGTCGCCGCCGAGTACCATGCGGCACGCCGGGCATCTAATGGCTGAAGAGCGTCTGAAAACGACAACCCCTTGCGTCCAAGAAGCAGAATTGCCATCACGTCCGTAGTCTTTGGAGCAACGATTGCAACGCGCCAGTCACGATCGGTGGGCGCGTCTTCCTGATTGCAGCGGAGCTGCCCTCTCAGAAACTGATTGGGCTGGATGTCCGATTCAAAGGTGGAGACGGATGTTTTCGCCTTGAGGGCGAATAGCTCACCCGCCCTGCTGTTGGATCGAAAGACCAATCCTTGGCTTGCAAGAGCGATATCCGCGCCGCCCGCCCTTCTGTAATTCGCGGCAACAATGAGAGGCGCTCCTACCATCGCACTGACACTACGCCCTCGCTTGTCTCCGGCAGCCGTAGCCGACTGATCCACCCTGAGATCGGTGATGAATGTTCTGGGGGAAATGGCGAGAGACACTTTTGCTTTTGTCGCTCTGCATCCTGGGCAACAAACATTGACTGCGGGGGCGTGAGCAATTTCCGGGCGCCACCATTGCTCATGTTGTCCCGGCTTAGCCTCAAAAGTCTCTGGCGTAAGTGCGATGACTCGGAGTTGCCTACAATTCGGGCAAGCGAGTTGCCCGAATGCTGCTGAAACTGGGGACAGGCTCGATGTCCACTCCCTGGCGATTTTGTCGTACGAGATTTCACCAGCAATCCCTATCGGAGTGAGCTTCCTCTTGTCCCATGTTCTTTCTGCTCCGGGCACAAATTCGGAGACTGCTTGGTCGAATGGGCGGTCTAGCGTCTTCGCAATCGGGGGGGCTTTTCCCGAGCTCGGAGGGAGTGAAAAGACTAGGCTCCTCACACTTGTGGGCATCCCATACATAGGCAGAAGGCCACCCTCCGCCAATTGATGTGCAACGCCTTCGGCCGTTGACCGCCCAGACTGAAGGCACTCACGCATTCGCATCGGAATAAGCTCAGCGGAGCGATGCAAGCAAGCGATGTCGATGAAGGTTCCACGAGCAACTACATCGCAGATACGCTTTACCGTCGACTGATTGGCCCGCATCCATTCTTCGATGGATTCAGGCGATTGAGATCCAAACCTTGCAAGCCCAAATTCCCCGTGACTATCCGGCGGGCTTCCTGAATCTGACCAAGTCAGACCACCAGCCCGAAACGCCTGGCGGAGGACTTCCTTCGCAACCAGTCTTTCGGCAAGAATTCTCTGGTCGTCCCCCGTGGAGACACTCGGTTGCGGGGGGACGCCGCCTGTCATTTCAGACGGGAACTCGAAATGGATCCGATCGTGCGTCTGTCCTTTGCAATAGGTTAGAACGGCGGAGAATGGCTGGCCCTTTCGACCCGCGCGACCGGCCCGCTGCTGGTAGTTGAATCGCTCCGGCGGCATGTTCGCCTGCAAAACGGCCTGGAGCGATCCGATATCCACTCCGACTTCCATAGTAGTCGTAACTGAAAGCAGGTCAATTTCGTCAACGTTGCGGACGAAGCTACGGCGAACCGGATCGTCCACCACCTCTCCTGCGAAAAAGATTCCGCGGAAGTGCCGTTGTCGCTGCGCTTGATTAGCGGTCTGCCCAGTGAGTTCTTCTGCATGAATCCGAAATGCAGATCCCTGCTTTCTCGCTTCGCTTGCATTGTAGTGATTGGCCTCGATTTCACTGGCCTTCTGGCTCCCGTTTCTCTCGACGGGCAGCTCGTCACAGCAGCGGGAGCAAATGCCCGCCGATTTGTGCCAGTGTATCTGGTTACATCGATTGCAAATCCAAGGCCTATCTTCGCGCCTGGCAACCGATACGAACAGGAAGCCAAGCGACACAATTCCCCATCCACCACCCGCGGCCTTATGTCCGGCACTTTTGAGAGAGGTTGCTACTTGCGAGCGAACAAGTTCAAGCGCAAGGTTTTGCTTTTTGGCAACGGCGGAGAGATATCGAAACACTCGACGCTTAGCGCTTCCCTCCCTATTAGCTCCGCGGGGTTGGTCATCAGTCCATTCTTGGCTTGTTGAGGATTGGTACTGAGACGGCGAGACGCGATTCGACTCCGCCAGAATGCGCAGAACTGTTTCCGCGGCCTCGGACATCGCCTTGTTGGCATTTGCTCGAAAAACATTATCAGGCAATGCCAGATGTCCGACGCCTTGCGCCTCTAGGTCATAAAGCAATCTTCCGCTAAGTGCTCGCCATGACTTTGTGCGGAGGCGATTGCCAATGACTTCGACACGTTCTGCGACGGCGGAGTCAGATAGTTCGGGTAGCAGATTTCCTGAGGCATCGCTCTTGAATTGCGTGGTCCAGTCAACTCGTTTAGCGACTGCCTTATCTCCAATCGTTGCGCCAGAGGGATTCGTACCCAGCCGGACAAACGCTTTCCATACCGGGGTCAGCGATGTGCCAGCTATAGGATCTGGATTGGCAAGCAATGAATGAATCGCGACTAGATCTCTTCCGTTTCCATCGAGGCGCTCAGCGATTGCCTGCCACTCAGGTGTTGCCTTGTTACCGTTGACAGCGTTGAGAACTGCCCCGAACGCAGCCATTAGCGCTTGTCTATCTTCGCTATTAAGTACCCCATTCCCTCTCTTGAGTACCTCGTTCGCTCCCAACAAGTCACCTGATTCAATCGCTGTTCGAATCTGCCGATACCAGTCGTCCAGTCTCCCTGAGGTGGACTCGTGGATGCCGCTGAGAATCGAAACTCGAAGAAGATGATTCCACTGCTCCTCCTCAACTCCGACCGACAAATTGGCTGCAGACTCACGACTGTCAGAAAACGCCACAAGCTTTCGAGCTTGACCTGCTGGAAGCGCGGCTAGCAGATGCTTCGCCAGCAGGTGCGATGTTCTTGCCAGACCGGTTACGAACGAGCGAATTGGTGCAGTCCTGCCACCTCGATGCTCTGAATAGTCGATATGGCACGACGGGCAAACTTGAGGCATGGCTGGAATCGTCAATCCAGGTGGATCTGGATCGATGTATAGCCACCGACAAGCGACTGATCCCAACGGAGGCGTCTTGCTCGAGACCGTAACAATGCCGACTACCGGATCAATCCATGCTGGCTTCCAGCAGGCATCGCGCAAATCTTTAGGAGCGCGCTTGTCATCTCGCTCGATCGTACCTTGTCGCCATTTCAAAGCATCTTCGTCTGCAGCAGAAGGGTGCCAGTCGCTTGAATGAATCCAAATCACTCCAAGATCGCGATAGGGCTGAGCATCAGTCCGAGTCTCGGGAATAGTTTCCGGAAGCCCTTGAAGCTGCGAAGACAAAGGAGTCAGCTCATACCGTTCTTCAGTCTTCTGTAGTCCAGGCAGCCCCACGGGGCCGTCAGCGGGCTCAGAAGCCACCGCGATCTTGCTACCGCAAAGCAATTGCGTACCGCAGCACTCACAGTAGAGAACCTCAAGTGCACGATTACCTCCGATGAGCATTGTTGGAGGTGGTTCTGGCACCAAAGGACCGCATCGCCGCTTGGGGTCGTCGTCGGAAAGTGCTGCTGTCGCCCAGATGCCATCTACGTTCTTAGCCATCCAGTGGAATCGAATTCTTGGGACTCGATCCCTAAGTGCCGATGGGCCTACGGCGATCACGTGAAAGAAGCCACGAACTGCAAGCAGCGCTTTTTGCCGATCTAGTGACGGAAATAGTTCGTCTGCGGCCTCGCCGAGAGGTCGAGCACGTACACGATCCACGATGAACGCCGAGACAACGATATTTCCTATGTTCGGTATGGATGCAAGAAGCTCGCCGGCCATGCGAAGTTCATCCGCTTTAGGCGCCGTACCGTCACGTAGCATCTCACCTATAGCACTTAGCCAAGAAGCAGCTTCAACCGGGAGGCCGACAGCGAACCGCGCTGCACCCTCAAACTGCAGTCTGCCCTGCTCAAGATGGAATTTCTGCTTAGCCTCCTCAGACGAGAGTCCGAACATTCCACCTAGAAAGTCGAACGTTTTGGAGTCTTCGGGATCCAGGGATGCGCTCGAGGCAAGGATCCGAAGCTGAGGGCTGTCGGGCGTCAGGCCGAGACGATCAACGAGCAGCCTAAGCAAGTAAGCGACCTCTGTACCTGCTGAGCCTCGGTAAAGGTGAAGCTCATCAACGACCAACTGAAAGATGTGATTGGTCCGATCTGCCTCTAGCCACCTTTTTGTCGCATCGAAAATGTCTGCATCAGCTCGGTCGTCTGGAATATTCGGGTGACGATGTCGCATCAACATGATCGACAACATACTGACGTTCGTGATCAGGAAATCCGGCGGGGAGGCCTGCATTTCCCATCGATGAAAAACCTCAGACGAGTCAACCGAGATGCGGGGCATGAAGCGAGACTGTTCCACCAAGTCTGCTAGATTCCTTTCTAGTGCTTCGCTTCGCGCGAGATTTCCATCCTTGACCGCATCGTCTCGGTCAGTCCGTATCCGAGTGATTTCATTCACGATCTGCGTGTACTCTTTTCGAGCCCGCTCCAGCGCTTCCCTCAAAGCCTCACGTTTGTCGCTGTTCGGAACGAGTTCGGACGTGCCATCTTTCCGCTGTTTGAACTTAAATGGGTGGCCCGACACTTCGGTTGAACCGTTGTAGCGGCCGAAGCGAATACGGTTGCCTCGCAGGTGTAAATCCATCTGCGCTCTTACTTCATCTGAATCCAGCGCTCCACGAAGTCGCGATACCTGATCTTCAACCAGCGCATTCATTGGGTAGAGCACTAAAGCTCGGACCGCTGGCGCTCTAGACTCTCCCCTGAGTGTTGGTTTCGTCTGGTCCCATGTTGGGAGATGCGATGACGGAGATCCGTGCGCTGGAGTGCTCGCAACCGGGCTCCAGTTCTTGCGAAACGACTCCCTTACGATCTGCGCGATCGCTGGAAGAAGGAACGACTCGGTCTTTCCGGAGCCTGTACCGGTCACTACGACGCAGTGTTTTCCCTCGAGGGCTTCTTTGAGCATCGCATGCTGATGCGTATAGAGCGGAAATCCTCCCGCGAGCAGTCCTGCATTCATAATTGCCGCGAAAGCTGCGAGTTCGTCTGCAGTCATCGTCGGCACATCATCGACGCTTAGTTCAAGAACGCTCTTCGCTGCACGATATGTCGGTATCGGCTCTACATAGGGCTCCTGAAAAAGCACGCCCGGAATGCTTAGCAGCCTCTCTCGATCCGCTTCAAAACTCGCAGAGTCGGTACGAAATGCGGACTGGATGTATCGCGTCAAGCCCGACTTGATGCTCTCAAATGAACCAACTGGATCTTCCACTCGGTGGGCGTCCTAAATGTTGTCGTCTGGGGTAATGAGCGAAATTGAGTTGCTAGGCACCCGACACCCACTTCTCGGCAAGGCGGCTCGCGAGCAATTCGACATCATCAATCACGTCGAGCCTTCCCCCGATCTTTTGTGCGACTTCTAGTGCGACCGACATCGGAACTGCGCGGAACTGATTCCAACGACCAGATATGAGTTCGTCATACGCAACGCTCACCGTGAGCCTTTCGGAGCTAACGCCCTTAAGCTCCACTTTAATTCTACCGTCGGCCGGCGCGGAAAGCTTCTCTCCGTGCAAGTGTAGTGGCGGCACGCCAGCGCAAGTAATCAGAACCCGCTCAAGCACCCAAGGAAGTCGCAACAACTCGGGCAGAAATAACGAGCGGTCTGAGCGGCGATAGGTTATCGGCCAGGGGATGCCATCGTCGCAAATCGTTCGCTCTTTCAGAAAGCGTCCGAACTCGAGCGTCGCGATCCAAACTCCCCACCGATGATCCCGAACAAAGCAGTACCTCGTAGTTCGGTCTTCGGCCATGTATGCCAGCACGTATAAGGAGTGACTTTTTGTTTGCCAGTCTTCGCAGCAAAGAAGCTGGGCGTTGATGCCCCTTGCTAGGTAATGCCCATGCGAGGCAACCGGCACGAAGGTGCCCTTAGCCGTGTTGAGCTTGTGCACAATCGAGGCGGATCCAAATAGCGATTCAGTGCCACGACTCCGTACTTCTCCGAAGATCTCCGTGACGTCAGGACTCCAGATCAACAACTCTGCACAGCTTTCAGTCGGATGCAGTGTCAATCCGCATTGGGAAAGACACTTTGCTACCGCGCTGTCGTCGTCCGGAAGCACCAGCAATCGAAGTTCAGGCAACTCATTGTCATCGCTTGGATGCAGAATCACCTCCCAAGGACTTGAGCTTCGCAGCAGCAGCCGCCAATGCTCCAGCCTCAAAGTTCCGGACAGTCCCATCAGCAGATAAAGGTCTGTCTTTATCGGAACTCGGTAGGCCGTTGCTTTAACTGAGTGCACACGGACGAAGTGGCCCTTGTGATTCGTTTCGACTTCCAAGTGCCCTCGAGCCCTCAGATCCTCGATCACTAGCGATGGACGTCTCCAGCGCCCTCGAGCTAGTAGCCGCTGCAATTGATCGCGTGCAGCTGGGTATGGCATCGAGCTGACTTGCGCAAGCGTGTCAAGAAACTGTGCAATTGGGCTTGACGTTATTGAGCTCAAATCGCTTGTGGATACCTCACGACCTAGGTCGTCCTGATTTCTGGTGAGGTAGTCGGCGTATCCATAGAACGGTCCTTTAGACGCTCTTTCTGGTGCTTTGACACCAGAAAGTCCCATGGACTCATCGCAGGGGGAGCCGTAATGATCAACTCGAACATGCCTTGTTATCTGACTACTTCCATAGACCGTTTCGGCTGAAAGTCTCAGAGTGCATGATCCGAGGACTCGTCCATCCTTGCTTTTCGCATGGATGCTGAAAGCGAGCTTTGCTGAGTCCTGCAGAAGTATTCGATATCTCTTAACCGCGCCGACGGTCGGCAACGTCCTTTGAGAGTCTCCTACGCCCGTCGCGCGCAACTCTTGTAACTCGAGCCCCTCAGCGCTCACGCTCGCCTCTGGCGGCGCATCTAGCTCCACATCTGGAAGGTCGTATGCCGGGTACTTTCTCACCCCGCCTTGGTGGAAGGAGCGCCCTCCGGTCAGGCGAACAGAGCGAGGCGCGTGATGGTGCTCGTCAGAGAACGGAAATGCTGCTCTGTCTGCGTCGCTCAATGCCTGGCATTTCTCAATGCAATGCAATGACCAACCTTGTGGGAGCCCCACAGGCGAGACTTGAAAATGCGTGCATAGGGATCGATCAAGAAATCTCTGCACAGGTGTGACGGCACTGTTGCTACACAAAATATAGGCAGGGCCATATAACGGAAGGGGCGCCTCCCATAGCTCAATGCGGTCTTCTTGAACGTTTTCGCCTGGAACGAACACCCGAAGTTGAGAAGTCTCCAGATGCGCTGCTTGCAGTTTTAACTCTTGGCATCCGTCGCCAAGACGCAGTGAAGCTAAGAAGCCAGTTTCGCTGCTTGATTGATCAACACTGCTCGTGAGGGCTTTAACGGCCTGCTCATGGCAGTTGTGTCGATCACTCGGGAGTCCGGTCGTCCAGTTAGAGCTAGTCCGATTGAAAAGCCAGATCGCTCCACCAAGACTTAGGACTAGCTGCCCCTCGACTTCAGATGGTGGGCACCGTAGACCCACTTGCCACACAATATCGCCTTGACCCTCAGGAAGTAAGCAAATCTGGATTGCCAATTCATCGGCATTGTGATGGTCATCTTCGCGACTTTGACTCGAGTGCAACGCAGAAGTCGTGCGCAGTTTCGAAGGAACAGTCCCGTCCCAGTCATCCACCAGATCCTGGATTCGAGCGCTAAGTGGTTCGTCGTATTTTCCGAACGAGTGAGTCGCAGCGTCACGCAACGACTTTGTCAGGAAGTAACTTCTCCCAATCTCTGATTTCAATGCTTGAAATTGCTGCGCTGAGAGTTTGGCTGCCGGCACCAGATTTGCCTTCGCGAACGCTCTTGGCAGCTGCGCCGCGTCACGGTTTCCGACCAAGCACTGTGCCTTGAGTACCCCGACGTAGCGGTGCCCGCCCAATCGAGTCATTGTGAATCTGCCATACGCTCCCGCAGTTTCTTCGGTCCAGCGTTGAAGGTCACTAAGTGCGCTAAGCACTTCGCTAAGTTGAGTGCTGTACCAACCTGCTTCCAAGCCCAACTGTGCACGGACTGGCTCGTAGAACCCTTCTTCGTCACCTGCCGCCGCTGTTCGAATCAGAGCAGCCACAATCGGCAGATAGGTCGGAGGGCGTGAGCCGATGTAGTTCGCGTTTAGCTTCGATGGGCAAACGTAATCGCGTGGGCGGCTCTGCACGAGAGTGCGATGTCGAATCAGTTCCCGAACCGTCGTAGACAGCCAGCTACGGTCACCGGAGGGAAGATTCGTCGCCGTCCATTCAGGGCCACCACGGACAGCCTTTATCAACCCAGCGTCACCGCCCAGATCCGCACCAACCGAATCAAGTTCTAAGGCGTCAATCGTCAGCCAAACTTCTTCTTCCCTCATGGACCCATCGAAATAGGTCTCGAGAAGCCTCTGATTCCATTGTGTGAACAGTGTTCCAGACACAGCTTTCCACCCCATTGGATTCCGCCGACTCTCCCAAGTCGTCGGCTGGTTTGCAGTCATGGTAGCGTTGTAAAAAAGACTCGTCGCGCTGCCTTGTGCACCTGGACATACAGCACGTCACGCTACAAACTAAGAGAATGAAGACTTTTATTGATTTGTTTGCAGGGTGCGGCGGCCTGTCTCTCGGCTTGCAAAAGTCGAATTGGCAACTCCAATTCGCGATTGAAGCTCACCCTGATGCCTTTTCGACCTACAAAACAAATATAATTGACAGAAAGCCGGAAAATGTTTGCTGGCCCAATTGGCTGCCACAACAGTCGCATAATATAAACAGCTTGCTCGCTGATTACAGAAATCCGCTAATTATGTTAAGCGGAAAAGTCGACTTGGTTGTCGGAGGGCCTCCTTGCCAAGGATTTTCCACTAACGGAAGTAGGCGGCCAGATGACCCTCGAAACCAAATGGTTGCAAGTTATATCGAGCTTATTTCTATTGTTCAACCTCGGCTTTTAATGATGGAAAATGTTCGTGGAATAACTTCCATGCGTCACCGCAATGGTGGGACATACGCCGATTTTATTGCTTCGTCTTTAACGCAATTAGGTTACAGAGTTTGGTCGAAATTGGTTACTGCATCCGACTGGGGGGTGCCCCAACGTAGACCAAGATTTATCGTAATTGCGATCAAGGATGCTGATAACGAAGCGCCTAATCCTTTTGATATTCTTTCCAAGCGGAGAACTCAGTTTCTATTAGATAGAGGGCTTCCGACCGATCGACCAGTGACTGCTGAAGAAGCGTTATCTGATTTGATTGTCTCCAATAACGCTTTGCAGGCGGATGCTGAATATGGTCACCTTGGATTTCAATCGATAATTTATAAACGCCCCGCCTCTGCATCTTCTTATTGTAGATGGGTTAATGAAGGATGCGATGGCCAGCCTTCAGACATGCGTTTGCCTCGGCATACGCCAAAAGTCAAAAAGAGATTTAAAAAAATACTCGCCACTTATCCGAAAGGCAGGGTGTTATCGGAGGAAAATCGGGAAAAGCTGGGTCTAAAGAAAAGAACAACTACTCCAATGTCGGGTGTGCTGCCTTCTCCAACGATTACGACGCTGCCAGATGACATAATTCATTTCTCAGAGCCGAGAATACTGACGGTTCGAGAGCACGCCAGATTGCAGTCTTTCCCAGACTGGTTTGCATTCAAGGGCCCGTACACAAGCGGAGGTGGGCAACGAAAAAAGTCCTGCCCTCGATACACTCAGGTCGGAAATGCCGTACCTCCCTTGCTCTCGGAAGCAATCGGGGAAGTCTTGCACTTAATGTGAATTAACTGGCAGTTGCAACAGGAATACTCCTGCACTTTGCAACGATTCCACCACATTTCAAATACTATCCGCACCCAACCCCTGCAGCCTGAACCTGCTCAATGAAACGACCCCTCGGCCGCCTGCGCATCATCGGCGGGCAATGGCGCAGTCGCGTTGTCGACTTTGATGCCGACGACGGCGTGCGGCCGACGCCGGATCGGGTGCGGCAGACGCTGTTCGACTGGCTGGCGCCGCAGATTCATGGGGCCAGCGTGCTCGACTTGTTTGCGGGTAGCGGGGCGCTGGGGCTGGAGGCGCTGTCGCGGGGGGCGGCGTCGGTGACGTTTATTGAATCCGGCGCCGCCCAAGTGCGTGGCATCCGTGCGGCGCTGATGCGTCTGGGTGCGGACGACAGCAATGCGCAGGTGCTGGCTCGTGACGCGCTGGCGTTTTTGGCGGCGGTGGATGCGCAGTACGACATCGTGCTGCTCGACCCGCCTTACGACAGCCCGCTGCTCGGGCGGGCGCTGGCGGCGCTGCCGCGTCTGCTCAAGCCGCACAGTCAGGTCTATCTGGAATGGCCGAAGACGCGGCCGTTGGTGCTGCCGCCCGGCTGGACGCTGCGCCGCGACAAGCAGGCCGGGCTGGTGCACTTTGGGCTCGCCACCTACGCCGAGGGCGCGGCGTCGTAAACTCCGGGTCCCGCATCGGCAGCACATCCACGGACCCGGCATGAGCGCAGCGCCCCAGATCATCGCGGCATACAGCGGCACCTTCGACCCGGTGACGCTGGGCCACAACGACATCATTCACCGCGCGGCACGGATGTTCCCGCGGCTGATCGTCGCGGTCGGCTCCAACGTCGCCAAAAACCCGCGCTTCTCGCTCGACGAGCGGGTCGACCTGATCCGTCAGGTCACGGCCGACCTCGACAACGTGGAGGTGATCGGCTTTTCGGGGCTGATCGTCGACTTTGCGCGCGACCATCAGGTCAACGTGCTGGTGCGCGGCGTGCGCACCGTGGTCGATGTCGATTACGAAAAGCAGATGGCGGTGATGAACCGCGACCTGTACCCGCAACTCGATACTGTGATGCTGGCGCCGTCGCCGGAGTTTGCGCACCTGTCGTCGAGCTTGGCGCGTGAGCTGGCCGGGCTCGGTGCGCCGGTCGAAAAGCTGGTGCCCAAGGCCGTGATCGGCCCGCTGCTGGCGCGCTTCGGCCGCCCTGCGGCGTGACCGAGCTGCCGCAGGCATGAAGCTGATGGATGGCTTTTTGGCGGCGATGATCGTCGCCGTCATCGTCGCCGCGCTGGTGCCGTCGCTCGGCGCCAGCGGCGGCTGGCTGCACTTGGACGTGGTCACGTCGCTCGGCGTCAGCCTGGTGTTTTTCTTTGCGGGTGCCGGGCTCAGCTTTGCCAACCTGAAGGCCGGCGTCACCAACTGGCGGCTGCATTTGCTGGTGCAGTTGTCGACGTTCGCATTATTTCCGGTGATCGGCGTCGGCCTGGTGCTGGCGGGTACGCCGTGGTTGCCGCGCGACCTGCTGGTCGGCTTCTTCTTCCTGTGCGCGCTGCCGTCGACGATCTCGACCAGCATCGCGATGACGCAGATGGCGCGCGGCAACGTGGCCGGGGCCATCTTCAACGCCACGCTGTCGAGCCTGCTCGGCATGGTCATCACGCCGCTGCTGGTCAACCTGTATCTGCAGGCCGGTGCGCCGTCGGATGCGGCGGGTGGCGGGTCGCTGCTGGCGCAATTCACCAAGATCGCGCAGCAGCTGTTTCTGCCGCTGGTGCTGGGGCAGATCGCGCGGCGCTGGATCGGCGGCTGGGTCACGCGCAACAAGCGCTGGGTCATGTATTCCGACCGCACGGTGATTCTGCTGATCGTGCTCAACGCGTTTTCGGACTCGACCGCCGCCGGTGTCTGGCAGCAGTTCGGCTGGATCACGTTGCTGCAGACGATGCTGCTGACGGCCGCGCTGCTGGCGCTGGCGCTGCTGCTGACGACGCTGGCTGCGCGCCGCGCTGGCTTCAGCGTCGAAGACGAGATCGCCGGCGTGTTCTGCGGGTCGAAGAAGAGCCTGGCGGTCGGCGTGCCGATGGCGCACCTGCTGCTCGGCAACGTGCCGCTGGGCATGATCGTGTTGCCGATCATGATCTACCACCAGCTGCAGCTGTTCGTCTGCACGCTGATGGCCCAGCGCTACGCGGCGCGCGACGTGGCCGCTGCCTGAGCCGCCGATGGCGCTGAAGATCACCCACGACTGCATCAACTGCGACGTCTGCGAGCCGGTGTGCCCGAACCAGGCGATCTACCAGGGCGTGGACATCTACGAGATCGACCCGTCGCGCTGCACCGAATGCGTCGGTCACTTCGACAAGCCGCAGTGCCAGATCGTCTGCCCGGTGGCCTGCATTCCGCTGGACCCGGACCACGAAGAAACCCAGCAGCAGCTGCTGGAAAAATACCAGCGCCTGACCGGAGCCCAATGATGACGCCCCACCGCCAAGCCGGCGCGATGCGAGCCCGCGCGATGCGGTTGTTGTTGCTGCTGGCGCTGTGCGCGCCGATGGCGGTGCTGGCACCGGCCGTCGCAACGGCCGCCGCGAGCGACAAACCCGGCGCCCACGCCGTTGCCAGTGCCCACCCGCTGGCAACGCAAGCCGGGCTCGAGGTGCTGGCTGCGGGCGGCAATGCGTTCGACGCCGCCGTCGCCGTCAGTGCGGCGATTGCCGTCGTCGAGCCGACCGGCTCGGGCATCGGCGGTGGTGGCTTTTGGCTGCTGCACCGTCAGCGCGACGGCATGCAAACCTTCGTTGACGGCCGCGAAACCGCGCCCGGCAAGGCCAGCGCCACGATGTATCTCGGCGCCGACGGCAAGGCCGTCGACAAGCGTTCGCGCGACGGCGCGCTGGCCGCTGCCATTCCCGGCGAACCGGCCGCGCTGGACCATATCGCCCGCACCTATGGCCGGTTGCCGCTGGCGCGTTCGCTGGCGCCGGCAATCCGCTATGCCCGCGACGGCTTTGCTTGCGACGCCAAGCTCGCCGAGGCCTTCGCACAACACTGGCGCCGCTTGTCGCCGGCCGCACAAGCCACGTTCGCGGTCGCGGGCGGGCCGCCACCAGCCGGTGCGCTGCTGCGCCAGCCCGATCTGGCGACGACGATCGAACGCCTCGCCACGCAGGGCCGCGACGGCTTCTACCAAGGCGACACCGCGCAGCGGCTGCTTGCGGGCGTGCAGCAGGACGGCGGCATCTGGGCCGCTGACGACTTGCGCGGCTATCGCGTCATCGAGCGCGCGCCGATCACGCTGCGCTTTGGCGACTACCGCATCGTCACGGCGCCGCCACCGTCGGCCGGTGGCGTGACCATCGGCGAAGTGCTGAACCAGCTCGGCCTGCTCGGCTTCAACGGCCAGGGCATCACGGCCACGCATCAGCTGATCGAGGCGATGCGCCGCGCGTTCCGCGATCGCGCTGCGTATCTGGGCGATCCGGATTTCGTGCCGGTGCCGACCGCGTCGCTGCTGTCGGCCGACTACGCGCGCGGCTTGGTCGCCAGCATCAACCCGGCGCGCGCCACGCCCAGCGCGTCGCTGCCGCCCGCGCCTGCATTCCCGGAAGGCACGCACACGACGCATCTGTCGGTGCTCGACGCCGACGGCAACCGCGTCGCCGCAACGCTGTCGATCAACCTGCCGTTCGGCTCCGGCTACATGCCGGCCGGGACCGGCGTGTTCTTGAACGACGAGATGGACGACTTTGCCGCGTCCGAAACTGCCAGCAATGCCTACGGCCTGATCGGCAGCAAGGCCAACCTGGTGGCGCCGAACAAGCGTCCGCTGTCGACGATGACGCCGACGTTCGTCGAAGGCCCGCGCGGCTTGCTGGTGCTCGGCACGCCCGGCGGCAGCCGCATCGTGACGATGGTGCTGCTCGGCCTGCTCGACTGGATGCAGGGCGGCGATGTGGCGCACGTGGTCGCGCTGCCGCGCTTCCATCACCAGTATCTGCCCGACGTGGTCGAATACGAGGCCAATGCGTTCAGCGCCGAACAGCGTGAGGCGCTGGCGGCGATGGGCCACGTGCTCAAGCCGGTCAACCGCGCCTACGGCAATCTGCAGGCGGTCAGCTGGAATCCGCGCACCGGCGTTGTGGACGCGGCGTCGGACCCGCGCGGCGTCGGCGAGGCGCGCGTCGTGCGCCCGGCGCGCTGACAGCGCCGCAACGCAACGCACTTTCACCGCAATCGTCACGCGCTCGACCACGCGCGCGGCCATCGCGATCACGCATCAAACAGGGGTAGAGGATGTCGCAGGCTTTTGAATGGATCCGCTTGGGCGGCCCGACGATGTTGCTGCTGGTGGCGCTGTCGGTGGCCACCGTGACGATCGTGCTGGTCAAGATCTGGGAGTTCTGGGATCAGCGCATCGGCGACACGCGCTTCGTCGCGCTCGCGGTCAACGCTTGGCAGTCCGGCGCGCCCGACCAGGCGCTGACCGCGCTGGCCGCATCGCCGAGCCCGCTGGCCGATGTGATGCGCGAAACGATCCGCGCCAGCAGCGATGCATCGCGCAGCGACGAGCAGGTGCGCGAATACATCCAGGCCGTTGCCGCCGAGCGGCTCGACACCTTGCGCAACCTGATGCGCCCACTCGAAGTGATCTCGCAGCTGGCGCCGCTGATCGGCTTGCTCGGCACCGTGATGGGCATGATCCAGGCGTTCCGCCAACTGCAGGCGGCCGGCGATCGCGTCAGCCCGGCGGTGTTGTCCGGCGGCTTGTGGGAAGCGCTGCTGACCACGGCTGGCGGCTTGGCCGTGGCGATCGTCGCGCTGGTCGCGTTCAACTATCTGGATCGCCGCGTCGAGCGTCTGCAGCAGCGGATGGAATCGGCGCTGACCGCGCTGCTGACCAGCGGCCCGCGCCGCTAACCGGCGCTTGTCGATGCAGCTCGCGCGCAAGCCCCGCCGACGCAACACTATCGTGCTGACCTCGCTGGTCGACGTGCTGTTCGTGCTGCTGTTCTTCTTCATGCTGGTGACCACGTTCGCCGACTGGCGCAGCTGGTCGATGAATCTCGGCGGCGTGGGCGACGATGCCGACAGCGGCGCGGCGATCGTCGAAGTGCAGGCCGACGGTGGATTGAGGCTCGACGGCCGCGCCAGCGATGCGGCGCAGGTCGAGCAGCGCTTGCGTCAGCCCGGCGCGCGCGCGGTGTTGGTCGCCGGCAGCGGCGTCAGCCTGCAAGCGCTGATCGACATGCTCGACCGCTTCAAGCCCACGGGCGCGGCACTGACGCTGGGCCGCGCCGCCGACGAGCCGGCCGCAGCGGGCGGCGCATCGCGATGAAGATCCGGCCTGCATCCGGCGCACGCGCGGCGCGCGACATCGACATGGTGCCGATGATCAACTTCGCGTTCCTGTTGCTGATCTTCGTGATTCTGTCGGGCGTGATCGCGGCGCCCGATCTGCTGCCGGTGCAGCCGCCGCGCTCGGCCGCGCAAGCCGCGCTCGATCCGACGCCGGACACCGTGGTCGTCGATGCCAGCGGCCGCATCGCGTTCGACGGCGCGGTGATCGAGCCCGACGAACTGCTGCGCCGCGCGCAGGTCTGGGCCAGCACCGCTGGCGACCGCGCGCTGATCGTCAAAGCCGATGCGGGCGCCGATGCGCAGCGCGTCGTCGTCGTGCTCGAAGTGCTGCGCGCGGCCGGTGTCGCGCGCGCCAGCCTGATGACGGTGCAGCGCGGCCGATGAGCCGCTACAAGGCGGCGCTGTCGCTATACGTCGCCGTCGCGGCCCATCTGCTGCTGATCTTGCTGGTGACATTGGCATCGGGCTGGAATCCGCGCACGTCGCCACCGCAACTCGTCGCCGGCAGCGGTCAGGGCTTGGGTGGCGGTGAAGCGCCTGCGGCGCTGGCCGGCGCTGATGCGATTGGCAACACCGGGCGTCGTGACGATGCCGCGACACGCGACGCGGTGCCGCGCGATGCCGCGCCGCGCGCCGACGACGTGCTGGCGCTGGCATCGCGGCCGATCACCTGGGCGCCGCCGCCACCGCCGCCACGCTCGCGCCCGGCAGCTCGCCCGCCCGCGCCATCGGCGCCGTCACCAACGCCGGTGCCTGCTCCCACGCCCACGCCCACGACGCCGCCGCGACCGGTTCGTGACGTGCCCACGACGCCGCGGGCCGACGCCTCGGCCGGCGCATCCGCCGGCAAGACGACGTCCGGTATCGCAGCGGCGCCATCATCACCGTTGGCCGGCAGTGGCAGTGCGGGTGGCGGGCGCGGCGGCTATGCAGCCGAGGTACGCGCGCACTTGAGCCGCTATCGGCGCCGCTTGCCGGGTGTGCTCGGTACGACGGCGCGCGCCGAAGTCAGCTTCAGCGTCGATGCGCGCGGACGCAGTTACGACGTGGCTTTGAGCCAGCCATCGGGCATCGCCGCGCTCGATGCCGAAGCACTGGCGATGTTGCAGCGTGCAACGCCGCTGCCGGCACCGCCGGACGGCCGTCCGCGCCGCTTCACGGTGCCGGTCGAAGTCGATCCGCCGCGCTTGCGCTGATCCGGCGCGGCACCTGCCGGATGCGCGGGCTAGCGCGCGAACTCGGCGATCACCGGTGCGTGGTCCGACGGCCGCTCCAGCTTGCGCGGCGCGGTGTCGATGCGGGTGGCGACCAGCGTGTCGGCCAGCGCGGCCGACGCCAGCACATGGTCGATACGAAGGCCGAGATTGCGGCGGAAGCCAGCTTGGCGGTAATCCCACCAGGTAAAGCGGTTGCCTTCGGGCGGGCGCGCGGCGAAGCAGTCGGTCAGGCCCAGGCCGAGCAGTGCGGCCAGCGCCTCGCGCTCCGGCGGCGAACACAGCACGTCGTTGCCCCAGGCCACCGGGTCGTAGACGTCGGCATCGGTCGGCGCGATGTTGTAGTCACCGACCACGGCCAGCAGCGGATGGCGCTGCAACTCGGCCGCCAGGTAATCGCGCAGCGCGGCCAGCCAGCGCAGCTTGTACTCGTACTTTTCGCTGCCCACCGCCTGGCCGTTGACCACGTACACGTCGATCACGCGCACGCCGCCGACGGTGGCCGCGATCACGCGCCGCTGCGGATCATCAAAGCCCGGAATGTCGCGCACCACATCCTGCGGCGGCGTGCGCGCCAGGATCGCAACGCCGTTGTAGGTCTTCTGGCCGTTGACGACCGCATGCCAGCCCGCCGCTGCCAGTTCGGCATGCGGAAACTTGTCGTCTTCGAGCTTGAGTTCCTGCAGACCCAGCACGTCGAGATCGGGATTGGCGCTCAGCCAGTCGAGCAGATGCGGCAAGCGCACCTTTAGCGAATTGACGTTCCAGGTGGCGATCTTCATGGTCGATGGGCGTCTGAGCCGGCATAGTCGGGGGCGCTAGCTTAGCTTGCCGCTGCGGTAATGCCGGCCGCCGATACGGCGGCGCTATCGCGCTGTGTATCATCGCGGCGGCCTGACGGCCGGTCGATGTCGGTTGTGCGCCCGCGACACGACATCGCGATAACGATAACCACCAAGGATCGGTGACGGGGCGGGGGGAACGTCATTCGATGCACAGGGGTTTCATATCGCGGCCGCGATTCGCTGCCGGCCGCATCACGGACACGCACGCTTTGCGGCTCTGCTGATGGCCGTGGCTGACACGCTGTCGTTTGGTCCATTTCGCCTGCACGGCCGCAATGGGCCGCTGCTGCACGGTGACCAGGAGGTCAAGCTGCAGCCGCGCACGATGGCCTTGCTGTGGGCGCTGGCCAGCCGCCCCGGCGAGGTTGTCACCAAAGCCCAGGTGCTCGATGCCGTGTGGCCGCGCCAGGCGGTCAGCGACAATGCGCTGAGCTTTCAGGTGCAGGCGCTGCGTAAGGCGCTTGGCGACGACACGCGCGCTCCGCGCTATGTGTTGACGGCGCATCGCGTCGGATTCCGTTTCGGCGTGCCGGTGATCCGCCCGGATGCGCTGGCAGACGCCGCGCCCGACGCCGAACCTCAAGCCGATGGTGATGCCGCCTCCGCTGAAGACGACGAATCGCTGGTCGGCCGTGACGCCGAACTGCTGCAGTTGAATCTGGCCTGGGAGCGGGCGCTGACGGGCCGGACCGACGTGGTCTTCGTCAGCGGCGAGACGGGCGTCGGCAAAAGCGCAACGCTTCGGGCGTTCCAGCAGCGCGTCCGCCTGCAGCAGCCGCAGGCTGTTCAACTGAGCGGACACTGCCTGGAAGGTCGTGGCATCAGCGAGCCGTACTTGCCGGTGATCGAAGCGCTGCGAACGCTGCTGCGCGACGCGCCGGACAGCCGGCCGATGGAACTGGCCCGGCACCTGGCGCCGAGCTGGCTGCTGCTGATGCCTGATCTGATCGATGCCGCTGATGTCGCGTTGCTGCGGCAGCAGAATGCCGGCGTGCGTCCCGAGCGGATGCTGCGCGAGCTGGCTGAACTGCTCGAACAGCTGAGCCTGCCGCACGGCGTGCTGCTGACCATCGAAGACCTGCACTGGGCCGATCGCGCCACGCTCGACTGGATCGGCTTTCTGGCGCAGCGCTCCGGCTCGGCGCGGATGATGGTGCTGGCCAGCTTGCGTCCGACGGACGCGATCATTGCGGCGCACCCGGTGAGCAAGCTGATGCTGGCACTCAAGGCCCGGCAGCAGGCCAGCGAGCTGCCGATATCCGGCCTGTCGGTGGATGCTGTGCGCCGCTACCTCAGCGCCAGACTCGACTTGACCGCCTACAGCGACGATCTGCCGCAGCGAGTGCTCGAACGCAGCGGCGGTCTGCCGCTGTTCATGGTGCAGATCACCGACTACCTGCAGCGCCACCCCGACCCGTCGGACCTTCGCGGAGCGCAGCTGAACGATGTGATTCCCGAAGCGCTGAACGATCTGATCAGCCTGCAGCTCGATGATCTGAGCCCTGAACAGCGGCTGCTGCTGGAGGGCGCCAGCGTTGCCGGCGCCGATTTTTCTGCTGCTGCTGCCGCCGCGGCGGCGGGCCGCGAACTCGACGCGGTCGAGCCCGTGCTGGAACAACTGGCGCGGCATCGGCGTTTCATCGAGCCCAACGGCTTGTCGATCTGGCCCGACGGCACCACCAGCGGCGTCTACCGATTCCGCCACGAGATGTATTCACAAGTGCTGCGTCGCCAACTACTGGATTCGCAGCGCGCCCGCATGCACCGGCAGATCGCCGAACGCTGCGAAGCGGCCTACGGCACGCGCACTGCGGAGATTGCCGGCGAGCTGGCGCTGCATTTCGAGCGCGGTGGATGGCGCAGCCGTGCACTGCCGTACCGGATTCAGACCGCACGCAACGCGCTGGTACGGGTCGCCTACGACGCGCTGGCGCGCGAAATCGAGATGGGCTTGGCGCTGCTCGACGCCTTGCCGCCGGGACCGGAGCGCGACGAGTCCGAGCTGGCGCTGCGCGTGCTGGCCGTGACGGGGCTGCAGAGCGAGTTCGGCTACGCCTCGCCGCGCACCAGTGATCACATTGATCGCCTCATCGACTTGACCACGCGGTGTCGCAATCCCGAGCTGTTGGAGTTGGCGCACTACTGCATCTGGATGCGCCTGCATTTCGGCTGTCGCTTTTCCGAGGCGGTCGAGTCAGCTAACCGCTTTCAGCAGCTCGGGCTGAAGATCGGCAGCCCGTTGATCCAGGCCAGTGGCGATACGCTCGCATCGCTGAGCCTGCACCTGCATGGTCGCTTCGTCGACGCGATGGACCGCAACGAACGCGCGATCGGCTTGCTGGATCAAGCGGGTGATCGCTGGTTTCAGAATCTGAGCGATGTGCGAGGCACGGCCTATACCGGCCGCGCCTTGCTGCAATGGCTGCTCGGCTATCCCGACCGTGCGCTCGAAACGGCCCGGACCGTGTACGCCAAGGTGAAGTCCAGCGGCAATCCGTATGCGCACTGCATCGTCCATGTCTCCAGTGTGTGCGCGGTGCTGATGTACCGCCGCGACTGGTCGCATTTGCTGGTCGAAGCCGAGATCGCGCTGCAGCGCGCCGAGCAGTACGGCCATCGGGAGTCTCGTCTGTGGTCGCGGCGCTACCAAGCCTTGGCGCTGGCGATGCTGGGTGAGCACGAGCGCGGCCTGTCGCTGCTGTGGCAGGCGTTGGCCGAGATGCGGGAACAGGGTAATCACTTCGGCGTTCCGCTCGATTATCTGCTCGGCGCCGAATGCTGCCTGCAGCTGGGTGACGTGGACCGGGCGCGGTTGGCTCTGGATGAAGCCAACACCGTGATGAGCCTTTGCGATGCTGTGGCCTTCAAGTCCGAGGCACTGCGGCTGGAAGGCGAACTGCGGCTGGCCGGCAGTGCGCGCCACGATCGCACGGCGGAGCGCGCCGCCGAAGACTGTATGACGCAGGCCTTGCAGCTGGCGAGCGCGCGCCAAGCGCCGTTGCTGCAACTGCGCGCTGCCTTGAGCCTGGGTCGCCTGTGGCGTGGGCAGGGACGCAACGACGCCGCGCACCCGCTGGTGAAGACGATCTATGACGGCTTTGTCGAAGGTCACGACACCGTCGATCTGCGCGCAGCGCGCCAGTTCCTCGACCCGCTCGTCTAAGGTCGCGACGGGTGCCTTTGGGCACCGGATCTATGCCGCGTTGAATCGTGCCTGGAGCAGGTCGTCGGCAAGGTTGTAGGCGCTGCGCAGTCGCTCGGCGTCGCTTGGGTCGATCACCGATTGCGCGGTTGCGGCGGCGATCAGATCCACCGGTGGTGCGGGTGTCAGCTGGCCCGCGCGCACGGCAGCGATCACGCGACGCTGTGCGCTGGTGGCCGCGTCGAGCGCAATTTCCAGACGCGTGCCGGTGGCGTCGGCCGGCAGCACCTGCAGCAGACGATCACGAATCGCACCCGGGGCCTGCAGCCGGGCCGCGAGCGCACGCTCACGTTGACGCGCGCCGGCACCGGCGAGCAGTGCGCCGGTCGGCAGCAGCAGCGCGCGCAGCATCACTCGGCGGCGGCGCTGCGCCTGGCTGGCGACGAAGCGGTCCAGCGCCGCGTCGATGCGCCGACAGCAGCGCTCGCAGAATGTGTCGATCAAGGCTTGTTCGTCACGCAAGGCGCCGCCGTCGCGATGCGCTTGCAGCGCCGCGACCAGCGTTAGTGTCTGCGCAAACGCATCGATCAATGCGCTGTGGTCGGCACCGTCGGCCAGCAGCGGGTCGCGCGTCGTCAGCCACGCGTCGGCCGCCAGCGCCAGCGCTGCGCGGTAGCGCGCCAGTCGCTGCGTATTGCGGTCGCCGTCGCCGCCGAGCATTCGGCCATCAAGCAACGCCAGCAGACCGGCGTGTGCCGAATGCGCCAGCATTTCGCGCAGACCGTCGCCGAACAACGCAGCGTCGAACGCCGGCAGCGCCGCGCCATACGGCGTCGTCGCCGCAGCGGCCAGCATGGCGTGCTGCGTCGGGTACAGCGTCCACAGCAGTGGCTCGATCGCCGCGTCGCCGCGAGGCACGGCGACGCCCAGCGCGGCAGCGGCGCTGGCGACCACGGGGTTCAGCGCTGGATGCAGGCGCTGCTGCGCGTGCAACGACCGCAGCAGCGCCGTCAGCGCGCCGATGCCGTAAACGTCGAGTGCCGCCGCGACCTGCTGCTCGCGTCGCTGCGCCCGCGTCGTCGCCGCCGGGCGGTCGAAGAACGCATCGATGCGATCGAGCAAAGCGTCGCGCCGCAGCGCTTGCGCGGTGACGCGATGCGCGCGTTGCAGCCGCGCATATTGATCGGCGGCGATCGCGGTGGCGATCTGGCGCTCGCCGTCGCCGATGCCATCGGCACCGCCGACCAGCCGGCTTAGCGGAACGAACACATCGTGTGCCTGGATCGAGCCGCTGCCATGGCCGCGCAGCCCGGATAGCGTCGCCGGCACCAGCACCAGCGTGCTGCCGCGACGCGGCGCGACGCTCGGCAGCAAGGCTGTGTCGTGCACGTCGACGCGCACCAGGTAGTCGCTGATCTCGCCGGGGTGGTCATTGCCAGCATCGCCAGCGTCGACACCGAACTTGTCGAAGCTCAGTCGCAGTCCCAGCGTGTCATGGCCTTTCCAGATGCCGCGCGTCAGTTGGGCGCGGTCGGCGCTGTGTTCGCCATTCCCCCAGCGTGCGTCAAAGGCCAGCGCGATGCGCGCTTCGCGCCGCGCCAGCGCCGGCAGCCAATGCTGCCGCTGTTCGTCGCTGCCATGCGCGGCGATCACCGCGGCCGCTGCGCTGTCGGGCACCGCGGCGCCGTCGTCGGCTGCCGGCGGCGACAGCACGGCTGCGCGCTCGCCGAGCAATGCGTGCAGCGCCTGCTGCTGGGCCTGGCTGGCCGCCTGCGGATCGAAGGCGGCCAAGGCGGCGCGGCGCGGTGGCAAGCGGCGGCGCAGCACGTGGTCGAGCAGCGGCCGCGTCAGCCATTCCTGGCGCAGCGTCGGCAGGCTCAGCGGCACCAGCACGGCCACGAACAGCAACAGAAGCAGTGCGAACAGCGCGAGCGATTCACCGAACACGCCGTATAGCAGCAGCCACAGCGCGATCGACGCGGTCGTCGTGCGCAGCCCGGCGCGATGCCATGCCAGGGCGATGCCAACGGTGACGAGTAGCGACAGCCAGAGCAATGCAGGTCTCCTGAGTGCCGACCGCGTCGGCGCCGGCAGGATACGACAAGCCGTCGCAGCCGATGCAGACGGCGGCCGCGCCGCACCGGGTGCGGGGCCGAGCCTGCGAGGTCTTGTTAAAGTTGCGTTCTAACCTTGGGTTTTGCTGGAGAGCGAGCGATGAGCCGCGTGCAGGAACTGGTCGATCTGCTCGACCTCGAAGTGATCGACGACCATCTGTTTCGCGGCTTGTCGCGCGATCTGGGCGGGCGCAGCGTCTACGGCGGACAAGTCGTCAGCCAGGCTTTGGTCGCCGGCCAGCGCACGGTGGCCGAGGGCGTGGTGCATTCGCTGCACGCGTACTTCTTGCGGCCCGGCGACATGAGTCACCCGATCATCTACGAGGTGGACCCGGTGCGTGACGGGCGCAGCTTCACGACGCGCCGCGTGCAGGCCGTGCAGCACGGGCAAGTGATTCTGACGCTGATCGCCTCGTTCCAGCGGCCCGAGGCCGGCGCCGAGCATCAGTCGGTGATGCCGGTGGTGCCGCCGCCCGAAGCGCTGCCCAGCGATCGCGACATCCGCCTGAAGCTGCTCGACCAGCTCAGCGACCCGAGCCCGCGTCTGCGCCAGTTCCTGTCGCAGGACACGCTGTTCGACATGCGCTACGTCGAGCCGCAGACGCTGTTCGACCACGCGCCCAAGCCGCCGCACAGCGCGTTCTGGCTGCGCACCGTCGATCGCTTGCCGGACGACCCGACCGTGCACCGCTGCGTGCTCGCGTACGCCAGCGACTTCGGCCCGCTGGCGACATCGCTGCTGCCGCACGGCAAGGGCCCGCTGAACCCGAGCATGCGGATGGCGTCGATCGACCACGCGATCTGGTTCCATCGCGACGCGCGCGTCGACGACTGGCTGCTGTACACGATCGACTCGCCATCGAGTCAGAGCGGCCGTGGCTTTTCGTTCGGCCACATCTACACGCGCGACGGCCGTCTGGTGGCCAGCACCGCGCAGGAAGGCATGGCGCGCTGGACCGCGCCGGCGGAGCCGGGCAAGTGAGCGCGCTGCGATCCACACGCGCATCGCGTCTGCGCCAGCTGTCGGCGCTGCTGCTGTGTTGGGTATCGACGGCTGCCTTCGGTGCCGTCGATCCGCACAGCTACGCCAATCCCGATCAGCTGCGCGTGCAGCATCTGGCGCTCGACTTGAACGTCGACTTTGCGCGTCGCCAGCTGGCGGGCACGGCCGAACTGCAAATCGAGCATGTCGACCCGAAGGCCACCGAACTGGTCCTCGATACGCGTGACCTCAGCATCAGCCGCGTCGAGACGCGCAACGCCGATGGCGCGCCCTGGCAAGCGACCGCGTTCCGGCTCGCCGCGCGCGACGCCGTGCTCGGCTCGGCGCTGACGATCACGCTGCCGCTGCAAGCGCAGCAGGTGCGCGTGCATTACCGCACCGCGGCCGATGCCTCCGGCCTGCAATGGCTGACGCCGGCGCAGACCACCGGCAAGCGGCACCCGTACCTGTTCACGCAGTCGCAGGCGATCCACGCACGCAGCTGGATTCCGCTGCAGGACACGCCGTCGGTGCGGATGCCGTATCGCGCGCGTATCCAGGCGCCCAAGGCGCTGCGCGCCGTGATGAGCGCGCAGATGTCGGAGCGCCCGGCCGCCGATGGGCGCTGGCAGTTCGAGATGCCGCAGCCGATTCCGTCGTATCTGGTGGCATTGGCTGTCGGCGACATCGCGTTTCGCAGCACCGGCGAGCGCAGTGGCGTTTATGCCGAGCCGGCGATGCTGGATCGCGCCGCTTATGAATTCGCCGAAACCGAGCGCACGATGGCGCTGGCCGAGCAGCTTTATGGACCGTATCGCTGGGGCCGTTACGACATGCTGGTGCTGCCGCCGAGCTTTCCTTACGGCGGCATGGAAAACCCGCGACTGACGTTCCTGACGCCGTCGGTGATCACCGGTGATCGCAAGCTGGTGTCGTTGATCACGCACGAGCTGTCGCACAGCTGGTCGGGCAATCTGGTGACCAACGCCACCTGGAGCGACTTCTGGCTCAACGAGGGCTACACCACGTACCTGACCAACCGACTCAACGAAGCGCAGTTCGGTGTCGAGTTCGCCGACATGGAGCGGGTGCTGGGCGTCGAAGATCTGCGGGATGCCGTGGCGCATGCCGACCGCGCCGACCACGCCTTGGTCCGCGCCACGCCGGCCGCTGATCCGGACGAAGTGTTCAGCTCGATTCCGTACGAGCGTGGCGCGCTGTTCCTGAGCTGGCTCGAAGCCCAGTTCGGCCGCGAGCGCTTCGATGCGTTCGTGCGCGGCTGGTTCGACACGCATGTATTCCAAAGTGCGAGCACCGCGCAGTTTCGCGCTTACCTGAGCACGCAGTTGCTGGCGCAACAGCCCGGCAAGGTCACCGAGGCGCAGATCGACGCCTGGATCAACGCGCCCGATCTGCCGGCCTACGCGCTGATGCCGCATTCCGATGCGTTCACGCAGGTCGACGCGGTACGCGCGCAATGGCTGGCCGGTACGCTCGACACGGGCGCGCTGCCCGCCGACACCTGGGCCGTGCAGCAATGGCAGTACTTTCTCGACACGATGCCCGACAGCGTCAGCCTCGCGCAGTTGCAGGCACTCGACCAGCGCTACGCGCTGACACGCACGTCGAACCAGATCCTGGCCAGCAGCTGGCTGTCGCTGGCAATCGGTCGCGGCGATCGCCGCGTGTGGCCGGATGCGGAGCGCTATCTGCAGAGCGTCGGCCGTATGCGCTTGCTGTCACCGGTCTACCGCGCGCTGAAGCGCACGCCGGATGGCCGTCGCTACGCCGAGCAGGTGTTCGCCAAAGCCCGCGCCGGCTACCACCCAATCGCACAGCAGAGCGTCGCGCGGCTGCTGAAGGAGCCGGGCTGAGGCCGCGGATCAACGCCGCAGGCGTTCAGTCGCCCGACGACTTGAACGCTTGCCCGAACGCGAACACGCCGACGACGAACAACACCGCGACGACCAGCAGGCTGATGCCGGTGCCGGCGCCGACGGTTTTGCCGGTGTTGATCTTCTTCACTTCTACCGCCGTTATTTGGTCGAACGCGACTTTGATCCGCTTGTTGGATTCGTCGGTCCCGACGACGGCGTTGCGCAACACCTCGGTCACTTCCAGCGTGTGTGACGCGCCGGCCTTGGTCGTGATCTGAACCGTATCACCGACCGAGAACGACGGCGGCATACCCGGCGACGGAACTGCGACCGCTTGCATCGACGTGCAGCCAATAAGGCAGAAGCTGACCAGAAGGGCGACGAGGGTGCGGAACATGAGAGTCCTTGCGGATCAGATCGGGCGGCCACGGCGGCAGCGCCGTGCACTCGACACCGCGCCACGCCAGCCGTGGCGGCGACCTTAGAAGCCCGGCTTTGCGCCGGTCAACGCATACCGAGTCGTATATCGATATCGATGTGACTCGGTTCTCCATTCGCGTCGATGCCGACGCAATGCTCGGCATCGACGGCAGATGGAATCGGACGGCTGCATCAGCGCCTCGGACGCGATGCAGCTCGGTCCCAGCGGCGTCGTGCAACGCCGCTGCTTACCGCACTAGGTCTGCGGCAGCGCCGACAAAAACGCGCGGACGCGTTCGGCGGTGGCCTTGGGCACTTCGACCATCGGCATGTGGCCGATGCCGTCGAACACGCTCAGCTCGGCCTTCGGCAGGCCTTGCTGCCAGACCTGCGCGGCGCTGACGTCGATGATGCAGTCGCCGCTGCCCCAGATCAGCAGCGTCGGCACCGTGATCTGCGCCAGTTGCGCGTCGAGCATGTCGTGCTGGTAGAAGCCGCTGAAGATCGTCGCCAGCGCATCGCGGTGCTGCTGGTACTGCTCGGCAATGCCGGCGAGCATGAAGCCGGGCATCAGCGGCGGCTGCTGCATCGTCATCGCGTAGAACGCATCGAACTCGGCGCGATCGTGAATCAGAAACGGATTGCGGCCGGCAGCGCGTTCGCTGTCGGCGTCGCTGGCCTTCGGTGACTCGACGCCCGCCGGGTCGATCAGCGTGGCCGACAGGCTGCGTTGCGGATAGGCCAGCGCGAAGTGCGCCGTGATGAAGCCGCCCATCGAGTTGCCGGCGATGTGCGCGCGCTCGATGCCGAGCCGGTCGAGCAGGGCGGCGACACGCCGCGCCTGCGCTGGCGCGCTGTAATCCCAGGCCGGATCAAAGCCGGTGTCGCCGTGACCGGCGAGGTCGGGAATGATGACGCGGTACTGATCCAGCAAGTGACGGGCAAAGCGCGGCCACACTTGGCGGTCGGCGCTGTAGCCGTGCAGCAGCACCAGCGTGTCGCGGCCCGGCGCAGCGCCGCTGTCGTAGGCGGCGATGCGCATCTCGCCGATGTCGACATTGATCGTGTCGAAGCCGTACAGACCTGCTTCGAGCGCGGCGCCGCTACGGTAGGCGGCAAAGCCGTTCGACGGCGTGGACAGCCAAGCGGCGGCGCCGATGGCGGCGGCGGCCAGCAGGCCCAGACTGATCAGCGTGGCGCGTTTCACTGCTGGTGATTCCTCGTATCGGTTGCGGGGTAGTGTTGAAGGTCGATCGCGTCTTTCATGTCGCGCCAGATGATCCGGTTCAGCAGCTTGAGCGGCACCAGGTTGGCGCCCAGCCAGGTCTTGAACGAATCCTTGCCGTAGACGATTTTCGGCTCGCGGCGCTGGATGCCGCGGATCACGCGCCGCACGATGTCCTCGGGCGGCGTCGACAGGTATTTGTGCGAAAACTTTTGCGACGCCGACGAGCGCGCGATGCGCGTGGCGATGCCGCCCGGATGCACCAGATGCACGCTGACCGGCGTGTGCAGCAGCTCGACCATCAGCGCTTCGGTGTAGCCACGCACGGCGAATTTGCTGGCGCAGTAGTCGGCGTGATTCGGCGTGCCGACCAGCCCGAAGATGCTCGACACATTCACGAGTGCGCCTTCGGGCTGGGCCAGCAGCTGCGGCAGAAACGCGCGCGTGCCGTTGACCACGCCGTGGAAATTGATCCGCATCACGCGATCCAGCGCGCTGTCGGGCATCGCCCAGACCGGTGCTGCGGCGCCTTCGACGCCGGCGTTGTTGATCACCACGTGTGCCTTGCCCAGCTCGGCTTCGACACCGGCGGCAAAGGCCTGCATCAGCGCTTTGTCGGCGACGTCGAACGCCTGTGCGTACACCTTGCCGGCCTGCTGGGTGTCGAGCAGCCGGCGCGTTTCGGCGAGCCCTTCGACGTCGTAGTCGTTCAGCGCCAGATGCGCACCCAGGCGTCCGAATTCCAGCGCATAGGCGCGGCCCATGCCCGACCCCGCGCCAGTGACGACCACCACTTTGTGTCTGAAATCTTTCATGGTTTGCCGCTCGGGCAATGTGACGATGACTGTCGTCACTTTACGTCTGACGACAAGCGTCGTCAAAATCGGAAGATGAACTCCGGACGCACTTATGGCGGTGAAAGTGCTGACGCGCGGCAGGCGCGGCAGCGCCGGCAGTTTCTCGATGCCGGCCGGGCGCTGTTCGGCAGCGTCGGCTACCGCGCGACCACGGTGCGCAGCCTGTGCAAGCAGGCCGGCCTGACCGACCGCTACTTCTACAACAACTTCGCCAGCACCGAAGATCTGCTCGAAGCGGTGTACCGCGACGGCATGGACCAACTGCGCGCCGCCGTGCTGCAGGCGATTGCCGAGCGCGGCAACGGCGGCACGCCGCGCCAGATCATCGACGCGGCGCTCGACGGCTTCTTTGCCGCGTTCGAGGACGCGCGTCTGGCCCGCGTCTGCTGGCTGGAAGTGCTCGGCGTCAGCCCGCGGATCGATCGGCTGTACACGGCCAATGTCGGCGACTTTGCCGGCTTGCTGCTGCAGCTGTCGCGCGGCTTGTTTCCGCAGTGGCGCATCGACGACGAACGCGGCGAGGTGCTGAACATCGCGCTGGTCGGTGCAATCAGCCAGGCCGCGCTGCACTGGCTGCTGAGCGACTACCGCGCCAGCCGCGCGACGATGGTGGCGTCGACGTCGATGCTGTTCCAGGGCTTGGCGGTGCTGATCGAGCAGCCTGCGTCGACGCCGGACTGAGCGAGTCTCGCGTCCGCTTGCGGCGGTGTCGGGCCGCGCGGGATGCCGGCGGTCAGTCCGGCCGCGTCTGGCGCTCTAAGTCGGTCAGGTACCGCAGCGCCTGCTCGCGCGTGGCACCGCACATCTCGGCGCTCGGCTGCAGCGAGCCGCAGAACGCCGGACGCCGCGGGTCGCCGAACAGCAGGCAGCGGTCGTCGGCGCCCAGCTGCACGCAGCGCACACCGGCCGGCTTGCCATGCGGCATGCCGGGGATCGGCGAGGTGATCGAGGGCGCGGTGCAGCAGGCACCGCAATGCGGGCGACAGTCCATGGTGCGGCAGTCTACGGCGCGGTGGCGCGCGCGGCGACGGCAAGGTCCGTCAACGGTTTCGAAAGCCAGCGTCAGGATTTTTTGCTTTTTTCGGCGGCTTTCCGGCCTTCTAATAGCGGTCATCCGACGCCTTTGCGTCGCCTTCAACCGATCAGGATGATGACCATGAACACGCTCGCTACTTCCGCTCCGACGCTGCTGCAGATCAATACCAGCCTGTTTTCGGGCAACGGCCAGTCCAGCCAGCTGGCGGATCATTTCGTCGCCGCCTGGAAGGCCCGCCACCCGGGCGGCCGCGTCGTCGTCCGCGATCTGGCCGCTCAGCCGGTGCCGCATCTGGACGCAGCCCGCATCACCGCGCTGTCGACGCCGGCCGCGAGCCGCACCGCCGAGCAGGCGGCGATCGTCGCCGAGTCCGATGCGCTGATCGACGAGCTGAAATCGGCCGACGCGATCGTGCTCGGCCTGCCGATGTACAACTTCGGTGTGCCCTCGCAGCTCAAGGCGTATCTGGACCATCTGGCGCGCGCCGGCGTGACGTTCCGCTACACCGCCAACGGCCCCGAAGGTCTGATCGGCGACCGCAAGCTGACCGTGCTGGCGACGCGCGGTGGCCTGCATCGCGGCCAGCCCAGCGACAGCCAGACCGCGTTCGTGCAAACCTTCTTCAACTTCATCGGTATCCGCAGCATCGAGTTCGTCTATGCCGAAGGCTTGAACATCAACGCCCAGCTCAAGGACGAGGCGATCGCCCGCGCCCACGGCGAAATCGACCAGTTGGCCGCCTGAGCGTCGCGCACCCTTTCGCTGATTGCAGGAGCATCCAATGACCTCTCGCCATCTCAGACAAGTGATTCCCGGCATGCCGACCTCGGACGGCGCCGGCGTCAAGCTGTCGCGGTCGATCGGCGCGCAGCCCGGGCTGCGCTTCGATCCGTTCCTGATGCTGGACGAGTTCTACAGCGACCGTCCCGGCGATTACCTGGCCGGCTTTCCGTCGCATCCGCATCGCGGCTTCGAAACCGTGACCTACATGCTCGACGGCCACATGCAGCATCAGGATCACCTGGGCAACACCGGCGATCTGCGCCCCGGCGACGTGCAGTGGATGACGGCGGCGCGCGGCATCATCCATTCCGAAATGCCGCAGCAGACCGAAGGCCGCATGCGCGGTTTTCAGCTGTGGCTGAACCTGCCGGCCGCCGAAAAAATGAAACCGGCTGCCTACCGCGACATCGCCGCAGCGACGATACCGACCGTGGCGCTGGCCGGTGGCGGCAGCGCCCGCGTGATTGCCGGTGAGTTGGCGCAGCCGGGCCACGACGGCACGACCCCCGGTGCGGTCACCGGTGCGACGACCGCGCCGCTGTACTGGGATCTGCACCTGCCGGCCGCTACGTCGGCGACGCTGACGCTACCGGCCGGGCACAACGTGTTCGTCTACCTGTACGAAGGCGCGGCGCAGATCGGCGACGACGCCCGGCCGTTGCCGTTGCGCGCTGCTGGCTTGCTCTCCGACGGCGATCAGCTGAGCGTCACGGCGACCGGCGCCGATGGCGCAAGGCTGCTGGTGATTGGCGGTCGGCCGCTGCATGAGCCGGTCGTGCAATACGGACCGTTCGTGATGAACACGCGCGAGCAGATCGAACAAGCGCTCGACGATTTCCGAACCGGCCGCTTCGGCCGCGACGGTGCGACGGCCTGATCGGCGCGGTCGGCTCAACGCGCTGGCGCGCCGCTACGCGCGATCGGTTTCGGGCCGACCGCAACCCGGTCGACGGTGTCGGTCACTCGTAGCGAAGTTCAGATGCCTTGCCCCGGAACACCCGATACGCGAACGCGGTGTATCCGAGGATCGCAGGCAGCACCAGGATCACGCCGTAGAGCATGATCATCAGCGATTCGGGCGCTGCTGCAGCGCCCCAGATCGTGATCCGATCCGGCACCAGATACGGGAACAAACTGTAGGCAAGGCCGAAGAAGGCCAGCGCGAACAAACTGACGCTGCAGGCAAACGGCGCCCAAGCCCAACGCTGCAAGCCCCTAGCATTGCCGCGAGCCAGATCGCTCGTCAGGCGCGCCAGGAAAATCTGCAGCAGCACGAACAGCGCCACGGACATCAGCGGGATCGGCAGCAGCGCAATGAACTGCGGCAACGTAAACCATTTGGCGAAGATCGCCGGACTCACCATCGGGGTTGCCAGTGACACGGCCGCGATGCCGGCGCCGGTCCCCCAGGCGGCGATTCGTGCCCAGGACACGGCGCGTGCTTGCAAGTCGCCCTCTGTTTTCAGAATCAGCCAGGTCGCGCCCATCAGCGCATAGCCGGCTGTCAGCCCGACGCCGATGAACGTTGAAAACATCCAGGCGATGGCGCTGTCCGAGAAGCCGACGATCAATTGCCCCAGCATCACACCCTGAGCCAGCGACGCCAGCAGCGATCCCGCGAAGAACGCGCCGTCCCACAGCGGCTTGTGCGCCGCTTTGACCTTGGCGCGGAAGTCGAACGCGACGCCGCGCAGGATCAGGCCCATCAGCATCAATGCCACCGGTAGATAAAGCGCGCCGAGGATCACTCCGTGCGCTAATGGAAACGCCACCAGCAGCAGGCCGACGCCAAGGACCAGCCAGGTTTCATTGGCGTCCCAGAACGGTCCGATCGAGGCGATCATCGCGTCGCGCTGATTCGGCGTTGCGCGCTGCAGCCAGATGCCGACGCCCAGGTCGTAGCCGTCGAGAATCACGTAGAGCAACATCGACAGGCCCATCAGGCCGACGAAGATCAGCGGCAGCCAGAAGGCCGACCCGTTCAGTGCCGCTGGCAGCATGTCGAGCGTGGTCATCAGGCGACTCCGAGCGTGGTGGCGATCGCGGGCGCATGGGCCGGCGGCGTGCCTTTTCTTGCCAGGTGGAACAACACCGAGATGAAGGCGACCAGTAGCGCTGCGTAGAGCGCCAGGTACATCGCCAAGGTGCTGGCGATCATCGACGACGGCACCGTGGACGCTGCGTCGGCGGCGGTCAGCACACCGGCCACCAGCCAAGGTTGCCGACCGATCTCGGTGACATACCAGCCGGCGATCACGGCGATCCACCCCGAAAAACTCATTGCGACCAAGCTGCGCAGCAACCAGCCGGGCAGCGATGCTCGCCGCTGCAGCATGCCGGCGGCGATCCAGGACACCATCAGCATCATCAGGCCCATGCCGACCATGACCCGGAAGGAGAAGAACACCGGTGCCATGCGCGGTCCGTCGGGAAAATCGCGCAGCCCCTCGACGACGCCCTCGGCATCGTGCGTGAGGTACAGCGACGCCAACTTGGGCACGGCGACTTCGTAGTGATTGCGCTTCATCGCATCGTCGGGAACCGCGAACAGCACGGCCGGCGCACCGGCCTGTGTTTCCCACAGCCCCTCCATGGCGGCGACCTTTGCCGGTTGGTGGTGGAGCGTGTTCAGGCCGTGAAGGTCGCCGGCGAGGATTTGCAGTGGGATCAACACGGCCGCCGTCCAGACCCCGACCTTGAGGCCGAGATGGACCTCGGGCGCGGTATCTCCCCGGCGCAGTCGATAGGCCGAAAGGCCGGCAATCAGGAAGGATGCGGTCAGGCCGCTGGCCAGCAGCATGTGCGTCAAGCGATACGGAAGCGACGGGTTGAAGACGATGGCCAGCCAGTCGGTTGCGTGGGCCACACCGTCGCGCATTTCGAAGCCGGCGGGCGTATGCATCCAGCTGTTCAGCACCAGAATCCAGAACGCCGACAGCGTGGTACCGATGCAGACCAGTGCGGTCGCCAGCGTGTGGATACGTTCGCTGACCCGGTTCATGCCAAACAGCATGATCGACAGAAACGTGGCTTCCATGAAGAACGCGGTGAGCACCTCGTACGCCAGCAGCGGTCCGGCGATATTGCCGACCTTGAGCATGAAGCCAGGCCAGTTGGTGCCGAACTGGAAGCTCATCGTGATGCCGCTGACCACGCCCAGCGCAAAACACAACGCAAAGACTTTGACCCAGAAGCGGTACAGCGCCATCCAGCGCGGATCGCCGGTCCGTCCGAGCTGCACTTTGAAGAACAGCAGAAACCAGCCCAATGCGATCGACAGCGTCGGGAACAAGATGTGAAAGCTGATGTTGGCCGCAAACTGTATGCGGGCGAGCATCAAGGGGTCTGACATGGCGGTCTCCGTGAGTCTGCCATGTGAGTCTCAAAGCGCGTGCCAGCGCGGCGCAGACCTTGAAGCCTTATCGATCAACGAGTTAGTGGGCCGTGTCGGGCTCGACTGCCACGGGTTTACGCCACCAGCACTGCCGCACCTGGTTGGCGGCAGTCATCTGGCAGCGGCCGTGCTGCGGTTATTCCAGCCCGTAGTCCTTCAGGCGTCGGTACAGCGTCCGCTCGCTGAGTCCGAGGTGCCGGGCCAATTCTTCGCGCGTGCCCTGGAACGTCGCCAGCGCGTGCGACAGCCGGGCCTTGTCGGCGTCCTGGCCCTTGGCGCGCGGCAGCGCTGCCGCGGCTTGGGTGCCGAGCACGTCCTCGGGCAGATCGCGAAGCCGGATCACGCCTTCGTCGGCGAACAGTCGCGCGCGCTCTAGCAGGTTACGCAGTTCGCGCACGTTGCCTGGAAACGCGTAGCGCTTGAGCGCTGCCAGTGCCTCGTCGTCGACTCGCAGCCGGTCATTGCCTGCCATCCGTTGCAGCAGGCTGTCGGCGAGCAGCGCAATGTCGTCGACGCGTTCGCGCAGCGGCGGCAGGTGAACCGGAAACGCGCTGATCCGGTAGTACAGGTCCTGGCGGAACGTCCCGTCCTCGACCATCCGCTTCAGCGGCTTGTGGGTGGCGGCGACGATCCGGAAGTCGGCGTGCAAGGTGTCGACGCCGCCGACGCGGCGGAACGTGCCGGACTCGATCAAGCGCAGCAGCTTGACCTGCATCGGCAACGGCACGTCGCCGATTTCGTCCAGAAACAGCGTGCCGCCGTGCGCGGTCTCGGCCAGGCCGATCTTCCGTTGCATGGCGCCGGTGAATGCGCCGCGCTCATGCCCGAACAACTCGCTTTCGAACAGCGTCTCGGAAAGGCCGGTGCAGTCGACGACGACCAGCGGCCCGCCTGCGCGCGGGCTGGCAGTGTGCAGCGCACGAGCAAACAGCTCTTTGCCGGTGCCGGATTCGCCTTGCAACAGCACTGGGATCTGTGAAGGCGCAGCGCGTTGCAGCGCCGACAACGCGGCGTTGAACGATTCCGAGCGCCCGACCAGGCCGCTTTCGCGCGGCTGTGCGGACGCCGTCACCACGCGGCTGAGCCGCTCGACGTAGGCGATTACCTGGCCGCCCTCGTCGAGGATCGGCCGCAATTCGACATCGACGTGTTCGGGTCCGCGCGGCGTGTGATGGATATGCAGCACCCGGTCGGGTGCGCGCGTCGCCAGTGCTTGCTTCATCGGGCAGTGCTCACCGGCCTGATCGCAGGGAACGCTGTACTGATGCGACACCCGGAAGCACTTCTGCCCCTGAACCTGCTGGCGCGGGGTCGCAAACTGCCGTTGGTAGGCCGTATTAGCGGCGAGGATGTTGTACTCGACGTCGAGCACGATCATCGGCGTCGCATCGTGTTCCAGGTAGGAAATCAGGGCCTGTACTGAACCCGCAGCGGTGGGCATAAGCATTCCGTCACGGCGACGTCCTGCGTCACCCGACACGAGCCTAACGTCCGCTGCCAGGGCTGCCAACTCGCTGCCACCGGGTGCCACGACGGCGCGCGCGGCGCCATCGGCTTGGTGTCAGTGCGCCTGCCGGGCGAACACGCGCCGCATCAACTCGGTACCGCGCGCCGCTGGGTCGGCGCGGATGCGGGCTTCTTCGGCGGCGATCTTCAGGAACACGCCATCCAGCGCTTTTTGCGTCACGTAGCCGTCGAGATCGGCCGGTTCGCTGGCACCCGACAAGCGCAGCAGCGGGCCCGCTTTGTTCGCCAGCTTCTTGTACTGCTGCGCGACGCCGGCTTGCTCCGTGGTGGCCGCGACGATCGGCAGCAGGCTTTCATACAGCTCGGCCGAAGCGGAGCGTCGGAAGTACTCGGTGGCCGCATTGGACGGGCCGTCGAGGATCCGTTTGGCGTCGTCCAGCGTCATCCGGGTGATCGCGCCGCCGATGATGTGCGCCGCCTGTGGCATGGCCTGCTCGGCGGCGCGGTTCAGCGTCAGCTGAAACTGGTCGAGCGTGCCGCCAAAGCCCATCGCACGGACGCCGCTTTCGTAGCGGGCGATGAATGACGGCAGCGGGACGCGCACCTGCGGATCACGCCAGAAACCGTCGTCGTGGCCGAGTTGGTTGATCGCGCTGGTCGTGCCCTGGCGCAGCGCGTCGCGCAGGCCGGCGAGGATTTCGCCCTGACTCAGGCCGGTTCCCTGCACCACGTTGCCGATCTGGCCCAAGGCGTCGATCACGTCCTGGCTGGTCGCGGCGCAGCCGGCGAGGGCCGGTAAAACAGCGCCAAACAAAGGGGCAAGCAGCTTGGCTGAGACGCGCATGAGGGTTCCAGTCGGGCAGTGGCCGGAGCATAACCGGTGCTTGCGCCGCTCAGCAGCGGAATCGTCCTCGATATCGGTGCCGCGCCTGCTGATGCGTCAAGGCGTAGCCGGTGGCAGCGGGTGTTCGCGCAGCCAGGCCAGCAGGCGCGCGTCCCAGGTGTCGGGCCATTGGTTGTGGTTGCGCGTGCCCGTGGTGCGCGCTTTCAGATTCCACGGCGATCCGTCGGCATTGCTGCCGCAGGCCGCGTCGCAGCTGGACGTCGGCTGTTGGTCGCGGTCGATGATCTGCCCGAGCCAGTTGGCGCTGGCACTACCGGCGATGCGATCGCCCAAACGCTGCGCATTGGGGCAGCTGCCGTAGGCGTCGCAGTCGCGATGCACGTGGAAGATCGGCGCGTCGCGGCGCGTCACTTGCAGCTCGGCGATGCTGGCCGGCGCAGCGGTGACCGGCTGCTGCGGACAGGCGTCGTTGAGGAAGGCATACGGATCGGGTGCCGAATACAGCGCGGCGGCGGCGATGTTGCGGCGGTGTTGTGCGTACGCGATCGCCGTCGAGCCGCCGTTGGAGTAGCCAACCAGAAAGATGCGTTGAGGGTCGACACGCCGGCTGCTGACGGTCTGCGCGATGTAGTGATCGATCGTCGCGAAGTCGACGTTGACCGGATAGTCGATGCCGTCGACGCGGGCCGTGCTGCTGCCGAACTGTCGATACCAGACATCGAATCCCAGCGAAAAGCCGTTCGGCAGCGGGTAGTAGTGACGGGTGTAGCGTGGCAGCGGCGCCAGCAGCAGAAACCCGGGGCGGTCGGTATCGCCGCTCAGGTCGGCGCCGGTCCGTGCCGTCAGCAGGCCGGTCTTGCCGATCTGCGAATCCAGCGGCGCAAACGAGGCTTGCAGGTAGATCACCAGCGGCAGCGGTTGGTCTGGCGTCGCGGCCGCGTTGTCCCAGAAGCAGGCCGCGCGTGGCGTGCCGTACTCGTCTTGATAGCCGGTCAGCAGCGCGCCGCCCTGGCAGCGGGTCAAGCTCTGGCTGATCGCCGTCAGTCCGCTGGACATCGGTCGGGGCGGATTGCCGAAGGCGCTGCAGGTGGTGGCTGCAGCGGCCATCGTGGCGCTGCATAAAGACATCGTGGCGGCGATGAACGCCGCAACGCGGGCAATGGGTCGGATCGTCACGATGGGCTGCTCCTGCACCGGTGATGACCGCTCTCCATGGCGGCCTGCGGCCGAGTGTAGGTGGCGCGGCCTGCCCGGCAGCTGCCCTGCTCGACAGCGACCACTGTCGGGCCAGCCAGCCGCTAAACTGCGCGCCCATGCTGACCTTCTCCAACGTCACGCTGCGCCGCGGCGCACGCAAACTGCTCGAGCGCGCCTCGTTCACGGTCCACCCCGGCTGGCGCGTCGGCTTGGTCGGACGCAACGGCACCGGCAAATCCAGCCTGTTCGCGATGGTGCTCGGCGAGCTGTCGCCAGACTCCGGCGAAGTGCAGCTGCCCAAGCAGATCGAGATCGCCTGGGTTGCGCAGGAAACCCCGGCGCTGGAGCGCGTCGCGCTCGAGTTCGCGCTCGACGGCGACACCGAGCTGCGCCGCTGCGAGGCCGAGCTGGAAATCGCCGAGGCCAAGCACGACGTCGCACGGATCGCCAAGCTGCATGACCGGCTCAATGCGATCGGCGGCTACGCAGCGCGGTCCCGCGCGGCCAAGCTGCTCGACGGCCTGGGGTTCAGCAACGAAGCGCAGCAGCGCACCGTCGCCAGCTTCAGCGGCGGCTGGCGCATGCGCTTGAATCTGGCGCGCGCGCTGATGTGCCGATCGGACCTGCTGCTGCTCGACGAGCCGACCAACCATTTGGATCTGGACGCGGTGTTCTGGCTGCAGGAATGGCTGCGCAACTACGACGGCACGCTGTTCGTGATCAGCCACGACCGTGAGTTTCTCGACGCGGTGACAACGCATACGCTGCATCTGCACAGCGAAACCGCAACGCTGTATTCCGGCGGCTATTCGCAGTTCGAGCGCTTGCGTGCCGAGCGCATGAGCCAGGCCGCTGCGGTGCGCGAGCAGCAAGTGCGGCAGCTGGCGCATCTGCAGGCCTTTGTTGACCGCTTCCGCGCACAGGCGACCAAGGCGCGTCAGGCGCAGTCGCGGCTGAAGATGATCGAGCGCATCCAGATCGGCGCCGCTGCGCATGCCGATTCCGAATTCAGCTTCAGCTTCCGTCCGCCGCTAAAGCTGCCGAGCCCGATGCTGCGACTCGACCGCGTCGCGATCGGCTACGGCGACAAGCCGCAGCTCAGTGGCGTCAAGCTCGGTATCGAGCCGGGCGATCGCATCGGCCTGCTCGGGCCCAACGGCGCCGGCAAGTCGACGCTGATCAAGCTGATCGCCGGCGACCTGGCCGCGCTGTCGGGCGAGGTCAAGCGCGCGCCGGATCTGAAGATCGGCTACTTCGCCCAGCACCAGCTCGAAAGCCTCGACGCGCAAGCCTCGCCGATGCTGCATCTGCGCCGGCTCGACCCGGACGCAACCGAGCAATCGATCCGCGACTATCTGGGCGGCTTCAACTTCAAGGGCGACCGCGTCTACGAGGCGATCGAACCGTTCTCCGGCGGCGAGAAGGCGCGGCTGGCGCTGGCGCTGGTGGTCTATCCGCAGCCGAATCTGCTGCTGCTCGACGAGCCGACCAACCATCTCGACCTCGACATGCGCCAGGCGCTCGAAATGGCGCTGCAGGAGTTCAAGGGCGCGATGTTGCTGGTGTCGCACGACCGCCACCTGGTATCGAGCACCTGCGACGCGCTGTGGCGCGTCGACGCCGGCCGCTGCGAGCCGTTTGACGGAGACCTCGACGATTACGCTCGCTGGCTGTCGCAGCGCGGCAATACCACCGGCGACAAGAGCCCGGCCAAGGTGCTCGACGCTGCTGCCAAGGCGCAGCAGCGGGCGCTGCGCGACACCGTCGGCAAGCTCGAATCGCAGATGAGCAAGACCCAGGCGCGACTGGCCGAAATCGACAGCCGCATGGGCGATGCCACGCTGTACGAAGCGGCACGCAAGAAGGAGCTCGACAAGCTCACCGACGAGCAGCGCCAGTTGCGCGCGCGGCTCGACGATATCGAAGCGCAGTGGCTGGCCGGCATGGAACAGCTGGAGTCGCTGTAGCGCCGCTGGGTGCTGCCGCGCTTTGCCCGACGATGACGACGACGATCAGCCGCGATACCTGGATCGAGATCAACGGGCAGCCGGCCCGCGTCGAAACGCTGCAGGCCGCGTTGCCGAACTTCGGGCATTTCACATCGATGCAGGTGCGCGACGCGGCCGTCGCCGGCCTCGCATTACACGGCCAGCGGCTGCAGGCGGCGACGCGGCTGTTGTTCGATGCCGAGCTGAATCTGCCTCAGGTCTGGCGCTGGCTGCATCAGGCGCTGGAACACGCGGGGCGCGATGCGATCCACGCCAGCTCGGTGCGGATCGCCGTACATGCGTCGCGCTTCGACCGCAGCCGTCCGGGCCGTAGCGATTCGCTCAACGTGATGATCAGCGTCGCGGCGCCGGCCCCGGCGGCGGCGCCGCTGCCGCAACGGCTGTGCGTGCAGCGCTATGCGCGCGAACTGCCGCAGATCAAGCACGAGGCCACGTTCGGCGCGCTGTGGCAGCGTCGCCTGGCGCAGCAGGCGGGTTGTGACGATGCGCTGTTCGTCGGCGACGACGGCGCCGTCAGCGAAGGTCCGACCTGGAACATCGGCTTGTTCGACGGTCAGCGCATCGTCTGGCCGCAAGCGCCGATGCTGGCCGGCGTGACGCAGCAGGTGCTGGTCGCCGCGCTGGATCGGATGGGCGTCGAGCAGCAGCAGCGTCTGGTGCACGCTGATGAACTGGGCTCGTTCGCAGCCGCGTTTCTGTGCAATGCGACGCACGCGGCAACGCCGGTCGCCGCGATCGACGGCCATCGGCTCGATGCGGCCCATCCGCTGTTCGATCGGCTGCAGCAAGCGCGGCAGCAGATCGCGATGGAGCCGATCGCCTAGGCGATCGGCGTGTGCGGGCTCGGCGACGCGCTGAGCTGCGCGAGCAGCGCTGCGGCGCTCCAATGATGCGAGCCGCCTTGTTCGGCGGCATGTACCAGCGCCTGCAGCCGCTGGTTGACCGGCGCCTCGCGGCCGAGGCGGCGGGCGAGTTCGACGACAGCGCCGTTCAGGTAATCGACTTCGGTTGCACGGCCGCGCTGCAGATCGTCGGCCATCGACGAGCGTGCCAACGGGTCGATCGCCAACATCTTGCGCGCCGCCACACGAAACACCGCGTCGGGCACGCTCAGCAGCGTCGGCAGCCAGCGCGGCGCGATCGGCGTCAGCTTGGCCGGCTGGATCGCCGCCGCTTGCAGCGTTGCCAGCGCTTCGCGTTGCGCCAGCGCCAGGCAGCGGCGGAAATCACGCTGCGACAACTCGGCCTTCAGCGGCAGGCCCGACAGCGCGTTGACGGCGTTGTTGAGGTTCAGCAGCAGCTTGCCCCATTGCACCGCGACAAAGTCGTCGCGCAGCTCGGTGCCGATGCCGCGATTCGCCAGCGCCTCAACCAGCGGCCGCAGCTGCGGGTGGGCTTCGAACAGCAACTGGCCTTCGGTGCCGATGTGGTACGCCCCGGGCCCGAGCCGCGCGACGTTGTACGGCACGATCGCCGACACCACCGGCTGGCCCGGCAGCCGTGCGCGGGCGCGCTCGGCGCTGCCGATACCGTTCTGCAGGCAGACCACCAGCGCATCGCGCCGCAGCTGCGGCGCCAGTGCGTCGGCAGTGGCGTGAACGTCGGCGCATTTGACGGCAAGCAGCACCAGCGTCGCTTCGCGCGCCGCATCCAGTGTCGTGCTGACCGGCACCTGCGAGCCGGTCCGGTGCCATTGCTGCCCGCGGTAGTCGCTGAGGCGCAGCCCGTTGGCGGCGATGTCGGCCGCGATCTGGGGGCGCGCGATCAGCGTCGCGTCGAGCCCGGCGTGCAGTAGTTGCACGCCGATCGCACAGCCGATGTTGCCGGCGCCGACGACGGCGACTTTGACCGTCATCGGCCGCCGACGATCGCGGCGCGAATCAAGCGGTGCCGGCCCGCAGCGGGATCTGCCACTTGCGGTAGGCGAAAGCCATCAGCCACATCGGGCCGATCATCAGGAACTGCACGTCCTTCAGGAACGACGGCCGCGCGCCCTCGACGTGGTGGCCGATGAACTGCCCGATCCAGGCCACGACGAAGATGCCGGTCGCCACCGCGATCGTGTACGCGCCAGCCGCTTGCTCGATCGCCAGGATCAAGCCGTACATCGGCAACATCACCAGCGCCAGGCCGATCGCCAGCCGCCACGACAGCCGCAGGTAGTAGCCCAGCGACAAGGCCAGCGCCAGCGTCGCGAGATTGAACAGCGGCGTGCCGACCGGCACGCACTTGAGCGCCATGAACAGCGAAAACACGATGCTGGGGACGCAGACCCAGTGCATCGCCTTGTTGAACGGGTTCAGATGCGAGGCCGAATATTCGTTCAGCCAGTCGTCGACGCTGCGCGTGGTCATCAAAGACACCTTGGTTCGGATATCGATTGCAGCCATTGTCGGCAGCATCGACCGGCGAGGGCGATGGTAGTTACGGCCCCCCTCGGTCCGGTGCCGCCACCGGGTCGGTCCCGTGGTGGCCGGACCGCCGGACCGGCGGGCGAAATCAGGCGTCCACTGTCCCTCCGGCCAGTCCCCATACGCATCCGTATCGGATAGGCTAACCGTAATCACATTACCCCTTTTCCTCCAACCTCTTTCCGGAGTTTGACCATGCCCAGCTATACCGCCCCTATGCGCGATATCCAGTTCGTTCTGCACGAACTGCTGAATGTCGAACAGGAGCTCAAGAGCCTGCCGGCTCATGCTGACGTCGATGTCGACACGATCAACTCGATCCTCGAAGAAGGCGGCAAGTTCGCTGCCACGGTGATCGCCCCGCTGAACCAGAGCGGCGACGAAGAAGGCTGCACCTACGTCGGCGATGGCGTCGTGACCGCGCCCAAGGGCTTCAAGGAAGCGTTTGCACAGTACGTCGACGCCGGCTGGCCGGCGCTGTCGGCCGACCCGGAGTACGGCGGCCAGGGCCTGCCGCATTTCGTCAACAACGCGTTCTACGAAATGCTGAACTCGGCCAACCAGGCCTGGACGATGTATCCGGGCCTGACCCACGGCGCCTACGAGGCGCTGCATGCCCACGGCACGCCGGAGCAGAAGAAGGTCTACCTGCCCAAGCTGACCTCGGGCCAGTGGACCGGCACGATGTGCCTGACCGAGCCGCACTGCGGCTCTGACCTGGGCCTGCTGCGGACCAAGGCCGAGCCGGTCGGCGACGGTCGCTACCAGATCTCGGGCACCAAGATCTTCATCAGCTCCGGTGAGCACGATCTGGCCGAGAACATCATCCACCTCGTGCTGGCCCGCCTGCCGGGCGCGCCGGAAGGCACCAAGGGCATCTCGCTGTTCATCGTGCCCAAGTTTGTCCCGAATGCCGACGGCGGCATCGGCGAGCGCAATGCGATCAAGTGCGGCTCGATCGAACACAAGATGGGCATCCACGGCAACGCCACCTGCGTGATGAACCTCGACGGCGCCTACGGCTGGCTGGTCGGCGAGCCGAACCGCGGCCTGAACGCGATGTTCGTGATGATGAACGGCGCGCGTCTGGGCGTCGGCATGCAGTCGCTCGGCCTGGCCGAGGTGGCGCTGCAGAACTCGCTGGCCTACGCCAAGGACCGCACCCAGTTCCGCGCCGCCAAGGGCCCGGTCAACAAGGACAAGCCGGCCGATCCGATCATCGTTCACGCTGACGTGCGCCGCATGCTGCTGACGCAGAAGGCTTACACCGAAGCGGGTCGTGCGTTCAGCTACTGGCTGGCGCTGCAGATCGACCGCGAACTGAGCCACCCGGACGAGAAGGTCCGCAAGGACTCGGCCGACCTGGTCGCGCTGCTGACGCCGATCGTCAAGGCCTTCGTTTCGGACAACACGTTCGAAACCACCAACCTGGCGCTGCAGTGCTTCGGTGGTCATGGCTTCATCAAGGAATGGGGCATGGAGCAGTTCGTCCGCGATGCCCGCATCAACATGATCTACGAGGGCACCAACTCGATCCAGGCGCTGGACCTGCTGGCGCGCAAGGTGCTGTCCGACGGCGGCGCCAAGCTCAAGAAGTTCGGCAAGCTGATGCAGCAGTTCATCGCTGAAAACGCCGGTGACGAGTCGATGAAGGAATTCATCGAGCCGCTGATGGATATCGGCGACAAGGTCACCAAGCTGACCGGCGAAATCGGCATGAAGGCGATGAAGAACCCCGAAGAAGCCACCGCCGCGGCCGTGCCGTATCAGCGCGTCGTCGGCCACATGGTCTACGCGTACTTCTGGGCGAAGATGGCCAAGGTGGCGCTGGCCAAGCAGTCCAGCGGCGATGGTTTCTACACCGCCAAGCTGGCGACGGCCCGCTTCTACTTCGCCAAGCTGCTGCCGGAAACGGCCGGCTACATCCGTCAGGCGCGTGCCGGTTCGGACGTCGTCATGGGCCTGGAAGCCGCGTTGTTCTAAGCCTGGATATCGGCCGCGATGTCGGCGGCCGCGCTGCAACGATAAAGCCGCCGAAAGGCGGCTTTATCGCATCTGGCGTCCGGTGTGACGCCTGCGCTCAGCTAGCCGCCAGCACGCTGCGCACGACTTGCCAGGCCGCGAGCTTGGCTTGCGCGCTCAGCGCCGCATGCGCCGGGCTCGTCGATGGCATCCGGTGCAGCCGGATGCGGTGATCGCCGAGCGTCGGCACGACGTAACGCTCGAAGCTGGCAGCGGCCTTGCTGCCGTTGAGGAAGACGTCGCGCACCTGCGGGTAGCGCGTGAACAGCCCCGCAAAATCATTGCAGACGATCGACGATTCGACGATCGCCGAGTCCAGGCTGCCTTCGCGCGTGCACAGCTTCAGCACGTCCCACAGCGCGACCTGCTGCGCTTGCAGGGCCTGCAGGCGCTCGGCGTAAGGCCGGCTGCGTGCAATGCCGAACAGCGACTCCATCAGCGTCCAAAATGCGTTGCGCGGGTGTGCGTAGTACTGCTGCATCTCCAGCGAGATGCGGCCGGGCATCGAGCCCAGCACCAGCACGCGGGCTTGCTCGTCGATGACCGGCGCAAAGCTGTGGACATGACTCATCGCAGGATGCTCATCAGGACACTTGCGGATCGGGTGGGGCGCTTGGCTGCGCGGAGTCGACATGATGGCGCGCGTGCCAGCGGCTTGCAGCCGCGGTGTTGCTAGCGTGCGCGCCTGAGGACTTCGACCGGAGCAGACCATGAGCCAGCAACCGCCGCCGCGCGTGCCGGTGCCGCGCGACCGCAATGACGATTACACCGAGGCCGCTGCGCAGTCGCGTCGCGACTTTCTGCTGCAGCAACGGCCTGGCAGCCGTACCGACCATATCGGCCACTATTCGCTGCCGCCATCGTCGCTGCGCGGCAACGTCGAGTTGTTCGCCGGCGTGGCGCAGGTGCCGATCGGCGTCGCCGGTCCGCTGCGGATCAACGGCGAGCATGCGCAAGGCGATTTCTACGTGCCGATGGCGACCACCGAAGGCACGCTGGTGGCCAGCTACAACCGCGGCATGCGGCTGATCGCCGAATGCGGTGGCGTGCGCACGACCGTCGTCGAGCAGCATATGCAGCGCTCACCGGTGTTCTTCTTCAGTGATGCGCGAGCGTCGCGCGACTTCGGTCACTGGATCGAAGACCATCTCGACGGCATTCGTGCGGCGGCCGAAGCCACGACACGCTTCGGCAAGCTGATCGAAGTGCTGCAGTTTGCCGTCGGCAACCTGCGTTACTTGCGCTTCAACTATCACACCGGCGATGCCGCCGGTCAGAACATGGCCGGCAAGGCGACGCTGGCGGCTTGCGAGTGGATACGCGACACGCATCCGGATCATCCGCGCTTCATGCTGTCGGGCAACATCGACACCGACAAGAAGCACTCGCAGCTGAACACGCTGCTGACGCGCGGCCGCCGCGTGATCGCCGAGGCCACGTTCACCGACGAGGCGCTGCGCCGCATCATGAAAGTGTCGGCGCAGCAGTTGTTTGAAGCGCGCCAGGTGTCGATGACCGGCGCGTTCATGGCCGGCAGCGCCAGCAACGGCGCGCACGCCGCCAATGGCTTGACTGCGTTGTTCATCGCCACTGGCCAGGACGTGGCCAACGTGTCCGAATCGCATTCCTCGCTGGTCTACACGCAACTGCTGCCCAATGGCGATTACTACTGGTCGGTCACGCTGCCGTCGCTGATCGTGGCCACGTACGGCGGCGGCACCGGGCTTGCGACGCAGCGCGAATGCCTGGAGCTGCTCGGCTGCTATGGCAGCGGCAAGGCCGATCGATTTGCCGAGATTTGCGCGGCGACCGTGCTGGCCGGTGAGACGTCGTTGTCGAGCGCGGTGCTGGCCGGCGACTGGGTGTCGAGCCACGACCAATACGGTCGCAACCGCCCGTGATCGTGGTGCGCGGGCGCTGCCGCTAGGGCTGCAGCAGTTCGCGCTGCGCTTGCTGCCACACGGCGTGGCTGCGCGCGACCAGCAGGCCGGTGCCCGGCATCGCAACTTGATACGGGCTGCCGTCGTGACGGGCAACGTGGCCGCCGGCTTCGGTCAGCAGCAGGCTGCCGGGCGCGTGATCCCAGGGCAGCATCCGCCAGTACAGCCCTAAGTCGGATTCGCCGCGCGCATACGACAGGTAATCGCCGCACGCGCTCTGTGTGCCGGGAATCCGGTCGGCGACATGGCGCTGCGCGCGGGCGTCGATGCGGCTGCGCATCGGCTCGGGCATGAAGCCGGTCTTGACGACACCGCGCAGCGCTTGCGGCCGCGCGGCATCGCGCTCACTCAGTTGCAGACGCGCGCCGTTCCAGTACGCGCCGCTACCGTGCTCGGCGACGGCGATCCCCCCGTTGACCGGAAACTGAATCCACGACATCAGCGCCTCGCCGTCGCGCAGCAGCGCCACCATGATCCCGAAGTCCTCGCGGCCGTGGACGAAGTTGGTGGTGCCGTCGATCGGATCGACGACCCAGACCTCGCCGCGGTCGAGCCCGTGCAGCAGATCGGGGTTTTCGGACACGCCTTCTTCGCCGACCACGCGCGATCCACTGCGCAGCGCCGTCAACGCGGGAATCAGCGCGGCTTCGACGGCGCGATCGACGACAGTGACGATTTCGCCCGGTGATTTCTCGCTGACGTCGCTGGCGGCAAGCTGGCGGAAGCGGGGCATCACCACGTCGGCGGCGATGCCGGCGAGCAAGGTGGCGACGGTGTCGATCAGCGGGCTGGGCATGACGCCATCTTATCGCTTGATCAAGCGCATCGCGCCGGTGACCAAGTCTTGGTAACGCGACGGCAGCAGCCGCTGCATGCCGTCACCCGCGCGCGCGTCGATGCCGATCAGCACGCGCCGCGCATCGCGACGAATGCCGGCGACGATCGCCTTGGCCGCGGTTTCGGGCGTGGTCCGCAGCAGCATCTCGAACGCGTCGCGGCTCTTGTTGCCATTGCTGCCGGTGACGTCGCTGACGCTGGCCGAGAAGCGGCCGTTGACGGCGATGTTGGTCTTGACGCCACCGGGATGCACGCAGGTGGCGCTGACGCCGTTGCGCGCCAGATCCAGCTCCTGCCGCAGCGATTCGGTGAAACCGCGCACTGCAAACTTGCTGGAGTTATAGGCGCTCATCGCCGGCTGTGCGAACAGCCCGAACACGCTCGATACGTTGACCACGTGGCCTTCGCCGCTGTCGATCAGCAGCGGCAGAAACGCCTTGGTGCCGTAGACGACGCCCCAGTAGTTGACGCCCATCACCCATTCGTAATCGGCGATTTCGCTGCCGAGCACGGTGCCGGCGTGAGCGACGCCCGCATTGTTGACGATCAGGTTCACGCGCCCATGGTCAGCCACCACTTTGCGTGCCCAGGCTTCGACCGCGCTGCGCTGCGCGACATCGACGCGCTGCGACGTCACCGTCACGCCGAGTTCGGTGGCCATTGCCGCGGTCTCGGCCAGCGCTTTCAGATTGCTGTTGCTGGCCAGCGCCAGGTGACAGCCGCGCTTGGCCAGGTCGAGCGCCAATGCACGGCCGATGCCGGAGCTGGCGCCGGTGATCGCAGCGACACGGTTCTTGAAGTCTTTCATCGGCGCAGGCTCCCCCGTTGGATTGAGCCGCGATTGTGCGCCGCGCCGCCGAGGCTGTCCCGACCGGTCAGCAGGCGTCGGCAGCGGCCTTGGCCGAGGCCCAGGCCCAGTGGAAGTTGTAGCCGCCGAGCCAGCCGGTCACGTCCATGACTTCGCCGATGAAATGCAGGCCGGGCATGCGTTTGGATTCCATCGTCGACGACGACAGCTCGTCGGTATCGACGCCGCCGAGCGTGACTTCGGCGGTGCGGTAGCCTTCGGTGCCGTTGGGCACGACCGGCCATTGATGCAGTGCCGCCGCGATCGCTTGTAGGTCGGCGTCGCGGTACTGCTTCAGCGGCCGGGCATCGAGGTTCTGGGTTTCGCAAAAGCGCTGCGCAAAGCGTTTCGGCAGCGCGGGCGTCAGTACCGTCTTGAGCTCGGCTTGCGGCCGATCGCGACGAGCGGCTTGCAGCCAGGCCAGCGCATCCTCGTCGGGCATCAGGTTGATCCGCAGCCGCTGACCCGGCTGCCAGTACGACGAGATCTGCAGCATGGCCGGCCCGGACAAGCCGCGGTGCGTGACCAGCATCGCGTTGCGGAATGACGTGCCCTCGCATTCGGCTTCCACCGGCAGCGACAGGCCGCTCAGATCCTGCCATTGCTCCAGCGGCTTGCCGGACAGCGTCAGCGGCACCAAGCCGGCGCGCGTCGGCCGTATCGAGTGGCCGAACTGCCGCGCCAGTTCGTAGCCGTAGCCGGTGGCTCCCATCGACGGAATCGACAGCCCGCCGCTGGCGACGACCAGCTTGGCCGCATTGACCGGGCCCAGCGAGGTGTTCAGCGCAAAGCCCGGCTCGCGCGGCTGCACGCGCTGCACGCTGCATGAGGTTTCGATGCGAACGCCGGCCTCGGCGCATTCGGTCAGCAGCATCTGCACGATCTGCTTGGACGAGTCGTCGCAGAACAGCTGCCCGAGTTCCTTTTCGTGCCAGGCGATGCCGTGGGCGTCGACCAGCGCGATGAACGCTTCGGGCTTGTAGCGCGCCAGCGCGGATTTGCAGAAATGCGGGTTGGCGCCCAGGTAGCGATCGGGACGCACGTCGAGATTGGTGAAATTGCAGCGCCCGCCGCCGGACATCAGGATCTTTTTGCCGACGCGGTTGGCGTGCTCGATGACCAGCACGCGCCGGCCGCGCCGCCCGGCCATGAATGCGCAGAACAGGCCAGCGGCACCACCGCCGATGATCACCACGTCGTAGTCCATCAGCCGGCCCTGCCGCTGCGCAGCCATGCGGCCCAATCCGGGCGCTGCTGCGACATCGCCTGCCTTGCGGCGCGCTCGTGGTCGTAGTCGACCGCGCGCAGTTGCGCCTGCCAGCAGCTGCTTGCTGCGTCGCGCTCGACCAGCGCCCACCGCGCTTGCGGCGTGCCGGTTTGCATCCGGTGCGGCAGCGGCAGCCGGTCGTCATAGGCGGGCAGGCCGACGCTGCCGGGATTGACGATCAGCCGCCCGTCGTCGAGCGGCACTGCGCGCGGAATGTGGCTGTGGCCGCAGACGATCAGCATGGCGTTGATGCCGGCCAGTTGCGCGGCGATTGCGGCCGGCGAGCGCTGTCGCGGCTCGCCGCCGGCCACGTCGTCGAGCAGATACTCGGTGTCGCTGTCCGGTGTGCCGTGGCAGGCGTAGACCTCGTCGCTGAGCCAGGCAGCGGCCGGCAGCGTGCGCAGCGCGTCGATCGCATCGGCGCCGAGCTGTTCGACGTCGTAGCGCAGCGTGGCATTGGCGTTCCATGCGGCGGCGGGTGGATCGATCAGCTCGCGATCCTGATTGCCGCGTATCGTCCACGCGCCGAGCGTATCGAGCCGCTGGCGGGTTTCACGCGGCCACAACGGGCCGTAGTAGCTGTCGCCCAGATTGACCACGGCATCGACAGGCGCGCAGCGCGTGACGTCGTCGAGCACGGCGTCGAGTGCCACGTGATTGCCGTGGATGTCGGACAGCAGCGCCAAGCGCATCAGGCGGCCGCTCAGCCGGCGACGCGATCGGCGACGTAAGGGTTGGCTTGGCGTTCGCGGCCGAACGTGGACAGCGGACCATGGCCCGGCACGAACGTGATGTCGTCGCCCAGCGGAAACAGGCGCTCGCGGATCGAGCGGATCAGGTCGCCGTGGTTGCCGCGCGGAAAGTCGGTACGGCCGATCGAATTCTGAAAGATCACGTCGCCGACGAAGGCCGCCTTGGACGCTGCGTGATGAAACACCACGTGCCCTGGTGTGTGGCCGGGGCAGTGGATCACGTCGAGCGTCAGGCTGCCGACGGTGACCGTATCGCCATGCGACAGCCAGCGGTCCGGTACGAAGCTGCGCAGCGGCGGAAAGCCGTAGCGCTGGCCGGCTTCGGGCATGCCGTCGATCCAGAACTGATCGTCGCGATGCGGCCCTTCGACCGGCAGCTTCAGCTGATCGACCAGATCGGCGATGCCGCCGGCATGGTCAAGATGGCCATGCGTCACCAGCAACTTTTCCAGCGTTACGCCGTGGTGGCGCACGCGTTCGAGCAAGCGCTCGATGTCACCGCCGGCGTCGACCAGCGCGCCGCGCATCGTCGATGCATCCCAGATCAGCGAGCAGTTCTGCTGAAACGCGGTGACAGGGATGATTTCGCACTTCAGGCTGGCAGCGGACATGGCGGGCATCGCATCAAAACGGCCGGCAGCATACCAAGGCGCAGCCTGCTGCCGCGCTGCCGTCACCGACGACGGCTTGCGGCCGCCGTGCGCTCAGCCGTTGCCGAGCAGGCGGGCCAGGAATTCGTCGTCGGACCAGTCGTCGAACTGCGTCGCCAGCGGCGCCAAACGCACGACGACCAGGCGTTGGCTCGGCAGCAGATACAGCCGCTGCCGGCCGGTGCCGGCCGCCATCACCATGTCCTCCGGCGCGCGCGGCGCGATCTGACCGCTGCTGCCGGCCCGGCCGTCGGGCGGGATCTGGTCGATGCTCGGGTCGTAGCTGCTGCCGACATTGCGGTTGAGCCACCACGTGATGCCATAGCCGCGATAGGCCGGGTTGTCGTAACGCAAGCAATCCTGGACGCCGCTGGCCGGCAGCAGACGGCTGCCGCCCCAGGTGCCCTGCTGCAGCATCAGCTGGCCGTACCGCGCCCAGGCCGCTGCCGTCATCATGGCGCCACCGGCCATCTGCGGATGCATCTGGGCATCGCGCTGCCACAGGTCGCCGGTCAGTCCGATCGGCGTGAACACCTTGCGCCGCAAGTACATGACCGGGTCGGTATTGCTGCTGCGTCGCTCGAACATCAGCGCGAACGCCTGGAACGCAAGCGGGTCGTAGATGAACGCATCGCCGGGCGCGTACGCCGCGGGATCGTCGATCGCCAACTGGTAGGTGTCCTGATTCTGTACGTCGAGCGCCGAGTAGTCCGGGTTGGTGCTCAGGCCACCCTGCAGGCTCAGCAGCTGGCGCACCGTGGTGCGCGACTTGTTCGGGTCGCCGGCCCATTCGGTGATCACGTCGGCAACGCGCTGCTCGCGGTTGATCAAGCCATCCTGTTCGGCGGCCAGCATCAGCGCGCACGAAAAGCTCTTGGTGCCGCTGGCCAGCGCGTGGGGGTCGGTCGATACGTAATCGTCGGCGTAACGCTCGAACACGACCTGGCCGTCGCGCATCACCAGCACGGCATCGCCGTCGAGGCTTGCCGAGTAGGCCGCGGCTCGTTCGTAGGCCGCGATCTGGGCCGGCGTGTTCGTCAGACTCGGCACATGCACGACGGCGGGCTGCGCGCTCGATACCGAGTCGCTGCCGTATTGAGCGGCGACCCGGATCGAGTACGTCATATCGGGCATCAGGCCGGTCAGCGACGTGCTCGTGCTGCCGGCCGCGACCTGCTGCGTGATCGTCGGCATGCCGTCGGCGGAGGCACTGATGCTGTAGCCGGTGGGCGTGCCGGCGTTGGGCGCGACCCAACCGACATTGGCGCCGGCCGTCGCTGGGTTGGCAAAGACGTCGGTGACCGGACGCAGATCGGGCGGCGTGCTTCCGCTGCCATCCTCATCTCCGCCACCACCACCGCCGCCGCAAGCCGCTACGAATCCTGCGAGCAGCGCCATGCTGGCGATCCGCCAGAATCGATCGAAACTAGGGTTCATTCACCCCTCCTGGGACCCGGTGCACGGGGGCGATCCCCGTGCTGCGGTGGAGGCAAGGCTAGCCGGTGCGACTGACGACGTGCTGAATCAGCGCTTGCCCGGCTGTTGTGGCGCGGCGAGCGGTCGGCTTACGCGCTGGCGACGTCGGCTTCGGCTACCGACTCGGTTTCAGCAGATGCGGTTTTGCGACGGCGACGCAGCGGCGTGACGTTGGCGCGCTGGTTCAGATGGTCCAGCTCGACCCAGCGGATCACTTCGATGCGGCCGTCGGGCGTCTCGCCGAGGGCGGTGCAGGATTCCACCCAGTCACCGCAGTTGTGATACGTGACGTCATGCAACTGGCGAATCTCGGCGTGATGGATGTGGCCGCAGACCACGCCGTCCAGCTCGCGGCGCTTGCACTCGCGCGCCACGCTGTCTTCGTATTCCGAAATGATCGCCACCGCGTTCTTGACGCTCTTCTTGGCGAAAGCCGACAACGACCAGTAGCGCATGCCGAGCAGCGCGCGCGTACGGTTGATCACCTCGTTGGCGCGCATCGTCGCTTCGTAGGCGAAGTCGCCAGCCAGTGCCAGCCAGCGGTGATAGCGCGTGATCACGTCGAACAGATCGCCATGCATGACCAGCAGCCGGCGACCATCAGCGGTGCGGTGGATCGCTTCGTTGACGACGCGGATGTTGCCGATCTCGATCCGGTATTCGACGAACTTGCGAAGGAACTCGTCGTGGTTGCCGGTGACGTAGATCACCTGCGTGCCGCGTTTGGCCTTGGTCAGGATTTTGCGGATCACGTTGGTGTGCTCTTGCGGCCAGAACCAGCCGTTCTTGAGCTTCCAGCCGTCGATGATGTCGCCGACCAAGTACAGCGTGTCGCAGTCGTTGTGCTGCAGAAAGTCGATCAGGTGCTCGGCCTTGCAGCCGCTGGTGCCCAGATGCACGTCGGAGATCCACAACGTGCGGTAGCGACGGGTCTTGGTTTGATCCTTGGCCATGCGGCCAGTCTGCTGACCGGCCGCGACGCGTGGATTTCAGGCGGGTGAAGCTTTCGTGACGATGCTTGTGACGGCTACTCCAGCAGCGGCGGGAAGCCTTGCATCGGCTCGGCGGGTAGCTCGAAGCGGGCAACCGGGGGCGCACGCCGATCGACGGCGATCACGCGCATCCGCGTCCCCATCCGCAGCAGGCCCAGGCCCTTGGCATCGAGTTGCCGCGCCAACTGATCGCTGCCGTCGGGCGCAGTCACGCCTGCGGCGGCGCTCATCACGACGCCAGCCCGGTACATGCCCATGCTCAGCTCGTGCAGCAGCGGATCACGCGCGGTCACGACCTCTTCTTCGCGCATCTGGTTCTGGCTGTCGAGATAGCGCAGCCGCTGGCGTTGTCCGACGATGCCGGCGACGGTTTCGGGCTGTCCGGTCGGCTCCAGCGACACGAGCTTGCGGATGTCGTCGGTCGGTGCCGGCGCGGCCGGCATCGGTGCCCCCATCTGCGTCAGCATGTCGGCCGCGTCCATCACCAGCGGCATGCCGCCGAACTGCATCACGTTGTAGGTGCGCGAACCCAGCATCAGCAGGTAGGCCTCCGGGTGGTCGGGGCTGGCCAGGCGCAGCCGCTGCCCGTCGAGGGTCTCGATCGACACCGTGACCGCTTCGCCGTCGGGGTCGAAGGTCTGCAGTGTGGCGCTGCCGCCGGCGGCCAGCGCCAGTGCAGGCCAGCCGATCAGCAAGGCACCCGCCAGACGGCGGTACCGATGCAGCAACACAACGAAGGGCCAGCGGATCATCGGGATTCCTCGTGGTAGCGGCGGCGCTGAACCAGCGTCACCAGTGCGCGGCCCAGCCAAGGCAAGGCCGCGACCAGCGTCAGGCTGGCGATGACGCCGGGGGACATCAAGTCGTCGAGACTGTCGAGCTTGGACAGCTCGCGACCTGCATTGGCAAACAGCAGCGCCGACGGCGCCATGCCGAGCTGGCTGACCAGCGTGAACGTGAGCAGCCGCATCGCCGACAGGCCGAACGCCAGGTTGATCAGCGAGAACGGCAGCACGGGCACCAAGCGCATCGTCAGCAGGTACAGCGCGCCGTCGCGGGCAATGCCGGCGTCGATCAGCTGCGCCTGATCGGCGTATCGGCGCGCCAGCGGCTCGCGCAGGCCATAGCGCGCGATCATGAAACCGGCAGCGGCGCCGAGCGTCGATGTGAACGTGACAACGACGAAGCCAAGCGCCGTGCCGTACAGCGCGCCAGCCATCGCCGACAGCAGCGCGGCCACCGGCAACGGCAGCAGGCCGATGCCGATGAAGCCCATCAGAAAGGCGCCGACCGTCAGCACCGGATGCGCGTCGCGGAACGCTTCGATCGCCGCTTGGTGCGCCTTCATCGTCTCCAGCGTCAGCACGTGATGCAGGTCCAGCGCGTAGTACAGCACCACGCTGGGCAGCAGCAGGGCCGGCAGCAGCCAGCGTTTCAGAGGCATCGTGGGTCGTGTCGGTCGGGGTCGGCGCGGTCGCGCCACGAGCCCGATGCTAGACCGGCCGGCCGCATCAAGCCTGAACCGCCGCCGTCGGCGTCTTGTCCGATGGCGTCTCGTCGGTGTCGGGGCGCTGGCGCAGATTGGCCAGATGCAGCGCGATCAGCGGCAGGCATTGGCGCAGCGTCTGCTCGGCGATCACGCTCAGCGGCTGGGTCAAGCCGAGTTCGAGCACGCCGAGCTTGTCGGCGCGCAGCCATAGCGGCACCAGCAACAGCTGGCTGGGCGGCGCTTGGCCCAGCGCGCTGCGCACTTCCAGATAGTCCGGTGGCAGCTTGGCGAGCGTGATGCGTTGCTGGCTCGCCAGCGCCTCGCTGAGCAGGCCTTCGCCGGACTTGAACTGGCGCAGCGTCACGTCATCGGGCAAGCCATAGCCGGCGATTGCGCGCAGCCAGCGCCCGTCGCTCAGATACAGCGCGCCGACCGATAGCGGGAGCACCCGTGCCAGTTCGCTAAGCAGCACTTCGCCGAAGCGATGTAGCGTCGTAGCGGTCTGCAGGCTCAGCCCGAGCCGGTAGACCCGTTCGCGCATGTCGCGCTGCGCCTGCGCACCGGCTTCGACCTGTTGCAGCGCCTGCTGCTGCTGGCGGCGCCAGTGGTGGTGTCGGCTGCGCTGCTGTGCCAGCAGGCCGCTGAAGATCAGCATCAGCAATTGGACGATCCAAAACCTCGGATCATCGACCACGCGTTGCGGCAGCCACAGGACTTGCTTGGGTCGGTGAACCAGCAGCCATAGTCCATGAGCCGCGATCGGACCGGCGATGCCGCTGATGGTTGGCGCTGGCCGCAGTGGCCGGTACGACCATGTCCCGCTGTCGTCGCGACGTTCACCGCGCGCGCCCTGAATGGCCACCCAGGTCTCCGGGTATCGGCGCGCCAGGCTGGTGCCAGCGCCCAGTTGCGCGCCCCAGCGCTGACTGGCTTCGGGGTGATGCAGCCAGTAGCCGAGGTCGTCGACGATCATCGCCTGGGCCCCTGGCGAGTTCATCTGTCGCACCACGCCGTCCAGCAGCGGCGCGGCATCCCGATCCAGTACCAGCACCATCGCGGGCCGGCCGGGAATTCGCAGCGGCACGGCCGCACGCAGCAGCGGGCGGTGCGGCAGCGCCAGCGTGCCGTTGTCCACTTCCAGCGCCAGTCGTGCCAGATAGACCATGCGCGGCTGCAGCACTCTGGCCGCGTCGAACAGGTCTTGGCCGTCGCTTCGCGCCAAGGTCGCGGGTGGCAGGCGTCGCAGTTGATCGCCACGCCGGTCGACACGCGCCAGCATCCGTCCCTCGTCGTCGAACAGGCGCGCGCTGATATAGCCGGGCTTGTCGCGCAGCAAGGCCTCGAAAAGCGCGGTCACGCCGTCGACCGCGGAGTCGGAGCGGTCGGTCAGCACGCGGTGCAGTTCGTGCGCGCTGGCGACGAATCGAAGGTCGTTGACCATGTCGGCAAAGCGATCGAGCAGCTGGCTCTCGGCGCGATCGAGTGCTTGCTGATCCTGATCGATTCCCTGCTGCTCGCGGTGCTGCTGCTGCAACAGCAGTGCGCCGGCCCAGGCCAAGCTCATCAAGATGGCGGCCAGCAGGTGCCAGCGCAGCCAGCGGGCGCTCAGCATGGCCGGTGCAAACCGGCCGGCTTCGGCAATGACATTGAACGGAAGGGGAGCGTGCCCATGTTGTATGCATTATCCGCAGCCCTGACGGCTGGCGAAAGGAAGCCCCGTGACACGCGATGATGCGCAACCGACGATAACCGACGCGACCGATCCGCATCCGGGGCAGGACGCCGCCGGTCTGATCGAATGGGCCGTGTCGCAGCCCGGCCCGGCGTTGGTGACCACCAGCTTCAGCCCGTTTTCGGGCGTGCTGCTGCACATGGTCACGCAGCGGCGCCCGGACATGCCGGTGCTGTGGATGGATACCGGCTACAACACGCCCGAAACCTATCGCTACGCCGAGGCCCTGGCGCTGCGACTGGCGCTGAATCTGCAGATCGTCCATCCGCGCCGCTCGCGAGCGCACCGCGAGGCGGTTGAAGGGCCGGTGCCCGAGCCCGGCGATCCTCGACATGAGGCGTTCAGTCGCGAAGTGAAGATCGAGCCGTTCGAACGCGCGCTGGCCGAAATGGCGCCCAAGGTCTGGATTACCGGGATTCGTGCCGAGGAAACGGCCGAGCGTGCGCGGATGCAGCCGGTGTCGCGTAGCGCCGATGGCTTGATCAAGGTGGCGCCGCTGCTGGGCTGGACTGCCCGTCAGCTGCACGAATACCTGAAGCGTCACGACTTGCCGAACAACTTCGACTATTTCGACCCGACCAAGGTCGACGAGCACCGGGAGTGCGGACTGCATCTGGCGCATTAAGCGCAGCGCGCCCTTGCCGCGGATCAGCGCCGGGCTTGGTGTATTCTCCGCGCCGTCCCGCAGGCCTATCAGCTAAGGAATTGCCATGTCCGAGCCCGTCGACCCCCGTCCGAACCGCCGCAGCCACACGATCACCGCCGGCGTCGCCCGCAGTCCCAACCGCGCGATGCTGCGCGCCGTCGGATTCGGTGATGGCGATTTCGATAAGCCGATCGTCGGCGTCGCCAACGGCCATTCGACGATGAACCCGTGCAACGCCGGCCTCGATCCGCTGGCGAACCGGGCCTCGGCGGCGCTCAAGGCCGCCGGCGCGATGCCGCAGACGTTCGGCTTCCCGACCGTCACCGACGGTATCTCGATGGGCACCGAGGGCATGAAGTACTCGCTGGTGTCGCGCGAGGTCATCGCCGACTCGATCGAAGTGTCGACCCAGAGCCAGTTCCTCGACGGCGTGCTGGCAATCGGCGGCTGCGACAAGAACATGCCGGGCGTGATGATTTCGCTGGCGCGGATGAACGTGCCGGGCTTGTTCTGCTACGGCGGCACGATCAAGCCGGGCAAGTGGAAGGGCCAGGATCTGACCATCGTTTCCTCGTTCGAGGCGGTCGGCGCGTTCGCTGCCGGCAACATGAGCCAGGAAGACTTCGAAGGCATCGAAAAGAACGCCTGCCCGAGTTTCGGCGCCTGTGGCGGCATGTACACCGCCAATACGATGTCGAGCGCGTTCGAAGCCTTGGGCATGAGCCTGATGGGCAGCTCGCAGATGGCCAATCCGGACCCGGAGAAAGCCGATTCGGTCGCGCATTCGGCGCGCGTGCTGGTCGACGCGATCCGCAACAACCTGCGCCCGCGCGACATCATCACGCGCGCCAGCATCGAAAACGCCGTGGCGCTGGTGATGGCCACCGGCGGCAGCACCAATGCAGTGCTGCACTTCCTGGCGATCGCCCACGCTGCCGGCGTCGAGTGGAAGCTCGAAGACTTTGAGCGCGTGCGTCTGCGCACGCCGGTGCTGTGCAATCTCAAGCCGTCAGGCCAGTACGTGGCGGTCGACTTCCACAAGGCCGGCGGCGTGCCGCAGGTGCTGAAGATGTTGCTGGTTCACGGCTTGATCGATGGCAGCTGCATGACCATCACCGGCAAGACGATGGCGCAGGAGCTGGAAAACGTGCCGGCTGAGCCGCGCGCCGATCAGGACGTGATCCGTCCGTTCGACAAGCCGCTGTACGCCAAGGGCCATCTGGCGATCCTGAAGGGCAACCTGGCGCCCAATGGCGCCGTCGCCAAGATCACGGGCCTGAAGAATCCGAGCATCACCGGCCCGGCACGCGTGTTCAATTCCGAGCAGGAAGCGATGGACGCGATCATGGCCGACAAGATCCGTCCCGGCGACGTGCTGGTGATCCGCTACATCGGCCCCAAGGGCGGCCCCGGCATGCCGGAAATGCTGGCGCCGACTTCGGCGATCATCGGTCGCGGCTTGGGCGAGAGCACCGGCTTCATCACCGACGGTCGGTTCTCCGGCGGCACCTGGGGCATGGTCGTTGGCCATGTCGCGCCCGAAGCCTATGTCGGCGGTCCGATCGCGCTGGTCGAGGAAGGCGATTCGATCACGATCGATGCGCATCAGCAGCTGATCCAGATCAATGTCAGCGACGATGTGTTGGCGACTCGCCGCGCCGCGTGGAAGCAGCCGGCGCCGCGCTACACCCGCGGCGTGCTCGGCAAGTTCGCGCGGCTGGTCAGCGGTGCCGATCGCGGCGCCGTGACCGACGGCGGCGAATAAGCGCGCCGTCAGCTGCGACCGCTAGCTCAAGGGTCGCAGCCGCTGCAGCTTGTTGCGATAGCGCGATTGCTGCTGCGGATCGCTGCTGAGCTGGATCGCGACTTCGATGCTGCTGCGTGCCAGGTCCATCTGGTCGAGCCGCGCCAGGATCACGCCCATCAGGAAGAAGAAGCGGTGGTCGTGCGCGTCGAGCTTCATCGCGCGGCGCATCTGCTGATACGCAAGCAAGTCGTCGCCACGCTCCAGTGATTGCCGTGCCAGCTGGTAGTGGTAGTACGGATTCCGCTGCTGTGCCCGCTCGGCGGCACGCCGGAATCGCGCTGCCGCACTCGGCTGCTTCAGCGCATCGTAGACGCTGGCCACGGTGCCGTAGGCGCTGCTGTCGGCGGGATCCAGTTGCAGCCCGCGGCGCACGGCGGCTTCGGCCGCAGCCGGCTGTCCCAGGCGCAGATACAAGTGGGCGAGGTTGGTCCACAGGTAGGCCGGCTCCTCGTCCAGCGACAGCCCGCGCAACGCATAGGGCAGCGCCGCCTCCGGACTGCCGTCGCCGAGACGTTCGATCGCGCGGTTGTTGTAGTACTGGGCCAGCGCCTGACGGTCGCTGATCACGCGCTGCGGGAAGTTACCGTCGTATTCCTGCGGCGTGACGTCGACGATCAAGAAGCGCGTTACCGACGATTCGACGCGGGCATTGATGTGCCGATACATCAGGAAGCCGTCGCGGGTTTCATCGCGCAGATCCCAGATCGGCGGCACGTCGACTTCGTTGAAGCGGACATCGATACCGACTTCGCGGCCGAGTGCGACCAGCAGCATCGTGTAGCTCAGGCAGTTGGCACGACGCTGGATGAAAGCCTGCTCGGCGCTCAGCGTTGCCAGCGCGTCGTAGCGCAGCCCCAGGCCGTCGTCGCCGTTCATGGCGCGGGTCAGCGCGTCGAGCCGCGCGCTGGTGCCGCTGATGCCGGCGACGCTGCGCTGTGCAAACGCGCGCATCGGCTCGCTGACGGCCAGCAGCGAGGCCGGTGTCGGCAGGTCGTCAACGCGGCGGGGTTCGATCAAGCCTGCGCCTTGCAGCACCCAATCCCGTTCGGCGCGGGTCAGCGGCTGACTGCTCGGCATGCCGGCACAGCCGGCGAGCAGCAAGCAGATCAGCCCGCTCAGCGGCCTCGCGCAGCGCGATGACAAATCCCGCAACAGGACACGGATCGGCATGGCGCGCTCCGGCGCAGGCGACGGAGCCGCAGCATAGCGCCGCTACCGGCGTTCGGGCTTGCCGGCTATCCTTGCGCCCTCTTTCGGGTACCGCCGCCTTCCATGCAATTCCACAACACGCTGACCGGGCAGAAGGAAGCTTTTGTTCCGCTGGACCCGAACCGGGTGACGATGTACGTCTGCGGGCCGACCGTCTATTCGTTCGCCCACATCGGCAACTACCGCCCGCCGGTGGTGTTCGACACGCTGGCGCGGGTGCTGCGGCGGCGGTATCCGAGCGTGGTCTACGCCCGCAACATCACCGACATCGACGACAAGATCAACGCCGCCGCCGCGCGCGAAGGCGTCGACATCGGCGTGATCACCAGCCGCTATGCCGCTGCGTATCACGAAGACCTGGCGTCGCTGGGCGTGGCGCCGACCGACGCCGAGCCCAAGGTCACCGAGCACATACCGCAGATCATTTCGATGATCGAGCGGCTGATCGGCAGCGGTCACGCTTATGCAGCCGAAGGCCATGTGCTGTTTCACACGCTGAGCTTTGCCGACTACGGCCGGCTTTCGAAGCGTGACGAGCAGTCGCTGATGGCCGGCGCTCGCGTCGAAGTGGCGCCGTACAAGCGTCACGCGGGCGACTTCGTGCTGTGGAAGCCGTCCAGTGACGATCAGCCGGGCTGGGCTTCGCCCTGGGGCCGCGGCCGGCCGGGCTGGCATATCGAGTGCTCGGCGATGTCCGAAGCCGTGCTCGGCGACAGCATCGACATCCATGGTGGCGGACACGATCTGATCTTTCCGCATCACGAGAACGAGATCGCGCAGAGCGTCTGCGCGCATGGCGGCGCGACGTACGCCCGTTATTGGCTGCACAACGGCTTCGTCAACGTCAACCACGAAAAGATGAGCAAGTCGCTGGGCAACGTGCTGCTGGTGCGCGACCTGCTCAAGACGCTGCCGGGCGAAGTGATCCGCCTGGTACTGCTGACCGGCCATTACCGTCAGCCGCTGGACTGGACCGACGAAGTGGCCAGCGATGCGCGCAAGAAGCTCGATCGCCTGTACGGTGCGCTGCGTGATCTGGCCGACGTCGTGCCGGCGACGGGCGTCACGGCGCCCGATGCCTTCGTCGCCGCGCTCGAAGACGACCTGAACACGCCGATGGCGCTGGCCGAGCTGTTTGAGTTGGTGCGCAGCGCCAACAAGGCGCAGAGCGTCGACGACAAGGCACGGCTCAAGGCACAGCTGCTCGATGCCGGCGCGCTGCTCGGCATCCTGCAGCAGGACCCGATCGCCTGGTTCTCGCAGCAGCCGGCCGGCTCGGCGCTCAGTGCCGAGCAGATCGAGCAGCAGCTGGAGGCTCGCAGCGCCGCCCGCAAGGCGCGGCAATGGGCCGAGTCCGACCGGATTCGCGACGAACTCGCCGCGCAGGGCGTGATCATCGAAGACAGCGCCCAAGGCACCCGCTGGCGTTACGCATAAGCCAGCGCCCAATAAAAAGCCGGCCCTCGGGCCGGCTTTTTATTGGCTAATCCAGCGGACGCGAGCTTAGCTGCGGTACTGCTGGTGCATCTGGTCCATCCGCGTCGACTGAGCCGGCGTGAACTGGAACATGCAGGAATCGTCGACGTAATCCATGAAGTTGGTGATGGGGTCGTCGCCGGCCTTGAACGGGCAGCTGTTGCGGCTGGTCGGGCAGCCATACGCAGGGCTACGTTCGGCAGGCGTGTCGCTGACGCTGTCGCCCTGGAGGCCGCAGCCGCCCTGGAACGTGTGATACAGACCCAGCCAGTGACCCACTTCGTGAGTGCCGGTGTCGCCTTCGTCGTAAGGCGCGGCCGCGCCACCCGGCACGCTGCTGTACAGCACGACCACGCCGTCGAGCGAAGGCTGTGCCTTGTAGCTGCTCGGGAACGTGGCCCAACCAAGCAAGCCGCCGCCCGGATTGGCGGTGTACAGGTTCAGCGCACCAGCGCCGCCTTTGCGTAGTGCCGTCTTGGCCGCCTTCTCGGCCGCGCTACCCGGCGACATCGTGTACCAGTCGGCGTTGGTCGTACGGTCGACCGCCGCCAGCGTGAACTGGAACGGCGTGCCGGCATAGGCCGAGTTCAGCACGCTGAGCTGCGAATCGATCTGCGACTGCGGAATGTTGCCCTGCTCCAGCGTGCTGCCGTTGTTGATCACGTGCACATAGACCGGAACCAGCACCGAGCCCGCTGCGCGATAGGGGCTGGCGCCACGCTGCGCGCGCGCCTGCAGGAAGTCACCGAGCTTGCGGTCGATGTCCAGACGCTGGGTGGCGTTGGGCTCGACGGTCATGCAGCGGCGGCTAAGGCTGGACTCTGAATCCTGTGCAGCGGCCATGCTGACGACGAGCCATGCGGCGACCGCGCTGGCGCGGCCGATCGAACGGATCTTCATATTGGTTCTCCCTGATGTACGTGGAATGCGGGCCCACCCGGCCTCGCGACGCCAAACGGTAACCAATATTCGAGCCGGAACCTAGCTGACGGCGTCGTCAGAGCCTCGGATGCCCCCGATTGATGGCCCGATGGAGCTGAATCAGGCCAATCAAGCCCGGGTCTCCTGCTGGTCAACGACCTTGCCGCTGTCGTCCTGGGTCTGCAGCCTGACCGTGAAGCCCCACAGCCGCGCCAGATGCTTCATCACCTCACTGGCGCTGTCGTCGAGTGGGCGCCCGCGATGACGCCGGTGCGTCAGCGTCAGCGAGCGGTCGCCGCGATGGTCGTAGCGGGTAACCTGGATGTCGGGCACCAAGCCGTCGCGGTTGTACTGCTGCGACAGCAGTTGCCGCACGCGTCGATAACCCTGCTCGTTGTGGATCGAGTCGACCAGCAAATGCTCGTCGCGCGCGTGATCGGCGATCGCGAACAGGTGGAATTCGCGAATCAGCCGTGGCGACAGGAACTGGCCAATGAAGGACTCGTCCTTGTAGTTGCGCATCGCAAAGTCGAGCACCTTGAGCCAATCACCGCCGGCGATGTCCGGAAACCAGTCGCGGTCTTCGTCGGTCGGGTTTTCGCAGATACGGCGGATGTCGGTCATCATCGCAAAGCCGAGCGCATACGGATTGATGCCACCGTAGCCGCGCTGGTCGAAGCCGCGCTGGGTGACGACATTGGTATGCGACGTCAGCACTTCGAGCATGAAGCCGTCGTCGACCTGGCCCTTGTCGTAGAGCCGATTCAGCAGGGTGTAGTGCCAGAACGTGGCCCAGCCTTCGTTCATGACCTTGGTCAGGCCCTGCGGATAAAAGTACTGCGCCATCTTGCGAACGATGCGCACGATCTCGCGCTGCCAGGGCTCGAGCTTGGGTGCGTGCTTCTCGACGAAGTACAGCAGGTTTTCCTGCGGCTCCGGTGGATAGTTCGGTTCATTGCCGCGCTTGTCGCCGGCGCCGGCGTTACGGCTGGGCAGCGTGCGCCAGATCTCGTCGTATTGCTTCCAGGCGTAGTCCTCACGTTCGCGCTGGCGCAGCCGTTCTTCGTCGGCCGACAGCGGTGTGGGCTGGCGGTAGCGGTCGACACCGTGACTCATCAGCGCATGGCAGGAATCGAGCACGTCCTCGACTGCGCCATGACCATAGCGCTCCTCGCACTTCATCACGAAGTTACGCGCAAACACCATGTAGTCGATGATCGCGTCGGCGTTGGTCCACTGCTTGAACAGGTAATTGCCCTTGAAGAACGAGTTATGCCCGTAGCAGGCATGCGCGATCACCAGCGCCTGCATCGGCAGGCTGTTCTCCTCCATCAGATAGGCGATGCAGGGGTTGGAGTTGATGACGATCTCGTAGGCCAGCCCGCGCTGACCCTTGCGATACATCTGTTCGTTGCGGATGAACTCCTTGCCGTAACTCCAGTGCGGATAGCCGATCGGCAAGCCAAGCGAGGCATAGGCGTCGAGCATCTGCTCGGAGGCAATCACCTCGATCTGGTTGGGATAGATGTCGAGGTGGTACTCATTCAATGCGATGTCGGCGATCGCGTGGTCGTAGGTTTCCAGCAGTTCAAAGTTCCATTCGGCGCCGGTCGACAGCGGGCCGCTGGTGGGTTGCAGTGCGTTCACGCGGCCTCTCTCTTGAACAGCTCGCGAAGAACCGGATAAACCTCGCCCTTGCCGGCCACGGTCGACATCGCGAACTTGTCGCTGTCGATCCGCTGGTAGGCGTAGGACAAAGGACTGGTACGCATCGGGTCGTCGGGTACTTCGATGTAGGCGAAGTAACGCGACAGCGGCAGCAACTGCTCGTTCAGAAACGCGCGGCTCTTTTCCGGGTCGGCGCCGAACGCATCGCCGTCGGAAACCTGCGCGCCGTAGATGTTCCAGGCGTCGGACGGATAACGCGCTACGGCGATCTCGTGCATCAGCTTGAGCGCCGACAGCACGACGGTGCCGCCGCTCTGCTGGTCGTGGAAGAAGCCCTGTTCGTCGACTTCCTGCGCGTTGTCGGTGTGGCGGATGAACACCAGCTCGACCCGCTGGTATTTGCGCGACAGGAACAGATACAGCAGCGTGAAGAAGCGTTTGGCCAGATCCTTCTTCTGCTCGGTCATCGACGCCGACACGTCCATCAAGCAGAACATCACCGCACGCGAAATCGGCATCGGCACCTTGACGCGATGGCGGTAGCGCAGATCGAAGTCGTCGAGGAACGGAATCCGGTCGAGCCGACGCTGTAGCTCGGCAATCTCCTCGTCGGCCGGCACCTCGGCCGCCTGCAGCTCGCGCATCTGGCGGCGCAGCGGGGCGCCGATTGCAATGCGCCGCGCCATCGCCTGGCGCAGCGAGCGTGTCACCGACAGGTTGGCCGGTACGCCGCTGGGCGTATAGCCGGCGCGCTGCATCTTGAACTCGCGGACATCGCCGATTGCATTGCGGATTAGGTGCGGCAGTTCCAGGTCGTCGAAGAACAGATTCATGAACTCTTCGCGTGACAGCGAAAACACGAAGTCGTCACTGGAATCGTCGCCGCCGCCTTCACCGTCGCCACTGCCGTTGCCGCCACCACCCCCGCCGTCGGGCCGCTTGAGCTTGTCACCGCGATTGAACTTGCGGTTGCCCGGCAACACCATCTCGCGGTCGCCGCCGTTGCCATGGTGGAACGTCGGCTCGCTGATGTCCTTGGACGGGATGTTGACGTCGCCGCCGCGATCCATGTCGGTGATCGAACGCTTCGATATCAGGTCGCCGACCGATTTGCGGATCTGCTCCTTGTAGCGGCGCAGAAAACGCTCGCGGTTGACGGCGCTCTTGTTGCGATCATTCAAGCGACGATCGATGACGATCGACATCGTGTTCTCCTGACGCTACGACCCGGTGGTGATGACGACTACGCCGACTTGCGCACCCGCAGATACCACTCGCTGAGCAGTCGCACCTGCTTTTCGGTATAGCCCTTGGTCACCATCCGCGTGACAAAGCTTTCGTGCTTCTTCTTGTCCTCGGCCGAGGCCTTGGCGTTGAACGAGATCACCGGCAGCAGTTCTTCGGTGGACGAGAACATCTTCTTCTCGATCACCTCACGCAGCTTTTCGTAGCTGGTCCACTTCGGATTCTTGCCGCCGTGCTGGCTACGCGCGCGCAGCACGAAGTTGACGATCTCGTTGCGGAAGTCCTTCGGATTGGCGATACCGGCCGGCTTTTCGATCTTCTCCAGCTCGGTATTCAGCGAGGCGCGGTCGAAGGACTCGCCGGTTTCGGGGTCGCGATAGTCTTCGTTCTGGATCCAGTAGTCGGCAAAGGTCACGTAACGGTCGAAGATGTTCTGCCCGTACTCCGAATACGACTCCAGGTAGGCGGTCTGGATTTCTTTGCCGATGAACTCGGCATAACGCGCCGACAGATAGCCCTTGATGAACTCCAGGTAGCGGCGCTGGGTTTCGTCCGGCAGCTGCTCGCGCAGAATGCGCTGCTCGAGCACATACATCAGGTGCACCGGATTGGCCGCGACTTCGGTCTGGTCGTAGTTGAACACCGCCGACAGCACCTTGTACGCAAAGCGCGTCGACATGCCGGTCATGCCTTCGTCGATGCCGGCGTAGTCGCGATATTCCTGGTAGCTCTTCGCGGCCGGGTCGGTGTCCTTCAGGCTTTCGCCGTCGTAGACGCGCATCTTCGAGAAGATGCTGGAGTTCTCCGGCTCCTTGAGGCGTGTCAGCACCGAAAACTGCGCCATCATTTCCAACGTGCCGGGCGCGCAGGGCGCGTTCGCCAGCGAGCTGTTCTTCAGTAGCTTGCCGTAGATGCGCACTTCTTCCGACACCTGGAGGCAGTACGGCACCTTGACGATGTAAACGCGGTCTAGGAAGGCCTCGTTATGCTTGTTGTTGCGGAAGGTCTGCCATTCGCTCTCGTTGCTGTGCGCCAGGATCACGCCGTTGAACGGGATCGCCGAAAAGCCTTCGGTGCCCTTGAAGTTGCCTTCCTGCGTCGCCGTCAGCAGCGGATGCAGCATCTTGATCGGCGCCTTGAACATCTCGACGAATTCGAGCAGGCCCTGATTGGCCTGGCACAAGCCGCCCGAGTAGCTATAGGCGTCAGGATCGTCCTGGCTGAACAGTTCCAGCTTACGAATGTCGACCTTGCCGACCAGCGAGCTGATGTCCTGGTTGTTCTCGTCGCCGGGCTCGGTCTTGGCGATCGCCAACTGACGCAGCACCGACGGCTGCAGTCGCACGACACGGAAGCGACTGATGTCGCCTTCGTATTCTTCGAGCCGCTTCAGCGCCCACGGCGAGGCGATGCCGGACAGCACGCGCCGCGGAATGCCGTACTCGGCTTCCAGCATCGCCCCGTCGCGGTCGGGCACGAACAGTCCCAGCGGGGATTCGTTGATCGGCGAGCCCTTGATCGCATAGATCGGATAGGCCTCCATCAGCGACTTGAGGCGCTCGGCGATCGACGATTTGCCGCCGCCGACCGGACCGAGCAAGTACAGCACCTGCTTGCGTTCTTCGAGTCCCTGCGCGGCGTGTTTGAAGAAGGCCACGACCTGCGCGATCACTTCCTCCATGCCGTAGAACTCGCGGAACGCCGGATAGCGCCGGATCACACGATTGGAGAACAGCCGCGACAGGCGCGTGTCGTTACGCGTGTCGATGATCTCGGGCTCACCGATGGCGGCCAGCATGCGCTCGGCAGGCGTGGCATAGGCCAGCGGATCGTTTTTGCACAGCAGCAAGTACTCTTCGAGCGACATTTCCTCGTCGCGGTTCTTCAGGTACTGCTCCCGGAAACTATTCAGCAAACCCATGACTGTATCTCCACATTGCTGAAACGATGCATTGATGGAAAGACCACTTATCACTCATCGCCGGGTCATCTTCATGAGATGACTTCGACGCTTGCATGAATTGGATGCAAGCCCTGCGCTAGCGAAACCTTCGACCGCCTGCACGGTAGAAATTCCCCAACGAACGGTGTGTCGTGACGCGTAGCGGACACACGATGGAGGCTTGTCGTCATAAAGAACGTGATGCGGTGGCAGCCGCAGCGGTCACCGCGCGACGGCGACCGCATGAGTCGAGCTCACCAAGCGGATGCGTCATCGTCCGGCTCGTCTGCCGGGGCAACCGCTGTGGGCGTGAGGGCGTCTGCACGCTGACACTTTCGCAGGAAGCATGCCGTTGCGGGAATGGCATCGCCTTGTTCTACACTCAAAGGCTAGGCAAGACGCGGCTTGTTACAAAACCGACGGCGACGGGTATCCGTTTAACGTCATCACCGCCGTGATGCGACGGTAAGTCGACACGGTCACCGGTGCGCCGCTTGGACGTGACGGTGACAGCCGACGACATGATCGTTGACCAAACCCATCGCCTGCAGGTAGGCATAGATGATCGTGCTGCCGACGAACTTGAACCCGAGCTTGATCAGCGAGCGGCTGATCCGGTCGGATAGTTCGGTGCGCGCCGGCAGGTCGCCGCGTTCGACCGGATGGCCGACCAACGGCGTGTCGTCGACGTGCGCCCACAGCCAGCGCGAGAACGACCCGTGCGTCTGCCGGAATGCCAGCATCGCCTGTGCGTTGCGGCGCACCGACGCGATCTTCAAGCGATTGCGGACGATGCCGGGGTTATGCATCAGCGCGTCGAGCTCGGCATCGGTGAACGACGCGATCCGCTCGATATCGTAATCGGCGAACGCCAGGCGATAGCCTTCACGCTTGGCCAGGATTGTGCTCCATGACAGCCCGGCCTGTGCGCCTTCGAGCACCAGAAACTCGAACAGCGTCCGCTCATCGCGACAGGGAACGCCCCATTCGCGGTCATGGTACTGACGGTATGCGTCCGAACCCGTGGACCACGCGCAGCGTGCCAATCCGTCGGCACCGATTTCAATGAACGGCATCTTCGTCCCTGATGGCGCAACCGGCTGGCTGCCCGTCGATGGTGCCGCTTGCGGCGCCATCTGACCACGCTCAGCCTGCCGTCAGCACGGCAGCCGACGATGGCCAATCGAGCCGCGGACGGCGGCGCCCGCGTCCCCACCAGGAGCCGTCGATGTGAATCGCATGACCGTAGGCCCGCGCCATCGCGGCCGCCTTAGGTGGCTGCTCGTTATTACGGCGGCATTGCTGCTGGCGTTGCTGTGGGACTGGGACTGGTTCCGGCCGCTGGTCGAGCGTCAGGCCTCGGCCGCGCTGGGACGCGCCGTGACGCTGCAGCGCTTCGACGTCGAACTCGGCCGCTATCCACGCTTGACCGCCGACGGACTGGCGGTCGCCAATCCGCCCGACTGGCCTTCCGACGGCCATCTGCTGCGTGTCGAGCACGTCGCGGTCCGCGTCGACCCTTGGGCGTGGTTTAACCGGCGCTGGCGCGTGGTCGAGATCGAGATTCAGCGGCCGGATGTCGATCTGGTCAGCGGCGCCGACGGCCGTTCGAATTACCGTCTGCCGGTGTTCACGCCTGACCCATCCCGGGCCGTTAACGGCCCCCCGGATGAGCCGCTGACCGTCGACATCGGCCGCTTGCGCGTCAGCGATGGCCATCTGCGTTTCGTCGATCCCGCGCTGAAGGCCGATTTCGATCTGCGCTTCCGGACCCGGCCCCAGCCGGCCTCGGACGAAGACCGGTTCGAAGCGGAGGCTGACGGCCGCTATGCCGGATCGCCGATCACGGCGCGTTTCGTCGGCGGGTCGGTGCTGGGCTTGCGCGATGCGCAGCGGCCGTACCCGGTCGACCTGCGCCTGCGCAATGGCCGCACTCAGGTGCGCCTGGCCGGCAGCCTGCTCGACCCGCTGCGCTTCGGCGGCGCCGATCTGCGGCTGGACTTCAACGGCGACAACTTGGCCGACCTGTATCCGCTGACTGGCGTGCCGCTGCCGCCGTCACCGCCGTATCAGCTGACCGGGCGGCTGGACTATGCCGACGGCCGCTTCCGGTTTCGCGAGATCGCCGGCCGCTACGGCCAGAGCGACATCGCCGGCGAAGCCAGCGTGGCGCCGGAACGTGGCGGCCGGCGGCAGGTGCGGATCGACGCGCATTCCGACCGCGTCGTCTGGCGCGATCTGGCGGGCTTGATCGGCGGCAGGCCGGGGCAGGCCGACGTGCCTGATGACACCCGCGCCCAGCACAGCGCGCGGCCCGCCAGCGGCAAACTGCTGCCGGACAAGCCGATCGCGTTGCCGCGTATTCGTGCAGCCGACCTCGACGTGCACTACCGCGTCGACCGGATCGAAAGCCAGATCACGCCGGTGGACCGGCTCGAAGGCCATCTGCAGATCGACGACGGCCTGATCCGCGTGCGGCCGCTGAAGCTCGGCGTTGGCAAGGGCAGTGTCGTCGCCAATATCGAGCTCGACGGCCGCCGCGACCCGATTCGCACCACGGCCGACATCGATTTTCGACAGCTGGACTTTTCGCGGATCGTCGACAAGCTGTCGGCGTTTCGCGGTAGTGGCACCGTCGGCGGCAGTGCGCGGATCGACACAGTCGGCAACTCGATGGCCGCGATGCTCGGCGCGGGCAACGGCGAGTTGAAACTGTTCATGGCCGGCGGCGACATCAGCGCGCTGTTGGTCCATCTTGCGGGCCTGGACCTCGGCAATTCGCTGATTTCGGCGCTGGGCTTGCCGCGTCGCGCCGACCTGCGCTGTCTGGTCGCCGACTTCGACCTGACACACGGCCGGCTCGATACGCGGACGCTGCTGGCCGACACCACCGAAGCCAACGTGATCGGCAGCGGGTCGGTGAACTTCGCCAGCGAACGGATCGACTACCGCATCCGCACGCAGCCCAAGCGGCTCAATGTCGGCCGGCTCGGTGCGCCCATCGAGATCAGCGGCGATCTGCGCAACCCGCGGGTTCGGCCCGACACCGGCGCATTGGCGCTGCGCGGCGGGGCGGCCGTCGTGCTCGGCACGCTGCTGACGCCGCTGGCGGCGCTGATTCCGACGATCCAGCTCGGGCTTGGGCAGGACAATGACTGTGTGGCGCTGCTGCGCGATCTGCAGCAGCCGGGCCCGGCCCCCGCTTCGAGCCCCGATCCAGCACCGCGAAAGCCCGTCGTTGATCGTCGATAGCGTGTGACGCCGCCGCAAACTCGGCACAATCTCCCCACTATAAGAATAGAAACGCAGTGGGAGAGTTATGAGCTGGCTAGCGTGGATCGATTGGCAGGGGATCGGAGCGGACCTGCGTCAGCATTGGATGGTGTACCTGTCGCTGCCGGTGGCGAGCGCGATCATCGGCTATGTGACCAAGGTGGTCGCGATCCAGATGATGTTCCATCCGATCGAGTTCATCGGCATCCGTCCGTGGCTGGGCTGGCAGGGCATCGTGCCGCGCAAGGCCGAGAAAATGGCCGGCATGGCGGTCACGACGCTGACGTCGCGGCTGATCTCGGTGTCCGAAGTGTTCAATCGGCTCGACCCGCTGCGCGTGGCTGCCGAGATTGAAAAGCCGCTGATGGTGGCGATGGACCGGATCGTTCAGGACGTGGCCGAGCGCTATGGCCCCGGCCTGTGGCTGACCTTGCCCGAGTTCATCAAGCAGCGCATTAACCAGCGCGTCAAGGCCGACGTGCCGCAGATCGTCGACCGGATCATGAAAGAGATCCGCGACAACATCGACGACGTGTTCGACCTCAAGGCGATGGTCGTCAATAATCTGGTACGCGACAAGCATCTGCTGAACAGCATCTTCTGGCGCACGGGCCGCCAGGAATTCAAGTTCTTCGGCACCGCCGGCTTCTACTTCGGCTTGGCGCTGGGCGTGGTGCAGATGGTCACCTGGGTATTCTTCAAGGAGCCGTGGATTCTGCCGGCGTTCGGCTTGATCGTCGGCCTGACCAGTGACTGGCTGGCCTTGCAGCTGCTGTTCCGGCCGCTGCGTCCGCGGCGCGTATTCGGCTTGCAGGTACAGGGCTTGTTCCTGGCGCGACAGAAGGAGGTCGCCGAGGAATACGGTGCACTGATTGCCGATCAGCTGCTGACGCCGCAGAAGCTGCTCGAGGGCATCTTGAGCGGCCCGCTGTCGGACCGGCTGATGGAGGTGATCCAGCGCCATGTGAAGCAGGCGGTCGACGAGCAGGCCGGTATGGCCAAGCCGATCGTGGCGATGGCCGTCGGGTCGCGCAAATACGTCGAGATCAAACAGCTGATCGCCGATGCGATCCTCAAGGAGTTGCCTCAGACGGTGCGGCACGCCACCGGCTATGCCGAGGACGCGATGGATATCCGCAACACGCTGATCACCAAGCTGAAGGCGCTGTCGTCCGAAGAATTCGAAGACATGCTGCGGCCGGTGTTCAAGGAAGACGAGTGGATCTTGATCGCGGTCGGCGCCGCGCTCGGCTTCCTGGTCGGGGAGCTGCAAGTGTTCGTGATGCTGCACTAGCCGCGCATCGCAGCGCGGCGCCGATCACTACAGATCGCCCCACAGCGCCTGCATCGCCGCCAGTGCGGCGACGCCGGCCGTTTCAGTGCGCAGCACGCGCGGTCCGAGGCGCAGCCCGACAAACCCGGCTTGCGCGCTGTGCGCGATCTCGCCGTCGCTGAGCCCGCCTTCGGGGCCGATCAGCAGACAGGCCGCAGAAGGCGGGGCCAGGTCGCGCAGCGCGGCCGATGCGGTCGGCGCCAGCGTCAGCTTCAGCATCGTCGATTCTGTCGTCGGCTCGGCCAGCCAGGCGCCGAGCTTCTGCACCGGCAGCAGCGTCGGCAGCCGCACGCGGCCGGACTGTTCGCAGGCCGACGCGATCACGCCCTGCCAGTGTTCGAGCTTCTTGTCCCAGCGCTCGGCGTCGAGCTTGACCACGCTGCGCTCGCTGATCAGCGGCTGGATCCGCGACACGCCCAGTTCCACCGCTTTCTGCAGCGTGTAGTCCATCCGGTCGCCCTTGGACACCGCTTGCGCGAGCATCAGCGACAAGCGTGATTCGCGCTGTACGGTGTCGACAGCGTCGATCCGCACGCAGGCCTCGCGACGGCTGACTTCGGTCAGCGTCGCCCGGTATTCATAGTCGTCGTGGCCGTTGAACAGCCGCGCCTGATCGCCCGGCTTGGCGCGCAGCACTTGCACCCAGTGGCGAAACGCACCGTCCGGCAAGGTCAGCGTCTGGCCTACGGCCAGCGCCGCGTCGACATGCAGCCGCGTCGCCATCAGTCGCGCGTGGCCAGATGGATGCCGTCGATCGCCGTGCGGGTCATCAGTTCGACTTCCTTGCTTTCGATCACGTACGGCGGCATCAGGTAGACGACGTTGCCCAGCGGCCGCAGCAGTACGCCCTTGTCCAAGCCGTGCTGGTAGACGCGCAAGCCGCGCCGCTCGCTGGCCGGATACGGCGTGCGCCGCGACGGGTTCTTCATCATCTCGACGGCCAGAATCATGCCCTGCTGGCGCACTTCGGCCACATGCGGATGGCTCAGCAACTCGGACATGCGCATCCACATCAGGTGGCCGACTTCGCGGTTGCGCGCCATCCAGTTTTCGCTGGCCAGCACGTCGAGCGTGGCCAGTGCCGCCGCGCAGGCGATCGGGTTGCCGGTGTAGCTGTGCGAATGCAGAAAGGCCTTGTACGAGGCGTAGTCGTCGTAGAACGCCTGGTACACGGTGTTCGTCGTCATCACGGCGGCCAACGCCATCGTGCCGCCGGTCAGTCCCTTGGACAGGCACATGAAATCACCGCGGATCGGCTCGGCACTTTCACGATCAACCTTGGCCCAGTCGCTGGCCCACAGCATGCCGGTGCGGCCGAAGCCGGTGGCGATCTCGTCGACGATCAGATGCACGCCGTGGCGGTTGCAAGCCTCGCGCAGCATCGTCAGATAAACCGGGTGATACATGCGCATGCCGCCGGCGCATTGCACCAGCGGTTCGACGATGACCGCCGCCGTGGTCGCGGCATGCTGTTCGAGCGCCATTTCCATATGCGCGAACGCGCGCCGCGAATGGTCCTCCCAGCTGGTGCCGGGCGCGCGTTCGAAGCAGTCCGGCGACGTGACGAAGCGCGGCTGCATCAGCATGGGCGCATAAGCCTCGCGATACAGCGCGTTGTCGCCGACCGCCAGCGCGCCGAGCGTCTCGCCGTGATAGCTGTTGGTCAGCGCGATGAAGCCGGTCTTGGCCGGTTGGCCGACGTTGCGCCAATAGTGGGCGCTCATCTTCAGCGCCACTTCGACGGCGGCGCTGCCGTTGTCGGCAAAGAAGCAGCGGTCGAGCTGCGTCAGCTCGCACAGCTTTTCGGCCAACTGCACGGCCGGCTCGTGGGTGAAGCCGGCAAAGATCACATGGTCGAGCGTGTCGAGCTGCTGCTTGATCCGCGCCATGATCACCGGATGACGGTGACCCAAAATATTGGTCCACCACGAGCTGATGCCGTCGAGATAGCGCTTGCCGCTGGTGTCGGTCAGCCAGACGCCTTCGGCCGACGCGATCGGCACCATCGGCAGCCACTCGTGGTCCTTCATCTGCGTGCACGGGTGCCAGATGCAGGCCAGCGAGCGCTGCATCAAATCGTCTTGGGCTTGGGTCATGCCGTCACCGTGGGCGCCGCCTCACAGCGGCTTGATCAGGACCAGCGAATTGCGCTGCCAGTTGTAGAAGCGCTGACGCTCGTCGGGGAGGTCTTCGACCGCGCCGGCGACGAAGCCGTGTTCGACGAACCAGTGCGGCGTGTGGGTGGTCAGCGCAAACAGCGAGCTCAGGCCGAGCTTGAGCGCCTGGGCCTCGGCATAGGCGAGCAGCGTCGCCGCGCGCCCGCTGCCCTGGTAGTCGGCGTGCACGGCAACGCAGGCGAACTCGCCCATGCGGCTGTCGGGGAACGTGATCAGCGCCGCGCAGGCGATCACCATGCCGTCGCGGGCCATGACGAAGAACTGGCCGATCTCCAGCTCCAGCTGCTCGCGCGAGCGCGGCACCAGAACGCCAGCCGCCTCCAGCGGCTTGATCAGCGCCAGCAGCCCGCCGACGTCGTCGATGGTCGCCGCGCGCACGGCTTCGTCGTAGCCGGCATCGGCGTACAGCATCAGGCCGACGCCGTCGCGTGTGTACAGCTCGCGCAGTAGCGCGCCGTCGGTTTGTGCGCCCAGCAAGTGGACGCGGCGCACGCCGCTGCGGGCCGCGGCCAGTGCCGCTTCCAGATAGCCACGGTCGGCGGCGTCGACCCGCGCTTCGGCCAACAGGCGCTCGGCATCGGCCAGTGACAGCTGTCCGGCGTCGCCGGTGTCGTCGGCCAGCTTCCAGCCGTCGGGATCGCTGCTGGTGATGAAGATCAGCTTGTCGGCGCCGATCGCGGTGGCGACCGCCGTGGCCAGATATTCGGAGCGCAGGTTGAAGATTTCGCCGGTCGGCGAGTAACCCACCGGTGACACCAGCGCGATCCGGTCGGCGTCGAGCTCGCGCCGGATCGCGTCCGCATCGACCCGGCGGATCTCGCCGGTGTGCTGGAAGTCGACACCACCGCGCACGCCCACCGGTTGCGCCAGCACCCAGTTACCGCCGGCGACGCGGATGCGCGCGCCGCCCATCGGCGTGCTGGCCAGCGACGTCGACAGCTTGGCTTCGATCTCCATCCGCAGCGCGCCGACGGCCGCCTTGACGCATTGCAGCGCCGCGCGATCGGTGACGCGCAAGCCTTGCTCGACGCGCGGCACCTGGCCGGCCTGCCGCAGTGCGCGGTCGATCTGCGGCCGCGCCCCATGGACCAGCACCAGCTTGACGCCCAGGCTCTGCAACAGCGCCAGGTCATAGATCAGCTTGTCGAAGTCGGGTAGGTCGGCGGCCTCGCCGCCGAACGCCAGCACGAACACGCGCTGGTTGTGCGCGTGCACATACGGGGCTGCCGAACGCAGCGAGGCGACGAAGTTCGAGCTCATCGCCCGATTATACGGGCCGCCTGCGGCACGGGCGGCCGTGGTGCGGCGCCCTGGGCCTATAATCGGCCGATGGAAAACAAAATCCCCTATGCCGATCTGGCCCATGCGCTGGAACGGCTCGGCAGCGCCGAAGAGGCCTCCGAGTTCCACGGCACGCTGTGCGGCGCGCTGTGCGTCCAGGACGCCGCCACGTTCAACGCGGTCGACCTGATCGACGCCGACGTCGAGGAGTACCAACCCGACGCCGATGCCGAAGCGCTGCTGCAGCTGCTCGGCACGCAGACGGTCAAGGCGCTGAACTCGTCGCAGATGGTGTTTGCGCCGCTGCTGCCCGGCGACGAGATCCCGCTCGACGCACGCGTCTACGCGCTGACGATGTGGTGCCAGGGCTTTCTGTACGGCTTGTCGAGCCGCCGCAAGATCGACCTGAGCACCTGCTCCGAAGAACTGCGCGAAATCATCCAGGACTTGGCGCAGTTCACCCAGGCCGGCATCGACGCTGGCGACAACGAAGACATCGAAGAATCGGCCTACGCCGAGCTGATCGAATACATCCGCGTTGGCGCCCAGCTCGTATTCCTCGAACTCAATCCGCAGACCCACCGCCCGGCGCCCGATGACGGGCAGCCGACGCTGCACTAGCCCGCAGGCCGCGACGACATGACCCTGAGCACGCAAGACGCCCGCGAACACAGCCGTCGCCGCAAGGAACTGATGCGTCGCATCGGCGGCGATGCGGTGGCGATCATTCCCGCGTCGCACGAAGTGGTGCGCGCCCGCGACACGCACTACCGCTTCCGGCAGAACAGCGACTTCCAGTACCTGACCGGCTTCCCCGAGCCCGAGGCGATCGCAGTGCTGGTGCCGGGTCGCAAGGGCGGCGAGTTTGTGCTGTTTGTGCGGCCGCGCGACAAGGACAGCGAAATCTGGCACGGCCGCCGCGCCGGGCCCGAAGGTGCGGTGGCTCAGTACGGCGCCGATCAGGCGTTCAACCTCGACCAGCTCGACACCGAGCTGCCCAAGCTGCTGATGGGCCGCGAGGCCGTGCATTACACGCTGGGCGAGTTTCCCGAGCTGGACCCGAAGATCACCGGCATCGTCCGTTATCTGCGCGAGGTATCGCGGCGCGGTGCCGCGGCACCGACCACATTCGTGGCGCTGGAAACCACGCTGCACGAGATGCGGCTGATCAAGAGCCGCGCCGAAATCGCGCTGTTGAAGAAAGCCGCTGCCGTGTCGGCGCGTGCGCACTGCAAGGCAATGCAGATGGCGCGACCCGGCGTCAACGAATGGCAGGTGATGGCCGAGATTCAGTGCGAGTTCGAGCGCGAGAACATGCAGCCCGGCTACGGCAGCATCGTCGGCGGCGGCGACAACGCCTGCATCCTGCATTACACCGAGAACAACCAGCCGCTGCGCGACGGCGATCTGCTGCTGATCGACGCCGGTGGCGAGCTGCAGGGTTACACGGCCGACATCACGCGCACGTTCCCGGTCAACGGCCGCTTCAATGGCGCGCAGAAGGCGGTCTACGAAGTCGTGCTCGCCGCCAACAAGGCGGCGATCAAGACGCTCAAGGTCGGCGCGTCGGTCGGCAAACCGCATGAAACCGCGGTGCGCATCCTGACCCAAGGCCTGGTCGATCTGGGCCTGCTCAAGGGCAAGGTCGATGCGCTGATCGAGCAGCAGCAATACCGCCAGTTCTACATGCACGGCACCGGCCACTGGCTGGGCATGGACGTGCACGATGTCGGCCGTTACAAGCTCGGCGGCAAGTACCGCAAGTTCGAGGCCGGCATGGTGATGACGGTCGAGCCCGGCCTGTACATCGCGCCCGGCACGCCCGGCGTCGACGAATCGTATTGGGGCATCGGTATCCGCATCGAGGACGATGTGCTGGTCACCGCTGCCGGCCCCGAAGTGTTGACCGGCGGCGTGCCCAAGGACGTGGCCGCTATCGAATCGCTGATCGCCGCCGCATGAGCGCGGTCGATGCCGACGTCGTCGATGTCGCCATCGTCGGTGGCGGCTTGGTCGGCGCCAGTCTCGCGGTGGCGCTGGCACCGCTAAATCTGCGCGTGTTGCAGGTCGAATCCGCACCCCCGCCGGCCGCTGCCGCTCACTGGGACGAACGCTGCATCGCGCTTAACGCGGCTTCGCAGCAGATCGTCGCCAATCTCGGTTTGTGGGACCGGATCGCGCCGTTCGTGGTGCCGATCACCTCGACGCACATTTCCGAGCGCGGTCGCTTTGGCGTGGCGCGCTTTACCGCTGAACAGGCGGGCTTGCCGGCTCTGGGCTACAACGTGCCGATCCGCGTGCTCGGTGAGCAGTTCACCGACGCTGCGATGCAGACCACGGCGCAACTGCTGCGCCCCGCGCGGCTGCGTTCGCTGCAGCCGGCCGGCGACTCGGTGCATCTGGGCATCGACACCGATGCGGGCGAGCGGACCTTGCGTGCGCAGCTGGTGATCGCGGCCGATGGCGCGCGATCGACGGTGCGCGATCTGCTCGGCATCGGCAGTGCGTCGCGCGACTACCAGCAGACGGCGATCGTCACTGCCGTGCGCACACAGCGCTCGGCAGCGGGTGTCGCCTACGAGCGCTTCCTGCCGTCCGGTCCGCTGGCGATCCTGCCCAAGCCGGATGATGCCGATGGCCACGCCTGCTCGCTGGTGTGGACCGTCGGCGCCGCCGATGCGGCGCATTACCTGGCGCTGGACGACGCGGCGTTTCTGGCCGCGGCACACGACGCATTCGGCGAGCGGCTTGGCCGCTTTACTGCGCTTGGGCGTCGCAATGCCTGGCCGCTGGAGCGCGTGCTCAGCGAACGCCTGGCGTCACCGCGCGTGCTGTTTCTCGGCAACGCCGCGCAGTCGCTGCACCCGGTGGCCGCGCAGGGCTTCAACCTCGGCTTGCGTGACGTCGCCACGTTGGCCGACGTGCTCGCGGAGCCGGGCGATTGCGGTGCTTCGGCGCGCTTGGCTGATTACGAGGCGCGCCGCGCGTCCGATCGTGCGCGCGTTGCTGGATTCACCGATGGCCTGGTGCGGCTGTTTTCCAATTCGATACCCGGCTTGCGCGGCTTGCGTCATCTGGGTTTGCTGGCGCTGGACCTGACACCGCCGGCCAAGCACGCGGTCATGCAGCAGAACCTCGGCTACGGCAGTGCCGCGCCGACGTTGGCACGCCGTCATGGCTGACCGCTGCGATATCGCGATCGTCGGCGGCGGCATCGTCGGCGCGGCTGTCGCGCTGGGTTTGAGTCAGGCGGGCTTCGACGTGCGTTTGCTCGAAGCCGGTGCCGCGCCGCCCCCGGCACCCGAGCCGGTCGATCCGCGCGTGTATGCAATCGCACCGTCGTCGGCGAGCTTGATGCAGCGGCTCGGCGTCTGGCCGGTGCCTCGGCTGTGCGCCTATGACGGCATGCAGGTCTGGGAATCGGCGCCTGAGCGCGCGCTGCGCTTTTCGGCTGCCGATGTCGGCCGCGTGCAACTGGGCTGGATCGCTGAGCAGTCGCAGTTGCTCGGTGCCTTGTGGGCGGCACTACCGGCCCGTGTGCCGATGACGCAGGCGCGGGTGCTCGCTGCCGAATACGGGTCTGACGCCGCCCGCCTGCAACTCGAAGGCGGCCAGACGCTGCACGCCTCGCTGGTGATCGCCGCCGAAGGCGCGCAGTCGCCGCTGCGCGAACGCGCCGGCATCGTGCTGCACAGCCGCGATTACGGGCAGCAGGCCGTGGTCACGCATGTTGAATGCAGCGAGCCGCATCGCGGTGTCGCGCTGCAGCGCTTCCTGCCGGGCGGGCCGCTGGCCTTGCTGCCGCTGGCCGACGGCCGGCGATCCGTGGTGTGGTCGCTGCCGGCCGATGAGGCGCAAGCAATGTGCGCGCTGCCGGACGATGACTTCCATCAGGCTCTGGCCTCTGCGATCCAGTTCGAAGCCGGCGCAATCAGCGCCTCGACGCCACGTTTGCTGTTCCCGCTGCGGCTGATGCACGCCGAACAGTACGTACGCGAGCGCCTGGTGCTGATCGGCGACAGCGCGCACGTGATCCATCCGCTGGCCGGGCAGGGCGTCAACCTGGGGCTCGGCGATGTCGAGCAACTGCTGACGACGCTGACCCAAGCGCGCGATGAGCGCCGCGATTGGAGTGGCCTGCGCGTGCTGCGTCGCTACGAGCGCGCGCGCAAGGCCGCCAACATCGAGATGATCGCGCTGACCGATGCACTCGACCGCGCGTTCCGCACGCCGGTGGCGCTGTTGCCGCGCGTGCTCGACAACGGCTTGGCGCTGCTCGACCGCGTTGCGCCGGCCAAGCGCCTGCTGATCCAGCGCGCGCTGGCCTGACGTCTCGGCGCGCGCCGCGCCGCATCGCTCCCAAGGCGCACGCCAGCGCCCATGAAAAAGCCCCCGGTCGCTTTCGCGACCGGGGGCTTTGCACAGCCGGCGCTGCTTATTCGAACACGAAGCTTTCGATCGGCATCTTCATGATCGACTTGCTCGGCTTGACCATCGACGTCGCGTGGCCCTTGGCGCGCGGCAGCAGGTGGTCGAAGTAGAAGCGCGCGGTCGCGATCTTGGCCTTGTAGAACTCTTCGGATTCGCTGCCGCCCTTGGCCAGCTTCTCGCTGGCAACCGAGGCCTGCAGCGCCCAGAAGTACGCCATCATCACGTAGCCCGAGTACATCAGGAAGTGGTTGCAAGCCGCGCTGACCACGTCGCGGTCCTTGCGCGCCATCAGCATGATGCGCATCGTCAGCAGGTTCCACTCGGCCGCGTACTTGGCCAGCGTGGTGGCGAAGCTGCGCATCTTCGGATTGCGCATGTTGTCGACCGCGAACTTGCCGACCAGCGTGGTGAACTCACGCACCGCGCCGCCGCGGGTCATGATCAACACCTTGCGGCCGAGCAGGTCGAGCGCCTGGATGCCGGTGGTGCCTTCGTAGATCGTCGCGATGCGGGCATCGCGGGCGATCTGCTCCATGCCGTGTTCCTTGATGTAGCCGTGGCCGCCGAACACCTGCACGCCCTGATTGGCTGCTTCCAGGCCCAGTTCGGTCAGGAAGCCCTTCAGGATCGGCGTGTAGAAGCCGAGCTTGTCGTCCCACTTCTTGTACTTGGCCGGATCGTTTTCGAGGATGCCGTTGACCATGTGGTCGGCGAACTGCGCGCAGTGATAGATCATCGCGCGGCCGCCTTCGGCGATCGCGCGCTGCGTCAGCAGCATGCGGCGCACGTCAGCGTGATGGATCAGCGCGTCGGCCACCTTGTCGGGTTCCTTCTTGCCCGACACGGCGCGCATCGAGCGACGGTCCTTGGCGTAGCGCAGCGCGCCCTGGTACGACAGTTCGGCGTGGCAGATGCCCTGGATCGCGGTGCCGATGCGGGCGGTGTTCATGAACGTGAACATCGCTTCCAGACCCTTGTTTGGCTCGGCGATCAGCCAGGCCTTGGCGCCTTCGAAGTTGATCACGCAGGTGGCCGAGGCCTTGATGCCCATCTTGTGTTCGATGGAGCTGCAGACCACGTTGTTGAACGGGCCGACCGAGCCATCGGCCGCCGGCAGATGCTTGGGGATGATGAACAGCGAGATGCCGCGCGTTCCGGCCGGTGCGCCGGGCAGACGGGCCAGCACGATGTGGACGATGTTCTCGGCCAGGTCGTGTTCGCCGGCGGAGATGAAGATCTTGGTGCCGGTCACGCTGTAAGTGCCGTCGCCGTTGTCTTCCGCCTTGGTCTTAACCTGACCCAGGTCGGTGCCGCAGTGCGGCTCGGTCAAGCACATCGTGCCCGACCAGCGACCTTCGGTCAGCGGCGGCATGTAGGTGTTCTTCAGCGCTTCGGACGCGTGCTGCATGATCGTGTTCATCGCGCCCAGCGACAGGCCGGGGTACATCGCGAACGACCAGTTGGCGGTGCCGACCATTTCGGTCTTGAACAGGCCCATCGACATCGGCATGCCCTGGCCGCCGTATTCGGTCGGGTGCGACAAGCCCTGCCAGCCGCCAGCGACGAACTGGTCGTAGGCGTCCTTGAAACCGGCCGGCGTGGTCACTTTGCCGTTTTCGAACTTGCAGCCTTCGACGTCACCGGAGAGGTTGATCGGCGACAGCACTTCTTCGCAGTACTTGGCGCATTCGTCGAGGATCGCGCTGACCGTTTCCGGGTCGGCGTCTTTGCCGTTCGGGATCGAAGCGTAGTGCGCCGGGTAGTCGAACACTTCGTTCAACAGGAAGCGCATGTCGCGCAATGGGGCTTTGTAAGCGGGCATGGTGTTGACCAGAGGTTGAGAACAATAACGAGGCGGCGAGTGTGTACACGCGTTCCGGCGCTGCCATTGGCCTTGCCGCCTGCCCGGCAGTGGCAACACGGATGCAACAAAGGCGGTGCCCGGTATCGCCGGATGCTGTTGCGGACGCAGCCCGGTCCGGTAGACTGGCCACCGGCAACAGACCTCGCGAAAGAGACCGTCCAGCTGTCATGGGCGGCGCCGAAGGCGCAAATCCGCCCGGAATCGCTCAGGCACCAAGGATTGCGTGGTCTGCCGACTCTGGAGAGCGACGCTGCCCGTAGGGCGCAGCGTCCACCGATGGGGCAAGGCGGTCGTCACGACCGCTGGAACTCTCAGGTCCGAACCTCGCGTTCGGGTGGACAGACAGGGCGAACGCAGTGGGTCCCGGGCAGCCGGGGCGCCCGCCGTGCCCTGCAACGTCCTAGGTACCGAGTTCACCCGCATGACGCTCAAGCACACCGCGCTGCACGCCGAACACCTGCGCCTCGGCGCCCGCCTGGTCGATTTCGCCGGCTGGGACATGCCGATCCAGTACCAGTCCCAGCTCGACGAGCATCATGCGGTCCGCAGCGCGGCCGGCATGTTCGACGTCGCCCATATGTCGGCGCTCGACCTGCAAGGCGCCCGCTGCCGCGAATTCCTGCGGCATCTGCTGGCCAACGACGTCGGCAAGCTCAAGCTGCCCGGCAAGGCGCTGTACAGCTGCATGCTGCGCGACGACGGCGGCATCCTCGACGACCTGATCGCGTACTACATCAGCGACGAGGCGTTCCGGCTCGTCGTCAACGCCGGCACCACCGACAAGGACATTGCCTGGATCAGCGCCCAGGCCGCGGCCTACGGCGTGACGGTCCGCTACCGCAGCGACCTGGGCATTCTCGCGGTGCAAGGGCCACAGGCGCGTACCGCCGTCGCCCGGCATCTGCCGGCCGCGCTGGCCGAAGCGGCGCTGCAGCTGATCGCATTCCAGGCAGCGTGGAGCGGCGACGTGTTCGTCGGCCGCACCGGCTACACCGGCGAAGACGGCTTCGAGCTGATCCTGCCGCATGCCGAGCTGGTGTCCCTGTGGGGCAGCCTGCTGGCCGATGGCGTCAAGCCCTGCGGCCTGGGCGCGCGCGACACGCTGCGGCTGGAGGCCGGCATGAATCTGTACGGCCAAGACATGGACGAATCGCGGCACCCGCTGGAGTCGGGCCTGGGCTGGACCGTCGCCTGGACGCCGGACGACCGCGACTTCATCGGCCGCCGGGCGATCGAGCCCTTGCGCGGCAACAGCCCGCAGACGCTGGTCGGCCTGGTGCTGGAAGGGCGCGGCGTGATCCGCGCGCACATGCCAGTGCGCTTTGCCAACGGCGCCGTAGGCGAGACCACCAGCGGCGGCTTTGCGCCGACGATGAAGCAGTCGATCGCGATGGCGCGCGTTGCCTCCGATTACAGCGGCGCCTGCGAAGTCGAGATCCGCGGCCAGTGGGTCGCGGCGCGCCTGGTCAAGCCGCCGTTCGTGCGGCATGGCAAAGTCTTGGTGTAGCGGCTGCCTTGGTCAGCGCCGCTCGACGCCGCAGGCGCCGCACCGCCTGACATCGAATCTTTCACCTTTTATGGGCCGTTGGCCCAACGTCCGAATCTGGAGAGACATTGCATGAGCAACATCCCCGCTGAGCTGAAATACGTGGCGTCGCACGAATGGGTGCGCGTCGAAGCCGACGGCACGCTGACGATCGGCATCACCGACCACGCCCAGGGCGCGCTCGGCGACCTGGTGTTCGTCGAAGTGCCCAAGGTCGGCCGCAAGCTGGCCGCCAACGAAGCCTGCGCCGTCGTCGAGTCGGTCAAGGCTGCGTCGGACGTCTATGCGCCGGTGGCCGGCGAAGTGTCGGCGATCAACGAGGCGCTGGCGTCCACGCCCGAGCTGCTCAACAGCGATCCGTATCAGGCCGGCTGGATGTGGAAGCTCAAGCCCGCCAACCCCGCCGACGTTGCTGCGCTGCTCGACGCCGCCGGCTACGCCAAGGTGCTCGAAACCGCCTGAGTCCGCGCGCCCCTCTCGTGTGCGCGAGAGGGGCGGTTGCATTGCGTGCCGCCTTCCTGCTGCGTCTTCACTACCTGACCTGACCATGCCCTTCATTCCTCACACCGAGACCGACGTCGCGCAGATGCTGTCGACGATCGGCGCCAGCAGCTTTGATGCGCTGTTTGACGAGATTCCTCCCGAGCTGCGCTGCGGCGAGCTCAAGCATGTACCGCCACGGCTGACCGAGATGGAGGTGGCGCGGCTGATGCACGGGCGCGCACATCAAGACCGGCACGGCCTGAGCTTCATTGGCGCCGGTGCTTACGAGCACCACATTCCGGCCGCGGTCTGGGAAATCACCACGCGCGGCGAGTACTACTCGGCCTATACGCCGTACCAGGCCGAGGCCAGCCAGGGCACGCTGCAGCTGCTGTACGAATACCAGAGCATGATGACCGCGTTGACCGGCATGGACGTGTCGAACGCGTCGATGTACGACGGCGCGTCGGCGCTGGCCGAAGCGGTTTTGATGGCCGAGCGTGCGCACGCCGACGGCAAGCGCCGCGTGGTCGTGCCGCGCACGCTGCATCCGCTGTATCGCAAGGTGCTGTTCGCGCTGATCGACGCGCAGAACATCGAGATCGTCGAGCTGCCGGCCGATGCCGACGGCCGCACCGACATCGCTGCGCTGTCGGCGCTCGACGCTGGCAGCTTCACCTGCCTGGTGATTCCGCAGCCGAACTTCTTCGGCGTGTTTGAAGACGTCGACACGCTGACCGATCTGGCGCGCAGCAAGGGCGCGATGGTCATCGCCGTGGTCAATCCGGTGTCACTGGCCGTGCTGCGGCCGCCGGGCGAGTGGGGCAGCGGCACGTCCGGCGGCGGCATCGGCGTCGACATCGTCTGCGGCGACGGACAGCCGCTCGGCGCGCCGCTGTCGTCGGGCGGCCCGTATTTCGGCTTCCTGACCGCGCGTCAGGCTTTCGTCCGGCAGATGCCGGGCCGCATCGTCGGCCGCACCGTTGACCTCGATGGCAAGCCGGGTTTCACGCTGACGCTGCAGGCGCGCGAGCAGCACATCCGTCGCAGCAAGGCCACGTCGAACATCTGCACCAACCAGGGCTTGCTGGTCACTGCCGCGACGATCCACATGTCGCTGCTCGGCGCCGAAGGTCTGGCGCGCGTGGCATCGGCGAGCCTCAACGGCACCGCCGAGCTGACGGCGATGCTGTGCGAGATTCCCGGCGTCGAGCGTGTATTCGCGTCGCCCGGCTTTCATGAGGCCGTGATCCGCCTGCCGCAGCCGGTGGCGCCGGTACTCGCTGCGCTGGCAAGCGCGCATGGCGTGCTCGGCGGCTTTGATCTGTCGGCCGATTATCCGGAGCTGGGTCACGCATTGCTGATCTGCGTCACCGAAACCAAGACCCCGGCCGATCTGCGCCATTACCGCGATGCGCTGGCCACCGTGCTGGCCGCTGCCGCCTAAGGAACCCGACATGTCCGAACCCCTGATCTTCGAACGCTCCTCGCCCGGCCGCGCGGCGCATGCCCAGCGCCCGGCTGCCGCACAGCAGCTGAGCGCGATTCCCGAATCGCTGCGGCGCAAGGCGGCGCCGGCGATGCCCGAAGTATCCGAGCTGCAAGCCGTGCGTCATTACACGCGGCTGAGCAAGCGCAACTTCTCGATCGACACGCACTTCTACCCGCTGGGCTCGTGCACGATGAAGTACAACCCGCGTGCCTGTAACACGCTGGCAATGCTGCCCGAGTTTCTGCAGCGACATCCGCTGGCGCCGATGTCGCACAGCCAGGGATTCCTGGCCTGCATGTACGACCTGCAGGAGATTCTGAAAGACGTCACCGGCATGGCCGGCGTCAGCCTGACGCCGATGGCCGGCGCGCAAGGCGAATTCGCTGGTGTGGCGATGATCCGCGCCTACCACCGCGCGCGCGGCGACAGCGCCCGCACCGAGATCCTGGTGCCCGACGCGGCGCACGGCACCAATCCGGCGACCGCGACGATGATGGGCTATACCGCACGCGAGATTCCGACGGACGCCGAAGGTGATGTCGACATCGAAGCGCTGCGTGCGGCGGTCGGTCCGCAGACGGCCGGCATCATGCTGACCAATCCGAGCACGCTGGGCGTGTTCGAGCGCCGCATCAAGCAGATCGCCGGCATCGTCCATGATGCGGGCGGTCTGCTGTACTACGACGGCGCCAACCTCAACGCGATTCTCGGTCAGGTGCGTCCCGGCGACATGGGCTTCGACGTGATCCACATGAACCTGCACAAGACCTTCAGCACGCCGCATGGCGGTGGCGGTCCGGGTGCCGGTGCGGTCGGCGTGTCGCAGCGCCTGCTGCCGTTCATGCCGATCCCGATCGTCGGCAAGGACGGCGACCACTTCCGCTGGCTCGACGAAGCCGATTTGCCGCAGTCGATCGGCCGCTTGTCGACGTTCATGGGCAACGCCGGCGTGCTGCTGCGCGCCTACGTCTATGCGCGGATGCTCGGCCGCGACGGCATGCGCCGCGTTGCTGAATACGCCACGCTCAACGCCAACTACCTGCAGGCGCGGCTGCGTGCGCAGGGTTTCGACCTGGCATTCCCCGGTCGCCGCGCGAGCCACGAATTCATCGTCACGCTCAAGCGGCAGAAGCAGCAGCTCGATCTGACGGCCACCGACATCGCCAAGCGCTTGCTCGACTACGGCTTCCACGCGCCGACCGTGTACTTCCCGCTGCTGGTGCCGGAATGCCTGCTGATCGAGCCGACCGAAACCGAGGACAAGGCCACGCTCGACTTGTTCGTCGACGCGCTGGTGGCGATCTGGGCCGAGGCCAAGCGCGACATCGCCTACGTCAAGGGCGCGCCGTACACGATGCCGGTGCGGCGTCTCGACGACGTGCGCGCCGCAAGGCAGCTCGACATCCGCTACCAGCCGGCGCGCTGATCTGGCGCTGCTTTTGCGTCGCAGGTCCACCAAGCGTCGCTGACGAGGACTGCGCAATGTCGAAGATTCCGCCGGGCGTCGGGCCGCGTCACCCGCAGTTGGTCGTGCTGTTCGGCGCTACGGGTGACCTGGCTGCGCGCAAGCTGTTGCCGGGCCTGTTTCATCTGAGCAACGCCGGGTTCATCCCCGGCTGCCGCATCATCGGCGTCTCGCTCGACGCGCTCGACGCCGATGGCTTCCGCGCCGTGGCACGGCAGGCGCTCGACGAGCACTCGACGCGCAAGCCCACCGCGGACGAATGGCAGCGCTTTGCAGCGGGTCTCGACTATGTGCCGTTGGCCTCGGGCGCGCCGGCTCTGACCGCGGCAGTCGAACGTGCACGTCAGATACTCGGCGACGATTGCCGGCTGCTGCATTACTTGAGCGTGCCGCCGAATGCGGCACTGCCGGCGGTGCGTCTGCTGGCCGATGCAGGGCTGGTGGCGCAGTCGCGGATCATCATGGAAAAGCCGTTCGGCACCGACTTGGCCAGCGCGGTGTCGCTGAACACGCGGCTGCACGACTTCTTCACCGAGCAGCAGATCTTCCGGATCGATCACTTCCTCGGCAAAGAGCCGGCGCAGAACATCCTGGCGTTCCGCTTCGCCAACGGTTTGTTCGAGCCGATCTGGAACCGCAACTTCATCGATCACGTGCAGATCGACGTGCCCGAAACGCTGGGCTTGGGCAAGCGATCCGCGTTCTACGAACAGACCGGCGCCTATCGCGACATGGTCGTCACGCACCTGTTTCAGATTCTCGGCTTCATGGCGATGGAGCCGCCAACCTCGCTCGAACCGCAGCCGATCAGCGAAGAAAAGAACAAGGTGTTCCGCAGCATGCTGCCGCTGGAGCCGGCCCATGTCGTTCGCGGCCAGTACGCCGGCTATCGAAACGAAGAAGGCGTCGACCCGGCGTCGGAAACTGAAACCTTCATCGCGCTCAAGTGCTCGATCGACAACTGGCGCTGGGCCGGCGTGCCGTTTTATCTGCGCACCGGCAAGCGGCTGGCCGAAGGCCAACGGATCATTTCGATCGCATTTCGCGAGCCGCCCAAGAGCATGTTCCCGGCCGGCTCCGGCGTCGGCGCCCAAGGACCGGACCATCTAACGTTCGATCTGGCCGATGCGTCGAAGGTATCGCTATCGTTCTACGGCAAACGGCCCGGCCCCGGCATGCGGCTGGACAAGCTCAGCCTGCAGTTCGCGATGGACGACACCGGCCTGATCGGCGAAGTGCTCGAAGCCTACGAGCGCTTGATTCTCGACGCGATGCGCGGCGACCACACGCTGTTCACGACGGCCGAAGGCATCGAGCGTCTGTGGCAAGTGTCGGCACCGCTGCTTGAAAACCCACCGCCGGTGCGCTTCTACGAGCCGGGCTCCTGGGGCCCCAAGGCGATCCACCAACTGGTCGCGCCACACGCCTGGCGGCTGCCGTTCGAACGCGCGTGGCGCGGCGGCCGCAAGCCGTGAAATCGGTCGACGCTCTGCGTCAGAAGTAACGGACGACCGATAACACGCTGCGCGATGCGTCGTGCCCGCGGCCTGGCAGGATGCGACCTTCCAGCACGATGCCGGTCAGCCGGTTCAGTCGGTACAGCGACTGAATCCGAATCTGATCGACGTGGTGGTGCTGACCCAATGGGTTGGCGTCTCGTTGCCAAGTGGCAATCAATTTCGCGCTGTTGCCGACGCTCAGTACGCCGCCGACGACAGGGCCGCCGTAGAGGAAGGCGCGCCCGAGGTGATAGCCGACGCCGCCGCGTCCCTGTGCGAACAGCTGTACCGAGCGCGACAACATCAGCGAGTGACCCAGGCCGCCGCTGAGCGACGGAACGGTGCGCCAAGCACCGTCGTCGTCCACTTGGGGCTCTGCGCCCAGTGCGAGATTCCATGACGAGCCGCCGACGACGCGGTCATAGGGCAGCAGGCTGGCAACGGAGTAAATCGTCAGCTGTTGCAGGCGGCAGTGGCTATCGCGGAGTGCACAGTCGATGTCGATGTCGCCGATGCGTAGATCGTATTCGCCAAACGTGTGGGAGCTGGAGTCGATCAACCGGTGGCCGGCGGCCAGGAAGCCGACCGATATCAGCGACTGCTGGCCGTCGTACCCGGCGCCGCCGCGCCACTGCGAATCCTGTGGCGCGTTGTACGGCGCCAGTCGCGCATCGACAGGGATAGGCGGCTCGGTTGACGGTGGCTGCTGCGCTTGGATGGCCGCCATCCGCGCTGCCCAATGCGCGGCATCGAGTTGACCGGTCGATGCTTGATAGTCGGCCACGCTGGCATCGAGCTGGAGTTCAAGGTGCCGTCGCTGCGAGGCGGTCGCTTTCGCCGTTCGGTCGAGATCCGCCCGTTGCCGGCGCAGCATCCGATATTCCCAGGCGGGCGCCAGGTCCGCGTCGATCGACTCGATCAGGCCCGCCATCGCGGCCGCTTGCATGATGTCCAGTGGTGTCGTCCACATCGCACCATCGAAGCGGGTATCGGGGAAGGCCACGCGAAGCAGGTTGGCGGTCAGCGTGGCGCAATTGAACGAGTCGAAGTCGTAGCGAAGCTTGGCGGTTCTCAGCTCATGCAGATGCGCCTGTAGACGGCGCCGGGCTGCGCCGGACGCGGCGAGGGTCAATCGCCACAGGTTGCGGGCCTCCACGTTGACGTAGTGGTCGCGCTTTTCCGCATAGGGCGTCAGCGTGAAGTAGCCCGGCTTGCCGGTGATCAGCGATTCAAAGATCACTCGCGGCAGGTTGATCGAATCGATGACGGTGAAGAACGAGACGGCGTGCGAGGCGACGACACCATCGCGATTGCGGCCTTCGAGCACCAGCATCGTGTGTCCCATCATGCTCGACGCCGACAGCAGGTTTTCCCCGGCGAATGCCAGTTGCAGCCGATCCATCGGCGCGCGTTCGATGAAGTCGATCAGCGACGCGCAGTGCGCCAACGGGTCGATCGGTGTCGGGCCGTGGATCGCCTCCTCGATCAGCAGGTAGCGTGCTGGGTAACGACAACGCGATTCACTGTTTGACGCATCGTCGTCGGCATACAGCAGTTGCCACGTGGCAACGAGCTCGGCGTGACTACCCTGGAACGGCTCGATCAGCAGAAGGCCGGACCCGGTCAGGCCGGATCGGGTGCCGTCGCTGTGCAGCAACGCCAGCCAGCGGGCATCGGTCGCCAACCCTGCGACCGGTGTGGGCATGTCCTGCTGGGCATGGGTGGTGGGGGCGAACAACAGCAGTGCGACCGCGAACAGCCCGGCAGCGTGCGCGCCGATCCAAACAAAAAGGAGGCGATTGGATCGCCTCCTTTGGGTGCAGCATGACGCCATTACTGGCAACTGATCGTCACGGCATCCTGGTATTTCCACATTTCCTCGGTCGACATGTCGGTGGTCGAACCGAACGTGCCGCCGGTCAAGATGTTGATGAAGAACTTGGAGTCGACCGACGCCGGTATTGCGGTTTCCGGCGTGCACCCCGGTGTGCTGACCTTGGCGATCTGGCCGTCCTGGGCCCGCTTCACATTGACGATGCCGGGGGCGGTGAACGGCGTACCGGCGATCGTCCCTTCGATCGGCTTGCCGTTGCTCGCGGAGATGTTCACCGGCTGGGTTTCCTCATTGAGGATCGTCGCACAGCCCGTGATGGCGCTGCACGCCAGCACGACAGGTACCCACTTTTTCAGGCTTTTCATTCACTTCCCTTTGTAATGATGCGATCAGTATTGGCTGAGGCCGATCGCCATGCGGGGCCATAGGCTCAGCCGCCCGAGTATGACGGGCCGCTTGCATCACTCCGGAACGGTTGGTTGGCGCTGTGTGAAGCTGTTCACAGTGCGTGCCGCGGACTGAAATCGCCTCGATTTCCACGGCCTCACGGGTTCAGGCGATATGATGACCAGCCGCGCGATCCTGCCCGTGCCATCGACGCTTGCGCCCGATGCCGGAAGCACGCCAACGCGGCCCCACAACCAAGGCGAGACCCACGTGAGCGTTTTGATCTGCGGTTCCATGGCCTACGACACCATCATGGTGTTCCCCGGCTACTTCAAGAACGAAATCCTGCCGGATAAGGTGCACATCCTGAATGTGTCCTTCCTGGTGCCGCAGTTGCGCCGCGAGTTCGGCGGCTGCGCCGGCAATATCGCCTACAACCTGCATCTGCTCGGCGGCAAAGCGCTGCCGATGGCGACGGTTGGCAAGGACTTCGACATGTACGCGGCATGGATGGGCAAGACCGGCGTCGATCCGTCGATGCTGATGAAGATCGAAGATGCCTACACCGCGCAGGCGTACATCACCAATGACCTGGACGACAACCAGATCACCGCCTTCCACCCGGGCGCGATGAGTTTTTCGCACCAGCAGGACGTGCCGACCAAGGCCGGCATTACGCTCGGCACCGTGTCGCCGGACGGCCGTGACGGCATGTTGCTGCATGCGCGCCAGTTCGCCGAGGCGGGCATTCCGTTCATTTTCGATCCGGGCCAGGGACTGCCGATGTTCGGCGGCGACGAGCTCAAGGCCTTCATCGACCAGGCGACCTATGTGGCCGTCAACGATTACGAAGCCGAGATGATCATCGCCAGGACCGGGCTGACGCTGAAGCAGATCGGCGAGCGCGTCGAGGCGTTGATCGTCACGCGCGGTGGCAAGGGCTCGGAAATCTACGCCAAGGGCAAGCTGTTCGAGATTCCCTGCGCCAAGGCCGAATCGCTGGCCGACCCGACCGGCTGCGGCGACGCCTACCGCGGTGGCGTGCTGTACGGCTTGTCGAAGGGCATGGACTGGGAAACCACCGGCCGCATCGCCTCGCTGATGGGCGCGATCAAGATCGAGCGGCTCGGTCCGCAGAACCACCGGTTCACGCCGGAGGGCTTCCGCGAGCGTTTCAAGGACGAGTTCCACTACGACTTCGGCTGAGGGCCGCAAGCCCGGTCGGGAAGGGGCGCCGGGGGCGCGTGCTAGACTGCCGGACCCCCGCAGACCGCCCGTAGCCGCGCCGCATGGCCGCAGCGAAGACGTCTGAGCCGCAGCGCGGTGCCCGGCACCCCGGCTCCACCGCGCGCTTTACACAGGCTGCCCCATGCTGACCGTCAAACTGAAGAAGAACGAAGACCGCCGCCTGCGTGCCGGTCACCTGTGGATCTATTCCAACGAAATCGACACCGAAGCGACGCCGATCAAGGCCGTCGCTGCCGGCACGCTGTGCCGCTTTTCTGACACGCGCGGCAAGATTCTGGGTGTGGGTTACATCAACCCGACTGCGCTGCTGTGCGGCCGCCTGCTGACCGGCAAGGCTGACGCCACGATCGATACCAACTGGTTCCAGCGGCGCCTGGTGTCGGCGCTGGACCTGCGCAAGCGCTTGTACCCGACGCCGCACTACCGGCTGGTGTTCGGCGACAGCGACGGCTTGCCGGGCCTGGTCGTGGACCGCTACGACGACGTGCTGGTCGTGCAGATGACCACGGCCGGCATGGAACAGCTCAAGCCGCTGGTGCTCGAAGCGCTGCAGCGCGTGCTCAAGCCGCGCGGCATCTTGCTGCGTAACGACACCGCGTCGCGCGAGCTGGAAGGGCTGTCGATGTACGAAGAAGTCATCGGCGATGTGCCGGAAGTGGTCGACGTGATCGAGTCTGGCGTGTCGTTCAAGGCGCCGATCCGTGGCGGCCAGAAGACCGGCTGGTTCTACGACCAGCACGCCAACCGTGACCGGATGGCGCCCTATGCCCGCGATGCCCGCGTGCTCGACGTGTTCAGCTACGTCGGTGGCTGGGCGGTACGCGCGGCCCGGTTCGGCGCCACCAGCATTGCCTGCGTCGACAGCTCCAAGCTGGCGCTGGATTCGGCGCTGGTCAATGCCGAGATCAACGGGGCCGCGCTCGACGTTCACCAGGGCGAAGCGCTCGACGTGCTCAAGCGGCTGCGCGGCGAAGGCCGGCTCTACGACTTGGTCATCGTCGACCCGCCGGCCTTGATCAAGCGCAAGCGCGATACCGACGCCGGCACCGAGCACTACGCGGCGCTGAATCGTCAGGCGATCCAGTTGCTGGCGCCCAACGGCATCCTGATTGCCTGCTCGTGCTCGTTCCATATGGACGCCAGCGAACTGCAGCGCATCCTGCTGCGCGAGTCGCGTGCGGCCGGACGTCGTCTGCAGATTCTGGAGCAGGGCGGCCAGTCGCCCGACCACCCGGTTCACCCGGCGATTCCGGAAACGCGCTACCTGAAGTCGTTCGTCTGCCGCCTGAGCTGAGCGGCTTTCGGCCGAAGCGCGCCGGTCATCGCGGCGCTTCTACAATGCCTACCGCCGCGCCGCCGACGGCCGAACCAGGAGCGTCCCGATGATGCAGTACCCGCAGATCGACCCGATCGCCGTTTCGCTCGGCCCGATCAAGGTGCATTGGTACGGGCTGATGTACCTGATCGGCTTCTGGGGTGGCTATTACCTGGCGCTGCGGCGGGGCCGGCGGCCGTTCTCGCCGTTTTCGCCGCAAGCGCTGTCCGACCTGCTGTTCTTCATCGTGCTCGGCGTGATCCTCGGTGGGCGCATCGGGTACACGTTCTTCTACAACGTCGACGCCGCCGGGCATCTGGTGATCCTCAGCGATCCGTTGGTGATCTTCCGCATCTGGGAAGGCGGCATGTCGTTCCACGGCGGCCTGATCGGCGTGCTGGTGGCGATGGCCTGGTACGCGCGCAGCCGGGGGCTGACGTTTTTCCAGGTCGCGGACTTTATTGCGCCGGTCGTGCCGGTGGGCTTGCTGACCGGCCGCATCGGCAACTTCATCAACGCCGAGCTGTGGGGTGCGCCGACCGACCTGCCGTGGGCGATGGTGTTTCCGACCGATCCGCAGCGCCTGCCGCGGCACCCGTCGATGCTCTACGAAGCGCTGCTCGAAGGCGCCGTGATGCTGGGCTTGCTGCTGTGGTTTTCACGCAAGCCGCGCCCGCCGATGGCCGTCTCCGGCCTGTTTCTGGTGCTATACGGCAGCTTCCGGTGGGCTGTCGAATTTGTCCGCACGCCGGACACGCAGCTCGGTTATCTGGCCTTCGGTTGGCTGACGATGGGGCAGGTGCTGTGCATTCCGATGCTGCTGGCGGGTGCCGCGATGCTGGCGCTGGCTTACGGCCGGCCGCAGACCCGTCCTGCCTGACACGGTCCCGATTGCCGCGCAAGCCCCCAGGCGACTAAAATGGAGGGCTGTTCTGGCGTCGCGGCTGCCGTTTGGCAGCTCCGCAGCGCTGTTCCTCTTTCGCCCGGGGCTCCCGGGCAGTACACCCGCTCAACTCAATAGGATTATCCGATGGCTGTCGAACGCACCCTTTCCATCATCAAGCCGGACGCCGTTTCCAAGAACGTGATCGGCCAGATCTACACGCGCTTCGAGCAGGCCGGCCTGAAGATCGTCGCTTCGCGCATGACCCACCTGACGGAAAAGGAAGCCGGCGGCTTCTACGCCGTCCACTCGCACCGTCCGTTCTTCAAGGACCTGGTGTCGTTCATGATCAGCGGCCCGGTGGTGATCCAGGTGCTCGAAGGCGAAGACGCGATCGCCAAGCATCGCGACATCATGGGCGCCACCGACCCGAAGAAGGCCGCTCCGGGCACGATCCGTGCGGACTTCGCGGACTCGATCGACGAGAACGCCGTGCACGGTTCCGACAGCGCCGAGAACGCCGCCGTCGAGATCGCGTACTTCTTCCGCGCCACCGAACTGTCGCCGCGCACCCGCTGAAGTAGCCAGGATGAGGCCGTGCAGGATCTGACCCCCGAAGCCCCCGAGCCGACGTCGCCGCAGCCTGCTGCGGCCCGTCCGGCTGCCGCAGGGGCGAAGGTCAACCTGTTCGGCCTCGACCGCGCCCAGATGCGCGCGCTGTTCGCCGATATGGGCGAAGCCGCGTATCGCGCCGACCAGATCATGGGCTGGATCTACCGGCGCGGCGTCGACGACTTCGACGCGATGAGCAATGTCGGCAAGGACCTTCGGACACGCTTGAAGGCCACGTTCGACATCTTTCACCCGGAACTGCTCGCCGAGCAGGTATCCACCGACGGCACCCGCAAGTGGGTGCTCAAACTCGACGGCGGCAATGCCATCGAGACCGTATTCATTCCCGAAGGCGACTTTGAAGCTCGCCTTGAACGATCGGCCGCCAAGCGCGCCGAGCGCAGCGCCGGCGGCGGGCCGGGCGATGTCGCCAGCCTGCCATCGACGGACCGGGCCACACGCGAGCCTGGCCCGTCGACCAGCACCGAAGGGCGCTACCGCGGCACGCTGTGCATCAGCAGCCAGGTCGGCTGCGCGATGGACTGCTCGTTCTGCTCGACCGCGCAGCAGGGGCTCAATCGCAATCTGACGGCGGCCGAAATCGTTGCCCAGGTGTGGTTTGCCGCCAAGACACTCGGCGGCGACTTCCAGAACGAGCGCGTCATTTCCAACGTCGTGTTCATGGGCATGGGCGAGCCGCTGGCCAACTATGCGCAGGTACTGACCGCGATCAGCATCCTCCAGGACGACTTCGGCTTTGGCCTGTCCAAGCGGCGCGTCACCGTGTCGACCTCGGGCCTGGTGCCGTTCATGGACCGGCTGCGCAGCGACTGCGACACCGCGCTGGCCGTATCGCTGCATGCGCCCAACGACGAGCTGCGCAACAAGCTGGTGCCGATCAACCGCAAGTACCCGATCGCCGAGCTGATGGCCGCTTGCCGCCGCTACACGGCCGGCAAAGATCGCAAGATGCACATCGTCTACGAGTACGTGATGCTCGACGGCGTCAACGATCAGCCCGACCATGCGCGGCAGCTGGCCAAGCTGCTCGCCGGCATGCCGGCCAAGGTCAACCTGATTCCGTTCAACCCGTTCCCTGAGACGCAGTACCGGCGCTCCAAGTCCGATGTGATCGCCCGCTTCGCGGAGATTCTCCGCGACAAAGACATCCTCGTGACCACGCGCCGCACGCGCGGCGACGATATCGACGCCGCCTGCGGCCAGCTGGTCGGTCGGGTGCAGTCGCGCCAGAAGCAGCGCCTGCGCGACGTCGGCGTCAAGGTCGAGATCGGAAGCGTCGCGGCGTCGAACGGTCGATGACACGCCGCGTCCGTCTTCTGCTGGCAGGGTTGCTGTGGCTGCCGGCGGCCTGTGTCACGACCACCAGCACCGAGCGTGGCACGGTCGAAAACAGCGGCCAGGTCGACTACGCGGAAGCGGCCCGGCTCAACACCCAGCTCGGCATCGATTACGCCCGCCAGGGCCAGGACGACCTCGCGCTCGAAAAGCTCAAGCGCGCCCTCGATCAGGACCCGCGGCTGGCGGATGCCCATTCGACGATCGCGTTCGTCTATGCCCGTCGTGGCGACGACGAACTGGCCGACCGGCACTATCGACGCGCGCTGGATCTGACGCCCGATGCGCTGGTCAAGAACAATTACGGCGTGTTCCTGTGCGCGCACCAGCGCGCCGACGAGGCCGTGCGCTACTTCCGCGAAGCGGCCCAGGACAAGGCCTATCGCACCCCTGAAGTCGCGCTGACCAATGCCGGCGTCTGCGCCCGCAAGAAGCCCGACCTGGACGGCGCCGAGCGCGACTTCCGCGCCGCGCTGCAGATCAACCCCGGTTTTGCCGACGCGCTGGCGCAGATGGCGTGGCTGACCTACCAGCGCAAGGACTACCTGCGCTCGCGTGCGTTCCTGCAGCGCTACCAGCAGGTCGGTGCGCCCACGCCAGAAACTTTGCTGATTGGCGCCCTCACCGAGCATGCGCTCGGCGATACTGTGGCGGCCCGCGCCTATGAGCAGCGGCTACGTAAAGAATTTCCCGAATCCGAAGAGAGCGGCAACCTGCCGCGCGCACCGTCACCATGAACGTCGACACTCCTCAAGCACCCGTCGCCTCCGCGCCCGCCGTACCGCTGGTGCCGACTTCGGAGAGTCCCGGCACGCTGATCCGTGCCGCTCGCGACCGGCTCAAGCTGAGCCTCGATGAATTGGCCGGCCAGACCAAGCTCGCCCGCGGCACGCTCGAAGCGCTCGAACGCGACGACTTCGCCGCGCTGCTCGAAGCGGTTTACGTCCGCGGCTATTACCGCAAGTGCGCCAAGGTGCTGAACATTCCCGAGGAGGCGCTGATGGCGGCCTACACCTCGCGAGTGCAGCCGCGGCCGCTGACGCCGCCGGCCAAGTTGCGGCTCGGCACGGGCAGCGAAGGCACGGCCCGCCGTTTCAGCAGCGTGGTCATGGTGGCGCTGGTGGCGGTCATCGCCGGCGCCGTGTTGTGGTACCTGCGCGGTGAACGCGCTCCGCTGCTGGGCATGCCGCTGCCGACGGTCGACAACGCCGCACCGGCGGTCACGCCCACCGGCGATCAGCCGGTCGACGCGCTGACCAGCCCGTCGACTCCGCCGCCACCCGCCCCCACCGGATCGACGTCGTTGCCGTCGGCCGCATCGACGCCGCCGGCGCCTGAGCCCGATGCCTCGTTCGGCGCGGCACTGTCGTCGTCCCCGGCGCCGGCACCGGCGGCTACCGAAGCGGTGGCCCCGCCGCCTGCTGCCGCGATCAAGCCCGCCGCGCCGGCGCCGATCTCCACCGAGGCCGGCAGCAGCAAGCTGTTGCTGAACTTCGTGTCGATTTCCTGGGCCCGCGTCGAGGACGCCAACGGCCGCGTGTTGCTCAATCGCGTGGTCCAGGCTGGCGAACGGCAGATGCTCGACGGTCAGCCGCCGTATGCGGTGTTCCTCGGCAATGCGCCGGGCGTGCAGGTGCAGTACCAGGGCGCCACGGTGGACATCAAGGCGCTGATCCGCGACAGCGCCACGGCGCGCTTCACGGTGCCGCTGGCGCCGCGCCAATAGCGAACCGGTACCGGCCATGGCAATGACCGCGCACCACAAGATCGAGCGCCGCAAGAGCCGCCAGATCAAGGTCGGCCGCGTGGCGGTTGGCGGCGATGCGCCGATTTCGGTGCAGACGATGACCAACACCGACACCGAAAACGTCGAGGCCACGGTCGCGCAGATCGAAGCCGCGCGCAGCGCCGGTGTCGATATCGTCCGCGTGTCGGTGCCGACGCTGGCAGCGGCGCGCGCGTTCCAGCAGATCAAGCAGCGCGTTGGCGACATGCCGTTGGTGGCCGACATCCACTTCAACTACAAGTGCGGCATCGCCGCCGCCGAAGCCGGCGCCGATTGCCTGCGGATCAACCCCGGCAACATCGGCAGCGAGGCCAAGGTCGCCGAAGTGATCGCCTGCGCACGGCATCACGGCATCCCGATCCGCATCGGCGTCAACGCGGGCTCACTGGAAGCCGACCTGCAGGAAAAGTACGGCGAGCCCAATGCCGATGCGCTGGTCGAGTCGGCGCTGCGCCACGTCGAAATCCTGCAGCGCCACAACTTCAACGACTTCAAGGTGTCGCTGAAGGCCAGCGAAATCTTTCTGACCGTCGCGGCCTACCGCAAGCTGGCCACGCTGATCGACCAGCCGCTGCACCTGGGCATCACCGAGGCCGGCGGCCTGCGCTCGGGCGCGGTCAAAAGCTCGATCGGCCTGGGCATGCTGCTGGCTGACGGCATCGGCGACACGATCCGCATTTCGCTGGCGGCCGACCCGATCGAAGAGGTCAAGGTCGGCTGGGACATCCTCAAGTCGCTGCACTTGCGCAGCCGTGGCATCAACCTCGTCGCCTGCCCGAGCTGCTCGCGGCAGAACTTCGACGTGGTCAAGGTCGTGGCCGAGCTGGAACGCCGCTTCGAGGACATCGCCGACCCGCTGGACCTCGCCGTGATCGGCTGCGTGGTCAACGGCCCCGGCGAATCGCGCGAAGCGCATATCGGCGTCGCCGGCGGGTATCCGAACTCGGTCTACATCGACGGCACGATTCAGCAGAAAGTCCACAACGACCAGTTGGTCGACCGCCTCGACGCGCTGGTGCGCGAAAAGATCGCCGCCCGCAAGCAGGCGCAGACGACCTGACCGCGGCCCGGCCGCGCGGCAGCCCCGCGCGCGGCACAACCCGAACCCCACCATGGCGCAGAAAATCCAGTCCATCCGCGGCTTCAACGACGTGCTGCCAGCCGACTCCGGCCTGTGGCAGCACTTGCATGACACGGCGCGCGGCGTGTTCGAAGACTATGGCTACGCCGAAATCCGGCTGCCGGTGGTCGAGCGCACCGACCTGTTCAAGCGCGCCGTCGGCGAAGTCACCGACGTGGTCGAGAAGGAGATGTACTCGTTCGAGGATCGTGGCGGCGAGCACATCAGCCTGCGCCCCGAGTTCACCGCGGGCGCGGTGCGCATGGGCGTCGAACACGGCCTGTTCCACAACCAGCAGCAGCGCATCTGGTGCACCGGCCCGGTGTTCCGCTACGAACGGCCGCAAGCGGGTCGCTACCGGCAGTTTCACCAGCTCAACGTCGAGGCCTACGGCATCGCCGGCCCGGACGTCGACGCCGAACTGATCGCGATGTCGGCGCGGCTGTGGAAGAAGCTCGGCTTCGGCGGACTGGAACTGCAGCTCAACTCGCTGGGCACCGGCGACACGCGCAGCCGCTACCGCGCGGCGCTGATCGAGTTTCTGCAGCGCCATGAAAGCTCGCTCGACGACGACTCACGGCGCCGTTTGCTGAGCAACCCGCTGCGCGTGCTCGATTCCAAGGTGCCGACGACGCAGGACATCGTCCGCGACGCGCCGAGCATCCTCGACTATCTCGACGCCGAATCGGCCGCGCATTTCGACGGCTTGCGTCAGGGGCTGAGCGACATGGGCGTGGCCCACGTCGTCAACCCGCGCCTGGTGCGCGGGCTCGACTACTACACCAAGGACGTGTTCGAGTGGGTCACCACCGAACTGGGCGCCCAGGGCACCGTTTGCGCGGGCGGCCGCTACGACAACCTGGTCGAGAGCCTGGGCGGCGGGCCGACGCCGGCCGTGGGCTGGGCCAGCGGCGTCGAGCGGCTGATTCTGCTGTTGCAGGCGCAGCAGCAAGCGCGCACGTTTGGGCCGGCGGTCTATCTGTGCACGCTCGGCGAGACGGCGCAGCGGGCGGCGGCCACGTTGGCCGAGACGCTGCGTGATGCGCTGCCTGGCGCCGGTATTCAGCTCAACGTCGGCGGTGGCAAGCTGCCGGCCCAGTTCAAGCGCGCCGACCGCAGTGGCGCCCGCTACGCGCTGGTGCTCGGCGACAGCGAGGCCGCTGCCGGGCAGGTTCAAGTAAAATCGTTGCGCGATGCCGCCGCCCCGCAGCAAACCTGCAGTTGGGCTGAACTGCCGGCGCTGCTGCGCAGTCTGTTAGGCCGCCAGTAGCACGGCCTGTCCCATTCGACCGCTGTCCTCGCCGCGCTGCGCGGCCTGATCTTCCACGAGCAACAACCCGACACCATGGCCACTCATCTGGACGAAGAAGAAGAACTCGAGAACCTCAAGCGCTGGTTCCGCGAGAACTGGGTGGCGCTGGCCGCGGGCCTGGTGATCGGCTTTGGCGCGATCGGCGGCTGGCAGGGCTGGAAGGCCTACCAGGACCGCCAGTCACTGGCCGGCGCCCAAATGTATGACGACCTGAAGAAGGCGCTGACCGCCGGCAAGACCGACGATGCCGTCGCGATCACCGACAAGCTGCAGGCGCAGTACGCCGGCACGCCGTACGCCAGCGCCGCCGCGCTGCGCTTGGCCAGCGTCAAGGTCGCCGCGCGTGACTTCGACGCCGCGCTGCTGCGCTTGGACTGGGTCGCCGAGCATGGCGACGAGAACGGCATCCGCCAGCTCGCCGTGCTGCGCAAGGCCCGCGTGCTGTGGCAGCAGAACAAGCCCGACGAGGCGCTCAAGCTGCTCGACGGTGACGCCGGCGACTACGCCAGCCTGTACGCCGAGTTGCGCGGCGACATCGCCTACGCCAAGAACGACCGCGATGCCGCGCGCAAGGCGTATCAGGCCGCGCTCGACAGCGCGCCCGAAGCGGCCGCCAACCGCGCGCTGCTGCAGCAGAAGCTCGACGATCTGGCCGTGGATGCGGCCGTTGCCGCCGAACCGGTGAAATCCTGATGCGTCTGACCGTGCGAATGGTGCTGGCGGCAGCGCTGCTGTCGTCCTTGGCGCTGAGCGCCTGCTCGTCCAAGGGCAAGGTGCGCGAGCCTGCCAAGCTGGTGGCGGTCGACAAGCCCACCGTCAGCCCGCGCACGTTGTGGACGGCACGCGTCGGCAACGGCAGCGACGAGTTCTTCACCGAGCTGGCGCCCAACGCCCAGATCGACGCCGTCTACGGCGCCGACCTCAAGGGTCGCGTGTATTCGTTCAGCACCGAAACCGGCAAGACGCTGTGGAAGGTCGACACCAAGGCCCGCATCGCGGCCGGCCCCGGTGTCAGTGGTGACCTGATTCTGGTCGGCACGCTCGAAGGCGAAGTGATTGCGCTCAAGCGCACCGACGGCGCCGAAGTCTGGCGCGCGGCGCTGTCGAGCGAAGTGCTCGGCACGCCGGTTGGCGAGGGCAACATCGTCGTCGCGCGTTCGGTTGACGGCCGCGTGTTCGGCTTGTCGGCCAGCGACGGCTCACGCCAGTGGACGTTCGACCGCACGGTGCCCGAGCTGGTGCTGCGCGGCCTGTCGCGGCCGATGATCATCGGTCCGACCGTCGTCATCGGCATGGAAAACGGCCGTCTGGTGTCGCTGACGCTGGCCGACGGCACGCCGCGTTGGGAGCAGGCGATCAGCGTCCCGAGCGGCCGCACCGTGCTCGACCGCCTGGTCGACATCGACGGCGACATGGTGCTCGGCGAGCAGTGCCTGTACGTGGCCAGCTTCGGTGGCGAAGTGGCTTGCCTAGAGCCGGCCGGCGGACAAGTGGCCTGGCGCCGCGGCGTCAAATCGTTCAACAGCCTCGAAGAAGGCGGCGGCAAGGTGTTTGTTTCCGACGAGAGCAGCGTGATCTGGGGCCTCGACGGCCGCAGTGGCGCCGCCGCCTGGAAGCAGGAATCGCTGCTGTATCGCCACACCTCGCCGCCGGCGTACTTCGACGGCTACGTCGTCGTCGGCGACTACGAAGGCTATCTGCATTGGATGGACCCCTCCGACGGCCGCATCGTCGGCCGCAGCCGTTTGGGCAGCGACCCGATCACCGCCAAGCCGGTGGTGTCGGGCGATGTGCTCTACGTGCTCAACTCCGCTGGTCGCCTCGCGGCAATCCAGCTTCAGAAGAAGTAAATCGACATGCAATCGGGTCTCCCCGTACTGGTATTGGTGGGGCGACCCAATGTCGGCAAGTCCACGCTGTTCAACCGTCTGACCGGCACGCGCGACGCGCTGGTGGCCGACTACGCCGGCCTGACGCGTGACCGTCAGTACGGCCGCGGCGTGTTCGAAGACAAGGCCTTCATCGTCGTCGACACGGGCGGCTTGATGCCGGAATCGGCCGACCCGCTCGCGGCGCTGGCCGAAGAGCAGGCGCAGATGGCGCTGGAAGAAGCCGACCACATCTTCTTTCTGACCGACGCGCCGGCTGGCCGCCACAGCAGCGACGAGGCCATCGCCAGCAAGCTGCGCAAGCTCGGCAAGCCGATCACGCTGCTGGTCAACAAGACCGAAGGCCGCGCGCGCGGCAACGACCGCGGCACGATGGTCGCGGACTTCTACGCGCTGGGCCTGGGCGAGCCGCAGCCGGTGTCCGCCGAATACGGCGACGGCATCGTCAGCGTGATGCGCTCGGTCATGGGCAAGTTCCCAGCCAACGACGCGACGCTGCCGGACATCGAAGGCGAGGTGCGCGTCGCTATCGTCGGCCGCCCCAACGTCGGCAAGTCCACGCTGGTCAACCGCTTGATCGGCGAAGAGCGCGTCGTGGCCGCCGACAAGCCCGGCACCACGCGCGACGCGATCCGCGTGCCGTTCGAATACGAGGGCAACGCCTACACGCTGATCGACACCGCTGGCGTGCGGCGTCGGTCGCGCGTCGAAGAAGTCATCGAGAAATTTTCGATCATCAAGACGCTGCAAGCGATCGAGAACGCCCACGTGGTGATCGTTGTCGTCGATGCTCACGCTGACATCGGCGAGCAGGACGCTCGGCTGATGGGCCTGGTCGCCCAACGCGGTCGCGCGATGATCCTGGCCGTCAACAAGTGGGACGGCCTCGATTCCGGTGACCGCGAGCAGGCCAAGTACCAGGTCGGGCTGAAGATGCCGTTTCTGGACTTCACGCCGGTTCACTACATCTCGGCGCGCCACGGCTCCGGCGTCGGCGTGGTGATGCGCGACGTCAAGGTCGCCTACGAATCGACGATGAAGGACCTGCCCACGCCCGAGCTGACTCGCATCCTCGAGCGCAGCGTCGACCGCCACGCACCGCCTGCGGTGCTCGGCCGCCGGATCAAGCTGCGTTACGCGCACCAGGGCGGAAGCAATCCGCCGCAGATCGTCATCCACGGTAACCAGACCGACAAGCTGCCGACGACCTACAAGCGCTACCTCGCCAACGAGTTCCGCGCGCACTTCGAGCTCAAGGGCGTGCCGCTGGTGCTGACGTTCAAGACTGGCGACAACCCGTTCAAGGACAAAAAGAACGTGTTGACCGGCCGCCAGGTCAAGAAGCGTCAGCGGATGATCAAGCGCTTCAAGTAGTCGCGCTTGCGTGCGGCGCGCGCCCGGCGATCGGCGATCGCGGCCCGCCGCTTTTAAACGATGCGACCCTGACTGACGGAGCATGATCGTCCGGTCAGGCAGACTGCGTTCGTGATCTGAAAGTAGTGCCCCGATGATCCGCCGTAATCGCGGGTTGCTGTCCGCGATTGCGCTGCACATGATCCGCGCTGAGGAAGATCAGCCAGCCTTCGACGACCGCAGCAACGAGCGGTCCGTTCGTAATGGGGCCTAAAATACGTCATGCAGATCAAGCATTCGGCACCTAAGGGCATCATCATTTATTACTGGCCGTGCAGCCTGATTCTGCTGGCGCCTTCTCTGCTGCTGGACAGGCCGACTTCGCCTCTTTGCGCCACGCTGCGGATTGCTTGTGGAAAGCCCTATTCGATTGAGGTCAACGGGCAGAAGTTGGTGACGCGGGCATCGTTGGTTGCGCCCGGCGCCGTCAGAAACCAGCTGATCGCGTTTGAAAGTGATATCGCGCTGTTCTACATACCCGTCGAAGCGGCGGGCATGAAGCAGGTAAAAGCGCTGCTGAAAAACCGAGATGTCGTCGACTTCGCGATCGATCGATTCGAGCACTTGTTGCCGACCATCCGGCTCGCTGCCAGCGGCGAGTTGCGGCCGGCGCAAGCACGCCAACTGATGGATGATGTGATCGAGGCGATGCTCGGTGAGCCCATACAGGAGAAGAGCCCGGTTGATCCTCGTATCGAGCGCGTACTGAATGCCTTGGCCACACTTCCACTGAACGAGGTCGAGGCCGACGTTCTGGCCAGGGAAGCCCATCTATCCAAGTCGCGACTCCGCTATCTGTTCAAGAAGGAAGTGGGCTTTACCGTTCAGCAATACGCTCGCTGGCTGGCGGTCTGGCGCGGCTGCTTGATGTGGCAGCGCGGGCGCCAGTTCACCGAAGTGGCGATGGATGCCGGCTTCCACGACCTGTCGCATGTGGATCACGCCTTCAACGAAGTCTTTGGGATCAACCCGACCAACGTCATCGATCCGAACTTCGTCAGCCTGATCCACTGTGCGCCGGATGCAGCGTCATAGGCCCAGGTTCGCCAACTCCGTGACCACGTTGCGATAGAAGTTGATTCTGCTGAAGGCGAAGTCGGAATTATCTTCGCCCATGCAACTCACGCCAGGCAGGCCGGGCACGTCGGAGCTGCTGAGCGACATATGATTCAAGCCGGGATGCGACCGTGTCGTCGTCAGGCTATCGCCATAGACGTAGCGTGCTTTCACCGGCGTTCTCCCGCCGGTGCTGCCCGGGCCGTAAAACTCGAACGCCTGTGACGTCACCGAGATGTTGCCGTCGTTCTCGCCTTCACGATCGAGAATGATGCGCCAGAAGAACTGATCCTTCTGGTAGCAGGGATGCGTGATATCTTGGATCGAAGTGGAAAACGTCTGGTAGTAGATCGGATGCGCAAGGTCTTCCGGTAACGGATATCGCTGATTGAAGCTCGGCGGGCAGGTCTGCTTGCCGGGATCGCAGTTCATGTCGGTGGTGACCGTCATGTACTTGGTGCTGAGCGCGACGACGGATTTACTTCCTTCCGCGTTGAGGAATCGGTTGCCGCTGTACTCGTCGACCGCGAAAGCCAGGTCGAGCAGCGGGGACTCGCACTGATCGCTAAGACAGGACGCGGACGCCTCGATGACAAAATCAGCCTGCGCCGTCCCCTTGTTCGCTCCGAGCATGGACGTCCAACTCGCCACGCTTTGATAGAGGGGTCGGCCCGTTAATTCATTGGTGATGGCCGACATCATGTATCGCGAGTCGGGACAGCCCTGCGAGTGACAGATGATGTTGAACTTCACCTTCTGATAGCACTCGCCTTCCGACGTGAAGGCGTGCTTTTCACGGTTCACCGGGCTGCCGCAGTAGTCGACCATCGCCGCGTAGAAGCCGTCTTCGACGACCGGCGCGCGGCCCTTGCACAGGCGCGCGTCCAGCGTGTCGCCTGCGCAGCGCTTGTAGAGCAGGCTGCCGCGATCTTCGTGGGAGCCATACATCATTTTGTTCGGCTGATAAACGATGACGCCGTCGGCCTCCAGTGCCGTTTTGACACCATACGCATCGTATTCGCCACCCGACACCTTGGTGTCACCCTGGAAGGTGGTGTCCGCGGTTCTCGACCAAGCGTGAGACAGCAGCACCGGCCACTGCGTGGACGCAGGCGATGCAGGCGGGCGGCTGAACATGGACACCACGGTCGGCAGCTGTTGGGCCCGCTCGGCAACAGTGTCGAGCCCGACCGCTGCGCCGTCATCTCCGCCCGCGCAGGCCGACAGTCCACAGGCGGCGGCCAGTGCCGCCGCCGCAACGATGGACCGCATCATCAGAGGTCGACCGGATTGACGACAGGGACGGGCAGCAGGCCCAGCAATGCGGCGGGCGTTGCGTCGATTGCATCGATGATGTCGATGAACGCTTCGGTGACTGGCACCAGTTGTTCGCGGTCGACCTTGTCGAGCGTGTCGGCTTCGTCATACAGATACAGCGGGCCCGAGATCAGGCTGGCCGTCGGTATGCCCTCGGCGCACACAAAGGACGCATCGGTTGGAATTCCAGCAACGGCGCAAAGAACATTGGCTTGCAATAGCGCCATGCGGCGCAGGTCGTGTTTGATGATGGCATTGATCATCGCCACCTTCATCGGCAGACCAAAGTTGTTCATGATGCCGCGCAGCTCGGACTGATCTTTGATCACCAGTTGTCCGTCGGGGCCTTTGATGCCTTGCTTGCCGATGTGCTCCAGCGTGACATTGGCAACAATCTTATATGGCGTTTCCTTCTTGACGATGTACTTGTCCACGAACGCCATGTGCGCCTGATAGCCGGTGAAGTGCGTATCAAAGGTCACGAACAGCATCGTCTTCTCACGCGATTCTGCGGGCTGCGATGCGTAGTACTGCGCTTGGGCTAGCACCGACGCCACGCCGCTGCCATCTTCCACCGCCCCTTTGAAGACGGAATCGTGATGCGATTGCACCATGATGGTCTCTTCGCTTTTGCCAGGCAGGATGCCCACCACGCTGCGCGCTTCAACGGCTTTGCGTGAGCCCTCGAATACGATGCGGGCTTCTCTCGTACCGTTGCGCAGCTGTTCTCTCAGACGCTGCCCTTCTTTTTGCGTCACCCAAAAGCCCGGGATGGTCACTTCGGTGCGGCGATACAGTTCGTTGTAGTAGTGATTGGAATCAAAGTAGTCCGCCATCACGCCAACAAACCCAACAGCGCCAGCGTCCATTGCCGCCTGCAACACCGTGGAGTAGGTCGTGATGTAAGGATTCGGAACGAGGATCGACAACTCGCGATCCAGCACCGATAAGGTCGGGTCCCACAGGAATTCCATCAGCGGCGCCAAGCCTGCCGTCGGCAACAGGAACTTCAGGTCAAACAGAACGATCTTGCCCTTTACGTTCTTCAGTTGCTGCTCGATCGGCGTGCCCAGGCCGATATCGATCATCTCGGCGTTCAGGCCCTGTGGACCTGTCGAAAAAGTCGATGGTTCATTGGGCGTCAGATAGGAAAACGCAGAAGGAAACGCATCAACCGGTGTGCCGCCAACGGATAGGGCGGCTTTATCGGCAGACCAACTCCAGGACGTCGAATATTCGTAATGAACGTCCTCCAGACCCAACGACTCGAACTGGCACTTTACGTAGGCCGCCGCTTCATAGCCCGCCTTGGTCCCCGTGCGCCGATAGCCGATGCTGACCAAGTCTTCGATCCAAGAGTAAATGCGATCTTGAGTCGGCATGCCGGTCGCAACGGCCGAATCATCCTTGCTGCAGGCCTGGATGATATTGATCGGCACGTTGTCGGCGGTGCCGCAGCCTGCCAGTGCGAACAGCACTGAGCAGGCGAGCAGAAGTGGTGTTCTGAGCATGCGGGGTCCCCTCTTGTTTTTATATTGGGACGCGATGCTAGCGGCGCACTTGACAGCCCGCTTGTACAAAACGCCTGGGCGGCGATATCGGGGCACGGCGACCGCGCTATACCTTCAGCGCGGCCAACCACGCCTCAGTCAGGAGCAACGGCGGAATACACGCTGTACACGCGCAGCGGTCGCCGAGCGTACCGGCAGATCGGCAGTCAACAGACGGACTTTCTGGAACTGGGCGGGCAGACGCTGGTTCAGCTGACGAAGGTGGGTGCGACGACGACGCCGGTGTATCTGCACCCGGATCTTCTGGGCTCACCACGCAAGGCCAGTTCGGGGACGGGCGCGCTGCTGTGGCAAGAGCACTACGACCCTTATGGAGCCAAGCTCAACGGATCGGAAACCACGGTGGGCTACACCGGGCACGCCCACGACGCGACGCGCCTGACGTACATGAAGGCCCGGTTCTACGACCCATCGCAACACCGCTTCCTGACCCCGGACCCGATCCACTTCGTCGACGACAATCCGTTTACGTTCAATCGGTATGCTTATGGGAACAACAATCCGTACCGGTTCAGCGATCCGACCGGGCGGGAAGCGGCTTGCGTTTCAAACAGCAACTGCACTGAGATGCGGGCGCCAACGCCGAAAGAAACTGCGGTTATGGCTGGCGTCGCGGCTGGTGCTGTTGTACTGACCTTCACGAAGAATCCGTCGCAAGCCCTCACCGCAGGGAGGGCGGTTGAAAAGGCAGTGGAAGGTGCGCTGACGAAAACGGCAGAGTCAGCGCGGATTGCTACTAAATCTGAGCTGCCCGCTTCGACTCCTGTTGGCTCCCAGAGGAGCCCAATGGATGTCCCGAAAGGCACAAACTCAGCCGAAAATATTGCCGGGCGTAGTTACTCTGGTCACTCCTTAGATCGAATGCAGGGCAGAGGTCAGACTCCGTCGGTTGTAGAAAACACCATCGCAACGGGTGAAGCCACTCCTGGCAATCAGCCGGGTACAACAGTCTTCCGTGACCCGGTTAACGGAACAACAGCAGTTACTGATACCGTCTCAGGCCGAGTGATCACGGTATATTGAAATGATAAAAGCCTCAGAAAATGATTTGCGGCAGCTTAATTTGATGACCGACTGTGTCGCGCAGTTTAAAGCTGGATCGATACCTCTTCGGCAGCTAATTACCACCATCGAAGCGTTACTCAAGATGCTGGGCTCCTTGGATCAAGAAACCCGAAAGCGCCTAAGAGAACAATGGGAAATTCTCGAGCAAGTCTATTCCTACGCTCAAGCCATGAGAGATGGGCGAATTGACGCGGACGGCGAAAAGCTAATCAATCGCGCGGTCACCTTGTTGGATAGCCTGCTGAAGCCTTGGGAAAAAGAACAATAGGGGACAGACCACCATTAATCGATTCAACGCGCAGAGCGAGGCGCACTTTCTGCTGCATCCGCAGCTGCATTGCCTGTAGTTCGGCACAACAACGGATAGCCGCGAGCAGGCGTATCCCGAGCTACTCCGGTCACGGCTGCAGCCCGGGCTTATAGATTCCCTCCGCTAGGCGGCCAAAGAAACGTCAGCGGATCGTCGACCAACCGCTTCAAGTGGCAGCGTTTGCGGGCAGCGATAGTGCGTCAACGACCGTCCGCCAGACGACGACAACCCCACTCGCAACCTCCGGCAGCAGCAGCGTCCGGCCCCGCCCGGCGCCGCTGCTGCCGGCCGTGGTCAGAACTGGTAGCCGAGTCGCAGCGTCAGTTCGTCGGCGTACGAGAACGTCGACAGGGTGTTGTTGTTCGGGTTGCCGTGTAGCGATCCGTTCACGTAGTTGTAGAAGGCTTCGACGGTGAATTCGGTGTTGGGCTTCCAGCGCAGTGCGGGTTGCGCCAGCAGGCCGCCCTTGGTGTCGTATAGCAGGGCCAGGTCGGCGCGCCAGATCAGGTTTGCGAATGGCTGCTGCAGTGCCAGCACCACGGCGTCGAATCCACCCGAGTAGCCAGTCGGCGTGCGGTCGGGGTCGCCGCCCATGCCTTCAAGGCTGCGGCCGAACAGGTCGCTGCGTGTCTTGTGCAGCCACTGCGCTACCAGATACGTGGCCGGCAGCGACTCGGCGAAGCGCTGGTACTTTTCCATCACCAGGGCCGTGGTCCATTCGTCCTGGCGCAAGTAGTCGCGGCTCAGCGACGGATTGGTGAACGCGCGGTCCGGCGTGTACAGCGTCTCCACGTTGATGATCAGCTGGTCGAGCAAGGACCCGGGCGAGGCCGACACCACGTAGCTGGCGCCAGCGCCGAGGTTGGTTTCGCGGACGTACTCGCGCGCCAGATGGCCGCGCAGCCCGCTGCCCGACAGCTGGAAGAACAGGTCCAGCTCTTGGGCCGCTTGATCGCGCGTCGCCACCGGAAAGGCGCCGAGCAGCGCGGCCGCCGGGAATTCGTTGACCGCCGAATTCAGGCCTTGGGTGCCGTCGAGCCGCGACATGGCCGCATAGGTAAACCACTCTTCGGCCGACCACACGCCGGTGCTGTCGACTTCAAACGGGGTTTGCGCCAGCACCGCGCCCGACCCGGGCGCGCCCGGCAGATCGCGGTTCACGCCCGACTCGGTCCAGCGGTAGACGCCGTCCGGGTTGTAGCGGCGCACGGCGATCGCCTGGACACCGACCGGCCCGAAATCACCCTTCAGCCGCAGGCCGGCGTTGAACTTGCTGTCATAGGCGCCGAACTGGTCATGCACGGTGAACTGCGACGCGATCGCGTTGTACGGCGTGTTGGGGTTGCTTTGAACCGTCGGCTGGAACTTCTGCACGAAGCTGTCGAGCAGCCACTGATCGTTGATCTGCAGCGACCCGCGCAAGCCCAGTGCCGGCACGCGCTTGTCTGAAAACTCTTCTGGTGCCAGGTCCAGCGCCGAATGCCGCCGCAAGTCCAGGCCATTGGCGACATCGAGCACGCGGAAGAAGATCGCCTGACCCCAGGCGATCTGCTGGTTGCCGGCGCGCAGATTCAACGGCCCGCGGTTGTATTCGAAGAACAGCGCCGGCAGGTCGACCATGCCTTCGCGGCCGCTCCATTCCAGCGGGTTGGGATGCGCCTGGCCTTCGGCGTCGTAGTCAAAGTAGTTGGGCCGCCCATACAGCCGTCCGGCCGCCACGCTGTCGACGGCGCCCGGGTCGAATTCCTGATAACGCGTCGGGTCCCAGACGCCGCGCAGCTTGGCGACCAGCGCCAGCGACGACGTCAGGCCGAACTTGGCGTTGAGCTCGCCGCGCAGCAGTTGCAGGTTCAGGTCGTTGTCGGCCGGCACGCCGTTGCGGGTCGCCGTGTCCTGTACGCCGATCACCGAGTTCCGCTCGACCGGTACGCCGTTGAACAGGTTGCCCCGCTGGTTGAACGGGTTTTCGGTGTCCGACGTCGATAGCGCCTGGTCCAGCCGCAGGTTGCCGCTGAACGTGTAATCGACCCCGTACCACTGCCCGGTATTGGCCGACTGGGCTTGGGCGGCGCCCGCCACCAAGCTCAGCGCCAATAGCATGCAGCGCTGGGTGACCGTTTGTAAGTGACGGCTTCTCATGGAGTTCTCCTCGTTATGGGTCGGGCTGGGCCCGCCGGTAATCGGGCCGGGTGGCCCTTGTTGCAACGGCCGGCAGCGGCATATGAGCCGCGTGTCGTGTTGTGGGGTAGGCAGCGGAGCGGGATGGGGATCGGCAAGGACGGCGCGTGGCGAATCCGATGCGGCAATCAAAGCTCCGGTGAGGCGCCTGACCGTATGGAGCGCCTGTTAGGCGACTGTGGTCGCTGCCGTGGCGCTGCGCCCCACCGGATCGGGTAGCTGAACCCACTGTCGTGTTCGACCCGGATTGACCACGACGCCACCGGCCTCAGTGGCTTTTCCGCTGGAGCCGATCGCCGATTGCGATGCCCTCGGACGCTGCCGGGCCGTCGCAATGCAGTAGAATCCGCGTCCGCTCCCCGCCGGGATTAGGCATGTCTGCCGCACTGAAAATCGACCAATTCAGCCTGATGGACGACCGCGAATGCGATGCCCGCATCACGGCAGCCAAGGCGATCCTGGGCAAACGGCTGGCGATTCTCGGCCACCATTACCAGCGCAACGAAGTGTTCAAGCACGCCGATTTCACTGGCGATTCGCTGAAACTGTCGCAGCTGGCGGCTGATTCCGACGCCGAGTTCATCGTCTTCTGCGGCGTGCATTTCATGGCCGAAGTCGCCGACGTGCTGACCTTCGGCCAGCGCAGCGTGATCCTTCCGGATCTCGCGGCGGGTTGTTCGATGGCCGACATGGCCAACCTGGTCAAGGTGCGCAAGTGCTGGGACGAGATCAGCACGTTGCTCGACCCGGACGAGCACGTCACGCCGGTTACCTACATCAATTCGGCGGCCGACCTGAAGGCGTTCTGCGGCAGCCACGGCGGCATCGTCTGCACCAGCTCCAATGCCCGTGCCGTGCTCGAATGGAGCTTTGCTCGGCGCGAGAAGGTGCTGTTCTTCCCCGACCAGCACCTGGGCCGCAACACGGGCCTGAAGATGGGCATCCCGCTCGACCAGATGGTCACCTGGGACTTCATGAAGCCGCGTGGCGGCCTGACCGACGAGCAGATCAAGAACGCGCGGATGATCCTGTGGAAAGGCTTCTGCTCGGTGCACCAGATGTTCCAGCCGGCGCACATCGACAACTTCCGCAAGGCCCAGCCCAACGGCTTGGTCATCAGCCACCCCGAGAACGCCTACGAGGTCTGCCAGAAGAGCGATTTCGTCGGCAGCACCGAGTACATCCTGCGCACCGTGCGGGCGTCCGAGCCGGGCACGCACTGGCTGATCGGCACCGAGCTGAACCTGGTCAACCGCCTTGCCGACGAGATGAAGCCGCGCGGCGTCACGGTGCAGTTCATGAGCCCGACTGTGTGCATGTGCTCGACGATGTTCCGCACCGACCCGCAGCACTTGGCCTGGTGCCTCGACAATCTGGTGGCCGGCAACGTCGTTAATCGCATCCGCGTACCCGAAGCGGTCGCCGAACCGGCGCGCAAGGCCCTGAATCTGATGTTGGAAGTGGTTGACTAGTTTTTGCCCTCTCCCTTGGGAGAGGGTGGCCCGAAGGGCCGGGTGAGGGATTTTCAGCTTTGAACCCAGGTTCGTATCTGAAAGGCCTTAACCCCAGGCCCCTCTTCCAAAAGGGGAGGGGAAACACAATGAGACCGAAGAGAAGAAGCGCCCGATATGTGGACCAACGCCCCCAGCATCGCCCAGTTCGACCCTGAACTCGCCGCCGTGATCGCGGCCGAGAGCGCGCGCCAGGAAGCGCACATCGAGCTGATCGCGTCCGAAAACTACGCCAGCCCCGCGGTCATGGAAGCGCAGGGCTCGAGCCTCACCAACAAATACGCCGAAGGCTATCCGGGCAAGCGCTATTACGGCGGCTGCGAGCACGTCGACATCGCCGAGCAGTTGGCGATCGACCGGCTCAAGCAGGTGTTCGACTGCGACTACGCCAACGTGCAGCCGCACTCCGGCGCGCAGGCCAATGCCGCGGTGTTCCTGGCGCTGGTCAGCCCCGGCGACACCGTGATGGGCATGAACCTGGCTCAGGGCGGCCATCTGACGCACGGCAACCCGGCCAATTTCTCCGGCAAGCACTACAAGATCGTCCCGTACGGCCTGAACACCGAAACCGGTCTGATCGACTACGACGAGATGGAGCGTATCGCGCTCGAAACCCGGCCCAAGCTGCTGATCGGCGGGTTTTCCGCCTATTCGCGCGTCAAGGACTGGGCGCGGATGCGCGCGATCGCTGACAAGGTCGGCGCCTACTTCTGGGTCGACATGGCGCACATCGCCGGCCTGGTCGCGGCCGGCGTCTACCCGAGCCCGCTGCCGCATGCGCACGTGGTTACCAGCACCACGCACAAGACGCTGCGCGGCCCGCGCGGCGGCATCATCCTGTCGAAGGGCCAGGGCGAAGACTTCTACAAGAAGTTCCAGTCGGCGGTGTTCCCCGGCATCCAGGGCGGCCCGCTGATGCACGTGATCGCCGCCAAGGCGGTGGCGTTCAAGGAAGCGCTGGAACCCGGCTTCAAGGCCTACCAGCAGCAGGTCGTCGCCAACGCCCGCGCGATGGCCAGCGTGTTCATCGAACGCGGCTACAAGGTGATTTCCGGCGGCACCGACAATCACTTGTTCCTGCTCGACCTGATCGCCAAGAACGTCACCGGCAAGGACGCTGAAGCGGTGATCGGCCGCGCGCACATCACGGCCAACAAGAACTCGGTGCCCAACGATCCGAAGTCGCCGTTCGTCACCAGCGGCCTGCGTTTGGGCTCGCCCGCAAGCACGACGCGCGGCTTCAAGGAAGCCGAGATGAAGCAGGTCGCGACCTGGATCGCCGATCTGGTCGACACGATGTCGGCTGGTGGCGACGTCGAGGCCGCCGTTACCCGCGTCCGCGGTGAAGTGGCAGCGCTGTGCAGCCGCTTCCCAGTCTACGGAGCGCGGCCGGGCTAGCCCGCCGACCGACGCGGCGCCGCCATGCAATGCCCGTTCTGCAAAGCCCCCGACACGCGCGTGATCGACTCGCGCATGGCCGAGGACGGATCGCAGGTACGGCGGCGCCGCGAATGCCCGGTCTGCTTCGGGCGCTTCACCACGTTTGAAAAGGCGCAGTTGTCGACGCCCAACGTGATCAAGCGCAGCGGTGACCCGGAGCCGTTCCGCGAAGACAAGCTGCGCCAGGGCATCGAACACGCGATCTACAAGCGGCCGGTGACGCCCGAAATGGTCGATCACGCGATCGAAAACGTGATGCGCAAGATGCGGGCGACCGGCGAGCGCGAAGTGCCTTCGCGCCAGGTCGGCGAATGGGTGATGGACGAATTGCGCGACCTCGACCATGTCGCCTATGTGCGCTTTGCGTCGATCTACCGCAGCTTCGAGGACGTCAACGCGTTCCGCGAAGAAATCGAACGCTTGCAGACGCTGCCGACACCCGAGCAGCGCAAAAGCCAGTTGCCGCTGATCGAAGCCGCCGACAAAGTCGTCCGCAAGCGTCCGGTCTAGGGCCGGGCCGTGGTCGACCCGTTGCTTGCCGCCCCGCTGACCGATGCCGCCTGCATGGCGCGCGCGCTGCAATGGGCCGCGCTCGGCCGGCTGACCACGTTCCCGAATCCGCGCGTCGGCTGCGTGATCGTCCGCGACGGCCGCATCGTCGGTGAGGGCTGGCACCAGAAGGCCGGCGAGCCGCACGCCGAAGTTCATGCGCTGCGTGCCGCTGGTGCTGCCGTGCGCGGCGCAACCGTCTACGTGACGCTCGAACCCTGCTCGCATCAGGGCCGCACGCCGCCCTGTGCCGACGCGCTGATCGCCGCGCAGCCGGCGCGCGTGGTCGTGGCGATGCTCGATCCCAATCCGCTGGTCGCCGGACGCGGTGTCGCCGCGCTCGAAGCCGCTGGCATCGCCGTCGAAACCGGCTTGCTTGAAGCCTCGGCGCGCCGCTTGAACCGCGGCTTCCTGTCGCGGATGGAACGCGGCCGGCCGTTCGTCACGCTCAAGCTCGGCGCCAGCCTCGACGGCCGCACGGCGATGGCCAGCGGTCAGTCGCAATGGATCACCAGCGAGGCTGCGCGCGCCGATGTGCACCGGCTTCGCGCCGAAGCCGGCGCCGTGCTGACCACCAGCGCGACCGTGCTTGCCGACGACCCGCAGCTCAGCGTCCGCGCGCCTGTCGCCACCGCGCGCCAGCCTGACCGGATCGTGCTCGACTCTCAGGCCCGCGTCGCCGCGTCGGCGCGCGTCTGGGCGCCCGGCGCGCGGCGGCTGTGGCTGTGCGGCGTCGAGCCCATGCAGCGTCCTGCCGATGTCGACGTACTGCCTGTGGCCACCACGGCCGACGGGCATCTCGACCTCGGCGCCGCACTGGCGGGGTTGGGCGCTGCCGGTGTCAATCACGTGCTGGTCGAATCCGGATCGCGGTTCGCGGGCGTAATGCTGCGCTCCGGCCTGGTCGACGAACTGGTGCTGTATCTGGCGCCGTCGCTGCTGGGCGACCAGGCGCGCGGCCTGGCCTCGCTGCCGGGCCTGGACACGCTCGATCAGCGCATCGCGCTGCGTTACACCGACGTCCGCCAGATCGGCCCCGACCTGAAAATCACCGCGGTACTGCAGGAGACCTAGATGTTCACCGGCATCATCGAATCGATCGGCCGCATCGCGCGCATCGAATCCATCGGCGGCGACCGTCGGATGCGTTTCGAATCCACCGACGGCTATCTGCGCGGCATCGGCCTGGGCGACAGCATCGCCTGCAACGGCATCTGCCTGACCGCGGTCAAGCTGTACGAACAAGGCTTCGACGCCGATCTGTCCGGCGAAACGCTGGGTGCGACGACGTCCGGGCAATGGGTTGAAGGGCAGGGCATCAACCTTGAAAAAGCGCTGACCGCGCACAAGCCGCTCGGCGGCCACATGGTGTCGGGCCATGTCGACGGCGTCGGTCGTCTGATCGAACGACACGAAGATGCCCGTAGCTGGCGCATGCTGTTCGAAGTGCCGGCCGAGCTGGCGCGTTATATCGCCCGCAAGGGATCGATCACGATCAACGGCGTCAGCCTGACCGTGAACGAAGTCGAGGGTCGGCGCTTTGGCGTTAACATCATCCCGCAGACGATGACGCACACCACGCTCGGCGAGCTGGCAGCCGGCGATGCGGTCAACCTCGAAGTCGACCTGATCGCCCGCTATCTCGAACGCCTTCTCGCCGCACGGGGCGAGGATTACTCAACGGCCGCGACGAACGCGCGCCAGGACTAACACCATGAACGCAGACGTCAAGACGCTGAGCCCGGCCAACGAGTCGCTGCGCAGCCGCGCATTGAACTCAGTCGAAGAAATCATCGCGGACTTCAAGGCCGGCAAGATGGTCGTGCTGATGGACGACGAAGACCGCGAGAACGAAGGCGATATCGTGATGGCCGCCGAAAAGGTGCGCCCCGAAGACATCAACTTCATGGCCCGCTACGCTCGCGGCTTGATCTGCCTGACGCTGACCGAGCAGCGCTGCAAGCAGCTGCGTCTGCCGCCGATGGTCACCGACAACGGCACCCAGTTCGCCACCGCGTTCACGGTGTCGATCGAAGCGGCCACCGGCGTGACCACCGGCATCTCGGCCTTCGACCGTGCTCACACGATCCGCACCGCGGTCAAGCGCGACGCCCAGCCGCAGGACCTGGTGCAGCCCGGGCATATCTTCCCGCTGACCGCCCAGCCGGGCGGCGTGCTGGCGCGCGCCGGCCACACCGAGGCCGGCTGCGACCTCGGCCGCCTTGCCGGCTTGGAGCCGGCAGCGGTGATCTGCGAAATCCTCAACGAGGACGGCACGATGGCGCGCCGTCCCGACCTCGAAGTGTTCGCTCGCGAGCATGATTTGAAGATCGGCACGATCGCCGATCTGATCCGCTACCGCCTCGACAACGAGCACACGGTCGAGCGCGTCGCCGAAACCACGGTCAAGACCGAATTCGGCGAGTTCCGGCTGGTGACCTTCCAGGACACGGTCGACAACACGGTGCACCTGGCGCTGGTCAAGGGCCAGGTCAAGCCGGGCGCGCCGACGCTGGTGCGCGTGCATCTGCGCAACACGCTGGCTGACGTGCTGACCGTCGAAAACGAGCACTTCGGCTGGCCGCTGCGCCGCGCGCTCAAGCGCGTCGCCGAAGAAGGCCATGGCGTCGTCGTGCTGCTGCGTAAGCCCGAATCGCCGCGCGAGCTGGTGCAGCAGATCGTCGGTCTGCACAAGGGCAGCGCGCCCGAGCCCGAGCCGTTGTCGGTCGCTGCCGACCCGCAGATTCTGCGGACCTACGGCATCGGTGCGCAGATCCTGGCCGACCTGGGCGTGCGCAAGCTGCGCGTGCTGTCCGCGCCCAAGCGCATGCATGCGATTTCGGGCTTCGGCCTGGAAATCGTCGAATACGTACCTTGCGACTGATATCGTTGCCGGCTGCAACCGCTTTTTGACGCTCTTTGGAACCCGCTGCTCAATGACCACCATCTCAGGGAAGACCGGCTATTCGGCGCCCGCCCCGACTGCCGACGGCGAGTTCGCCAGCACCCGCATCGCGATCTGCGCCACGCAGTGGAACACCGACATCGTCGACCCGCTGTTGGCCGGCGCCCGCGCCTGCCTCGCCGACTGGGGCGTCACCGACGGCCATATCCGCGAATTCCGTGCGCCCGGTGCCTACGAGTTGCCGCTGGCCGCCGACCGCATCCTGGCGTCGGGGCAGTTCGACGCGGTGGTCGTGCTCGGTGCCGTGATCCGCGGTGATACGCCGCACTTCGAATACGTGGCCGGCGAATGCGCGCGCGGCTTGATGAGCGTGCAGCTGACGCACGGCAAGCCGGTGGCGTTCGGCGTGCTGACGGTCAACACCGTGCAGCAGGCCCATGATCGGGCCGGCCCCGGTCGCACCAACAAGGGCTACGAGGCGGCCGCCGCCGTGCTCGACATGTTGCGCCTGGCGCGGAGCCTGGCATGAGCGAACAGGCCTACCAGGGTTCGCAGAGCCGCCGCGGGCTGGCCCGCCGGCTGACGGTGCAGGCGCTGTACCAGTGGCTGGTCAACGAAACCCACCCCGAGAGCATGCTCAAGCAGTTCCGCGAGCAGCCCGAAGGCTTGGGTCGCGCCGACGGCGAATACTTCAACGAACTGCTCAAAGGCGTCGTCGACCAAGCCGCCGAGCTGACGATGATGCTGGTGCCGCATCTGGACCGGCCGCTGAACCAGCTCGACCCGGTCGAGCACGCGGTGCTGCTGCTGGGCGCCTATGAGCTGAAGTACAAGATCGAAGTGCCGTGGAAGGTCGTGGTCAACGAGGCGGTCAACCTCGCCAAGATCTTCGGCGCCGAAGAAGGCTACAAGTTCGTCAACGGCGTGCTCGACAAGCTGGCGCGCGATGCGCGCGGCGCCGAGATCGGCGCCGGCTACTGACGCCGTCCGGCCACGCGCCGCTGCGATATTCGCGCCGGGCATGGACGAATTCGAGCTGATCCGCTGCTATTTCGCGCCGCTGTCGCCGGCGCGGCCCAATGTTGTGCTCGGCATCGGCGACGATGCGGCGCTGCTCGCGCCGGCGGCCGGCCACCTGCTGGCGGTGACCAGCGACACGCTGATCGCCGGCCGGCACTTTCCGGTCGATACCGCGCCGTTCGACATCGGCTGGAAGGCGCTGGCCGTGAATCTGTCCGACCTGGCCGCGATGGGCGCGCGAGCGCGCTGGTTCACGCTGGCGCTGACGCTGCCCGACGTTGATCGCCCATGGCTGGCGGGCTTCGCCGCTGGCCTGCAAGCACTGGCCGCCGACGCAGACGTGGCCTTGGTCGGCGGCGACACCACGCGCGGCCCGCTGTCGGTGACGATCACCGCCATCGGCGAGGTGCCGGCCGGCCGCGCATTGCGGCGCAGCGGCGCCCGGCCGGGCGACCGGATCGCGGTCAGCGGCACGCTGGGCGATGCGGCGGCGGCGCTGCGTCAGTGGCAGCGCGGCGACGCCGTCGTCGGCGAGGGCCAGCGCCGGTTGCGTGCGCGGCTCGACCGACCGAGTCCGCGACTGGCGCTGGGTTTGGCGCTGCGCGACCTGGCCCACGCGGCGATCGACCTGTCCGATGGTCTGGCCGCCGATCTGGGCCATGTGCTGGACGCCAGCGGCGTCGGCGCGGCGATCCAGGCCGCGCGACTGCCGACGTCGGCCGAGCTGCTGATCGCCGAGCCCGATGCTGACGCCCGACAGCGGCTGCAAATCGCCGGCGGCGACGATTACGAGCTGTGCCTGACCGTGCCGGCGTCGCGTTGGATCGCCGCGCAGCAGGCCGCCGCCACGCTGGGCCTGTCGCTGACCGACATCGGTGAAATCGTCCAGACGCGCGGCTTTTCCGTATATGACGGCAACGGCGCGCCGTTGCGATTCACCGAGGCTGGTTATCGTCACTTTCCATGACGCCCGCCGCGCCGACCCGAGGATGCCCCCGTTGAAACATGCCGCCCGCAACAGCCAGCAGCGCCAGCGCGACAAGCTCGACGCGATTCCGCCGCCGCCGGTTCGCCTGATCATGACCACGCCGGTGCATCTGATCAGCTTCGGCTTCGGCTCGGGCCTGGCGCGTCACGCGCCGGGCACCTGGGGCACGCTGGCCGCCGTGCCGTTGTTCCTGCTGATGTCGGCGCTGAGCTGGCCGTACTACGCGGGCCTGTGCCTGCTGCTGTTCGCGTTCGGCTGCTGGGCCACCGGCGAGAGCGCGCGGCTGCTGCAGGTCAGCGATTACCCAGGGTTCGTGTTCGACGAGATTGTCGGGTTTCTGATCACCGCTGCGCCGCTGGTTTACGCGCTGCCGTACCTGAGCCTGTCGGTGCTGGCCTGGTTGCCGCTGGCGTTTGTGCTGTTTCGCGTGTTCGACATCCTCAAGCCCTGGCCGATCGGATGGCTCGACCGGCAGGTCCACGGCGGCCTGGGCGTGATGCTCGACGACGGTCTGGCCGGCGTGATGGCCGGCGCCGTGCTCGCATTCGCGATGGCCTGCGCTGGAACGCTTGGCCGCAGCGTCGTCGCAGTGGGATAATGGTTGACCTGCGGCTGGCAGAATTGCGGATTCAGCCAGGTCCACGGCCCGATCGGGCCGCCCCAGTCTTACGAATCCACCTTGGAGTCATCGAATGTCGGTAGAGACGCCCGTTGAGCGGGACGTGATGGAATACGACGTGCTGATCGTCGGCGCCGGTCCGTCGGGACTGGCAGCGGCCTGCAAACTCAAACAGATCGCCGCCGAAAAAGGCGCCGAAATCAGCGTCTGCGTCGTCGAGAAAGGCTCCGAAGTCGGCGCGCATATCCTGTCGGGCGCCGTGTTCGAGCCGCGCGCGCTCAATGAGCTGTTCCCGAATTGGAAAGAGCTCGGCGCGCCGCTGAACGCGCCCGTGGTCCGCGACGAACTGCACCTGTTCTACAGCCCGCAGAAGTCGTTCAAGTTCCTGAACTTCATGATCCCCTCGCCGATGCACAACGAGGGCAACTACGTGATCTCGCTGGGCAACCTGTGCCGCTGGCTGGCGCAGCAGGCCGAAAGCCTGGGCGTGGAGATCTACCCTGGCTTCGCCGCGCAGGAAGTGCTGATCGACGAACAGAACGTCGTCCGCGGCGTGCAGATCGGCGATCTGGGCGTTGGCCACGACGGCAAGCCCAAGGACGGCGTCTACGCGCCGGGCATGGAGCTGCGCGCCAAGTACACGCTGTTCTCCGAAGGCTGCCGCGGCCACCTCGGCAAGCGCCTGATCCAGCAGTACCAGCTGGAGAGCAAGGACGCGCCGCAGCACTACGGCATCGGCCTGAAGGAACTGTGGGAAATCGACCCGGCCAAGCACGAGAAGGGCTTGGTCGTGCACGGCGCTGGCTGGCCGCTGCAGGCTTTCGGCACCGAAGCCACCGGTGGCTCGTTCCTGTACCACCTGGAAAACAACCAGGTCGTCGTCGGCCTGATCGTCGACCTGTCGTACAGCAACCCGTTCCTGTCGCCGTTTGACGAGTTCCAGCGCTTCAAGCACCACCCGGTGATCGCCAAGTACCTCGAAGGCGGCAAGCGCCTGTCCTACGGCGCTCGCGCACTGGTCAAGGGCGGCCTCGACGCGCTGCCCAAGCTGGTGTTCCCGGGCGGTGCGCTGATCGGCGACGACGCCGGCATGCTGAACTACTCCAAGATCAAGGGCAGCCACACGGCGATGAAGTCGGGCATGCTCGCCGCCGAAGCGGTCGCCGAGCGCCTGCTCGCCGGCTCCGAAGGTGGCGACGTGCTCAACGGCTACCCGGAAAAGTTCAAGGCCAGTTGGCTGTACGACGAGTTGTACCGCAGCCGCAACTTCGGCGCGGTACTGCACAAGTTCGGCGCGCTGATCGGCGGCACGATCAACTGGATCGAGCAGAACATCTTCGGCGGCAAGGCGCCGTGGCACTTCCGTGACCTGAAGAAGGACCACGAAACGCTGAAGCCGGCCGCGCAGTCGCAGAAGATCGTCTACCCCAAGCCGGACGGAAAGCTGAGCTTCGACAAGCTGTCGTCGGTGTTCCTGTCGAGCACCAACCACGAAGAAGACCAGCCGGTGCATCTGCGCTTGAAGGATCCGTCGATCCCGATCGGCCGCAATCTGCCGCTGTACGACGAGCCGGCGCAGCGCTACTGCCCGGCCGGCGTCTACGAGGTAGTGACCGCGGCGACCGGCGACAAGCGCTTCCAGATCAATGCGCAGAACTGCGTGCACTGCAAGACTTGCGATATCAAGGACCCGTCCCAGAACATCACCTGGGTCGCGCCCGAGGGCAACGGCGGGCCCAACTACCCGAACATGTAGCAACGAGCCAGACCATCGGGTGCGGCGGCAAGGGATGCTCCGCCTCGATGGTCAGCCATCATTTTTTCGATTAGCAGTGAAACGAGAGAGCGAATGAAAGCACTGGTCAGCGTCAAGCGAGTGGTGGACTACAACGTCCGCGTACAGGTGAAGTCTGACGGCTCGGGTGTCATCACCGAAGGCGTCAAACATTCGATGAATCCGTTCGACGAAATCGCAATGGAAGAAGCGGTTCGTCTGAAAGAGAAAGGCAAACTGACCGAGATCGTCGCGATCACGATCGGTGGCGCCAAGAACGAAGAAACGCTGCGCTCGGCGCTGGCGTTCGGTGCGGATCGCGCGATCCACATCAAGGAAGAAGGCGACGTGCAGCCGCTGACGGCCGCGCGTGCGTTTGCCGCTGCGCTGAAGAAGGAAGGCGCGCAGGTGTTCTTCGCGGGCAAGCAGGCGATCGACGACGACGCCAACCAGACCGGCCAGATGGTCGCTGCGCTGCTCGACATCGCCCAGGCGACGTTCGCGTCCAAGGTCGAACTCGATGGCGGCAAGGCCGTGGTCACGCGTGAAGTCGACGCCGGTCTGGAAACGCTGGAAGTCGATCTGCCGGCGGTGATCACCACCGACCTGCGTCTGAACGAGCCGCGCTACCTGAAGCTGCCGGACATCATGAAGGCGAAGAAGAAGCCGATCGAAACGGTCACCTTCGCCGACCTGGGTGTCGAAAAGGGCGCCGCGCTGACGATCAGCAAGACCTCGGCTCCGCCCAAGCGCAGCAAGGGCATCATGGTCAAGACGGTTGATGAACTGGTTTCCGCACTCAAGTCCAAGGGGCTCGTCTAATGAGCAAGATTCTCGTCATCGGTGAAATCTCCGACGGCAAGCTGAACTCCGGCACGGCCAAGGTCGTTGCCGCCGCCGCCCAGATCAAGGGCGACATCACGGTCGCGCTGTTCGGCGCCGACGTGTCGGCCGCTGCCGCCGACGCCGCCAAGCTCGACGGCGTCACCAAGGTGCTGAAGATCGAAAGCGCCGCCAACGCCAACCCGCTGGCCGCCGTCTACGCGCCGCAGATCGTCGAATTGGCCGCCGGCTACAGCCACGTGCTGTTCCCGGGCACCGCGTTTGGCAAGGACACCGCGCCGCGCGTCGCCGCCAGGCTCGGCGTGCAGCAGGTGTCGGACATCATGGTCGCGCACAGCCCGACCAGCTTCGATCGTCCGACCTACGCCGGCAACGCGATCGTCACCGTCGAGGCCCCGGCCGCGCCGGCGATCGTCGCCACGGTGCGTCTGGCCTCGTTCACGGCCGTCGGCAGCAGCGCCAACGCCGCGATCGAATCGGCCAGCAGCAGCGCCGCGCTGCCGTCGCACACGCGCTTCGTCAAGCTCGAAGCACAGAAGAGCGAGCGTCCCGACCTGCAGGCTGCGGCTCGCGTGGTGTCGGGCGGTCGTGCGCTGGGTTCCAGCGACGCGTTCAAGATCATCTACAGCCTCGCCGACAAGATGGGCGCTGCTGTTGGTGCATCGCGCGCCGCCGTCGACTCCGGCTACGTGCCCAACGACATGCAGGTCGGCCAGACCGGCAAGATCATCGCCCCTGAGCTGTACGTCGCCGCCGGTATCTCCGGTGCGATCCAGCACTTGGCCGGTATCAAGGACGCGCGCACGATCGTGGCGATCAACAAGGACGCCGAAGCGCCGATCTTCGAAGTGGCCGACTTCGGCCTCGTCGCCGATCTGTTCACGGCGGTGCCGGAGCTGGAAGGCAAGCTGTAATCGCAACACGCAGCGCGGCGGCAACGCCGCGCTGATGCAGTCAGTAACGGCGGCCGTTTAGGCCGCCGTTTTTTTGTGCCCGACGGTGGGGCCGTGACGGCAGTGCGTCACGACACGCATCATCGGCCGACGATGCGCGCGGCATAATCGCGCGATGGACCCTTTGCGCTATTTCGCTGCGTATCCGCCGGGCTTGCAGCAGCAAGTGCGCGAGCTGATTGATGGCCAGCGGCTCGACGGCTATCTGCAGCAGCGTTATCCCGGCCGCCATCAAATCCGCAGCGACAAGGCGCTGTACGACTACGCGATGGCGATCAAGCAGCAGTACCTGCGGTCGGCGCCGTCACCGAACAAGGTGGTGTTCCAGAATCGGCTCGATGCGGCGCGCACCATCCTGGGCTTGAACACCGCGATATCGCGCGTGCAAGGCGGACGGCTCAAGGCCAGCCGCGAAATCCGCATCGCCTCGTTCTTCAAGGATGCGCCGCCTGAATTCCTGGAGATGGTCGTCGTCCACGAATTGGCGCACTTGCGCGAGTTCGATCACGGCAAGGCGTTTTACTCGCTGTGCTGCCACATGCTGCCGGACTATCACCAGATCGAGTTCGACCTGCGCTTGTATCTGGTCTGGCATCAGCGCCAGCTCGGCGCCGCGCCCGCGCCGGATTAGTCGGCGGCGATGTCGACGCGATATGTCTCGGGCAGCATCAGCGCGCCGACGACGACGGTGACGATCGCAAACGTCAGCGGATACCACAGCCCGGCGTAACCGCTGCCGCTGGCGGCAACCAGTGCGAATGCCATCGGCGGCAGCAGGCCGCCGATCCAGCCATTGCCGGCGTGATACGGGATCGACATCGCGGTGTACCGGATCCGCGATGGAAATAGCTCGACCATCGTTGCGGCCACCGGCGCATAGGTCATCGCCGACAGTGTGCCGAGCGCCAGCAACAGCAGCACGATCATCACGTGGTTGATCTGCGCCGGATCGGCTTGGGTCGGATAACCCGCCGCGCGGATCGCCGCTACCAACTCGGCGTCGAACGCCGCGCTGCGCTGCTTGAATGTGGCTTCATCGATCGCGCTGCCTTCGAAGCTGTTGATCTCGACCGCACCGATGCGCACGCGCGCGGTGCTGCCAGGCGCGGCGTCGAGGTTGTCGTAGCTGACGCTGTGACGCGCGAGCACCGCCTTGGCGATATCGCAGGAGCTTCGAAACGCGGCGGCGCCGACCGGGTTGAACTGGAACGAGCACTGCTGCGCGTCGGCGATCACTTGCACCGGCGCGCGCTGCTGCGCCGCTTCCAGCGTCGGATTGGCGTAATGCGTCAGCCCTTGGAAGATCGGGAAATACAACAGCGCCGCCAACGCGCAGCCGCCGACGATCAGCGGCTTGCGACCGACGCGGTCCGACAGCGCGCCGAACAGCAGATTCAGCGGCGCCGCCAGCGCAACCGCGATGCCGAGTAGCAGGTTGGCGGTCAGGCCGTCGACCTTCAGCGTCTGCGTCAGGAAATACAGCGAGTAGAACTGGCTTGCGTACCATAGCGTCGCCTGCCCGGCGATGATGCCGAACAGCGCGGCGAACGCGCGCTTCAAATAGCGCCACTGGCCATACGCTTCGCGCAGCGGTGACTTCGACAGACGGCCTTCGTCCTTCATCTTCTGGAATACCGGCGACTCGTCCAGCGACAGCCGCACCCAGACCGATACGCCGAGCAGCGCTGCGGAGAGCAGGAACGGAATGCGCCAGCCCCAGTCGGCGAAGGCGGCTTCGCCCAGCAGCGCGCGCACGGCGGCGATCACGCCCAGCGACAGCAGCAAGCCCAGCGCGGCCATCGTCTGGATCCAGCTCGTGTAGTAGCCGCGCCGGCCCGGCGGTGCGTGTTCGGCCACGTAGATCGCCGCACCGCCGTACTCGCCGCCCAAGGCCAGGCCTTGCAGCAGCCGCAAGCCGATCAACAGGATCGGTGCTGCGATGCCGATGCTCGCGTACGACGGCAGACAGCCGACCAGCACCGTCGACAGGCCCATCGCCAGGATCGTGATCAGGAACGTGCGCTTGCGTCCGGAGCGATCGCCGAGACGGCCGAACACCAGTGCGCCGAACGGCCGCGCCGCAAAGCCGACCGAGAACGTCAGCAGCGCAAAGATGAACGCCGCGGTGTCGTTGACCGCTGAAAAGAAATGCCGACTGGTGATCGCGGCCAGCGCGCCGTACAGAAAAAAGTCGTACCACTCGAACAAGGTGCCGAGGGACGAGGCCACGATTACCTTGCGCTCTTCGCGGGTCATGGCCGCGTCTCCTGTGAAGCTGTTTTGGCGTGGTGCGCGATGGTAGTGCAGCCGCGTGCGCAGCCGCACCTGCGCGCCCGCCCGACGCGACTAGGCTTGCAGCATCCGCGCGCTGATCGCGTTGTGTCGGCGCAGCAGCGGTGCGAGGTCCAAGCCCGGAATCTGCCCGCCGTCGACGGTGATGCGGCCATTGATCACCGACAGCCAGGCGCGCGTCGGCGCGCACGTCAGCAGCGCGGCCAGCTTGTCGCTCTGCGCGCCAGCGTGTTCCAGCCCGTCGATGCGGAACGCCACGACGTCGGCCGCCTTGCCGGGCTCGATGCTGCCGATGTCGTCGCGCGCCAGCATTGCGGCGCCGCCACGCGTGGCGATGCGCAAGGCTTCGCGCGCCGACATCCGATCGGCGCGTGATTCAAAGCCCGGCCAGCCGACGCGTTGCAGCAGCATCGCCTGACGCGCTTCGCCGAGCATGTGGTTGCCGTCGTTACTGGCCGATCCGTCCACGCCCAAGCCGACGCGCACGCCGGCGTCGACCATCGCGCGCACGGGCGGGATGCCGCTGGCCAGAATCATGTTGCTGCTGGCGCAGGTGCAGACGCCGCTGCAGCTGTGCGCGAGCTTGGCGATGTCGGGCGCACTCGGATGCACCATGTGCGCAAACCACACATCCGGCCCGAGCCATTCGAGAGACTCGGCGTAATCCAGCGGCCGCATGCCGAAGGTCTGCAGGCAATAGCGGTCTTCGTCGAGCGTTTCGGCCAAATGCGTGTGCAGGCCGACGTGGCGATGGCTGCGCGCCATCCGCGCGCTCTGGCGCATCAACTCGGCGCTGACGCTGAACGGCGAACACGGTGCCAAGCCCACGCGGATCATCGAACCCGGCGCCGGGTCATGCCATTGCTGGATCACGCGCAGGCTGTCGTCGAGGATGTCGGCTTCGGGCTCGACCAGATGATCGGGCGGCAGGCCGCCGGCACTCTCGCCGACGCTCATCGAGCCGCGCGTCGGATGGAAGCGCACGCCCAGTTCGACCGCGGCCGCGATCTCGTCGTCGAGGCGCGCGCCGTTGGGGAACATGTACAAGTGATCGGCGACGGTCGTCGCTCCACTGAGCAGCAACTCGGCGAGCCCGACTTTGGCGCTGACGTAGACCGCCTCGGCGTCCATCCGTCCCCAGATCGGATACAGCGTCTTGAGCCAGTCGAACAGCGCCAGACCGCGCGACGTGCCCACGCTGCGCGTCAGCGTCTGGTACAGGTGGTGATGGCCGTTGATCAGCCCTGGAATCAGCACGCAGCCGCGCAGGTCGACGATGCGATCCGGCGCGCGGCTGCTGCGGTCGGCGGCTATCCACGCGTCCAGGTCGGCGCTGCTGCCGACGCGTTCGATCCATTGGTCGCGGATGAACACCGCGCCGTCGGCGATTTCGGTGCCGGCGTCGTCCTGCGTGGCCAGCACGTCGGCATGGGTCAGCAACAGCTTCATCGGGGGTACTCGGTGGATCGTTTGTAGGAATCGCAGCCGGCTGCGCCCGGCACGTGCGCGCTCACGATGCGGTGTCGGCGTCCGGCGCGACCGATGCCGGCAACACGCCATAGCGCCAGTCGAGCCGTCGCAGATAGTCGCGATACGCCAGCGACATCCGGTCGCAGGCGACCGAGACTTCGGCGCGCGGATGCAGCGGCAGCCGCTTCGGCAGCTGGTTTTCGAGGATGCCGATGTCTTGCTCGAAGATCCGGTCCTGAAACGCGCTCAGCTCCTCGTCGGTCTGTGCAAAGTCAGTGACAGCCAGCACCAGCCACACTTGGCTGCGCTCCTCGCCCAGCGGCTGCACGAACAGCGCAATGGCCTCGATGAAGCCACTTTGTTGCTGCGGCAGTTTGGTCAGCATCGCGCTAAACGGGCGCACGATGCGATAGGTGTACTCCACCTCGCTGCCTTGCGCGGCAACGCTGTTGGGTTGCGGCTGCCAGGCCATGCAGCGCGTGGCGATCAGCCCCTGGCTGCCGTCGCCGACATCGAAGTCACCGACGTCGTAGCGGCACACCTGAAGCTGCGCTGCGCTGCCGAGAATGCCGTCGTGCACGGTGCCGAAGTGCGCCATGTCGACGAAGTTCTCGACGATGCGCGGCCCGCTGGCGTTGAGCACGTAAGGTCCGCAGACATGCTTGCGCAAATGCTCGTTGGCGTACTCGGGGAACGGCGGCGGCGCTGTGTGCTGCGGGCGGCCAATGCAGGCCCAGATCAAGCCATAGGCCTCGCACACCGCGTAGGCACGCGCTGCGGCGGCCGGCAGCGGCGAGTCCGGCTGCGCGGGCACCTGCACGCATGCAGCGCTACGGCCGTCGAACGCCCAGGCGTGGTAGCGACACACCAGGTTCGCGCCATCGACGCGGCCCAGGCTGAGCCGCGCGCCACGATGCGGGCAGCGTTCGTCCCAGGCGTGGCAGCGGCCCTCGGCGTCGCGCCACAGCACCAGCTCGCGGCCGAGCAGGGAGGCGGCTTGCGTGGCGCCTGCGGCCAGCGCCGCGCTGGCACCGACCGGGTGCCAGTCGTGCTGCGGGTCCCGCATCAGGTCGGCAGCGGTGCTCACGTTGCGGCGACGTAGGCGTCGATGCGCGCGATCCATTGTTGGCGCACGGCGTCATCGAGCCAGCTGGCTTCGAACGACTGCCGCGCCAGTTGCGCCAGTTCGGCGCGGCTCAGCGACAGCGCGTCGGCAATCGCCAGGTAGTTGTCGACGACGTAGCCACCGAAATAGGCCGGGTCGTCCGAGTTGACGGTGACGCAGAGGCCGGCGCGCAGCAGTCGGCCGATGTTGTGCTGCTGCATCTGCGCGTAGACCTTGAGCTTGGTGTTCGACAGCGGGCACACGGTCAGCGGCATCCGCGTTGCGGCCAACTGCGCGACCAGCGCCGGGTCTTCATCGCAGCGCACGCCATGGTCGATGCGGCAGACGTCGAGCACGTCGATCGCGTCGCGGATGTAGGCGGCCGGGCCTTCTTCGCCAGCGTGTGCGACGCGCTTGAAGCCCAGTGAGGCCGCACGTGCGAATACGCGGGCGAACTTCTGCGGCGGATGCCCGCGCTCGGACGAATCCAGCCCGACGCCCGCGATCAGCGTGCGATACGGCAGCGCCGCGTCCAGCGTCGCTTCGGCCTCGGCTTCGCTCAAATGCCGCAAGAAGCACAGGATCAGCCGGTGGCTGATGCCGAGCTCGCGCTCGCCTTCGACCAGCGCGCGGTGGATGCCGCCGATCACGGTGCCGATGTCGATGCCGCGCGCGGTATGCGTCTGCGGGTCGAAAAAGATTTCGACGTGCACCACGCCGTCGGCCGCTGCGCGGCGCAGATATGCCGCGGTCATCGCGTGAAAGTCGACCTCGTCGCGCAGCACGTCGGCGCCGGCGTAGTACAGGTCGAGAAACGACTGCAGGTCGTCGAAGTCGTACGCGCGGCGCAGCGCGTCGACCGACGCGTAGGCCAGCGGCACGCGGTGTTTGTCCGCCAGCGCAAACACCATCTCCGGCTCCAGCGTGCCTTCGATGTGCAGATGCAGTTCGGCCTTGGGCAAGCCGCGCAGCCAGGCGGCGAGAGGGGAGTCGGGAGTCGTCATCGCCAAAGTTGTGCGCAATTCTTGCATTGGACTGTACGCAATATCGACGCCAGCATCATCCACACGGTCCCTCGGCCATGCCCCGCTTGATCCGTCTCACCTTGCTTGTCGCGGCGCTGCTGGTCCCTGCCTCGCTGCTGACGACGGCGGCGCAGGCGGCCGATGCACCACGGCGCAAAGTCATCATCGACCAGGATGCGTTCGGCCCCGCCGGCTCGAACATGCAGGCGATTTTGATGCTGCTGCAGGCGCGCGAGGCCGAGGTGCTCGGCATCGTCTGCACCAGCGGTGACGGTTGGCGCGACGAAGAAGTCGCCAACACGCTGCGCTTGCTCGAAATCGCCGGCCGCACCGAGATTCCGGTCTACGGCGGCGCGGTGTACCCGCTGGTCAATAGCCAGGCGCGCACTCAGGTTTGGGAGCGTCTGCACGGCGCGCTGTACTACAAAGGCGCATGGACCGAGACCTGGCCCGACCAGGGTGCGGTGCGGCGCACGCCGTACCACGCCGACCCGTTCCTGGTACCGCCGTCGCCGATTGGCGCGCCGCGAATCAAGCCGCAGGCCGAGCATGGCGCTGCGTTCATGGTGCGCAAGGTGCACGAATTTCCCGGTCAGGTGACGATCCTGACGGCCGGGCCGATGACCACCGTTGCGCTGGCGGCCCGGCTCGACCCGAGCTTTGCGGCCACCGCCGAGCAACTGGTGTTCATGGGCGCCAGCTTCAATCCGCAGCCGGCCGATAACGACTTCGCCAAAGAGTTCGTGCACTCGCCGCGCCGTGAATTCAACATGCGCTGGGACGCCGAAGCCGCGTCGCTGGTGCTGCGCGAGCCGTGGAAGCAGATCACCGCCGTGCCGGTCGACCCGACGACGCGCACCTTCTTCAAGCGCGAATTCATCGATCACATCGCGGCCACCGGCAAGGCGCCTTTCACACGCTATCTGGCCGACTACGGCCAGTCGTTCCCGATGTGGGACGAGCTGGCAGTCGCCGTCTGGCTGCGCCCGTCGCTGGTCACGCGCAGTCAACGCATGTTGGTCGACATCGACACCAGCTTCACCGCCGGCTACGGCGGCACGCTGAGCTGGCCGGTCGGTGGTGGCCCTGGCCTTGGCGAGCGCGACGCGATCGTCGTGCAAGACGTCGATGTGCCCGCGTTCGAGCAGCTGACGCTCGACCTGCTGACCCGCGCCCGCCCTTGAATCCCCCGACCGTGATCGCCGAAGAGACCGTCCGCATGCACGACTTCATCCAGAACCTGCCGAAAGCCGAGCTGCACGTCCATCTCGAAGGCACGCTCGAACCCGAGCTGAGCTTCGCGCTGGCCACGCGCAACGGCGTCAAGCTCGCGCACGACACGCCCGAAGCCTTGGTGGCCGCGTATGACTTCCACGATCTGCCGTCGTTCCTGGCGATCTACTACAAGGCGATGGAAGTGCTGGTGCACGAGGCCGACTTCTACGAGATGACCTATGCGTATCTGACCAAGGCGCGCTCGCAGAACGTGCTGTACTGCGAGATGTTCTTTGACCCGCAGGCGCACACCAGCCGCGGAGTGGCGTTTGACACGGTGATTCGCGGCATCCGCCGCGCTCAGCTGCAGGCTGCCGACGAGCTGGGCATCGAGTCGCAGCTGGTGATGTGCTTCCTGCGCGACATGAGCGCGGATTCGGCGATGCAGACGCTGCTCGCCTCGCTGCCGTACAAGAGCTGGATCATCGGCGTCGGGCTCGACTCCGACGAAAAGCACAATCCGCCGATCAAGTTTGCCGAGGTGTTCGCACGCGCACGCACCGAAGGCTACAAGCTGACAATGCACTGCGACGTCAACCAGCTCGACACGCTGGTGCATATCCGCCAGGTGCTCGACGTCATCGGCGTGGACCGCATCGACCACGGCATCAACTCGCTGGAAGATTCGGCGATCTGTGCCGAGATCGCGCGTCGTGGCCTAGGCCTGACGATCTGCCCGGTATCGAATCGCTTCGTCGTGCAGAACCTGACCGGCGACGAGATTCGCCGCATGCTCGCGCTCGGTATGAAGGCCACCGTCAACTCCGACGATCCGGCCTACTTTCGCGCCTACCTCAACGAAAACCTCGCGGCACTGGTCGATGACGCGGGCTTTACCGAAGCCGAGATTCGCCAGCTGCTGCGCAACGCGTTCGACGTCAGCTGGTTGCCGGCGCCGCGCCGCGAGCATTACCTGAGCTTGCTCGGCTAGATCATCGGCGCCGTACCGCGCGCCGCCATCGTGCGGGCCGCGTGCCGGCTCCATCCACGTACTACGGGACCTCCCATGTCATTGCGTCATCTGGTTGTTGCGGCGGTGCTGATCGCAGTCGCTGCTTGTTCCAAGCCCGGCGCGACGCCGGCGCCGATCCCGGTCAAGGTCGTTGTCGTCAGCATGTTCGAGACCGGCCAGATCACCGGCGACGAGCCCGGCGAATTCCAATACTGGATCGAGCGACAGAAGCTCGACACGGCATTCCCGTTCGCGATGGGCGAGTACGAGCTGCGGATGAACGACGCCGGCCTGCTGGCGATCTGCACCGGCGGCGGCATCACCAACGCGGCAACCTCGATCATGGCGCTGGGCGCCGATCCTCGCTTCGACTTGAGCAAGGCCTACTGGCTGATCACCGGCATTGCTGGCGGCGATCCCGCCGACGTGTCGCTGGGCACTGCAGCCTGGGCGCGACATGTTGTCGACGGCGACCTGCTGTACGAGATCGACGCGCGCGAGATTCCCGCCGAATGGCCGTATGGCCTGCTGCCGCTGGGCGCCAAGAAGCCCAACGACAAGGCCGACGGCTGGACCGTCGACACGATTCATTTTCCGCTGAATACGGCGCTGGTGGATTGGGCTTATGGACTGACGCGCGACCATCCGGTTGCCGACAGCGCTGGCATCGCGGCGTTCCGCCAGCAGTTCGCCGGGTATCCGAATGCAATCAAGCCGCCGTTCGTGACGATCGGCGACACGATGTCGTCGAGCACGTATTTTCACGGCGATTTGATGACGCGCTGGGCCAACGACTGGATGAAGCTGCAGGCCGGCAGCAATGCCAACTTCATGATGTCGGCGATGGAAGACAGCGGCACCTTGACCGCGCTGCGGCGGCTGTCGCGCGCGCAGCGCATCGACATGAGCCGGGTGATGGTGCTGCGCACTGCCAGCAACTTCAGCGCGCAGCCGCCGGGCAAGGACGCCGCGTGGAGCACGACCGCGGAATATCCGGAGAAGGGCCGCCCTGCGATCGAGGCGGCTTATCAGGTCGGCAATATCGTCGTGCAGCAACTGATCACCGGCTGGGATCGCTACCGCGACCAGGTGCCATCGGCAGCGCCATCGCCCTGATCGCAGCGTGATGGCGGCACATCATCCTTGGCGCCGGCACGAGCCGCGTCGGTTGCAGCACTGAGACTTGTCCGCATGAGAACCAAAATCCTGTCGTGGTGGCCGATCGCCGCGCTGTGCGCCAGCTTTGCCGTCAACGCGGCCGAGGCGCCCGCGACGCCGCTGCACTATTCGCCCAGCGACACGATCGTGATTCTCGGCGCCGTGCCGCAAGAGATTCCGCCGTTCGTCGACGCGATGAAGGATGCGCAGAAGCGCTCGTTGCAAGGCATTCCGTACTGGCAGGGGCACATCGACGGCAAGCCGGTGGTCGTTGCGATCACCGGCATCGGCAAGACCTACACGGCGATGACGACGACGCTGTTCATCACCGAGTTCAAGCCGCGCCTGGTGTTGATGAGCGGTACCGGCGCGCGCATCGAGCCGCAGCTGCGCACCGGTGATGTGATCGTCGCCACCGTCACGCACGAGCACGACTACGGCAGCTTGACGCGCAACGACATGGTGTACCGGCCGATGAACAGTCCGGCCGACGGCAGCGAAGTGGAGAACGCATTCGCGCCGCCGTCGTCGCTGCTCAAGCTCGCCGATCAAGCGATCGCCAGCTATCGCGCGCCGCAAGTCAGCGCCAACGGTGACACGTACACGATCAAGGTGCGGCGCGGCGTCGTGTCGTCATCCGACTTGTTCGGCGTGACCCAGGCGCGCATCGACCTGCTACGCAGCCGCTTCCATACCGACATCATGGAGATGGAGTCGGCCCCGCTGGGCCATGTCTGCGAAGCGCTCGGCGTGCCTTACTTGATCGTCCGCGCTGGCAGCAACGTCGCGCAGGAGGCGCCGAACGACGACTATCTGCGACTCGGCCCGATCGCGGCGCGGCAGGCAGCGTATTTCAGCCTGCATCTGCTCAAATACCTGTAAGCGTCGTATATCTGTCGAACCTACCCATGCGGATGAGCATCATGCGGATCAACACCTTCACGCTGCGCCGCTGCGTTGCGGCGCTGGGCTTGCTGGCGGCCAGTCTGACCGGGCAAGCGGCCGAGCCCTGGTTTGAAAAGTTCAAGGCCGAGGCCAGCCCGCAGCAGCTGTACCAGTTCCTGTATGCGATGCCCAAAGGCGGCGACCTGCACCACCATCTGACCGGCGCGGGGCTCGCCGAATGGTGGTGGGACGAAGCCATTGCACAGCAGCGCAATGGCTACACCTACTACACCAAGGTGCGGATCAACAATTGCGCGGCCTACGGCACCAACGAATACAGCTTCGCGCCGTATTTGATTTTGTTCCGCAACATTCAGGGCTCGACGTACGCCGGCCTGAGCGACTGCGAGAAGGGCGAATACAAGCGACTGCAGGACCTGGATTCGACCGAACGCCAGGCCTGGCTCGACAGCATCCGGCTCGACAAGCCCTATGAGGGCCGCAACGAGTTCTTCGGCCGCCACTGGGAGCGGCTCAACGACATCGCGCGCAATCCGCACATCGTCGCCGAGATCCTGTACCGCAACATGCAGGCGTTCGGCCATGAAAATCTGCTGTATCTCGAAACCCAGGAAGGTGCCGATCACACGCTGAAGGCCGACGGCAGCGAATACAGCGAAGATGAAGTCGTGGCGATGTACTCGCGCCGCATCGCGGCGCCCGACGCCAAGGCCACTGGCGTCACTGTGCGTTTCCAGAGTTCGATCCTGCGCTTTTTGCCCAACGCCGAAGACGATCTGCGTCATCTGTATGCGTTCACCGACGCGCATCGCGAGCTGTATGTCGGCGTCAACATGGTCGGCCGCGAAGATGACGACAAAGGTCATCCGCTGCGTTTCCTGCCGACGCTGCGCGAGTTGCGGCTGCGCTATCCGGATATCGCGCTGTCGATCCACGCCGGCGAAGTCGATGAGCCCAACACCCATATCCGCGACACGCTGCTGCTCGGCGCCACGCGCATCGGCCATGGCGTCAACCTGATCAGCGATCCCGACACAATGCTGCGGATGCAGCACGGTCCGTATCTGGTCGAGATCAATCTGATCAGCAATCTGCTGCTCGAATACGTGCGCGACTATCGCCAGCACCCGTTCCCGGAATACCTGCGCACCGGTATCCCGGTGGCGCTATCGACCGACGACCGCGGCATGTGGGATTCCAACATGACCGACGAGTTCTTCGTCGCTGTTCGCGAGTTCAATCTGAGCTGGGAAGAGATTGTGCAGCTCGGTCGCAATTCGCTGATCCACAGCTTCGTCCAGGCGCCGGTCAAACAGCGGCTGCTGGCCGAGTACGACGCGCGGATCGCGCGTTATGCGGCGCAGTTCCAGAAGCAGGGCATGGCCGCGATCAAGGACGTGCAGCCGGTCAGCTACTCGTTCACCTGCAAGCGCTACCAGCTGTGCCTGCCGCGCCAGTAGGCCGGTTGTCGTCGTTGGTGACGTCTACCTGAGCCCGGCAGCATAGGCTTCGAGCTGGTCGATGCAGACGCCCCAGCCGTCGTAGAAGCCCATCTGCTCGTGTTGCTCGCGGCCGGCGAGGTCGCGGTGCAGCACGGTGGCGGTATAGCGCGTGCCGCCGGCGCCGTCGGGTGCGATGTCGATGCAGGCCGTCATCGGCATCCAGCTGTCGACGGCCGGACGCCAGTCCGCCGCCAGCGCGCTGGTGAACACCAGCCGCGCGCCGGGCTCGACGACCAGAAACGATCCCGGATTGTCGCTGACCTCGCCGTCGGGGCCGCTCATCCGCGTATGAAACGCGCCGCCGGGCCGCAGGTCGTACGCGAGCACCTCGGTGGTCCACGGCTTGGGGCACCACCAGTGCTGCAAATGCGCCGGGTCCGACCACGCCTTCCAGATCGCAGCCGGTGGCACGCGCAGCGTCCGGGTGATGACGAGGTCGAGTTCGGTGGCTTGGATCATCGGCCGGTTCCTTGGCGTTGGGTGGCGGCATTCAGTGGCAACCGAGCGTGGTTGCACGTTGCCGCGTTGCTAGGCTGATGCGCATCCCATGGTGGGTCAAGCCGCGCGCCATGCACCGTCTACTGCGGTGGCGTCGCGTTGCGATTCTTGCGTGAGTCCCAGTCTGGGACTAGCGTCGGCTATGAGAATCATCGCGGTGTCGACCCTGAAGTTGTTCTGGTCCGGCAAGTCCGAATATCAGGACGCCGAAGAAGCGACGATGGCTTGGTATCGCGAAGCGGTGAAAGCCGATTGGTCCACGCCCAGCGACGTGAAGCAGCCGTTCGGCAATGCCAGCGTCCAGAAGGACGGGCGCGTCGTTTTCAACATTGCCGGAAACAAGTACCGCCTCGTCGTTTGGATCAATTATCCGTATCGCGTTGTGTACATCCGCTTCATCGGCACTCATCGGCAGTACGACCAGATCGACGCGCAGACCATTTGAGGAGCGCACATGAATATCCGACCCATCAAGACCGAAGCCGACTACCGTGCGACGCTGCGCGAGATCGAGATGATCATGTCGGCCGAGGCGGGCACCGAAGCGGGTGACCGCCTCGACGTACTGACGACCTTGGTCGAAGCCTATGAGCGGAATCACTTTCCGATGGACCTCCCGGACGCGGTCGCTGCGATCAAGTTCAGGATGGAACAGCAAGGCCTTACGGTCGACGACCTTGTGCCTGCAATCGGCAGGAAAAACCGCGTTTACGAGGTGTTGGCTGGCCGACGGCCGCTGACGATCCGGATGATCCAAGCGCTGAACCAGCGCTTCAACATCCCGGCCGAGAGTTTGATCAATCAGCGGCTAGCGCCCAAAGCCGCGTAGCCGTCGCGGCCACAAGTCGCGCGGGCGACGATGAAACGGGCGGCTTTAGGCCGCTTTACATCAAGCCCAAAAAAACGGCGGCGCCCTGAGGCGCCGCCGTGATGACGACCCATGATGCGCAGGCCGCCTGGCCTGCTGCTGCCGCGTGTCAGCGCAGGTCGAAGCGGTCCAGGTTCATCACCTTGGTCCAGGCGGCGACGAAGTCCTTGGCGAACTTCTGGTCGGCGCCGGCTTCGGCGTAGACCTCAGCCACCGCACGCAGCTCCGAGTTGGAGCCGAACACCAAGTCCACCGGCGTTGCAGTCCACTTCAGCTTGCCGCTGCTGCGGTCGCGGCCTTCATAGACGCCCTCGGCCTTCTCGGCCTTGGACCAGCGCGTCGACATGTCGAGCAGGTTGACGAAGTAGTCGTTGCTCAGCGCGCCGGGCTTGTCGGTGAACACGCCATGCGCCTGACCATCGACGTTGGCGTTGAGCGCGCGCAGGCCACCAACCAGCACGGTCATCTCGGGCACCGTCAGCGTCAGCAGGTTGGCGCGGTCGACCAGCGCTTCGGCCGGCGAACGACCCAGGTCGTCGCTGCCGAAGTAGTTGCGGAAGCCGTCCGCCTTGGGCTCCAGAAACGCGAACGACATGACGTCGGTCTGCTGCTGCGTGGCGTCAGTGCGACCCGGCGTGAACGGCACTTCCAGCGTCATGCCGGCCTTCTGCGCGGCCTGCTCGATCGCAGCCGAACCACCGAGCACGATCAGGTCGGCCATCGACACCTTCTTGCCACCGCTGGCGGACTTGTTGAAGTCCTTCTGGACGCGCTCCAAGCGCTTGAGCACCTCGGCCAGTTCACGCGGGTTGTTGACCGCCCAGTCCTTCTGCGGGGCCAGACGGATGCGGGCCCCGTTGGCGCCACCGCGCATGTCGGTGCCGCGGAACGTGGCCGCCGAGGCCCAGGCCGTGCGAACCAACTGCGGACCGGTCAGGCCCGTGGCCAGGATCTTCGACTTCAGGCTGGCGATGTCGGCCGCGTCGATCAGCGGGTGATCGACCGCCGGCACCACGTCCTGCCAGATCAACGACTCGGCCGGGACTTCGGCGCCGACGTAGCGGGCACGCGGGCCCAGGTCACGGTGCGTCAGCTTGAACCAGGCCTTGGCGAACGCCAGCTGGTACTCGGCCGGGTTCTGCTGGAAGCGCTTGGCGATCTTCTGATAGCTCGGGTCGAACTTCAGCGCGAGGTCCGTCGTGAACATGATCGGCGCGTGACGCTTGGTCTTGTCGTGCGCATCGGGCACCAGCGAGGCGGCCTGGTTGTTGGCCGGAATCCACTGGATCGCACCGGCCGGGCTCTTGGTCTGCACCCAGTCGAACGCGAACAGATTGTCGAGGTACTGCGTGCTCCAGTTCGTCGGCGTCGCCGACCAGGCGCCTTCCAGGCCGCTGGTGATCGTGTCGGCGCCCTTGCCGGTGCCGCACTTGTTTTCCCAGCCGAAGCCCTGCTGCTCGACGCCGGCCGCTGCCGGCTCGGGGCCGACGCACTTCTCGGGACTGCGCGCGCCGTGGGCCTTGCCGAACGTGTGGCCACCGGCGATCAGCGCGACGGTTTCTTCATCGTTCATCGCCATGCGGCCGAAGGTTTCGCGGATGTCGCGCGCGGCGGCCAGCGGATCGGGATTGCCGTTGGGGCCTTCCGGATTGACGTAGATCAGGCCCATCTGTACGGCGGCCAGCGGATTGGCGAGCTTGCGATCGCCGCTGTAGCGCTCGTCGGCGAGGAACTTCTTTTCGGGACCCCAGTAGACCAGGTCGGCTTCCCAGTCATCGGGACGGCCGCCGGCGAAGCCGAAGGTCTTGAAGCCCATCGATTCCAGCGCGACGTTGCCGGCCAGCACCATCAGGTCGGCCCAAGACAGCGCGGCGCCGTACTTCTGCTTGACCGGCCACAGCAGGCGCCGGGCCTTGTCGAGGTTGGTGTTGTCGGGCCAGCTGTTCAGCGGCTCGAAGCGCTGCTGGCCGCCACCGGCGCCACCGCGGCCGTCGGCCACGCGATAGGTGCCGGCGCTGTGCCAGGCCATGCGGATGAAGAACGGGGCATAGGTGCCGTAGTCAGCCGGCCACCAGTCCTGCGAGGTCTTCATCTGGGTGGCGATGTCTTGCTTGACGGCCTTCAGGTCCAGCGCCGCAAACGCCTTGGCGTAGTCGAAATTCGGGTCCAGCGGGTTGGATTCGGCGCCGTGCTGGCGCAGCGGGGCCAGGTTCAGCTGTTCGGGCCACCAGAACTGGTTGGACCGCGGCTCAACCTCGGCAAATGCCGGTGTCAGCGGCAGCAAGGGAAGGGTGGCGACCGCAAACGCGGCCAGCAACTGCATTGGTTTTTTGTTCATCGTCTTTGCCTGTTGTTTGAAAACATGGACTTACCGAGACGAGGGCATCCTTGTCCTCCCATCGACCGGGCAGATGCTAGGCGCCCTTGATGACACTGAGAAATTGCATTTCTGTCGAAGCGGAATAGGCAGACTCAATCATTGTGCGTCGCACAATAAAGTCAGGCGATCGAGCCACCGGTCGATCGCCCGCGATCGCCGCGCCGATAGAACACATATGGACACAATGCGCCGTGATATGTAACGTTACGATCCATGACGCAATCCAGCCGAACCAGTAGTAAAGCGGGTATCCAGCCCAAGGAAATCATCCTCAAGCTGCTGATGGCCGCCGACGGTCAAGCGCTGTCCACGCGCGATGCGATCGCCGCTTGCGCGCTGTTCGGCTTGTCGGAGAACCATGTCCGCGTCGCGCTGGTGCGGCTGTCGGGCGCCGGCATGATCGCGGCGACCGCGCGCGGTGCGTACCAGCTCGGCCCCGAGTCGGCTGAGTTGGCCGCCGAGATCACGCAGTGGCGCAGTGCCGAAGCGCGCGTGCGGCCGTGGACCGGCCACTGGGTCGTCGCGCACACGGCGACGCTGGGCCGGCGCGACCGCGCGGCACTGCGCGTGCGCGACCGCGCGCTGACGCTGCTCGGCATGCGCGAGCTGGAGCGCGGCCTGTATCTGCGCCCGGACAACTTGGTCGGTGGCGTCGACGGCGTGCGCGAGCGCCTGTATTCGCTGGGGCTGGAGCGTGATGCGGCGGTCTATGTCGCGTCTGGCCTGGACGATGAGCGCGAACGCCGCGCCCGCGGCCTCTGGGACGGCAAGACGCTGAACCGCGCCTACGACAAGACCCGCGCGCAACTCGACGACTGGCTGGCGCGTTACGCCGGGCTGGAGCGGGAAACGGCAGCGCGCGAATGCTATCTGCTCGGCGACAAGGCGATTCGCCAGCTGGTGTTCGATCCGCTGCTGCCGGACCCGCTGGTCGATACCGCGCGCCGCGCCGCGTTCACGCAGACGGTGCTGCGCTTCGACCAAGCCGGCCACGGCCTGTGGCGACAGATGGTGCTGCAGCCGATACCCGACCGCACGGCGACCGCAGCGGTGTCGCCGCTGCCGATGCACTGACGATGTGCCCGATCAACGCTGGAGTGTGACGATGACCCCGAACCGATCCACCGATCCGCGCCGGCCGCTGAAAGGCCTGCTGACGGCTTCCGAAATCACCGCGCTGACGCAGCGCTCTGACGCGCGCGGCTTGTGGGCGATCGTCTCGACCTGGGCGATCGTCGCGGCTGCGATGGCGCTGGTGGCGATCTGGCCCAACCCGCTGACGATCGTCGTGGCGCTGCTGCTGATCGCCGGCCGCCAGCTGGCGTTCGGCATTCTGCAGCACGAGGCAGCGCACGGCACGCTGTTCAAGACGCGCTGGATGAACGAAGTGCTCGCCGACTGGCTGTGTGCGCGTCCGGTCTGGCAGCACGTGGCCAAGTATCGCGCCCACCATCTGGTGCATCACACGCGCACCGGCACCGCCGACGATCCCGATCTGTCGCTGCACGCCGGCTTTCCGGTGTCGCGTGCGTCGCTGCGCCGCAAGATGCTGCGCGACATCAGCGGCCTGACCGGCTTGAAGCTGATCTTCGGCTTGGTGCTGATGGACGCCGGCGTCATCAAGTGGACCGTCGCCAACAACGTTGAGAAGCTGCCTCGCGATGGCCGCCGTTGGTGGCATTACGCCGCGAGCTTCGTGCGCGAATCGTCCGGCATGTGGCTGACCAACGCCGTGTTGCTGGCGCTGCTGGCCGCCACCAGCCATGCCTGGCTGTATCTGCTGTGGGTCGGCGCGTACATCACGCCGTTCCCGCTGCTGATGCGCATCCGCTCGATCGCCGAACACGGCGCGCTCGAAGGCGGCCCGGACGTGTTCCGCAACACGCGCACCACGCACGCCAACCTCGTCGAACGGCTGCTGTGGGCGCCCGTGCGCGTCAACTTTCATATCGAACACCACGCGCTGGCGTCGGTGCCGTACTACCGGCTGCCGCAGCTGCATGCACTGCTGCGCGAGCGCGGCGTGGTCGACGCGCCACCGAGCTACCGCCAAGTGCTGACGCAAGTCACGCGCGCGGCCTGAGCGCTGCGCTCGAACACGATTCACACATCGACAACCGTCATAAGAGGAGCGCTGCACGATGATTCCGAGAACGCTGTTTTCTGCCGAGCATCACGATTTCCGCAAGACCGTCGCGCGCTTCTTTGCCGACGAGATCGTGCCGCATCGCGAACGTTGGGAAGCGCAGCAGCACATCGACCGCCCGGTCTGGAACCGCGCCGGTGAGCTGGGCTTGCTGTGCACGACGATGCCCGAAGAATTCGGCGGCGCCGGCACCGACATCCTGTACAGCGTGATCCTGATGGAAGAGCAGGCGCATGCCGGCGATTCCGGTGTGGGCTTTGCGCTGCACAGCGACATCGTCGCGCCGTACATCAACAACATGGGATCGCGCGAGCAGAAGGCGCGCTGGCTGCCGAAGATGGCCAGCGGCGAGCTCGTCGCTGCGATCGCGATGACCGAGCCCGGCACCGGCTCGGACTTGCAGGCGGTCAAGACCACGGCCGTGTCCGACGGTGATGACTACATCATCAATGGCTCGAAGATCTTCATCACCAACGGCTACCTGTGCGACATCGCGATCGTCGTCGTGCGCACCGGCAACACCGGCGAAGGCGCCAAGGACCTGTCGCTGGTCGTCGTCGAAGCCGATCGTCCCGGCTTCACCAAGGGCCGGCCGCTGAAGAAAGTCGGTATGCACGCGCAGGACACCTGCGAGCTGTTCTTCGACAACGTGCGCGTGCCTAAGGCCAACCGGCTCGGCGCCGAAGGCATGGGCTTCATCATGCTGATGCAGGAGCTGGCTTGGGAGCGGTTGATCATCGCGATCACCTCGGTTGCCGGCGCCGAATATGCGCTGAAGCACACGCTGGACTACGTGCGCAACCGCAAGGTATTCGGCAAGCCGGTTGCCCACTACCAGAACACGCGCTTCAAGCTGGCCGAGATCAAGGCGCAGATCGCGATCGCCCGCGTCTATGTCGATCGCTGCATCGAAATGCAGCTGAAGAAGAAGCTCGGCGTCGACGATGCGGCCACTGCCAAATACTGGACATCGGACCTGCAGTGCAAGGTCATCGACGAATGCCTGCAGTTGCACGGCGGCTACGGCTACATGGCCGAGTATCCGATCGCGCGTGCCTGGGCCGATTCGCGCGTGCAGCGCATCTACGGCGGCACCAACGAGATTATGAAGGAGTTGATCGCGCGCACGCTGTAGCGCCCCGCTGTCGGCATGCCGGGGAATCAGTCCCCGGTATGCGTCAACACATGGTCGATCGCGGCGCAGATCGCGGCGACCTGCGCCGCGATGCACTGCTCCGGCGTGGCCCGCGCGCTATCGGGATAGACCTCGGTCGTGGTCCGGTAGCGCGCGTTCGTCATGCCGGCACACAGCCCGAGGCGTGCGAGCGGGTAGTGAATCACGCCGGGCGACACCACCGGTGAGCCGATGATCTGGCCGCGTGCGTCGGCCGGTGCGATATGCGTGACCCGCGACACCGCGTCGATGATCGCCTGCTGAAACGCCGGCTGCGGCTGTTCGCTGTCGTCGACCAGATAGAAGCCGTCCGGAATCTCGCCGGGGTCATGCTCGACGCCGTCGCGCGCGGCCAGCGCCGGCCGGAACTCGCTCTCGTCGGTGTCGGTGGTTTCGTGCAGGTCGATATGCATCTGCCACGACGCCGACGACGACGCCACCCAGCGCATCAGCGCCGCCGATTCCGGCGTGCCGCCCGCGCCGCTGAACGAGCGATTTGGATCGAGTGCCTGCGGATTCCAGCGTTGAATGGTCTCGTAGGCCCAGGGGCTGACGCAGGGCGCGATCAGCAGATTGACGCGGCCCAGATAATCACCCGCCGCCGTCTGCGCAAAACGCAGCGCGCCGTGGACGCCACTGGTTTCATAGCCGTGTACGCCGCCGGTGATCAGCACGCTCGGCCGGTGGGCCTGCCAGCCGGGACTGCTCAGCGCGTACAGCGCGTAGCCTTCGGCTGGATAACCGTCCGCCACCGCGTCGAGACGGCCGTATTCGCTAACGGTGTAGCGCGGCCGCAGCGTATCGATCACGGCCACGACATCGTCGGCATAGCGCCGCTGCCGTCGTTGCCGCGCGCGCCAGATCGCCACTTCGTTCGGCCCCCAGGCCTGACCGGGTGTGCCGATGGATTCGAAAGAGGTCGTCGTCATCGCAGTCTGTCGTCGAGGATCAGCCGCCACGTTATCACCGCGCGCGCCGGCGTCGAGCGTGGCGTGGTGGTGTTGAACGCGCGTGTGCTTCAGCGGCTGCGGCGCTGCCCGCTGAACCAGCGTGACTTGATCCATTCCAGTGCCAGCAAGCTGATCAGGCCGATCAGCGCGCTGTGGCCCAGATCGTCGGCGTGCAGGCGGCCAAAGTGCAGCAGCCGGCTCGCTGGTGGCCAGTACAGCGCCGCAGCGAGCATCGCGCTGACCGCCACGATCAAGATCCACAGCGGCCGGTTGGGTCGCCGCAGCAGCTGCCGCAAGGACGCCGAACGCGACAGGTTTACCAGGATCAGCCCGACGTTGATCAACACCAGCGCGGTAAATGCCAGCGCCCGCAGCTCGGTCTCCGGCATCGACAGACGCGCCGCACCGATCAGCGTCGCAGCCATGATCGACAGCGCGACCACGCCTTGCAGCACGGCCCAAGCGATGCGCCTGGGCTGCAGCAGCGACGCGGTCGGATCGCGCGGCGGACGCTGCATCACATCGGCCTCCTCGGCTTCGGCCTCGAAGACAACCGAGCAGGCCGGATCGATCACCATTTCCAGGAATGCGATCAGGATCGGCGTCAGGATCAGCGGCAGCCCAAGGATCAGCGGCAGCAGTGCCATACCCGCGATCGGAATATGGACGGCCACGATGTACTCGATTGCCTTGCCGAGGTTGTCATAGATCCGGCGACCCAGGCGGATCGTCGTGACGATCGAGCCGAAGTCATCGTCGAGCAGCACGATCGCGGAGGCTTCGCGCGCCACATCGGTGCCGCGACCGCCCATGGCGATGCCGATGTGCGCTGCCTTGATCGCCGGAGCATCGTTGACGCCGTCACCGGTCATCGCGACGATCTCGCCGTTGGCTTTCAGGTTTTGCACGATGCGCAGTTTTTGCGCCGGTCGAATCCGCGCGAACACCGAGACGGTCTTCAATTGCTCGGCGAGCTGTCGATCGTCGAGCGCATCCACCTGATCCCCGCTGAGTGCCGCACTGGCGGGTAGTCCGGCCTGCGCGGCAATCGCCGATGCGGTGGCGGGATAGTCGCCGGTGATCATGATCACGCGGATGCCGGCGCTGCGGCATTGGGCCACGGCGTCGGGCACGTTGTGACGCAGCGGGTCGGCAAAACCGATCAGTCCGCAGAACACAAAGCCGGCGCCGTCCGGAAGCCGATCCGCAAACGTCGCCAGCGACGCGGCGTCGTTGATTGCGCCGGTGTCGGTGCAGCAGGCGATCGCGAGCATGCGGACGCCTCGCTGCGCTTGTTGCTCCGCAAGCGCCTGCACGTGAGCGCGCTGCTGTGGCGTCATCCGGCACAGCGTGGCGATGGCTTCGACCGCGCCCTTGGCGTACGCACCGGTGCCGCTGGCTTCGCGCAGTACGTTGGCGACCGCAAAAAAATCGGGACGCAGCCCGTAGGCGCGCTCCACGCGACGGTTAGCGTAAGCCTGTGCCTGCTCGGGAATGTGATCCGCGGCCAGTGCGTGAATCGCCAGATCCATCGGATCGCGAGGCTGTTGCGGGCAGGCGTACAGCGCCGCGACCAGCGCGCGTCGTAGTCCGTCATCAGCCGCAATGGCGGACTCGGTGGCGGCGCCGTCGGCGCTCCATCGAGCGTCACGCGCTTGCAGATCGATCACGCTCATCCGGTTTTCGGTCAGCGTGCCGGTCTTGTCGGTACACAACACGGTTGCGGCGCCGAGCGCTTCGATTGCGGATGCGCGCCGCGTCAGCACACGGACCTGCGAGATACGCCAGGCCCCCATCGCCATAAAGACCGCCATCACCAACGCAAACTCTTCCGGCAGCATCGACATGCCGACGGCGATACCGCCCAGCGTTGCCTCCAGCCAGCTGCCGCGCAGCCAGCCGTACAGCAGCACCGTCAGCAAGCCGACCAGCGCGCCGCCGATGGCGAAGTCGCGTACCAGCCAGTGGATCTGCCGCTTCAAGTGCGGTTGCTCGGTCTCGATGTCGCCGAGTGTGCGGCCGATCTTGCCGATCTCGCTGCGCAGTCCCGTGGCGACGACACGGGCCGTGCCGCTGCCGCGAAGGATCAGCGAGCCGGCGTAGAGCAGGCTGCTCTCGTCGCCATCGACGGGTCGCGTCGCGTGCGAACCGTCGAGCGCGACTTTGCGCACCGGTACCGATTCACCGCTGAGCAGTGATTCGTCGACCATCAACTCTTCGGCCGACAGCAGCCGTGCGTCGGCAGCCACTCGGTCGCCTTCGCCGACCATCAGCAGGTCGTCGCGAACGACGTTGCGGCCCGCGATGGTTACCGGCTGGCCGTCCCGGATCACGCGTGCTCGCGGGCTGGCGAGTTGACGCAGCGCGTCGAGCACGCGTTCGCTCCGCAGTTCCTGCACGACCGTGATGCTGACCGACAGACCGGCGAACGCGATCAGCATCACGGCCTCGGCGCGATCACCGATCAAGAGATAGACGAGCCCGCCGGCCATCAGCAGCGCAAACATCGGCTGTCGCAGCACTTCGGCGGCGATCCGGATCGCGCTTCGGCGTTGGGCGGCAGGCAACTCGTTGTAGCCGTCGGATGTCAGCAGCGCGGCGGCTTCGGCGGTGCTAAGACCGGTGCGGGAAGAGCCGCCCGTGTCCATCGGGTCGTGCGGGCTGTCCATCGGGGCGTCCTGATCGGGCCGAAGGGCCGGCAAGCCACTGTAGTCCGCATGGGCCGAGCCAGGGCTGATCGGGATCAAGCGCGGGTGGCGTCAAATGAATGGAAGCAGGCGCAGCATGACCGGCAGTGGCCTGGGCCCGACACGAGCATCGGGCGACAAGAGCGAGGGGAATGCCGCAATGAACGCAACGGAATCGGCCGCCAAGGCCCGCCGCATACGACCGATCAACGCCTTGGCCTGGGCCGCGACGGTGCTGTTCTGTCTGATCTATGCGCCGATGGCGATCGACTACTTTTCGCATGGTGCCTACGGCGCGGAATCCTCGTTGTGGGTGCGGATGTTTGCGACGCTGACCGACAACGGCCATGCGCTGGGCACTGGATCGGTCGAGCAGATGCAGCAGCAGCCGTACCAGCGCAGCCACACTGAAATGTGGGTGCACACCGCGGTCGGCGGCGTCGTGATCCTGCTGGCCTGCCTGCAGTTTTCGGACGCGGTGCGCACTCGATACCGGCGCTTGCACAAGCTGATCGGGCGGGTACAAGTCAGCTTGGTCGTCACCGGCATGGTCACGGCGATGCTGTACCTGCTCAACACCGGGCCTGCGGCGACCTACAACGGCCCGGCGTTCTACATGCAGCTGTGGTTCCTGGCGGCGGGCACGTTGTCGAGTTCGCTGCTCGCGGTACGCGCGGTGCTGCGCGGCGAGCTGGCGCAGCACCGCCGCTGGATGACGATGAACTTCACGCTGCTGCTGTCGGCACCGATGCTGCGGCTGCTGTGGATCGCCTATTACCAGGCCAATCCGACGCTGACCCAGCTCGACACCAATTACGCGGCGGCGATCACGCTCGGCGTGCTGCTGGTGCCGATCGGGTTCTGGGCGACGCGGCTGGCGGCCGCACCGCTGCCGCGAGGCGCCGCGCCGCCCGGCCTTTGGTCGCGCGCGTGGTCATCGGCGCCTTGGGCCGTTGCTGGCGTCGTCGGCGCCGCGTTGTGTGCGCTCAGCTATCAACATTGGGTCGGCGCGTTCAGCGGCCATCACAGCGTGCTGCTCGGCAGCGCATTGCTGGTCACGCTGGTGATGGCAGCAGGCTGGCTACGCTGCGAATGGCGTGGCCATGCGCCGTCGGCGACGATCTGGCGCCTGCAATGGCAGGCCGCCTGCCTGTGCCCGTTCGCGCTGCTGGCGACCTGGTGGGCCTACGCTCAGTTCTTTCCGTTGTACGACGCGTTCTTCGGCGCCGTGATGACCGCGCCGGCCGGCGTGTTCACGCTGGCGTTTGCGCGCGCCGGTCAGGTGCTGTCGGGCACGCCGGCTCCGGTGATGCGTGCCACCACGGCCGCGACGGCCTAGCGGCAGGTCGATCCGCCGGCCGTGTTCGCTGCTGGTGCATCATGGCGTGCCCCTCGCGCCCAGCCGCCGACCGGAGAATACGATGACCGCCCCCTTTGTCCGCCCTCGCTGGCAACGGCCGCTGCTGCTGTTGCTGCTGATGACGATCGGCTGCAGTCGATCGTCCGCCGAGGAGATCGGCGCCGTCGACACGGTGTTCAAGCTGATCGGTCCCGATCACAAGATCGTCGTCGAAGCCTATGACGATCCGAAAGTGCAGGGCGTCACCTGCTATGTATCGCGCGCCAAGACGGGCGGCATCAAAGGCGCCTTCGGTTTGGCCGAAGACAAGTCGGAGGCCTCGATCGCCTGCCGCCAGATCAGCGCGATCTCGTTCACCGGGCCGCTGCCGGCGCAGGAAGAGGTGTTCAACGAACGCCTGTCGATCATCTTCAAGAAGCTGCGGATCGTGCGCATGGTCGACGCGCGCCGCAACGCGCTGGTGTATCTGACCTATTCCGACCGCGTGATCGAAGGCTCGCCGCAGAATGCGGTGACGGCGGTGGCGGTCGACCGTCCGATTCCGCTCAAGCCCTGACCTCGTTACCGATCTTCACTGGACCCGTTCATGCCGCAGCATCAACTGCATTTCACCGCCCAGGTCGACGCGCCGCTGGCGGCCGTCTTCGAGCTGTTTGCCGACCACCGCCGCTTCAGCTGGTTGTTCGGCATGCCGTGCCGCGTCGTCGCCACCGGCCGTGATGAGCCGCATGGCGTGGGTTCGGTGCGACGGCTGCTGGCCGGACCGCTGTCGTTCGACGAGACCGTGATCGCCTTCGAGCGCGATCGCGCGATCGACTACCGCATCAGCCGCGGCGGCCCGCTGAAGAACCATCTGGGCCAGATCCGTTTCCGCGACGACGGCAAGCGCACATTGGTCGATTACCGGATCGGCTTCGACGCGCGTATTCCCGGCACCGGCGCGCTGCTGGCGCGCACGCTGAGCCTGGGCTGGCACCTGAACTCGGGCCGCGTGTTGCGGGCGCTGCCGCCGCGCTGATCGACGACGGCGGCGCCGCACTGCGCCGCTACGGCAGGCGGTCGCGGTAGCGGTCCCAGTGGGTGACGATCTCGTCGACGACCTTGCTGCCGACCTGATAGGCCGCTTCGACCGATGCGGTCAGACCCGAATAGCCTTCTTCGCCGTGTTCGCCCAGCAGGCTGTCGGCGGCGCTGACGCCGGGCGGCTGCATGCTGTAATTGCTGGCCGTGCGCAGCACCATCATCCGGTTCTGATCGACCTTGCCGGTTGGGCTCAGATACACCAGGGACTGGAAGCTGCCGGTGTCTTCCATCGCCGACGACACGAACTCACCCTTGCCGTCGGTCCAGTAGCGCGTCCATTCGTTGGCCCAGTCGTTCAGCAGCTTGCCGTGCCAGTAGGTCATGCCGGCGAGATTGTCGCCCTTGAGCACGAACGGCGGCTTCTGCGCATTGGGGTAGCCCTGGTACAAGGCGCGGCGCTTCTGCAGCGCTTCGCTGTCGGCCAGCGTCATGTTGCGCGTCAGTTCGAACGCCCAGTTCGCCAGCGCGCCGTTGAGCTGGAACACCTCGCCCTGCGAGGCCGGATGCGGCTGCGCATACGGGCCCTTGGTGCCGCGCGCGAAGTAGCCGGTCGGCCAATCCTTCGGCATCTCGCGCGGGTCGATTTCGTGTGCGAGGTCGGCGTCGACCAAGTATTCGGCCCAGGCGGCCGAGCCGAGCGAGGCATCGGCCGGATCGAAGCCAGCGATGCCGGCCACCAGCCAGTACGCATGCGACAGATCGAAGCGCGGGTCCAGGCCCAGCGCCATCACGGCGGTCGCCGAGTTGACCGAGCCCATGCCGGTGACCATGCCGAGCACGCCGGTGTCGGGGTTCAGATACAGGTCGTGGTGATGCGCAAACGGCAGCCGCTGCGTCAGCTTCTGCCGTTCGTGCCACAGCTGGAATTCGCCGGCGACATCGCCGCTGTCCTGGCCGATCTCGAACATCGTCACGACGACGACCTTGATCTCGATCGGCGCCGTCGCAGCGGTTGTAGCGGCGGTGGTCGCCGCCGTTGTCGGGGCGGCCGGCGGCGCGGGCGGCGTCTTGCCGCAAGCGGCGAGCAGCAGGCTGGCGCAGGCCAGCGTGCGGCCGTAGTGCATCGTCAAAGAGGTCATTGCGTGGTCCTTGTGTGGAGAACGTGCAGCGTGTCGCGCCGCGGCTTCACGGCGCCGACGGCTCGCTGGTCATTTCGGGATGGAAGCGCAGTGCATCGCCAACGCGCGGTGTGTTCGGGTCGATCGCGGCGATCTTCGGGATCGCGGCCAGCACGATGCGCAGGCTCAGCGGATTGATCCGCGGATAGACCTGCTTGAGCGTGTCCCAAGTCCATTCACCAACGCCTTCGGCCGGGTTCGATATCGACACCAGCGCCGCGTAATGGATGCCCATCATCCGCGCATAGGTCATTTCGGTGCCGATGCTCATCGTCACCAGATCGGCGCCCCAGGACGCCATCATCCGCACTTCGCTGGCCGTCTCGAAGCGACCGCCGCGCGACTGGATCACGACGCCGCGCTCATGCAGGTTGATGTCGCCGTACTGCGCATCGGCGCGGATCGCCCGGCGTGTCTGCTCGATCAGGATCTGCTGCAGCAGCGGGTCCATCGCCGGCGTATAGCGCGGGATCGGAATCGCGTTCGGGTCTTCGTAGGTGTCGGCCGGCATCGCCAGCGGACGGGTGATGTTCAGGTCGATGAAGTCATGCGGCACGACGTAGTCGTACAGCTTCATCGCCGGATTGATGCCGCCGGCCGTCGCACCGCCGATTGCGTTGCGCACGCCGAGCAGGCGTAGCGCCGCCCAGGTTTCGACGTAGCGGCCGTCGCCGTGCATGTGGACGTAATAGAACGGCACGCCATCGGTTTCGGCGTACCAGATCGTCGGCGACAGGCCCGCCGCCGTTTTGATCGTAAATGCGCGCTTCAGAATGTCGCGACGCTTCAGCAGGGCGTCGTTGATGAAGGTGCCGCCGACCAGCGCGATCGTCGCGCGCGGTGCGGCTTTCGGTTCGAGGCGTTCGATCGCCGGCGCAGCGGCGCCGGCCATGCCGATGTGGCCCAGCAGCGTCAGCCACAGGGCAGTGATCAGGCGCATCGCGGCGTGTTTCATCGTCGCATCTCCATTGCAGTGTCCGGTTCAACAAAAAACGCCGGCCGGGAAATCCCGGCCGGCGCTGATACCGCGTGCCGGAGCGGGCTTGCGGCCCGTCCGGTGGCGTGACGGCTGGCCGCGATCAGAACTTGTAGGTGATCGAAGCCAGGTAGTTGCGCGGCAACTCGGGCAGCACGACCGAGGAACCGAACAGGTCGGGGAAGTTCGAGCGGAAGTAACGCTCGTCGGTCAGGTTCTTGCCCTGCAGGCCGAGCTTCCAGTGCTTGGTCTCGTAGTTCAGGCCGGCGTTGAGCAGCGTGTAAGACGGCAGCAGCACCGCCTTGGAGAAGCCGGAGAACGTCGACTCGACATGCGTCACGCCAACCGTCGTCGTCAGGCCTTCGAGCACGCCCTGATCGAAGTTGTAGATCAGGTAGACGCTGTAGATCTTCTCGGGCACGCCGGCCTTGCGGCCATCCGGGTCGACCGTCAGACCGTTGACGACACCGCCGAACATCTTCGACGGATCGACGCCAGCCGGCAGATCGCCAGCACCGGCGAAGCCGAACTGCAGGCCATTTTCGCGCGCCGTCAGGTTGGTGACTTCGATCGTCGTGAACGCACCGCTCAACGCCAGGTTGTTGGTGATCGCGCCGCGGAACTCGAACTCGATACCTTCGGATTCCGTGGTGTTGTTGGTCACCGTGTTCTGCGCGCTGAAGTCGACACGCTTCTGCTTGTAGTAGGCGACGGCTGCGTACAGACGGTCCTTCCAGAAGTTGCCCTTCAAGCCGATTTCATCGAGCGTCGAGTCGGCCACCGAGTTACCGCTGAGCACGCTTTCGGTCGGCACTTCACCGCCCTGGCCAACGACCAGCGTCGTCTGCTTGGCGCGCGTGGCGTACGGAATCAGGCCGGTGCCCGGAATCTTGTACGACAAGCTGCCGGTCCACGAGAACGCATCTTCCTTGTCAGTCTGCTTGACGCCGGCAAAGCCGGTGCAGTCGAGCGTGTCTTCGAGGCAGGTCGACGTGATGTCGATGCTGTCGTAACGCGCGCCGACCAGCAGGTTGATGTCTTCGATCACCGACACGTCGGCCAGGAATGCGGCACCGAGGTCGGTGTAGTGACCGACGGTGTGCGTCGAGAACGGTTCGATCGTCGAGCCATCGCGCGTCGACAGCGTGCGGCGGTCGATCGGCGAGCCCGGCTTGGTGATGTCTCGGCGGTCGAAGTATTCGTAGGCGAAGTTGTCGCCGTGTTCGAAGTCCTGATAACGGATCGACGGGCCGAACTGGTAGGCAGCGCTGACGTACTTGCCGTAGTCCTGCTTGAACGAGAAGTTCAGCTGGTTTTCGAACGCGTAGGTGTTGGCGTACTGCGAGAAGCCGTAGGCATTCTCGTTGATGTTGTCCAAGGACTCGTAGAACGACTTGTTGGTCATCTTCAAGCCGCCTTCGAACTCATGAATGAAGTCGAAGTACAGCGTGGCGACCTTGCTCTCAAGCGTGTCGTCTTCCTGCACCAGTACCTGGCTGCCGTTGATCTTGGCGGTGCCCGGATTGACCAGCGCCATACCGGGGCGCTCGTCGAGGTCCTGGTTGACGGTCGCCGCCGACTGCTGGCTGACGTCGCCGAACGGAATGCCGGGGAAGCCGGCGCTGCCGAACGGATAGAACAGGCCCAGGCCCTTGCCCGGCGCGGCGGCGGCTTCGGCCGCCGACATCAGGCCGTCGCCGTTGGTGTCGAGCGACACCGGGCTGCCGGTGATGTAGGTGCCGTTGTCGATCAAGTCCTGCGTCAGGCGGTTCCAGCCGGCGACCTGGTTGCCGTCGAAGTTCTGGTACAAGCCGCCGAACTCGATGCGCGTCTTGTCGCTGAGCTGCATGTCCAACGACGCTTGATACAGCGACTGGTTGGTTTCGGTGTTCTGGTAGTACGAGCCGGAGTCTTCGCTTTCGGCGTACAGGTAGTAGCCGAACTCCTTGCCGGCAACCTTGCCCGGACCGCCGACTTCGGCGTGCAGCACGTTCTTGTCCCAGCTGCCGCGCGTCACGCCCAGCTCGCCGAGCGCGTCCTTCGAGTACTGGCCATCTTTGGCGCGCGCCGACTTGGGCACGAAGTTCAGATAACCGCCGATCTTCGACGGGCCATAGATCGGCGAGGCCGGACCGCGGACGATGTCGATGCGGTCGCTGGCGCCGATCGGCGTCGGATAGTTGCCCGGGTTGTCGATGCGGCGGATGCCGCGGAAGTAGGTTTCACCCGGCGTGCCGCGCACGTCCAGAGAACCGGCGACGCCGAAGAACGACTGCGTGAACGAGCCCGGGCTCAGCGCTACCAGGTCATCGATCTCGTTGATGTTGAGCTTGTTCAGCGTCTCGTTGCTGATCGAGGTCAGCGAACGCGGCGTTTCGGTGATGCTCTTTTCGAAGCCGAACACCGAATCCACCGGCTCGCGCGGCAGGATGTTCACTTCCTTGTTGACGCGCGAATTGACGATGACCTCTTCGATGCCTTCGGACGCCGTATCGGCAGCCGCGACTTCCGCTTGGGCCACTTCGGTGCCACTGGCGATCTCGGCGATCGCCACGCCCGGCAGCGCGGCGCCGCCGACCAGGGTCATCACCACCAACGCCCGCTTGTCACGGGACCGACGTACACGCTTCATGAATTCCCCCAGATAACCACGTTGAGCCAAAAATGAACCACCGCATCCCAATCCCCGCGAGGCCTGCCTCGCGCCCGCTTCAACCCGGCGATGCCGCGCCACGGCGCGGCCGCACTATTTCGGGATCGACCCCTCGACACCCGCGACATACCAATTGATTGCCATCATGTCGGGCACCGACATCACCGATCCGGCCGGCACCCTCACGGTGCCGCTCTGGTCTTTGATCGGGCCTTGAAATGGCGCAAACGTGCCGGCGGCGATCGCCGCCTTCTTATCTTCGAACGCTTTCACCGCAGCGGCCGGCACGCTCGGCAACACCGGTGCGAGCTTGACGCCGCCGTCGGCGATGCCGAGCTTGGTGTCGCTTGGTTTCCAGGTGCCGGCGATCACGTCGCGCGCCACCTTGACGTAGTAAGGACCCCAGTTATTGATGTTGGCGCTGATCTGCGCCTTGGGCGCGAAGCGCGACATGTCCGAGTCCCAGCCGCAGGCATAGACGCCTTTTTCCTGCGCGACCTGCAGCGTGGCCGGCGAATCGGTGTTCTGGCACATCACGTCGGCGCCCTGGGCGATCAGCGTCTCGGCGGCCTGACGCTCCTTGCCGGGGTCGTACCAGGTGTTGACCCAGATCACCTTGGTCTTGATCTTGGGATTGACGCTTTGTGCGCCGAGCGTGAAGGCGTCGATGTTGCGGATCACTTCGGGAATCGGGAACGAGCCGACGAAGCCCAGCGTGTTGCTTTTGGTGGTGCCGCCGGCGAGCACGCCGAGCAGATAAGCGCCTTCGTAGAAGCGTGTTTCGTAGACGCCGAGGTTCTTGGTCTTCTTGAACCCGGTGGCGTGCTCGAACACGACCTTCGGGAACATCCGCGCCACTTTGACCGTGGCTTCCATGTAGCCGAACGACGTGGTGAAGATCAGCTGGTTGCCATCGACGGCCAGCTGGCGGATCACGCGCTCGGCGTCCGCGCCTTCGGGCACGCTTTCGACATAAGTGGTCTTGACCTGCGCGCCGAGTTCTTTCTCCAGCGCCAGCCGGCCCTGGTCGTGCGCGTAGCTCCAGCCGGCATCACCGACCGGGCCGACATAGACGAACGCGACTTTCAACGGTGCGGCAGCGCTGGCCGATGCCAGTCCAAGCGACAAACCCAGTGCGAGCAGGCCGACCCGCCAGCGCGAGATGCCGTGGCTGGGCTTGGGTTCGACGGAGGCAAGTGGCTTCATGGAGGGTTGGCGGCCTAAAGAAGGGGCGCAATACCGGAACCTGCCGCTCCGGATTGCATACAAAATGCGATGTAACGCACAGGCAATGGTCGTGCCATGGCGTCGCTTCATCGCGCGGATTCGCCAAGCATGGCCTGTGCCGACAACGATTGCGACGGGCAGAACGGCGGCCCTCAGCGCGGATCGCTGCGTTGCGGCCGGTGTCCGTGGCACGCGCCTTGCCTTGCCAGCCACATCGTTTTGTATGCAATGTGGAGGCGGATCGTTGATCAATCCGCCAAGCCGCCGCTGCCAGGAGTCGTCGTGATGGGCAAGTTGTCGACGCACGTTCTCGATACCGCGCACGGTTGTCCGGCGGCCGGTGTCGGCGTGACGCTGTATCGCGCCGGCGACCGCACGCAGCCGCTGGTGCAGACGCAGACCAATGCCGACGGACGCACCGATGCCCCGCTGCTGCACGGCGAGGCGCTGCAGGCCGGTGCCTATGATCTGGTGTTCGACGTCGCCGACTACTTCCGCGCGCGGGGCGTTACGCTGCCGGAGCCGCCGTTCTTCGACCGCGTCGTACTGTGCTTCGGCATCGCCGATGCCGCCGCCAACTACCATGTGCCGCTGCTGGTGTCGCCGTGGAGCTACTCCACGTATCGCGGCAGCTGACGCAGCGGAGCTTCCGGCGATGAGCGACGCGATCCGCTTCGTGCTCGACGGCCAGACCGTGACGGTCGCCGACGTCGCGCCGACGATGACGCTGCTCGACTACCTGCGCGAGCACGCTGGCCGCCGTGGCACCAAGGAAGGCTGCGCTGAAGGCGATTGTGGTGCTTGCACCGTCGTGCTCGGCGAACTGTCGCCCGACGGCAGCGCCGTCGACTACCGCGCGGTCAACAGCTGCATTCGCTTCTTGCCGACGATCGACGGCCGCGAGCTGGTCACCGTCGAAAGCCTGCGCGACGGCGATACGCTGCATCCGGTACAGCAAGCGATCGTCGACGCCCACGGCTCGCAGTGCGGTTTCTGCACGCCGGGCTTCGTGATGTCGCTGCTGGCGCTCTATCTGGCGACGCCGGATGCCGCGCCGACGCGCGAGCGCGTGATCGCCGCGCTGGCCGGCAACCTGTGTCGCTGCACTGGCTATCGTCCGCTGATCGATGCCGGCTGCCGGATGCACCAATACCCGACACCGGCGCGCTGGAGCGCTGCCGACGCCGATCGCGCCGAGCGCGTGCAAGCGCTGCTGGCGCTGCGCCGCGACCAGGGCTTGAGCCTGCCGGGCTTCCAGGCGCCGCGCACACTGAAGCAGTTGTGCGAGGCGCTGGCCGCGCAGCCGCAGGCGCTGCTGCTGGCCGGCGGCACCGATATCGGCCTGTGGGTCACCAAGCTGCTGCGCGATCTGCCGCCGATGGTCTATCTGGGTGACGTCGCCGAACTGCGCACGATCGACACCGACGCCGACGGCCGCTTGCGGATCGGCGCCGCGGTATCGCACACCGATGCCTGGGCGGCGATCGTGGCGCGGTATCCGATGCTCGACGAGCTGGCGCAGCGGTTCGCGTCACCGCCGGTACGCAACGCCGGCACGCTGTGCGGCAACCTGGCCAATGGCTCGCCGATCGGCGATGCGATGCCGGCGCTGATCGCACTCGGCGCGACGATCGAACTGCATCATCACAGCGGTACAACGCGATGCCTGCCGCTGGACGCGTTCTACCTGGGCTATCAGCAAAAAGACCTCGCACCGGGCGAATTCGTCGCGGCGGTCTACGTGCCGGCGCCGCAGCCGGCGCAGCGCATTGCCAGCTACAAGCTGTCCAAGCGCATCGAGCAGGATATCTCCGCCGTCTGTGTCGGCATCAACCTCACCCTCGATGCCGATGCCGTCATCGTCGATGCGCGGATCGCGTTCGGCGGCATGGCCGCGACGCCGCAGCGCGCCATCGCCACCGAAGCGCAGCTGATCGGCCAGACGCTGTCGGTGGCGAGCTTCGATGCTGCCGCTGCCGCACTCGCAACCGACTTCCAGCCGCTGAGTGATCTGCGCGCCAGCAGCGCCTATCGCCTGCGTGCCGCCGGCAACTTGCTGCGCCGCTTCGCGCTCGAACAAACCCAGGCGGCGACACCGCTGCGCACGCATGCGCTGGATGCCGGCAGCCTGGACGCCCCGGCATGAGCGTGATCCGCGAGGCCGACGCGCTGCCGACCGCCGAGCTGGCCGGGCGGGCGCTGCGCCACGAAAGTGCACACCTGCATGTGACCGGCCGTGCTCAGTACGCCGACGACATCCCGTTGCCGGCCGGTACGCTGCATGCGGCCTTTGGCCTGAGCCGCGTCGCGCATGCGCGCATCCGCCAGCTCGATCTGAGTGCGGTGCTCGCGGCGCCCGGCGTCGTCGCGGTCGGTCTGCCGTCGGATATCCCCGGCGAGAACAACTACGGCAGCGTCGTTCACGACGACCCGATCTTCACCGACACGCTGGTGCAGTTCGCCGGCCAGCCGATGTTCGCGGTCGCCGCGAACACGCATCTGCAGGCGCGTCGCGCCGCCGTGCTGGCGCGCGTCGATTACGACGAGCTGCCGGCGATTCTCGACGTGCGCAGCGCACTGGCGGCGCAGAGCTTCGTGATTCCAAGCAAGACGCTGCGGCGCGGTGATCCGCAAGCTGCGCTTGTGCGTGCGCCGCGCCGGATGCAGGGCACGCTGTCGATCGGCGGCCAGGATCATTTCTATCTCGAAGGCCAGATCGCCGTCGCGATCCCGCAGGAAGACGGGGCGATGCTGATTCACAGCTCGACCCAGCATCCGACCGAAGTGCAGCACATCGTGGCCGCTGCACTGAAGCTGCGCGCACACGATGTGATCGTGCAGTGCCGCCGCATGGGCGGCGGCTTCGGCGGCAAGGAAAGCCAGCCCGCGCTGATCGCCGCCGCTGCAGCCGTGCTGGCGCGCAAGACCGGGCGTCCGGTGAAGCTGCGCCTGGACCGCGACGTCGACATGCTGGCCACTGGCAAGCGCCACGACATGATCGCCGACTACGACGTCGGCTACGACGATGACGGCCGCATCTGCGCACTGAGCGTGATGCTGGCTGCGCGCTGCGGCTACTCGGCCGATCTGTCCGGGCCGGTCAACGACCGCGCGATCTGCCACGTCGACAACGCGTATTTTCTGGAACACGTCGAGATCGTCTCGCACCGCTGCAAAACCCATACGGTGTCCAACACCGCGTTCCGCGGCTTCGGCGGGCCGCAGGGCATGATGGTGATCGAAGCGGTGATCGACGACATTGCGCGCCGCTTGCAGCGCGACCCGCTCGACGTGCGCCGCGCCAATTTCTACGGCGCGGCGCCGCGCAACATCACGCCCTACGGTCAGTCCGTCGACGGCAATGTGCTCGACACGCTCAGCGAGCGGCTGCTCAGCAGCAGCGGCTATCGCGAGCGGCGTGCTGCGATCGCGCAATGGAACGCTGGCAGCGCGACGATCAAGCGCGGCATCGCGCTGACGCCGGTCAAGTTCGGCATCTCGTTCAACGCCACGCACTACAACCAGGCGGGCGCGCTGATCCACATCTACAACGACGGCACCGTGATGCTGAATCACGGCGGCACCGAGATGGGGCAGGGCCTGTACACCAAGGTGGCGCAAGTGGTCGCCACCGAGCTTGGCCTGCCTTTGTCGGCGATCCGCGTCACCGCCGCCGACACCAGCAAGGTGCCGAACACGTCGGCGACCGCCGCATCGAGCGGGTCCGACCTCAACGGCAAGGCGGCGCAAGCGGCCGCACAGACGCTGCGCTTGCGGCTGGTGGAATGGGCGGCCACCGCCTTCGATGTCCCCGCCGGTGCAATCCGATTCGACAACGGTGTCGTCTGGCTCGGTGAGCGAGCGCTGCCGTTCGCCAAGCTGGTCGCGCAGGCCTACATGGCGCGCATCTCGCTGTCGGCCACCGGCTACTACCGCACGCCGGCGATTCACTGGGACGGCACCGCGTTGCGCGGCCGGCCGTTCTTCTACTACGCCTACGGTGCGGCGGTATCCGAAGTCGCTGTCGATACCTTGACCGGCGAAAGCCAGCTGCAGCGCGTCGACATCCTGCACGACGTCGGGCGCTCACTGAACCCGGCGCTCGACATCGGCCAGATCGAAGGCGGCTTCCTGCAGGGCGCTGGCTGGCTGACGACCGAAGAGCTGTGGTGGAACGCGCGCGGCGAGCTCAAGACCCATGCGCCGGCCACGTACAAGATTCCGACCGCGTATGACTGGCCGCGCGAGGCGCATGTGCATCTGCTGCAGCAGCAGCCCAACGGCGAAGACACGATCTACCGGTCCAAGGCCGTCGGTGAGCCGCCACTGATGCTGGCGATGTCGGTGTTCCATGCGATCCGCGATGCGGTTGCCGCTTGCGCCGCGCCCGGTCGCAACGTGCCCTTGCAAGCGCCGGCGACCGCCGAAGCGGTGCTGGCGGCGATCGAACAACTGCGTGCGGTCGAGACGGCGCCGTGAGCGCGGCGCTGCGCTTTGACGCATTGCCTGCCTCACCATCGGCACTGGCCGCCGATGGCGACGCCGGCTGGTTGCGCGCATTGCCGCATTGGCCGCGCGCGGCGCTGCGCAGCGTGCAGCGCGACGGCGCCGTCGTTCGCGTGCTGGTGGCCGCGGTACGCGGCTCGGCACCGCGCGATGCCGGCGCGGTGATGCTGGTCGATACTCACGGCATCCAGGGCAGCATCGGCGGCGGTCATCTGGAATGGCAGGCGGTTGCCGCCGCGCGCGAACTGCTGACGGGCGCCGTGCCGGGCCGCGCAGGCTCTGCGCGCGTGCAGCGCTTCGTACTCGGTCGCGAGCTGGCGCAGTGCTGCGGCGGCGTCGTCGATCTGTGGCTGGACCGCTACGACACGCGCGACCTCGCGTGGCTCAGTGATATTGCCGAGTACGGCGGCACGCTGCACAGCCGGCTGCGTGCCGACGGTCATGTCGAGCGCCAGCGCCGTTCTCCGATGCAGGCGGACGTGGGTCTGCTAGCGAGCGCCGACGGCGGTTACACGCTGACCGAGTCGATCAGCGACACGCGCACGCCGGTCTGGTTGTATGGCGCCGGCCATGTTGGTCAGGCCATCGCACGCGTGATCGCCGATCTGCCGCTGCGGCTGACGTGGATCGACTCGCGTACGGATGCGTTTCCGCAGCGCGGCGTCGACGATATCGACCTGCGCTGTGCCGCCGACCCTGCGGCCACCGTGGCGCAGATACCGCCGGGTGCACGCGTGCTGGTGCTGACGCACGACCATGCCCAGGACTACGCGCTGTGTCGCGCGCTGCTGCGCCGCCGCGACCTCGCCTTCATTGGTTTGATCGGCTCGGCCAGCAAGGCAGCGCGCTTCCGCTCGCGGCTCGCGCGCGAAGACGGCTACGACGACGCGACGATTGCGCGGCTGACCTGCCCGATCGGTGTCGCCGGCATCGCCAGCAAATGGCCGGCTGCGATCGCCGTCGCCGTCGCTGCACAATTGCTGCAGACGCTGACGATGGCCGACGCTGCAGCGCCGACACCGATGCCGACGCCGCCGCTTGACGATTGCAGTGCCACCGGATGCAACACCTGCCGATGACCGATTCCTTCCCACCGACCACGTCCGCCGCCACGCCCGGATCCGCACCGCGCTTGGCGCTGCGCGGCATCAGCAAGCGCTACCCCAGCGTCGTCGCCAACGACGCGGTCGATCTGACCGTGCAGCCCGGCGAGATCCACGCGCTGATGGGTGAAAACGGTGCTGGCAAAAGCACGCTGATGAAGATCGTCTACGGCGTCACGCGGCCCGACGCCGGCACGATCCACTGGCAAGGCGAGCCGGTGACGATCGACAGCCCGGCCAAGGCGCGCGCGCTCGGCATCGGCATGGTGTTCCAGCATTTTTCGCTGTTCGAAACGCTGACCGTCGCCGAGAACATCGCGCTGGCGCTGGACCATCGCGCAGCACCGTCGACGCTGGATGCCCGCATCAATGAGGTCAGCGAGCGCTACGGCCTGCCGGTGGACCCGAAGCGGCTGGTGCACAGCATGTCGGTCGGTGAGCGCCAGCGCGTCGAGATCGTGCGCTGCCTGCTGCAAGCGCCCCAGCTACTGATCATGGACGAGCCGACGTCGGTGCTGACGCCGCAAGCGGTGCAGACGCTGTTCGGCACGCTGCGCCGGCTCGCGTCCGAAGGCGTCAGCATTCTGTACATCAGCCACAAGCTCGATGAGATCCGTCAGCTGTGCGATACCGCCACCGTGCTCCGTGGCGGCCGGCTCGCGGGCACGGCGACACCGCGACTCGAAGACGATGCGGGGCTGGCGCGGCTGATGATCGGCAGCGAGCTGTCGCCGTGCCAGCTGCCGCCGAAGCAGCCCGGCGAGATCATGCTGGAGCTGACCAATCTGAATCTGCCGTCGAGCGATCCGTTCGGCACGCATCTGCAACGCGTCGATCTGCGCGTGCGCCGCGGCGAGATCGTCGGCATTGCCGGTGTATCCGGCAATGGCCAAAAGGAGCTGATGGCGGCGCTGTCCGGCGAATGTCTGAGCCCGGATGTCGGCGCGGTGCGCATCGGCGGGCAGCCGGTGGGCCGTCTCGGCCCGGCGGCGCGACGCCGGCTTGGACTGGGATTCGTACCCGAAGAGCGGCTCGGTCGTGGCGCGGTGCCGGCGATGAGCCTGTCGGACAACGCGCTGCTGACCGGTGCGGCGACCGCGCCGGCGATGCTCCGCCATGGGCTGGTCAGCCGCCGCGCCGCGCGTGACTTCGCGACCGGCGTGATCGCCGCGTTCAACGTCAAATGCGGCGGTGAATCCAGCATCGCCAGCAGCCTGTCTGGAGGCAATCTGCAGAAGTTCATCGTTGGCCGCGAGGTGCGGCTCGACCCGCAAGTGATGGTCGCTGCGCAGCCGACCTGGGGCGTCGACGTCGGTGCCTCGCAAATGATCCGCCAGGCGCTGATCGAGCTGCGCAATCGCGACGTGGCCGTGCTGGTCGTATCCGAAGAGCTCGACGAGTTGTTCGCGATCTGCGACCGCCTCGTCGTCATCGCGCAGGGCCGGCTGTCGCCGTCGCGCACACCGGCGCAGACCAGCGTCGAAGAAATCGGCAGCTGGATGTCCGGCGGCTTTATTGCGGCGGCCGATGCCAAGCAGGAGGTGCGTGATGCGGCTGCGGCTTGAGAAGCGCGCGGCGCCGTCGGCCGCGATGCGCTGGGCGGCGCCGCTGATGGCAACGCTGCTGATGCTGGTCACCGGCATGCTGATTCTGGTGCTGCTCGGCAAGGCGCCGGGCGATGCGTTCCGTGTGTTCTTCATCAAGCCGCTGGCCAGCGTCTACGGCATCGGCGAGCTGCTGCTGAAGACCACACCGCTGCTGTTGTGCGGCTTGGGCTTGGCGATCGGCTTTCGTTCCAACGTCTGGAACATCGGCGCCGAAGGCCAGCTGACGATCGGCGGCATCTGCGGTGCCGGCGTTGCGCTGGCCTTCGGCGACACCGAATCGTCGTGGCTGCTGCCGGCGATGCTGATCGCCGGCGTCATCGGCGGCATGCTGTGGGCGGCGATACCGGCGCTGCTGCGCACGCGTTTCAACACCAGCGAAATCCTGGTCAGCCTGATGCTGGTCTATATCGCGCAGCTGCTGCTCGGCTATCTGGTGCACGGCCCCTGGCGCGATCCGGACGGCTACAACTTTCCGCAGTCGCGTTTGTTCAACGACTGGGAGCTGCTGCCGCTGTTGTGGGACGGCGTGCGCACCAACATCGCGTTCCTGATCGCGCTGCTGCTGGCCGCGCTGTCGTGGCTGTTCACAGCCAAGACCTATGCCGGCTACCGGATGCAGGTCGCCGGTCTGGCGCCGGCCGCGGCCGCGTACGCCGGCTTCAGCGAGCGCCGCAACATCTGGCTGGCGCTGCTGATCAGCGGGGCGACGGCCGGCCTTGCCGGCATCGCCGAAGTCGCCGGGCCGATCGGACAGTTGCAGCCGCAAGTGTCGCCGGGCTACGGCTTCGCCGCGATCATCGTCGCCTTCGTGGGGCGACTGCATCCGCTCGGCATTCTGCTCGGCTCGCTGCTGATGTCGCTGCTGTACCTGGGCGGCGAGCAGGCGCAGATCGAGCTGGCCTTGCCGTCGGCGATCACCGGGCTGTTCCAGGGCTTGCTGCTGTTCTTTCTGCTCGCGGCCGATCTGCTGGTCAACTTCCGCATCACCGGGTCTGCACGATGAGCCTCGATACCTGGATCGCGATCTTCGTCAGCACCGTGGTCGCCGCCACGCCGCTGATCTACGCCGCACTGGGCGAGCTGGTCACCGAGAAGGCCGGCGTTCTGAACCTGGGCGTCGAGGGCATGATGCTGGTCGGCGCCGTCGTCGGCTTCATCGTCGGCGTCAATAGCGGCAGCCTGGTGCTCGGCTATCTGGCGGCAATGCTGGCCGGCGTGCTGATGTCACTGGTGTTCGGCGTGCTGACGATCACGCTGCAAGCCAATCAGGTCGCCACGGGCCTGGCGCTGACCTTGTTCGGTGCCGGGCTGTCGGCCTTCGTCGGCCGGAGCTATGCCGGCCAGCCGATCGACGGCGCCGACGCGCTGCACATTCCGTTGCTGAGTGACCTGCCGGTGGTCGGCGCGCTGCTGTTTCAGTTCAACGCGCTGGTCTATGGCTCGATTGCGCTGTTCTTCGCGGTGCAATGGTTTTTGTCGCGCAGCCACGCCGGGCTGCGCTTGCGCGCGATCGGCGAGGCGCCGTCGGTTTCGCACGCGATCGGCCACCCGGTGCAGAAGACGCGCTATCGGGCCGTGATGTTCGGCGGCGCCTGCAGCGGCATTGCCGGCGCTTATCTGTCGACGGCGCTGACGCCGATGTGGGTCGAAGGCATGAGCAGCGGACGGGGCTGGATCGCATTGGCGCTGGTGGTGTTTGCCACTTGGAAGCCGCTGCGGGTGTTGCTCGGTGCGTATCTGTTTGGTGGTGTGACGGTGCTGCAGTTGTATGCGCAGGGTTTTGGTTTGACGGTGCCGTCGGAGTTTCTGTCGATGCTGCCGTATGCGGCGACGATCGTGGTGCTGGTGATCATCTGTCGTGATCCGAAGACGATTCTGTTGAATCAGCCGGCGTCGCTGGGGAAGGGGTTTCATCCCGATGCGTAGGCTTGCTGCGCTTGGAGCTAGCGGTTTGCTTGGACCGCATTTGTTGCGAATTGGAGATCGCGCGGGCGGTGAGGTTTCGCCTGCCCGGCGGGGGGTAACTTTTCTTTGCTTGTGCAAAGAAAAGTCACCAAAAGAAAGCACACCCTGGAGAAGCGCCGGCTGGCGCCGGTCCCCGCGGGCAAGACCGTGCTCGGGGTCGGGACTACGCGACGTCCTGTCGCGTAATCCCTCGACTGCCCATCCATGGGCAGTCGACCCGCTGCGCGCGGCCTTGCCCGCGGCGCTTCTCAAGGGGCCCAACGGCGGGTGCGCTGGTCGGGCTGATGGCGTGTTCGACGGTGTGTTCGATGGAGCGGTTGACGGCGGGTGCGGGGGTGCGGCGCTGGCGCGCGCAACCGCGATGATCTCGATACAGCCGTTTGCTGCGGACTGTGAACGCGATGCCATTGATTGGATGAGCCAACGCTGATGGATGCTTATCTGCTTGAGTGGGTGAACTTGCTGCTGCGGTGGACGCATTTGATCGTCGGCATCGCGTGGATCGGGGCGTCGTTTTACTTCGTCTGGCTCGACAATCATCTGGTGGCGCCGACTGATGCCGATCTGCAGGCCAAGGGTGTCGGCGGGGAGTTGTGGGCGGTGCATGGTGGCGGGTTCTACAACCCGCAGAAGTATCGGCTTGCACCGGCGCAGATTCCGCCGCAGCTGCACTGGTTCTATTGGGAGGCGTACAGCACCTGGTTGTCCGGCTTTGCGCTGCTGTGCCTGATGTACTACGGCGCGCCGACGCTGTACTTGATTGACCCGGCCGTGGCGGCGCTGTCGCCGTTGCAGGCGGTTGCGATCGGCGTGGCGACGCTGGTCGGCGGTTGGCTGGTCTACGACGCGCTATGCCGCTCGCCGCTGGGGCGTGATCTGAATCGTTTGGCGATCGTGCTGGCGCTGCTGCTGGCGGCGGCCGCTTATGGGCTGTGTTCGGTGTTCAGCGGGCGTGGTGCGTTTCTGCACTTTGGCGCGATGCTCGGCACGATGATGGTCGGCAACGTGTTCTTCGTGATCATTCCCGGCCAGCGGGCGATGGTCGCGGCGGCAGCGCGCGGCGAAGCGCCTGATCCCCGCAACGCGGTGCGCGCCAAGCAGCGCTCGGTGCACAACACCTATTTCACGCTACCGGTGCTGCTGATGATGATCAGCAATCACTATGCGTTCACCTACGGTGCGCCGCATCACAACTGGTTGGTGCTGATCGCGCTGTGTCTGGCGGGTGCTGCGATTCGTGTCTGGTTCGTCGAGCGGCACAAGGCCCATGAGCGGGGCGGGCGCACATCGCCGCTGGCGCTGATCATCGGCATCGGGCTGATCGCAGCGGTGATCGTCGCGCTGCGTCCGGCGCCGCCCGCGGCGACGGCAGCCGCTAGCGTGCTGCCGTTCGAACGCGTCCAGACGATCATCCAGGCGCGCTGCGTCAGCTGCCATGCCGAGCATCCGGCCCAGGCTGGCTTCGTCACGGCGCCCAAGGGTCAGATGTTCGACACGGCGGAGCGCATCCTCGCGCAGACCGCGTCGATACGCGCCCAGCTGGTCAGCCGCGCGATGCCGATCGGCAATCTGACGCAGATGACCGACGACGAACGTGCCGCCGTGATTGCGTGGATCGACGCTGGAGCGCCGCACTGATGAGCGCCGTCGCCGGCCTGCCGTCGCTGAGCGCGCATCGTGGCGCGCTGCTGCACTTCAGCGGCGATCCGGGCCCGGACGATGACGCTACGGCTTATCAGTATCTGGAAGACGGTTTGCTGCTGATCGCCGACGGCCGCATCGCGGCCTGCGGTCCGGCTGCGGCGCTACTGCCGACGTTGCCGCGCGATCTGGCGGTGACGCAGCACGGTGCGCAGCGGCTGTTGATGCCGGGCTTCATCGATACGCATATCCATTTCCCGCAGACCGACATGATCGCCTCGGGCGGTCGGCAACTGCTGGACTGGCTAAACGACTACACGTTCCCGGTCGAAGCGCGCTTTGCCGATCTGGCGCATGCACGCGATGTCGCGTCGTTCTTTGTCGACGAGCTGATGCGCAACGGCACGACCACGGCGCAGGTGTTCTGCAGCGTGCACGCAGCGTCGGTCGACGGCTTCTTCGGCGTGGTGCGTGAGCGCGGTCTGCGGATGATTGCCGGCAAGGTGCTGATGGACCGCAACTGCCCCGACAGCGTGCGCGACACGGCCGAAAGTGGTGAGCGCGATACGCGCGCGCTGATCGAGCGCTGGCATGGTGTCGACCGGCTGGCCTACGCGATCACGCCGCGCTTTGCACCGACATCGACCGAGGCCCAACTCGACAGTGCCGGCCGCATCGCGCGCGATCATCCCGACGTCTACATCCACAGCCATCTGGCCGAGAACCACGGCGAGATCGCCTGGGTGCGCCAGCTGTTTCCGTGGAGCGCGGGCTATCTGGACGTCTACGAGCGCTACGGCTTGCTGCGCGAGCGCGCGACCTATGCGCATTGCCTGCACTTGAGCGCCGACGAGCGCCGCCGCCTCGGCGCCAGCGGCGCCTGCGCTGCTTGTTCGCCGACATCGAACCTGTACCTGGGCAGCGGCCTGTTCGACTTCGATGCCAGCGACGCGGCCGGCCTGCGCTACGCGCTGGCCACCGATGTCGGCGGTGGTACCAGCTTCAGCCAGCTGCGGACCATGGCCGAGGCCTACAAGGTGGCGCAGATGCAGGGCCAGCGGCTGCCGGCGCTGCGCGCGTTCTATCTGGCGACGCTGGGCGGCGCGCGCGCGCTGCATCTGCAGGACCGCATCGGCAGTTTCCGCGTCGGCAACGAGGCGGACTTCATCGTGCTCGACTGGAGCACGACGCCGCTGATGCAGCGACGTATTGCCGCGACGCAGCGGCTCGATGAAAAGCTGCTGGCGCTGATGATGCTCGGCGACGATCGCCTCGTCGCCCAGACCTATATTCTCGGCCAAGCGGTGCTGCCATGACGGCAAGCCCACTGTCGCGGCATCGACGGTCCGATCCGACTCAGCACCGCCGTTCGACCGAAGACCGAACATGAGCCCATCCGATACTGCGGTCCCCGCCAAGCCCCGCAGCCGTCGCACCGTCACGGTTGCGGCGGATGCCGAACTCGACAGCCGCGACATGCCCTCGGCCGGCAGCTCTGTGAACACGGCCGATGCGGGTGCGTCATCTGCTGCCGCCGGCAGCGTGCAGTTGGCCTACGAGCGCATCTGCTCGACGATCATGGATCACACGCTGCCGCCCGGCACGCGGCTGATCGAACACCGCTTGTGCGAAATCTTCGGGCTGGGTCGCACGCGCGTACGTCAGGTGCTGCAGCGTCTGGCCAACGAGCGTCTGGTGACGCTGCTGCCCAATCGCGGCGCCGAAGTCAGCAAGCCTTCGCCGCAGGATGCCCTCGATATCTTCGAGGCACGCCGGCTGCTGGAGCCGGGCATCGTCGAGAAGTTTCTCCAGGTGGCGCGGCGCGCCGACATGCAGCGCATCCGTGATCACCTCGCACAGGAAAAAGCCGCGTGGCGCAGCAATGACCGCCGCGCGATGATCCGGCTGTCGGGCGAGTTTCATCTGATCATCGCCGAGGTCGCCGGCAACGCCACGCTGCTGGAACTGATGCGCGAGCTGGTATCGCGTTCGTCGCTGATCGTCTGCCTGTACCAGTCGCCCGGCACGCAGACTTGCCCGCCGGACGAGCATCAGGAGCTGGTCACCGCGCTGGAGAAGCGCGCACCCGAGGCGGCGTCGCTGATGCTGCATCACTTGCAGCATGTGCTCGACGGCCTGCAGTTGGACGTACAGCGGCCGCGCGGCGTCGACTTGCGCGCCGTGCTCGGTGGCGAACAACGGAGCTGAGCCGATGAGCACGCAAGCAACGGTCGGCAGCGCCGCCGCTTATCCACGCGACTTGGTCGGCTACGGCCGAACGCCGCCGCATGCGGCCTGGCCGGGCGGCGCGCGCATCGCCGTGCAGTTCGTGCTCAATGTCGAAGAAGGCGCCGAGAACAACGTGCTGCACGGCGACCCGGCGTCGGAGACGTTCCTGTCTGAAATCATCGGCGCCAGCGCGTTCCCGATGCGACATATGAGCATGGAGTCGATCTACGAATATGGCTCGCGCGCCGGCTTCTGGCGGCTGCTGCGCTTGTTCGAGTCGCGCGGCCTGCCGCTGACGGTGTTCGCTGTCGCCGAAGCACTGCAGCGCAACCCCGACGCCGCGGCGGCCTGCATCGCGCTAGGTCATGAGATCGCCTGCCACGGTCTGCGCTGGATCAGCTATCAAGGCGTCGACGAGGCCACCGAGCGCGCGCATATCCGGCAGGCGGCGGCGATCCACACGGCGATCACCGGCAGTGCGCCGCTGGGCTGGTACACCGGCCGCGACAGCCCGAATACGCGGCGTCTGGTCGTCGAAGAAATCCCTGGCCTGGTCTATGACGCGGATTCGTATGCCGACGACCTGCCGTACTGGACGCCAGTGGACACGGCCGACGGCCGGCGCTCGCATCTGGTGGTGCCGTACACGCTCGACACCAACGACATGCGCTTTGCCGCGATGCAGGGCTTCAACAGCGGCACGCAGTTCTTCGATTATCTGCGCGACGCATTCGACGTGCTGTACGCCGAAGGCGATCCTGCGGGCCTGGATCGGCCGAAGATGCTGTCGATCGGCCTGCATTCGCGGCTGGTCGGTCGGCCGGCGCGGATCGCAGCCTTGATGCGCTTTCTGGATCACGTCGCCGCGCACGATCAGGTCTGGGTGTGCCGGCGCATCGACATCGCACGGCACTGGCAGGCGACGCAGCCGCCACCGCAAGAGGATCGCGCATGAGCCGTATCGATCTGGCCTCATTGAATGCCGCAGCGTCTGCGGAATTCATTGCCGCGCTGTCGACGATCTTCGAGCACTCGCCCTGGGTGGCCGAGCAGGTCTGCGATCAGCGGCCGTTCGCGAGCCGTCTGCATCTGCATGCCGCGATGTGCGCGGTCGTGCGCCGTGCGCCGGCTGCACAGCAGCTGGCCTTGGTACGCGCGCATCCAGAGCTGGCCGGGCGTGCGGCGATCCGTGGTGATCTGACTGCCGAGTCGACGCACGAACAGGCCGGCGCCGGTCTGTCGCACTGCACGCCGCAGCAGTACGAGCAACTGCAGTCGATGAACGACGCCTACAACGCGCGCTTCGGCTTTCCATTCGTACTGTCGGTCAAAGGCCACGACCGTGAGTCGATCCTGCGCGAGTTCGAGCGACGCCTGGGTAACGATGCCGACACCGAGTTGCAGACCGCGTTGCGGGAGATCGACCGGATCGCTGCCTTCCGGCTGGCCGAGCGCGTCGACGAGCCGGCCGGCTCGCTGCTGCTGGCGATGGCCGACCAGCTGGCAACGCATACCGAGCAGGCGGGTGCGCTGACCTGCACGTTTATGACGCCGGCCCATCGCGCCGTCGCTGCGCAGCTGCGCGACTGGATGCTGATGGCCGGGCTTGATGCACAGATCGATGCGATCGGCAACGTCGTCGGCCGCTGGCGCTGCCAGCGGCCCGGTGCGCGCACGCTGTTGACCGGTTCGCACTACGACACCGTGATCGACGGCGGTCGCTACGATGGCCGGCTCGGCATCCTGTTGCCGATCGTGGTCGCTGACCGATTGCAGCGGCGCGGCATGAGCCTGCCGTACGACCTTGAGGTGATCGGCTTCGGCGATGAAGAAGGCGTGCGCTTCAAGAGCACGTTCCTCGGTAGCAGCGCCTTGGCCGGCACGTTCAACGTCGAGCTGCTCGATCGCGCTGATGCCGACGGCATCAGCCTGCGACAGGCGTTGATCAATGCGGGGCATGATCCGTCGGCGATCGGCACGCTGACGCGCGACACGGCTGGCTTGCTCGGCTATGTCGAGGTGCATATCGAACAAGGTCCGGTGTTGCTGGAAGAACAGCGCGCGCTCGGCGTGGTCACCGCCATCAACGGCAGCGAGCGCTACCGGATCACGATCACCGGCCTGGCCGGGCATAGCGGCACGGTGCCGATGCACTTGCGCCGCGATGCCGCGGCCGCTGCAGCCGAGCTGGTGCTGTACGTCGAGCAGCGCTGCTCTCAGGCGCCGGGCTTGGTCGGCACCGTCGGCCAGCTTGCGGTGCCCAATGGCGCGATCAACGTGATTCCGGGTCGCTGCGAGCTGTCGCTGGATATCCGTGCCCCTGACGATCAACTGCGCGATGCGGCCGTCGCCGATGTTCGCGCACGGCTCGACGAGATCGCGCGGCGCCGCCGCGTCGACGTGCAGATCGAGCGCGTGCTGCGCGCCGATGCCACGCCGTGCGCGCCGGCCTTGCAGGCGGCGCTTGATGCCAGTATCCAGCGCGTCACCGCGAGCCCCGCGCCGAGCCGGCATCTGCCCAGCGGCGCCGGGCACGATGCGATGATGATGGCGCGCGTCACCGAGGTCGGCATGCTGTTCGTTCGCTGCGGTAACGGTGGCATCAGTCATCATCCGGCCGAAACGCTGAGCGCCGACGATGCCGATATCGCGGCGTGTGTGTTTGCCGATTTTCTATTGCATTTGCCGGATGGCGACGGTGCCATGCCGGCGATTACGAGTTGAGATCTGTCCACGATGAGCCGAGTCACTGCCGAGCTGTATTCCGCGATTGCCCAACAGGTCGATGCTGGCTTCGACGCCAGTTGCGCGTTTTTGGCGAACCTGGTGCGCGTGCCGACCGACAATCCGCCCGGTGACTGCGCGCCGCATGCGCAGCGCACGCTCGAACTGCTGACCGCGCTCGGGCACAAAGTCGAAGCGCATACGGTGCCGATCGCCACGGTGCGCGCGGCGGGCATGATCTCGGCAACGAACCTGATCGTCCGCCAGCGCTTCGGTAGCGGACGCGGCCCGACGATCGCGCTCAACGCGCATGGCGACGTGGTGCCGCCCGGCTTGGGCTGGACTCAGGACCCTTACGGCGCCGCTATCGTCGACGGCGCGATGTACGGCCGTGGTGTCGCCGTCAGCAAATCCGACTTTGCGACGTACACGTTCGCGCTGCGCTGCCTGCAGCAGTTGGTCGCCGACGGTGCCGTGACGCTCGACGGCAACGTGGAGCTGCATTTCACTTACGACGAAGAAGTCGGTGGCGATATCGGCCCCCGCTGGCTGCTGGAGCAGGGCTTGAGCAAGCCCGACTATGCGGTCAGCGCCGGCTTCTCGTACGCGGTGACGACGGCGCACAACGGCTGCCTGCATCTGGAAGTCACGGTGCGCGGTCGCCAGGGGCATGCCGCGATGCCGGAAAGCGGCGTCGACGCGCTGGCCGCGGCAACGCAGGTGATGCAGGCGCTGTATGCATCGCGCGCCGCGATGCAGCAGACGCGCTCCTCGGTCAGCGGCATCGGTCATCCGACCTTGAACATCGGCCTGATCGAGGGTGGGATCAACACCAATGTCGTGCCCGATCGCGTCCGCTTTCGGCTCGACCGGCGGATGATCCCCGAAGAAGATCCGCAAGCGGTCGAGATCGCGCTGCGTTCGCTGATTCTGGCCGCGGGTGCCGCCTGCGAGCCGGGGATCACGGTTGATATCCGCCGGCTGCTGTTTGCGATGCCGCTGGTCAAGCTGCCCGGCGCCGAGCGCCTCACCGAGGCCTTGCAGCGTCATGGCGAGCAGTACTTCGGCGGGGCGATCGGCGAACACGGGGTGCCGCTATACACCGACGCGCGCCACTATGCAGCGGCCGGCATCCCGACCGTGTTGTACGGCGCTGGCCCGCGCACGCTGGCCGAAGCACACGGCCATGCGGCCGACGAATGCCTGCAGCTCGACGACTTGCGTCGCGCCACCGCCACCGTCACGGCGATGCTGGTCGACTTGCTGTCGGCCTAGCGCCGACTGCTGCGAGCAGGGGCGGCGGTTGCAAACGCCGCCGAGTCGTCAGACCGTCAAGTGATGCCGGACCATCTCGTCGCTGAGGTCGGCAATCGGCCCAGCGGCGACCGCACGACCCTTGTCGAGAATCCGGAAGTCGCTGGCGACGCGGCGCGCGAACGGCAGCTTCTGCTCGACGATCAGCACGGTCAGCCCGGTTTCGGCATTGAGCCGAATCAGCAGGTCGCCGATCTCGTGGACGATGTTCGGCTGAATGCCCTCGCAAGGCTCGTCGAGTATCAGCAGCCGAGGTTGCAGCAGCAGCGCGCGGCCGATCGCCAGCTGCTGTTGCTGGCCGCCAGACAGATCGCCGCCACGACGTCGCAGCATCTGCTTGAGTACCGGGAACTGAGTGTAGACGCGTTCCAGCGCATCGGCGGGCCGCTCGCGTTTGGCGATCAGCCCCATGCGCAGGTTTTCTTCGACGCTGAGCTGGCTGAAGATTTCACGCCCCTGCGGCACGTAGCCGATGCCGTGGCTGGCGCGGGCGTCGGCGCTGAGCTTGCGCAGGTCCAGCCGCGCGGCGTCGTCGTCGCTGCCGAACTGGATCGATCCGGAGCTGGCCGATACCAAGCCCATCACGCAGCGCAGCAGCGTGGTCTTGCCCATGCCGTTGCGGCCCATCAGGCAGGTGCGGCTGCCGGTGGGGATGTCCATGTCGATGTCCCACAGCGTGTGACTGCCGCCATAGAACTGATTCAAGCCCTTGATCGAAAGCATCGTCGTATCGCCGCCTAATCGCCTAGATAAACTTCGATCACTTTCGGATCGTTCTGCACTTGGTCCATCGAGCCTTCGGCCAGCACCGACCCTTGATGCAGCACGGTGACGGTGCGCGCGATCGATCGGACGAAGGCCATGTCGTGTTCGACGACGACCACCGAATGCGTGCCCGACAGCGATACCAGCAGTTCCGCCGTGCGTTCGGTTTCCTGCGGCGTCATGCCCGCGACCGGCTCGTCGACCAGCAACAGCTCGGGCGACTGCATCAGCAACATGCCGATCTCCAGCCACTGCTTCTGGCCGTGACTGAGGCTGCCGGCCAATACATTGCGCTTGTCGCTGAGACCGATCGTGCGCAGCACGCTGTCGATGCGATCGGCCTGCTCGCTGCTGATGCGCGCAAACAACACCTTCCACACTGCCTTGTCGCCGGCCATCGCCAGCTCCAGATTCTCGAACGTCGTGTGGTTCGGGAAAATCGTCGGCTTCTGGAACTTGCGACCGATGCCGGCCGTCGCGATCTCGGGTTCGCTGAGCGACAGCAGATCGACCGTCTGGCCGAACCAGGCACTGCCGGTATCGGGCCGCGTCTTGCCGGTGATCACGTCCATCATCGTCGTCTTGCCGGCGCCGTTGGGGCCGATGATGCAGCGCAGTTCGCCGGCTTCGATGTACAGGTTCAGATCGTTCAGCGCCTTGAAGCCGTCGAAGCTGACGCTGATGCCTTCCAGATACAGAATGATGTTGTGCGACAGATCGAGACGCGGCGCGGCCGAGCGCCGGTTCTGTCCGAGAAAGCGGCCGCCGATCATGACGTCGTCCTGTTGCGCGCCAGCTTGGTGATCAAGCCGACGATGCCCTGCGGTAGAAACAGCGTGACGCCGACAAACAGCGCCCCGAGCGCGTACAGCCAGACCTCGGGTAGCGCCGCAGTGAAGTACGTCTTGGCGTAGTTGACCAGCAGCGCGCCGAGTGCCGCGCCGTACAGCGTGCCGCGTCCGCCGACGGCAACCCAAACGACGACTTCGATCGAATTGATCGGCGCGAACTCGCCTGGATTGATGATGCCGACCTGCGGCACGTACAGCGCGCCGGCAATGCCGGCGATCACCGCCGAGAACGTCCACAGCCACAGCTTGACGTTCTCGACCTTGTAGCCAATGAACCGCGTGCGGCTTTCGGCGTCCCGCACCGCTTCGACGACGCGGCCGAGACGTGAACCGATGATGTAGCGGCACGCGGCATACGACAGCGCCAGTGCGATGGCGGTGGCTAGGAACAGACCGATGCGCGTGTGCTGGGCCTGCAGGTCGAAGCCGAGCAGGTCTTTGAAATCGGTCAGGCCGTTGTTGCCGCCAAAACCCATTTCGTTGCGGAAGAACGCCAGCAGCAGCGCGTAGGTCAAGGCCTGCGTGATGATCGACAGATAGACGCCGGTGACGCGCGAGCGGAATGCAAACCAGCCGAACAGCCAGGCCAGCAAGCCGGGCGCGACGACGACCATCAACATCGCAAAGCCGAAGTGATCCATGCCCTGCCAGAACCACGGCAGTTCTTTCCAGTTCAAGAACACCATGAAGTCGGGCAGCACCGGGTCGCCGTAGACACCGCGCGTGCCGATCTGACGCATCAGATACATGCCCATCGCATAGCCGCCGAGCGCGAAGAACGCGGTGTGACCGAGGCTCAGGATGCCGCAGTAGCCCCAGATCAAGTCGACCGAGATCGCCATCAGCGCATAGGTCATGTACTTGCCGATCAGTGCCACCGAGTAGTTCGGCAGATGCAGCATCGAGCCGTCGGGCACCACGGCATTCAGCAGCGGCACCAGCACCGTCGTCGCCAGCAGCACGGCAAAGAACAGCTGCGATCCTCGATCGCTGAGCAACAGTTTGCGGACGATCATGATCGGGCTCCGACTCGCATCGGCTCTCCGTATGGGAACGGGGTAGCGGTGAGGGCCGTTGAGTACGCGCGATCGGCGACGCCCTCATCCGTCCCTACGGGACACCTTCTCCCGGAGGGAGAAGGGAACAAGTGCGATGGTTCAACTGAGCGCTTCACCAGAACGCGCGCTGCTAACCCCTCTCCCTCCGGGGAGAGCGAAGCGAGGGGGGCGAAGCCGGCAGGGGTGAGGGCGTCCGGGTACGCGCCAGCTCCAACGCCCTCATCCGTCCCTGCGGGACACCTTCTCCCGGAGGGAGAAGGCATCAGACGCGATGGTTCAGCTGAGCGCTTCACCAGAACGCGCGCCGCTAACCCCTCTCCCTCCGGGGAGAGCGAAGCGAGGGGGGCGAAGCCGGCAGGGGTGAGGGCGTCCGGGTGCGCGCGATCTGCAACGCCCTCATCCGTCCCTGCGGGACACCTTCTCCCGGAGGGAGAAGGGAACAGACGCGATGGTTCAGCCGAGAACTTCACAAGAACGCGCGCTGCAAATCCCTCTCCCTGTTGCTGAGAGGAAGAGGTGAGGGACTCTGAGTACGCGCGATCTCCAACGCCCTCATCCGTCCCTACGGGACACCTTCTCCCGGAGGGAGAAGGGAACAACGGGTTGATATTGGGGCTCATGCTCAACCCTCGGCCGCTCGGCCCTTCTGCGGGAACAAGCCGCGCGGGCGCTTCTGGATGAACATGATCAGGAACACCAGGACGAGAATCTTGGCCATCACGGCGCCGGCGTACGGTTCCAGCAGCTTGTTGACCACGCCCAGCGACATGCCGCTGATCAGCGTGCCCCACAGGCTGCCGACGCCGCCGAAGACGACGACCATGAACGAATCGATGATGTAGGCCTGGCCGAGGTTTGGGCCGACATTGGTCAGCTGCGACAGCGCGACGCCCGCGACGCCGGCAATGCCGGAGCCCAGGCCGAAGGTGGCGGCATCGACCCATTCGGTGCGCACGCCCATTGCGCGGGCCATCGCGCGGTTCTGCGACACGGCGCGGACCTTGAGACCCAGCGACGTGCGCTTCAGCAGCGCCAGCAGCGCGGCGAATACGATGAACATGAACACGACGATGTACAGCCGGTTGTAGGTCAGCGACAGCGCATCGTTGATCGTCAGCGAGCCGCTCATGAACGCCGGGGTCTGCACCGAGCGGTTCAGCGGCGAGAAGATGCTGCGCACCAGCTGCTGCAGCACCAGCGACAAGCCGAACGTCGCCAGCAAGGTTTCCAGCGGACGTCCGTACAGGAAGCGCACGATGCCGCGTTCAATGGCGACGCCCATCAGCCCACTGACGACGAATGCGGCCGGTATCGACAGCATCGTCGCCATCGCGATCTGCTGCGGCATCAGTTGCTGCATCACATACGCGGTGTAGGCGCCGAGCATGATCAGCTCGCCGTGGGCCATGTTGATCACGCCCATCACGCCGAACGTGATCGCCAGCCCGATCGCCGCCAGCACCAGCACCGATCCCAGCGACAAGCCGAAGAACAGCGTTTCGACGCCGCCGTAGAGCTTGCGCCGGCTTTCGATGTGACGCAGCGCGATCGCTGCTGCGCTGCGCACGCGCGCATCGGGCTCGGCAAAGCTGCCGTCGTCGTTCTGCTGCGTCAGTGGCAGCAAGCCGTTGTAGACCTCGGCGCCGATGTCGTCGGCGACGTGCTGCACCGCGGCCAGCCGCGTATCGGCGTCGCTGCTGCTCAAGTCGGCCAGTGCCAGCCCGGTATCGATGGCTGCTTGCACCTTGGCATCGGCTTCCGTATCGCGGTGTGCGCGCAGTGCCGCGACCGTGGTGTCGTCGAGCGTGCGCACCATCTCCTTGACGGCGGCGAGGCGCACGGCCGCATCGGGATCGGCGAGGCTTAGTTGAGCCACCAAGCCTTTCAGCGTCTTGCGCAGCCGGTTGTTGGTGCCGATTTTCTTCAGGCTGTCGGCGGGTGCGGCAGGTGCCGCAGCGCCGGTTGCCGCGACGCTCAGCGTTGGCGCGGCAGCGGTGTCAGCGGTGGCCGCGTCGGTATCGACGGCGGCGATCACGATGGCACCGTCGGCCGTCGCCAACAGCCGGCCGTCGAGCAGCGCGCGGATCACGGCGCCCGCTTGCGGATGGCCGCTGACGGCGATCTGCTGCAGCAGCGATTCCTTGTCGCTGTAGCTGGCTTCGGGCAGCGCACTGAGCGCAGCGTCGAAGCTCAACGCGGCGTCAGCGGGCGCATCGGCGACGCTGACGGCTTCTGTGCCGGCGTCCTGCGCGAAGCTGGGATAGGCGATGCCGCTGGCGGATAGCGTCAGCAGCATCGCGATGATCAGGGGGTGACGCTTGGAGAGAAGGTTCACGAGGTTATCGCTTGCAAGGGCAAGACCAAAAATCGCCCCGGGCGTTTGACGGCCCGGGGCATTGGCTCACATCACCATGGGAGACGGATCAGACCGATGCTCGTGTTCAACACGGCAGCGATTAGAAATTTTGTCCGGAGCACTTCTTGGTCTTGGTGTTGTAGTTGCCGCACTTGAGCGTGACCCAGTCGGCTTCGATGTCCTTGGAACCCGGCAGGAAGTCCGACCAGGCATCGCCGGCCACTTCGCCCTTGGTCTGCCATACCACGTCGAGCTGACCGTCTTCACGGATCTCGCCGATGAACACCGGCTTGGTCAGATGGTGGTTCGGCAGCATCTTGGCGGTGCCACCGGTCAGATTCGGCGTTTCCAGACCGATGATCGCGTCGGACACCTTGGCGACGTCGGTGGTCTTGGCCTTCTCGACCGCCTTCACCCACAGGTTGAAGCCGATCACCGTCGCTTCCATCGGGTCATTGAACGTGCGCTTGTTGTTCTTGATGAACTGATGCCAGCTGCCGATCGCGGACTTGTTGACCGGCTTGTCGATGCTCATGAAGTAGTTCCAAGCAGCCAGATGGCCCACCAGCGGCTTGGTGTCCAGGCCGGCCAGTTCTTCTTCGCCGACCGAGAACGCCACCACCGGAATGTCTTCAGCCGAAATCTTCTGGTTGCCCAGCTCTTTGTAGAACGGCACGTTGGCGTCGCCGTTGATCGTCGAGACAACGGCCGTCTTCTTGCCGGCGCTGCCGAACTTCTTGATGTCGCTGACGATCGACTGCCAGTCGCTATGACCAAACGGCGTGTAGTTGATCATGATGTCTTCGGCCTTGACGCCCTTGGACTTCAGATACGCCTCGAGGATCTTGTTGGTCGTACGCGGATAGACGTAGTCGGTGCCGGCCAGTACCCAGCGCTTCACCTTGACGTCGTTCATCAGGTAATCGACGGCGGGGATGGCTTGCTGGTTCGGCGCCGCGCCGGTGTAGAACACGTTCTTCGACGATTCTTCGCCTTCGTACTGCACCGGGTAGAACAGCAGGCCGTTGAGTTCTTCAAACACCGGCAGCACGCTCTTGCGCGACACGCTGGTCCAGCAGCCGAAGGTCACGTCGACCTTGTCCTTGGCCAGCAGCTCGCGCGCCTTTTCGGCGAACAGCGGCCAGTTCGAGGCCGGGTCGACGACGACGGGTTCGAGCTTCTTGCCGAGCAGGCCGCCCTTCTTGTTCTGCTCGTCGATCATCATCAGGACGGTGTCCTTCAGCGTGGTCTCCGAGATCGCCATCGTGCCCGACAGCGAATGCAGCACACCGACCTTGATCGTGTCGGCCGCTTGCGCGGCGGCACCGAAGGCCATCATCGCGACGGCGGTCGCCGTCAGGCTCAAATGCTTGAGCAAACCGATCTGTTTCATGTTTTATCCTGTTGCGTATGGGGAGTGACGAAACGGTGCGATGGCGCCGCTCAGATCTGCAGCTGGACGCCGAGGCCGATCTGCGTGAAGTCGGTGCCGGCCGGACCGTCGAACGTGGTGTCGATGTAGAACAGCGACAGCTTGGCGTTGAAGTCCTTGATCACGTAGTTCAGGTTGAACTCGGACGTATTGCGGTCGGTGTCGCCGCCGACGGTGTTGTAGGTCGCCGTTGCGTACTTGCCGAGCAGCTGGATCTTGCCGATGCCGACCGGCTCGGGGAACAAGTACGACACCAGGCCGAAACCACCGCTGCTTTCGTCGAATGCGGCGGGCACACCGTAGCCACCGAAGCCGTCGTAGCTGGCGTATTCGCCGCTGATCGTGAACACGCCACCGTTGCCGAGCTTCTTTTCCATGATGCCGTCGACCGTGATTGCTTCACCGTCGGGCACGCTCTGCACGGCCACGCCGAACGTCAGCACGTCCTTGGCACCGTAGTAGGTGCCGTTGCGGTAGTAGCCCGACTCGATGTCCCAGAAGCTGTACTGCAGGCGTGCGGCCGTGATCACGTCTTCGGCATTGGCGCCGCCGGTGACGGCAGGCACGTCGAACACGCCAGCCGACACGGCCAGACGGCCGAAGTCACCCCAGTACGCAACGCCGTCGTTGCGGCCGGCGACGATGAACGGAAAGCCGTCCTGGATGCCGTCGGTGGCGAAGCCCCATTCGTTGGAATAGTACGGACCGTTCAAGTTGGCGCGGTCGCTCGGCGGCAGGAAGCGGCCGGCCCAGATGTTGAACTGCGGTGAAAACTCGAAGCGTGCGATCGCGTCCATCACTTCGAACTCACGCACGCCGCCGGACGTTGGCGTACGGTCGTATTCGGTATTGAACGTGAACTTGACCTGCTCGGTGACCGAACCGCCGATGTACAAGCGCGCGGTGTTGATGCCGTAGTCGTTGCTGTCCTGGTCGGCGCCATCGACGCTGGTGTTGACGAAGCTGCTGCGAATGCCGCCGCCGAGCGTCGTATCGGGCAGCTTCAGGTCGACGGCCAGTGCCGGCGCAGCTGACAGCAGCAAAGTGGTGGCGATGCCGCCGAGTTGAATGCCGGACCGCAGACGCATGGATCGTTCCTTCATGATGAGTCCCTGTTGTTGTGCCCCGTTGATGCCCCTGCCGCAGAGCTCGGCGCGCTGGGCGACCGATCGCGGTTTCTGCCGTGCCGTCGCTGTTCAAGGCGCGGTATCTGGCTGATCCGCAGGCTACGGACGTGGTTGCGGCGTCGGTATGGGGCGTTTGACGTAGAGGGGTCGCGCCACGAGGATGCGATGATCCTCACCATGAGCTTGCCGATGCTGCCGCCGGAGCTGTCGTCATCACCGCTGCGCGCGGTGCCGCACCAGCGCGTCGACGGCGCAGCACGCCTGGTCTATCGCGGCGACGCGGACGGGCGCACGCGCTTGGCCGACCTGTATCAGCGCGCGCCGTGCCGTGTGCTGTTTCCCGATGTCGACGCCGGCCAGCCGCCGCAAGCGGTGATGCTGACCACCAGCGGCGGTTTGACCGGCGGCGATCGTCTGTCGCTGCAGATCGAAGCCGGTGCCGGCTGCACGCTGACCGCGACCACGCAAGCGGCCGAGAAGCTCTATCGTGCGCTGCCGGGTGATGCGCCGACGCGGATCGACATCGGCCTGCGCGTCGGCGACGGCGCCTGGGCCGAATGGCTGGCGCAGGAGACGATCCTGTTCGATCGCTCGCAATTGCGGCGCAGCTTGAGCGCCGACGTCGCCGGCAGCGGCCGCTTGCTGGCGGTCGAAAGTCTGGTGTTCGGACGCACGGCAATGGGCGAGCGTTATGACAGCGGCACGCTGCACGACGCTTGGCGCATCCGTTGCGACGGACGCCTGATGTGGGCGGACACGCTGCGGCTCGGCGGTGATGTCGCTGCGGCGCGGGCGCAGCCGTTCGGCTTCGGCACGGCGCATGCCTGCGCAACGCTGGTGTACGTGGGCGCCGATGCGTCGGCGTTGCTGGCGCCGCTGCGCGAACGCTTGGCCGTATTGGGTGGTGGCGTTGCGGCGACCTGCATCGAGCGCGTGCTGATCGTGCGCGTGCTGGCCGACGATGCGCCGGCGATGCGCGCGGCAGTGCGCATCGCGGCTGGCGCATTGCGCGCGATGGCGGGCGGCTTGCCGGTGCGCTTGCCCAAGGTCTGGGACTGCTGACGCAGCCCGGTGAATGGATTGACTGTCAACGGAGTGGCGATTCTTGAACCTGACACCACGAGAGAAAGACAAGCTGCTGGTCGCGATGGCGGCCAACGTCGCGCGACGTCGGCTGGAGCGCGGCGTCAAGCTGAACTATCCAGAAGCGATCGCGCTGATCACCGACGCTGTCGTCGAAGGCGCGCGTGACGGTCGCAGCGTCGCCGATCTGATGCAGGCCGGTGCGCTGGTGCTGACACGCGCACAAGTGATGGACGGCATCGCCGAGATGATTCACGAGATCCAGGTCGAAGCCACGTTTCCCGACGGCACCAAGCTGGTGACCGTGCATGAACCGATCCGCTGACGGCAGAGGCGCCACGACATGATTCCAGGCCAGGTCATCACGCAGGATGGCGACATCGTGCTCAACGCCGATCGCCCCACACTGCGCCTCACGGTCGCCAACACCGGCGATCGCCCGGTGCAGGTCGGCAGCCATTACCACTTCGCCGAGGTCAATCCGGGCCTTGCGTTCGACCGCGCCGCCGCGCGCGGCTTTCGCCTGGATATCCCCGCCGGCACCGCAATCCGCTTCGAACCCGGTCAGAGTCGCGAGGTGCAGTTGGTCGCGCTGGCTGGCGATCGCATCGTCATCGGCTTTCGCGGTGATGTGATGGGTGCGCTGTGACGACGCGGTGTGCGCGGTTCAAATTGCTCGGGGGTGAGTGCCTTTCGGGTTCGGGTGTGCTCGATTTCGGCGA
>NZ_FQWZ01000006.1:71454-82892 GCF_900129825.1 Hydrocarboniphaga daqingensis | reverse complement strand
GCGCTGCGCGCCACCCTCTGCCGGGGGGAGAGGGGTTGTTGCGGGTTCGCGCTTGCTCGACATCCTCGCGCCACTGGCGGCTAACCGGGCCCAGACGCTCACCGATCAGGAATTGCATCATGGCTAACACGCTGAGCCGCCGCGCTTATGCCGGCATGTATGGGCCGACCACCGGTGATCGGGTGCGCTTGGCCGACACCGAGTTGTTCATCTGCATCGAGCGTGACCACACCGTCTACGGCGAAGAAGTGAAGTTCGGCGGCGGCAAGGTGATACGCGACGGCATGGGGCAGAGCCAGCGTACGCGTGCGCAAGGCACCGTCGATACGGTGATCACCAATGCAGTGATTCTTGATCACTGGGGTGTGGTCAAGGCCGATGTCGGCATCCGCGGCGGGCGCATCGTTGCGATCGGCAAGGCCGGCAATCCCGACGTGCAGAGCGGCGTGACCATCGTCATCGGGCCCGGCACCGAAGTGATTGCCGGCGAGGGCAAGATCCTGACCGCCGGTGCGATCGATGCGCACATCCATTTCATCTGCCCGCAGCAGGTCGACGAGGCGCTGTATGCCGGCGTGACGACGATGCTTGGCGGCGGCACCGGGCCGGCGCACGGCACGCTGGCCACGACCTGCACGCCAGGGCCCTGGCACATCGCGCGGATGCTGCAGGCTTGCGAAAGCCTGCCGATGAACATCGGCCTGTTTGGCAAGGGCAACGCGAGCCAGCCGGCGGCGCTCGAAGAAATGGTGCGGGCCGGTGCTTGCGGCTTGAAGCTGCACGAGGATTGGGGCACGACGCCGGCAGCGATCGACTGCTGCCTCAGCGTCTGCGACGCGCTCGACGTGCAAGCGACGCTGCACACCGACACGCTTAACGAATCCGGCTTCGTCGAAAGCACGATCGCCGCGTTCAAGGGCCGCACGATTCACGCGTTTCATACCGAAGGCGCCGGCGGCGGCCACGCACCCGACATCATCCGCGTGGCCGGGCTGCCGAACGTGTTGCCGTCGAGTACCAATCCGACGCGGCCGTACACGCGCAACACGCTCGACGAGCATCTGGACATGCTGATGGTCTGCCATCACCTGGACCCGCGCATCGCCGAAGACGTCGCGTTTGCCGAAAGCCGCATCCGCAAGGAAACGATCGCCGCCGAAGACATCCTGCACGACCTCGGCGCCTTTTCGATGATGAGCAGCGACAGCCAGGCGATGGGCCGCGTCGGCGAGACTGTGATCCGCTGCTGGCAGACCGCGCACAAGATGAAGCTGCAGCGCGGTGTGCTCGGCCCCGACGACGGCACCGCCGACAACTTCCGCGCACGTCGCTACATCGCCAAGTACACGATCAACCCGGCCATCGCGCACGGCATTGACGACCACGTCGGCTCGGTCGAAGTCGGCAAGCTGGCCGACCTGGTGCTGTGGTCGCCGGCTTTCTTCGGCGTCAAGCCGGACCTGGTGATCAAAAGCGGCATGATCGCCGCAGCGCCGATGGGCGATCCCAATGCCAGCATTCCGACGCCGCAGCCGGTGCATTACCGGCCGATGTTCGGCGCGCTGGGCCGCGCGGGCATCGAGTCGTCGCTGTTGTTCGTCAGCGCTGCGTTCGCCGATTCCGACGGTGCACGCCGGCTCGGACTGACGCGGCCGCTGGCCGCGGTGCGCAATGTGCGCGACGGCATCGGCAAGCATTCGATGGTGCTCAACGACGCGACGCCGCTGATCGAAGTCGATGCCGAAACCTACGAGGTGCGCGCCGACGGCGTGCTGCTGACCTGCGAGCCGGCCGCGAGCCTGCCGATGACGCAGCGTTATTTCCTGTTCTGACATGCGCGCCGCTTGCAACCGCGCTTGATGCCGATGGCCATGCTCTGCGCACACGAGATTCTTCCTGCCGGCCGCTGGGCTGCTGAAACCGCGGCCGATCACATCAGCCTCGACTTCAACGAGCGCCATCGCCGACGCTTCCGCTACGTCGCACTCGGCGGCACCGAGTTTTTGCTCGACCTGCCGCGCGCCACGGTGCTGCAACACGGCGACGGTTTGCAGCTGACCGACGGCCGCATCGTCCGCGTCGATGCCGCTGACGAAGCGCTGACCGAGATCCGTGCCCGCAATACCAGCGAGCTGGTGCGGCTGGCCTGGCATATCGGCAACCGCCATCTGCCGGCGCAGTTGAGCGACGACTGCATCTTCATCCGCGAAGACCATGTGATCACCGACATGCTGATCGGCCTGGGCGCGCAGGTGCGGCCGCTACGCGCGCCATTTACGCCGGAGTCGGGCGCGTATGCAGGAAGCGCGGCGCATGACCACGGCGCGCCCGCACATGGTTTCGTGTTCGTTGACCATGGGCATTGACCCGCTTGTGCCGCACGTCGCCGACGCCGCAGTCGACGCGGCTGCTGCGGCGGATGCCACGTACCGCTTGCTGGTGTGGACGTCGCCGAGCTACCCGATCGGCGCGTTCAGCTATAGCCATGGTCTGGAATGGGCGGTCGAGCAAGGCCGTGTCGTCGATGTGGCAACGCTGGTTGATTACATCGCCGCCGTCATCGAGCGCGGCGGCGGCTGGGTCGACGGCGTGCTGTTCGCTCACGCGTATCGCGCGGCGGCCGGTGACGACGAGGCCGCGCTCGACGATGTGGCCGAGCTGGCCAATGCGTTCCGCGCCAGCAGCGAAACCGCGCTTGAAGCCCGACAGCAGGGCGCAGCGTTCCTGCTGGTGACGCGCAAGGCCTGGCCACATCCGCAGCTCGATGCATTCGCGCAGCGTCATGCCGATGTCGCCATTGCGCACTGCGTGACGATGGCGCTGGCCTGCGCGGCGCATCGCGTTGCGCTGCATGCGGCGCTGCATGCTTATCTGCATTCCGTGGCGGCCAATCTGGTGTCGGCCGGCGTGCGACTGGTGCCGCTGGGCCAGACCGACGGCCAGCACGCACTGGCACAGCTGCGCGGCGTCGTCGCGCGTGCAACCGACGCCGCGCTGACCACCGCGCTCGACGACCTGGGCACCGGCTCGCCGCAACTGGAGCTGTGCTCGATGCATCACGAAACCCAATACACCCGGCTGTTCCGCTCCTGACGCCCACGATCCCGACTGCGATGACCACGACGATGACGACGACTGCTGATGTACCTGTTTCCCCCACTGCACCCGTCACCACGCTGACGCCGGCGCGGATCGCGCCGGTCAACGGACCGCTGCGCGTTGGCATCGGCGGCCCGGTCGGATCGGGCAAGACCGCGTTGACCGAGCGCCTGTGCAAGCTGATGCGCCAGGTCTACGACGTGGCCGCGATCACCAACGACATCTACACCAAGGAAGACGCGGAGTTTCTGACGCGTGCCGGCGCGCTGGTGCCCGAGCGCATCGCCGGCGTCGAGACCGGCGGCTGTCCGCACACCGCGATCCGCGAAGACGCGAGCATCAATCTGGCAGCCGTGGCGGACATGTCACGCAAGTTTCCGGCGCTGGAGCTGATCTTCGTCGAGAGCGGCGGTGACAACCTGGCTGCGACGTTCTCGCCGGAGCTGGCCGACATCACGATCTACGTGATCGACGTATCCGCTGGCGACAAGATTCCGCGCAAGGGCGGGCCGGGCATCACGCGATCCGATCTGCTGGTGATCAACAAGATCGACCTTGCGCCGCTGGTCGGTGCCTCGCTCGAGGTGATGGACCGCGACGCACGCAAGATGCGCGGCGAGCGGCCTTTCATCTTTACCAACCTGAAGATCAATAAGGGCGTGCACGACATCGCACGCTTCATTGCCCAAGCCGGCGGCCTGCCGGCGCGTGACCTGCCGGAGACCTTCTGATGACCCGCCTGCCCCTGTCCATTACTCGCGTGCTGCTGTCGGTCGGCCTGCTCGCCGCTGCACTGCCGGCGTCGGCGCATCCCGGCCACGATGTGGTCGGCAGCAGCCTGTTCGCTGGCTTCACCCATCCGCTGCTCGGCGTCGATCACTTGGTCGCGATGCTGCTGGTGGGTGTGTGGTCGGCGCAGCTCGGCGGTCGGGCACGCGTGCAACTGCCGCTGGTGTTCGTCGCGCTGATGCTGGTCGGCGCCGGCGTGTCGTTTGCCGGCTTTGATCTTGCGCAAGCGCAGGCGGGTATCGTGGCGTCACTGCTGATACTCGGCTTGTTCGGCGCGCTGGCGCTGCGCGTGCCGGCGGCAACGGCCACGATGCTGGTGGCGGGCTTTGCGCTGTGCCACGGTCTGGCGCATGGCGCCGAACTGCCGGCGGGTTCATCGGCGTTGCGCTACGCGTTGGGCTTTACGCTCAGCAGTGTGCTGTTGCAGCTCGCTGGCCAGCAGTTGCCGGCCTCAGGCCTGCGGTTGGCGCGCGCCGCCGGCATCGCCGGCATTGCCACCGGCTTGGTCTACGCCGTCGCCGGATGAAGCAGTGGATTGAGCCACGCGTCCCGGTCTGCGCCGTGGCGATGCAGCGCGGCGCGCGGCGATGAGCCCACCGCCGCCGCCTGATGGCGGCCTGCATCGCCATCAGCGCATCGTTCGCGAACGCCGCCAATACAACAAATGGGCGGCGACGCAGACGCTGGAGGATTACGCGCTGCGCTATACGGCGTCGAGTGCGCGCAAGCGCTCGTCGTTCCGCATCGCCAACACCGCGCTGGGCGCGATCTCGTTTCTGGCTTGCGAGGCAATCGGCGGCAGCCTGACGCTGCAGTACGGCTTTGCCAACGCGATGCTGGCGATCGTGCTGGTCTGCGCGCTGATGTTCGTCATCGGCCTGCCGATCGCGCGCTACTCGGCGCGCTACGGGCTGGACATTGATCTGCTGACGCGCGGCGCTGGCTTTGGCTACATGGGCTCGACGATCACCTCGCTGATCTACGCCTCGTTTACGTTTCTGCTGTTCTCGATCGAGGCCAGCATCATGTCGCAGGCTTTGTACATGGTCACCGGCCTGCCGCTGTGGATCGCGCACTTGTTCAGCGCCCTGATCGTGATCCCGATCGCGATCTACGGCATCAGTCTGATCAGCCGCATGCAGTTGTGGACGCAGCCGGTCTGGCTGGTGCTGCAGCTGGCGCCACTGGTGTACTTGTTCGTAGCGCAGCCGCAGACGATCGATGGTATCCAGCAGTTTGCCGGCGCACGCGGCGCCGCCGACGGCTCGATCGACGTGCTGCTGTTTGCGATCGCCGCATCGACATTGCTGTCGCTGCTGCCGCAGATCGGCGAGCAGGCCGACTACCTGCGCTTTCTGCCTGACGCGCAGCGCGGCAAGCGTCTCGGCTGGTGGCTGGCGCTGATCAGCACCGGGCCGGGCTGGGTGCTGATGGGTGGCATCAAGCTGGCGGCCGGTGGCCTGCTCGCGTACTACGCGATGCAGCAGCACGGCGTGTCGGCCGACGAGGCGACGCAGCCGACGCAGATGTTCTTCGCGGTGTTCCGCGACATGCTCGGCTCACCGGGTGCGGCGCTGGCGCTGACCGGCGTGTTCATCGTCACCTGCCAGATCAAGATCAACGTCACCAATGCCTATGCCGGCTCGATCGCCTGGTCGAACTTCTTCTCGCGGCTGACGCACGCGCATCCGGGCCGCGTGGTCTGGCTGGTGTTCAACGTGGTGCTGGCGCTGCTGCTGATGGAGATCGGCATCTTCAGCGTCATCGAAAGCATTCTGGTGCTGTACGCCAACTTCGCCGTCGGCTGGATCGGCGCGTTGACCGCCGACCTGGTCATCAACAAGCCGCTGAAGCTGTCGCCGTCGTTCATCGAGTTCAAGCGCGCACATCTTTACGACATCAACCCGGTCGGCGTCGGCAGCATGCTGGTGTCGATCGTCGTCAGCACGGCGGCTTTCTTCGGCGCGTTCGGCGCGCTGCCGCAGGCGCTGGCGCCGTTCATTGGCTTTGGTGTGGCCTTCGTGCTGGCGCCGCTGATCGCCTGGGCCACACGTGGCCGCTACTACCTGGCGCGTCAGCCGGGCGGCCTGCCGCAGGGCAGCGCGGAGATTCGCTGCACGATCTGCGAAAACGCGTTCGAGCGCGCCGACATGGCGCTATGCCCTGCGTACAACGGGCCGATCTGTTCGCTGTGTTGCACGCTGGAGGCGCGCTGTCACGACGTCTGCAAGGACGACAGTCGCTTCGGTCAGCAGATTGCCGCCGTACTGGGGCGCTTGATCCCGCGCACCTTGAGCCGCTCGGTGCGTGCGCAGGCGATCGGGCAGTTCCTCGGCATCCTGTTCCTGTTCACGATCGCGATCGCCTGCCTGCTGTCGTTCATCTACCTGCAGTACGGCTCGACGGTGCCGGCCGCGCGCGGCGTGATCGGCACCACGCTGTGGATCGTGTTTCTGAGTCTGCTGATTCTGCTCGGCGTTGCGGCCTGGCTGATGGTGCTGGCACAGGAGAGCCGCAACGCGGCGGTCATTGAGTCGACGCGACAGACCGCAATGCTGATGGACGAAATCGAGGCGCACGAGCGCACCGATGCGGCACTGCAGAAGGCCAAGGAAGTCGCCGAAGCGGCCAACGAGGCCAAAAGCCGCTACGTGGTCGGCATCAGCCACGAGATCCGCTCGCCGCTGAATTCGATCTTTGGCTATGCGCAGCTGCTGGAGCGCGAGCCGGCCAATCCGCCGCAGAACGCGGTACGCGTGATCCGCCGCAGCGCCGAGCATCTGTCGAATCTGGTCGATGGCCTGCTCGACATCAGCAAGATCGAGAGCGGCATGCTCAAGCTGAGCCGCGACCGCGTGCGACTCAACGACTTTCTCGATCAGATCGCCGACATGTTCCGCGTGCAGGCCGCCGCCAAGGGCATCGAGTTCCGCTTCGATCGTCCGGCCTATCTGCCCACGTTCGTCTATACCGACCAGAAGCGGCTGCGGCAGATCTTGATCAATCTGCTGTCGAACGCGATCAAGTTCACCGATCGCGGTCATGCCGGGTTGACGGTGCGTTACCGGACGCATGTCGCCGAGTTCGAAATCAGCGATAGCGGGATCGGCATTCGTCCGCAGGATATCGATGACATCTTCAAGCCGTTCGAGCGCGGCAGCATGCCCGGCGCACGCGCAGCGCCGGGTGCAGGCCTGGGGCTGACGATCACCAAGGTGCTGGTACAGATCATGGGCGGCGAGATCACGGTGCGCAGTGTGCCGGGCGAGGGCAGCGTGTTCATCGTGCGCATGCTGCTGTCGGAAGCCAGCGCCGGTGATGCGGTGGCCGCGCCGATGCGACGCCGGCTGCTCGGCTACGTCGGCGCCCGCCGACGCGTGCTGCTGGTCGACGATGACCCGACGCATCTGGAACTGATGCACCATGTGCTGCAGCCGCTGGGCTTCGATCTGCTGATCGCCGAAGATGGCGAACGCGCGCTGCAGATGGCCGCCGATCTGCAGCCTGATCTGGTGACGCTGGACGTGCAGATGCCGGGCTTGTCCGGCTGGCAGACCGCCGAGCGATTGCGCGCGCTGGCCTTGCCTAGGCTGCGCATCATGATGATCTCGGCCAATGCGCACGACTTGCTGCCGGGTGGTGAAGCCGGTGTGCATCACGACTTCTTCCTGACCAAGCCGATCGACGTCGAGTTCTTCCTGGAGCGCGTCGGCCTGCTACTTGACCTGCAGTGGATCGAAGCGCCGCGCATGCCCGAGCTGGCGGTGGCCGCATCACAGGCCGCTGCAGACGATGTGCTGCCGGCGTCGCTGCGCCCGCATGTCGATGCACTTCAACAGCTCGGCCGCATCGGCCACGTGCGCGGCATCCAGACCAAGCTGCGCGACATCGTCGCCGCCGATGCGGGTGCGGCTGCATTCGTCTCCCGGCTGCAACAGCGCGTCGAGGCTTTCGACCTGAAAGGCTATCTGGCGCTGCTCGACGCCGCCGCGCCCCCCGACGACAAGGATCGTGTCACGCCGCCCCATGATTGAACCGGACCCAGCAAGCGACGCGGCCGCACGCCGCGACATCGTGCTCGTTGTCGACGACACGCCCGAAAGCCTGAGTTTTTTGACCGATACGCTGGAAAGCGAGGGCATCACGGTGCTCGTCGCCACCGGCGGCGAGGCCTGCCTGACGCTGGTCGACGAGATCACGCCCGACCTGATCCTGATGGACGCCGTGATGCCGGGCCTCGACGGCTTCGAAACCTGCCGACGACTCAAGCAGGAAAAGCTGCTGATGCACGTGCCGGTGATCTTCATGACCGGGCTGACCGAAACCGAGCACGTCGTGCGCGGTTTGCAGGCCGGCGGCGTGGACTACGTCGCCAAGCCGATCGTCGTCGGCGAGCTGCTGGCGCGCATCCGCGTGCATCTGGCCAATGCGCGGCTGGCGCAGTCATCTCGCACCGCGCTCGACGCGACCGGCCGCTTTCTGCTGTCGACCGATCGCAGTGGGCGCCTGCTGTGGTGCACGCCGCGTGCGGAGCGCTTGCTGGTGGAGCTGCTGCCGTCGGTACCCGGAGACGGTTTGCGCTTTCCGCCCGAAACAGCCGAGCGCTTGACTCAGCTGCGCAGCGGTGACGCGGGCGTGCCGCCGATCGTCGCGCTGGGCATGCGGCGGCTGGAGTTTTCGTACGTCAGCTCGACCGGGCCGGACGAGTATTTGTATCGCTTGCGCGAAGTTGTCGATGCGCAAGCCCAACAGCAAGAGCAAATGCAGCTGCTGCAACAAGCGCTGCATCTGACCGCTCGCGAAGCCGACGTGCTGCTGTGGATCAGCCGCGGAAAATCCAACCGCGACATCAGCGAGATTCTCGGCATCAGCCCGCGCACGGTGAACAAGCACCTGGAGCAGATCTTCGAAAAGCTCGGCGTCGAGAATCGAGCATCGGCCGCAGCCCGCGCGGTGCGCGTGCTGGCCAGCTGATCAGCCTGAGCGCTGCCCCGCACGCACGGTTACGCACCAGCCGCTGCTTGCCTCTCCCGGCGGGAGAGGGGAACTCAAGGCGCACCGCCTGTTCCGGTCCCCCGGTCGCGCCACGCACCAGCCGCCTGCTTACCTCTCCCCCCGGGAGAGGTCGGCGCGCAGCGCCGGGTGAGGGCGTCTAGGACTGGCACCACGCTGACAGTCCCTCACCCGGCCCTCCGGGCCACCCTCTCCCGGCGGGAGAGGGGAACTCAAGCCGCACCGCCTGTTCCGGTCCCGCGGCCGTGCCACGCACCAGCCGCCTGCTTACCTCTCCCGGCGGGAGAGGTCGGCGTGCAGCGCCGGGTGATGGCGTCTGGGACTGGCACCACACTGGTAGTCCCTCACCCGGCCCTCCGGGCCACCCTCTCCCGGCGGGAGAGGGGAACTCAAGGCGCACCGCCTGTTCCGTTCCCCGGCCGCGCCACGCACCAGCCGCCCGCTTGCCTCTCCCCCCGGGAGAGGTCGGCGCGCAGCGCCTGGTGAGGGCGTCTGGGACTGGCGCCACACTGGCAGTCCCGTACCCGGCCCTCCGGGCCACTCTCTCCCGGCGGGAGAGGGGAACTCAAGCCGCACCGCCTGTTCCGGGCCCCCCGGCCGTGCTACGCACCAGCCTCCTGCTTGCCTCTCCCCCCGGGAGAGGGTGGCGCGCAGCGCCGGGTGAGGGCGTTCGGGTATGGCGCCACACCGGCAGTCCCTCACCCGGCCCTCCGGGCCACCCTCTCCCGGCGGGAGAGGGGAACCGAAGCCGCACCGTCTGTGCGGGTCCCCCGACCGTGCAACGCACCCGCCGCCCGCTTACCTCTCCCGGGGGAGAGGTCGGCGCGCAGCGCCGGGTCAGGGTGTCTGGGACTGGCACCACACTGGCAGTCCCTCACCCGGCCCTCCGGACCACCCTCTCCCGGCGGGAGAGGGGAACTCAAGCCGCACCGCCTGTTCTGGTCCCCCGGCCGTGCAACGCACCAGCCGCTGCTTACCTCTCCCCCCCGGGAGAGGTCGGCGCGCAGCGCCGGGTGAGGGCGTCTGGGACTGGCACCACGCTGACAGTCCCTCACCCGGCCCTCCGGGCCACCCTCTCCCGGCGGGAGAGGGGAACCGAAGCCGCACCGTCTGTGCGGGTCCCCCGACCGTGCAACGCACTAGCCGCCTGCTTACCTCTCCCCCCGGGAGAGGTCGGCGCGCAGCGCCGGGTGAGGGCGTTCGGGTATGGCGCCACACTGGCAGTCCCTCACCCGGCCCTCCGGGCCACTCTCTCCCGGCGGGAGAGGGGAACTCAAGCTGCACCGCCGCGGGCTTGGATGTGCCCGCCGGTCGAATCCCGGCGACTACGCCGCCGACTTGATACCGCGCTCGCGCGCCATCGTCAGCGCGGTGTCTTCGATCATGTCTTCCTGGCCGCCGACCATCTTCTGCCGACCCAGTTCGATCAGGATCTCGCGGGCCGACACGCCGTACTTGGCCTCGGCGCGTTTGGCGAACAGCAGGAAGCTGGAATAAACGCCGGCATAGCCGAGCGTCAGCGAGTTGCGGTCGATCCGCACCGGGAAGTCGAGGATCGGCGTCACCAGGTCTTCGGCCACGTCGCTGATCTTCAGCACGTCGACGCCGGTTTCGATGCCCATCCGCGAGCAGACGGCGATGAACACTTCCATCGGCGTATTGCCGGCGCCGGCCCCCATGCCGCCACAAGCGCAGTCGATGCGACGCGCGCCGGCTTCGACGGCGGCCAGCGAGTTGGCGATGCCCATCGCGAGGTTGTGATGGCCGTGGAAGCCGATCTCGGTTTCCGGCTTGAGCTTGTCGCGCAGCAGCGCGATCCGCGCCGTGACATCGTCGGGCAGCATGTAGCCGGCGCTGTCGGTGGCGTAGATGCAGTTGGCGCCATAGCTTTCCATCAGCAGCGCCTGCTCCAGCAGCTTATCGGGCTCGATCATGTGCGCCATCATCAGAAAGCCCACCGTATCCAGGCCCATCTTGCGGCCCAGGTTGATGTGCTGCTCCGACACGTCGGCTTCGGTGCAGTGCGTGGCGACGCGGATCGTCGTCACGCCGCAGTCGGCCGCCATGCGCAGATGATCGACGGTGCCGATGCCGGGCAGCAGCAGTGCGCTGACCTTGGCTTGCTTGAGCCCGGGAATCACTGCGCGCAGATACTGCTCGTCGGTCGCCGCCGGAAAGCCGTAGTTGACCGATGCACCGCCGAGACCGTCGCCGTGCGTGACTTCGATCAGCGGCACGCCGGCCGCATCGAGCCCGCGCGAGATCGACTGCATCTGCTCGATCGTGATCTGGTGGCGCTTCGGATGCATGCCGTCGCGCAACGACATGTCATGCACTTTGATCTGGATGCCCTTGAGGTTCATGTCCCGCTCCGTTTTGTTCCCTGTCCATCGGGGACAGGGCTGAGGGCCTCTTTCGTTATCGCGCATGCTCTGCGACGGAGAGGCCCTCACCCGTCGCTTCGCGCCACCCTCTCCCGGTGGGAGAGGGGACTGCAAACCAGACTGCATTCCGCATCTACCGCTTGCTGCTGCTTA
>NZ_FQWZ01000006.1:0-71174 GCF_900129825.1 Hydrocarboniphaga daqingensis | reverse complement strand
GCGAGGCCCTCACCCGTCGCTTCGCGCCACCCTCTCCCGGGGGGAGAGGGCAACGGCAATCTTGCTGCTTACGTCCGTCTCTGCTGCCTGCGCGCCGATCTACGCCGCTTCCAGCGTCAGCCGGCCGGCGAGAATTTCTTCGGCGAACATCTCGGCGGTGCGCGTCGCCGAGGCGGTCATGATGTCGAGGTTGCCGGCGTACTTGGGCAGGAAGTCGCCCAAGCCTTCGACTTCCATGAACGTCGTGACGCGGTTGCCGTCGAACACGGGGCCGTTCTTCAACCGGTAGCCGGGCACGTACTTCTGCACTTCCTTGATCATGTCGCGCACCGACTCTTCGATTTCCTGCTGGCGCGGCGCGTCGAGCGTCAGGCAGTGGATCGTGTCGCGCATGATCATCGGCGGCTCGGCCGGGTTGATCACGATGATCGCCTTGCCTTCGTCGGCGCCGCCGACCTTGGCCACGGCGCCGGCCGTGGTCCGCGTGAATTCATCGATGTTCTTGCGCGTACCGGGGCCCACCGACTTGCTGGCGACCGTGGCGACGATTTCGGCGTACTTGACGCGCTGCACCCGCGACACCGCGTACACCATCGGGATCGTCGCCTGGCCGCCGCAGGTGACCATGTTGACGTTCATCGCACGCGCGCCGGCGTGCTGCTTCAGATTGATCGGCGGCACGCAGTACGGGCCGATCGCGGCCGGCGTCAGGTCGATCATCATCACGCCCAGCGCGTTGAGCTTGTCGCTGTTGGCCTTGTGCACGTAGGCACTGGTGGCATCGAACGCGATCTGCACGCCGTCGGCCTTGACGTGTTCGAGCATGCCGTCGACGCCCTGGTCGGTGGTCTTGAGCCCGTACTCGCGCGCACGCGCCAAGCCTTCGGACGACGGGTCGACGCCGACCATCCACACCGGCTCCAGCACCGGGCTGCGACGCAGCTTGTAGAGCAGGTCGGTGCCGATGTTGCCGGGCCCGATGATGGCGCACTTGATCTTGTTCGACATGGTGAGGAGGTCCTTCGTTGTACGGGTTGCCGCCGCTAGTCGCGGAACGCGACGCTGGCGCTGCCGATGCCGGCGATCTGCATCGTGAAATGGTCGCCGGCCACGGCCGGCAGCAACGGCGCCAGCGATCCGGACAGGATCACTTCGCCGGCACGAAACGGAATGCCGAATGCACCGAGCGTGTTGGCCAGCCAGGCCACCGCTTGCGCTGGATGGCCTTGCACCGCCGAGCCCAGGCCCGAAGCGACGTGCACGCCGTTTTTCTCGATGTCCATCTTCGCGGCCGCAAGATCCAGCGAACGCGGATCGACGCGCTGAGCGCCGACGACGTAGACGCCGCAGGACGCGTTGTCGGCGACCGTGTCCTGAATCTTGATCTTCCAGTCGTGGATGCGGCTGTCGACGATCTCGAAGCAGGCGCAGACGTAGTCGGTGGCGTCGATCACTTGTTCGGCGGTGATGCCGGGGCCGACCAGATCGCGCTTGAGCACGAACGCGATCTCGCCTTCGGCACGCGGCTGGATCAAGCCCGCTCCGCTGAGGCTGACGCTGGCGCCGTCGGCGACCTGCATGCGGTCGGTCAGAAAGCCGAAGTCGGGCTGATGCACGCCGAGCATGTCCTGCACCGGCTTGCTGGTGACGCCGATCTTCTTGCCGACGATCTGCTCGCCGTCGGCCTGACGACGCGCCAGGAACTGCAGCGAAATGCGGTAAGCATCGTCGATCGTGATGTCGGCGATACGGCTGGTCAGCGGCGCGATCGTACGGCGCGCGCGCAGTGCGGCGTACAGCTCGTCGCCGCAGTGCTGAATCTGTTCTGGCGTCATCGCGATGCGCTCTCAGCCGTGACGCAGGAAGTCGAGCGTCATCCGGTTGAACAGATCGCGATGCTCGACCATGACCCAGTGACCGCAGCGCGGCACGACGATCATCCGCAGCTTGCTGATGCCGTGCACCAGCTTGAGGATGCCGGTCTCCGGCATCATTTGTTCGTAGGCGCCCCAGAATGCCAGCGCCGGGCACTGGATCTCGTGCAGCCGCTCGGTCATGTTCGGCACTTTCATCGTGCGCACGACTTGCGGGTTCTGCAGCTTCATCAGCTCGAAGCGCTCATTGACGGTGTCATCGTCGACGCTGGCGGCGTCGTAGACCATGCCGCGCACGAAGAAGTCCTTCAGTCGTGCCGCGGTCACCGGCTCGGCCGACATGAACACGTCTTTCATCAGCGCCATGCCGGGCATCTTGAAGTATTCGGGCTGGTCTTCGACGCCGCCCGGTGCCATCAGCACCAGCTTGTCGACCGTTGCCGGATGCGCCAGTGCAAAGCCGATTGCGATCGCACCGCCCAGCGAATTGCCGATCAGCGTGCAGCGCGACACGCCGATCTGGTCCAGCGTTTCCTTGACGGTGCCGATGAACAGTTCCAGCGGGTATTCGATGTCGGCCGGCTTGTCGGAGTAGCCGTAGCCGATCAGGTCGATCAGCACCACGCGGTAACCAGCCTCGACCAGCGCCGGATAGTTGTGCTTGAAGTTGCTGTGGCCGCAGGCACCGGAGCCCGAGCCGTGCAGGAACACCACCACGGGCCCTTGGCCCTGGTCGAGCAGATGCATGCGATAGCCGCTGCTGAGCGTGACGTAGCGACCTTCGGGAACGGGTTTGTTGGACATGGCAGCGCAGGGTTTCGACAGCCTGCATGGTCCTGCGCGGCAGGCCTATGCGGCTTCGTCCCTTTGGACTACGGCAGCGCCGCCGCCGGCGATAGCATGAGCGACCGTGCCGATGGGGGAGACATCGCCGATGAAATGGATCACCGACAACGTCGCGTGGCAGCGCACGCTGCTGGGGTTGGCGCTGCTGGGCTTGAGTGCTTGCGGACGCAGTCCCGAAAGCGCTGCAGGTGGCGTTGCGCCGCCACTGCGCCAGGACTGCCGCAACATCAGCGCCGAGCGTCAGCCGTTCTTCGGCGATCTGCACATCCACACGACGTACTCGCTCGACGCCAACACGCAGGGCACCGTGCTCAAGCCCGCCGATGCCTACCGCTTCGCGCGCGGCGAGGCACTCGGCTTGCAGCCGTATGACGCCAATGGCGAGCCGACGCGTCGAGCCCAGCTCGATCGTCCGCTCGACTTTGCTGCCGTGACCGACCACGCCGAGCTGTTCGGCGAAACGCAGATCTGCACCAATGCCGACGAGCCGGGTTACGACTCGCTGGAGTGCCGCTTCTATCGCGCCCAGCCCGACAATGCGTTCGTCGTGTTCAATCTGTTCGGCCCCGGCTTCACCGGCATCCCCAAGATTCCGGTGCCGCTGCCGGCGCTGTCGTTTCTGTCGCAGCTGTCGCCGCTGTTTGGCGATGGTGAGCAAATTCTGCGGCTGCCGTACTGCGGCTTGAACGGCGAGCGTTGCCTGCAAGCGGCGCGCACACCGTGGCGTGACATGCAGGCGGCGGCTGAAGCGGCCTACGACCGCAGCAGCGACTGCGCTTTCACCAGCTTCGTCGGCTATGAGTACACGGCGGCGCCGTTGTCGAACAACCTGCACCGCAACGTGATCTTCGCCAGCGACGTCGTGCCCGAGCTGCCGCCGAGCTACATCGACTATCCAGCGCCGGAATATCTGTGGGCGGCCCTCGACGAGCAGTGCCGCAGCGTCGACGGCTGCGACGTACTGACAATTCCGCACAACTCCAACCTGTCGGCCGGCTTGATGTTCCAGACCCGCGACGACCGTGGCCGCGCGTACACCGCCGAGTTTGCGGCGCAGCGCCAGCGCAACGAGCCGCTGGCCGAGATCTATCAGCACAAGGGTCAGAGCGAGTGCTTGAACACGATGGGCGCTGGCGCGCAGGACGAGCTGTGCGGCTTCGAGGTGATGCCATACAACAACCTGACCGGCGATCGCTTCGGCGGTTTGAATACCGGCCCGCCGATGGAACAGGACTTTTTGCGCGAGGCGTTGAAGGAAGGGTTGCGGCAGCAGGCGACACTGGGCGTCAACCCGTTCAAGTACGGCTTCATCGGCAGCACCGACACGCACCTGGCCACGTCCGGCAATGCCGACGAGCGCAACTTTCCTGGCCATGCCGGCGCCGGTCTGAACCCGCGTGACGGCATTACCGGCCTGACCGACGTGATCGAAACCAGCCCGGGTGGCCTGGCCGTGCTGTGGGCCGAGCAGAACACGCGCGAGGCGCTGTTTGCCGCGATGCAGCGGCGCGAGGCCTATGCGACCAGCGGCAACCGGCCGGTGCTGCGCTTCTTCGGCGGTTGGAACCTGCCGACGAATCTGTGCGCCCGCGCCGATCTGGTGACGCGTGGCTATGCCGATGGCGTGCCGATGGGCGCCGATCTGCCGCCCGCGCCGGGCGGCAGTACCGCGCCGCGCTTCGCGGTGTCGGTGCTGCGCGATCCACACCCGAGCGCAGGACCGTTGCAGCGCTTGCAGATCATCAAGGGCTGGGTCGCTGCTGACGGCAGCAAGCAGGAGCGCGTCTACGATGTCGCCGGCCGCCGTGACAGCAGCGCCGGTGTCGATCTGGACACCTGCGAGCCGACCGGCGATCCCGGCTTCGCCAGTCTGTGCAGCGTCTGGCAAGACCCGGAGTTCGACGCCGCGCAAGGCGCGTTCTACTACGCCCGCGCGGTCGAAAATCCGAGCTGTCGCTGGGCTACGCAGCAATGCGTCGCGGCCAAGGTCGATTGCAGTGCGCCCGATTCGGTTCCGGAAGGCTTCGAGGACTGCTGCAACGCGGACTTCCCGAAAACGATTCAGGAGCGCGCCTGGAGTTCGCCGATCTGGTACGACGCCGCACGTCGATGAGCGCCGTGACCGGCGTGTCGGACGCAATGCCTGACCCGGCGCCGCGTCGCGTGCCGCGCGGGTGGCGCCGGCCGCTGCTGCACTTCATCGGCATCGGTGTGTTGCTGTTCGGCGCCGAGCGCGCGGCCTTGCACGCGGGATGGATCGCCACCGGCACCTTGGTCGTCACCGACGCCGACCGGCTCCGGCTGCGCCAGCAATGGCAGCAGGAAACCGGCCGTGTGCCGACGCCGGACGAGCTGCGTGCCAGCCTGCGCCGCGATCTGGACGAGCGTCTGCTGATCGCCGAAGCACTGCGGCTGCGCCTCGACCGCGACGATGTCGTCGTGCAGCGGCGCCTGTCGATGAACATGGCGTTTGCGGCCGGTCGCGACGCCGACGGCGCCGTCGATGCGCAAGCGATCGCCGATGCGCAGGCTTTGCAGATGCCGACCCGCGACGCGGTCACGAGGCGCCGCTTGCTGCAGCAGATGGAGCAGCGGCTGCTGCCGGTGGTGCGCTTCTCCGACGCCGAGCTGGATGCCTACATCGACGCGCATGCCGCTGACTACGCGCAGCCGCCGCGGTACGCCTTTGAGTTGCGCCATTTCGCGGCCGAGCGGGGTGATGCGGCGGCACGCGCTGCGGCCCAAGCGGCGCTGCACACGGCCGATCCGGGCGACCCGCTGCTGATCGGCCTGCGGCAGCCGCTGCAGGCGCGCAGCGCGATCGTAATGCAGTTCGGCGAGGCGCTTGCGCAGGCCGTTGTCGAGGCAGCGGCAGATCATCTGGTCGCAGGCGTCGTCGCTGCCGATCCTGCTGCTGGTGGTGTTGCCGTCATTGCCGACGCCGTTGCCAGCGCTGGCGCTGCGCCGCCTCGCGGCGGAGCCGATACCGAGCGCTGGCAAGGCCCACTGCGCACGCCCTACGGCTGGGCGCTGGTGCGCGTCACGCAGCATCAGCCGTCGCAGCCTCCGGATCGCGCAGCGGTGCGCAACCGCGCGGCGGCCGCGCTGGTGCACGAGCGCGAGCAAGCCGGTTTGCAACAGCGCCTGCAGCAACGGCGCGATCGCTACCGCGTGGTCGGCTTGGAGGCGCTGCCGTGAGGCGTCGGCTTGTTCGCGCTGCTGCGCTCGCACTCGGCCTGCTGATCGTGCTGTTCGGCGGGGCGGCAACCGCGCATCCGCTCGCACCGGCGCTGCTCGAGCTGCAGCGGCTGCCGACCACGACGCCGCAATACGAGTTGCTATGGCGCACGTCGGTGACGCGCGCGCGCCAGATCGACGTCACACCGCGGCTGCCGGCCGACTGCGCGGCGACGACGGAGCCCGAGCTGGCGTCCGACGGCGGTGAGTCGCTGAGCGCGCGCTGGCGCCTGCAGTGTGCAGCGCTGCTCGACGGCCGGCGTATCGACGTCTCCGGGCTCGCCAGCAGCGGCATCAACGTGATCGTCCGCGTGCTCGATGCCGACGGCGTGCTGCAGCAGCAAGCGCTGCTCGATGCGCGCGAACCCGGCATCACGCTGAGCGCCGCCGAGGCACGGCCAGCGCTGCTGCTGCGCTACGCGCGTCTCGGCGTCGAGCATCTGCTCAGCGGTTATGACCATCTGGCGTTTCTGGCCGGGCTGCTGTTGCTGGTGCGGCCACTGCGCGCGCGGCTGTGGACCGTCAGCGCGTTCACGCTCGGGCACAGCCTGACGCTGAGCATCGCCAGCCTGGGCTGGGTGCGCTGGAACGCCGCGCTGTGCGAATGGGCGATCGCCGCCAGCATCGTCGTCGTCGCGCTGCGCCTGATGCGCGCGTCGTCTCCGGCTTCGCCGGTTGCAGCCGCGCAGCGTGGGCACGGGATCGGGCCGGTGTGGTTCGCAGCCGGATTTGGCCTGCTGCACGGCTTGGGCTTCGCGGGTGCCCTGTCAGACGTCGGCTTGCCGCCGCGCGACCTGCCGTTGGCCTTGCTCGCATTCAACCTCGGCATCGAAGCCGCGCAGCTGGCCGTGGTCGGCGCCGTCGTCGCTGCAGGCCGCGCAGGTCTGGCGCTGCCGGCCCGCGCGCTGCCGTTCGCTGCCTACGCACTCGGCGGTCTGGCCTGCTACTGGTGCCTGGACCGCGCTGTGACGCTGCTGTGACGCTGACCGGCTGCGCCTGAGGCGATCCCAGTGTTCGTCCTTTCGGGGGACGAGGCGCGGCGCGCAAGCGCCTAGCATCGGCACTCGACAACACACGCCGCAGCAGGTGCCGTCGGGCACGGCACCGCATCGGCCGGAGGAGATCGCGTGGCGCAAGGACGGGTGGTGCTGGTGACGGGCGGCGGCAAGGGCGTGGGCCGGGGTATCACGGCGAGCTTCCTGGCGGCCGGCGACACCGTGGTGATCTGCGGCCGCGAAGCACCCGAGGTCATGCCGGCGGTCGACGGTCGCAGTGCGCGCTTCATCGCCGCCGACGTGCGTGACGCGGCCGCGCGCGACGCGCTGTTTGGCGCGATTCTCGACGAACACGGCCGGCTCGACGTGCTGGTCAACAATGCCGGCGGCGCGCCGTTCGTGATGGCCGACAAGGCCTCGCCGCGCTTCCACGACGCGATGATCCAGCTCAACCTGCTGGCGCCGCTGCATCTGGCGCAGAAGGCCAATGCCATCATGCAGGCGCAGCCCAACGGTGGCGTGATCGTGTTCATCGGCAGCGTCAGTGCGCTGCGGCCGTCGCCGGGCACCGCAGCCTACGGCGCGGCCAAGGCCGCGATTCTCAACCTGGTGTCGTCGCTGGCCGTGGAATGGGCGCCCAAGGTGCGCGTCGTCGCGGTCAGCCCTGGCCTGGTGCGGACCGAGCAGAGTGCGCTGCATTACGGTGACGAGGCGGGCATCGCCCGCGTGGCGCAGACGGTTCCGATGCAGCGGCTGGCCGAACCCAGCGACATCGGCGAAGCCTGCTTGTGGGTGGCCTCGCCTCAGGCAAGTTATCTTTCGGGCACCAACCTGACGCTGCACGGTGGTGGCGAGCGGCCGGCGTTCCTGGCAGCCGCCAGTGTCAACGCCAACGCGTCCACGCCCCACTAAGCGTCCCACCAACGGAGAAGCCCCCCGATGAGCGCCGCCCCCTATTCGCGCAACGGCATCGCGCCGAAGGCTGTCGTGCTGATCGCCGGGCTGATCTCGTCGCTGGCCGCGTTGACGCCGGCCGTTGCCGCGCCGCCGGCTGCTGCAACGACGGCTGCGGGCAGCAAGACCGCCACGCCGCCAACGCGCGATCTGCCGCAGTTGCTGGCCTGCATGCGCGCCAACTCGCCGACGCGCTTGCGCGGTCAGAAGGTGACGATGGAGCTGCGCGAGCACGGCGAGCTGATGCGCACGCTGCGTGGTCAGCTGTACGTCAAGCGCGATACCGCACCCGGCACCGCCGCCAACGGCACGCTGCGCGCCAATCTGCGCATCACCGAGCCCGAAGCACTGGCCGGCGGCTCGTACCTGATCACGCAAACCCAGGACTATCTGCACAGCGGCATGTACGTGTACTTGCCGTCGGTGCGGCGCGTGCGGCGCATCACCGGCAGCGTCGCCGACGGCTCGCTGATGGGGACGCAGTTCAGCTACGACGAGTTCAAGCAATTGCAGAGCGCGTTTGGTGACCTGCAAGCCACGCTCGAGGCGCCGACCACGCTCGACGGCCGCGACGTCGAACAACTGCTGTTTGCAGGCGCTGGCGGCAAGGACGCGCGCTACGACCGCGTCCGCGCCTGGGTCGACCGCGAAAGCTGCCTGCCGCTGAAGGCCGAGTTCTACGACGGCGAACGCGTCGTCAAGCGGCTCAGCGCACCGGCCAGTGCGATCCAGCACGACGGCGGCCTGTGGTACCTCAAGCGCATCGACATGCTCGACGTGCTGGCGGATGCCACCACCACACTCAGCGCCGAGCCGATGGCCGTGACCGGCTCGGCCGCCAAGCTGTTCGACCCCGAGCAGTTCTACAAAGCACCCTGAGCGTCGGCGTCGACGACGCCGCGGCGCGACGCGATCAACGCAGCGCCGGTTCATCGTCTGCGCGGGTGAGGCTGCGGCCGTGGGCGCGTTTCCATAATCGCGCTCTCCACCCGAGCCTCAGGACAGACCGATGACGACTTCGACATTCCCCGCCGGCGCGACGCTGGTGTTTGGCGGCAGTGGCGGCATCGGCCAGGAGGTCGCCAAATCGTTTGGTGCTGCCGGCAGCGACGTGGCCATCGTCTATCGCAGCAAGCAGGCGGTGGCCGAGCGTGTCGCCGCGCAGATCGCCGATGGCGGTCGCAAGGCCACGATCCACGCCGCCGACGTGCGCGAAGCCGATCAGGTCAGCGCGGCAGTGCAGGCGGCCATCGCGGCTCACGGCCGCATCCACACCGTGGTCTGGGCTGCTGGCCCGGTCGTCGAGCAAGTGGCGCTGGCCGACACCACGCAAGCGCTGTGGCGCAAGTCGATCGATATCGAGGTGCATGGTTTCTTCACCGCCGTGCAGGCGACGCTGCCGCATCTGCGCGAACACGGCGGCGGTTCGTACGTGCATCTGGGCAGCGCCGGGCATGTGTGGTGGCCGGCCAAGGACGGTTTGTCGGTGGCGCCCAAGGCGGCCAACGAGGCGCTGGTCAAGGGCATTGCCAAGGAAGAGGGCCGCCACAACATCCGCGCCAATTCAGTACTGGTCGGCGTGATCGAAGCCGGCATGTTTCTGGAGCTGCTCAAGCGCGGCGTGTTCGATCAGAAGTGGACCGACGAGACGCACAAGCTGCTGTGCATAAAGCGCTGGGGCAAGCCCGAGGAGATCGGTAGCGCAGCGGTGTTCCTGGCCAGCAACGGCTACGTCACCGGCCAGCAGATCAACGTCTCGGGCGGCTTCGGTATCTAGCGGCTCAAGCGCGCGCCACCGTTGCTGGTGCGAACGGACGAAGCCGGCGCCGCTGCGCAGCAACATGCTGCGCGCGACACGGGATGTACCGATCAAAACCATAACGAGGAGATTCACCGCATGGCGCTGACGCTGACGCAGCTTGACGACCTGGAGCAGATCCGCCGTCTCAAGTACGCCTATTGCCGCTGCATCGACACGGCCAACTTCACCGAACTGCGCGAGCTGCTGACCGAAGACTGCAGCGTCTCGTACGTCGGCGGCAGCTACCGCTTCGAGTCGTCGGGCCGCGATGCGATTCTCGATGCGCTGTCGGGCGCGTTTCACGCCGAAGCGATCGCGATGCACCACGTCAATCATCCGGAGATCGACTTCGTGTCGGCCACCGAAGCGACCGGCGTCTGGTATCTGAAGGACTGGTTCTGCGATCTGCGCCACAAGATCGTCACCGACGGCAGCGCCCTGTACCGCGACCGCTACGTCAAGCAGGACGGTCGCTGGAAGATCCAGTTCGCCAGCTACGAGCGCATCTTCGAAATCGTCACCCCGTTCGAGCAGCCGCCGAACATCACCGCGCACTGGCTCGCCAAGCACGGCAAGCGGTAAGCAATACGCGGCGCGGGACGCCCAGCGCCCCGCGCCGGCGCCGCAACACCGGCCTACCGCGGGTAGCCGCAGAGTGGGATGTGGCGTCACCCAGCGCAGCAGCGGCCCTGGCGCTCAGGCCTGCTGCAATTCGGCGATCAGCGACGCGGCCTCGCGCAGATCGGGCAGATGTTGGCCCTCGGTGAAGCGCCCCAGCACCGGATCGAGAACCGCGAGTGCCTCGGCTCTCTGGCCCCGGCGCTGCAGCAGCCGCGCCAGGCTGGTCGCTGCGCGCAGTTCCAGCGATAGCGCTTTGCGCGATCGTGCCAGCGCCAGTGCTTCGCGTATCGACGCCGCGGCCTCGGCGATGGCCTCGGGGCGGGCGATCAGCTGCAGCTCCCCGATGGTGCGCAGCACTTCCGGCTCCCAGGGACGATGGTGGCGCGTGCGGATCAGCTGCAACGCCGCTTCGGCTGCGTCCAATGCACGTTCGTGGTCGCCGAGTGCGGACCAGGCGCGCGCCAAATGGGTCAAACCCAGCGGCGCCTGGATCACCAGCCCGCGCTCGCGCATTTCATCAAGCACCGTTTGCAGGGTTTGCATGCCGGTCTGCGGATCGCCGGTACGGCATTGCGCGACGCCGAGCAGCACCCGCGCCCAGCGCTGACTTTCCACGTGTCCGCAGCGCCGTGCCTGTTCCAGGATGTCGGTGGCCACGGTTTTCAGTTGCGGATAGTCGCCGACGAATTCCAGCAGCATGCCCTGCGCGGTGCCATGGACCATCACGTGCAAGTACGGATTCGGATGCCGGCCTGCAATCGCGACGCCCTGCTTGGCAGCGGCCAGCGCCTGTTCCGGAAACCCCAAGAACCATCGCGTCACCGCATGGGCGCAATACAGGCTCACCAGCGAATCATCGCTGATGGCGCCGCCGCTGCCGTCATAGGCCAGCGCCTTCTGCAGCCCTTCGGCGGTATAGCGGTCCGCTTTCTCGTGCGCCCCCGTGCAATGCAAGCTGTGCGCGGCCCAGCCCAGGCCGACGCATTCGAGGCTGACATTGCCCGATGCCCGGCCGATTTCCTGCATCCGTTCCGAAAACGCGATGGCCCGCTCGAACTCCAGGTTGAAGTGGCGTGCGCTCCATTGGACGGCCACGGCCATAATGCGGACCTGGTCGTCGTCGACCTGCTCGATCAGCGCATCGATCCGCTCGCGATGGTCATCGCTGGCGATCGGGCCGTAACCGTATTCGATCTGCAAGTTCTGGCTGGCGGCGATCCGCAGCCGCAACTCCGTCGACCGATGGGACGGGTCCGGGGCGACCGAGGCCAGCAGGCCCAAGCCCCGCGCGACCTGTTCGCGCACCTCGTACGGGGCCAGGCGGTCCAGCGCGTTCTGTGCCGTGTGCACGCACCAGTGCGCGGCTTTGGCGGCAACGCCGCCCGCTTCGAAGTGGTGAGCCAACTCGGTGGCGATATCGGCCGGGCGCCCGGCATACGTGTGCTCGAGCCGTTCGGCGATGCGGCGGTGCAGGCGCGCCTCGCGAGAGGGCGCCAGACGCAAGCGCAGCGCTTCGCGATACAGCGCGTGCTGAAACTGGAAACGGCCGCTGACGGTGCCGTCCGGCCAGATCGCCAGACCATCGTCGACGATGAAGCACCGGCCTTGTGCCAGCGCCTCCAGCGCTTCCTCGACGGCCTCGACCGCAAGGCTGCTGCCGGCGGCGACCGCTGCCGCTGCAAAGTCCTGGCCGGCCACGGCTGCGACTTCCAGCAGCAACTGTTCGCTGACACTCAGCTGTGACAGCTGAAGCTCGATCAGCTCGCGCAGCTGCGGCGGGACGACGCCATCGAAGCCGGGGCCGGCCTGCGGTGCCAGCGCCTGGCTACGCAGATAGTCGGTCAGGTGCACCAGAAACAGCGGATGCCCGCCGCTGCGACGCAGCAGCTCGTTGCTTTGTTCATCGCTGACGTCGGGCAGGCGCCGGGCAATCAACTGTCGCCCTTCGTCCGGCCTGAGCGGGTTGAGGAACAGGGACTGTGCTCGTCCGCGCGACGTCAGCCCCAGCTGCAGCGCGCGTGCAGGATGCTGGGAGATGATGGTTTCAACCGGTCGACAGGAGGCGATCACCATCAGGCGCGACGGCTGCTCGCGTTGTGCCAGCAGGCTCAGCAAGGCGACCGTCGATGCGTCGCACCAGTGCAGGTCTTCAAGCACCAGCACGAGCGGCTGCTCGGCCGCGGCGACTTCCAGCGCTTGTGACAGTTCGCGTCGCTGCTGTTCGGGCGGGGTGCCGGCGGAGATCCGCCGCAATTGTTCCAGTTCCTCGCTCGGCAGCAGCTTCGGCAACTGGCGCAGCCACGACGGCGCGTTGTGGCGCAGCAGTTCGAGCCATTCTTCACCGCCGCTGCCGCGAACGCCCTGCTCCAGTGCGTCAAGGATCGGCAGGTACGCTTCGCTTTCGCCGGTCAGTTCCAGGCAATGACCGCGCAAGATGCGAGCTTCAGGCGCGTCGCTGCGCAAGCGCAGCAGAAAGTCGTCGATCAGCGCGGTCTTGCCCAAGCCCGCATCGCCGCAGACGAACACGAACTGGCGCTGGCCGCCGCAAGCGCGATCGAAGCTGACGCGCAGCGCGCGCTGCTCGGTGTCGCGGCCGATCAGCGTTTGTGCCGCTTCAGGGAGCTCGGCTGCTCCGGGGACCGTCAGCCGGAAGCCGATGCGATGAGCCGTGAGGATGTAGCGCGGGTTGCGGGGATCGTCTTCGATCGCCTGCCGCAGCGCGCGGATCTGGTAGGTCAGCACATCGTCGACGACGATCGCCCCCGGCCAGACCGCGTCCATCAAATCGGCGCGCGTGACCGGTTCGTTCGGCTGGCTGGCGAGCGTCCACAGCACCGCCAGCGCCTTGCGCTGCAGTTTGATCTCGCGGTCATCGCGCAGCAGCGGTCCGTGACGCCCGAGCAGGCGGAACGGCCCGAATTGCAGAGCCTGTTGGTCGCTCATCGCAGACAAGCGTATGTCGGTAGAGGGTGCCGAGTTTAACGGCCTGCCCGCAACCGTGATTGAGACCGGTTAGCTGCTCCGGCCGGCAATCAAGCGCATGAACCGGTCGAGTTCCTCGAGCGAAGCGAAATCGGTGTATTCACCAGTGGCGACGTTTTCGACACGGCCGCACATCGGTTGGTTGGTGGGCGTCGACGGCAGCGGATGCAACTGAACGACGAAGGACCGTGCAGCCGCAATCCGACCGCTGGGAGCAAGGGGCGTCACGCGGGAGGCGGGCATGTCGGGCTACCGGGGCGAGTTGGGTATGCCGATTGTCCACGTCATATGACGTAAAGAACGGAGGAAATTCCGAGATTGATCACCGCCGATCACCTGTGGACGGTGCCGGGCCGGCGCCGGACAACAAAAAAGGCGGGCCTTTCGGCCCGCCTCCGGTCCCCACCGGCCCTTCTGTACTGCCCAGCCTTACATCACCCCAAGCTCAATACGCTGTTGAGCAACAAGCGCACCAACATCGTCTGCCGGGTCACCCCGGTCTTGCAGAAGATCGAGCGCAGATGCGTACGCGCGGTATTGCGGCGTACGTTCATTTTTTCGGCCGCTTCGTCGAGCGTGTAGCCCTCGGTCAGCAGCAGCGCCAGCGAGGCTTCCATCCGCGTCAGGCCGAACAAGCGGCGCACCAGTTCCTGCGACGGCTGTGCGGCGCTGGCTTCCGGGTCGCGCAGGAACACGGCGGCGGCCGGGCGCTGCTTGCTCTCGGAATACGGGCCGAGCGGGATCGCACGAACCAGGATGCCGAGCTTGGCGCGGCCCGACGGACGCGACACCGACATCGCCTCGACCACGCCCGGGCCATCGGCGGCGCAGGCATTGGTCACGCAGTGACGGATCATCTGCTGCAGCTGGCGGCTTTCCAGCGCGCTGTCCACGCACAGGTTGTTGCCGGCCAGCCAGATGCCGTCCTTTTCACCCAGGATGCGGCGCGCTTCCTGGTTGCTTTCGATGATGTTGCCGTTCTGGTCGATGCTGATCGTGCCCAGCTGCATGCGGTTGACCGCGCCCGCAAACATCGCACGCTCGCATTCCAGAAAGTCGAGCCGGGCGTGCAGCTGGATCGAGCGCTTCAAGTGCGGCAGCAGCAGGCGGCACAGCGCCTTGTCTTCGGCCGAGAACGGCTCGCTGCCGTGCAGGCGCGTTACACGCAGCCGGCATTCGATGCCGTCGCGCGTGTTGATGTCGGCGCCGAGCAAGTGGCGGATGTTCAGCGGCTTCAGGAAGTCCAGATACACCGTGGACTGCAGCCACTGCTTGCCAATCAGTTCTTCGGCAGCGACGACCTCGCCTTCGGGCAGGCGCACGAACGGGTCCATCGCAAAAAAGTGGGTTTCGTACGACTGCACCGTTTGCGTGGTCGTGCTGCCGGTGTTGAGCATCACACCAGCGCTGTCGGTGGACGGGGGGCGCAGCATCAGCGTGACGTGCGCGGCATTGAGCTGCTCGCGCAGCAGCTGCATCGCGGTCTGCCAGGGTGTGGATTCGATCGGGCCGTCGTAAATCGAGCCGATCAGACGGTCGAGCATGTCGATACGCTGGTCCTCCCCGTCGGTGAGATAGGGGGCCATGGGCATCGTCATTGCGGTGACATGGGAAGGCGAGGTGGCACTGCGCGAGTTGCCAGTACCACGCGATGCGCTGCGAGCATCGTTCATCGATACAGCGGGGGTCGGCATTTCGGAATCTCCTCCGTTTACCTGTTTATTGGTGACGCTTGTCGCCTCGTGGCGATCTGATGTGCATTTGAACCGATCGGCGCGTCGGGTGGACTAGGAAAACCAACCCTGTCGATGACCACCGTCAATGCGCCACGAAAAGGTAGCGCTGCATCGCGGGCCCCGTCTCATCCGAAAGGGTGAGCCCGACTCACCAAGCCGCTGGGCATAGTCGAACGCACCCCCTCCCATTCAACGAGCGAGCAGGCATGAGTGACGAAGCAGGCATGAAGCGGGCGTTGCAGGCGTACATCGACCACTTCAACGCATCCGACCCGGCGGCGATCGCGGGCCTGTATGCCGACGATGCCACCGTCGAAGATCCGGTTGGTGCCGAGTTGATTCGCGGCCGCGAGGCCATCGCTGCGTTCTATCAGCGGTCGGTCGCCACCGGCGCGCGGCTCAAGCTGGCGGCGCCGATCCGCGCTTCGCATGCCAACGAGGCGGCCATGGCGTTCGACGTGCAGCTGAACATGCCGCAGGGCCCGGCGCTGATCCGGGTCATCGACACGTTCAAGTTCGATGCCCACGGCAAGTTCACGTCGATGCGGGCGTTCTGGGGCCCGAGCGATATGGAAATGCCGGGCTGATGATGCTCGCCGATACCGCGCACCCATCGAGGCGCGGTATCGGCGCCTGCCGGGGCCGCCCGTTGCGGGCTGGCCCGGCAGATCGGTACCGCTAGGCCGCAGCGAGTTCCGCGTGATCCTTCGGGAAGGCCTGCATGCCGCGCGGCACATGAATGCCTTCGACCTGCTTTAGGAATTCCTGCTTCATCGCACGCGGGTTATAGAACTGCTTGTACCAGGCGCGCTGCTTCAGAAACGCGCCATCGCCCTGGACGAACATGCCGGTCAGGCAGGGCTTCTTGTACTTCCACACTTCAAAGTCCTGAGCGAACGCGGCCAGTGCCATGTCGGAGAACATCTTGGCGGCGGCCCGGTCCTCGTCGGTGGCCGCGCCGCCCTTGGCGGTCTTGACCAGCAGCGAATGCCAGACGTGCGTGCTGCCGTCGTCGACCGGCGTGTGGGCGATGAAGATGTAGCTGTCGTACAGGCCGCTCATCCGCGTGATCAGGATGCTCGGGCCGTTGTAGATCGCCTCGGTCACCAGCAGCGGGCCGCCTTCGGCCGCCAGCGTGCGGTGGCCGCCGGCCATGCGCTGAATCGCCAAGTGACCCTTGAACTCGTTTTCGAAGTAGCGCGTACGCGACCCGTGCACCGGGCCGAAGTGGGCGGCGTCGGTGATGTTGTCGACGATTTCCTGCGGGTGGGTGTTGATCGTGCCCAGGTCGTCGATCCGGTCCCAGCGCACCCAGTTCGGCTCGTCCCATTCGCTGAGGAACGGCGCCTCCCACTCGGGCTCGCCACCTTCCGGGTCGTGCCAGACGAACACCGCGCCCATCGATTCCTTGACCGGCCAGCTGCGTACCTTGGCCGCCGGCGGGATCGGCCCGCTGGAATAAGGAATGTGGTTGCACTTGCCGTCGGCACCGAAGCGCCAGGCATGGTACGGGCAGCGCAGCGAGTCGCCTTCGATCGGGCCGTCCTGAGCCACGTACGACGTGGAGTTGAGCGCCATGTGGGTGCCCATGTGCGGGCAGTAGGCGTCCAGCAGCACGACCTTGCCCGATTCCTTGCCGCGATACAGCGCAAAGTCACGCCCGAAGTAGCGCACCGCCAGCGGTTTGTCGGAGCCGACGTCGTGGCTGTCGGCGATCATGAACCAGCCTCGCGGAAAGTCGAATTCGCCGATGCCGTAATCCTTGGTGGTTGCCATGCCCTGTGTCCGGTTGCTGATGCATTGGGTCTACAAATCGTGCGGCGAGTATTCGCCCCGGCTCCGGCAGCGGCATCGTCCTGATGGATGAAGGTCCGGGGAGTGTTTCGGGGTGCGGGACGGGTAGGGACAAAGCTAGTCATTTCGGGTGAGGTGGCGGCCCCTACCAAATGCGAAAAAAGCGTCTCGGCGGGCTATGGGGCCCGTCGTCAACCCTTGCCGACCGGCCCAGAAGGCCCGTCTATGGAGTCCCCCCGTGCAAACCGCCCAAGCCAAAGCCACCACCACGCCGATCAATTCCCAGGTGATCGTCCAGCGCGCCCGCGACATGGTGCCGGTGCTGAAACAACGCTCGGCCCAGGCCATCGAGCAGCGCATGCTGCCGGCCGAAACGATCGCCGACATGAAAGCGGCGGGGTTCTTCGACGTCCTCAAGCCCAAGGCTTACGGCGGCTACGAGATGGACCCGCAGGTGTTCTACGACGTGGCGATGACGCTGGCCGAAGGCTGCATGTCGACCGCCTGGGTCTATGGCGTCGTCGGCGTCCACAACTGGCAGATGGCGCTGTTCGACCCGCGCGCTGCCGAAGACGTCTGGGGCCAGGACACCAGCGTGCTGATCGCGTCGACCTACATGCCCAAGGGCCAGGTCACGCCGGTCGAGGGTGGCTTCAAGTTCAGCGGTCGCTGGGGCTTCTCCAGCGGCATCGACCACTGTGACTGGGTGCTGCTCGGCGGCCTGATCTTCAACCAGGGCCAGCCGCCGGAATACCGCACGTTCCTCGTGCCCAAGTCCGACTACAAGGTCATCGACACCTGGCACACGATGGGCCTGAAGGGCACCGGCTCCAAGGACATCGTCGTCGAAGACGCGTTCGTGCCCGAGTACCGCACGCACAAGGCCAGCGACGGCTTTGCCGGCACCAACCCGGGCGGCAGCACGTTCACGGCCGACCTGTACAAGCTGCCGTTCGGCCAGATCTTCGTCCGCGCCGTGTCCAGCGCGGCGATCGGCGGTCTGCAGGGCGCGCTCGACACGTTCATCGACTTCGCCAAGGTGCGCGTCGGTGACATGGGCAACAAGACCAGCGAGCAGGGCCCGGCGCAGATCGCGGCCGCTGAAACCGCGATGGCGATCGACGAGATGAAGCTGGTGCTGCACCGCAACTTCGGCGTGCTGATGGACAAGGTCCGCAACAAGCAGCCGCTGGATCTGAACCAGCGCCTGCTGTTCCGCGCCCAGGCCGCTCAGGTCGTCGACCGCAGCGCCAAGCATGCCTACCAGCTGTTCAGCGCCTGCGGTGGCCGCGGCATCTTCACCGACTTCGACCTGCACCGTTATGTGTTCGACATCTTCGCGGCGCGTGGCCACTACGCCAACAACCCCGACCAGTTCGAACGCAACTTCGGCGGCGTGATGCTGGGCCGCGACAACACCGACTACTTCCTGTAGTCGGCTGCGCGCCTCTCGTTCCACGGATCGAGAGGCGCGCCAGCTCGTACCGCGGTGGCCGCACGGCACGGACGCTGACGATGCCCGCCCTGTCCCGTTCGGAAAGGGCCGCCGTGCTTGAACCCCTCTCCCCCCGGGAGAGGGGCAGGGGTGAGGGCCTCGCAGGGTTCTACCAACCCTGATCCCGCACCCGGCGCCGACAACCCCGCACCCGCCAGCACAGCGGATTCACAGAACCACAACGGAGCACCCGATGGGCATCAACGAAACTTCCTGGGATGCCGAGTACGACGTGATCGTCGTCGGCTCCGGCGCCGGTGGCATGACGGCGGCACTGACGGCCAAGGCTCAGGGCCTGAGCTCGGTGGTGATCGAGAAGGACAAGCTGTTCGGCGGCACCAGCGCCGTCTCCGGCGGTGGTATCTGGATCCCCAACAACCACGACATCGCGCCCAACGGCGGGCACGATTCGTTCGAAGAAGCGCTGACCTACCTGAAGAACGTGGTCGGCGACGCCACGCCGATTGAGCGGATCGAAGCGTACCTGCGGCACGCACCGGAGATGGTGCGCTACGTCGGCCGCGAGTTCGACCTGCCGTTCAACAGCGTCGTCAAATACCCCGACTATTACTCCGAGGTGCCGGGCGGCAAAGCCGGCTGGCGGTCGATGGAGCCGGCGCAGGTCGATGCCAAGCTGCTCGGCGACGAGCTCGACAAGATGCGCCCGAGCTATCCGGGCACGATGCTGATGGGCCGCATCTCGATGAACCAGGTCGAGGCGCACACGCTGTTTTCGCGTGGCAAGGGCTGGGTCGGCCTGACGCTGCGGATGGTGCTCAAGTACTGGCTGGACTTCGGCTGGCGCCGCAAGACGCCGCGCGACCGGCGCATGACGCTGGGCCAGGCGCTGGTCGCCCGGCTGCGGCTGGCGATGCTCAAGCGCAACGTGCCGCTGATGCTGGAAGCGGGCATGGATTCGCTGATCGAGAAGGACGGCCGCGTGATCGGCGTCGTCGTCAACCACAAGGGTCGCAAGCTGCGCTATCGCGCCACGCGCGGCGTGATGCTGGCCTGCGGCGGCTTTGAGTCCAACCAGCAGATGCGCGAGCAGTATCTGCCCAAGCCGACCAGCGCCGCGTGGAGCGCCGCGCCGCCGATCAATCACGGCGACGGCATCCGCGTGGGCCAGACGCTCGGCGCGCGGCTCAAGCACATGAACATGGTCTGGGGCTCGCCGACCGTGAAGAAGCCGGGCGTGCCGCAGCAGATCACGCTGTTCGTCGAGCGCGGCATGCCGGGCTGTGTTGCCGTCAGCCAGCGCGGCACGCGCTTCGTCAACGAAGCCGCTGCGTATCCGGACTTTTTGAAGGCGATGTACGCCAACGACGCGGCGCCGTGCTGGCTCGTGTTCGATGCCACATTCCGCTACAAGTACCCGATGGGCATCTTTCTGCCCGGCCAGATCGAGCCCGACAGCAAGCTGCCGAAGGACTGGCTTGACAAGGTGTACTACCGCGCCGACTCGCTCGATGCGCTGGCCGCCAAGATCGGCGTGCCGGCGGCCGAACTCGGCCGCACTGTGGCGCGGATGAATCACTACGCGGCCACCGGCGTCGATGAAGAATTTGGCAAGGGCAACACGCCGATCGACCGCTACTACAGCGACCCGAGCGTCAAGCCGAACACCTGCCTCGGCCCGATCGTCAAGCCGCCGTTCTACGCGGTGAAGCTCGATGCCGGCGACATTGGCACCAAGGGCGGCCTCGACGTCGACGAATATGCGCGTGTGCTGCGTGAAGACGGCAGCGTGATCGACGGCTTGTACGCCACCGGCAACACCACGGCGGCCGTGATGGGCCCGACGTATCCGGGCGCCGGCTCCACGCTGGGCCCGGCGATGACCTTCGGCTACGTCGGCGCGCTGCACATGGCCAAGGCCAGCGTCGCCGCGCCGCTGTCGATCGCGGCCTGAGCCACCCCGCGCGTCACCGCACGCGTTACCGCACGAATCATCGGCTGACCGGATACCCGCACATGGCACGTTTGCAGAACCAGGTTGCATTGATCACCGGCGCCGGCCAGGGCGTCGGCCAGGGCATCGCGTATGCGCTGGCAGGCGAGGGCGCGCGCATCGCCGTCATCGGTCGCACGCGCTCCAAGCTCGACGTCACGGTTGCCGAGATTCAGCGCCGTGGCGGCACGGCGATCGCGGTCGAAGCCGACATCAAGCGCGCCGAGCAGCTTGGCGGTGCGGTCGAGCAGGTCGTCGCGGCATTCGGCGGCATCGACATTCTGGTCAACAACGCGCAGGAAGTGCCGATTGCGCCGCTGCTGGCCTTGAGCGAAGACGCGCTGATGGCCGGCTGGGAATCGGGCCCGCTGGCCACGCTGCGACTGATGAAGCTGTGCCATCCGCATCTGAAAAAGAGCGGGCGCGGCAACATCGTCAACCTGTGCACCGTCGCGGCGATGCGCTGGGACGTGTCGAACTACGGCGCATATGCCGCCGTCAAGGAAGCCACGCGCCAGCTGACCCGCGCCGCCGCCTGCGAATGGGCGCGCGATGGCATCCGCACCAATGCCATCCTGCCGCTGGGCGACAGCCCGGCGATGGCCGGCTGGACCGCTGCGCGCCCCGAAGAAGCGGCCGCGTTCGTGTCCACGGTGCCGATGCAGCGCGTCGGCGAATGCGAGGCCGACATCGGTCGCTTCGTCGCCACGCTGGTGTCAGACGACTGCCGCTACATCAACGGCCAGAGCATCGGCGTCGACGGCGGGCAAGCCTTCCTCGGCTGATCGGCGCGCTGTTCTGGGCTGCGCCTCGCACGGCGTACCACAGCCCGCGTGCACGGTTCGCCGAGCCTCGCACGGCGTATCACGGTCATCGCATCGATCGCTGCTCATCGCGCGGCATTGCGCGCTACAGCGGCAGGCGTTCACCGCAACGCGCCGCGCGGCGCCACGTCATTCACCGCGATGCACCGCCCCGGCCGCTTGCACTGCGGCCCGCTGGCGCCAACGCGGCCGAGGCCCTGCTAGATTGCCGGTCCCCGTATGATCGGTTACGCGCATGTCGGCCTTCACTCCTCGCACCCAAGCTCTCGGTCTGGCCGGCTGGCTGCTGCTGACGTTTACCGCCGCCGGCATCGGCGCCGTCGCATCGGCATCGGCCGCGACGTTCTATGCCGGGCTGCAACGCCCCGACTGGGCGCCGCCCGGCTGGTTGTTCGCGCCGATGTGGACGACGCTGTACCTGCTGATGGGCATCGCCGCGTGGCGCGTCTGGCGCGTCAACGGCTGGGCCGCCGCGCGCGGCGCGCTGACGCTGTTCGTCGCCCAGCTCGCCGCCAATGCCGTGTGGACCTGGCTGTATTTCGTCTGGCGCCTCGGCGCCGTGTCGCTGGCCGAAGTCGTGCTGCTGTGGCTGATGATCGCCGCGACGATGCTCGCGTTTCGCCGCCACGACCGGCTCGCGGTTTGGCTGCTGCTGCCGTATCTGGCCTGGGTGGGTCTGGCCTGCGCGCTGACCTACGCCACTTGGCAACTCAATCCGTCGCAGCTGGTCTGAGCGCCAGCAAAGCCCGCCCCTTCCAATTTCCTAACTGACGAGCTCTCTTATGAAGTCCCTGCGCCTGCTGCTGTTGCTAAGCACCTGCCTGATTGCGATGCCGACCCTGAGCGGCTGTTCCAAGCCGGCCGAACCGCCTGCTGCACCCGCAGCGCCGGCTGCGCCTGCACCGGCCGCTGCAACGCCATCGGCGCCTGCTGCGGCGCCGTCTGCACCGGCTGCGACGGCGGCACCCGCGCCCGCCGCTGCTGCTGCCGAACCCGCTGCGCCGGCTGCCCCGGCCGGCGCGCCAGTCGCCGGCACCGACTACGTCGTGATCCCCGACGGCCAGCCGTTCGAGCGCGTCGCCGGCAAGATCGAAGTCGTCGAATACTTCAACTACATCTGCCCGGCCTGCGCTGCGTTCAACCCGGCGTTCCAGGCCTGGAAAAAAGCGCTGCCGGCCGATGTGCGCGTCGTCTACCTCGCCGCTGATTTCCGCCCCGATTTCGTGCCGTATGCACGCTCGTTCTTCGCCGGTGAATCCTTCGGCCTGACCGACAAGGCGCACGACGCCGTCTACGCCGCGATCCACGACCTGCACCGCCTGCCGGCCGAAGGCGTGCCGCCCGACGAAGCCGCCGTCGCCGCGTTCTACGCCCAGTACGGCGTCGGCTCTGAGATGTTCCTCGGCGCGATGCGCAGCTTCGCTGTCGATTCCAAAATCCGCGCCGCCCGCGCGTTCGCCGTCAAAAGCAAAGTCACCGGCACCCCCGCGCTGATCATCGACGGCAAGTACCTGGTCAAGGGCAACAGCTGGGAAGACAAACTGCGCATCGCCGACCACCTGATCGCCCAGCAGCGCAGCGCGCGCTAGGCGGCGCGGCGCTCGCGCCGCATGCCGCCTGCGTGGCCTTCATGCGAGCGTCGTGGTGCTAGCGCGGCGTGTGGCTACCAGATGTGAAATTGCGCGATTGGGCTTGTTAACCGGCATGTGGATTTCCCGCTTTCGTCGCTGAAGGATGTCGACGCACAAAGTTTTTTGAGCGATAACTTCACCCCGACTTTGACCGACGATAGCGACTAACTACATCGACGCGGTACGCGACGAGATGTGCGCCCGGTCACCTCGAGCGCGTCGCTGGATGCGCTCGTCTAAGTCGTCACATATATCATTCGGGAATGGCACCGGCTTTGGTTGCCGCTCGAAGCGAAGAATACACACGACAGGGGATAGCAAATGAGATTGTTGGCGCACGTAACTCAGCTCAGCATGGCCGCCTTATTGAGTACTGGTTGCGTAAGTATGGTCGCTGTAACTCCCGTGCCCAAAGAAAACCAAAATCTTCGCTATTACAGTGGCGCTGGACTGGTCTCTTCGTCCGGCGGGAATTGCTCTGTGGTATTCGGCCCGTTAGATGAAGTCCAGAATCAACAAAGCGATACGATGTTTCTGCTCAGCGTGACCAACTTGACCCTAGAAGCGATTCTCGTAAAGCCGAAGGATCTAGTCGCTTCTACGCCTGGGGCTTGGGGTGAAGAAGACGTTTTATACGTAGTGGACCGAAACACGCGGATTACTCAACTCGAACAGCAGCGTGCCTCGGAGCGGTTTGAGGCTGCTATGGTTGGTTTGTCGGCAGCCCTTCAGTCGGCCCAACCCACAACTCAGAGCGGCTATGTCAAAAGCCCGTCAGGGCAAGTTACAACGTTCCAATCGACGGTGTCTTCCCCATCTCTTGCCGCACAAGCCCAGCAGCAGGGGTTGGCAAATTCAGTTGCGATGACCAGCGCAGCGGATGCTAGATATGCGCAAGGTATGGCGGCTAGAACAACGTTCTTAGCGACTAATACGCTGATGCCCGGCGATACGTACAGTTCAATTGTGGCAATTCAAGCGCCGTTCGCTGGATGGAAGGCCGCAGAGGCGAACTACAAGATTGGTGTGTGCGGCGATAGCCACGAATTCAAGGCCTCTTATAAATCCGTACCGTCAACGGCTCCCTGATGAGCCAAATTGGCACACTTCTCTTGCGGGCATTGAGGTGGACCGTCGGTGAGTATCGCGCGTTGTGGTTTGACTGGTCGCAGCCTTTTTAACCAGTATTCATAGGCTTCACGACTGAAACGCGACGATGCAACTTACAGGTCTGGGCTGCGGATTCTCCATTTAATTTGATTTGTCCGCTTCGCATTCGACCAACATCAATGCGATAGCGAAAGCCCGCGCCATTCAGGCAATCTCGGGGCGTGGTCGATCTTGTTGATCCGGCGTCACACCGAGCCCTGCACATGACCCATCACTACTCGTTTGTCGGCGGTACCGAAGGCCCATGGCGCGTCATCGGCTGCGACACCATCGTCGGGGCGCCGCTGGAGGCGGTGCCGAGGCTTTCGGTGATCAATGCGCCGGCACTCGATCTGCCGGATCGTGGTGCTTGGGTGCTGCAAGGCTTCACCAGCAACGTGCGCTATGCCGAGCGTCACGAGATCAATCAATTGCGAGCCAAGCAGGAAGGTCTGGGTCGTGCGGTGTCGTCGTGCGCGGCGCTGATTCCGATCAGGAAAAACGCGGCCTGGTGGGCGCTGTCGCAGGACGAGCGGCGCGCGGTGTTCGAGACGCAGTCCCATCACACCGAGATTGGTTTGGACTATCTGCCGCAGATTGCCCGACAACTCCACCATTCCCGCGATCTGGGCGAGCCCTTCGATTTTCTGACGTGGTTCGAATTCGCTCCGGAACACACGGCGGCGTTTGAAGCGCTTCTGGTGCGGCTTCGCGCGTCGCCTGAGTGGACTTACATCGAGCGCGAAGTGGATATCCGGCTGGTGAGGGATGTCCCGGGCTGAGGCGGCGCATCACGTGGTGCCCGGATCTAGCGCGCCGTCAGCCGCGCGCGCCCCTCACAGCAACCATTTGATCGCCCCCGCGAACGCTTCCAGCAAGCGCTGACGCCAAGGGCGTCGACGCCAGGCGCTGGCGTGGATGCGGGTGCAGCGTTGCAGGTCGTCTTCGAACATCGCTTCCATCTGTCGTGCAAAGCGCGGGCAGATGACGAAGGCGTTGGCTTCGTCGTTGTGGAAGAAGCTGCGGTAGTCGAGGTTGGCGCTGCCGACGGTGGACCATAGCCCGTCGATCACCGCCGTTTTGGCGTGCAGCACGGCCGGTTGGTATTCGTGGATGCGCACGCCCGCGCGCAGCAGCCGGGCATAGCGTTGGCGTGCGGCGTATTTGAGCAGGCTGGCGTCGGTGCGGGCCGGCAGAATCAGCCGCACGTCGACACCGCGACGCGCCGCGCGGCACAGCGCGCGGATGAAGCGGCCGTTGGGCGCAAAGTAGGCTTGCGTGATCCAGACGCGTTGCTGCGCCAGCGAGATCGCGTCGCGATACGCGTGATAGATGCGCGGCTTGATCCGGTACTTGGGCCGCAGCGGATTGCGCGGTCGCGGCAGCCGCGCGCCGTCGTCGTCGGCGTCGCGGTCGTCGTCGCTGTCTTCGTCATCATCACTTTGCTCGACCTCGCGCGCTGCGCCGCCGACCCAATGATCGATGAAGCCTTCGCCCTGGTCGGTGATCGCGCAGGCGAGGCTGGTGCCGGGTCGGCTCGGCGCAGGGTAGTAGCCGCGCGTGCTGCGCAGGCTGCCGAGCCGCGCCCAGTAGGTCAGAAACACGCGCTGGAACTCGGCAACGGCCGGGCCTTCGATCATCAGGTGCGTGTCGCGCCAGCCGGGTTCGTCGTCGTCGCCGACGCGCTCGCCGGCCGCGCTGCGATAGGCGTCGGTGATGTTGACGCCACCGGTAAACGCGATGCGGCCGTCGACGATCAGCGTCTTGCGGTGTGTGCGCCGCGTGACGCGCCACAGCCGCGGGTCGCGCAGTGGATTCACCGGGTTGAATTCGCGCAGCCGCACACCGGCGTCGAGCAGCCGCTGACGGTAGTCGTCACCTGCGCCCAGCGCGCCGATGCCGTCGAGCATCAGCCGCACGCGCACGCCGGCGCGGGCGCGTTCGGTCAGCGCGTCGGCATAGCGTTGGCCGACGACGCCGTCGGTCAGCAGATAGGTTTCCAGGTGGACGTGATGGCGCGCCGCGGCGATCGCCGCCAATTGCGCGTCATGGGTTTGCGGGCCGTCGCGCAGCAGCGTCAGCCGGTTGCCGCCGATCAGTGGCCGGTGACGCAGCGCGGTCAGCGCCTCGATGAAGTCGCTTTCGGATCGCTGAGGCAGCATCCGTCGGGGCCTGCGCTCAGTCGATTGCGGGCGGCAGCCGCGCCGGTGCGGTCGGCGCCGGCACCAGACGCGTCTTGGCGGCGATCGCGGCGCGGATTTGCGGCACGGCCGCCAGCGCCGCGCGCTCGCCTTCCAGAATCGCGCGCTGCTTGCTTTCGAAGTCGGCCGAGGCAATGCCTTTGACGTTGGGCGTGATCACCACGTCGGCGAGCTTGAGTTCGTTGGCCTTCAGCGCATTGCCCATGATGTCGAAGGTCTTGAGCACGGTGCGCACCGTGGTGTCGCTCGGCGACTCGGTAACGACCTGGCTGATGTCGACCGCGACGATCACTTCGGCGCCCATGCGCTGCGCAAAGCTGACCGGCACCGGGCTGACGGTGCCGCCGTCGACGTATTCCTCGCCGCCGATCACCGGCGACACGAACACACCGGGGATCGCCGACGACGCCCGCACCGCCAGGCCGACATCGCCGCGCTCGAACAGCACGCCTTCGCCGCTGCGCAGCTTGGTCGCCACGGCACCAAAGCGCATCGGCAGTTTTTCGATCGGCTGCTTGCCGACGTGGTCGTTGATGAACTTCTGCAGCGCTTCGCCGCGCAGCAGGCCGCGACCGAAGAACTGCCAATCCGCAAACGCGTTGCGGTCCATGTCGAAGGTCATTTCCTGCAACGCGAAGCCGCCGTTGCCGGCTGCGTACAGCGCGCCGACGACGCTGCCGGCGCTGGTGCCGACGACGATGTCGGGCTTGATGCCCTGCGATTCGAGCATCTTGATCACGCCGACATGAGCAAAGCCGCGCGCGGCGCCGCCGCCGAGTGCCAGCGCCAGCCGTGGCGGCTGCGGCACCATGACCGGCGGTGCCGGCTCGGGCGCCGGCGGCGGTTCGGGGCGCGGCTGGCCCTGGCAGCCGGCCAGCGCGGCGGCCAGCGTCAGCAGCATCAACGGCAGCCAGGGGCGAGGCAGGCGAGGGTGGCGCGGCATGGTCGTCGTCGTATCGGCGGGCAAACGGTCGGGCGGCCAGTGTAGCGAGCGTGGCGTGAACGCCGCGCGGCAGCGGGCCGCGTTCAGCTGTGGCGCAACGGCGCAAGCTTCGGATAGCGCGGCTGCGCTGGCGCGGCCAAGATGCAGCACGCCTCGTCGCCGCCCGTCACCGCCATGTCCGACTCCCCATTCCCCACCGCACCGCACACCGCGTCCGATACGCCATCCGACGCCGACGCGCGCCGCGCGCTGGCGACGCAGCGGATCGAAGCCTTGTGCCGTTACATCGACGCGCACGCCGACCAGCCGCTGACGCTGGACGCGCTGGCCGAGCGCGCCGCGCTGAGCCGCTTTCATCTGCAGCGCCGCTTCAAGGCGGTCACCGGTGTCAGTCCGCGCCAATACCTGGAAGCGGCGCGGCTGCGCTTGCTCAAGAGCGGCTTGCGCGATCAGCCGTCCGGCCGCGTCACCGACGCGATCGTCGAGGCCGGCTACGGCTCGCCCAGCCGCGTCTACGAGCGCATCGCCACGCACTTGGGCATGACGCCGCGCCAGTATCGCGATGGCGGGCGTGGCACGGCGATCAGCTACGTGATCGACGACAGCGCGCTCGGCCCGCTGCTGATGGCCGCCACCGATCGCGGCCTGTGCTTCGTTCACTTCGGCGACGAGGCCGCCGGCCTGCTGCAGCGCTTGCGCGACGAATACCCGCAGGCGGACCTGCAGCCGATGCCCGACGCAGCGCGTCCGCAGTTCGCGGCGTGGATGGCGGCGCTGACCGCGCATCTGCGCGGCGATGGCGCGCGCGCACCCGCCGCGAGCTTGGCGCTGGATCTGCGCGGCACTGCGTTCCAGATGAAGGTCTGGGACTATTTGCTGCGCATTCCCAGCGGTGAGCTGCGCTCGTACACCGAAGTCGCTGCTGCGATCGGCCACCCGAGCGCGGTCCGCGCGGTGGCCAGCGCCTGCGCCACCAACCGCGTTGGCGTGCTGGTGCCCTGCCATCGCGTGATCCGTGGCGACGGCGGCCTCGGCGGGTATCGCTGGGGGCTGGAACGCAAGCGCGCGCTGATCGACATCGAGCGTCGGCCCGCGTAGCGCCGGCCGCGCATTGCCGCGATCCCGCAATCGGACGAATCCAGCCGCGTCTCGCGCTGGCAGATTGCCGGAATCGGGCGCGCTGGCGCCTTCGCTTGATGGGACCGGAACCCGCACATGGCCGACCTGCACAACACCATCGCCGTCGTCACCGGCGCCTCGCGCGGCGCCGGCAAGGGCATTGCGATCGCGCTCGGCGCGCAGGGCGCCACCGTCTACGTGACCGGCCGCAGCGTCAACGAGGGCGACGCCGCGCTGCCGGGCACGGTCGGCGCGACGGCCGCTGCGGTCACGCAGGCCGGCGGACGCGGCATTGCGGTGGCTTGCGACCACGCCGATGACGCGCAGGTGCGCGCGCTGTTCGAGCGCATCAAGGCCGAGCAGGGCCGCGTCGACATCCTGGTCAACAACGCGACGTTCCTGCACGACCAGCTGATCGAGAAAGGCCCGTTCTGGAAGAAGTCGCTCGACCTGGTCGACATCCTCGACGTCGGCCTGCGCTCGGGTTACGTCGCCAGCTACTACGCCGCGCCGCTGATGGTGGCGCAGCGCAATGGCCTGATCGCGTTTACCTCGTCGTTCGGCGCCAGCTGCTACATGCACGGGCCGGCCTACGGCGCGCAGAAAGTCGGCGTCGACAAGTTCGCTAAGGACATGGCGGTCGACTTGCGCGCCGACAACGTGGCCGCCGTGTCGATCTGGATGGGCATGCTGCGCACCGACCGCACGCGCCGCGTGATGGACAGCGAGCCGCAGAAGTACGCGGGTTTCTGGGATATCGCCGAAACGCCGGAATTCACTGGCCATGTGATCGGCGCGATCTACCGTGATCCCGAGCGCAGCGCCAAGTCGGGCCAGGTGCTGATCGGCGCCGAAGCGGCGCAGGCCTACGGCATTACCGATGAAGGCCGGCAGCCGCCGTCGCATCGCCCGATGCTGGGCAGCCCGACGCAGGCGCATCCGGCCATCGTTGAGTAAGCGAGTCGGCGCGCCGCAATGGCGCGCCGCGTAACGCCAAGCCGCTAGTTGCGGAACAGCCCCAGATCGGCCGCTGCTTTGACGGCCGCGGTGCGGCTGCACACGTCGAGCTTGGAGTAGACGTTCTTCAAGTGGAACTTGACGGTGTTTTCGCTAACGCCGGCGCGCTGTGCGATTTCACGGTTGGATGCGCCGCCGATGACCAGGCGCAGCACGTCCATCTCGCGTTCGGTCAGCGCGTCCGCATGCACCATCGGCATGCGAAAGCCACGGCCCAGCAACGGTGCGTCATAGCCTTGCGGCTTGTGCGGTTCGGCGTGGGTGTTTGAAATCGGATCGAGCACTGCCTTTCTCCTCTCGTCGCGTTTCTGTCGGTATAGGGCGAGTATTCCGATTGTGGCCAGCCCGGGGTTGACTCTTGGCGACATTCTTTTAGCATTTGACGCCATGCAGACCCTGATCCGATCCCATGTGCTGACCGGCTACCGCGCAGTGGTTCGCGAGCTGGGCGGCGATCCCGACGACTTGCTCGACCGCCACGGCGTCCGCGTGACCGAGAGCGAGCTGGTGTCCAGCTTCGTCCCGTACGTGTCGGTGCTCAAGCTGTTTGAGGCCACCGCCACCGAGCTGGACTGCCCCGATTTCGGCCTGCGTCTGTCGCGCTGCCAGGGGCTCGAAAACCTCGGCCCGCTGGCGCTGCTGGTGGCCAACTGCAAGACGGTGCGCGAAAGCCTGGTCACGGTCGCCCGCTACATGCCGACCTACAGCCCCGCGGTGGTCATCGAGATCGACGAATCTCAGACCGGCGACGCAGTGAACTTTGTCTATGACATCAATCTGCGCATCGGTGCCGGCTTGCGTCGTCATCAGAAGGCCGAGTTCTCGCTGGGCATCGCGATGAACGTGCTACGGATGCTGGTCAGCGAGCGCTTCGAGGCGATCGACGTGCTGTTCCGCCACGAGAGCAATCTGCCGGCGGCGGTCTATCGGCGTTATTTCGGCGTGGTGCCGCGCTTTGGGCAGATGGTCAACGCGATCGTGTTGCCGCGCCGCTGCCTCGACCAGCCGCTGGCGCTGGCCGACCAGCGGATGCACGGCATGGTCGGCGAATACCTGCAGCCGCTGATTCAGGCGCAAGCGCCGCCGATGGAGCAGCACGTCGAGCAGATGATTGCGCGCTTGCTGCCGACGCAGCAGTGTCGGTTGTCGCGCGTCGCCGAGCATCTGTCGATGCACCCGCGCACGCTGCAGCGCCATCTGGACCAACGCGGCCGCGCATTTGAAGACATCGTCGACGAAGTGCGTCGCGAGCGCGCACTGGAATACCTGGCCAACCCGCGGATGACAATCTCGCAAGTCGCCGGCTTGATCGGCTACAGCGAGCAGAGCACGTTCACGCGGGCCTGCCATCGCTGGTTCCAGGCCAGCCCGCGTGCGATACGTGCGGGCCTGCAGCAAGCCGCGTCCTGAGCCGCGCTACGACCGGCGTTGATGCGCCGGTCGTAGCGTGAGGGTCACGCGGCGTGTGAGCGATCTGCCGAACGCTTACCAGCGCACCGACAGGCTCAGCCCGTAGGTCCGCGGTTCGACGAAGTTGGCCACCGCCAAGTTACCGAAGCCGGGCCCGAAGTCGATGAAGTTGCTCGCCGTGTCTTCGTCGGCCAGGTTGCGCACCCACAAGAACAGATCGCCGGTCGCCGATTCGCTGAGCTTCACGTCGCCAACGCCGATCCGCGCGTTCAGCAGGCCATAGGCCTTCACCTGCGAATTGGCAGCGAGCTGCGCGTTCGGATTGCTGCCGTCGAGCTGGTACGGATAGGTGAAGATCGAATCGGTGTAGGCGTAGTCGATCAGGCCGCGCACATTGCCCCAAGCGGCGCGATACACGGTGCTGTCGAGCAGCACGTTGAACGTGTGCTTGGGTGCGTGCACGAACGCACGGTTGTCGGCCTGATTGACGCCGCCGTCATCAAAGCGGTCGAACTCGGGATGCAGGTACGCGTAGTTGCCGCTGAGTCGCGTGCCCGGCATCAGCACCACGGTCGCTTCCAGTTCGGCGCCGTACACGGTGGCTTCGCCCGCGTTGCGGATCACCGAGCCGGCTGCACTTTCGGCGCCGCCGAGGAAGGTCGACTGCTGCAGGTCGGTCAGCTCGTTGTGGAACAGCGCCACGTTCAGCAGCGCGCGGCCGTCGAACAGCGTCGACTTGCTGCCAACTTCGAACGACTTTTGGCGCTCCGGCTTGAACGGTGTGCGCGTCTCGTCGATGTTGATGTTCGGGCGATCAGCCGGCGGCGCCGTGTTGCTGTATTCGCCGTTGAAGCCACCGCTCTTGAAGCCTTCGGCATAGCGCGCGTACAGATTCACTTGCGGCGTCAGCTTGTAGGCGACCGACAGCATCGGCGTGGTCGCGTCGAACGTGCGACTGGCCTGCGTGCCTTCGGGAATGAAGTAAAAGAACGGATCGGCGGCCGATGCGCTGACGCCGAACACGCGACTCAGCTCCTTCTTTTCGCGCGTGTAGCGGATGCCGGCGCTCAGCGTCAGCGCGTCGACCGGCTTGTAGTCGACCTGGCCGTAGCCGGCCCAGGCATCGGTCTTGGTCGCGTAGCGCGAGTCGAACAGCGCATTGCCGAAGAAAAAGCGCTGAGGGTTGTCGGTGTTGCCGTCGTCGGCAAAGTAGTAGACGCCGGCAACATATGTCAGGGAGCCGCGGCTGCCGAGCAGCTGCAGATCCTGCGACGTCTGGTCGTAGTCAGTGAAGCGCTGCGTGAACACGACGTCGTTGGGCGAGCCGTCGAGGTCGAGCGAGTCGTTCCATTCCAGGCGGCGGTAGCCGGTGATCGACTTGATCGTGTTGTGCTCGTCGAGCTGGTAGCTCAGCGTCAGCGCATGACCGCTGATACGGCTGACTTCGAAGCTGGGCGCATCGACGTCGGCGCGCGTCTGCCGGTCTTGCGATGCAAAGCCGGCCAGCACCGGGAAGAAGTCGGCCAGAAAGCCGGCCGGCGTGGTGTCGGTGGCCGGCGCGAAGATGCCGGTCGGCTCCAGCCGATACAGCTGGTCGAAGTTGTTGGTCTGGTTGACGTTGCTGGCGTCGAAGCGGTATTCGGCCTTGAACCGGTCGCTGAAGTCGAAGTCGGCCGCGACACGGAATGCGTCGTTGTTGCGGTTGTTCAGCTCGCTGACCGCGCTGGTGCGTTCGGTCTTGACCCAGCCGTCGCGACGCTCGCTGCGCACGCCGACCGACACGCGCGCGATGCCCCACTGCGGCAGATCGAGGTTGGCCTTCTGTACCAGCGAGTTGTAATTGCCGACTTCCACGTTGGCGCTGCCGCCGAACACGCCGCTGGGCGCGCGCGTGCGCAGGTTGATCGCACCGGCCAGCGTGTTGCGTCCGTACAGCGTGCCTTGCGGACCACGCAGCACTTCGACCGCAGTCAGGTCGACCACGTCAAACACCGAGCCTTGCGCCTTGCCGATGTAAACGCCGTCGACATAGATGCCGACCGCTGGGTCCCAGTAGATCGCCGGGTTGATCTGCGTGACGCCGCGGATGCTGATCTGCGAGATCGTGTTGTTGCTCGGCGTTTTGGCGATGCGCAAGCCGGGCGCCAGTGCCGACAGGTCGGTGACATCTTCGATGCCGCGCGACTGCAGCTGGTCGGGGCTGAACGCGGTAACGGCCAGCGGCACGTCCTGCAGCTTTTCTTCACGACGCTGCGCGGTGACGACGACCTCTTCGATCGTTTCGGCGGCAGCAGTGGGGGTATCGGTGACGGTGCGGGTCGTTGACGGTGCGTCGGTCTGCGCCAGTGCAGGCAGCGACAGCGAGCCGGCCAAGGCCAGGCCCAGGTGGGTTATTCGCTTCATGCTGATCCTCTCTCCAGGGGCGCGGCCTTATCGGAAACTGCCTTGGCCGCTTGCTCGCCGCTATCAATAGGCTTGCGTGAACGCCGAAACATCGTCCGATCGGCTGACACTCGCGGGCGCCATGATGCATTCGGGTGAATCCGCAAGCGGCGGGTGGTGCCACGCTCAAGCCATCCGCACGCGCATCGGCGCGGCATCCACCACGAGGGTATCCCCGCATGAGCAGCGCCAATCCGCAGGGCCGTTTGCACAACAAGATCGCGATCATCACCGGCGGTGCGCGCGGCATGGGCGCCGCGACCGTGCGTCTGTTTGTCGAGCACGGCGCGCAGGTGCTGTTCACCGATGTGCTCGACGAAGCGGGCCAGGCGCTGGCTGCCGAATTGGGCGCACAAGCAACGTTCATGCACCACGACATCGCCGACGAGGCGGCGTGGCAGCAGGTGCTCGACGCGGCGATGACGCGCTTCGGGCGCGTCGACGTATTGGTCAACAACGCCGGCATCCTGCTGTTCCGCACCTTGCTGGAAACGACCAAGGCCGACTACGAACGCATTCTGTCGGTGAACCTGACCGGCATGTTCCTCGGCATCCGCACGATTGCGCCGCAGATGATCGCCAACGGTGGCGGCAGCATCGTCAACATCAGCTCGGTCGACGGTATGAAGGGCGCCAACGGCTTGGCCGCGTATGCGAGCAGCAAGTGGGGCGCGCGCGGCCTGACCAAGGTCGCAGCTATGGAGCTGGGGCATCGCGGCATTCGCGTCAACTCGGTACACCCGGGCGGCATCGATACGGTGATGACCAACCCGCAAGGCGTGTCGCGCGAGCAGCTCGACCCGATGTACGCGATGGTGCCGCAGCAGCGCGCTGGCGCGCCGTCGGAAGTCGCGGCCACGACGCTGTTTCTGGCCAGTGACGATGCCAGCTACATCAACGGCGCCGAGATCGCCGTCGATGGTGGTCTGGTGGTGGGCCAGTACTACGTCGGCTATCCGGGCGCGCCCGGCGTCGGCTGACGTCGATGGCGCTGCCGCACGCGCCGGCCGCCACGGCGTCCGACGCGATCAGCCCGACCGCTTACGCCACGGGCGAGCTGTGGCAGCGGCTGGGCTTGTCGCATCCCGCGCTGTCGACGGCGCGAGGGCGCCGGCTCGACCGCGTGTTTCGCCTGCTTCTCGGCGCGATCGAGCGCTTCAGCGGCGTGTCGATGGAAGCGCTGATGCAGGCGCGGCATCGCGGCATCGATGCGCAGCTGTCTGCGGCGATCGACAGCGGGCAGGTCAGCCAGGTCATTGAAATCGCAGCGGGCTTGTCACCGCGCGGCTGGCGATTCGCCTCGCGCTATGGCGCTGCGCTCACCTATGTCGAGACCGACTTGCCGGCGATGGCGACGCTCAAGCATGAGCTGTGCGAGCGTGCCGGCTGGCTTGGCGACCATCACCGCGTCGTCACGCTCGATGCGCTGGCCGATAGCGGACCTGCGTCGCTGGCAGCGGTCGCGGCTTCACTCGATCCGCGTCGCGGCACCGCGATCATCACCGAAGGGCTGGTCAACTACTTCGACCTGCCGACGGCACAGGGACTGTGGCGGCGCATTGCCGACACACTTGGCGGCTTTGACCACGGTGTCTATCTGGCCGACATCTATCCGCAGCCACCGCAGCAGCGGCTCGAAGGCCTGTATGCCGGTTTCGGCCGCTTGCTGGGCGCATTCGTCAAAGGCCGCATCAGCCCGCACTTCAGCAGTGCGCCGCATGCGGTGGAGTCGATGATGGCTGCCGGTTTTGCTGAGGCCGAGGTGATTGATCCGGCGCAGCTGCCGGCCACCCGTGATTACGCGCGGATCAAGGGCGGCGACCGCGTGCAGATTCTTCAGGCGCGCAGCCGGCAAACAATTTGACCGCGCACGCGGCCGCGGTCACTGGCCGGCGCGTTGCCGCAACTCGAACTTCAGCACCTTGCCCGAGGCATTGGTCGGCAGACTGCTGCGAATCTCGACCACGCGAGGCACCTTGTAATTCGCCATCTGCTCGCGGCACCAAGCGATGAAGTCGCGCTCTTCCAGCGTGGCGCCGGGGCGCAGCACCAGGCAGGCCTTGCCGACTTCGCCCATGCGCTCGTCCGGAATGCCGATGACCGCCACTTGGGCGACGGCCGGGTGCGCGGCGATCAGCTTTTCGATCTCGGCCGGATAGCAGTTGAATCCGCCGGTGATGTAGAGGTCTTTGATGCGGTCGGTGATCCGCAGATAGCCGCGCTCGTCGAGCACGCCGACGTCACCGGTGTGCAGCCAGCCTTCGGTGTTGATGGCCTCGCGCGTCGCCGCGTCGTCGTCGAGATAGCCCTGCATCACGTTGTAGCCGCGGATCAGCACTTCGCCGGCGACGCCGCTGGGCACTCGCTGGCCGTGTTCGTCGATGCACTTGATCTCGGTGCCGGCAATCGGCTGGCCGCAGGTGCTGGCGATGGTTTCGGCGCTGTCGCTGGCTTGCGTCAGCGTTGCAACGCCGCAGGTCTCGGTCAGGCCATAGCCGGTCAGCACGATGCGAAAGCCGAGTTCTCGACGGATGCGCTCGATCAGCGCGGGTGCCACGGCGGCGGCTCCGGTGATCGTCGCGCGCAGCGAGCTCAGATCGGTCTGGGCGCGTGCCGGATCGTCGAGCAGGCTGATGAAGATCGTCGGCGGGCCCGGCAGCACCGATACCCGCTCGCGTTCAATGCGTCGCATGACGACGGCTGCATCGAATACCGCATGCGGCAACACCGTGCAGCCAGCGATCAAGCCGCCGAGCCAACCCACCTTGTAGCCGAACGAATGGAAGAACGGCATCGCGACGAGATACTGGTCGGCCGGCTCCAGTTGCACGCGCGCGCTCCATTCGCGGATCACGCGCAGGTTCTGTTCGTGCGTGGTGACGACACCTTTCGGCGCACCGGTCGTCCCGGACGTGAACAGAATGTCCATCCGGTCCTGCGGTCGCACCGCAGCAGCCGCCTCCAGCGCACGCGCTTCGGCGACGGCATCGCCGCGATGCAGGAACGCATCCCAGCCGGTGTCGTCACCCTGCGCGTCACCGATGACGACCCACTGCGCCAGCGATGCCGGCCGATGCGCGCCAAGCATCGCGGGGAAGTAGCTGCCCAGGAAGCTGCCGGCGCAGAACAGCAGCCGTGCGCCACTGCGCTGCAGTACGTAGCCAGCCTCGGCGCCCTTCATCCGCGTATTGACCGGCACCAGCACCGCGCCGAGGCTGTGAATCGCCAAGCCGGCGACGATCCACTCGATGCCGTTGGGCGCCCAGATCGCGACGCGGTCGCCCTTGCTGATGCCGCAGGCGATCAGCGCGCGCGTCGCGCGCAGCCGCAACGCGTCGAGCTCGCGGTAGCGCAGTTCTCGGCCGTCTTCGCCCCGCAGGGCGATGCGGTCGCCGTGGTCGCGTACCGACTCGGCAAACGCGGATGCAACGGTCAGGCTCATCGGGGCAGCGCTGGAAGTCATCGTCGGCGCAGGCTCAGTCGGCCCACATCAGGTAGCCGTTGTCGATCCGCATCTCGGCGCCGTTGATGAAGCGCGACTCATCGCTGGCCAGGAACAGCACCAGGTTGGCGATTTCCTTGGGCTCGGCGAAGCGCGCCATCAACTGCTTCTGATCCATCATCCGCACCGAGCTTTGAACGCCCTTGGGCATCGTGCTGTGCAGGTTCGACACCATCGGCGTGCGGATGCCGTCGGGATGGATCGAGTTGCAGCGGATGTTCGACAGCGTGGTGCGCGCATGCGCCGCGATCGAGCGGGTCATCGCGGCAACGGCGCCCTTGCTCGCGCTGTAGGCGCAGAACGACGAGACACCGCCGATGCCGGCCATCGACGACATGTTGACGATCGAGCCGCCGCCGCGCTTCTTCATTGCGGCATAGCCGTAGTGGCAGCCGAGGAAATAGCCGTCGGAGTTGATCCGCTGGATCTTCTGCCACGTGGCCAGATCGGTGTTCTCGATGTTGCCGTAGATCAGGATCGCGGCGTTGTTGACCAGAATGTCCAGGCCGCCGAAGCGTTCTTCGGTCTGGCCGACGACGGCCTGCCACTGGGCTTCATCGGCGATGTCGTGCTTGATGAACAGCGCCGCGTCGCCGATCTCGGCGGCAACGGCGCGGCCGGCGTCCTCGTTGACGTCGGTGAGTACGACGCGCGCGCCTTCGCGCGCCAGCAGCAGCGCATCTTCCTTACCGACGCCACTGGCCGCACCGGTCACGATTGCGACTTTGCCTTCGACACGTCCCGCCATTTGCCTCTCCTTGATCGCGTATTGCTGTGTTATTTGCCGACGGCGTCTTTCATCGCCTGCGGCACGTTGTAGTCGAAGCAGCGCTCTTCGATGCGTTCGCACATGCGCCAGCCGTCGGCGGTGCGTACGAAGCGGTCGCAGTACCACAGGCCCAGGAACATCGTCTGCGTCTTGCCATCGCCGAGCGGGATGCTCATTGGGTTGAAGCAGATGATGCGGCTGCTGGCGGTGTCGCCATCGACCTTGATCGACAGGTTGCCGACCATGTGGAAGTACGCCGGGAAGCGCGCCAGCGCCTGGGCCAGCCAGGCCTTGATCTCTGGATAGCGGCCGTCGATGCCGCCCATCGCGCGGTAGTCGATGTACGCATCGGGCGTGAAGACCTGGTCCAGCGCGTCCCACTGGCGACGGTCGATCGCGTCGGCGTAGTCGACGAACAGCTGCTGGATCTCCAGCCGGTCCGATATCTGTTGCAGGCTCAGCATGCGCAAGGTCTCCCGCCGGCCCGATCGCCTGCGTCCCTGCCAAGGCTAAGAGTGCGCCGCAGCCGATGAACCGTCCGCTTGGATGAGACGCCGATGCAAGCGATTGCAGCGGCTTGCCAAAGCGCCAGTACGCGCTGCTACCGCGAACTACCCTCAACGGATGAAGCGGTCGACGGGGGTGGTTTCGATAATCCCGCCATCAGCAAAAGAACCCGATCAGCGGGCAGGACCGACCAGCTCATGGCAAGCAGCTCCCCGAAGATTTCCGCTCTGGCGTACACCGTCGTCGAGAGCACCAACCTCGCCGCATGGCGCGATTACGCGACCCAGGTGCTGGGTATGGCCGCGATCGACGCGGCCGACGGCAGCCTGTGGCTGAAAATGGATGCGCGCGACTTCCGCATCGTCGTCGTCCCCGGCGCCCAGGACCGCTACTCGGCTTCGGGCTTGCTGGCGGCCGATGCCGCCGCATTCGATGCGGCGGTTGCCGCGCTGGGCGCGGCCGGCATCGCCGTCGAAGCGGGCAGCAAGGACCTGGCCGCGGCTCGCCGCGTCGAGCGCCTGGCGCGCTTCACCGATCCGGCCGGTAACCACCACGAGCTGGTGCTGGGCGATACCAGCGCGCAGACGCCGTTCGTGTCGCCACTGGGTGTCACGTTCAAGACCGGCGCTTACGGTGTCGGACACACGGTGCTGCCGTCGCTGCCGTTCGAGCCGCAGCTGGCGCTATTCAAGGACGTGCTCGGCATGGGCTTGAGCGACGTCTTCAATTTCCAGATGGGGCCGGATGCGCCGGTGATCCGCATCTACTTCCTGCACGGTGCCAGCGGCCGGCATCACAGCGTCGCGCTGGCCGAAATGCCGAACCCGGCTGGCTGCGTCCACATGATGGTCGAAGTCGCCACGCTGACCGAAGTCGGTCAGGCCTATGACCGGATGCGCGCGCACGGCGTCAAGGAGATGGCGACGATGGGCGAACACGAGAACGACAAGATGACCTCGTTCTATATGATGACGCCCGGCAATTTCGCGATCGAATACGGCTATGGCGGCCTGATTGTGGACCCGCCGACCTGGCAGACCACGTACACCCAGCGCGTCAGCATCTGGGGCCACGACTTTTCGGTGGGCTTCCGCTAATGGCGCTGAACAAGCAACGCTCGGCTGCCGAGGTCGTCGCGCAACTGCGCAGCGGCATGACGATCGGCATTGGCGGCTGGGGTCCGCGCCGCAAGCCGATGACGCTGGTGCGCGAGCTGCTGCGCAGCGATATCCGCGACCTGACCGTGGTCAGCTACGGCGGCCCTGAAGTCGGCATGCTGTGCGCCGCCGGCAAGGTGCGCAAGCTCGTCTATGGCTTCGTGACGATGGACGCGATTCCGCTGGAGCCGTACTTCCGCAAGGCGCGCGAAGCCGGGCAGATCGAAGTAATGGAGCTGGACGAAGGCATGTTCGAATGGGGCTTGCGCGCGGCTGGCATGCGCATGAGCTTCCTGCCGACGCGTGTGGGCCTTGCCACCGACGTGCTCGCGCGCAATCCGCAGATCAAGACGATCACCTCGCCGTATGACGACGGCGAAGTCTACGTGGCGATGCCGGCGCTGAAACTCGACGCGGCGCTGCTGCACGTCAACGACGCCGATCGCTGGGGCAATACGCTGATCACGGCGCACGACCCGCTATTCGACAACCTGTTCGCGCGTGCGGCCGACGCCTGCTACGTCAGCTGCGAGCGCCTGCACGACAAGCTCGAACTCGACGCGGCGACCGCTCGCTTCAACCTGTTCGAACGCTATCTGGTGCGCGGCGTTGTTCACGCACCGGGCGGCGCGCACCCAACCTACAACAGTCCCGACTACGGCTGGGATATGGACCACTTGAAGCGCTACAACGCCTCGGCCACCGAAGAAGGCGGCTGGGCGCGCTATGTCGCCGACTATGTCGACGTCAGCGAAGCGCAGTACCAGGAAAAAGCCGGCGGCCTTGCCCGCATCACCCAGCTCAAGCCGCCGGTGTTCTGATATGACCCAAGCCACTCTTGCCGAACTGATGATCGTCGCCGCCAGCGAATGCTGGCGGGGTGACGGTGAAGTGCTGGCCTCGGGCATCGGCATCGTGCCGCGGCTCGGCGCCAGCCTCGCCAAGCTGACGCACACGCCCGAGCTGCTGATGACCGACTCGGAAACCTTTCTGGTGTCCGAGCCGATTCCGCTGGGGCCGCGCGGTGACTACCAGCCGCGATACGAAGGCTATATGTCCTTCGACCGCGTATTCGAATGCGTCTGGGGCGGGTTGCGTCACGCGATGATCGGCCCGACGCAGATCGACCGCTGGGGTCAGACCAATCTGTCGGTCGTCGGCGGCAGCTACGACAAGCCCAAGACCGCGATCCTCGGCGTGCGCGGCTTGCCGGGCAACAGCATCAATCACGCGAACTCGCTGTTCGTGCCCAACCACGGCCCTCGCGTGTTCGTCGCCGGCGAAGTCGACATGGTGTCGGGCGTCGGCTACAAGCCCGAGCGCTGGTTGCCGGGCATGAAGCAGGACTACGTCGACCTGCGCCGCATCGTCACCGACCTGTGCGTGATGGATTTCGGCGGCCCTGATCACGCGATCCGCGTGCGCTCGCTGCATCCCGGCGTGAGCTTCGAGCAGGTGCAGGCGGCCACCGGCTTCCCGGTGCTGGCTGCGCCCGATCTGCACGAAACGCCGCTGCCGACCGACGAGCAGCTTGCGATCATCGCGCGGCTCGATCCGCACCGGCTGCGCGCCACCGTGATCAAGAACGATCCGCCGGCGATCAAGGCTGCCGCATGAGCGACTTGGTCGAGCCCAAGCTTGTCGACATCGTCTACGAAACCGACGAGCCGGTGCTGTACGCGGTTGAAGACGGCATCGCCTGGGTGACGATGAACCGGCCTGCGTTCAACAACGCGCAGAATTCGCAGATGACCTATGCGCTGGACGCCGCTTTCCAGCGCGCGGTCAGTGACGACGCCGTGCGCGTGATCGTGCTGCGTGGCAACGGCAAGCACTTTTCGGCCGGCCACGACATCGGCACGCCCGGCCGCGATCTGCACAAGACGTTCGAGCGTCGTCACCTGCTGCCGGACCACACCAACAAGCCGGCCGCCGAGCTGCTGTACACGCGCGAACAAGAGGTTTACCTGGGGATGTGCCGCCGCTGGCGCGATATACCCAAGCCGACGATTGCGATGGTGCACGGCGCCTGCATCGCGGGCGGCTTGATGCTGGCCTGGATCTGCGACTTCATCGTCGCCAGTGACGATGCGTTCTTCCAGGACCCGGTGCAGATGATGGGCATTCCGGGCGTCGAATACTTTGCGCATGCGTTCGAGCTGCCGCCGCGCGTTGCCAAGGACTTTCTGATGCTCGGCGAGCGCATGCCGGCGCCGCGTGCCCACAGCTTCGGCATGGTCAACCGCTGCGTGCCGCGCGATGCACTCGAAGCCGAGGTGCGCGGCATGGCGGCCAACCTGTGCAAGAAGGGCCGCCTCGGCCTGTGGCTGACCAAGCAGGCGATTCACCAAGTCGAAGATCTGCGCGGCAAGCGCACCGCAATGGACGCGGTGTTTCACATGCATCACTTCGCACACGCGCAAAACGACCTCGCCACCGGCAATAGCCTTGGTGGACTCGACGGCAAGAGCATGGCGGCCGCCAACAAGAAGCAGAGCGGGGAGGCATGAGCATGGGCCAGCCTTCATCGACACCGGCGCCGATGCCGACCGCGCTGACCGAGTTGCTCGGCTGCCGCTATCCGGTCGTGCAGACCGCGATGGGCTGGGTCGCCGACAGCAAGCTGGTCGCGGCGACCAGCAATGCGGGCGGCTTTGGATTCCTTGCGGCGGCGACGATGAGCACCGAGCTGCTCGCCGCCGAGATCGCCCGTGTGCGCGCGGCGACACCGCATCGCTTCGGCGTCAACTTCCACATGTTCCAGCCCAATGCGCAGGACGTGATCGAGTTGGTGCTGAGCAATGCCGACCGGATTCGCGCCGTGTCCTACGGTCGCGGTCCCGACGCCCGCACGATCAAGCGCTTCAAGGACGCGGGTGTGCTGTGCATGCCGACCGTCGGCGCGCTGAAGCACGCGCAGAAGGCCGTCGAGCTGGGCGCCGACATCATCACAGTGCAGGGCGCTGAAGGCGGCGGACACACCGGCTCGGTACCGACGACGCTGCTGCTGCCGCAGGTACTCAATGCGGTCAAGGTCCCGGTCGTCGCGGCCGGCGGCTTTCATGATGGTCGCGGCTTGGCGGGCGCGCTGGCGTTTGGCGCCGCCGGCATCGCGATGGGCACGCGCTTTTTGATGACGGCCGAATCGCCGGTGCCGCGCAGCACGCTGCAGAAGTATCTCGATGTGCGCGAGCCGGCGCAGATCCGCGCCTCGACCGCCGTCGACGGCATTCCGCAGCGGATGATCGACAACCGCTATCTGCTGCGCTTGGAGAGTGGTGGCTTGCTGCGCCGCTTGCTGGTCGCACTCGGCAGTGCCTGGCAGTGGCGCGCGCACACCGGCATGTCGGTCGCGCACATGGCGCGCACCTTCGTCGGTGCCTTGCGCGAAGGCGACAGCGCGATCCAGACGATGATGGCGGCCAATGCACCGGTATTGATCCAGCGCGCGATGGTCGAGGGCCGCCCTGATGAGGGCGTGTTGCCCAGCGGCCAGGTTGCGGCCGTGATCGGCTCGCTGCCCAGCGTCGCCGAACTGATCGACGGCATCGTCACGCAGGCACAAGCCCGACTCGCCGCCTTGCTGCCGCCGGCTTCCCTTACTGCGGCCAGCGTAGATGGTGTTGCCGCCATGCCATCGCTTGCGCGCACTGCAAGCCCCTCACCCCCAGCCCCTCTCCCGGTGGGAGAGGGGAGTGTTGCGGCGGCTCGTTCGTAAGATGGAACTCACGCCTGTACATAGCAGCGGTGCCGCCTTGTTCCCCTCTCCCACCGGGAGAGGGGCCAGGGGTGAGGGCGTTTCCGTTACGCGCAAGCTGGCTCGTACTCGGCATTACTCGCCTTTGCCGCTCGAAGTTCGAGTGCAGCGCGTGCTGTCGCGTTTCCACCTGTCGCTAGCGCTGCAAGTTCCTCACTCGGTCCCCCTGGTCCAGTGGAACAGCGGTGCATCGCTGTTCCCCTCTCCCACCGGAAGAGGGGCCAGGGGTGAGGGCGTTTCCGTTACACACCAGCTTGCTCACATCGCACCTTCCACATTCCCAGCTCTGCTCCTGAACGGAGCGGGGCCCATTGCTGCCGACTGATCCCATGACCCATCCGTTCAAGACCACGATTACCGACGGCGTTGCCGAGCTGGTCATCGACGCACCGCCGGTCAATGCGCTCAATGATGCGGGCTGGCATGCGCTGGCTGACGAGATTGCGCGGCTTGGTCGCGATCCAGCCGCGCGCGTGATCGTGCTGCGCTCCGAAGGTCGCGGCTTCTGCGCTGGCGTCGATATCAAGGAACTCAACGCGTATCCCGAGCGCATCGTGTCGGTCAACGCGGGCAACTACCGCAGCTTTGAGGCGGTGCATCGCAATCCGCTGCCGGTGATTGTCGCGGTACATGGCTTTGTGCTCGGCGGCGGCATCGGCCTGGCCGGCGCGGCCGACATTGTCGTCGCCGCTGACAACGCCACGTTCGGCGTGCCCGAGGTGGATCGCGGTGCGATGGGCGGCGGCGCGCATCTGCAGCGTCTGTTTCCGGTGCAGAAGGTGCGGATGATGTACTTCACCGGCGAGCCAATCACCGCGGCCGAAGCGCATCGGCTCGGCGCTGTCGAGCGCGTTGTCGCGCCGGCGCAGCTGCGCGATGCCGCGCTCGACATCGCGCGCAAGATCGCCGCCAAGAGCACCGCGATGATCCGGCTCGCGAAGGAATCGCTGAACGGCATCGAGGACGGCAACCTCGAAGACAAATACCGCTGGGAACAGGGCTTCACGCTGCAGGCCTACATGACCAAGGACAGCGCCGAAACACGCGCGGCCTTCGTCGAAAAGCGCCAGGCCCAGCTCAACAACTGATGCCATCACTCCGTTAAGGCGCGCCGCGGCGCGCACGCAATCGATCCGCAGCCAATGGGCTGCGGACAGGACCGATCGATGAGACTCGAATACACCGACAAGCAGAACCGCTTCCGCGCCGAAGTGCGCGAGTGGCTGCGCGAGCATGTGCCGCGCGAACCGCTGAAGAGCTTCGACACCGAGGAGGGCTTTGCCCAGCACCGCGCCTGGGAGCGCACCTTGTCGACGGCCGGCTACTCGGCCGTGACCTGGCCCAAGGACATGGGCGGCCGCGGTACCGACCTCGTCGAATGGCTGATCTTCGAAGAGGAATACTGGTCGGCGGGCGCGCCACTGCGCGTCAATCAGAACGGCATCTTTCTGCTGGCGCCGACGCTGATGGAATACGGCACCGAGATTCAGAAGCGGATGATCCTGCCGCGAATGGCCACCGGCGAAGATGTCTGGGCGCAGGCCTGGTCCGAGCCCGGTGCCGGTTCCGACATGGCGGCGATCCGTAGCAAGGCGGTTCGCGACGGCGACCACTACGTGATCACCGGCCAGAAGACCTGGTCGACGCGCGCGGTGTTCGCCGACTGGGCGTTCGGCTTGTTCCGCACTGAGGAAGGCTCGCAGCGCCATCACGGGCTGACGTTCATCCTGTTTCCGCTGAATCTGCCGGGTATCACGCGTCGCCCGATCCGCCAGCTCAACGGGCTGCCGGGCTTTGCCGAAATCTTCATGGACGATGTGCGCGTGCCGGTGGCCTACCGGCTCGGCGAAGAAGGCGCGGGCTGGAATATCGCAATGGCCACGGCCGGCTTCGAGCGCGGCTTGATGCTGCGTTCGCCGGCGCGCTTCCAGCAGACCGCGCGCCTGCTGGCCGAGCTGCTGCGTCGCCATCCCGACCGCGCAGCGGCCGACCCGAGCCTGTGCGATGCCGTCACGCAAGCCTGGATGGGCGCCGAGGCTTACACGCTGGCGACGTATCGCACTGCGTGCCGGCTCGCCAAGGGCGGCCATATCGGCGCCGAAGCCAGCACCAACAAGATCTTCTGGTCCGAGCTGGATCTGCAGATGCACGAGACGGCGATGCGCATCCTCGGCGCGCGCGGCGAGCTGATGCCCGAAGCGCCCGATGCCGCCGGCACCGGCCAGTGGCTCGACGGCTTCCTGTTCGCACAAGCCGGCCCGATCTACGCCGGCACCAACGAGATTCAGCGCAACATCATTGCCGAGCGCATGCTCGGCCTGCCGCGATAAGGCGAGGTCATCATGGACTTTACATTCGACGACCAGCAGCTGGCGTTTCGCGATGCGATCCGCAAGTTTCTGATGGTGGAAGCAGCGCCCGAAATGCTGCGCGAAGTGTGGGAAACGCATAGCGGCCGCAGCGCCGAGTTGCGCGGCAAGCTCGCCGACCAAGGTTTGACGGCGCTATCGGTGCCCGAGGAATTCGGCGGCATCGGCCAGACCGATCTCGACTGGATTCTGGTGCATCAGGAACTCGGCTATTACGCGATTCCCGATTCGCTGACCGACACCGCGTATCTGGCGGTGTACCTGCTGAACAACATGCCCTGCGATCTGGCATTCAAGCGCCAGTGGCTGCCGCGCATCGCCGAAGGTCGTGCGCGGGTTGCGGTCGGGCATCCGCTGAACCCGCTGGTGTCCGACGCCGAAATGGCCGACCTGCTGTTGCTGTGGCACGACGACGAAGTGCACGCGCTGACGCGCGAGCAGGTCAAGCTGACCGCCAATGCCAGCATCGACATGTCGCGTCGCCTGTTCCGCGTCGAGTGGACGCCGAGCCGCGACACGCGCGTGTGCCCGGCATCGCCCGGGCGCGAACTGTGGGACGGCGTGCTCAACCGCGGCGCACTGGCGCTGTCGGCGCAGCTGCTGGGCCTGACACACCGGATGCTGGATCTTGGCGTCGACCACGCGGCGCAGCGCAAGCAGTTCGGCAAGCCGGTCGGCTCGTTCCAGGCCGTCAAGCACCATCTGGCCGACGTCGCGGTCAAGGCTGAATTCGCCGAGCCGGTGATCCATCGCGCGGCGTATGCCGTGGCCAACGAATGGCCGCAGCGCGCCACGTTCGTGTCGCAAGCCAAGCTGATGGCCGGTGAGGCAGCGCGCCTGTCGGCGCGCCACAGCATCCAGGTCCACGGCGCTATGGGCTACACCTGGGAGGCCGACCTGCAGATGTTCGTCAAGCGCGCCTGGGCTCTGGACAGCGCCTACGGCGACAGCATCTTCCACAAGCAGCGCGTCGCCGGGCAGGTGCTCGGCGTCGATGCTCGACTGGGCCCCGGCGAAAGCTTCGCTGGTGGCATCGAACGACCCATGAAAGGAATTCAATATGGCTGAAGCCTATATCGTCGACGCGATCCGCACGCCGACTGGCAAGCGTCGCGGCACGCTGTCTGCAATCCACGGTGCCGACCTCGGCGCGCACATTCTGAAGGCGCTGGTCGAGCGCAACGCGGCGATTCCGGCTGCTGACTACGACGACGTGGTGTTCGGCTGCCTCGATGCGATCGGCCCGCTGGCCGGCAACATCGCACGCACTTGCTGGCTTGCAGCGGGTTTGCCGCTGCACGTGCCCGGCGTGACGATCGACCGTCAGTGCGGCAGCTCGCAGCAGGCGATCCACTTTGCCGCGCAAGCGGTGATGAGCGGCACGCAGGACGTCGTCGTCGCCGGTGGCGTGCAGACGATGACGCAGATCCCGATCAGCAGCGCGATGATCGCGGCGCAGCCGCTGGGCTTCTCTGATCCGTTCTCCGGCAGCAAGGGCTGGGTCGAACGCTTCGGTACGCAGCCGGTGTCGCAGTTCGTCGGCGCGCAGATGATCGCCGACAAGTGGGAGATCAGCCGCGACGACATGGAGCGCTTCTCGCTGATGAGCCATCAGCGCGCGCGCAAGGCGATCGCCGAAGGCCGCTTCAAGCGCGAGATCGTGCCGATCAATGGCCTGGAGCACGACGAAACGACGCGCGATACGTCGATCGAGCAGATGCAGAAGCTCGAACCGCTGGCGCCGGGCGGCACGATCACCGCGGGTGTGTCGAGCCAGACCGGTGATGCCGCAGCAGCGGTGCTGATCGTGTCGGAAGCGGCGCTGAAGAAGTACGGCCTCAAGCCGCGCGCCCGCATTCACCACATCAGCGTCTACGCCGACGATCCGATCTTCATGCTGACGGCGCCGATCCCGGCGACGCGCGTGGCGATGCAGAAGGCGGGCATGAAGCTCAGCGACATCGACCTCGTCGAAATCAACGAAGCCTTCGCGCCGGTCGTGCTCGCGTGGCTCAAGGAGACCGGGTATCCGGTCGAGAAGACCAACGTCAACGGCGGCGGCATTGCGCTGGCGCATCCGCTGGGCGCCACCGGCGCCAAGCTGATGACGACGCTGCTGCACGAACTCGAGCGCACCGGCGGCCGCTATGGCCTGCAGACGATGTGCGAAGGCGGCGGTGTCGCCAACGTGACGATCATCGAGCGTCTGTAGCACGCGCCGTTTCCACATCGAAACCCCGCATCATCCGGAATCCTTACGACATGGGCATCTGCAACAACCGCAACATCATCGTCACCGGCGCCGGTGGCGGCCTGGGCCGCGCTTACGCGCACGCGCTGGCGGCTGAAGGCGCCGGCGTGATCGTCAACGACATCCGCCGCGAAGCCGCAGAAGCCGTCGTCGCCGAGGTCGTGGCGGCCGGCGGCAAGGCCGTGGCCAACAGCGATGACATCACCAGCATGGCCGGCGCCGAGGCGATCGTCGCCGCCGGCGTTAACGCATTCGGCGACGTGCACGGCGTCGTCAACAACGCCGGCATCGTTCGTGATCGCATGTTCGCGTCGCTGACCGAAGACGACTGGGACCTGGTGGTCAAGGTGCATCTGAAGGGCCATTTCTGCATCACGCAGACGCTGGTCAAGCGCTGGCGCGATCAGGTCAAGGCGGGCGTCAAGGTCGACGCGCGCATCGTCAACACCAGCTCCGGCGCGGGCCTGCAGGGCTCGGTCGGGCAGAGCAACTACGCCGCGGCCAAGGGCGGCATCGCGTCGCTGACGCTGGTGCAGGCGGCCGAGCTGGCGCGCTACGGCGTCACCGCCAACGCGCTGGCGCCGGCAGCACGCACCGGCATGACCGAGAAAGTGTTTGCCGACTTGATGGCACGCAAGGACGACGCGGCTTTCGACCACTACGCGCCGGAAAACGTCGCCCCGCTGGTCGTGTGGCTGTGCAGCCCGCTGTCGAAGGACGTCAGCGGCCGCGTGTTCGAAGTCGAAGGCGGCAAGGTGTCGGTCGCTGATGGCTGGCGTACCGGTGAAGTCGCCGACAAGCAGGCGCGCTGGAATCCCGAAGAGCTGACCGAGGTCATCCACGGTTTGATCGAGCGCGGCCGCAAACCGCAGAAGGTCTACGGCACGTGAGCGAGCCGCTGACGGCGCGCGACGCCGCGGCGTATCGTCACTGGACGCCACTGTCGGTGCGCTACGCCGACCTCGACACGCTCGGTCACGTCAGCAACAGCATCTACGGCTTCTACATCGAGGAGGGTCGCGCGTTCTACTTGCGCGAAATCGGGTTGTGGATACCCGATGCCGCCGTGCAGAACGTCGTCGCCCGGCTCGAGATCGACTTCATCCGCGAGCTGCGCTACCCGGCGACGCTGCGCGTTGGCTCGCGTATCGTCGCCGTCGGCCGTAGTTCCTATCAGGTCGGCAATGCGGTGTTTTGCGGCGATGTCTGTCATGCCACCGGCCTGTCGGTGCTGGTGCGCTGGGATACGCAGGCGCGCCGCTCGCTGCCGTTGGACGAAGCCGCGCTGGCCACGCTGCACGAACAGCGCCACCGCTGATACCCGGGCGCAGCCCTCGTCGTCCCATCGGATGAAGAGCCGGAAACGGCTCGGCCGAATAATGCACGGACCCGTTTAAGTCCCGGCATTTTTCGTGAACCTACAGCTCAACGACGACCAGCAGATGATCCGTGACGCGGCCGAGAGCTTTCTCGCCGATGTCAGCGATTCGGCCTCGGTACGGCGTGCGATGGAATCCAGCCTCGGCTATGACCGCAGCGTATGGGATCGCATTGCCGGCGAGCTGCAATGGTGCGGCTTGTCGATCCCCGAGGGCTATGGCGGCATGGGCCTGGGCCCGGTCGAGCAGACGCTGGTCATGGAAAGCATGGGCAAGCATCTGCTTTGCTCGCCTTACTTCGCCACCGTGACCTTGTCGGCGACGCTGATCGATGCGGCCGGCAGTGAAGCCGCACGCGAACGCTGGTTGCCACGCATTGCCGATGGCAGCCTGTGCATGACCGCGCCGCTGCCGTCGACGCTGCAGTGGCAGCAGGCTGCGACCCGCGTGCAAGCGCGCGCGCTTGCTGATGGCCGCTGGCAACTTGACGGCGAGATCGTGCGGATGCCGACCGCCGACAGCGTCGACACGCTGCTGGTGCTGGCCACGACGGCCGATGGCATCGGCATGTTTGCCGTGGACACCAAGGCCGATGGCGTGCGCGTTGATGCGCTCAATGGCTGGGATTTGACGCGCCGCTTTGCAAGCGTCCGCCTGACCGGCGTCGGCAGTGCACAACGCCTCGATGCCGACAGCGCCACGCTGCAGCAGGGCTTGCGTCGCGCCGCGGCACTGGTGCGCCTGTACCTGGCGGCCGAAGCGCTCGGCGGCGCCCAGCAGTGCCTGGACCTGACCGTGCGCTACGTTGGCGAGCGCAAGCAGTTCGGCCGCGTCGTCGGTGGCTTTCAGGCGGTCAAGCATCGCTGCGCCGAGATGATGGTGCGGATCGAAGCGCTGCGCTCGGCCGTGGCCGGTGCGGCAGAAGTGGCCGCGTCCACAACATCCGTCGAAGCGCTGGAATGCGAGACGGCGATGGCGCGGCAGCTCGCAGCCGATACGTATTTCTGGTGCGCCGGTGAAGCGATCCAGCTGCACGGTGGCGTTGGTTTTACCTGGGAATACGACCCGCAGCTGCATTTCAAGCGCGCGCAGGCCGCCACGCATTGGCTCGGCACCGCCGAAGCGCTGCGTGAGTGCATCGCCGGCTACGTGACCGCCGAAACGCCGCTGGACGCGGTGCGCCAGCCGGCGGCTGCCGGCGTGGCCGAAGACGAAGCCTTCCGCGCTGAGATCGCGACCTGGATGCGCACGCACCTGACGGGTCGGTTTGCGTCGCTGAAGCATCGCGGCGGCCCTGGCGATGAAGAAGCCGATCCCGAACTGCGCAAGGAGTGGGAGCGTGAACTGGCCAGTGGCGGCTGGACCGGCGTCGGCTGGCCGCGCGAGCACGGCGGGCGCGGGCTGTCGATCGCCCAGCAGGTGATCTTTCACGAGGAATACGCGCGTGCCGGTGGCCCCGGCCGCATGGGGCACATCGGCGAAGGCCTGACCGGCCCGACGCTGATCGAGTACGGCAGCGCCGAGCAGCAGCAGCGCTTCTTGCCGCAGATCATCGCCGGCCGCGAGTTCTGGGCGCAGGGCTATTCCGAGCCCAACGCCGGCTCCGACCTGGCCAACGTGCAGACGCGCTGCTGGCAGGTCGAAGACGGCAGCTGGCGCGTCAGTGGCCAGAAGATCTGGACCTCGCTGGCGCATGAGTCCGACTGGATCTTCGTGCTGGCGCGCAGCGAGCCCGGCTCGCGTGGCAACAAGGGGCTGACGTTCCTGCTGATGCCGCTGCGTCAGCCGGGCATCGAGATCCGGCCGATTCGCCAAATGGGCGGCGGCAGCGAATTCAACGAAGTGTTCTTCAACGAAGCGGTCGCCGAAGCCGGCCACATCGTCGGCAAGCCCGGCGATGGCTGGAAGGTAGCGATGGGCCTGCTCGAAGCCGAGCGTGGGACGTCGACGCTGGGTCAGCAGATGCAGTTCCTGCATGAGTTCGAGCGCGTGGTCGCGGCGATGCGCGCGCGCGGCAACCTCGGTGATGCGCTGCTGCGCCAGCGCCTGGCGCAGGCCTGGAGCGGCTTGCGCGTGATCCGCTACAACGCGCTGCGGATGCTCGGCGGCAATCGCGACATCGGCCTCAAGCGCGAAGCGCTGATCTACAAGTATCACTGGTCCAACTGGCATCGTGACCTGGGCAAGCTCGGCGCCGACGTGCTCGGCGATGCGGCCGATCTGGTGTCGGACGACGATGCGATCCGGCCATTGCAGCAGCTGTTCTACTTCTCGCGTGCCGACACGATTTACGCCGGCACCAACGAGATTCAACTCAACCTGATCGCCGAGCGCGGCTTGGGCCTGCCGCGTGAAGCGCGGCCGGCTGCCTGAGCGCGACCGAGTCCCCGACCGAGCCCCGATGCAATGAAAGCTGCTCCCGCTCCGAATACGCCGCGCAATCTGCTGCTCGGCAAATCCGTGCTGATCACCGCTGCCGCTGGCGGCGGTATCGGCTTTGCCACCGCGCAGCGCTGCTTGATGGAAGGCGCGCGCGGCATCGTCGTCGCTGACATCCATCCGCGCCGCACCGAAGAAGCCGCCGCCAAGCTCAAGGCCGAGTTCCCGGATCGCATCGTGCTGCACCATCTGGCCAACGTGACGCAGGAAGCCGACGTGCAAGCGCTGGTCGACTACGCCGAGCAGTCGCTGGGCGGTGTCGACGTGCTGGTCAACAACGCCGGCCTCGGCGGCACGCGCAAGCTGGTCGATATGCCCGACGACGAATGGCATCGCGTGCTAGACGTGACGCTGACCGGCACGATGCGGATGACGCGCGCGATGCTGCGCAAGATGCAGCCGCGCGGCGCGGGCGCGATCGTCAACAACGCCTCGGTGCTCGGCTGGCGCGCGCAGAAGGAACAGACGCATTACGCGGCGGCGAAGGCCGGCGTGATGGCGCTGACGCGCTGCGCGGCACTCGAAGCCGCTGATTACGGCATCCGCATCAACGCGGTATCGCCGTCGATCGTGTTTCACGACCATCTGCGCAAGACCTCGCCGGTGGAACTGCTCGAAGAGCTGGCCAGCCGCGAGGCGTTCGGTCGCGCGGCCGAAGCCTGGGAGATCGCCAACGTGATCGTGTTCCTGGCCTCGGACTATGCCTCGTATCTGGTCGGTGAAGTCATCAGCGCGTCGAGCCAGCGCGCCTAGTGGCGCCGCCCATTTTGAACCCTTGAGAATTCTGCGATGAGCAAACCTGTTTTTGCATCCACCGAATCGCTGCTTGCTGCGGTCGGCAGCACGCTGGGCACCAGCGACTGGCTGACGATCGAGCAGTCGCGCATTGATCTGTTTGCCGATGCCACCGACGATCACCAGTGGATTCACGTCGATGCCGAGCGCGCCAAGAGCGGCCCGTTCGGTGCGACGATCGCGCATGGCTATCTGACGCTGTCGCTGATGAGCTACTTCCTGCCGCAGTTGCTCGAAGTGCAGATGAAGATGGGCGTCAACTACGGCTGCGACAAGGTGCGCTTTCCGAACGCGGTGCGCGTCGGCAGCCGCGTGCGTGGCCATGGCCAGCTGATCGCGGCCGAAGCCACCAAGGACGGCGGCGTGCAGGCCACGATTCGCGTCACCGTCGAGATCGAAGGCCAGGACCGCCCGGCCTGCGTCGCCGACACGATCAGCCGCTATTACTTCTGAAGTCATTCACGCCATCGAGAATCGCCATGTCGAACACCGAAGCCGTCATCGTCTCCGCCGCCCGCACGCCGATCGGCCGCGCGTTCCGCGGCGCGTTCAACGATACCGAGGCGCCGGCGCTCGGCGGCCATGTGCTGCGTCACGCCTTGCAGCGTGCCGGTGTTACGGCTGAAGAGGTCGACGATGTGATCCTCGGCTGTGCGGCGCAGCAGGGCACGCAGGGCTACAACCTGGGCCGCCTGTGCGTGGCCACGGCCGGGCTGCCGAACACGGTTGCCGGCATGACGCTGGATCGCCAGTGCGGCTCGGGCATGCAGGCGATCGCGGTCGCCGCCAAGAACATCATCGTCGGTGAGCAGCGCATCGTGCTGGCCGGTGGTCTGGAATCGATATCGCTGGTGCAGAACGCGCACAAGAACAGCCACCGCTCGGTGTCCGAGGCGGTGCTCGCGGCCGACCCGACCGCGTACATCCCAATGATCGAAACCGCCGAGCTGGTCGCCGAGCGCTATGGCGTGTCGCGGCTGGCGCAGGACGAGTACGCACTGCAGAGCCAGCAGCGCACCGCAGCGGCACAGGCCGCCGGTCGCTTCAACGACGAAATCGTGCCGATGGCCTCGGTCAAGCAGCTCTACGACAAGGAAGGCAAGCCGACCGACAAGCAGAGCGTGCTGCTGGAGCGTGACGAGGGCAATCGCGCCGACACCACGCTGGAAAGCCTGCAGGCGCTCAAGCCGGTCTGGAAGAACGGCCGCTGGGTTGCTCAAGGCCAGCATGTGACGGCCGGCAATGCCTCGCAGCTGTCGGACGGCGCGGCCGCCGTGTTGCTGATGAGCCGCAGCGAGGCCGCTGCGCGCGGCCTGCAGCCGCTGGGCGTCTATCGTGGTATCGCCGTCGCCGGCTGCCGCGCCGACGAGATGGGCATCGGCCCGGTGTTCGCGGTGCCCAAGCTGCTCAAGCAGCATGGCCTGAGCGTGGCCGACATCGGCCTGTGGGAGCTCAACGAAGCCTTCGCCAGCCAGGTGCTGTACTGCCGCGACCAGCTCGGCATTCCCAACGATCGCCTCAACGTCGACGGCGGCGCGATCAGCATCGGCCACCCGTTCGGCATGTCCGGTGCCCGCATGGTGATGCATGCCTTGATCGAGGGGCGTCGTCGCGGCGTGCGCTACGTGGTCGTGACGATGTGCATCGGCGGCGGCATGGGCGCGGCCGGCCTGTTCGAGATCCCCGGCTGACGCGACATCGCGCCAGATGGCCTAATTTCGAGAAAACTCCGCCATAAATCGCGGTGATGGCCGCCTTCACGCGTATGGATGAGGCCGGCTCACCCGTCTGCAGCGACGATACCTGCAAGTGAGCAGAGCCGGCTGTCAGACCGGCGCGCTCGAGTTCGAGGAGATTGATGCATGGCCCGTACTGCGAATGCGATCGTCCATCCGGGACGTCAGCAGCCGACGTTGAATCCGCGCGGTGACTACTCCCCCGATGCACGCCTGCAATCGGTGCCTTCTGCCGTGCCGGCCGATGCGGGTTCGCCTGGGGTGCTCAGTGGCTGGCCAGCGTTGCTGCTGGCGGTGATCGTGGCGCTGGCGGCGGTCTACTCGTTTTCGCATCGGCCACTGCCGCCGTTTCCGCAGACGGCGACGCGCCCCGACGGTTTGCTGGTCACTGGCCTCGCGCAGTCGGGCGAGCGCACCGTGGCCGTTGGCGAACTGGGCCGCATCCTGATCGCCGACTCGCCCAATGGCCCGTGGCGCGAAGCGGTGGTCAAGCCGCAACGCGGCTCGACGTTCACGCGCGTGATCTTCACCGATGCCGATACGGCGATCGCGGTCGGCCACGACGGCTGGATCGTCCGCAGCACCGATCGCGGCCAGACCTGGAACGAAGTGGTGTTCGACCCGGAGCGCGGCGAAGCGGTGCTCGGCGTCGCCGGCCCGTTTGGCGGCAAGCTCTACGCCTACGGTGCGTTCGGGCAGTACCTGGTGTCCGACGACAACGGCGTCAACTGGCGTCACGAGCGTCACGCGGCCATCGGCGATCGTCACTTGTCGGCGATGACGCAGGCGGCTGACGGGTCGTTGCTGATCGTTGGCGAAACGGGCTTGATGGCGCGCTCGGCCGACCAAGGCCAGACCTGGGCCCGCTTGCCGGAGATCTACAAGGGTTCGTTCTACGGCGTGCAGCGTCTGCCGGACGACACGCTGCTGGTGTTCGGCATGCGCGGTAACGCGTTCATCAGCCGCGATAACGGCAGCACGTGGACGCGCAGCCGCATCGACGGCGGCCTGTCGCTGTACGACGCGGTGATCGACCCCGACGGCGCGGTGATTCTGGTGGGCGAAAACAGCACCGTGTTCCGCTCGACCGACAGCGGCGCCAGCTTCCGGCAGATTCTGGAAGGCGACCGCAAGCGCTACGCCAGCGTGTTGCCGCTGGCTCAGGGCAAGGGCTGGCTCGTTGCCGGCGAAGCGGGTATCGCCGTGCAGACGATGCCGGGCGAGGGTGCTGGCCAATGAGCAATGCGGCGCACGGTAACGCGGTCGATGGTTTCATCGAACGCACGGTTCACAAGTTCGCCGATCTGCTGATCGGCCTGCGTAATGTGTGGTCGGTGGTGTTTGTCGCCGCGACGCTGTTCTTCGGCTACAGCGCGACCAAGGTGCAACTCGATCCGGGGTTCCTGAAGCTGATCCCGGTGCAGCATGAATACATGCGCACGATGATGCACTACATGAAGGATTTCTCCGGCGCCAACACGCTGCTGGTGAACCTGCGCTGGAAGGGCGAAGGCGACATCTACAACCCTGAGTTCATGAAGGCGATGCAGGAGGCCACCGACGAGGTGTTCTTCATCCCCGGCATCAACCGCACCAAGGTGTCGTCGATCTTCACGCCGAACACGATCTACATCGAGATCACCGAAGAAGGCTTCAATGGTGAGCCGGTCGTGCCGGCGACGTTCTCGGCCACGCCCGAAGAACTGGAGCGAGTGCGTCACAACGTCGGCCTGTCGGGCCAGATCGGCCTGATCGTCGCCAACGATGGCAAGAGCGCGCTGGTGCGCGCCGACCTGCAGGACTACGACCCGAATGCGCCGGCCGACCAGCAGCGCGTCGATTACTGGGAAGTGCAGAAGAAGCTCGAAGAAATCCGCAACAAGTTCGAGAAGGGCAACGTCGAGGTCAACATCATCGGCTTCGCTCGTTTGCTCGGCGACGTGATCTACGGCCTGATCGGCGTGTTCGCGTTCTTTGGCCTGGCATTCGCGATCACCGTGGCGCTGCTGTACTGGTATACGCGCTCGGCGCGGATGACGGTCACGGCCGTGATCGTCGCGCTGCTGCCGGTGCTGTGGCTGATCGGCATCCTGCCGCTGATCGGCTTCGGCATCGACCCGATGTCGATTCTGGTGCCGTTCCTGATCTTCTCGATCGGCGTCAGCCACGCGGTGCAGATGACCAACGCCTGGCGCCAGGAAGTCTGCGCCGGCGCCAGCAGCGTCGAGGCCGCGCACGCTTCGTTCCGCAAGCTGTTCATCCCCGGCGCCGTCGCGCTGCTGACCAATGCGCTCGGCTTTGCGGTGATCATGTTCATCGACATCCCGATCGTGCACGAGCTGGGCATCACGGCCTGCCTCGGCGTGCTGCTGATGATCATCACCAACAAGATGATCCTGCCGATCATTCTGACGCACCTGAAGCTGGAAGAGAGCAGCGTCAAGCAGTCCACGCGCAGCGATTCACCGCGCATGGCGCGCCTCTGGGGCAGCATTGCCCGCTGCGCCGATCCGCGCTACTCGCTGTGGGTGTTCGGCGCCTGCCTGGTGCTGCTCGGCGTCAGCACCGTGCTGTCGCGCGGTCTGGTGATCGGTGACACCGGCCGCGGCGCACCGGAGCTGCGCGCCGACTCGCGCTATAACTACGACGACCGCGTGATCAACCAGAGCTACAACATCGGCACCGACGTGCTGACGGTGATCGTCGAAGCGCCCAACTTCGAAGGCGACAGCTGCCTGCAGTACCCGGTGATCAATCTGGTCGACCGCTTCGAGCTGTTCCTCAACGGTGTGTCCGGCGTGCAGTCGGTGACCAGCTCGGCCGGCATCGGCAAACTGGTGATCTCCAGCTTCAACGAAGGCAATCCGCGGATGCGAGCACTGCCCCGATCGCAGGTCGGGCTGTCGACCGGATCCAAGGGCTTCGATCCGAACCTGGGCATCAACAACGAAAGCTGTCGCGCCATCCAGGTGATGATCTTCATGAAGAACCACGAGGGCGCGACGATTGCCCACGTGATCTCGGAGATCAAGCGCTTCATCGCGCTGAACCCGACCGAAGGTGTGACGATGCGGCTGGCGTCGGGCAACGTCGGCGTGATGGCCGCGACCAACGAAGCGGTGTCGGCTGCCGAAGTGCGCATGCTGCTGGCGATCTTCGGTGCGCTGACGATCCTGTGCCTGATCACGTTCCGCAGCTGGCGCGCGGTGCTGTGCGTGATCGTGCCGCTGACGATCGTGTCGATCTTCTGCAACGCGCTGATGGCCTCGCTCGGCATTGGCCTGAAAGTCGCCACGCTGCCGGTGATCGCGCTGGGCGTCGGTGTCGGCGTCGACTACGGCATCTATCTATTCGAGCGCATCCAGCATCACATGCGCGACGAGGGCGTCAGCTTCGCGGCGGCATTCGAGAATGCGATGCGCGAACGCGGCAGCGCTGCTGTGTTCACGGCGATCACGATGGCGGTGGCCGTCGGCACCTGGACGCTGTCGGCGCTGAAGTTTCAGGCCGATATGGGCCTGCTGCTGAGTTTCATGTTCCTCGTCAACATGCTGGGCGCGATCTGCTTGCTGCCGGCGATGGGCAGCTGGCTGTTCCGCGTGACCTCGCCGCGCGCACCGCAGCCCGGTGCCGCACCGGTCGCACGCTGATCGCAGCGGCATGACGATGCGCACGGCGCTGGTCACCGGCGCCAGCCGCGGTATCGGCCGCGCGATCGCGCGTCGGCTGGCCGCGCAGCGCTGCCAGGTGATCGTCACCAGCAGCGAGCGCTCGGCTACGGCGCTCGATGAAACCGTGACGATGATCGTGCAGGCCGGCGGCCATGCGCAGGCGATCTGCTGCGATCTGGCCAACGACGCCGAGCGCGCCGATCTGATCGCCCGCGCCGCACCGCAGGGCCTCGATATTCTGGTCAACAACGCAGCCGGCATATCGGCCTACGCACCACCGAGCCGCATCGACCTGCGCGCACGCCGCGCGATGCTGGAGCTCAACCTTCACGCGCCGGTTGACCTGTGCCAGCAAGCGCTGCCCGGCATGCGCGAGCGCGGCTGGGGCCGCATCGTCAACATCAGCAGTGACATGGCAACGCAGACGCCGATCCCGTATCCGGGTCCGGCCCGGCAAATCCACGCACTCGGCTACTACGGCGTCAGCAAAGCAGCGCTGGATCGCTACACGCGTGCGCTGGCCGCCGAAATGACGTGTAGCGGCATCACCGTCAATGCGCTGCGCCCGGTGCGGATCGCGCTCAGCGAATCGGCGCAAGCGGTGGCCCGCGAAGTGGCGGCGACGCGACCCGAATGGTTGGAGCCGGTCGAGATGATGGCCGAAGCGGCCTGGCTGCTGATCGACCGTGGCCTGACCGGCGAGGTCACCGACAGCCGCGCCTTGCTGCAGCGATTGCAAGCACCGCTGCACGAGCTTGATGGCATCACCGTCCGCGGCGACGCCAGCACGGTTGAGCCATCGCTCTGAGCAAGCGGGCAACGATACGGCCCGGATTAGGTGGCTCAACCTAAGTCATTCGGACGGTCCTCATTCACCGTAGCCGCGATACCCGGCCCTGCCTGGGCTAGCGAGTGGGTCGGATCAATCTGGATGTAAGTGGAAACGTTTGAAAAGTCGCATCTGCTGCAATGCAGCACGTGGTTATAGATGCGCAGGATCCTGCGATCTAGTTCGATCAAGTCGGCACGGATTTTTCGGGGGAATAATGCCGATCCGCATGCGCGCAATCGATGTCGCAACTATCCAGATTACAACTGACGATCGCGTCACATTTGGTGTTTACTATTTAACGATGGGGTGCAACTTCGGATAGCGGTCGAAATTAAGGGCAGCTAACCTCGTGCGGTCTATGGGGCTTCTATATCTATAAATGGGGATAACTTATGGCTTACAGAATCTCGGGTACGCCCGGTAACGATACGCTCAACGGGTTTGCTTCAGACGACAGCATCTTGGCCGGCGACGGCGCCGACTACGTGCTGGCTGGCAGCGGCAACGACGTGGTCGAGGCGGGTACAGGGAACGACGTTATATCGGCGGGGGCCGGTAATGACTCCGTACTGGGTGGCGACGGCCGCGACACGATCGACGGCGATGCCGGCAACGATACTTTGCTGGGAGAGGGCGGCGACGACTCCATTGTGTCGTTGCAGGGTAGCGACAGCATCGACGCCGGGTCTGGCGACGATGTGGTGTACGTACAGAGTGCAGATGGCAGCTCGCGCGATCTGACGATCAATGCGGGGACCGGCGACGACGTCGTTCGTTTCGAGGCTGACTTCGGGCAGGGCGTTACCACTGCAACTGTCGCCCTCGGTTCGGGGCTGGACACCGTCAGCGTCGACGCATCTCGACTCCTCGGTGATGGTTTGTTACCACATGTTATCTTGCTAAGTGATTTTGCCGCCGGCCCTGGCGGTGACACGGTCGATCTTGGCCCAATGCTGGGCAATAGCAGTTACACCGGCACTGGAAATCCGTTTGCATCGGGCCATGTCCGACTGATTCAGAGCGGTGCCAACACGCTGCTTCAATTCGATATGGACGCCGGCGGAACGACGAGTAGCTTCGTCACCGTACTGACGTTCCAGAATGTTTCGCCCTCCTTGTTTCATTACGAGAACTTTTTCTTTAATGGGCACTACCACGCCCCAAGTGGGGCGGTGACGGCATCCGGGCTGTTTAATGGGGGTAGTTCGTCAGCTCAGACCATTACCGGTGGCAACGGCGCCGACACTCTAAGCGGCGCCGGCGGTGGCGACTCCATTTCGGGTGGAGGTCTGAATGACACGCTTGATGGCGGTGACGGCAATGACACCATTGCCGGCGGTCACGGCAGGGATGTGATTGACGGCGGCAACGGCAACGACGTGCTCAACGGCGGCACGCTGGCCGACACCATCAACGGTGGCAATGGCAATGATCTTGTTTCGGGTGATCAGGGACGCGATTACCTTGATGCTGGCTCCGGTGACGACACGGTCAATGGCGGCGACGGAGATGATCACATCGTTGCAAGAGAAGGGAATGATTCAGTGTCTGGCGGTGATGGCGATGATTTGATTGACGCCTCGTCGGTCGCCTATACATCGTTGACGCGCTCCGTCACCGTTTTAGCCGGCTCTGGAGATGATGTTGTCAGCTTTGGAAATACGGTCTACGCAGCTGCTACTGATGCATCGGTTACGCTTGGAGCTGGTATCGATACGGTTTCTGTTTTCAGTACGAACCGTTTCTACTTCGGGTCTATTGATGTGATCCGCGTGTCGGACTTTGCCACCGGTGCTGGCGGCGACGTCATTGACCTAAATGCCCTTCTCAGTTTTGCTCGTTACGACGGTGTTAACGACCCTTTCTCCACCGGCTACATCCGCCTGCTGCAATCCGGCGCCGACACCGTGGTACAGGTCGACCTTGATGGCGTGGGTACTGACTCGTCGTTCGAGACGATGCTGACCCTATCGAACGTCAGTGCATCAAACCTAACCTCCAATAACTTCATTTACAACGGCGTTCCGGTTATCCCGGGCGGTGCCGTCGAAACTCGTGCTGGGGCCGATGGCGCTGATTCGATCGCGGGTGTCATTGGCAACGACAGTATTGTTGGCGGCGCCGGAAACGACTCCATTCGAGGCGATAGCGGAAACGACGTCATCGAGGGCGGTCAGGGTCGCGATTCCATTAATGGTGGGGTGGATGATGACACCCTTAATGGCGGAGAAGGCGCCGACTCTATTATCGCGGCCGAAGGCAACGACGTGGTCGATGGCGGTGACGGTGACGACGCCATTGATATGTCGTCTTTGAGCTACAGTGGCGCACGCAATCTAACCGTTAATGCAGGCAGCGGTGATGATCGCGTGACGTGGGGATACTCCACTTACGCAGGCGCTACAACAGCGATCGTCAATTTGGGGTCTGGCGTTGATACCGTTGAGGTCTCGAGTCTCAATCGTTTGTACGAAGGCACGATCGATCAGGTTCGAATAGCGGATTTTGTAGCGGGGGCCGGCGGCGATGTTATTGATCTGACGCCGTTGCTTGCGTGGGTCACGTCCTATTTCGGCGGTGATCCGTTTGCAACGGGCCACGTCCGGTTGGTCCAAAGCGGATCTGACACCCTCGTTCAACTCGATATGGACGGATCGGGGACCCAGTCTGCATTTGCAACAATGGTGACCTTGTCCAATGTTGCGGCCGCGAATCTCGGGTCGAGCAACTTTGTTTATAACGGGACACCGGTGATCCCGAGCGGTGTCGTTGAGACCCGCACCGGCAGCATCGGCGGCGATTCGATTACCGGATTTATCGGCAACGACAGCATCGTTGCGGGTGAGGGTAACGACACGGTCTCTGGCGGTATCGGTGATGACGTCATTTTCGGTGATCAAGGACTCGACGTTCTGCGAGGTGGAAGCGGTAGCGACACATTGTTTGGCGGTAACAGCGATGACACGCTGCATGCAAACGGAGGTAATGACAGCATCAGTGGTGACGATGGCGATGATGTTCTTGATACATCGTCCACTGATAACGGATCCGTTGACCGGTCGTTAACGGTATCCGGCGGTGCGGGTGACGACGTCCTCTACAACGGGCCCGAGGTTGCGTCCGGCATTGCCACGATATCGGCCAGCCTCGGTGCTGGTATCGATACCGTGTCGATTTCAACCTACCGTCTGTTTGCAGGGTTGTCGGCTAATATCGTGCGCGTCTCTGACTTTGCGGCCGGTGGTGGCGGCGACGTCATCGATTTGAGAGAGTTGCTGCTTTACACCGATTACTTCGGCAGTGCACCCGGTGTGAATCCGTTTGCTTCGGGTCATGTAAGGCTTCAGCAAAGCGGTACGAATACATTGGTTCAGATCGATCTGGACGGATCGGGATCGGGGTCCAACTACGTCACGCTGATTACGCTTCTGAATATTGCGCCCTCGGCGCTGACCTTCGAAAACTTTGTTCTCGATGGCACCAACTACGCTCCTAATGGCTCGGCTAACCCGGCTGGCGTCTTCAACGGTGGAAGTTCGGCGAACCAGACTATCAACGGCGGTAACGGCAACGACACTATTAGCGGTGCTGGCGGTGCTGACTCGATCGTTGGGGCCGGGCGCAACGACTCGCTAAGTGGGGGTGACGGCAACGACACCATACTAGGTGGTCATGGGATTGACACGCTGTCGGGTGGTAACGGCAACGATTCGCTCAGTGGTGGCTCGCAGAACGATCTGCTTTATGGCGACGCCGGTAACGATGTGCTCGCCGGTGACCAGGGACGTGACACCCTGGTCGGCGGTGCAGGCGACGACACGATCGGCGCTGGTGATAGTGACGATGCCATTTATGACGGCGACGGTAGCGGCATCCTCAACGGTGACGCCGGCGATGATGTTATCGATGTCACAACGGACAGCGGCGTCGCGGCAAATCGCGCACTGACGATCAGCGGCGGTGCTGGCGATGATGTCGTGCTGTTTGGCGTCAGTTCTAGCGCCGCCGTCACGACCGCCAATATTGCGCTCGGCGGTGGTGTCGACACGATCTCCGTCTCGAGCTACCGGCTGGCAGTGGGTAACACCCCCGACAACGTACGTATTACCGATTTTGCCAGCGGTGCTGGAGGTGATGTCGTCGACCTCGGCGGTCTGGTCTCGAATTACACGACCTATATCGCGGGCAATAATCCGTTCGCATCGGGCCATGTCCGACTGCTGCAGAGCGGTGCTGATACCCTTGTCCAGGTTGATCTTGATGGGGCCGATGTCGCTTCCGGCTTCGTGACGATGCTGACACTGGTTAACACGACCGCATCCACGCTGACATCAAGCAACTTCACACTCGGCGGTGTGCGGGTGGTGCCCGGCGCAGCGGTTGAGTTGCTGGCGGGAACAGCGTCAGCTGATCGCTTACTCGGTACGCTCGGCGCTGACAGCATCCTTGGCAATGCCGGGGGGGACTCATTATTCGGTGACGGGGGCAATGACCTGCTATTTGGTGATGCTGGTCGCGATACCTTGGATGGTGGCAGCGGTGATGACACGCTCAGCGGAGGTGATGGCGCTGACTTCTTCTACACATATGTTGGAAATGACGTCGTAAACGGCGATGACGGTAACGACACGGTCGCGGTTGGTAACTTATTGTCTACGTCGCGATCCTTAACGATTGATGGTGGTGCTGGCGACGATCTGTTTGACTTTATTGATCTGAGTAGCGGGCACGCCGTGACTGCAGCACAGATCACACTCGGTGTGGGCGTCGATACCGTTGCGGTCTCCAGTTATCGGTTGTTGGTCGGATTGGCCCCAGATGTTGTTGTCGTCACCGACTTTGCTGCAGGTAGCGGCGGCGATGTGCTTGACTTGGGTCCACTCCTCCAGTTTTGCACCAACTATGCTGGCGGGGACCCTTTTGCGTCCGGGCATCTGCGTCTGCTACAGAGCGGCGCCGACACATTGGTGCAGGTCGACCTTGATGGCAAGGGATCTACGAACCAATTTGCGACCATCGTAACCCTTCAGAACGTCAATGTGAGCACGCTGATCCCCACCAACTTCAACGGTCCGAGTGCAGCGCCTCCTGCAGGCCCCAGCCAGCCGACAGCAGGTAACGATGTACTTACGGGTACCTCCGCCGCCGATACGATCAACGGACTGGATGGCAATGATTCGATCTCCGGACTGGATGGCGCCGACTACTTAATCGGTAGTGCTGGGGCGGATACTCTGATTGGCGGCAGTGGAGACGATACGCTGGACGGCGACACGGGGAATGACTCGATGGCCGGTGGATTGGGCGACGATGTGTTCTTCGTTGACTCGTCGGCTGATGTCGTCAGCGAAGCGGCTGGACAAGGTATCGACTTCGTCCTTTCGTCAGTTTCCTACACCCTTTCCGCTAATGTAGAAGACCTCGCTCTGATCGGCGGATCCGCGGTCGATGCGACGGGTAACGAGCTCGCCAACATACTGATCGGCAACGACGCAGCCAACAGCATCGTTGGCGGCGCTGGAGATGACACGATTCGGGGCGGCCTTGGCAACGACACCCTGGTCGGTGGTGACGGCGCTGATACATTCCTGTTCTCTGAGGCCGGTTTCGGTTCCGATGTAGTCGATGCTGGTGACGGTAACGATGTAATCGACGCAACCGGTGACGGTATCGTTTTCGTCAGCGGCTCGCTAACAGTGAACGCCGGCGCTGGCAATGACAGCATCACAGCGGTCTACGATGCGGGCACCCACTCGATCAACGCGGGCTCTGGTGATGACTACATCCGAAACCACGTTAACTTCAACGGCAGTTCATCCGTCACCGATGCGGGTGACGGAAATGACGTGGTGGTTGTCAGCGGAAGTACGCATCGGGTGACTCTTGGCGCAGGTCGTGACCTTCTCGAGGCGGGTGCCAACGTCAACGGCCTGGCGATGAGCCTTACCGTTACTGACTTTGCAACCGGCAGCGCGGGCGACATTCTCGACGCCCGCAGCTATCTCGCGTTGGCGACCAACTATACGACTGGAAGCAACCCGTTCGTATCGGGCCATCTGGTCGCGGTGCAGAGCGGTGCTGATACGGTCCTACAGTTCAGCTCGACCGGCAGCGGCGGTAACTACATCACCGTTGCAGTCCTGCAGAACGTGGTCACAACCGCGTTGGTCGCCGATAACTTCTTGCCCGGATTCTCTCCGAATCTGTCCGGGGCCATTGTGGGTACGTCGGGTGCAGATTCTTTGGTCGGCACGGCCAGCGCTGACACGATCCAAGGTCTTGGCGGTGACGATACGCTGGCGGGCGCAGAGGGCAACGATACACTCGAAGGCGGCGCTGACAATGACTCATTGGACGGCGGCTCTGGTGATGACTCAATGGTCGGCGGCACGGGCGACGACGCTTATTTAGTTGACTCCGCGGCTGATGTCATCAACGAGGGTGTTGACGAAGGAGTCGATAGCGTTCGCTCATTGGTCTCTTTCACACTTGCCGAGAACGTTGAGAATCTAATGCTGCTAGGGTCGTCGGCTATAGATGGCACCGGCAATAGTGCTGCTAATGTTATTACTGGAAATGAGGCAGCCAACAGCATCATCGGTGGTGCGGGAGACGACACGATTAGAGGCAGCTTGGGCAACGACACGCTGGTCGGAGGTGATGGGGCTGATACGTTCCAGTTCTTTGAAGCCGGCTTTGGGTCGGATGTCGTCGATGCCGGTGAAGGTAATGATGTAATCGACGCGACCGGCGACGGCGTCACATTTGTCAGCGGATCATTGACGGTCACTGCTGGTGCGGGTAACGACAGCGTTACGGCTGTCTACGACTCTGGCACCCACTCGATCAGTGCGGGCGCTGGCGACGATTATGTTCGTGCGCATACCAACTTCAACGGCAGTTCATCGACTACCGACGCTGGGGACGGTAACGATGTAGTGGTCGTCAGTGGAAGTACGCATCGTGTGACTCTGGGTTCGGGCCGGGACGTTTTAGAGACGATCGCGAATATCAATGGATTGACGATGAATCTGATCGTCACCGATTTTACTGGCGGTAGTGCCGGAGACGTTCTCGACGTTCGCAGTTACCTGACTCTTGCCACAAACTACATCGCCTCAAGTGATCCATTCGCCTCTGGGCATTTGCGAGTCATTCAGAGTGGATCCGATACAGCGGTACAGTTCAGCAAATCCGGGGGCGGCGGTAGCTACATCAACGTCGCGGTGCTACAAAACGTCACAGCATCGACCTTGGTCGCTGACAACTTTATACCCGCATTTGCGCCGGTTGGGACCGGCTTGATCGTGGGAACAGCAGGTGCGGATTCGCTGGTTGGAACGCTCAATCCAGACACGATCCAAGGTCTGGCCGGCAATGACACGCTGTTGGGCTCAGATGGCAACGATACGCTTGAAGGTGGCGGCGATAATGATTCGCTCGATGGCGGCATTGGCACCGATTCGTTGGTTGGTGGCGCAGGTAACGATGTATACGTCGTGGATAACGCCAGCGACGTGGTAGTTGAGCTTGCTGGCGAGGGCGAGGACACAGTGCTCTCGGCGGTGACGTACTCGCTTGGGGCTGACGTTGAGAACCTCACCCTTACTGGCAGCGCCGCCATTAACGGCATCGGTAACGATTTGGCGAATGCGCTCACCGGTAATTCGACTGCCAATAGCCTTGTCGGCGGCGGTGGTGTTGATACGATCCGGGCCGGCGGTGGTGTCGATACGCTGGATGGTGGAGCCGGAGGTGATTCGCTGGTTGGCGGCGCGGACAATGACAGCTACGTCGTCGACAACATGGCGGACGTCGTGGTCGAGGCGGCGAACGAGGGTGTCGACGACGTGATGTCCTCGGTCAGCTACACGCTCGCGGCGAACGTTGAAAACCTCATGCTGGCCGGTGTGGCAGTCATCAATGGAACTGGCAACGACCTTGCCAATGCACTGACCGGCAACACCGCCGCCAACAGCCTTGATGGTGGTGCCGGGAACGACACCATTTCTGCTGGCGCGGGCAACGACACCTTGAATGGCGGTACAGGTAATGACTCGTTGACAGGCGGTGCAGGCAATGACACGTATGTGGTCGATTCGCCTAGCGATGCGATCGTTGAGGCGGCCAATGAGGGAACCGATGTCGTGCAATCGTCGGTGAGCTACACGCTCGCGGCGAATGTCGAAAACCTTACACTGACCGGCTCTGCCGGCATCAATGGAACTGGCAACGACCTTGCCAATGCGTTGACGGGCAACACCGCTGCCAACATCCTCGATGGTGGCGTCGGGAACGACACCATTTCTGCTGGCGCGGGCAACGATACCTTGAATGGCGGTGCAGGCAATGATTCGTTGACGGGCGGCTCCGGCAACGACACCTATGTGATCGAATCGACGAACGATTTAGTCGTTGAAGTGACCAATGAGGGCACCGACGTGGTGCAGTCCACTGTGAGCTACATGCTCGCGACGAACATCGAAAACCTCACACTGACCGGCGCTGCTGTCATTAACGGAACAGGCAACGAGCTGGCCAATGTGCTGACGGGCAACACTGCGGATAACAGCCTCGCTGGTGGTGCCGGGAATGACACGATCACTGCTGGTGCCGGTAACGATACGTTAAATGGCGGTACAGGTAACGACTCGTTGACGGGTGCTGCTGGTAACGACACCTATGTGATCGATTCCGGCAGTGATGCAGTCGCTGAGGCGGTCAATGAGGGTATCGACGTCGTGCAATCGTCTGTGAGCCACGCGCTCGCGGCGAACGTCGAAAATCTCACGCTGACTGGTTCTGCTGCCATCAATGGCACTGGCAACGATCTGGCCAACGTGTTGACGGGTAACACCGCTGCCAACAGCCTTACTGGTGGTGCCGGGAACGACACAATTGCCGCTGGCGCGGGTAACGATACGTTGAATGGCGGTGCGGGCAATGACTCGTTGACGGGCGGTGCAGGCAACGATACCTATGTGATCGATTCGACGAGCGATGTGATCGTTGAGGCGGCAAGTGAGGGTGCCGATGTAGTGCAGTCGTCAGTGAGCTACACCTTAGGCGATAACGTCGAAAATATGCTTCTGACGGGCTCTGCCGCAATCAATGGCACGGGCAACGGCGCGGCCAACGTCCTGACAGGCAATGGCGCCGCCAACAGCTTGGTTGGCGGCGGGGGCAATGACACGCTAAATGGCGGGGCGGGTGTCGATACATTGGTGGGCGGCGCTGGTAACGACAGCTATATCGTTGACAACGCCGCCGACGTCGTCACGGAGGCTGCAAACGCAGGTATCGACCGCGTAACGTCGTCAGTCAGCTACACGCTAAGTGCGAACATTGAGTATCTAACACTCACAGGCAACGCTGTTGTTAACGGCACTGGTAACGAACTGGCGAATGTGATCACCGGTAACAGTGCAGCTAACACGCTTTCAGGCGGAGGTGGTGACGATGTAATCAATGGCGGCGGTGGCAACGACACGTTGCGCGGTGGTGCCGGTTCGGACTACTTGGTCGGCGGCGCCGGCAATGACTACTTTGGCTTTAGTGCAATAGCCAACTCTGATGGCGTGAACTCCGTTGACGTGATTGCTGACTTTGTCTCTGGTACTGACAAGCTCGACTTGGCTGGTCTGTCAAGTGCGTTGGGCATCACACTCAGCTTCATTGGGTCATCCCAGTTCAGCGACAACGCAACCGGTCAAATCCGATTCGAGAACGGGTCTCTGTATGTCAGCACCAACGCCGACTCAGCTGCTGAGATGATCATCGACTTGGCTGGTGTTAACTCCCTGCAGGCTGCTGACTTCATCCTGTAAGTCGATTGCGAAGTAGCGGGGATCGGTAACGGTCCCCGCTGCTTATTTTATTTAAGAGATGTCTCTCAATTAGATAAAGTTAGTTTATGACACAAGAATAAATATTGTTGACACTTGGTATTTATAGGCTGGATTTGTATATGAATCATCTATTCTAACAATAAGATTTTGAAAATGAGCGCAAGTAAAAATAATACAGTTATTGCCAGCTCAAGTGAGGGGGCAGACGACCTTTACGGAACATCGGCCAACGACACAATCAACGGCAATGGTGGTGACGACGTCATCTTTGGTTATGAAGGAAATGACTTTCTTAGTGGGGACAATGGGAACGACAGCATCAGCGGTGCAGAGGGAAATGACACTATAAACGGCGGGCCAGGTCGCGACACGATGTATGGTGGCGCCGGCGATGATGTTTATATAGTCAACTCGGAAAATGACGTCATAGTGGAATTGGCTAACGAGGGATTGGATACTGTTAAGGCAATCGCTGGGTCGTACACGCTTAGCGACAATGTCGAGAACCTAATTCTCACCAACTCTGCGATCAACGGTACCGGCAACAACCTGGCAAACGTACTAATTAACGAGTCTGTCAACAATAGCAGCCTTAACGGTGGTGCCGGAAACGACACGATTGCCGCTGGCGCGGGCAACGATACGTTGAATGGCGGTACGGGCAATGACTCATTGACGGGCGGTGCTGGCAACGACACCTATGTGATCGATTCGGCTAGCGACACGGTCGTTGAGGCAGCCAATGAGGGAACCGACTTGGTGCAGTCGTCCGTTAGCTATACCCTCACAGCGAACGTCGAAAACCTCACGCTGACCGGTTCGGCCGCCATCAATGGCACTGGCAACGACCTGGCCAACGTGCTGACGGGTAACACAGCCGCCAACAGCCTCGATGGTGGTGCCGGCAACGACACGATTGTCGCTAGCGCGGGTAACGATACGTTGAATGGCGGTACGGGCAGTGACTCATTGACGGGCGGAGCTGGCAACGACACCTATGTGATCGATTCAGCTAGCGACGCGGTCGTTGAGGCAGCCAATGAGGGAACCGACTTGGTGCTGTCGTCGGTGAGCCACACGTTAGCGGCGAATGTCGAAAACCTCACGCTGACCGGTTCGGCCGCCATCAATGCCACCGGTAACGAGCTGTCCAATGTGCTAACGGGTAACACCGCTGCCAACAGTCTTGCCGGCGGTGCTGGCAACGACACCTATGTGATCGATTCGGCTAGCGACACGGTCGTTGAGGCAGCCAATGAGGGAACCGACTTGGTGCAGTCGTCCGTTAGCTATACCCTCACAGCGAACGTCGAAAACCTCACGCTGACCGGTTCGGCCATCATCAATGGCACGGGCAACGACTTGGCCAACGTGCTGACGGGTAACACCGCTGCCAACAGCCTTGCCGGCGGCGACGGTGACGACTTCATCGTCGGTGGCGCAGGTGACGATACGTTGAATGGCGGTACGGGCTTCGACTGGTTGATGGGCGGTGCTGACAACGACACCTACGTGATCGATGCGGCAAACGACGCTATCTTTGAGGTTGCCAATGAGGGGACCGACTTGGTGCAGTCGTCGGTGAGCTACCGGCTATGGGCGAACTTCGAAAATCTCACACTGACCGGTTCTGCTGCCATCAATGGCACTGGCAACGACCTATCCAACGTGCTGACGGGCAACACCGCTGACAACATCCTCGATGGCCAATTCGGGATCGACACGATGGCCGCTGGCGCAGGCAACGACACCTATGTGATCGACTCGCCGATCGATGTGATCGTTGAGTTGGCCAATGAGGGGACTGACTTGGTGCAGTCGTCCGTCAGCTATATGCTGGCGGCGAACGTCGAAAACCTCACACTGACCGGTTCTGCCGCCATCAATGGCATCGGCAACGACCTTGCCAACGTGCTGACGGGCAACATCGCTAACAACAGCCTCGATGGTGGTACAGCAAATGACACGATTGCTGCTGGTGCGGGTAACGATACGTTGAATGGTGGTGCGGGTAACGACTCGTTGACGGGCGGTGCTGGCAACGACACCTATGTGATCGATTCGGCTAGCGACACGGTCGTTGAGGCAGCCAATGAGGGAACCGACTTGGTGCAGTCGTCGGTGAGCCACACGCTAGCGGCGAATGTCGAAAACCTCACGCTGACCGGTTCGGTCGCCATCAATGGCACCGGCAACGAGCTGGCCAACGTGCTGACGGGTAACACCGCTGCTAACAGCCTTGCCGGCGGTGCCGGAAACGACACGATTGCCGCTGGCGCGGGCAATGATACGTTGAATGGTGGTGCGGGTAACGACTCGCTGATGGGCGGTGCTGGCAACGACACCTATGTGATCGACTCGACGAATGATGTGATCGTTGAGTTGGCCCCTAAGGGGACCGACTTGGTGCAGTCGTCGGTGAGCCACACGCTAGCGGCGAACGTCGAAAACCTCACGCTGACTGGTTCGGCCGCCATCAATGGCACCGGTAACGAGCTGGCCAATGTGCTGACAGGTAACACGGCCGCCAACAGCCTTGCCGGTGGTGCCGGGAACGATACGATTGCTGCTGGCGCGGGTAACGATACGTTGAATGGCGGCACGGGTAACGACTCGTTGACGGGCGGTGCTGGCAACGACACCTATGTGATCGATTCGACGAGCGATGTGGTCGTTGAAGCGGCTAACGAAGGAACCGACGTCATTCAGTCCTCAGTGAGCCACACGCTAAGTGCTAACGTCGAAAACCTAGTTCTGACGGGCTCCGCCGCAATCAATGGCACAGGCAACGGTGCGGCCAACGTCCTGATGGGCAATAGTGCAGCTAACAGCCTGGTTGGCGGCGGGGGCAATGACACGCTGAACGGAGGGGCTGGTATTGATACGTTGGTGGGCGGAGGCGGGTCCGATCGTCTGGTCGGCGGCGCTGGCGCTGACTACTTTGGCTTTAGTGCAATAGCCAACTCTGATGGCGTGAATTTCGTTGACCTGATTACTGACTTTGTCTCTGGCACTGACAAGCTCGACTTTGCTGGTCTGTCGAATGCATTGGGCATGACACTCAGCTTCATTGGGTCATCCCAGTTCAGCGACAACGCAACCGGCCAAATCCGATTCGAGAACGGATCTCTGTATGTCAG
>NZ_FQWZ01000011.1 GCF_900129825.1 Hydrocarboniphaga daqingensis | reverse complement strand
CACGAAGAAGGAAGACATCGAGCGCGGACAGGTTCTGTGCAAGCCGGGCAGCATCAAGCCGCACGACAAGTTCGAAGGCGAGGTGTACGTTCTGACGAAGGAAGAGGGCGGCCGTCACACGCCGTTCTTCAAGGGCTACCGTCCGCAGTTCTACTTCCGCACGACGGACGTGACGGGCTCTGTGTTCCTGCCGGAAGGCACGGAAATGGTGATGCCGGGCGACAACATCAAGGTGACGGTTGAGCTGATCAACCCGATCGCGATGGAAGAGCAGGTTCGCTTCGCGATCCGCGAAGGCGGCCGCACCGTCGGCGCCGGCGTGGTCACCAAGATCATCGCCTAAGACCTCCAAGCCCTCCGGCTCAGCTGCCGCTCCATCGCGAGCGCAGTGGGCCGGAGGGTTCGTTTTTGATTTTTGGCGGTTGGGCGCGTAAACTCCGCGCCCCTTTTGAAGTGCTCGGCTTTCGTGTCAGTAGGGGCGTAGCTCAATTGGTAGAGCGTCGGTCTCCAAAACCGAAGGTTGGGGGTTCGACACCCTCCGCCCCTGCCATTAGGGTTGAGCACTTTCAAGCCAAGGATCTTCCGTAAGTTTTAGTCGGCCGAACGTCGGGATGTTGATGGAACCCCAGATCGAAGCACCCAGTTCATCACGCTACGACAGCTTGCTGCTGTTCGGTTCGGCGGTGCTGCTCGTGGGCGGCATGTTTGCGTTTTACTGGCTCACCGGTGAAATCAACGCCGCGATTCGCTTGCTGATCCTGCTGGCGGCGCTGGGCGGGTCGGTTGCGCTGGCGTATCGAACTCAGATGGGGCAGGCCGTTTGGGCCACCGTGCTGGGTTCGCGCACCGAGCTTCGCAAGGTGGTCTGGCCGAGCCGCCAGGAAAGCCTGCAAGCCACGCTGATGATTGCAGTCGTGGTCCTGATCACCTCGCTGCTGCTGTGGGGTCTCGATTCCCTGCTGCTGTTCGGCGTCAAGTCGCTGACCGGTCGAGGCTAATCGATGACGATGCGTTGGTATGTCGTGCATGCGTATTCGCAGTACGAAAACAATGTGAAGAAGGCACTGGTCGAGCGCATCGGCCGCGCCGGCCTTCAAGACAAATTCGGCGACATCCTGGTCCCCACTGAAGAAGTGGTCGAGATCAAGGACGGCGTCAAGCGCACGACCGAGCGCAAGTTCTTCCCCGGCTATGTGCTGGTGCAGATGGAGATGGGCGAGGACACCTGGCACTTGGTCAAGTCCACGCCCAAGGTGCTCGGTTTCATCGGCGGCACGCCGGACAAGCCCGCGCCGATTTCCGAAAAGGAAGCCAATTCGATCCTCAACCGCGTCGAAGAGGCGGTCGAGAAGCCCAAGCCCAAGACGCTGTACGAGCCGGGCGAAAGCGTCCGTGTCACCGAAGGCCCGTTTGCGGACTTCAACGGCGTGGTGGAAGAAGTCAATTACGAAAAGAACCGCCTGCGGGTGGCGGTGCTGATCTTCGGTCGGTCGACGCCGGTCGAGCTGGAATTCTCTCAGGTCGAAAAGGGCTGATCCGGAGTTGTGCGGACTGTCCATTGGATCGTCCACCCGGATCAGCGACCGGCCATGGACGGTCGGCCCGGAAGCTGTACCAAGGATGGCGGTCAGAGCTTCCAGCGTTTTGTAGTGAGTTGTAAGGCGGAATCGATCAGTCGATTCCATAAGCATCAACCGGGGAGCTGCGAAACAAGCGCGGCGCTATCACCCATCAGGAGCATTCATGGCCAAGAAAGTACAAGGCTACGTCAAGCTGCAAATCCCGGCCGGCAAGGCCAACCCGTCGCCCCCGATCGGCCCCGCGCTCGGTCAGCAGGGCGTGAACATCATGGGTTTCTGCAAAGAGTTCAACGCCGCAACGCAGAAGCTCGAACCCGGCATGCCGATCCCGGTGGTCATCACCGTGTACTCGGACAAGTCCTTCACCTTCATCATGAAGACGCCGCCGGCGACTTACCTGATCAAGAAGGCCGTGGGCATCGAGTCGGGTTCGCCGACGCCGCACACCAAGAAGGTCGGCAAGATCAAGAAGGCGCAGCTGGAAGAAATCGCCAAGCTGAAGTGGCCGGACCTGAACGCCGCCGACATGACGGCCGCGATCAAGATCATCGCCGGCTCTGCCCGTTCGATGGGCGTTGAAGTGGAAGGGGTCTAAGCCATGGCACTCACCAAGCGCGCCAAACTGTTTGCTTCCAAGGTCCAGCAGGGCAAGGCCTACACGCTCGATCAGGCTCTCGATCTGCTGAAGACCTGCTCGACCGCCAAGTTCAAGGAATCGGTCGACCTGTCGATCAACCTCGGCATCGACGCCAAGAAGTCGGACCAGAACGTCCGTGGCTCCACCGTGCTGCCGCACGGCAATGGCAAGTCGGTCCGCGTCGCCGTGTTCACCCAGGGTGCCAAGGCGGCCGAAGCGCTCGCCGCCGGCGCCGATGCGGTCGGCATGGATGACCTCGCCGCCAAGATGAAGGCCGGCGAGCTCGACTATCAGGTCGTCATCGCCAGCCCGGACGCGATGCGCGTCGTCGGTCAGCTGGGCCAGTTGCTCGGTCCGCGCGGTTTGATGCCGAACCCGAAGACCGGCACCGTGACGCCGAACGTCGCCGAAGCGGTCAAGAACGCCAAGGCCGGTATGGCCAAGTTCCGCACCGACAAGGCCGGCATCGTGCATTGCTCGATCGGCAGCGCCGACTTCGCCAAGGACAAGATCCTCGACAACCTCGTCGCCGTGGTTCGTGACATCCGCAAGCAGAAGCCGTCGTCGTCCAAGGGTCAGTACATCAAGAAGGTGACCCTGTCGACCACGATGGGCCCCGGCATCCGCGTCGACATCTCGTCGCTGCCGGAATAAGTCAGAGCTTCAGGCCGGCGGCGTCGCCCGACGCCGCCGGTTGTTCAGATCAGATGTGTGTGGCCGCAAAGCCGCTCCATCCGAGACCGTAAGAGCCGCAAGGCTTAAAGCTCGCCAGAGCGCTTACGCAGATGGTGCACGAAGGCTCCTCGCTGACGGCACCGTGGTACGCAGCAAAGGTGGGTCAGCCCGCAAGGGTGAGCCCGAGTCGTCAACGTAGTAGAGCATCCAGGAGTTAGTCCGATGGCGCTTAGGCTGGAAGACAAGAAGGTCCTGGTTGCGGAAGTGAATGAAGTCGCGTCGCGCGCGCTCTCGGCAGTGGTTGCCGAGTACCGCGGTCTGACCGCCGGCAAGTTCGACGTCCTGCGCGCAGAAGCCCGTAAAAACGGCATCTACCTGCACGTCGTCAAGAACACGCTGGCCAAGCGCGCAGTGAAGGGCACGGAGTTCGAGTGCCTGGATCCGGTGCTTGTCGGTCCTCTGGTCATCGGTTTTTCGCTCGATGATCCAGGTGCCGTCGGTCGGGTGATCAAGGACTTCGCGAAGGCCAACGAAAAGCTGGTGGTCAAGGGCATCGCAGTGGGTGGCAACCTGTACGGTTCCGCCGACATCGATCGCCTCGCCAACCTGCCGACCAAGGATCAGGCTCTGTCCATGCTCCTGGGCGTCATGAAGGCACCGATCACGCAGTTCGTCCGGACCGTCGCCGAGCCCACCGCCCAGTTCGTCCGTGCCGTCAAGGCCGTCGGCGACAAGATGGCGGAATCCGCTTAAGCCGAACGCTGCATTCGTATCCGCAGTCCAGTTTTCTGCACACACATCTATCGAAGTTTTTAGGAGTTACCCATGTCGCTCAGCAATCAGGAAATCCTTGACGCGATCGCCGCCAAGTCCGTCATGGACATCGTCGAGCTGGTCAAGATGATGGAAGAGAAGTTCGGCGTTTCGGCTGCCGCCCCGGTCGCCGTCGCCGCTGGCCCGGCCGCTGCCGCCGCCGCCCCGGTCGAAGAGAAGACCGAGTTCACCGTCGTTCTGGCCGCTTTCGGCGAGAAGAAGGTCGAAGTCATCAAGGTCGTCCGCGAAATCACCGGCCTGGGCTTGAAGGAAGCCAAGGACCTGGTCGAAGGCGCGCCGCAGACCGTGAAGGACGGCGTGAACAAGGCCGACGCCGAAGCGCTGAAGAAGAAGCTCGAAGCCGCCGGCGCCAAGGTTGACATCAAGTAATTGGAGCCCGGTGCCCTTGGGCACCGACTTCCGAGGAACTTAAGTCGAATTGAGTCATCTGCTTCATAGTTGAATCGGCAAAGGCTGGGGGCTCGCGCCCCCGGCCTTTCGCCGCTTAGAGAATCCATGGCAATGGCCAGCGGCCGGTGCTTCCGCCATTGCCATGGATTTTGAGCTGCACCCTGACGCATTTATTTCCACGGCCCGCCGGTAGCGGGGCCTTGAGACGAGGTAGAGATGGCCTACACGTTCACCGCCAAAAAGCGCATCCGCAAGGATTTCAGCAAGCTGACCGACACGCTGGAGATTCCTTTCCTGCTGGCCACCCAGATCGACTCGTATCGCGAGTTCCTGCAGGCCGACACGCCGGCCGCCAAGCGCAAGGAGGCGGGTCTGCACGCGGCCTTCAAGTCGGTGTTCCCGATGACCAGCTACAACGGCGGCGCGATGCTCGAGTACGTCAAGTACCGCCTCGATGAGCCGGTGTTCGAAGAAGTCGAGTGCCGCGTTCGTGGCCTGACGTTCGCCAGCCCGCTGAAAGTCACCGTGCGCCTGGTGATCTTCGACCGTGAGTCGAAGGAAAAGCGCATCAAGGACGTCCGTGAGCAGGAGGTCTATCTCGGCGAAGTGCCGCTGATGACCGACAACGGCACCTTCATCATCAACGGCACCGAGCGTGTCGTCGTGTCGCAGCTGCACCGTTCGCCCGGCGTGTTCTTCGACCACGACAAGGGCAAGACGCACAGCTCCGGCAAGCTGCTGTATAGCGCCCGCATCATTCCGTACCGCGGCTCCTGGCTGGACTTCGAATTCGACCCGAAGGACAACCTGTTCGTCCGCATCGACCGTCGCCGCAAGCTGCCGGCGACGATCCTGATGCGCGCGCTGGGCTACGACAACCAGCAGATGCTGGCGATGTTCCATGAAATCAACACGTTCACGCTGCAGGAACACGGCGCGCTGTGGGACCTGGTGCCCGAGCGTCTGAAGGGTGAAAAGGCGCAGTTCGATATCGTCGACGGCAAGAAGGTGCTCGTCGAAGCCGGCAAGCCGATCACGGCACGTCACATCAAGCTGATTCGCGAAGCCAAGATCGCGCAGCTTGAAGTGCCGGACAGCTACGTCGTCGGCCGCATTCTGGCGCGCGACATCGTCGACACCAACACCGGCGAGCTGCTGGCTGCTGCCAACTCCGAAATCACCGAAGTGCTGCTGCCCAAGCTGCGCGCCGCCGGGATCAAGGAACTGCCGACGCTGTTCGTCAACGATCTCGACAAGGGCCCGTACGTCAGCACGACGCTGAACATCGACCCGACTCGCACCAAGCTCGAAGCGCTGGTCGAAATCTACCGGATGATGCGCCCCGGCGAGCCGCCCACGAAGGAAGCGGCCGAGGCGCTGTTCGAAGGCCTGTTCTTCGCTCCCGAGAAGTACGATCTGTCGGCCGTCGGCCGCATGAAGTTCAACCGTCGTCTGCGCCGCAATGAGACCACCGGCTCGGGCATTCTGTACGACGGCAAGTTCTTCCAGGTGCTGAAGCACGAAACCGCCAAGGCGCTGGCTGCCGAACTGGGCCCGGATCGCTCCGACATTGCCGATGTGATGAAGCAGATCATCGCGATCCGCAACGGCGAAGACGTCACCGACGACATCGACCACTTGGGCAACCGCCGCATCCGTGCGGTCGGTGAAATGACCGAGAACGTGTTCCGCACCGGCCTGGTCCGTGTCGAACGCGCGGTCCGCGAGCGCCTGGCACTCGCCGAAGCCGAAAACCTGACCCCGCAGGATCTGATCAACGCCAAGCCGGTCGGCGCTGCGATCAAGGAGTTCTTCGGTTCGTCGCAGCTGTCGCAGTTCATGGACCAGAACAACCCGCTGTCCGAAATCACCCACAAGCGCCGCGTGTCGGCGCTCGGGCCGGGCGGCCTGACGCGTGAGCGCGCGGGCTTCGAAGTCCGCGACGTGCATCCGACCCATTACGGCCGCGTCTGCCCGAATGAAACGCCGGAAGGCCCGAACATCGGCCTGATCAACTCGCTGGCGTGCTACGCGCGCACCAACGACTACGGCTTCCTCGAGACGCCGTACCGTCGCGTGATCGACGGCAAGGTCAGCGACCAGATCGATTATCTGTCGGCGATCGAAGAAGGCCGCTACGTGATCGCGCAGGCCAACTCGGAACTCGACGCCAAGGGCGCATTCCAGGCTGAGCTGATCAGCTGCCGCTTCCAGAACGAATTCACGCTGATGACGCCGGACAAGGTCCAGTACATGGACGTCTCGCCGCGCCAGATCGTGTCGGTCGCCGCCGCGCTGATTCCGTTCCTGGAACACGACGACGCCAACCGCGCGCTGATGGGTTCGAACATGCAGCGCCAGGCCGTGCCGACGCTGCGCAGCGAAAAGCCGCTGGTCGGCACCGGCATCGAGCGCCGCGTGGCGATCGACTCCGGCAACGCGATCGTTGCGCGCCGTGGCGGTGTCGTCGACAAGTGCGACGCCTCGCGTGTCGTCATCCGCGTCAACGACGATGAAACGGTCGCTGGCGAAGCGGGCGTCGACATCTACAACCTGGTCAAGTACACGCGCTCCAACCAGAACACCTGCATCAACCAGCGTCCGCTGGTGAAGCCGGGTGACATCGTCGCGCGCGGCGATGTGCTGGCCGACGGTCCGTCGACCGACATGGGCGAGCTGGCGCTGGGCCAGAACATGTTGATCGCGTTCATGCCGTGGAACGGCTACAACTTCGAAGACTCGATCCTGATCTCCGAGCGCGTTGTCGAAGAAGATCGCTTTACGACGATCCACATCGAAGAGCTGACCTGCGTCGCTCGCGAAACCAAGCTGGGACCGGAAGAAATCACGGCCGACATCCCCAACGTCAACGAGCAGGCGCTGCGCAAGCTCGACGAGAGCGGCATCGTCTACATCGGCGCCGAGGTCAAGGCGGGCGACATCCTCGTCGGCAAGGTCACGCCCAAGGGTGAAACCCAGCTGACGCCGGAAGAAAAGCTGCTGCGGGCGATCTTCGGCGAGAAGGCGTCCGACGTGAAGGACACCGGTCTGCGCGTGCCGGCCGGTATGGACGGCACCGTGATCGACGTTCGCGTGTTCACGCGTGAAGGCGTCAAGAAGGACAAGCGTGCGCTGTCGATCGAAGAAAGCGAACTGGCCGCCGTCCGCAAGGACTTGAACGACCAGCAGCGCATCTTCGAGGACGACATCTACGATCGTCTGAACCGGATCCTGCTCGGCAAGGTCGCCGATGGCGGCCCGAACAAGCTGAAGAAGGGCGCCAAGGTCGACGCTGAGTATCTCGGCTCGGTCGAGCGCGACAAGTGGTTCGAAATCCGCCTGCAGGACGAAGATGCGCAGGCCCAGCTCGAAGCCGCGGCCAAGCAGCTGAAGGATCAGCGCGCTTACTTCGACGCTCGTTACGAGAACAAGAAGCGCAAGATCCAGGCGGGCGACGAGCTGTCACCGGGCGTGCTGAAGATGGTCAAGGTCTACCTGGCCGTGAAGCGTCGCATCCAGCCGGGCGACAAGATGGCCGGTCGTCACGGTAACAAGGGCGTGATCTCGCAGATCGTGCCGGTCGAAGACATGCCGCACATGGCCGACGGTACGCCGGTCGACATCGTCCTCAACCCGCTGGGCGTGCCGTCGCGTATGAACATCGGCCAGCTGCTGGAAGTGCATCTGGGCTGGGCCGCCAAGGGCATCGGCAAGAAGATCGACGTGATGCTGCAGCAGCAGCGCGCCGTGTCGGAGCTGCGTGGCTTCCTCGAGAAGGTCTACAACACTGGCAAGACCAGCAAGAAGGAAGATCTCAGCCAGTTCAGTGACGCCGAGATCGTCACGCTGGCCAAGAACTTGATCGCCGGCTTGCCGGTTGCCACGCCGGTGTTCGACGGCGCAGCCGAAGAAGAGATCAAGGAGCTGCTGGAGCTCGCCGGTCTGCCGCGTACCGGCCAGGCGCAGTTGACCGACGGCCGCACCGGCGACGAGTTCGCGCGCATGGTGACCGTGGGCTACATGTACATGCTCAAGCTCAACCACTTGGTCGACGACAAGATGCACGCCCGCTCGACCGGCCCGTACTCGCTGGTCACGCAGCAGCCGCTGGGTGGTAAGGCACAGTTCGGCGGTCAGCGCTTTGGTGAGATGGAAGTCTGGGCGCTGGAAGCCTATGGCGCGGCGTACACGTTGCAGGAAATGTTGACCGTGAAGTCGGACGACACCAACGGCCGTACGCGCATGTACAAGGCGATCGTCGATGGCGATCACCGCATGCACGCCGGCATGCCGGAGTCGTTCAACGTGCTGGTCAAGGAAATCCGCTCGATCGGCTTGAACATCGAGCTCGAGCAGAACCCGTAGGCCGGGTTGAAGCGTTAGCCGACACCCCGCGCTGGGGTCAGCCCACGGGCTCACCCCAGCCGACGAATACGATTTACGGAGTAAGTGATGAAAGAACTGTTCAACATGCTTCGCGCGCCGGCCGAGGAATTCGAGGACTTCGACGCGATCAAGATCGGTCTGTCTTCGCCGGAAGTGATCCGGTCCTGGTCGTTTGGCGAGGTCAAGAAGCCGGAAACGATCAACTACCGCACGTTCAAGCCGGAGCGTGACGGCCTGTTCTGCGCCAAGATCTTCGGGCCGATCAAGGACTACGAATGCTTGTGCGGCAAGTACAAGCGCCTGAAGCATCGCGGCGTGGTCTGCGAAAAGTGCGGCGTCGAAGTCACGGTCGCCAAGGTCCGCCGTGAGCGCATGGGTCACATCGACCTCGCCTCGCCGGTCGCACACATCTGGTTCCTGAAGTCACTGCCGAGCCGTATCGGCTTGCTGCTCGACATGCCGCTGCGCGCGATCGAACGCGTGCTGTACTTCGAAGCCCACATCGTCGTCGATCCGGGCCTGACCCCGCTTGAAAAGGGCCAGCTGCTGACCGAAGAGGAGTACCTTGACGCTGTCGAGAAGTACGGCGACGAGTTCGATGCCCGCATGGGCGCCGAAGCCGTGCACGACCTGCTCAAGGCGATCGATCTGCAGAAAGAGACGATCCGGATGCGCGAAGAGCTCGCCGGCACCGCCAGCGAGACCAAGATCAAGAAGCTCGGCAAGCGCCTGAAGTTGATTGAGTACTTCATCCTGTCGGGCAATCGCCCGGAGTGGATGGTGATGACCGTGCTGCCGGTGCTGCCGCCGGACCTGCGCCCGCTGGTGCCGCTGGATGGCGGCCGCTTCGCGACGTCGGACCTGAACGACCTGTATCGCCGCGTCATCAACCGCAACAACCGCCTCAAGCGCCTGCTCGAGCTGACCGCGCCGGACATCATCGTCCGCAACGAAAAGCGCATGCTGCAGGAATCGGTCGACGCGCTGATCGACAACGGCCGTCGTGGCCGTGCGATCACCGGCACCAACAAGCGTCCGCTGAAGTCGCTGGCCGACATGATCAAGGGCAAGCAGGGTCGGTTCCGTCAGAACCTGCTCGGCAAGCGCGTCGACTACTCCGGCCGTTCGGTCATCGTGGTCGGCCCGACGCTGAAGCTGCACCAGTGCGGCCTGCCGAAGAAGATGGCGCTGGAGCTGTTCAAGCCGTTCGTGTTCTCGCTGCTGCAGCGCAAGGGCCTGGCGACGACGATCAAAGCCGCCAAGAAGATGGTCGAGCGCGAAGAAGCCGCCGTTTGGGATTGCCTCGAAGAGTGCATCCGCGAACATCCGGTGCTGCTGAACCGCGCGCCGACGCTGCATCGCCTCGGCATCCAGGCGTTCGAGCCGATCCTGATCGAAGGCAAGGCGATCAACCTGCATCCGCTGGTCTGCACCGCGTTCAACGCCGACTTCGACGGCGACCAGATGGCCGTGCACGTGCCGCTGTCGCTCGAAGCGCAGTTGGAAGCGCGCGTGCTGATGATGGCGAGCAACAACATCCTGTCGCCGGCGTCTGGCGACCCGATCATCGTGCCGTCGCAGGACGTCGTGCTCGGTTTGTACTGGATGACGCGTGAGCGCATCGGTGCCGACGGCGAGGGCATGAAGTTCACGGACGTGGGCGAAGTGCATCGCGCTTACGAATCCAAGCAGCTGCATCTGCAGGCCAAGATCAGCGTGCGTCTGCGCGATGTGACCGAAACCGGCGAAAAGGTGTTCCGCCGCGTCGAAACCACGACGGGCCGTGCGCTGCTGTCCGAGATCCTGCCCGAGACGATTCCGTTCTCTGTCATCAACAAGACGATGACGAAGAAGGAAGTGTCGCGCGTGATCAACTACGTCTACCGCAAGGCCGGCACCAAGGACACTGTCGTGTTCGCCGACCAGCTGATGTACACCGGCTTCCGCATGTCGACCAAGGCCGGCATCAGCTTCTGCCTCGACGACATCATCATCCCGGAAGAAAAGGCCAAGATCCTCGCCGCAGCCGAAGCCAAGGTGAAGGAAGTCGACCGCGAATACTCGGAAGGCTTGACCACGCAGCAGGAACGCTACAACCGCGTGGTCGACCATTGGTCGCGTGCCAACGACGACATCTCCAAGGCGATGATGGTCCGCATCGGCAAGGAAAAGTCGATCGGCAAGGACGGCAAGGAGATCGAGCAGGCCTCGTTCAACTCCGTGTTCATGATGGCCGACTCCGGCGCCCGTGGTAGCCAGGCGCAGATCCGTCAGCTCGCCGGTATGCGTGGCCTGATGGCCAAGCCCGACGGCTCGATCATCGAAACGCCGATCACGGCCAACTTCCGTGAAGGCCTGAACGTGCTGCAGTACTTCATCTCGACCCACGGTGCTCGTAAGGGCCTGGCCGACACCGCGCTCAAGACCGCTAACTCCGGTTACCTGACGCGTCGTCTGGTCGACGTGGCTCAGGACGTGGTCGTGACCGCCGAAGATTGCGGCACCGACCAGGGCCTGCTGATGATGCCGATCGTGGAAGGCGGCGACATCCTCGAGCCGCTGCGCGAGCGCGTGCTCGGCCGTGTGACGCTGCGCGACGCCTACAAGCCCGGTGGCGAAGACGTGATCGTGCCGGCCGGCACGCTGATCGACGAAAAGTGGGCCGAGATCATCGAACGCAACAGCGTCGACGAGATCTGGGTGCGCTCGCCGATCACCTGCGAACTGCCGTTCGGCATTTGCGGCAAGTGCTACGGCCGTGACTTGGCGCGTGGCCACAAGATCAACATCGGCGAAGCGGTCGGCGTCATCGCCGCGCAGTCGATCGGTGAGCCCGGCACGCAGCTGACGATGCGTACGTTCCACGTCGGTGGCGCGGCATCGCGCGCCGTTTCGAGTGACGGCGTCGACGCCCGCGCGGCCGGTACCGCCCGCGTCCACAACCTGAAGACGGTCCGCAACAAGGACGGCAACCTGGTGGCCGTGTCGCGTTCCGGCGAAATCGGCGTCATCGCCGCCGACGGTCGCGAGCGCGAGCGCTACAAGATCCCGTACGGCGCGACGATTCTGGTCAACGACGGCGACGAAGTGAAGGCTGGCCTGCGTCTGGCCAAGTGGGACCCGCACACTCACCCGATCGTTACCGAACTGGCCGGCTTCGTGAAGTTCCAGGACTTCGAAGAAGGCGTGACCGTGCAGCGCGAAAGCGATGCCATCACCGGCCTGTCGAACCTGGTCGTCACCGAAGCCCGTTCGCGTGGTAGCGCCGGTAAGGACTTGCGTCCGTTGCTGATGCTGGTCGACGCCAAGGGCAAACAGCTGAACTTCCCGGGCACCGACATTCCGGCCGCGTACTCGCTGCCGCCGAAGGCCGTCATCAGCGCTGAAGACGGCGCGGAAGTGAAGGTCGGCGACGTCGTCGCGCGCATCCCGCAGGAAAAGGGCCGCTCGCGCGACATCACCGGCGGTCTGCCGCGTGTTGCCGACTTGTTCGAAGCGCGCAAGCCGAAGGAACCGGCCGTGTTGGCCGAAGCCAGCGGCACCATCAAGTTTGGCGCCGGCACCAAGGGCAAGCAGCGCATCAAGATCGTCCAAGCGGACGGTCAGGAAGCCGAACTGCTGGTACCGAAGTGGGTGGAAATCCGTGTGTTCGAAGGTGAACACGTCGAGAAAGGCGAAATCATGTCGGATGGCGAACCCAGCCCGCATGACATCCTGCGTCTGCAGGGCGTGACCGCGCTCGCCAACCACCTGGTCAAGGAAATCCAGGACGTGTATCGCCTGCAGGGCGTGCGCATCAACGACAAGCACATCGAAGTGATCATTCGCCAGATGCTCCGCAAGGTCGAGATCGCCGAAACCGGCGACTCCCGCTTCCTGCAGGGCGAACAGGCCGAAATCTTCCACGTGCTGGCCGAGAACAAGCGCCTGAAGGCCGAGAACAAGCGCGGTGCGCAGTACTACCGTCAGCTGCTCGGCATCACCAAGGCGTCGCTGTCGACCGAGTCGTTCATCTCGGCCGCCTCGTTCCAGGAAACCACGCGCGTGCTGACCGAAGCTTCGGTCCGCGGCTCACGCGACGAACTGCGCGGCCTGAAGGAAAACGTCATCGTCGGCCGTCTGATCCCGGCCGGTACTGGCCTCGCGCATCACGAGCAGCGTCGCCGCAGCCGCGGCGGCAGCTTCCTCGACGACCTGCAAAAGGTCACCTCCACCCCGATCAGCGACGTGTTCGAAGCCGTAGGCTCCGAGCGCCGCGTGATCAGCGGTGGGGATGATGATGGGGATGAGGGCGGTAGCGAGGAGTGATCGAGGTGGGCGGGACTTGTTCCCGCCCATCGCCTTGCGGCCGTGTTGGTCGGCGCGTGGATGATCGAACTTAGGTGCGGACAGTGACGATGCGGCAGGTTGAAAATCCGGAATTCGATGTCGCTGCGGCTGTTCGACTCGCATTCCGGTATTGGAAGTCACTGTTGGCCGCATCGGTCATCGGCGGAGTGACAGCCGTTGCGGCGAGCTTCCTGATCACCAAGACGTATAAAGCGGAAGCTACGCTGTTCGCTTCCGACGAGCTCTCGGTATCTCCGATGGGTGCCTTGGGTGGTCAACTCGGGGCCTTAGGCAGCTTGGCAGGCCTCAGCACCCAGGGTGATCGTCAACTTGAAGCGCTAGCCGTACTGCGCTCCCGTGCGTTGGTCGAGGACTACATACGAGAGAAAGATCTGCTCCCGATCATTTTCTACGACGAGTGGGACAGTGCTGCAGGGCGTTGGAAAACCACGAGCGCCAGTGCGACGCCGACGGTAACCAAAGCGTTCAAGCTGTTCGACAAACGTATCCGCAAGATTGCGGAACAAAAGAAAGCCGGCACGGTGAAAATCACCGTGGAATGGAAAGACCCTAAGGTCGCGGCAGAATGGTTGCGCGATCTCGTGGATCGAGCCAATAGCCGCCTGCGCGAGCAATCGGTTCAGCGAAGCGAACGCAACATCGCGTATATCAACGACTTGTTGGCCAAGACGTCAGCCGTTGAACTTCGTTCTGCTCTCTACAAGCTCCTAGAAGCCGAGATCAAGCGGTTGATGGTGGCGCGCGGCAGTCTCGACTATGCGTACCGCTTCGTCGATCCGCCGTTCATTCCCGAAGAAAAATCAGGGCCCAAGCGTTCCGTTTATGGCTTGCTCGGCATTTTCTTGGGCATTGCGCTGGCACTTGGGCGTGCCTACTGGGTAAGCGATGAACGCAAGGCGCATCTAAAAAACGCTCCAACTCACACTGCAGACCAATGAAAGTACTGATCACTGGCGGTCTTGGATTCATCGGACGAATCGTCACCGCCAAGTTGCTCGATAACGGCCATTCTGTCCGCATCATTGACAACCTGTCGGAGCAGATACACGGCGTTCTGCCGGTCTTCGAAGCTTCTTGGCAAAGTGATCCGCGCGTCGAGATCGTCCGGGGCGATGTCACGGATGAGCAGCAGTTGGCACGCGCAGTTTCGGACATCGATGCCGTTGCTCATCTGGCAGCCGAAACCGGTACCGGTCAGTCGATGTACCAGATTTCGCGATACAACCTTGTCAACTCGCAGGGAACGGCGCATCTGCTGCAAGCGCTGATTGGTCGCCGCGAGAGCCCGATCTCGAAGCTGGTGTTGGCCTCGAGCCGATCCATCTATGGTGAAGGCGCATACCAATGTGGCCACTGTGCTGACGGTCGTCATCAGGTTCCGGCATCGCGCAGCGCAGCTCAATTGTCCGCGGCCAAGTGGGAGCCCGAGTGTGACCAGTGCGGAACGCCGCTCACATCAGTTCCGACTGCTGAGGACTCGGTCCCCCGCCCAGCATCGATCTATGCAGCGACCAAACTTGCCCAGGAAGACTTGGTGCGCATTTTCTCTGAATCAACCGGCGTCGCAACGACATCGCTTAGATTCCAGAACGTGTATGGCGAAGGGCAGTCGTTAAATAACCCGTACACCGGGATCCTATCGATTTTCTCGACTCGCCTTCGGCGCGGGCTGCGGTTGCCGATCTTTGAAGACGGATTAGAAAGTCGCGATTTCATCCATGTCGATGACATCGCCCGCGCCATCGTTATGGCGATCGAGGCTCCAACGACGGGATACAAGGTTTTCAACGTTGGCTCAGGAGTGGCGACATCGGTTTTGGCTCTCGCGGGCTTGCTCGCCGCCCGATTCGGTATGGCGGACACCACTGACGTCACGGGTCAGTTCAGATTGGGCGATATTCGGCACTGCACTGCTGATATGTCACGCATCGGGACCGAGCTTGGTTTTCGTCCCGCAATCACGCTGCAGCAGGGACTAGACCGGTTCGTGGAATGGGTTGCCGCCCAGCCTTTACCGGAGGATGGACTAAGCCGAGCAGAAAGCGAGCTACGAAAACACGGTCTGATGGGCGCAAAACACTAGTGGTGTGATGGGACTGCGGCGGTCACGGAATCAGATTTGCGCTGAGGTGGCGTGGCAACGATGCAACTACTGCTGACCAAGCCAATCCAGAGCAGGGGGCTGGATACTTCAGCCAGTCCGGCCAACAAGCATCCCGCCGCCACGCAAAGAAACACGAATATCGGTTGACCTGGCTGCACCTTGCCGCCGACCAGACAGGCCTTGGTCGCTTTAAACACTGCAATCAAAAACAAGCTACCGCCGATAATCCCAGTCGTCGCGAAAAGTGTCGACAAAAGACTTGAAGCTCGATGACTGCCAAGCCCCACGCCCAACCCGCCGGTTTCCTGTACCAGCTCGACTGAACGAAGGTCTGATGCAAGGCGATTGATGGCCGACAAGGTGTCGAGCTTGTCGAACTCAAGGTAGGACAGCGGATCGTCAATCAACAGCATCGCCAGAATCACCGCCGCAAAGCCGCCAATCTGCACTGCTTTGCGTGAGGCCGGCACGCTCCATAGCAGCGCCGTACCGGCGATAACCAGGCCGATCGTGCCAAGTGACGACGTCGTAATAATGACCGCCCAGCCAAGCAAGAGGGCGTAGAGCCAGTCAGTAAACGAGTGCCCGTTAAACCAGGCCCGGGTGATGAAGTAACCACTGTACGCCGCGCAGTAGACCCCCGCATAAGACGGCTCGGAGAACATACCGAATATTCTCCGCTCGCCATCGACGCTGAGTTCATCAAACAACATGCCGGCTTCGTTGGTGCGAAGCGCGTCCTTCAGAAGGCCCGACCACACGGGTGCATCTAGATAGTCCAGCATGATCGTGCTCAGCGCCAGCACCGCCCCCAGTTGGGCAGCGCGGTGGAACGCGATCAGTACATCCTCGCGATTGAGCCGTCGCGACAGCATCCCTAATAGCATCAGGTTGAGGGACAAGTAGCCCGCTTGGGCAATATTGCTGACACCGAAAGCGACCGGATTCATTGCGCCGACCTGTTCATCAATGGTCAGTCGCGGAACAAACGCCGGTGTGCCAGCAAACAAGAACGGCAGCACAATTGCTGACACGATCGCGACGACCCCAAAGCACTGTATCCATCGGACCCATGAGGACTGCGCAGGTGCGGCGGGGTTTGACGGCGAAGCGATCAGCGCGATGATCAGTAGCAGTTCGGTAACCGTGCTGAAGAGCAGCGGACTTCCGCCGATGTTGATCGCCAGTGACTGAAACGCGATCGAGATGCCCCAGATAGCAAGTAGAAATCGGGTCATTGGTTGGCAGTCGATTCGGGCGGCGACCAGACTCTTAAGTAATCGACGTGAAACGTGGCCGGAAGTTCGCCGTCGGCCGGGATGCCCATCCAGTCCTTCATGATCTCAATATCAAACACGATATTGAGCGACTGATGCCAGTAGCGGTTGCTGAGCCGCCGCACGCTCCTGCCATCGATAAACCATTCGATATGGTCATGATTCCAGAGTAGCCCGTAGCGGTGGAACGTCTTGCTCATGTCAGACGGCGGAGCCACCAGCATTTGATGGGACAGATCCAATTTTGGCACCAGTGGCAACTTGAAGACATGCGCATTGGTATTCACCGCGTCGACAAAGGGCCGAACTCCACCGTTCTCGAATACGTCAATTTCAGTCCACTGATCGTCGTCTTCCGCATAAAGCCAGAATGCGGATGACACGGCTGCCGCCGCCATCCTCGCGCTGATCTCTAGGTAGCCATATCGGAGCCGCATTCGGCTAACCACTGTACCGGTCTTGTATGTGGCGTCACCGCAGTCTTCGCAGTTGGCCACTCCGAGGTTCAATTGCCCGCCAGCGACCGAAACCTGGTCTTCAGCAAACACGCCTGGTATACGGCCTTCCCAGTGCGGGTTGAACCGATGCCATTTCGTGTCATCGAACACGTTGAACTCATCGGAATACTCAGACCTGAAAGTCCACGATGCTGGGATTGCGACCGATCCGGTAGGTCTGGCCACGGGCACTGTGATGCCAGCAGCCCCGGGCAACAACGCACTAAGCGCTGCTGACAGCGGTAATGCCAGAGATCGAAGCCATATCATCAGATTGAATCGATTGGTTGCACAGTCCGCTACGCTTGCCGGGATGCGTTCGGTGCCAGTGGTGTTCCCTGTAGAATGCCGCGCGGGAGCTTTCGCTCAATGCCAATGTAACCACTTGACGATGCGCCAGTGTCCGGCGGTGCAAGCGCGTCTGCAACCCAGTGTCTGCTCTGTCCAAACGAACGTAGAAGAGGCCGATTCATTTGCTCAGTCATCGAATGGCGAGAAGCTGGGCACGCGCAGCTCCGTTAATCTTGACGCTTCGTATCGTTGGGGTCCGTTCCGCATGCGCATTATCCCGTGTCGCGGCGCTGCTGGTGATCGCCAAGCGCTTGCCGCCTTCGCAGTTCGCGGTGGTGGCGGTGATGGGCGCTATCGCGGAGGTGGCCAAAGTCATCATTGACGCCGGCGTGGACATCTACAGCCTCCGTGAATACGGGATGGATCGCGCCGCCGTGGCCGCGCGGGCGGTGTCCGTTGGCTGTACAAAACTGGTCATGATGTCGTTCGGAACGGCAGCCCTCTTGCTGATCCTGTACTGCTATGCCCCGGATATCGACCTATCCGACGCCATTGCGATTTCACTATTTCCAGCTCTCCAGTTGGGTCTGAACTTCTTTCTAAATCTCTCGCTGGCTGGACTCTCTCAGCGTGTGGTGATCACCGCTGCCGCTTGCGGATACGCATGCTACTTCCTGTTCTTGGTGGCCGCTCTACTGCTGCCCGGCGATGCCGCTCGCCATTCTCTTACGATGCTGGCGGCAATGGAGGCCATGCTGTTGATCATCGGCCTGCGGTGGGGTCTGCGCCAGCTTGAGCCGTTGAGTCGTCGAGCTTTCTCTGAGGTGACCTCGATTCTCCGCAGAGCTCTGCCCGTCGGTGTGGCGGCGATCATCGCGATTATGTACAGCCGATTGGATCTGATGGTGCTGAAGCTGAATGTGTCCCAGGAGGTCCTCGGCTTCTATGCATTCGCAGCAAGGCTGGTCGATCCATTTACCCAGATCATCGCCGGTTGCGTGGCGGCGATGGGTGGCCATTACGCGAGCCTGTGGGCCAAGGGGATCGACGCTTTCGATGCCGCCGCGCTGCGTTTGCGCCTGTGGGTTTCAGGTGCGGCGATTTTGATCGTGCTCGCAATGGCGCTGAGCGCGTCGACATTACTCGAATGGATGTTTCCGGCCTTCGTGCCGGCTACGAACCTCGTGATTCTTTTCTCTTTGCTGCTTATCCCCCGCATCTACAATAACGCGACGACGACGCTACTGATCGCGGCTCATCGCGAACGTGCGACTCCGATAATCTCCGTGGTCAACCTGATCATATTGGCTGTTCTGCTATTCATGTTGGCAGGCAGGTACGGTGCACCAGGCGTCATCGTGGCGTTACTGGTGACCGAGTGCATCAATTCGATGATCCAGACCTTGGTCCTGCGATCGGCTTGCTCGTCTCGCAGAGTGGATTCGTCTCGTACCCATCAGGGAGCAGGCTCGTTGTGATCGTATTTGATCGAATCATTGCATCGCTCCAGCACACGGGTGGTGCGTCGGTTCTCTTCAATGAACTGGCTTCCCGCATGTATCGCGACGATGTGCGATACGAGGAGTATGGCTACAAGGCAACTGAGGTCACGCGCCCGCATTTTCGCTTGCTGCCGAAACGGCTTGCCGAGCGCTACCGTCGTTTCCCGACTTCAGAACTCGCGGGTAATGCGAGCGCGGCCGTATTTCATTCCACGTGCTACCGCGTTCCCGACCGGCGCGTTCGGGCGACGGTGACCACCGTTCATGACTTCACCTACGAGCATGTGATTGGGGGATTGAAGCGACTGGTGCACTCCGCGCAGAAGAACGATGCGATCCGCCGTTCGGATCTGCTTGTCTGTGTTTCGCACAACACACGAGCTGATCTTCTAAATTTTGTTCCCGACGTCGATCCTCGGAAGATAGTCGTTGTCCATAACGGCGTTTCCGACCGATTCCACCCGGTAAATGAGCCTGCAGATCGACCATATGTTTTATATGTGGGCCAGCGGGTCTCGTACAAAAATTTTCAGAGCCTCGTGGTGGCCTTGGCAGCGATGCCGGACCTCCAGTTGCGCTGTGTTGGTGGCGGCAGCTTTACCGAGGCCGAACAACGCGTGCTCTCGCGCCTGCTGCCAGGCCGGTTTCTGCATCTTGGCTACGTAGATGAGGTGTCGCTGAACCGCGCTTATGCTCAGGCCTTCTGTTTTGCCTATCCGTCGCTGTACGAAGGGTTCGGCATCCCGATCCTGGAGTCGATGCGCGCGGGCTGCCCTGTTGTGGCGGTGAATAATTCGTCCATTCCCGAAGTCTCAGGTGGCGCTGCTACGTTGGCCGAAGATGGATCGCCGGAGGCTTTGCGAGTTGCAATCCAGGCTCTGTTTGTTTCGGATTATCGAAATAAGGTGATAAATGCCGGTCTTAGGCATTCGGCCGGCTTCGGATGGGAGCGGCACTACAACGAAATGATGGCCGCCTACAATAAGGTAATGTAGTAATGCTTTATAAAATTTCATGGATGGCACGCGCACTGATCTATGCGGTGCTGTTCGACCGCGTCGGAATGATGTCTTACATTGGTCCGCCGATATTCATAACCGGCTGGCGAAAAATATCGATCGGCAAACGCGTGCGGATATTTCCGGCTGCCAGGCTGGAGGTGCATGGTGAGGGCCGTCTTTTGATTAAAGACAACGTTTCGATTGGAAACGACTTGCACCTTGCATGTGCCGCGACGCTGACGATTGGGTCTGGCGTCCAAATATCATCGGCAGTGTTGCTGACTGATATCGACCATGAATATGAGGACATCAGTAGACCTATTTTCGAGCAACCCTTGGTCGTCCGTCCGACCACCATCGGTGACCGCTGCTTTATCGGTGCGGGCGTAAAGATCCTTGCTGGTACGACGTTGGGCCAGCACTGCGTCGTGGGCGCCAACTCGGTTGTCAGAGGCGTATTCCCTGATTTCTCCGTCATTGCCGGCGCCCCTGCCCGGATTGTTCGCCGGTTGGATCCCGCATCCGGCAAATGGATAAAAGTGCAATGACCGGTAATATCAAGCAGCGTCCTATCGACAGTCTGGCCGGCAAAAAAATATTATTTGTCGCCCCCAGCTTTTTTGGCTATGCAGCGGAGATCGAGCGGGAACTTAAGGCGGCCGGTGCGACAGTATTCCGCTACGAAAACCGACCTGTCACCGGCTTTCTAGGCAAAGTATTGGTTCGCTTGTTTCCGGCCGTACTTCGGCCTGTTACCAAGCGCTACTATGAGGCGATCCTCTCAAATCACCAGAACGACGCGATCGACCTGATCTTCGTCCTTCGCGGTGAGGGAATCGATCGGAGTATCGTCGCCAGGTTTCGGAAGTTCTATCCGAACGCGCGTTGTGTCCTTTATCTTTGGGATAGTTTCCGCAACGACAAGGGCGCCGACGATCGGGTCAATCATTTTGACACTGCATCGACGTTTGATCTGCAGGACGCCCGAGTTGCAGGAATTCGATTTGTACCGCTGTTTTATCTGCGAGACTATGCTGCGCAACGATCCGTCGCTGCCGACATCGATATTTCGTTTATCGGGACCGTCCACACTGACCGCTACGCTGTCCTCAGGCGCCTGCTGGCCACGGTCGATAGAGAAGCATCCCGATTTTTGTTCCTCTATTTCCCGAGCAAGGTTATCTACTGGGCGCGTGCTATCGGAAGCCCATCGTTCTGGGGCGCCAAGCAAAGCGAATTCAGCTTCGTCCCCCTGTCCCGGGACGAACTGCTGGTCCTGGTCGGGCGGTCGCGGGTAATGGTTGATATCGAGCGGCCGGTGCAGACCGGGCTGACGATGCGTACGCTTGAGGCGTTGGGCGCGCAGCGAAAACTGGTCACCACCAATGCGAGCGTTGCCCAATATGACTTTTTCGACGCAAGGAATATTGCGGTTATTGACCGCAACAAGCCGAGCTTGCCGAGCGACTTCCTAGCATCGGGTTTCGTGGCCACGGCGCCTGACATCCTCGCCAAGTATGAAGTGGGCTACTGGCTCGAAGTTGTGCTCGGCCTAAGGGACTGTCCCGGGTATCTGCGCCAGTAGTGGCACGACGCCGACCGGTTGCCGGGCTCGGCTAGTGCCGCACCTGCTGCTGTACTTGCCTGCGGACTGGCGAATGCATCGTTGCGCCGGCTCGGGCACCTCGTCTGGGTTCAGCGATAGGTCAAGCGAGATGGCGTAATCCGTTGACAGTGCCCCGTCTCCCCATTACCATGCGCGCCCTTTCCCGATAGGCCGCCTTGCGCGTCCTGTCCTCTCTTTGTCAAGCCGGGAAGCATCCGCGTGCCAACAATCAATCAGCTCGTGCGTAACTGCCGCAGCCCGAAGACCTACAAGAGCAAGGCCCCTGCGCTTGCCTCTTGCCCTCAGAAGCGTGGCGTCTGCACTCGCGTCTATACGACGACGCCGAAGAAGCCCAACTCCGCTCTGCGTAAGGTCTGCCGCGTTCGTCTGACGAACGGCTTCGAAGTCACCAGTTACATCGGTGGTGAAGGGCACAACCTGCAGGAACATAGCGTCGTCATGATCCGTGGCGGTCGCGTCAAGGATCTTCCCGGCGTTCGCTACCACACGGTTCGTGGTGCGCTCGACGCCTCCGGTGTCGACAAGCGCCGTCAGAGCCGTTCCAAGTACGGTGCGAAGCGTCCGAAGGCCGGCGCTGCTGCCGCCACCAAGAAAAAGTAAGCATTTAAGTCGCTGAAGCGCTAGAGGCTCCTCATGTCACGTCGTCGCAAGCCCGAAATCCGCGTCATCCTTCCTGACCCGAAGTACAAGAACCTGATCGTGACCAAGTTCATGAACATGGTGATGGAAGACGGCAAGAAGTCCACCGCCGAAAAGATCGTCTACGGTGCGCTGGACCAGATCGCCAACAAGAAGAAGACGACGGAGCCGGCCGCTGTTCTGCAGGCGGCGTTTGATAACGTCGCGCCGTCGGTCGAAGTCAAGTCGCGTCGCGTCGGCGGTGCCACTTACCAGGTGCCGGTCGAAGTTCGCTCGGTCCGCCGCACGACGTTGGCCATGCGCTGGGTGATCGACGCTGCTCTGAAGCGCGGCGAGAAGTCGATGGCGGACCGCCTGGCGGGCGAGCTGCTCGACGCCTCCGAGCATCGCGGCGCCGCGGTCAAGAAGCGCGAAGATACGCACAAGATGGCGGAAGCCAACAAGGCTTTCGCGCACTTCCGCTGGTAACAGCGGCTGTTACCGAGGCGGCGCTGGTATAGCGCCGCCTCGTCCCCATTTATGGGGTCCCTTTCTGCGAACCCCAAAGAGTTGAGCCATGGCACGTACTACGCCCATCGAGCGCTATCGCAACATCGGTATTTCCGCGCACATCGACGCGGGTAAGACCACCACGACCGAGCGCGTCCTGTTCTACACCGGCGTCAATCACAAGATCGGTGAAGTGCACAACGGCGCGGCCACCATGGACTGGATGGAGCAGGAGCAGGAGCGTGGCATCACGATCACGTCTGCTGCGACCACCACGTTCTGGAAGGGCATGGGCGGTCAGTTCGACCAGCACCGCATCAACATCATCGACACCCCCGGCCACGTCGACTTCACGATTGAAGTCGAGCGCTCCATGCGCGTGCTCGACGGCGCGTGCATGTTGTACTGCGCCGTCGGTGGCGTGCAGCCGCAGTCGGAAACGGTCTGGCGTCAGGCAACCAAGTACAAGGTCCCGCGTCTCGCGTTCGTCAACAAGATGGACCGCACCGGCGCCGACTTCTTCAAGGTCGTCAAGCAGATCAAGGACAAGCTGCGTGCCAACCCGGTGCCGATCCAGATCCCGATCGGTGCGGAAGACAACTTCCAGGGTGTCGTCGACCTCGTCAAGATGAAGGCCATCATCTGGAGCGACGCCGACAAGGGCGTCACCTTCACCTATGGCGAGATTCCGGCCGAGCTGGTCGAGACGGCCAAGAAGTGGCGCGAGAACATGGTCGAAGCGGCTGCCGAAGCCAGCGAAGATCTGATGAACAAGTACCTCGAGCTCGGCGATCTGCCGGAAGAGGACATCAAGATTGCGCTGCGCAAGCGGACGCTCGCGCTCGAAATCTTCCCGATGCTGTGCGGCTCGGCGTTCAAGAACAAGGGCGTGCAGGCGATGCTCGACGCGGTTGTCGAGTACCTGCCGGCTCCGACTGACGTCCCCGCGATCGAAGCGCATGACGTCGACGACTACGAAAAGATCATCGTCCGCAATGCGAAGGATGAAGAGCCGTTCTCGGCGCTCGCGTTCAAGATCATGACCGACAAGTACGTCGGCGCACTGACCTTCATCCGCGTCTACTCGGGCGTGCTGAAGCAGGGCGATTCGGTCTACAACTCGCGCAACGGCAAGAACGAGCGTATCGGCCGTCTGGTGCAGATGCACGCCAACGAGCAGAAGGCGATCGACGAAGTGCGCGCCGGCGACATCGCCGCTTGCGTCGGCTTGAAGGACGTTTTCACGGGCACCACGCTGGCCGACCTGCAGAAGCCGGTCGTGCTCGAGCGGATGATCTTCCCGGAGCCGGTCATCAGCCAGGCGGTCGAGCCGAAGACCAAAGCCGACCAGGAAAAAATGGGTGTCGCCCTGTCGCGTCTCGCGCAGGAAGATCCGTCGTTCCGCGTGTTCACCGACGAAGAGACCGGCCAGACGATCATGTCGGGCATGGGCGAGTTGCATCTCGAAATTCTCGTCGACCGCATGAAGCGCGAATACAACGTTGAAGCCAACGTCGGCGCGCCGCAGGTTGCTTACCGCGAAACGATCCGCAAGGCAGTCGAGCAGGAGGGCAAGTACGCCAAGCAGTCCGGCGGTAAGGGCCAGTTCGGCCACGTTTGGCTGCGCATCGAGCCTAACGAGACGGGCAAGGGCTATGAGTTCTTGAACGAAATCGTCGGCGGCGCCATCCCGAAGGAATTCATCCCGGCGGTCGACAAGGGTCTGCGCGACGCGATCAAGAACGGCGTGCTGGCCGGCTACCCGGTCGTCGACATCAAGATTGCACTGACCGACGGCTCGTATCACGAAGTCGACTCGTCCGAAATCGCGTTCCGCGTTGCCGCTTCGATGGCCTTCAAGGAAGGGTGCCAGAAGGCCAGCCCGGTCGTGCTGGAGCCGATCATGGCGGTGGAAGTCGAAACGCCGGAAGACTACACCGGCGACGTCATGGGCGACCTCAACCGTCGTCGTGGCGTGATCCTGGGCATGGAAGACAATTTCGGCGCCAAGATGGTGTCGGCTGAAGTGCCGCTGGCCGAGATGTTTGGGTACTCGACGACGCTGCGCTCGATGAGCCAGGGTCGCGCGACGTACTCGATGGAATTCAAGAAGTACCAGGAAGCGCCTCGTAACGTCATCGAGACGCTGACCAAGAAGAAGTAAGCACGCTGCAAATCGCCGGGGCGCTGTCTCGGCGGTCTTCACTCAAACAACACGTAACGAGGTTTGTTGTCATGGCAAAGGAAAAGTTCGAGCGCGCGAAGCCGCATGTGAACGTTGGCACGATTGGTCACGTTGACCACGGCAAGACGACGACGACGGCGGCGCTGACGAAGATTTCGTCGGACAAGTTCGGCAAGACGAAGTACGTTGCGTACGACGAAGTGGCGAAGGCCTCGGAATCGCAGGGTCGTCGTGACAGCACGAAGATTCTGACGATTGCGACCTCGCACGTGGAATACGAAACCAACGCGCGCCACTACGCGCACGTTGACTGCCCCGGCCACGCTGACTATGTGAAGAACATGATCACGGGCGCGGCGCAGATGGACGGCGCGATTCTGGTGGTGTCGGCGGTTGACGGCCCGATGCCGCAGACGCGCGAGCACGTTCTGCTGGCCAAGCAGGTGAACGTTCCGAAGATCGTGGT
>NZ_FQWZ01000010.1 GCF_900129825.1 Hydrocarboniphaga daqingensis | reverse complement strand
TCAGGCCAAGCCCGAGACTGAGAGGCCCTCACCCGGCGCGCCATGCGCGCCGACCTCTCCCGGGGGGAGAGGCAAGCGGGGGGCTGAGCCTTGGTCGGCGCATGGGTTACACCGCGTCCATTCGCTTGACCCAGAAGCGGCGCCAAGCCAGCAGCAGCACAGCGAACAGCGGCGGGGCCATCAGCACGCCGAGCAGGCCGCCCCAGCTGCCGATCACCAGCATGAACACCAGCAGCGGTACGGCCGGCAGCGAAGCCTGGCCGCGCATCACCAGCGGCAGGATCACATGGCCTTCAAGTTGCTGCGTGACGATGAACACCGCGGCGACCCAGTACACGCGGTGAGGGTCGTCGGACGCCAGCGTCACCAGCACCGCAAAGACCACGACGATGGCGATGCCGGCATACGGAATGATGCCGAGCAGCCCCGTCAGGATGCCGAACAGCAGCCAGTAGTCAGCGCCGACGATCCACAAGCCGATCGCGGTCAGCGCGCCGATGATCGCCATGTCGATCAGCTGTGCCTGGAACCAGTTGCGGATCGTCGTCGCCGCGTCGACCAGAAACTGCGAGGCTTGCAGTCGCTTCGATCGCGGGAACGCATCGACCAGGCCGCGGAAATAGGTTTCCGCTTCGACGGCGGTGTACAAGCCGACGATGAACGCGAACACCAGCGCGCCGAGCACGCTGATGCCCGACCATGCCCCGCGAAACACGCGGCCACCGACACTGCGTGCAGCCTCGGCGACGTTGAACGACTGCGCGCCGCTGTTGAGCCAGGGATAGCGGTCGAGCAGGCCGTTGGCCAGTGCTTGCAGCTTGCCGACGATCTGCGGCATGCGCTCCGACAGCGAGGCGACCTGCGTTTCGGTGATCGCGTAGATGCCGTAAGCAACGCCAGCGACCACGCCGATCGAGATCAGTGCCACGACCAGGGCGCCGACTGCGCGAGGCAAACTGAAATGCGCCTGGAATCGACGCAGCGGCGGTGCCAGCAGCACACCGACGCCGATGCCGATCGCGGCGCTGATGACGATGATCTTCAGGTACAGCAGCGCGACGATCGCCGCCGCGATCAAGCTGGCGAGCGTCAGCGCATAACGGATCGACTCGCGTGATCGGCGTCCGTCACGCGCTTGTGCTGATTCGCGTGCGGCATCGCGCGACGAAGCGCGCGCCATCGCGTGCGCAGTGCGTAGGACGTCCGTGTCCGACATGGTGTTGGGCCCCGTCAACGATCGGCGCCGTGCTGGCACCGCTGCGGCCGACTACAACGGCGCCGCGCTGAACTACCGGTGAACCCGATGCGCGCCGCAAAAAACTCAGGCCAGCTTGCGGTCCAGCATGCCGAGGATTTCCTTTTCGATGCGTCCCTTCATCGGCTTGAGCAGCATGCCGAGCTTGGCGCTGATCTTCACGTCCTGGGCCGTGATCGCCATTTGTCCGCTGAGCCCGCTGCGCTCGAACTTGAGCGTGTCGCCATCCCAGGCGTGCTTCAGGTCGAACTCCTTGGCGAGCTTGCCAATCAGGCCGTCGACGATCTGACGCGCCTCGGCGACGCTGCGGCCATGGGCGCGGACGACTTCAATATCTGCCATTGCTGTATCCCCTCTGTTGATGTGGTGAAGCCCGTCATGAAACGCGGCGGCCAATTGGGCCACCAGCGCGCGGATGGTCGGCGCTTTAGTCAGCGATGTGCAAGACCAGCTTGCCGATGTGCGTGCTTGCTTCCATCGTCCGGTGTGCATCGACGACCTGATCGAGCGGCAATACTTGGTGGATCACGGGCGCGCAACGGCCGGCATCGAGCGCCGGCCACACACGCTGGCGCAGCGCGCTGGCGATCGCGGCTTTCTGCGCCACGCTGCGCGGCCGCAGTGTCGAGCCCATCAGCCGCGCGCGGCGCTTCATCACCTCGCGCCAGTCGAAGTCGTCGACCTTGGCGCCGCCGAGCGTGGCGATCTGCGCAATGCGCCCGTCGAGCGCCAGCAGGCGCAGATGACGCGCGGTGTAGCGGCCACCGACCATGTCGAGCACCACGTCGATACCGCGGCTGCCGAGCCGCTCGCGCAGCACCGCTTCGAAATCCTGTTGGCGATAGTCGATCGCCATCGCGGCACCGAGTTGCTCGCAGGCCGCGCATTTGTCCGGGCTGCCGGCCGTGGCGTAGACGGTGGCGCCAAATTCGCGCCCGAGCTGGATCGCCGTCGTGCCGATACCGCTGCTACCGCCATGCACCAGCAGATGTTCACCGGGCTGCAACGCGGCCATGTCGAACACGTTGGACCAAACGGTGAAATGGTTTTCGGGCAGCGCGGCAGCCTGCTCAGCGCGGTAGCCGCGCGGCCACGGCAGGCAGTGCGCGGCCTCGGCCACGCCGTACTCAGCGTAGCCGCCGCCGTGCGTCAGCGCGCAAACGCGGTCGCCGATCTGCCAGCCCTGCACATCGGCGCCGACGGCGACGACCTCGCCGGCAATCTCCAGACCCAGCACCGGGCTGGCATCGGCCGGCGGCGGATACAGCCCGAGACGCTGCGCGATGTCGGGTCGGTTGATGCCGGCTGCCTGCACGCGCACCAGCAGCTGCGACGGCGATGGCTGCGGCCGGGGACCGCGGCGGATCACCATCACCTCGGCCTCACCAGGTGAGTCGAAAGCGACGTAACGCATGTCGTCGTGCAAGGGCATCGGAGTCTCGATGTCGGAGCGGGAGCCCATGTTCGCATCGCGGCCGGCGCGATGCTCAGCATGACCCTCTCGGCAGCGGAGCCGCGCCGCGCTGGTTGCATCAGCGCGCAGCGGCGACAATAGCGTGCTGCATGCCACCCCCTCCCCCATGAACGAGTCCCACCCGCCCCGGCGCATTCGCGCCGCGCGGCGCCCGCTGCATCACGATCGCCCGGTGTGCGCCGATGCATGACCGTCGCCGGATCGCGGTCGTGCTGGCCGGCGCGGCGGCGTTCCTGAGCTTGTACGCGCCGCAGTCGCTGATGCCGCTGCTGCATGACTGGCTCGGCGACAACGCAGCGCTGGCCGGGCTGATCGTGTCCGCCGGCACCTTCGGCGTGGCGATCGCCGCGCCGTTTGCCGGCTTGCTGGCCGACCGTATCGGTCGGCGCCGCGTGATCGTGCTCGCCGCATTCTGGGTCGTACTACCGACCACGGCCGTGGCGCTGGCGCAGAGCCCGACGCAGCTGATCGCCGCGCGGCTGCTGCAGGGGCTGCTGCTGCCCGGCATCTTCGGTGTCACGGTGGCGTACATCGGATCCGAATGGCCGGCCGCGTCGGCGCGGCAAGTCACGGCGCTGTATGTCGCCGGCACGATCGGCGGCGGTTTTGTCGGGCGCTTTACCTCGGGCCTGGTCGCCGAGTTCGGCGGCTGGCAGGCCGGCTTCATGGCGCTGGCGGTCGGCCAGTTGTTGCTGGCACTGCTGATCCGCGCCTGGCTGCCGACCGAACGCCAACGCCCACCGCCGGCCGGCTCGCCGCTGCAGACGATGGCGACGCTGCTGCGCCGGCCGGAGTTGCGCGGCGCCTATGCGGTCGGCTTCACGCTGCTGTTCGCACTGGTCGGCGGCTTTACCTATGTGACGCTGCATCTGGCACGACCGCCGTTCGCGCTCGGGCCGGCCGCGCTGTCGGCGATCTTCGCGGTGTATCTGGTCGGCGTGCTGATCACGCCGCTGTCGGGCCGGCTGCTGAACCGCTACGGCCACGGCCGCGTGCTGGCACTGGCCTGGGGCGTGACGATCGCCGGTCTGGCGCTGAGCCTGCTGTCGTCACTGCCCGCAATGGTCGTGGCGCTGACGCTGTTTTCGGGCGGCATCTTTGTGGCGCAGACGGCGGCGACCAGCTTCGTCGCCGAGGCGTCCGGCGCGGCGCGCGCAACGTCGGTGGGCTTGTACGTGCTGTGCTACTACCTGGGCGGTTCGGTCGGCGGCGTGCTGCCGGCTGCGCTATGGACGCACTACGGCTGGCCCGGTGTGGCGGCGCTGATCGCCAGCGTCGGCCTGGTGTCGATCGCGCTGGGCCTGCGCTCGTTCCGCCACGCGCTGCGCCCGCCGCCCGACGCACCGCCGCCGCTACCCGAGGCCGGCGGCGAATCGGCTTGATCGCCGCGCAATGGGCAGCGCGCCTACCGCTGTGATCGGGCGCTGACGCAGAATCGGGCGCTTCGATGATTCCAACAACAAGAGCACACCCCGATGACCCAAACCTTCAAGCGCGTAGCCGGCGCCACCGCGCTGGCACTGGCCGTGGCCACGTCATTGATCGCCAGCACGTCGGCGCAAGCCGTCGTGCCGCAGCAGAAGCAGCAAGTGCCGGGCTATTACCGGCTCAAGCTCGGCGACCTGGAGCTGACCGCGCTGTATGACGGCTACATCGATCTGGACCAGAAGATCCTGAAAGGCATCAAGGCGGGCGATCTGCAGAGCCTGCTGGCGCGGATGTTCATTCAGGACAGCAAGGCGGTGCAGACCTCGGTCAACGCGTTCCTGGTCCACACCGGCACGCAGTTGGTGCTGATCGACACCGGCACCGCGCAGTGCTTCGGCCCGACGCTGGGCACGATTCCGGGCAATCTGCGCGCGGCCGGCTACGAAGGTGCGCAGGTCGACGCCGTGCTGCTGACGCATATGCACCCCGACCACGCTTGCGGGCTGCTGCAGGCCGACGGCAAGCCGGCGTTCCCGAACGCGACCGTGTACGTGGCCGCGCCCGAAGCCGACTTCTGGACCCGCGACGCGATCAAGGCGCAGGCGCCAGCCGACCAGCAGCCGATGTTCGACCTGGCGCGCAACGCTGTGGCGCCGTATCGCGCGGCCGGCCGCTTCAAGACGTTCACGCCGGGCGACACGGTGTTGCCGGGCTTGGTGTCGTTGTCGACGCCGGGTCATACGCCGGGCCACAGCAGCTACTTGGTCGGCGAGCCGGGGCCGTCGCAGCTGCTGGTGCTGGGCGACTTGATCCATAGCCATGCCACGCAGTTCGCGCGGCCCGAGATCTCGGTGGAGTTCGACGTCGACGCCAAGGCGGCCATCGCCAGCCGGCGCCTGGCGTTCGATCGAGCCGCGCAGCAGCAGCTGTGGACGGCCGGCGCGCACTTGCCGTTCCCCGGCATCGGGCACATCCGCGCCGACAAGCCGGGCTACGCCTGGGTGCCGGTCGAGTTCGGGCCTTACCGAGCCGATCGCTGAGCCCGAGCATCGCTCGCGCCGTCGGGAACGGTCAGACGGTGCTGAGCGGGCGGCCCTGTGCGGCAGTCGCCGACGGCCTGGCGGGACGCGTGGTCGGACGCAGATAGCTCTGCAGAAACACACGCGAGCTGCCGTCGGCCAGTTGCACGCGCGCATGGGTATCGGTCAGGTCGACGATGCGGCCTTGCCCATAGCGGCTGACGCGAACGCGGTCACCGATCGCCAGCGGAGGCGCGGCCGCCGCGACGGGTTCCGCGGAGTCATCGCCACGGACGGACGGCACGGGCTTGCGCTCGCGCCAGGCGGCGTCGTTTTCGGCACGACGCAGCATGTCGGCGTCGACGCGGATGTCGGGACGCGAGCAGTTGTCGCAGTGACCGCAACGCTTGCGATCGGCGCGCACGCCGAAGTATTCGAGCAAGCGTCCCCAGCGGCACAGCGAGCTTTGCGCGTAGGCGATCATCTGCTCGAGCACCCGCTGGTCGCGCTCGGCACGGCGCGCGTAATCGTCAGCAATCTTCTGGAAGTCGAGCAGATCGCCCTCGCGGTCGGCCAAGCCATGGCCGCCGTCCTCGCTGCGCACAATCAACGACGCTTGTTCGAGCAGCTTCAGCGTGACGCGCAGCCGGGCGACACCCAGCCGCGGCAGCGCCTGCTGCAAGTCCTTGAGCGTGGCACGCCGGCCGTTCTGCGTCTGACGGCATAGCGCAACCCAGGTACTCGACAGCTCGTCGACACCCGGATATCGCCGCGCCAGAAAGAACTGCTGGACCTGCTTGTCCTTGCTGTCGAACAACAGCAGGCACAGCGCCGGCTGCCCGTCGCGACCGGCGCGGCCCGATTCCTGGTAGTACGCCTCGATACTGCCGGGCAGTTGGTAATGGATGATGAAGCGCAGATCGGCCTTGTCGATACCCATGCCGAACGCGTTGGTCGCGACCATGATCCGCGTCTGGCCCGACATGAAGCGGTCCTGGCTGGTGTCACGCTCCCGCGCCGGCAGCCGGCCGTGATAGCGCGTGCTGTCGATGCCGGCGCGGATCAAGGCTTCGTGTAGCGCATCGACGCTCTTGACCGTGGCGCAGTAGACGATGCCCGCACCCTCGCTGCTGCGCAGTCGATCGATCAGCGCAGCCCGTTTGCGGTCCTCGCCCTGCACCGGCTGCACCGCATAGTGCAGATTGGGCCGATACAGCCCGGTGTTGATCACGCGCAGCTGGTCCAGGCCCAGCTGCGTGCGGATATCGTCGATCACGCGCGGCGTGGCGGTCGCTGTCAACGCGAGCACCGGCGGGCGGTTGAGTGCATGAATCGCGGTGCCGATCTCGAGAAACGCCGGGCGAAAGTCATGGCCCCACTGCGAGATGCAATGCGCCTCGTCGACCACCAGCAGTGCCACCACCTTGCTGCGCAGCGTCTGCAGGAAGCGCTCGTCGGCGAGTCGCTCCGGCGTGACGAACACGATGCCGTCGCGCATTGCCTCGACCCGCTGCAGCATCAACGACTCGGCCTGCACGCCAAGCGCGCTGTTGAGCTGCGCGCTCTGGATGCCGGCGCCTTCGAGTTTGTCGGCCTGGTCCTTCATCAGCGCAATCAGCGGCGAGACGACCAGCGTCAGGCCGTCCAGATGCAGCGCAGGCAGTTGATAGCACAGCGACTTGCCGGCGCCGGTGGGCATGATCGCCAGCGTGTTGCGCCCGGCGAGCACGCTGGTGATCACGCGCTCTTGTCCGGGCCGCCACGCATCGAGTCCGAAGCGCTGCGACAGGGTGTCGCGCAACGCGCTCATGCCGAGCGCCGTAGCCGTCGTCATTCCTTGACCTACCTGCTGATACGGATGAAACCGACACCCACCACGCGCAGCTACTCGTGCCTCATGGCACGGGCCGAACGACACCTGGACTGCGACGACCGGGGCCGTCGAACCGCCGCTGCTACCGAAACCTAGTCGACCGGCTGACAGACCTTGCGCGTCGCCGTGCTGTCATCGGTCTTGTTGTCGTTGTACTGCTTGCCCGCATACGCGCCGACACCGGCACCGGCCACCGTGGCCAAGTCCTTGCCGCGCCCACCGCCGACTTGATGGCCGAGTACGCCACCGGCAACCGCACCGATCACCGGCGCGGCCACAAGGTGACCGTCGTCGGCCTTGACCGTTTCATAGTGGCAGTCGACGCGCTGACCGTCGTCGTTTGTATAGATTTCGGCGAAGGCCGGCGTGGCCATCACGCTCAACGCCGCAGCGGCACACAGCGCATATCCGGTGAGCCGGCTCTGATGCAGACGCTGCGGCGGCTGGCGATTGCGATGCTGATGATCGACGTCCATGTCGGTGATCCTCCTGTTGCACGAGCACCACGGTAGGCCGACGCGATGAATTGCCCGTGAACTCCGTGCCACCAGCGCCGATGATCAGGGCGTGCGCGACGCGACCAACTCGGTGCGCAGTTGGCGCAGCTTGCCCTTGATCACTTCGGCGTTTTCGCTGCCGATGCGGATCAGCGCCTTCTGGCCGGCCGAGCGCGATTCCAGCTCCGGGTCGGCAAATTGATAGAGCACCTTGGGCCGCTGCAGCAGCACCGGCGCAGGTACCTCCGGCGTTGCCAGCAAGTGGTCGATCACTTGGATCAGCCGGTCGTTGAAGTAGTCACTGCCATGGCCCAGCTCTTCATACGCGGCCTGGAACAGCGGGTAGTAGCGCCGGTACAACTGCACCAGGCGCTCGACGTCGGCCAGTTGCACCGCTTCGACGAAGCCGGCGTATCGCGCGGGGTTGCTGGCGCTGATCTGCCATTGCGGATCGGCGGCATCGGCCACCGTCACCGGTTGCACCGCAAAGCTGCCGTCGATGCGGCGCAGCGCGCGCAGGCGCATCGGTAGCGACGGCGCATCGAGGTTGTCGATCGTCGCCACAAAGCGGCGCACGATCTGCTGCGGTACCAGGAACGCATCGATGGGCACTTGGTCCATCGCGCCGATCAACGACTGGCGCAATTCGGAATCGCTGTCGGCCAGCGCCGGCAGGTCGGCCATCAGTGGCGCGGCGTCGTCGTCGGCTTGTCCAGGGGGCGATACGGGAAACTGCGGCGCCGGGGCAGCCTCGGCCGCCATGTCGGGATCGGCGGCGGGCACTTCGTTGGTCACCGGGACCGGCGCCGGCGCATCGCCGGCCGATCGCAGCAGATAAAACCCGGCCGCCACGACACCGGCCGTGATCAACAGCAACGGCGGAGCCCAGTCGCGCGGTTTCATAGCGTCATCCGTTGGCAGGTTTGAGTCACGGCCCAAGACTTGGAGAGCCCCGAGGCCTTGTCAAGCACGGTTCAGGCCGTCACCTCGATCGACAACGCAAAAAAGCACCGGAACCCCGATGGAATTCCGGTGCCGTCGCTTCCCTGCGCAAACCACCGCCGTCCATGGCGGCTTCAAACATCGGTCACCGCACGGCTATGACCTCGCCGTGAACCCGCGTGCCTCTGCGGCAACCGCGAAGCGCCCGCTCATTCGAAGAAGTATTCGTCCTTGCAGAGCTTGCCGTCGTTGTTGGCATCGCGGGTCTTCAAGCGCTTCTCGAGTTGCGAGCCGGGCTTGAGTTCGCCCGCTTCGAGGCAGCCGTCGCCGTTCTTGTCTTCGTAGTCGGAGTTGTTGACCGCCAGCGGGCTGCCGGGCGGATACGAACTGCCGACTCCGGTCTTGGAATAGGTGTTTTCAGCCGATGCAAGGCCACACAGCAGCGTCGAGGACACCAACAGCAGGGTTGCGGCCAGGCTGGCCGTCGAGATCTTGTTCACGCGTACGCTCCAATAGGACATCCATGGTGGGTAGCGCGTCGTTGCGCGGCAGGCCGCCGTCCGGATTGGGGCATACCTGGTGCCGCTGGGCGGCATTACCGGGCGGCGCGGAATGCGTAGCAAAAAACAAACCGACCCCGGCCATCGGACGCCGGATGTCGAGGTCTCGATCATTTCGGGGGACGCCATCCGAAAACTAGTCCGATGGGATCATTGAGCCGTCGCGTTGCGGTTGCAGCATACCGGTCAATCGAGCCCGCCCTGCGCGCGACCCCGGAGATTCGCTCAATGAATACCGCCACAACCACCGCCGGCCACGTCGAGCCGACGGCGCCGAAAACGCCACCGACTGCTGTCCACACCACGCCGCGCGTGCCCGGCCTGCCGTTTCTCGGCAATGCGCTGGAGATGTCCAAGGACATCGGCCGCTTCTTCCTGCGCTGCTACCGCCAGTACGGGCCGGTGTTCGAAATCAGCATGCTCGGCAATCGCTACAAAGTGATCGCCGGCGTCGAGGCTGCCAACTTCATGGGCACGCGCGAAGGCCGCGAATGCCTGCGCAGCAAGGAATTCTGGGAAGGCCTGGTCAAGGAATACGACGCGACGCGCACGCTGACCGGCGAAGACGGCGAAGCCCACAAGCAGCTGCGCGACGTGATGCGCAGCGGCTACTCGAAGGAGTCGATCAAGGGTCGCTACGACGAGCTGGTGAACATCACCGACGGCGCACTGCTGCGCGACTGGAAAGTCGGTGAGTTGGTGCCGGTGGTCGAAGGCATGCAGTACATGGTCGTCGATCAGCTGGGCCAGATCCTGACCGGTGCCGCGCCGCTGGAATACGTCAAGGACATCCGCACGACGATCCTGCACATCCTCAACGTGCTGGTCACGCGTCAGCGGCCGAAGTTTCTGCTGAAGCGGCCGGTGTACAAGAAGGCCAAGTCGCGCGTGCACGAGCTGGGCGAGAAGATGATCGCCGATGCGCGGGCGCGCTATGGCCGCGTCAAGCCCGAAGATCGCAACCTGATCGACGACATCATGGCCGCGCATATCGAGCGTCCGGACATCATGCCGGCGCAGGACCTGATCCTGACGCTGACCGGCCCGTACGTCGCCGGGCTCGACACCGTTGCCAACACGACGGCGGCGATCACGTACACGGTGCTGAAGTATCCCGAGGTCAAGCGCCGCGTGCTGGCCGAAGTCGACTCCTTGTTCGATGCCGGCCCGATTGACGAAGAAGGCTTGATGAAGCGGATCCCGTCGCTGCAGGGCGCGATCATGGAGACGATGCGGCTCTACCCGATCGCGGTTGCGCAGATGCGCACTGCGACCAAGGATTTCGTGTTCCAGGGTCACTTGATCAAGGAAGGCGAGATGATGTTCGTCGCCACCAGCGTTCCGCACTTCATGGACGAGTTCTACCCGGAAGCCGACCGCTTCGACATCGACCGCTACCAGCGTCCGCGCGCCGAGCACCTGCAGCCGGGCGTGTACTCACCCTACGGCCGCGGTCCGCACACCTGCCTGGGCAAGAGCCTGGCCGAAGTCCAGATCGCACTGTCGATGGCGCGGCTGTTCTACAAGCTCGACCTGGAACTCGAAACGCCGAACTACCAGCTGAAGACCAAGACCGCGCCGACGCCGGGCCCGGCGATGGACTTCAAGGTGCGCGTCAAAGGCTATCGCCACTGAGCACGCGGCGCAGCGCCGGCGGCTGATGCCGCCGCGCTGCGCACGTCAGCAGAATCGATGCAGCGCTGCGGGCGATACCCGCGCGCTGCACTCGCGGCGCGGCGGGTAAGCGATCCGCCTTAGACCGCCACCGGCGCCGACTCGACCGCATGCCGCAGCACGCGGCCTGCACGCTGCTCGCCAAAACCGGGTTGATACGCGCCGTCGCGCCACAATAGCTGGCCCGCCACGACGGTCGCCCGCACCACATCCGGCGGACGATTGACGAGTTGGTGATGCTCGAAGCAATCGCGCCACACGTATTCGATCGTCGCTTCCGGATCCCAGCCGCTGAGCGCCGCCGGGTCGATCAACGCAAGGTCGGCGATCGCGCCGGGCTCGATGCGACCCACGTCCATACCGAAGTATTCGGCCGGCTCACGCGTCAGCCGGCGTACGGCCTCGGCCACGCGCGCAACGCCGCCGCTGGCCTGCGCATAACGCAGCATCCGCAGGTTGCCGTCGTAGAACGCCATGTTGGTCAGATGCGCGCCGCTGTCGTTGAAGCCCGGCAGCAGCAGCGGATTGAACAGCAGCTCGCCGGTCAGCTGCGGGTCGCGGTTGGCGGTGGTGGTCTTCCAGCGCAGCTGCGTGTCGAACTGCCGCATCAGGTGCAAAAAGAAATCCGCATCGTCTGGCCGGGCCGGCGGCATTGCGTCGAACACCGCGCGCTCATCGGCGCTGCGCGCTTGTGCTGCATCGCCAGCGCGATACGCGCAAGCGCGCTGGTAGACGGCTTGCAGGCTGTCGCCGGACCAAGCCGCAATCGGGCAACGGTCGATGAACATGTCGTCGAGCCGACGCGACAGCACATTGGTTTCGCGGCGACGCCGACGCGCCAGATTGGCCCAGTTGAAGCCGCTCTTGCCGTGAAACCACATGCGGCGGAAGTCGGCGATCCACGCCGGATCGTCGAGCAAGCGGCGACGGCCCGCGCGATCGTCCAGATCGAGTTCGTTGAGCAGCCGCAGACACGGAATCTCTTCGGCCAGCGGCGTGATCACGCCGTCGCTCCAAGTCGTGAACGGCGCTGCCAGCGCCTGGAAGCGGAAGCGTCCGCCGATCAACCGGCTGTTCAGAATGCGCGACAAGACCAGCGCCATCTTCAACAGCGCGCCGTTGGTGTTGAAGTCCATCGCCGCCACGGCCGTGACTTTCAGCGGCCGGCCGAACAGCCGCCCCGACGTCAGCAGGAAGTTGCGGAAGATCGCAAGCTTGTTGTCCTTCGGCGGCGTGGCTTGCCACAAGCGGCCCCAGCGACGCACGACGCCGGTCAGCCGTTTAAGCTCGCCGTAGGGCGCGAACTGCGTCGGAATCTGCTTGCGCGTGTTCGGCGCATTGGCCAGAAAGTGAAATGGCAGCGCGTCGGTCGAAAATCCGATGTAGCCCTCGCGCATGCCTTTTTCGAGCAGCTGCTCCATCCGCGTCAACTCGTCGGCGGTCGGCTCGCGAGATACCGAATCGTTGAGCCCCATCACTTCGACGCGCAGCATCGAATGCGGAATCATCGGCGCGACGTTCGGGCCTAGCGGCAAGCTCTGCAAGTGATCCAGATACGCCGCGCTGTCGGACCAGCTGACGCGATCGGCGACTTTGCGCAGCACCGACTTGGGCACGTTCTCGACGCGCGCGAAGCAGTCGACGATCGGGTCGGCGCCGTTGCGGCGCTGCGCGCCATAGGCCAGGCCCAGCGAGCAATTGGCCATCACCACCGTCGTCGTGCCGTGGCGTACCGCTTCGGGCAAGCCGGGCTCCAGCTCGACTTCGAGATCGAAATGCGTGTGTACGTCGAGCAGGCCCGGCATCAGCCACAGGCCTTGCGCGTCGATCTGCGTCGCGTCGCCGGCCGGCAGATCATGGCCGATCGCCGCAATGCGACCGCCGGCGATGGCGACGTCGCGCCGTTGAGGCGCCGCGCCGCTGCCGTCGAACAGCAGTGCGTTGCGAAACACCAGTTGATACGCGAGCGAACCACCGTCCATGGGGCGGGTTCCTAGTGGGGGCCGTGCGCTATTTACGCTGGCAACGGGTCACCCGGAACTAGCAAATCCATCCCACGATGGAGGCTCGACGCCGAGACTGTAAGCCTCGTCCTACATTGGGCTGATATTGCCAGCCCGCGGCGGCACTCAAGGTTGCTGCGCGCGCTGGATCGTCGCCGTGGTCGAGTAGCCGTCGTGAAAATTCAGGATCACGGTCTGGCCGCCGGCCGCCTCCACGACATCGTGACCGGCGACCTGTTCCACCGTGTAGTCACCGCCTTTGACCAGCACTTGCGGCAGCACGCGGCCGATCAAGCGGGCCGGCGTGTCCTCACCGAACTCGACGACGGCATCGACGCACTTGAGTCCGGCGAGCACGCGCATCCGATCGGCCGCTGCGTTCAGAGGACGCGTCGGGCCCTTGAGCCGGCGCACCGAGTCGTCGCTGTTGACGGCGACGATCAGCGCATCGCCGAGCGCACGCGCCTGCTCCAGGTAGCGCAGATGGCCGACATGCAGCAGGTCGAAGCAGCCATTGGTCATCACGATGCGCTGGCCGCGCGTACGGCGCGCTTCGACCCATTGCAGCAGTGCATCTTCGGCCATTAGCAGCGACTCGCTGCTGGCCGGACCGTCGGGCGTCAGCTGGGCCTGCAGTTCGGCCGGCGTGACGGTCGCCGCACCGAGCTTGCCGACGGTGACGCCAGCCGCCAGGTTCGACAGCCGCGTTGCCGTTTCCAGATCGCTGCCGGCCGCCAGCGCGGCGGTCAGCGTGGCGATCACCGTGTCGCCGGCGCCGGTCACGTCGTAGACCTCGCGCGCCACGGTCGGCAGATGCAGCGGCTCGCGATGCGGCCGCAGCAGGCTCATGCCCTTTTCGCTGCGCGTGACCAGCAGCGCAAACAGCTGCAGCTCGCCCATCAACTGCGTCGCCTTGGCCACCAGCGTGGCCTCGTCCGGGCACGGCCCGACGACGGCTTCGAGTTCGGCCATGTTCGGCGTCAGCAGCGTGGCGCCGGTGTAGCGTGCGTAATCGCGGCCCTTGGGATCGACCGTGACCGGCTTGCCGGCGGCACGGCAGATCGCGATCAGCGACGCCACGTCCGACAGCGTGCCCTTGCCGTAGTCGGACAGGATCACGGCATCGGCCTGCTGTACCTGCGCGCGAAACTGCGCGGTGAACGCAGCGCGATCGAATGCACCCGGCTCGGCCAGCGACATCTCGAAGTCGAGCCGGATCACTTGCTGATTGCGCGACATCACGCGCAGCTTGGTGATCGTCGGGTAATCGGGTGACGGGGTGAACTGCGCATCGATGCCGGCGTCGGTGACGCGCTGCGCCAGCAACTGCGCCGGCTCGTCGTCACCCACAACGCCCAGCAGATGCGTCTGCACGCCCAGCGCCGCCAGATTCAGCGCGACGTTGGCCGCACCACCGGCTTGCGTGCGATCGGCGTTGATCTGCACCACCGGCACCGGCGCTTCCGGCGAGATTCGCGACGCGCTGCCCGACCAGTAACGGTCGAGCATCACGTCGCCGGCGACGACGACCCGCGCGCGGGTGAAATCAGGCAGCTGGCTCATCGGCGCGGGACCCGGCTCGGCGTGGCGATCAGATGTGGCTGAGCCACTCCGGATACCGCTCGGACTGGCCCTTGACCTGCGCCAGATACGCGGCCTGCAGCTTCTGCGTGATCGGACCGCGGCTGCCGCTGCCCACCGGGCGATTGTCGATCTCGCGGATCGGCGTGACTTCAGCGGCGGTACCGGTGAAGAACGCCTCGTCGCAGACGTAGACCTCGTCGCGGGTGATGCGGCGCTCGCGCACCGTGTAGCCCATGTCCTGCGCCAGCTGCATCACCGTGCGGCGCGTGATGCCGTCGAGCGCCGAGGTCACGTCGGGCGTGCTGATCACGCCGTTGGTGATCACGAAGATATTCTCGGCCGAGCCTTCGGCGACGTAGCCTTCGGGGTCGAGCATCAGCGCCTCGTCATAGCCGTCCTTGAGCACTTCGTTGAGCGCCATCGACGAGTTCAAATAGTTGGCGTTGGCCTTGGCGCGGCACAGCGAGCTGTTGACATAGTGGCGCGAGAACGAGCTGGTCTTGACGCGGATGCCGCGCTCCATGCCATCGGCGCCCAAGTACGAACCCCAGGTCCAGGCCGCGACGATCACGTGGGTCTTCAGACCGGTGGCGCGCAAGCCCATGCCTTCGCTGCCGTAGAACACCATCGGACGCAGGTAGGCTTCCTTGAGCTGGTTGACGCGCAGCACTTCGAGCTGCGCTTCATTGAGCTCGTCTTCGGACCAGGGCATGGCCATGCCGATGATCTTGGCCGAGTTAAACAGGCGGCGCGTGTGCTCCTGCAAGCGGAAGATCGCGGTGCCCTTGGGCGTCTCGTAGGCGCGCACGCCTTCGAAGCAGCCGGCGCCGTAGTGCAGCGTATAGGTCAGCACGTGCGTGGTGGCTTCGCGCCACGGCACCATCTTGCCGTCGTACCAGATGTAGCCGTCGCGGTCGGACATGCTCATGACGCTTGTTCCTTCTTGCAATATTCGTGGAGGTTGATGGCGGCGGCCCGGTGCGTCAGCGCGACGGGGCGACCGTGGCCCCGCGGGTCGGCGCGGCAGCCCGGTATTATAGGGGCCTGCCCGCCTCCGTCCTCCTGTCCGTGTCGCACGACGCCCCGATGCCCGAGTCTGGCCACGCACCCCGCATCCTGATCGTGCGCAGCTCGGCACTGGGCGACATCGTATTCGCCACATCCCTGCTCGGCGGCTTGCGCGCCCGCTGGCCCGCGGCGCACATCGGCTGGCTGGCGCAAGCGGGCTTTGCCGGCATCCTCGACGGCGACTCGCGCATCGATGAGGTGATCCGTATCGCGCCCGACACGGTCAAGTCGCCGTCGCGGCTATGGGCGCTGCGCCGCGAGTTGCGCGCTCGCCGCTACGACTGGGTCATCGACGCCCAGGGCCTGGCCAAGTCGCGGCTGCTGGCGGCGATGGCCGCCGGTGCGCGGCGGATCGGGTTCGACTCGCGCGAGCCGCTGGGTTTCCTGCTGCATCAGCGTCTGCCCAAGGGCGGCGACATCCGTGACATCGCATCGGAATACCGCGCGCTGGCCGAGGCGCTGACCGGCGCCGTCGCGCCGCCGCCCCGGCTGCTGGTCGCCGAATCGGCTCGCGACGCGGCGCAAGCGCTGCTGTCGGCGGCCGGACTGGCACCCGGCTACATCGCGCTGTGCCCGTTCACGACGCGGCCGCAAAAGCACTGGATTGAAAGCCACTGGCCGCCGCTGGCGGCGCTGCTGGCCGCACAGAACCCGGGCCGCGCGCTGGCGGTGCTGGGTGGCCCCGGCGATGTCGAGGCGGCGGCGCGGATCGTCACAGCCTGCCCGGTGCCGGTGGTCAACCTCGCGGGCAAGACGCGCCTGAACCAGCTGCCCGGCGTGTTGCAGCAGGCGGGCCTGGTGATCGGTGTCGATACCGGCCTGACCCATATCGGCGTCGCGGTGCAGCGCCCGGTCGTCGCGCTGTTCGGTAGCACCTGCCCGTATACGCAAGGCGCCGAGTCGCCACTGACGGTGATGTACGACGCGCTGCCCTGCGCACCGTGCAAGCGCAAGCCGACCTGCAACGGACGCTTCGACTGCCTGCGCGGGCTGACGCCGCAGCGCGTGGCCGCCGCAGCGCGCGCACTGCTCGGCCGCGACGAGGCCGCACGATGACCCGTCGCCTGAAGCTGCTGCATGTGGAAACCGGCCAGCATCTGTACGGCGGTGCCCAACAGGTGGCCTATCTGCTCGACGGACTGTCGGCACAGGGCGTCGATAACCATCTGGTCTGCCCGCCCGGCGCCGCGATCGGCGCGCACTTCGTCGGCAGCGCGGTCACGGTGCATCCGCTGCGTTGCAGCGGCGATGCCGATATCGGTTTCATCCGCCGGCTGGCGCGCGTGCTGCGCGAGCAGCAGCCCGATCTGGTGCATCTGCACAGCCGGCGCGGCGCCGACGTGCTGGGCGGGATCGCGGCGCGCTGGGCCGGCGTACCGGCCGTGCTGTCGCGTCGTGTCGACAATCCCGAGCCGCACTGGTGGGCGCAGCGCAAATACCGCCTGTATGCGCGCACCGTCTGCATCTCCGAAGGCATCGCCGAGGTGCTGCGCAGCCAAGGCGTCGACGACAGCCGCATCCGCGTCGTGCGCTCGGCCGTCGACGCCGAGCCCTGGCGTCACAGCGCGTCGCGCGACGCGTTCTGCGCCGAGTTCGACGTACCGGCCGATGCGCTGATCGTCGGCGTCGTGGCGCAGCTGATCGAGCGCAAGGGCCATCGCGTGCTGTTCGCCGCGCTGCGCGGCTTGTCTGCGGCGCGGCAGATTGCGCTAGTAATCTTCGGCCAGGGGCCGCTACGCGAAGCGCTGCAAGCGGAATCGGCGGATCTGCCGCTGCGCGCGCTGCGCTTTGCCGGCTTTCGCCGCGATCTGCCGCGCTGGGTCGGCTGCCTGGACCTGTTGGTGCACCCGGCACTGGCTGAAGGGCTCGGTGTGTCGCTGCTGCAAGCCTCGGCCGCGCGCGTGCCGATCATCGCCAGCCGCGCGGGCGGCATGCCCGAAGCCGTGCGCGACGGGCTCAACGGGCTGCTGGTAGCGCCGGGCGATTCAGCGGCGCTACAAGCTGCGATCGGCAGACTCGCCGACGATGCGGCGCTACGGCGCTCGCTGGGCGCAGCGGGTTCGCAGTTGATCGACGCCGAGTTTTCGACCGCGGCGATGGTCGCCGGCAATCGCGCCGTGTACGACGAGGTGCTGGGCCGAGGCTGAACCCTCGCCGGCGCCGGAGCGCGCCGTCTGATACCGGATCGACAAGGAGCGTTGATGAACCGGATGCCATCACCGGGATTTCGCGGCAGCGTGCTGCTGCTGATGCTGTACGCCGCCGTGCTGTCGGCCTTGCCGTGGCGGCTGCCCAAGGCGCAGCTGCTGGCGCTGTTCGCCGAAAACGGTCCCGTCGAAAATCTCAGCGTGATCGCCTGGCTGCTGCTGGCGCTGCTGTGTCTGTTGCACGTGCTGCGCTGGCCGCGGCTGATGCTGCCAGCGATGCTGACCGCGTTGCTCGGCGCGGCGCGCGAACAAGACCTGCAAAACGCGATCACCGGCGTCAATCTGTTTCGCCTCAAGTGGTACCTGACCGCCGATGCGCCATTGGGTCTGAAGCTGGTCGCCGGCGTCACGCTGATGCTGATCGTCGCGCTGCTGCTGCACATGCTGCTGCTGGCGGCGCAGGCCTACCGGCAGCGCGACACCCGGCGTCAGCAATGGGCTTGGACGCTGTTGCTGGCGCTGGCTGTCGCTGCCGCATCGCTGGGCTTGGACAAGACCCAGGCGCTGGTGCACGACGCCACCGGCCACTGGCTGCACGAGCGCGCCTCGCTATGGGTCAAGGCACTCGAAGAAGGACTGGAGCTGGCGCTACCGCTGGTATTCGCCAGCGCACTGCTGCAGGCGCGGCGCATGCGGCGCAGCGCCTGGTGACCGCACCGCGCCGCTTGCTGTTCGTGCTGCCCGATCTGGGTGACGGCGGCGCACCGCGCGTTACCGTCGCACTGCTCGCGGCAATGGACCCGGCGCGTTATCAGCTGAGCTTGCTCAACTTGGGCGCTCGCAACAGCGCGCTGGCCGCGCTGCTGCCGCCCCAGGTGCGGCTATTGCACCGGCCTCGCTGGATGCCCGGCGGCTTGATCGGCGCACGCTGGGCCACGCTGTGGTTTGGCCGCGACCACGATCTGCTGATCGCCGGCGTGGAAATGCGCGCCACGTTCTGCGTGCATTGGGCAGCCCGGCTGCTGCGCAAGCCGGCGCTGGCCTGGGTGCATATTGCGTTTGCACCTTGGGCGGCTGGATTTGCACCACGGCATCGACGCCGCTCACGCGCCGCCTATGACGCGATCCCATCGGTGGTGTTTGTGTCCGACGGCGCACGCGCGTCGATGCGGCAATGGCGGGGCTGTGAAGCGCCGCATTGGCGGACGATACCGAACCTGCTGAGAGCCGCCGGCGATCCGCACGCCGTCCCGCCGGCTCCTGCGCAGCAACGCTGGCTGCACAGACTCGACACCCGACCGACCGTGATCGGCATCGGCAAGCTCGATCACCGCAAAGGCTTTGACCGATTGCTGCAGGCGGCCGCGAACGCGCTCGCGCTTGGCGCCGACTTTGACGTGGTGATTCTGGGCGATGGACCGCTGATGGCAGCACTGCAGTCGCAAGCACAGTGCCTGAACATCGCCGACCGCGTCGCGTTGCCGGGCCATGTCGCCGACCCGCTGCCCTGGTTGCGTGCCGCACAACTGTACGTGCTCAGCTCTCGACTCGAAGGGCTGCCGACGACGATCCTCGAAGCCTTCGCCTGCGCCACGCCCGTGATCGCCAACGACTGCGCCAGCGGGCCTGCCGAATTGCTCGCCGATGGCGCCGGCGTGCTGGTGCCCGAAGGCGATATCGACGCGATGGCGGCGGCGATCATGCAACTGCTGGCATCGCCGGAACGGCGCCGGGCGCTGGCGCAACGCGGCTTGCAGGCGCTGAAGCGGCATCGTCCGGAGCACGTGCTGCCACAGTGGGATGAGATCATCGACATCGCCTGCCGTCAGCCACCGCCGCGCTGAATGTTGCGTTCGTGGCTATGGCCGACGCGTGCCCCCATCAGACTCGAAGCCGTCGCTGGATGCGCGCAACGAGCGCACGCACGGCCCACCAGCTCAGACCGAGTACCGGCGGCAGGCCGGCCAGATGGGCGTACCAGTAGATCGGCATCAGCCGTTTGCGATCGCCCTTGAAATGCAGCACCGCAGTATCGTGGCGTGGGCGCCGCATTTTGCGGATGCGGTTGCCCGGCGTGTGGTTGTAGCGCGCACACGGCAACATCAGCAGACGAGCGTCGGTCTCGCTGGCCACCGCTGCGGCCAGCGCGTGTTGGTCGCCGTACCATGCGGCCCGACCGGCGTCATGCGCCTGATGCTCAAAGGCTCGCAGATAGCGCTGGAAGAAGCCCAAGCCGCGCGGCGGATCGGCATTGTTCAGTAGTAGAAATCCACCGTTGATCGGCATCTGCCGGTGCTCGCGAACGGTCAGCGCGACATCGAATGCGTGGATCGCCGGCAACGTACTCAGATCGGCGTTGACCAGCATATCGGTGTCGAGAAACAACAAGGGCTCGGGCAAGCCGTGCCGCTGCAAATGGGCCCATTGCGCTCGTGCCCGTGACAGCATCAGCGCGCCGGCATCCACTGGATGAACCTCTCGCGACACCGGCACGCGCAGCGCGCTCAAATCGGTAACCGCATCGGTCAGCACCGTAACCGACGCGGCTGGGTGAAAGCGGCGCACCGAGCGCACCATCAACTCCAGCAGCTGCAGGTAATGCGCGTGGTCGATGCGCAGATGCGGATGCGCCGCCTCGGTCTGCACATGAAACGTGACGAAGCGCATCAGCCGCTCGCCGACCAGCTGCGCAGGAATCGCTGCATCTCTGACCAAGCCACGCGAACGTGCTGCCGCAACGGCTCGAAGTCGAAGTCCCAGTCCGGCTCGGGTGCATCCGCCGTCACCAGCGGAAAAGCAAACGCCTCGGCCATGCCGTGGCCGCGTTGATCGACCGGCACCAGCCAGCTGCGGCGATTGCGACTGAGCATCAGCAAGTGCGCATGCAGGCGGCTGCCGACATGGACGTCGACCGCCTCGTAGAGGACGGCTGCGACATCGGCGTTGTCAGGCACCAGCACTTGATAGCCACGGCTTTGCGCATACCCGCGCAAGGCCAGCGCGCCGGCGGAATCGCCAATACTGTGCCGGCCTCGCAGCCGGTCGTGCCATCGGCCGATCACCGGCAGCGCGGCAAAATCCTGGTGAACAACGAAGTAGCGCCGAGCGCGCGGAAAGCGGCGCGCGACGCAGTCAATGATGGCGGTTTCGCGTTGCCAGTAATCGCCACGCTCGGTGGCCGTCACCGCGACGACACGCTCGGCAGACGAAAATCGCGCCCCATCGAGTACCGGCGTATCCAGCAGCACCGGGCAGCCGGTCATCACGAAGCGGTCTGCCAAATGCGGTAGCTCGCGCTGCAGGTATCGGACCGTTGCCGGACACCGCCACGACGACAGCTCGATACGTTGATGAATCGCCTCGATGATCGCGCACGTCGCCTCCGACATCTGCTGGTTGCGAGCCGGGTCGCCGTTCAAGCCCAAGCCGAAGATCACGAAGCGCCAACAAGCGCGCTGCACCTGCTCGGCCGTCATACCGGGCCAGATGCGGTATCCATCGTCGAGCTGATTGGCTCCGGCCAACACAACATCGCCAGCCTGCTGCAAGCGCGCCAGCATCGCCGCTGCTGGCGTCATGCGCGGTGAGCACCGGAGCGTCGCCACACGCGGCGCCAGCAAGCGTTCGATCGCCCGCACGATGAAGCCGTCGCCGATGTTGGCGACCTTGCGTGCGCGCAGCGAGGCCGGGATTCCGTAAGGGCTGACCAGCGCGTAGCCCGGATTCATCCGGCGATGCCGGTCGCGCTGCGACGGCAGGCCCAGATCCGCGTCTTGCCGTCATCGGTCATGCAGTGCGCATCGGGCTGCCAGCCGCAGCCGATCAGCATTTCTTCGAACTCATCACCCGACACGTGCAGACGCCAGCCAAGGCGCTGCAACTCGGCCGGCGATCGCGGCGGCTCGGCCAGCGTATGGCTGATGACCAACACCGACGCGCGGGCGCGCAGTCGACGCAAGCAGCCCGGCACATCGTCGAGATACTCGCCGACACCCAGCAGCACGGCCACATCGTGGTCGGACGGTAGCGCGTCGTATTCGGCGTCGAACGGCCGCACCGCCTCGGCTTGCGGAACACGGTCGTAGCCGTGATAGCGGATCGCCACACCGTGACGCGCCAGCGACGCCCGCAGCTTCTGATCGCCGCAACCGATATCGGCCAGCGACAGCGCGCGGCCAGCACCGGCCGCCGGCAGGGCTGCGATCAATTGCGCTGCCTTGTCGGCACGGTCGTACCAGGCTGGGCGCTGCTGATCATCACAGTTGTAGGGGCGCATCGAGCTGCGACGCCGGTGCGCGTGACCCGACGCACCCGCCTGCTGCAGATAGCCGATCAACTGCTCGACATGCGCGGCATAGTCGAAGCGGCGCAGGCCATCGACCGCCGCCGCACTGAACGCGGCATAGCGCGCGTCATCACCGGCCACTTGCAGCACGGCCTCGGCAAGGGCAGCGGGATCGGGCACGCCCGGCTCGGCGACCCGCTGCAACTCTGGGCGCCAGACGCGTGGATACACCTGATCGGGATCACCGCCGAACGACGCCAGCGCGGACAGCGGCAGCGTCGGCTCGACGCAGCGGCCATCCACACCGTCGCGGATCACGTCGGGCACACCATCGACCGCTGTCGCCACCACGGGCACACCGGCGATCAGCGCTTCGGCCACGACATTGCCGTAAGGCTCGCGTAGCGCCGGATGCAACAACAGGTCGATCTGCTGGTAGAAAGCATCCATGTCCGTGATGCGCCCGGTGAATCGCAGATCGTCAATGCCGAGCCGCTGCGCCTGGGACTGGATCGAATCACGGTCCGGTCCGTCGCCGGCCATCGTCAGTGTCGCCTCGACGCCTGACCGACGCAGCGCTGCCAGCGTGTGCACCGCCAGCACGCCACCCTTGAAGCTCTGCAGCCGCGCTGCAAAGCCAAGCCGCAATGGCCATTGCGGCGCGATGCGCGCCACGCCCGGCCGGGCCTGCGCGATGCCGGGTGCGCAGATGTGGATCGGTGCGGTCACACCCCAGTAGCGCAACATCGCCGCGCACGCCCGGGAGTTGGCCAGATAGCAGTCGAAGCCGTGCAGGAAGTCGGCATCGGGCGCACGGTTACGCGCGAACCAAGCCGCACCTCGCTCCCAATACACCGATGCAGCACCGATCCGCCTGGCAAGCTGTAGCGGCCGAGGGTCACCGAAGCGGTTCCAGCTGAGCACGGTGTCGATCCGCCAGGCTCGCGCCTGACTTGCTTGTCGCGATTGGCGCATGCCGCGCCAGTTCGGCACGGTCACGCCGTGCCATCGACGCGCATCGACCGGTGGCGCGCTCAAGCCCAGCAACGCCGCAGCGACCCCGTCTGCAACTTGGCGCAAATCCTCGGACAGGTAATGCGCCAGACGCGGATCGGCAGCACGGTGGCGCAGCAGCGCGGCGAACTGCTTTTCCATGCCGCCCCAGGCGTCATGCGCCAAATGAATCTGATGCAGCACCCGCAGCGCTGAGGCGTCCGCGTCGACGTGTTGGTGCGTGCTCATGCGATACGTCGCTGCGCGACCAGGTCGTCGATCAGCGCCTGCCACTGCGGCATGATCACGTCCGGCGCAAAATCGCGCAGCCGCTGACGCCCGGCGCTGGCCAGCTCACGGCATCGCTGCGGTGAGTCGAGCACCTCGCCGATCGCCTTGGCCATCGCAGCGGCATCGTCGACCGGTACCAGCACGCCACAACGGCCCTGCAGCAGCATCTCCTCGGGCCCATGCGGACAGCGCGTCGCAATCACCGGCGTGCCGGCTGCGAAGGCTTCCAGAATCGTGCCCGGCAGTCCTTCGATACGCGACGACAACACATAGGCTCGGCTGCGGCGCAGCCACTGCGCGACATCATGGGTGAAGCCCGGCATCTGCAATCGGTCGGCGATGCCCTCGGCCTGCGCCTGGGTTTGAAGCACATCGCGCAGCGGGCCTTCGCCGAGTATCGCCAGATCGAACTCCGCTCCTGCACGACGCGCGATGCCGGCCGCGCGGATCAGCAGATCAAAGCCCTTACGTGATTCAAGCCGGCCGATCGCCGTCAGTAGCGGCCGGCCCGATGCACTGAGCTCGGTGGGCTCCGCACGGGGGTGTCCGATCACCGGCACATCGGCTTGGTAAGGGTTGAGTACCGTGCGCCACGCTGGCCGTTGCTCGCCGTACCAGCGTTCGAACGACTGCCGGGCGCCGTCGGATACGAACACCAGCCGGTCGAAGTCACCATAGGTGTCACGTGACCGTCGACGATGGCGCGCGCTCAGTTGCGCGGCGTACTCGTCGAACGCGATCCGGACCCAGCCGATGGAGGGCTTGTGTAACCAACGCGCCGCTGTCTGTACGCAATAGCTCGCTCGCAGCTCGGTGCATGCAATCAATACATCGGCATCGCGCGCATGCCACAGCGTGGCCAATGTGCCGAGCCGGAGCCCGTGGTGCTGCGGAGCATGAAACAAGCGCACGCAGCCGGGAACGTAGCTCGACAACTCACCGGGTCCATCGAGTACCAGCAGCGTCACGTCGTAACGCTGCATGTCGAGGCAGCCCAGCAGCCGCAGCGTGACGCGCTGGGCGCCACCGCCGTCGAGATCCGGCAAAACAGCGAGAACCCGCGTGCGCGGCTGGCGACCGCCGGCGATCGATAGGCCGGCCGACCCGCCCAGTACGTCAGCGATGCGGCTAGCCATCGTCATGCTCGACGCCCAGATAGCGCTGATACATCGCGCGTAGCCGGGCCGGTGCAAACAGCGCCTCCATCGTGCGGCGCGCGTTGGCGCCGATGCGCCGGCGCAATTCGATGTCGTCGCGCAGACGGCGCACGATCTCGATGGCTTCGCGCTGCTCGTCGAATACAAAGCCGTTCTCACCGTGGACGATGTCTTCGACATGCCCACCGAAGCGATGGCAGACCACCGGCAAGCCGCAGGCCATCGCCTCGCGCACCGCCCGCGCCGCGGTGTCGTAGAACGTACCGGTACGGTAGATGAAGCAGTCCAGGCTGCGCAGATAGTCGGCCGCATCGATCGAACCGGTTGCGTGGATGCGCAGCCGCGACGCGTTCGCCGGCAGCAAATGCGCGATGCACTGCGCACCCATCAGTTCGACGTCGACGCCGTCGTCGAGCAGCGCCGCGTATAGCTCGGGGTCGTACAGGAAGTGATGCTTGTCGAGCGTGTCGCGGCTATGCCGGCCGATGCGCAGCTGCCCGGCGATACGGGTGCGGCCGGTAGCCGGCGTGAAGCGCTGCAGGTCGATCGGCGACACGTCCACGTCGGCTACCGCGTCGGCGCCGAACAGATGACGCTGTGTGGCACTGGTGAACGCGATACGCGCTTGGCCATCCATCTGCCGATACAACGGCAGATGCGCGCGATAGTGGTCCACATTCATATCGTTGACGAGCACGCTCAAACGATGCGGACGTAGCCGCTGGAGCCAGGGCTTGGGTCGCCAGAACGTGCCGATGAACACGAAGCTGCCCCGCGCGGTGCACCAGGGGGCAAACCAGCGCACGCCGTGCTGCTGACGAAGACCCGGTGCAAAGCGCGACGAGGTTGCCCATAGCGACACCTGCGCGCCGAACTGCTCGCGAAGCCCACGCGCAATTTCCAGCGCACGCATCTGCGATCCGCCGACGGCTGCTGTTGCGCCTTGGTACGGAAAGAATAAATGCGCTTGATATTGGTTTTTGACGGTCGTCGACACGCGGTCAGCGGCGCAGCAATGCAGGCGCATCGAGTGCGCGGTGGCGGTCTTCGATCTGCTTCAAATCGACCTGCTTCCAATAGGCGTAGCGCGCCAGCGTCGCGGCGATCAGCAGGCCACGCCAGCCGTCGAGGACCGAGCCCCGCAGCAGATACTGCTGAACAAAGTCGGTGCACAGCCGCAGCCAGGCGTAGGCCATATTGCTGCGCTTGCCCTGCTCGTACTTGTGCTGGGCCAGCAGCGCCGCGTAACGGCGATGCTTGCGCAGCAGATGCGGGTAATCACGCCAGCTGTGATGTTCCAGGCGCTGCCGCAGCGTCGCGACGCGACGTTCCGGCAGCACGACCTGCTCGTGCACCTGATGCTCGCGAAAGCGCGCGCCCTGACGCTTGAACAAGCGGTTCTGCGGCGTTGCGTACCGGCCATGGCGCAACACACCACCGAGCAGATAGGTGCGCCACGGAATACGGAACAGGGTGATGTCGAGTTGTAGCGCGCTGAGCGCCTTGTCGATTTCGGCCCGCAGCTCGGGCGTGACGCGCTCGTCGGCGTCGATGTACAGCACCCAATCGCTGTGGATGCGTGCCAACGCGCGGTTGCGCTGCGGCCCGTAGCCGGGCCAGTCAGTGATCCAGACCTTGTCGGTATAGCGGCGCGCGATCGCCACCGTGGCGTCGGTGCTGCCGCTGTCGAAGACGACGATTTCGTCGACCCAGTCCGCCAGCGATTGCAGGCAGGCTTCGATCCGGTCCGCTTCGTTGCAACAGATGATCATCGCCGCAAGACTGCGGCGCTGCGGTCGTTCGTCCATGAGCTATTCCGTTACGGCCGCATCGGCAGCCGTGATCGTGTCCAAGGCTCATGGTCGGTGCGCGCGGCTGAACCGCGGCTTGCCGCCCCGTGCAGCGCGCTCGCTTACGTTGATGCGTCGAGTAGCCCCAAGGTTTGCAGATAGCGGCGTGCGCTCAACTCGACGCGGTATTCGTCGACGGCGGCTTGCAAGCTTGCAGCGGGCAGCGGCGCCGCCAGCGTTGCCAGCATCGCAGCGGCCATCGCGGCGTGATCGCCAATGGCAACCAGCGGACCATAGCGGCCATCGGCCAGCAGCTCGTCGGGTCCGCTGGGGCAGCGCGTCGACACGCAGGGCACGCCCAGCGCCAGCGCCTCGGTCAGCGCATTCGGGCTGCCCTCCCAGGCCGAGGACAGCACGAACAGATCGGCGCGCGACAACCAGCTATACGGATTTTTCTGAAAGCCAGCGAAGCTGACGTGGTCGAGCACGCCCAACTCGGCCGCCAGCGTCTGCAGCGCGCTGCGGTCACCGCCCTCGCCCAACAGCATCAACCGCGACGGCCGCTGCGCCTGGATCGCTGCGAACGCGCGCAGCAGCGTCGGGAAGTCTTTCTGTCGCGTCAGCCGGCCCATGCCGACGATCACCGGCACCGTCTTGTCGACCAGCCACGGATGCGGCGCCGGTTCGGCAGCCTGCTGCGCCAAGGTCGGTGTGATCACTGGATTGCGGATCACGACGATCCGCTCTGGCGGCAGGCGCGTCACGACGACGGTGTCCTGGCGTACGCCTTCGGATACAGCGACGACACCATCGGCCAGCGGATACAAGCGCCGCATCGGCGTCACGCGCAGCCAGCGGCTCAGCGCGCTCTTGCGCTCGAGCGCGGCCGACAGATTGGTGCCGAGCCGGATCCACAGCGGCATCGACGCGCCCGCACGCCGACGTGCCTTGATCGCAGCGCGGCCGGCGCGGTCCTTGGCGACCAGCAGCGCGTCGGGCTGCACGCGGCGCAAGTAGTCCGCGACTTCACCGACGCTGCTCCAGCTGTGCCGGGCTTTGAGCTGGATCAGATTCACTTGCGGCGGAATCCGGCTGACGTGGCGACCCTCGGCCTTCAAGGCCAGCAGATCCACCTGCACATGCTGTGCAAACTCGGCGCACAGGTTGGTCACCATGCGCTCGACGCCGCCATCGCCCGAAAACGAAATCATCACCGCCAGTCGCTTCATGCTGCGTCTCCAGCACGCGGCGGCAAGGCCATCGCGCGCAAATATTCGTCGGTCGCCGCTTCGATCTCGTAGCGACGCGCCGCGTCGCGACAGACCGCAGCCGTCGGTGGTGCGTCGAGCATCCGCGTCAACGCGCGCGCCAGCGCCTGTGCATCGCCGACCGGCACCAGCGCCCCGACTCGGCCGCGATCCAGCACTTCGGCCGGGCCGCTAGGACAATCCGCCGCCACCGACGGCGTGCCGCAGGCCAGCGCCTCGATCAGCACGAAGCCCAGGCCTTCCCAGCGCGAGGTCATCGCAAAGACGCTGGCATGGGCCATGAAGGAATAGACATCGTCGCGAAAGCCGGGCATCCACAGGTCGTCGGCGATGCCGAGTTGATGCGCCAGCGTCTGCAGCGCGTCCCGCTCGCTGCCCTTGCCGACGATGATCAGATGCGCTTCGCGCTCGGCCCGCAGCAGCGCAAATGCGCGCAGCAGCGTCGCAAAGTCCTTGCGCGCACTCAGTTCGCCGACGCCGAGCACGATCGGTGCAGCACCAGTGTCGAACCACGGGTGCTGTGGCCGCGGCGGTGCGGCGTCGAACAAGGACGCCGGGACCACCGGGCTTGCGATGGCGGCAATCTTGGCGCGCGGCAGGCCGGTGTATGCACTCATGTCATCGGCCACCGCTTCGCAGGTGACGATCACTTGATCAGCGAACCGGTACAACCAGCCCATCGACAGACGCTGCACGAAGCGCTCGACCACGCCGCGATGCGCCAGATCGACCGAGATCGTCGTGCCCGAGCTCAGCACCAGATGCGTGCATCGGACACAGCCGGCAAGCCAGCGCGCCAGCAGCGCGGTGCGATTGACGCGGTCCTTGTCGGCCAGCAGCACCGCGGGGCGTTCGCGGCGCAGATACCGCACCAGCGCCGGCAATGCGCCATAGGTGGTCGAGGTGCCGGTGTCGATCACGCGCACACCGTCGGGCAGCACGCGCAAGTCAGGGCCGTGGCGGCGCACCTTGAGCAGATCGACCTGATAGCCGCGCCCGGCGAGCGCCGGAATCAAGTGGCGCATCGCGCGATCGACGCCGCTGTGTCCCGAGGTCGACAGGAAGATCGCGATTCGCGGCGGCGATGCGGGCGCCGGATTGTCTACAACCATTGCAGCGGATCTTCCTCGGCGCTCGGCGTCTGCTGCGGCTGCTCGATGAACAGCCGATGCCAGATCGCGAACTGCATCAGGCTCCAGATCTCGCGCGAATGCGCAGCGGTATCGCCAGCCAGCAGCGCGCGCACCGCTTGCGGCTGGCACCAGCGCCGGATCGCCTCGTTGCGCGGCAAGCGGTCGGCCAGCCCGCGGATGAAGTCACCACCGAGCCATTCGCGCACCGGCACATGAAAGCCGCGCTTGGGCTGCCACAAGTGATCGTGCGGGATGTAACGCTCAGCCCATTGCTTGATGAACACCTTGCCGGCCTTGCGCGACACTTTCAGCCCGTCGGGCAGCGACAGGCCGAACTCGATCACGCGATGGTCGACGAACGGCACGCGGCCTTCGACGGACCAGCTCATCAGCATGCGATCGCCTTTGACCAGCAGATCGTCCGGCAGATTGGTGACGATGTCGGTGTACTGGCGCCGCTGCAGATCGCTCCAGTGGCGCGGCGTCTCACTCCAGGCTGCGATCTGCGGCGCGCGATGCGCGGCCAGGGCCGGCTGCAGCTCGGGCACGAACAGCTTGCCGACCCAAGCGTCGTCGAGTTCGCCGCGTACACGAAAGCCGCCGCTGCCCGGAAAGCGCAGCCGCTTGTACTGGCGTTCGGCCCAGCCGGGCCGATAGCGGCCATAGCCGGCGAAAGCCTCGTCGCCGCCCTCGCCGCTGAAGATCACTTTCAAGTCGCGGCTGGCCGCTTCGGCCAGCGCCAGCGTCGGCAGGCAGGCGTAGTCGCGCATCAGATCGTCGGCCGACCAGACCACGCGTGGCAGTCGGCGGAACACGGCCTGGCGTGTCAACCGGATCGGCGTGTGGCGCGCGCCGAAGCGCTGCGCGATCCGCGCCGCATCGTCGAGCTCGTCCTTCATCTGCACGTCGGCATAGCCGATCGAATAGGTGCGGATCGGCTCGCTCTGGTGCTGGCTGAGCAGGGCCAGCAACACGGCCGAATCAACGCCGCCCGACAGGAACAAGCCGTACGGCACGTCGGAGCGCACATGCTCGCGCATCACTTGGCCGATCAGCTCGTCCCACTGCGCGGTGGCATCGGCCTGCGAGATCGCACGCGGCTGCACGTCCAGCGCTGACCAGTAGCGATGCCGCTCGATGCGCAGGTCAGCGTCGATCCGCAGCGCCTCGCCCGGCATCACGCGCTGGATGCCGCGGATGATCGTGTCGCGGCCGCTGGAATGCTGGTTCTGAAAGTACTGCGCCAGCGCTGCTTCGCTCAGATCCAGCGACGGCATCTGCGGCAGCAGCGCCTTGAGTTCGGACGCATACAGCACGCGGTCGCCGACCACGGCGACGTACAGCGGCTTGATGCCGAGCCGGTCGCGCACCAGCCACAGCTCGCGCTGCTGGTGGTCGTACAGCGCAAACGCAAACATGCCGTGCAGGCGCTTGAACGCGTCGCGGCCCCAGGCGGCATAGGCCTGCAGCGCCACTTCGCTATCGGAATCGCAGGAAAACACGCGGCCTTGCGCTTCCAGCTCGGCACGCAGCTCGGGAAAGTTGTAGATCTCGCCGTTGCAGACGATCGCGTAGCGACGGTCGCGGTCGAAGATCGGCTGATGACCACCGGCCAGATCGATGATCGCCAGCCGCGTGTGGGCGATACCGAAGCTGCCGCTGGCGTGGTGGCTGATGTAGTAGCCGGTGTCTTCGGGCCCGCGATGCGTCAGCCGCGCCGACATGCTGGCCAGCGAAGCCTCATCGACCGGCCCGCCGCGCCGTACCTGTCCTGCGATTCCGCACATCGTGCTTCAGCCCACCACGACGGCGGCGTCCGTGTCGAAGCGATAGCCGAGCATCTGGATGTCGCGCGCGAAATGCGTTGCCACCAGTTCGGCCGTGGCGTCGGTGTAGTACGAGCGGAAGTCGCGCGGACGATCGGTGGAATGACGTTTGTGCGGCAGCGCCGGCGTCGGCAGACCCAAGCGCTTGCAGATCGCCGACCAGTCGTCGTGCAGTGTTTCGTAGTGGCCGACGTAGTCGACCACCTGGCGGCCGTGCAGGTCGACCAGGTAGTCGGTCTGCAGCGTGATCGAGGTGTCTAGGTGGTACTGCCAAGGCCGCTCGGGGTTGAGCTTCCAGCGCAGGAAGGCCTCGAAGCTGTCGTGACCGTCGAGCAAGTGCGGGCGCTCGCGCTTCAGGTGGTGGTAGCTGCTGACCTGCAGATCCCAGGGGTTGCGCACGAACGCGAACTTGAACAACGACTCGAAGTAGTCGCGCGGCAGCATCTCCATCGCGGCGATCACCTTGGAGTGGCGCGGCAGCTTGGCGGCGATGCGGTGCCCAGACAGATGGTCGAGCCGGGCGCTGGCCCATTGCAGCAGGTACATCGGGTCGCGCAGCTGCAGCTTGCGCAGCGCCGAGCGCACGCTGGTGCCGCCGGTCTTGGCGATGTGGACATACAGGAAGCGATGACGATGGCAGATGACCACGGCGTGGCTCGCGGAGAGAAGCCGCTAGTTTAGCGGCTCGCCGGTCACGCCAAGGTGACGCCCGGATGGCCGCCATGCGGCCCTGCCGGCACGGGCCCGGTCAGGCCAGCCCGACGCGCGCCCAAACCTGGCGGACTTGCTCGCGCTCCGTCGCAAACGAGCCGGCCGGCGCCATCACCGGCTGCTGCTGCAAGCCGCGCGCATGGCTCCAGCCGCGCAGTGCCCGGTAGGCCTGAATCAGCGCGTCGCGGTCCTCGGCCGTGATCACGCCAGCGTCGGTCAAGGCGTCGAGCTGGCGCCAGTTGTCGGAATAGGCCACCAGCGCGGGCTCGCGGTGCGCTTCGCGCAGCAGCAGGTACTGGGTGATGAACTCGATGTCGATCAGCCCGCCCTCGCCCTGCTTGACGTCCCAGCCGTCGGGCTCGCGGCGTTCGAGCTTGGCGCGCATCTTCAGCCGCATGTCGCGGATCTCGTCGCGCAGCCGCGCCGGGTCGCGCGGCTGGCACAGCACGTCACGCCGCAGTGCCTGCAGCGCGGCGCTGATCGCGTCGCTGCCCGCCACCGGCCGGGCACGGGTCAGCGCTTGATGTTCCCAGGTCCAAGCCTCGCGCCGCTGGTAGTCGGCAAAGCCGGTGACGCTGACCACGGCCAGGCCGCTGCGGCCGCTCGGGCGCAGTTCCAGATCGACTTCGTAAGCGCGGCCGGCCGGCGTCAGCGTCGCCAGCCAGTGGATGATCCGCTGCGCCCATCGCACCATGAACGTGCTGCCGGCAATCGCACGCTCGGCGCCGACCGTTTCACGATCTGGCGCATCGCAGTCGTGGATGAACACCAGGTCCAGATCCGAGCCGTAGCCCATTTCGATGCCACCGAACTTGCCATAAGCCAGCGCGCACAGACCGGCGGGCTCGCCGTCGGTTCGCAGCGGCCGGCCGTAGCTGGCGCACAATTCGTCGTAGGCGCGGCTGAACGCGGTCTGCAACACGGCCTCGGCCAGCCAGGTGAGCCGGTCGCTAACCTTGACCAGCGGCAGATGGCCGGCGACGTCGGCAGCGGCGATGCGCAGCGTCGTTTCGAGCTTGAAGCGGCGCAGCGCATCCATGCCCGCTTCGACGTCGTCGCAGCCGATATCGGCCATCACTTGATCCAGCTCGGCGTGGATGCCGTCGCGATCCGGCGGCGCATACAGCGCGCGCGTGTCCAGCAGCGTGTCGAGCAGGGCCGGGCTGGTGCCGAGCAGCTGGCTGACCCAAGGGCTGGCCGCGCACAGCTTCACCAGATGATCGCGAGCCACCGCCGATTCACGCAGCAGCGTCAGGTAGGTCGATCGCGCACCGATCGCCTGCACCACGGCCAGCGTGCGTGTTGCCGCCAGCGCCGGCTCGGCTTGCGCGCTGGAGGCTTCCAGCAGCAGTGGAAGCAGCGCCTGCAGCCGCTGGCGCGCGGCCGGCGTCAGGCTGCGCATGCTGCGCGAGTCGCGCAGGTCGCGCAGCGCTTTGGCGACGCCGGGTGCACCGGCATCGCCGAACCACGAGGTCGGCGGGTCGGCCATCGGCTGGGCTTCGGGCTCGTTCCACAGCTGCTCGAACCAGCCGGCCAAGCCCTCGCCGGCCGTGGCTTCGTCGGGCTCGGCAAAGATGCGGCGGAACTCTTCGTGGACCTCGGCGCGCACCGCGGCCAGCTGCGCGCTCAGCGCGGCCCAATCGTCGACGCGCATCGCACTGCACAGCGCGCGTCGCGCCGCCTCGTCGGTCGGCATCGAATGCGTCTGCTCGTCGGCGTAGAACTGGATTGCGTTTTCGAGCCGGCGCAGAAACACGTAATGCGCATCGAGCCGCGCGGCGACATCGGCGTCCAGAAAGCCCAGCCGTGGAAGCCGCCGCAGTACCGGCCGCAGCCGGCTGTCGCGCAAGCTTGGCTCCTGGCCGCCACGCACCAGCTGGAACGACTGCACGATGAATTCCAGTTCGCGGATACCGCCGGTGCCGAGCTTGACGTTGTCATCCTGGCGACGGCGGGCGACGTCGTCGGCAATCAGCTTCTTCAGCGCGCGCAGGCTGCCGATCGCGTTGAAATCCAGGTATCGCCGGTAGACGAAGGGCCGCAGCCGGCGCAGCAACTCGATGCCGGCGCCGATGTCGCCGGCAACCGGCCGCGCCTTGATGAACGCATAGCGCTCCCACTCGCGCCCATGGTCCTGGTAATAGTCTTCGGCCGCATCGAAGGCGATCGACACCGGGCCGGCGCTGCCAAACGGCCGCAGCATCAGGTCGACCCGGAAAACGAAGCCGTGCTCGGTGCGCTCGGACAGCAGCCGCGCCACGATCTGCGCGAGCCGCTTGAAGTACTCGCCGTTGTCCAGCGTCTGCGCCCCGTCGGATTCACCGGCCGCGGTGTGGCAGAAGATCAGATCGATGTCGGACGAGAAATTCAGCTCGCGGCCGCCGAGCTTGCCCATGCCCAGCACCACCGGCTGAACGAGCGCGCCGTCGCAATCACGAGCCACGCCGTAGCGCGGCTTGAGCTGCGCCAGCCCGTGATCGACCGCCGCCTGCAACGCCGCTTCGGCCAGATCGGACAGATCGCCCAGCGTCTCGTCCAGATCGGCGAGCTGCAACAGGTCCCGGCTGGCGATCCGCGCCATTTCGCGGTCGCGGATCTGGCGCAACACGCGCATCGCATCGGCGTCGTCCACGACCCGCGCCATCGCAGCGCGGATCTCCGCGGCGATGCTGCCGGCTGCGCGCGGCGCGCGGTGCTCGCCAGCGGCGTGCCACGCGGCATGACGCTGAAACGCGGCGCTGAGGAAGCGGCTACTCGCCGCCAGGGTGTCGTCGTCGGGATGCTCGGCCATGGCCGATTGTCGCGCGGTTCAGGGGACGACGGGCAGATCCTCGGGATCGGTGGCACCCGGGGCCGCGTTGCCGCTCTGCACGCGGCGCACGCGCGGCGCGAACGCCGGGTCGATCAGGCTCAGCTCGGGCCGGTCGCGTCGGGTCTGGACGTCGAGCAGGTCGAGCAGCGTCCAGTCGAGCACATCGTTCTGAAACGCGCGCATCTGCAGCGCCGGGGTCGCCGGAGGCGCATCGTTGCGCCACAGCAGCAGCGGCACGACCATGCCCGGCATATCGGTCGAATGGCCGGCGAAGTTGCGCATGTGGCCGACGTCCTGCCCATGGTCCGACGTGAACAGGAAAGCTGCCGATGTACCGGCCTGACGCTGGAAGTCACGCAACAGCGTGGCGATCACGTGGTCCTGGTAGCGCATCGCATTGTCGTACTGGTCGCGCTGGACGCGGATCCACGGCATGCGCCCTTGATCGGCCAGCTTGCGGCTGACCTCGTCCTGCACGCCGACGTAATGTGAATAGGCTTTGGGATACCGCAGCTCGTAATGCGGGTGCGCACCGAGCAGGTGGGCGATGATCAGCTTGCGGGGCGCCGGGTCGCGCAGCGCGGCCTGCCACTCGGGGATCAGCGCCTCGTCGAGACGCCGGTCGCCGCGTTTGCCGCCGACATTGAGCAGCTTCTGCACGTCGGCTTCTTCGGCAAAGCGCGGGTTGATGTAGCGGTCGTGCTGGTTGCTGATCCAGAACACCTTGTAGCCGGCAGCGCGCGCCAGCATCAGCACGCTGGGCGCAGCTTCATCGTCGAGCGGCTCGTCGAGCGCCAGCGGCGTCAGCATGTAGCGGAACGAGGACACCGTCCCCGAGGTCGCGGCGATCACGTCGCGAAACACGCTCAGCCGCGGGTCGCTGGCCGCGGCGTGGCTCAGCTCCGGCGTCGTCGCCCGGCTGTAGCCATACAGTTGCCAGTTCCAACGCGTCGTGCTCTCGCCGATGACGATGCCGACCGTGTGCCGGGCCTGGGCACCGGTGTAGACCGGCGCCCAATCCGGTAGCGAGGCCTGCGCGCGCTCGCGGTCAGCACGCAGCCGCTCGATGTTCTGCTGAAACGCCTGCACCTGTGCTAGCTGAGACGGCCAGAAGTACAAGGGGTTGCTCTTGCGGAATGTCGGGTTGAAATGCAGCCCGGCGAACAGCAGGGCCACGACCACGGCGCTGACAGGGCTCGGCAGATGGGCACGCGGATATCGGCGATCGATCAGCGTCAGCAACAGTCCCAGCAGCAAGGCTCCGGCGCCGTAGAGCAGCAACAGGCGCCAGTACTGCATCAGGAACTCGGCCGACTCCTCGCTGGTGGTGTTGGCCACCGCATCGACGACCAGCACGGTGTCCGGCCGCGTGTGGTACACCGCCAACAGCAGGGACCGCACGCCGAGATCGGCGACAAAGGCCAACCGCCACAGTCCGGTGAGCAGCAGCGCTGCCGAGGCCGGCAGCCACGGGGCCGACAATGCATAGGCGCCTAATGCATAAACCAATGCCGCCTTGCCGGTTTCGCGCCAGCCGACATCGGCCAACAGGTAGGCGATGGCCAGCACCAGGGTGCCGACCGCCACGTGATGGCGTCGGCAAAAGCAGCTGAGCGCGATCAATCGCGCCGTCATCGAAGGCTCATCGATCAGGCTTGGGAGGGGACCGCGACAACGCGGCGAGGCGCGATTCTAGAGGCGCACCCACGCCTCGACCACCCACCGGGCGCCGGGGGCGTCGGGCCCTACGGTCAACGCGGAGCCGTCAGGCCCAAGGCCTGTACCGCGCCACGATCCCATTGCCTGGCGCCTTGGACGCCATCGACCAGCCCCATGTGCTGGCTAAAGTCGAAATGTGCCCAGCCGATCTGCCGCGCGTCGAGCAGTTCGCGGGTGTCGCGCAGCCAGGCCTGGCGCGATGTCGGCGGGGCGTACGTCTTCAGCACGCCGAACTCGCTGCACCAGACGACGACCCGGTGCTGATCGCGCCAGGCCGCCACGCGATCCAGCATCGCGGCCAGCTTGTCCCGGTTCCAGGCCTGCTGGCCGTACCAAGCCGCATGCGACCGGGCCTCCTCGTCCAGCTGAGGCAGCAGCGGCGCCATCGCCGCGGGTGATGACGGATACGGAAAGTCGTGAAACCGCGTCCACATCGGCCAGCCCCAAGTGGCGCCCTGGTGCGTGAAATTGAACGGCTCGTAAAAGTGGAAGGTGTAGACCAGGTTGTCATCCTGAAACGGCACCAGCGCGACCAGTTCGTCGACCGACGAGTACTTGTGTCCCGCCACGACGATCGTGTGGCGAGGCGCTGCGTCGCGGACCGCACCGGCAAGCGTCTGCATCACCTTCAGCGACGCCGCAGCGTCGTCGGTCGCCGGCTCATTCAAGACTTCGAACACCAGCTTGTCGGCCGGCAGCCTCGCCGCCAGCGCGCGTGACAGGCTCCACCAGAACGCAGCCGTGCTGTCGCGTACCGCAGGCTGTGTCAGCAGTCGCTGCAGGAACGCGTTGTCGGCATTCATCGTCAACACGGGCAGCAGGCCGAATGACGCGACCTTCTGCAGTGCAGCGCCGAGTTCGTCGACCTTTTGCGGATTGACCCGGCGCGCATCGACCGGATCGACCAGCCAAGCGTGGTCGAATGCGATCCTCGCATGGCGAAAGCCAACAGCACGCAGCTGACGCAGGTCAGCGTCGTCGGGACGGAAGCGTTGCGGATCGATCGACGGGTCGCCGCGATAGGTGAACCAGAAACTCAGGTTGATGCCGCGTTGCAGCTGAGTCTGGATGGTGTCGGGCACCGCCGCTCCAGCAGGCGCGCCGAACAGGGCCCACACCATGATGAAAGCGGCCGCGCGGATCGCGTGCTGCCAGATTATTGCCACCGTCATCGACGCCCGTACCGGTTGCGCGGGCTTGTACCCGCCAATGACCTCAGTCTACGGCAGCTGCCGGCGACGGTAATCGACTTCGACCCGACCAGGACGCTGGTAGATCGACGGAGACACCTTGATCAACGGTCCTGTGATGCCGTTGAGCGACTCGGCATGGCTGACGATCAGAAGCCCCCCCGGACGCAGGACCGCCAACAGCCGGTCGACGACGCGCTGCTTGGTCTCGGCATCGAAGTAGATCATGACGTTCCGGATCAGGATCGCGTCAAACAATCCCAGTGGCGGCAAGGCTTCGTTCAGATTGACTTGGTCGAAGCTGACCCGCGATCGCAGATGGCGCTGGATCAACAAGGTGTCATCGAACGCCCCAGTCCCCTTCAGACAGTAGCGTCGTAGATAGGCGGGCGGAATCTGCCGCGCCGCTGCAATGTCGTAGCGGGCTTCACGAGCGCGGGCCAGCATCGTCGCACTCAGATCGCTGGCAACAATCTCCCAGCCCGACTCGCCGAGCCGTTCGTTCAGCACCATTGCGAGCCCATAAGGCTCCTCGCCGCTGGAACAAGCCGCGCTCCAGATCCGGTACGGTCCCTGGCTCCTGCCGTGATTGCGGGCATGATCGGCAATCACATCAAAATGCCGGCTCTCGCGGAAGAAGTAGGTTTCGTTGGTCGTCAGCAGATCGATCGCCGTCTGCAACTCGGCGGCTTGATCGGGCTGTTGCAGCAGGCGGTGATAATCGCGGAACGTCGGCAATGACAGACCGCGCAACCGCCGCGCGAGACGCGAGCTGACCAGCAGACTCTTGTTGTCCGACAAGGCAATGCCAGCACGCTGATAAATGAGTTTGCGGAACAGCTCGAACTCGGACGGCGATAGATCCGGACTTTCGTAAATTAGCTTGTTGGTACCGGGCACGGATCAGCCTCGACCGAAGGTCGATGACGCCGCGTCATCCCGGTCGTGGCAGATGATGTCCGTGATCCGGCCGCCAGCGCCGCTGACCGTGACAACACGGTTGCAGCGTGGCGGCAAGTGAATCAGGCGATAGGTCACAGGTACTCCGCTGTGCTGCCTGGCCGCAGTGCGTGCGTGCCGGGCAATGAGCCGCGCATCCGCTTCGAAACGGATGCGCGGGGCCGCTGACCTGATTCAGGCTATCGCGGGCTCGTGAGTGTCGCGTGTCGCTGGAATCGCGCCTTCGTCATCAATCGCCGCTGCAGCAGCCGCCGCCACGGAGTCGAGATCGTCGAGCGCCAGTATTTTGTCGACATTCAGCAGGATCACGAACGAGTTGGCGACTTTGCCCATACCGACCATGAAATCGGTGCGCAGGCGCGCACCGAAGCTCGGTGGCGGTTCGATCTCATCCTGCCGGATCTCGAGCACTTCGCTGACAGCGTCGACGACGACGCCCACGTCCTGTCGTCCGGTTTCGCTCTCAACCTCGACGATGACATTACAAGTCCGTCGCGTGATCGGTGACGACGGTCGCCCGAACAACCTCGCCAGGTCGACCACCGGAACCACCGAGCCACGCAGATTGATCACGCCGCGTATCGACTCCGGCATCATCGGTACCGCGGTCATGCCGCCGTACTCGATGATCTCCTTCACGGCGAGGATGCCGATGGCGAACATCTCGCCACCGAGCACGAACGTCAGATACTGCTGCTGATCGGACGTCGCCGCCTGCACCTTGGATCTGGCTTCTTTCACGACGATCTCCCTAGAACTCGACGAAGCCCGGTTCAGCGTTGCTGCTGACGGCAACCGCGGCGCTGCCGCGTCCGGCCATCGACAGCCGAGTTACCTTGGACCGCTGCTGCATGACCGGCATCTGCCGTGCCGGACGCTTGTCGTCGACCTTGAAGAACGACACCAGCTGCTGCAACTGCGCCGACTGGTTGCTCATCTCATCGGCGGTCGCGGCCAGTTCTTCGGCAGACGACGCATTGACCTGCGTGGTCTTACTGAGCTGCGACATCGCTGCGGTAATCTGACCGACACCGGCCGACTGCTCCTGCGATGCAGCCGTGATCTCCTGTACCAGATCGGAGGTTCGACGAATCGACGGCACCATCTCGTCAAGCAGCTTGCCCGCCTTCTCAGCAAGCGACACGCTATTCTTGGCGACTTCGCCGATTTCCTGCGCCGCCACCTGGCTGCGCTCCGCCAGCTTGCGAACCTCGGCTGCGACGACCGCGAAGCCCTTGCCATGCTCACCGGCACGAGCCGCCTCGATCGCAGCATTGAGCGCCAGCAGATTGGTCTGATAGGCAATGTCGTCGATGATGCTGATCTTCTCCGCGATGCTCTTCATCGCCGTGACCGTGGCGCCGACCGACTGCCCACCTTCGACGGCCTCCTTGGCAGCCTTGGATGCGATACCGTCGGTGACCTTGGAATTGTCAGTGTTTTGCGTAATGGACGCTGACATCTCTTCGATCGACGAACTGGTCTGCTCGACACCGGCAGCCTGCTCGCTCGCCGCCTGAGACAGTTGCTGCGCCGTGCTCGACACCTGACGGATCGACTCACTGAGGGACGTCGATGATTCGAGAATATCGGTGACCGTCGTTGCCAGTCGGCCGACCGTACTCTCGACCGCTTCACGCAACTGGATCATGTCGCCGCGGCACTCGACGGTTACCGTCTGTGACAGATCGCCACTGGCAACGGCTGTCATCACCCGCATGACGTCGTTAATGGGCGCCACGATGGCGGCGAGCGTGTTGTTGATTGAGTTGCGCAGCTCCTGCAGGTCGCCCTTGAAGTTCTGCTCAACGCGCTGACTCAGACGGCCCTGCTCGACGACCGACATGACACCGCGAATCTCGTTGATCGGCCCGATGACCGCATCGAGTGTCTCGTTGACACCTTGCACGATCTTACGGAAGTCGCCGGAATGCTTGGTCGCGTCGGCACGGGTCGCCAGCTTGCCCTCAACGGCGGCCTTTGCCAGCATATCGGCGTCGGCCACCAGCGCATTGACAGCGTCGATGCAGGTATTGAGGTTGTTCTTGATCGTGTTGAAGTCGCCGTTGTAGCTGTCGGTGATCCGCGTCGGGATATCGCCCTTCGAGATGCGGTCGACATAAGTCGCAGCCACATTCAACGGCCCGATGACCGCATCCAGCGTGTCGTTGACACCTTGCACGATCCGGCGGAAGTCGCCTTCATGCTTGGTGGCATCCGCTCGCGTGGCCAGCCGACCCTCGACGGCTGCCTTGGCCAGCACGCCGGCGTCGTCGACCATCTTGTTGACCGCATCAATGGCCCGATTCAAGTTGTTCTTGATCGTGTTGAAGTCACCGTTGTAGCTGTCGGTGATCGCCGGGGGGATGTCACCCTTGGAGATGCGATCAACGTAGTTCGCCGCAACATTCAGCGGCCCGATGACCGCATCCAGCGTGTCATTGACGCCTTGGACGATCTTGCGGAAGTCACCCTGGTGCTTGGCAGCATCGGCACGTGTGGCCAGCTTGCCCTCCACTGCAGCCTTGGCCAGCACACCGGCGTCACCGACCAGCATGTTCACCGCATCGATACACGTGTTGAGGTTGTTCTTGATCGTGTTGAAGTCGCCGTTGTAGTTGTCGGTGATCTTCGTCGGGATGTCGCCCTTCGAGATCCGATCGACATAGTTCGCGGCGACGTTGAGCGGGCCGATGACGGCATCCAGCGTATCGTTGACGCCCTGGACGATCTTGCGGAAGTCACCTTCGTGCTTGGTCGCGTCGGCGCGGGTCGACAGCTGCCCCTCGACGGCCGCCTTGGCCAGAATGCCGGCGTCATCGACCATTTTGTTGACCGCTGCGATAGCCCGATTCAAGTTGTTCTTGATCGTGTTGAAGTCGCCGTTGTAGCTGTCGGTGATCGCCGGCGGGATGTCGCCCTTGGAGATCCGGTCGACGTAGTTCGCCGCAACATTCAGCGGGCCGATGACGGCATCCAGCGTATCGTTGACGCCCTGGACGATCTTGCGGAAGTCGCCTTCGTGCTTGGACGCGTCGGCTCGAGTCGCGAGGCGACCTTCGACGGCCGCCTTGGCGAGGATGCCGGCGTCATCGACCATCTTGTTGACGGCGTCGATGGCCCGATTCAGGTTGCTCTTGATCGTATTGAAGTCTCCGTTATAGCTGTCGGTGATCGCCGGCGGGATGTCGCCCTTGGAGATCCGGTCGACGTAGTTCGCCGCAACATTCAGCGGGCCAATGACGGCATCCAGTGTGTCGTTGACGCCCTGGACGATCTTGCGGAAGTCACCTTCGTGCTTGGTCGCGTCGGCTCGGGTCGAAAGGCGCCCTTCGACCGCCGCCTTGGCCAATACATCAGCATCAGCCACCATCTTGTTGACGGCGTCGATCGCCCGATTCAAGTTGTTCTTGATCGTATTGAAGTCACCGTTGTAGCTGTCGGTGATCGCCGGCGGGATATCGCCCTTCGAGATCCGATCGACGTAGTTAGCCGCCACATTGAGCGGGCCGATCACCGCGTCGAGTGTGTCGTTGACGCCCTGCACGATCTTGCGGAAGTCGCCTTCGTGCTTGGATGCATCGGCACGGGTCGACAACCGACCTTCGACCGCGGCCTTGGCGAGAATGCCGGCGTCGCCAACCATCTTGTTGACCGCATCGATTGCACGATTCAGGTTGTTCTTGATCGTGTTGAAGTCGCCGTTGTAGCTATCCGTGATCGCCGGCGGGATGTCGCCCTTCGAGATCCGGTCAACATAGTTGGCCGCCACATTGAGCGGGCCGATGACGGCATCCAGCGTGTCGTTGACGCCCTGGACAATCTTGCGGAAGTCACCCTCGTGCTTCGACGCGTCGGCGCGGGTCGACAGCCGGCCCTCAATCGCCGCCTTGGCCAACACATCAGCATCAGCCACCATCTTGTTGACGGCGTCGATGGCACGATTCAGGTTGTTCTTGATCGTATTGAAATCGCCGTTGTAGCTGTCGGTGATCGCCGGCGGAATGTCGCCCTTGGAGATCCGGTCGACATAGTTGGCCGCCACATTGAGCGGGCCGATGACGGCATCCAGCGTGTCGTTGACGCCCTGGACGATCTTGCGGAAGTCGCCTTCGTGCTTGCTGGCATCGGCTCGGGTTGCCAGGCGGCCTTCGACGGCCGCCTTGGCCAGCACGTCGGCGTCGGCCACCATCTTGTTGACGGCATCGATCGCCCGGTTCAGGTTGTTCTTGATCGTGTTGAAGTCGCCGTTGTAGCTGTCGGTGATTGCGGGCGGGATGTCGCCCTTGGAGATCCGGTCGACGTAGTTCGCTGCAACATTCAGCGGGCCGATGACGGCATCCAGCGTGTCATTGACACCCTGAACGATCTTGCGGAAGTCGCCTTCGTGCTTGGTCGCGTCGGCTCGGGTCGCGAGGCGACCTTCAACCGCAGCCTTGGCGAGGATGCCGGCGTCGGCGACCATCTTGTTGACCGCGTCGATCGCCCGATTCAGGTTGTTCTTAATCGTGTTGAAGTCACCGTTGTAGCTGTCGGTGATTGCCGGCGGGATATCACCCTTGGAGATCCGGTCGACGTAGTTCGCCGCGACATTGAGCGGACCGATGACGGCATCCAGTGTGTCGTTGACGCCCTGGACAATCTTGCGGAAATCACCCTCGTGCTTGGACGCGTCGGCGCGGGTCGCGAGCCGCCCCTCAACCGCGGCCTTGGCGAGAATGCCGGCGTCGTCGACCATCTTGTTGACGGCGTCGATCGCCCGATTCAGGTTGTTCTTGATCGTATTGAAGTCACCGTTGTAACTATCGGTGATCGCCGGCGGGATGTCGCCCTTGGAGATGCGATCAACATAGTTGGCCGCGACATTGAGCGG
>NZ_FQWZ01000004.1:317353-461311 GCF_900129825.1 Hydrocarboniphaga daqingensis | reverse complement strand
CTACAACCTGCAGGCCTTGTCCGAGACGCTGGTCGAAACCAAGAAGGCCGCGCCGAACGAAAACGCGATCACGCTGCTGGTCTCGCCCAATGTCTCCTATGAGGACGTGGTCAAGGTCATGGAAGCGGCGCGGCTGACGCCGGCCGAGGCGCGCAACCTCGGCTTGCCGCGTGAGCTGTATCCGCTGATCTCCATCGGCGATGCTGCGGTGGCCGCGCCATGAGCTCGCGTCGCCGCGAACGCCGCACCGAACGGGCCGTGCGCCGCAAGAAGGGCGCGGTGGCGATCAACATCGTCTCGCTGATCGACATCTTCGCCATCCTGGTGTTCTACCTGCTGGTCAACGCGCTGGTGGTCGAGGTGATCCCCTCGCCGCGCTCGATCAAGCTGCCCGAGTCGGTGATCAAGGAGCAGCCGCGTCCGACCGTGACGATCATCGTCACCGCCGAGGACATCCTGGTCGACAACCGCTCGGTGATGTCCACGGCCCAGGCGCTGAAGGCTGACGTCAAGCTGCTGCCCGCTCTGAAGTCAGCGCTGCTGCTGGCGCCGCTGATGCAGGTCGAGGGCGACACGCAGAACCGGCTGACGCGGGGCGAGGTCAACATCGTCGCTGACAAGTCGATCCCGTACAGCTTGCTCAAGAAGGTCATGGCCACCTGCTCGGATACCCGATTCGCGCGCATCTCGCTGGCCGTCGTCGAAAAGAAGGGAGGGGGCGAATGACCGCCGCCGCTGTCGATACCCGCGCCATCATCGGCGTCGATGCCTGGGGACTCGCCGAGGAAGCGGATCGGCGGTTTCGGCGCGTTGCCGGGGCTGCACTGCTGGCGTTCCTGATACTGGCCATCGTGATTCCACTGCTGAACTTCGCCGGCCTCGAACGAGGGGGCGGCGACACGCTGGAGCGCCGCTACGTCAGCCTGTTGCCGGACGCCGAAGTCGCCGATCAAACCGAAGAGCCCAAGCCATCGGAAGACGACGCGCCCAAGCCTGAAGAACCCAAGCCGCAGGAAGTCAAAAAGCCGGAGCCGGCCAAGCCCAGGGCTGAGCCGGTGGCCAAGCCGGAGCCGACCAAGGAGCAGTTGGTGGCATCGGCGCGCGACAAGGCGGCGCAGACCGGCGTGATGGCGATGGCCGATCAGCTCAAGGCCTTGCGTGACAACTCGCTTCAGGGGCTTGATGCCGCACGTCCCTTGTCCAGCGACGTGGTCACTGCGCGCGCCGGCACTGGCGCCAGCGGCGGCACGGCCGGCGGCGGCGCGATCGCACAGTCAGCGGCCGCAAGCTCGGGCGGCATCTCCGGCTCCGGAACCGGCGAGACCCGGCGGTCACAGGCGGGTGCCGGTCTGGGCCAGCGTCGCACCACCACGGTCGAGAGTCCGATCGGTATCGGGCCGGACAAGACCCGGCCGGGCCAGAGCGGCGACAAGTCAGTGGCCGCGCGCACGCTGGATGAGATCCAGTTGACGTTCGACCGCAACAAGGCCGCGTTCTACTCGATCTACCAGCGCGTGCTCCGCGACAAGCCCGACGTCCGCGGCAAGATGGTGGTCAGCCTGACGATCGCGCCGGATGGTTCGGTCAGTGATTGCCGGCTGGTGTCGAGCGAGCTGGGCGACGCCGAGCTCGAAGAGCGGATCATCGCGCGCGTCAAGCTGCTCAACTTCGGTGCAAAGGCCGTCCCGACCTTTACGTATCCGAACTATCCGATCTACCTGTTCCCGGCCTGATCCGCCCGCAGGCGGCGCGATGGCGGATTTATTGCGTCGCCGGCCGTACGCTAGGCGTCCCTCTTCGCAGGGCGCCTAGCGTCAATGCTCCTGCTGAGCGCAACCGAACCATACGAATACGATGATCATCAAACCTCGCATCCGCGGCTTCATGTGTGTCACGGCGCATCCGGAAGGCTGCAAGGCCAACGTCCGCGAGCAGATCGACTACGTCCGCCGCCACGGCGTGCGGACCGACGGCCCGAAGAAGGTTTTGGTGATCGGGGCGTCCACCGGCTACGGACTGGCCGCGCGAATCACGGCTGCCTTCGGCTACGGTGCCTCGACACTCGGACTGTTCTTCGAACGCGGCGGTGAAGCCGACCGCGTCGGCAGCGCCGGGTGGTACAACTCTGCTGCATTCCACCAGTTTGCCGAGGCGCAGGGGCTTTACGCCAAAAGCATCAACGGTGATGCATTTTCGGACGAGATCAAGCAGAAGACGATCGACGTGATCCGCCAGGATCTCGGTCAGGTTGATCTGGTGATTTACAGCCTGGCCTCACCACGCCGCAAACACCCGCGCACGGGTGTCGTTTACAGCTCGACGCTCAAGCCGATTGGCCAGCCACTGACGCAGCGCGCGCTGGACACGGACAAGGTCGTCATCAAGAGCGTGACGCTCGAACCGGCCACGCAGCAGGAAATCGACGATACCGTCGCCGTGATGGGCGGTGAAGACTGGCAGATGTGGATCGACGCGCTCGACGAGGCCGGCGTGTTGGCGCCCGGAGCCAAGACGTCCGCGTTCACCTATGTCGGCGAGCAGGTGACACGCGCGATTTACTGGAACGGCACGATCGGCGCCGCCAAGCAGGACCTGGACAAAAAGGTCCTCGACATCCGCCGCAAGCTCGCCGTCGGTGGGGGCGATGCGCGGGTCGCCGTGCTTAAGGCCGTCGTCACCCAAGCCAGCTCGGCGATCCCGGTGATGCCGCTGTACTTGGCCATGCTGTTCAAGGTCATGAAACAGCGCGGCACGCACGAGGGCTGCATTGAGCAGATTCTGTCGCTGTATCGGGACAATCTGTACAGCACGACGCCGACGCTCGATGCCGAAGGGCGCATCCGCACCGATTACAAAGAGCTCGACCTGGACGTACAGAAGCAGGTCGAAGACAGCTGGAAGATCATCGAGAACGACACGATCGAATCGATGACCGACTTTGCCGGCTATCGTCACGAGTTTTTGCGCTTGTTCGGATTCGACGTCGCTGGCGTCGACTACGATGCCGACGTCGATCCCGTGGTGCCGATCGCCCACCTCATCGAGTGACCGGCAGCCGTTGAGCTCGCGGTAGCGCAAGCCCTGCGACCACATCCAGCCCGCTGATACCAGCGGGCTTTTTTTGTGCCGACGAATCCTGATCTACGCGAGCGCCGTAACTCCAACGTCCAAAAACGGACGCACTCTGGAGAACCGCTTGAACCCTTCAACGACCCATAAGGCGCTGCTCGCAACGACGATGCTGTCGCTGACCCCGATGGCACAGGCCGTCGACACGCAGGCCACCGTCAGCGGTGTGTTCGCATATTCGATCAGCCAGTTCGACGGCGACGTCAGCGGCACCGACACCGACGCCGAAAACAACGCCTCCTCGGTGCGCTTGCGCGCTCAGGCCAGCGAAGATGGTTACAGCGGCTTTGTCGTCTACGAGCGTGGCTTGGACCGCTTCAACAGTGCCAGCGTCAACACCGAGCAGCAGGACTTCGTTCGCGAGTTCTTCGGCGGCATTGGCACGCGTTACGGCACGGTGTCCTATGGCCGCCGTTCGACGTTCTACAAGCAGGCGGCGCAGAAGATCGATCCGTTCTATGACACGTCGACGGCCGGCTTCAACGGGCAGTTTGCCAACGAAGGCGGCGGCTATGGCTTGTCGAACCTGAGCAATGGCTTCGTCAGCAACACGGTGGCCTATGAAGCACCGGTTCTGCATGGCTTGAGCTTCCACGCGGCGGCCTATTTGAACGACAACGGCGACGCTCAGGCAGCCGCAATCCCGGGCACCAATGACCACGACGACTACGCTGCCGGCCTGCTGTACCAGGACGCCGACAGAGGGTTTGCGGTGGGCGTGGAATATCTCGACATCAATTCCATCGTCAACAACATCGTCGGCGCCGATGCGAACGTCGTCTTCGGCGTCAACAAGCCGGCTCAGTCGGAAGCGGTGCGCGTCTACGGCGCCTATACGCTCGATGCGCTGAGCCTGGGCGCCTCGTTTGAGCAGATCGACGTCGAAGGCGAAGCCGACGCCCGGAAGTACATGATGCTGTCGGCAACGTACGCCGTGGTGCCGAAGCTTCGGCTGGCATTGAGCTACGGCCTGCTCGATGACGTCGTGCCCAACGCGACCATCAACCCCGACGGCATCGATGGCGATGGCTTTACCGCCGGTGCCTTCTATGAAGTGTTCGAAAACCTGACGACCTACGTCGCCGGGCGCTTGGTCTCGCTTGATTCGGGCGACGATACCAGCACGATTGCGGCGGGCATGGCCTATCGCTTCAAGGCAGGGCTGACGCCGTAAGTCAGACAGTACGCCGCCCGATCACGGGCGGCGTACGCAAAGATTCAGCTTGCCGCCGCCGAGGTAGGAGACGACGCGCCAGCGATAAGTGCCTGGCGCGCCGTCGTACTCAACGGACTCGCTTCCCTCGATGCCGTTGGCGGTCGCCACGATCACCCACTGGCCCGCCTCGTCTCGACGTTGCAGATACAGATCGAAGTCGGTCGAAGCGGGTGCGGCAAGCTCGGCACGATGCAGGCTGCCGGCGCGATCGACATAGCCGTCACCATCGGGGTAGAACGCCGTCGCCCCCGGTGTGAGGCTACCGCTGGCTTTGTCATACCCGGCGGGGCACTGGGTCGACGCCATCGTGTAGCGCGCGCTGAGTGATACGCCCGAAAAGCCGCGGGTTGCTTTCAGCAAGACGTAGTACACGCCGGGCCGCGGCCAAGTCAGCGTGCAGCTGTCTGCGTTCTGCGTGTTTTGCGACCGGCAATCGAATGTCGTCTCATCGGGCTTGGCGCCCAAGCGAACGTAGAGATCCGCGTTGCCGACACCGCCGGCAATGGTGAAGCTCACTTCGTCGACACCGGCCGGAACGCTCAGCGTGTAGCTCAGCGAGCTGCCGGCTTCCGCACCAAGTGCAGTCACAAGGCCGTCGTTCTGCAACTCGCGCGGGCTGGCTGCCGGTGGGACTTCGGGTGTCGGCGTTGGCGAAGGGGTCGGCAGCGGCGGGCTTGGCAGCGTTGGTGGGGGCAGCGCGGCCAGCGCCGATGCCACCGCTGTCGGCCCATCGGCAAGACCCGCACCGCAACCGGAACAAGCGCTCGGGAACGGACGCACGCTCGACTTGAGCATCGACTCCACGCCGTCCGCGCTCAAGCTGGGGTGTATGGAGAGCATCAGCGCCGCAAGCCCGGCCACGTGCGGCGCCGCCATCGAGGTACCCTCGAAGTACGCATAGCTATCGACACCGGGCGTGGTGCTTCCCGCGTTGTAGGTCGACACAATGGCCGAGGGCTCGGATGCGCTGGCATCGCCACCGGGCGCCGCCAGATCCACGACCGAGCCGGTGTTGGCGTAGCGCGCGCGCACACCGCTGCGCGATACCGCGGTGACGACGACCACCCCCTTGCAGTTGCCCGGGCTGTACCGAGCGGCATCTCCCGACTCGTTGCCCGCAGACACGACAACCACCGAGCCGCGAGCACGGACACTGTCGATGGCCGTCTGTGTGGTCGCGGCGCAGCTACCCTCGCCGCCCAGCGACAAGTTAATGACGCGGGCGGGTGTCGGGTTCAGCGGCGCGCCCGCCACCTTGACCCCACCGGCCCATGCGATCGCGTCGGCGATGTCGGACGTAAAACCGCCGCAGCGACCGAGCGCGCGAACCGGCAGCACCCGCGCGGCTGATGCGACGCCGGCGACGCCCTGGCCGTTGTCCGTCAACGCGGCAATGATTCCGGCGACATGAGTGCCGTGCCAGCGGCTGTCCGCCGCGTCAGGCTCGTCTTCGCATTCGTTGGCCCGGCGCCAATCGCCGGGATCGCTGGCGTCGGCATCGCGGCCGTCACCGTCATTGCTGAACTGGGTGTCGCTGACGAAATCGTAGCCGGGCAGCAGGTTGGGTCGGAGATCGGCATGAGGACGCACACCCGTGTCGATCACAGCGACCACGACCCCGGCGCCACGGCTGCGGTCCCAGGCTGTCGGTAACCGAAGTCCAGCCCGGTTATCGAACAAACCCCATTGCTCGTTGTAGCGCGGGTCGTTGGGAACGGCATCGGCACGCATCCGGCGGTCGGGCTCGACGTACTCGATGTTGGGATCGCTGCGGATCTCGTCGAGCAGCGACTCCATCTCGCTGGGCGTCAGCGACGACCCGCGGAGTTCGAGCACCTGTGCACCACTCCAAGTCGATCGCAGGCCGATGACGGCCAAGTTCCGGCGTGCTGCCGCGCGTTCGGGGCCCTGCGCGATCGCCTCTGGGCGCGACCGAAACACCTCGGCACCTTCGCGAAACTTGACGATCAAGCGCTGCGAATCGCCGGCCTGACCTGCGTCGGCAAACGAAGGCGCCGGCGCCGTCACAACAGCCATGACGGTCGCGACCAGGGCGGACAGCAAGCGGCGCGTACGAACGGGTTCGGACTGGAACATCGCACTCTCCGGACAAACGAGAACGGCAATGAACCGGAGGTTATGCAGGCCTAGCAGGGGGCTCTATCGGCAAAAGTCGCGTCGCGACGATGGGCACTGCCGGTAGGAGGAATGGTCGCGGACCTGACGGTCCGCCCGGCGGCACCTCAGCCTTCGAGCGGCTTTCGGCCCTTCAGCGACGGCATACCGAGAATGCCGTCTTCGCCCTCGAGGCGGGCCACCATGATCGTGGCGCAGGAATCGCCGAATACATTGACGCCAGTCCGGCACATGTCGAGCACCCGGTCCACCGCCAAAATCAGGCCGACGCCTTCCAGCGGGAGGCCGATTGACGTCAGGATCAGGGCGATGGCGACCAGGCTGGCTGACGGAATACCGGCGACGCCGATCGAGGTCAGCAGCGCGGCCAGCACGATGGTGAACTGCGTCGGCAAGTCCAAGGGCAGGCCGTAGGCCTGGGCGATGAACATCGCCGCAGCGCACTCGTAGAGCGCCGTGCCATCCGTGTTGACGTTAGCCCCGATCGGCAACACGAAGCCGGTAATACGACGCGGCACACCGGCACGATTCTCCAGGCTTTCGAGCGTCACCGGCAGCGAGGCCGCAGAAGAACTGGTTGAGAACGCCGTCAGCAGCGCCGGTGCCATTGCGTGGAAATGCCGCAGCGGCGACACCCGGCAGATCAGTTTGAGCACCAGCGGCAAGGTGATAAACAAGTGCACGGCGAGCGCACAGAGGACAGCGACACAAAACCACGCCAAAGGCCGGAAGGCACTCCAGCCGGTCTTGGCGATGATCGGGGCTACCAAGCCGAGCACGCCCAACGGTGCGAATGCCATTACGACTTTGGCGATGCGGATCATCACCTCGTAGATGCCCTGCCAGAACGCGCGTTGGGTCTGATGCAGTTCCTTGGGCAGGCGCGAGACGAAGTAGCCGAACATGAAGCCGAACAGCACCAAGCCGAGCATGTCACCCGAGGCCGCCGCAGCAAACACGTTTTCAGGCACGAGCCGGACGACCACCGCGAGCATATCGCTGGCGCCCTTGTCCTTGACGCTGTCGAGTACCTTGCCGGTATCGGCCGCCAAGCCGAGCAAAGGCCCTGCGGGCTTGCCCTCGATGATGCCCGGCTGGAGCAGATTGACCATCAGCAACCCGGTCAGGATCGCGATGGTGCCGGTGCCGAGGTAGAACGCCAGCGTGCGCAGGCCGTAGCGGCCGATCACCGACGACTCGCTGAGATTGCCGATGCCGCCGATCATCGCCGACAGCACCAGCGGAACGACCAGCATCTTCAGGCCGTTCAAGAACATCTTGCCGGCAAAGTCGCAAAACGTCAGAAACGCCGGGACGTCACCCAACAACCAGCCGCTGATGACGGCCAGCACCAGCGCGATGGCGATCTGCCAGTGCAGCGCAGGCAGACGCGTCATCGGGTGCGACCGGTGTCGCGAACCTTAAGGTGCCGGCTCTTCGCCGGCAGCGGCAGCGTTCGGGTCAGCCGGCGGATTCTTGATTTCAACCTTGAATTCCTTTTCGAGCGCTTTGCGCATCGCCGCATATTCGGCGCCGGCAACGGCGTCGCGCAACTGCGCACTTTCGGTGGGCGCCAGCGTCGCCGTCGTCGGCTCATCGACCTTACGCAGCAAGATCACGGCCAGATCGCCATTAGCCAGCGTCAACTGCGCCGCGCTGACCTTGCCTTCGACCGGGCGCGGCAGCTTGAACGCGGTGTCGACAATCACGCGCTCGGGCTGCGTCGCGTTGCGCGTCAACACGGCATCGGGCTTGAGTTCAGCACCATGGGCGCCAGCAGCGGTATCCAAGGACTGGCCCTGCTTCAGAGCTTCGACCAGTTGCGTCGCCTTGGCAGCCGCGGCGGCCTTGGCCTTGGCCAGCTGCAGTTCGGCGGCAATACCATCTCGGACTTCGGTCAAAGCACGCTGACGCGGCGCTTCATATTCACTCTTGCGCAGCACCACGACGCGGCCGGCGCCGACGGCGAGCGGCTTGCTGTTCTCGTTGTCGGTCAGCACTTCAGCCGAGAATGCAGCGGTCTTGACCGCGTCTTCGGCGAGAAGACCGCTGCCGCCGGCACGGGTGAACCAATCGCTGCTCTCGACCTTGAGCCCGAGCGCCTGAGCAACCGGTTCCAGCGAGGTCGGATTCTCGAACGCGAGTTGCTCCAGCTTGTCGGACAGTTCCTGAAAGCGCTTCTGCGTTTCGCGAGCCTGATAGACGTCGAGCAGTTCAGCCTGCACCGCCGGGTCTTCGAACGAGCGCACCGTCGGCGTCTTCAGTTCGTCGAGCTTGATCAAGTGGAAGCCAAACTCGGTTTCCACGACACCACTGATCTCGCCGGCAGCCTTCAGCGAAAACAACGCGTCTTCAAAGCTCTTGGTCATCATGCCGCGCTTGATGTAGCCCAGATCGCCCCCGCTCGCCTTCGAGCCGGTGTCGTCCGAGTTCTGCTTGGTCAGATCAGCGAAGCTCGCGCCGGCCTTGATCTGCTCGGCCAGTTTCTCGATGCGCGCCTTCGACGCGCTTTTATCTGCGTTAAACGCAATCAGCAAATGGCTGGCACGGCGTTCTTCACTGCTGGTGAAGCGGGAATCCTTCTCGGCGTCATACGCAACCTTGAGCACCGCTTCGCCGGGATTTTCGGCTTTCGGCAGCTTGTCGAGGGCCAAGTCGACATAGGCAATGCGCAGCCGCTCCGGCGCCATGTAGGCGGACTTGTTAGCCTCGTAGCGTTCTGCGATCTCGGCATCGGTCACTTGAGCGTCGCGCTGGAATGCAGCCAATGGCAGCACGGCCAAGCCGACGTCGCGCGTCTGCCCGGCGATCCGACGGGACAGCAAAGCCTCGTCATCGGTCACGAACGCCGACTCGGCGATCGCCTCCCGGAGTTGATCGATGACCAGTGACTCACGCAGCTGGCTTTCAAAGCGCTGCGGCTGCAAGCCGCGACGTTGCAACAAGTCACGGTACTGCTGCGCCGAAAACTTGCCGTCCTGCTGAAATGCCGGGACGCTGCTCAGATAGTTGAAGACAGCGGCATCACTGGCACGGTAGCCCGCCTTCTGTACGTACTGGCGCAGCAACTGCTCCTGAATCATGTCGTCGAGCACGTTCTGGCGAAACCGCGCCTGGTCGATAATGCCCGGGTTGAAGTTTTCGCCCAGCATCTGCTGCAGCTGCTGGTAGCGCTGCTCATAACCTTGGCGGAACTCGGCCTGTGTAATGTCGTGGTCGCCGACGGTTGCGACGACTGGGTCAGCCGACCCGCCACGGAACGATTCGATCCCCCAGAACGCGAACGGAATACAGATCAGGCCAATCACGAACCAAACGATGGGGCCGGACAAGCGATCGCGAATGGATTGCAGCATGGGCAGTTCGTCTTCAGGCTAAATGAATGCGTCTTTTGCGACGCGCAAAACAAAAAAGGCACCCTTGCGAGGTGCCCCTTTGTTAAAACGAGTGGCGGAGCGGACGGGACTCGAACCCGCGACCCTCGGCGTGACAGGCCGATATTCTAACCAACTGAACTACCGCTCCACTGTTTTTGGTGGGTGCTGACGGGCTCGAACCGCCGACATTCGCCTTGTAAGGGCGACGCTCTACCAGCTGAGCTAAGCACCCCGAAGCTACTTGTCGTAGGAAAACCGGTACCGATGATGTCTCGAACCTCGAAACAACATTAGCGCCCCACTGAGTCCGCTACTTTATAGCATCTTTAAGCGCTTTGCCAGCTTTAAATGATGGCGTTTTGCTGGCCTTGATTTTGAGCACGGCTCCGGTCTTCGGATTCCGACCTGCCCGCGCAGCACGCTCGCGAACCTGGAACGTGCCGAAGCCGACCAGTGCCACCTTGTCCTTCTTCTTGAGTGCCTTGCCGACCACTTGGATGAACGCATCGATGGCGCGCCCGGCGTCGGCTTTGCTCAGGTCGGCCTTGTCGGCGATCGCCTGAATCAATTCTGCTTTATTCATTACCACTTCCTGAAAGTATGACGACACGAGCGCGCACGCGACCGTCGTAGGACGACCATGAAAACGGGGACTGAGGCAGTGCTCGTTAGAATGAGATGCCGCAACCACGACCCTATCGTGGCTTGCGAGGCAGTGTGCGCGCTGCGACTCGGTGACTTTTATAGCAACCGGCCGAGATCGGCGTCAACGCAAAAACAACTCAATACGCTGCGGAACGACAGCAAAAAAACGCCGCAGAGGCACTTGGCCACTGCGGCGCTTTTGGGCGCCACCATCAGGGCTTGCTAATGCGGTCGCACGGCCTCTGCGGCGGCGGCAGGAACCTGCGCTGGCGCTTCCGCCGGCTTGGGCTCCGGCATCGTTTCAAGAGCGATCTTCAGCACGTCCTCGATCCAGCGAACCGGCTCGATTCGGAGCTCCTTGCGGATGTTGGCGGGGATGTCGGCAAGATCCTTGGTGTTTTCTTGCGGAATGACAACAGTCCGAATGCCGCCACGCTGCGCCGCCAGCAGCTTTTCCTTCAATCCGCCGATCGGAAGTACTTCGCCGCGCAAGGTGATCTCACCGGTCATCGCGACATCGGCTCTCACCGGGATATCGGTCAAGGCCGAGACCATCGCAGTGCACATGGCCACACCCGCACTGGGCCCGTCTTTCGGCGTTGCGCCTTCGGGGACGTGAACATGGATGTCGTTGGACTGATGGAAAGCCGGATCGATACCCAGTGCGCGCGCCCGCGAACGGACCACGGTCAATGCCGCTTGTATCGATTCCTGCATCACGTTGCCGAGCGAGCCGGTTTGCGTCAGCTTGCCCTTGCCAGGCGATAGCGCCGCCTCGATCGACAGCAACTCGCCACCGACCTCGGTCCATGCCAAGCCGGTGACCTGCCCGATTTGATTCTTCTCTTCGGCACGGCCGAAGCGGAAGCGCTGCACGCCAAGATACTTGTCCAGATTCTTGTCGGTGATCTTGACCGCCTTGTCGCTTGGCTTGAGCAAGACCTCCTTGACGACCTTGCGCGCGATCTTGCTGATCTCGCGCTCCAAATTGCGAACGCCGGCTTCGCGCGTGTAGTGACGCACGACGCCCCTGATCGCGGCGTCGCTGATCTCGAGTTCGCCTTCCTTCTTGACCCCGTTGTTCTTCAACTGTTTCGGGATCAGGTACTGCTTGGCGATATTGAGCTTTTCGTCCTCGGTGTAGCCGGACAGACGGATCACCTCCATCCGGTCCAGCAGCGGGCCCGGGATGTTCAAGGTATTCGCCGTGGCCACGAACATCACGTCGGACAGGTCAAGATCGACGTCCAGATAGTGATCGTTGAACGTGGAGTTTTGCTCGGGATCGAGCACCTCGAGCAAGGCCGACGAGGGGTCGCCGCGGAAGTCCATGCTCATCTTGTCGATTTCGTCGAGCAGAAACAGCGGGTTCTTGACACCCACCTTGGACAGGTTCTGAACGATCTTGCCCGGCATGGCGCCGATGTACGTACGGCGATGGCCACGAATCTCGGCCTCATCACGAACGCCGCCTAGCGACATGCGCACGAACTTGCGGTTGACCGCCTCGGCGATCGAACGGCCGAGGCTCGTCTTGCCGACACCGGGCGGACCGACGAGGCATAAAATCGGACCGCGCAGCTTTTTAACGCGCGCCTGCACCGCGAGATATTCAAGGATGCGCTCCTTGACCTTCTCCAAGCCGTGATGGTCTTCATCGAGCTTGGCTTGTGCCACATTCAGATCGATCCGCGCCTTGGTCGTCTTCTTCCACGGCACCGTGGTCAGGTGATCGAGGTAGTTGCGGACGACCGTGGCCTCGGCCGACATCGGCGGCATCATCTTGAGCTTGTTGAGCTCGGTACGAGCCTTGGCGCGCGCCTCCTTGGGCATGCCGCTCTTTTCAATCTTGCGCGCGTACTCTTCTTGTTCGTTCGGCGCGTCCTCCCCTTCACCGAGCTCTTTCTGAATCGCCTTCATCTGCTCGTTGAGGTAGTACTCGCGCTGATTCTTTTCCATCTGCGACTTCACGCGACCGCGGATCTTCTTCTCGATCTGCAGCACGTCGATTTCGGATTCGAGCTGCGCGAACACGTGTTCGAGACGCGCGTGCGGATCGTCGATCTCCAGCACCGCCTGCTTGTCTTCAAGCTTCAGATTCAGATGTGCGGCAACCGTGTCGGCCAAGCGACCCGGCGCATCCATGCTCGCCAGCGACGGCAGCAACTCGGCCGGCACCTTCTTGTTGAGCTTGATGTACTGCTCGAACTGAGACAGCGTCGAACGGACCAAGGCGTCGACTTCCTTGGTTCCTGGCGGGATCTCATCGACCGGCAGCGGCTTGCACTCGGCCACCACGTAACTGCCGTCCATTTCAAGACGGAAGATCTGCGCTCGCTGCACGCCCTCGACAAGCACCTTCACCGTCCCATCCGGCAGCTTCAGCATTTGCAGGATGCTGGCCAGCGTACCGACGCGGTAGATGTCGTCGGCACCGGGGTCATCGGTGTCAGCTGTGCGCTGGGCGACCAACAAAATACGCTTGTCATCCTGCATTGCCGCCGAGAGCGCACGAATCGACTTCTCGCGGCCGACGAACAGCGGGATCGCCATATGCGGATAAACGACGACGTCGCGCAGTGGCAGTACGGGAGCGAGACGATCTTGGGAGGCTTCCACGTGATTTCTCGGTTGTTGAGACTTCTGGGCAGATTACTGCAGATGAGGCCGCCTCGCTGCCTTTTCAAGGCAGCGAGCGGAACACCGGCGCTTCCCTGCGGCCGACATGAAAACGCCCCGACGAGCGGGGCGTTGAGTTTGCATCGTCGGCACCGAAACCATCAGGCGCTGTTCTTGACCTCGCGCCGCGACTCGACGTTTTCGTAGACGATGAAAGGCTTGGCCTCGCCCTTGGCCACCGCCTCGTCGACGACCACTTTCGACACATTCTGCATCGACGGCAGGTCATACATGACGTCAAGCAGGATGTTCTCGAGGATGGTCCTCAAGCCACGGGCGCCGGTGCGACGCTCCTTGGCCTTGCGCGCGACGGCACGGAGCGCATCCTCGCGCAGTTCGAGTTGGCATCCTTCCATCTGGAACAACTTGGCGTACTGCTTGACCAATGCGTTCTTCGGCTCCTTGAGAATCGACATCAACGAAGCTTCGTCGAGTTCTTCAAGTACCGCGGCAACGGGCAGACGTCCGACGAATTCCGGGATCAAGCCGAAGCGGATCAGGTCGTCGGGCTCAAGCACCGACAGCACCTTGTTGATCTGCATCGTGTCTTTCTGCGAGCGAACTTCGGCCGAGAAGCCGATGCCGGTCTTCTCGGTACGCTGTTGGATCACGCGCTCGAGGCCTGCAAACGCACCGCCGCAGATGAACAGAATGCCGGCAGTGTTGACCTGAAGGAATTCCTGCTGAGGATGCTTGCGGCCGCCTTGCGGAGGAACCTGAGCGATCGTGCCTTCGATCAGCTTCAACAGTGCCTGCTGCACACCTTCACCGGAGACATCACGGGTAATCGACGGGTTTTCGCTCTTGCGGGCGATCTTGTCGATCTCGTCGATGTAGACGATACCGCGCTGCGCCTTCTCGATATCGTAGTCGCACTTCTGCAGCAGGCGCTGGATGATGTTCTCGACGTCCTCGCCAACGTAGCCGGCTTCGGTTAGCGTCGTGGCATCAGCAATCGCAAACGGCACATCGAGCAAACGAGCCAGCGTCTCCGCCAGCAAGGTCTTACCTGAGCCGGTCGGACCGATCAGCAGAATGTTCGACTTGGCCAACTCGACACCGTCGGTCGAACCTTTAACCGACAGGCGCTTGTAATGGTTGTAGACCGCGACGGACAGCACTTTCTTGGCTTGGTCCTGGCCGATCACGTATTCGTCGAGGACGGCACGGATTTCTTGCGGCTTGGGCAAGCCCTTGGTCTGCGGTTTGGCGTGGACCTCCTCGCGAATAATGTCGTTGCACAGATCAACGCATTCGTCGCAGATGTAGACCGACGGGCCCGCGATCAGCTTGCGAACTTCATGTTCGCTCTTGCCGCAGAACGAGCAATACAGCACCCGTCCGTTGTGCGTGCCGCCGCGCAAATCTCCACTCATCTCGTTATGTCCTCGTGCCGGCGATATCAACTGCGGTTAGCCGGAGTGGCCGTAGATATATCACGGCCCCTATCAATCGCAAAATTGCGAAAAATCTGCTGCTAGGGAGCCGGAACCGGGCTCGCCCGGGTTTCCAGGATGCGGTCGATCAGCCCGTATTCACGGGCCTGCTCCGCGCTCATGAAGTAATCACGCTCGACGTCGCGCTCGACCCGCTCCACCGGCTGGCCGGTGTGATCGGCCAACAAGGCATTGAGCCGCTCGCGCAAGTACAGGATTTCGGCCGCCTGAATTTCGATGTCGGCTGCTGCGCCCTGTGCCCCGCCCGAGGGCTGATGGATCATGATCCGGGAATGGGGCAGCGAGTAGCGCTTGCCCTTGGCCCCGGCCGACAGCAGGAATGCGCCCATGCTGGCCGCCTGACCGATGCACATCGTCGCGATGTCCGGCTTGATGAAGCGCATCGTGTCGTAGATCGCCATTCCCGCGGTGATCACGCCGCCCGGCGAGTTGATGTACAGATGGATGTCCTTGTCCGGGTTTTCGGATTCAAGGAACAGCAGCTGTGCCACAGCGAGATTGGCGACGTAGTCGTCGATCGGGCCCACGATGAAAACCACCCGCTCCTTGAGCAGCCGCGAGAAAATGTCATAGGCGCGCTCACCACGGGCGGTCTGTTCGACCACCATCGGTACGAGGCCCGAGGCACGGCTGATTATCGAGTTGGAGTCGGCGGTCATGTGTGGTTTGCGGACGAATGGACGAAAACTGAAGTTCAGGCCTGCGCCTGGGGATTCAATAGCTGTTCCAGGCTCATCGGCGTTTCGCTGGGCGTGACACCCGCCAGCAAGCGCTCGACCACCTGATCTTCCAGCACCACGGCGCGAAGACCCTGCATCATCTGCGCATTGCTCCGATAGTACTGCTTGACCTCTTCCGGCTGCTCGTAATCACCCGCCAGCTCGTCCAATGCCTTCTCGACTCGGCTCGGGTCGAGCTCGACCTTCAGCTGCTTGATCACCTCGCCGATCAGCAAACCCAGCGCCACCCGACGACGGGCCGTCTGCTCGAACAGTGCGGCCGGCAGCAGTTCGTCGCGCTTCTCGGGCGGCAGATTGCGCATGTTCATGCGTTGCGCCGCGTCGTCACGCAGGCGGGGAATCTCCTGCTGAATCAGCGCACTCGGCACATCGATCGGGTTCTGGGCCAGCAACTGCTCAAGAGCCTGCGACTTCAGACGACCGCGGATCGCCTTTTCGCGCTCGTTCTCCAAGGCGGTCTTGCCCTTGTCGCGGAGTTCGTCCGCCGTCGCGACGTTGTGCGCCTTCAGGAAGTCGGCATCGTCGACGGCCGGCAACTTGACGCCCTTGACCTGATGCAGCACCACGTCGAAGTGCGCGGTCTTGCCCTTGAGCTCCTCGGAACGGTAGTCCTCCGGGAAGTTGACCGGCACGGTGAAGCTGTCGCCGGCAGCATGACCGACGATGCCGTTCTCAAGGTCGGGCAGGAACTGGCCGGCACCGATCTCGAACTCGACCTTCTCGCCCTTGCCACCCTGGAACGGCACACCGTCGAGCTTGCCGTCGAAGTCGATGCTGACCTGATCGCCGGCAGCCGCCGCGCGATCGACCACTTCGAGCTCCCGACGACCCTTGCGCAGGTTGTCCACGAGCTTGTCGATGTCCGCATCCTGGATCAGCACCACGGGCTTTTCGATCTGCAGCTTATCCAAGCCCTGCAGCACGATCTCGGGATAAACCTCGAAGCTGGCCACGTATTCCAGCGGCTGGCCTTCGGTCTCGGCGGTGACGTCAATCTTGGGCATTCCGGCAGGGCTTACACCGGCCTTGCTGAGCGCCTCGGGATAGCTCTTCTGAACCAGATCGCTGACGGCGTCGAGGCGCGCGCTGGCGCCGTACTGCTGCTGAATCACCTTGAACGGCGCCTTGCCCGGGCGAAAGCCGGGAATCTTGGCCCGCGCCGACAGCTGCTTCAGGCGCTGATCGACCGCCTTGGCAACGTTTTCGGCAGGGATGCGAACTTTGAGCTGGCGGAGCAGACCACCAGGGGCTTCGAGCTGGACTTCCATTGAAGAATGACTCTTAGATCGTTGAGAGGGTCGCGGACCCAAAGCAAGGGCCCTGTTTTGGTTATGTTTTCTTGACAGCGGGATGCGACGTCAAAGCATTGGTGACCGCGTATCTGGTGCGAAAGGCGAGACTCGAACTCGCACGCCTTGCGGCACAGGAACCTAAATCCTGGGCGTCTACCAATTCCGCCACTTTCGCCAGCACTACCGACGCGGGCTGGCGAGTATACCAGCGCCGCGCATCGGGCCGTCGCGGCAAGCGCCGCCATCGTCCCATCCACGTCGAAGAACCGACAACGATCGACGATTTGACTCTGTAACGAGAATCATTATCATTTGAATCGCCATGACGGCACCACGGCTTCACCCCAGGAGATAGCGATGACCCCGATCAGCCCCACCGTGACGATGCACTTGCGCAGCCGCCCGCAACCGGTCTCGCGCTCGACTCATCAGCCGCGCCTCAACAGCCAGGATCTGTTTCGAGGCACCCACGAGTTGATCATCGAGCACCAAGGCCAGGAATACCGGCTGCGGCTGACACGGAACGACAAGCTGATCTTGAACAAATAAAGCCGGCGACGGCAGGGCGGCGCGCTCATGCACAATGGGCGGCATGCCCTTCCCCGCTGCTAGATCGCATTCATCCCGACGGCTGACGGCGCTGCTCGCCATTCTGGCTGCGGCGCTTGCAATGCTCGGGCTGTGTTGGGGCAGCATCGCTCTGCCCCCGCTTCACATTTTGCAGAGCTTGCTGTCGGCCATCGGTCTGCCAATGGCGGCAGCGCCCGATCCGTTTACGGTCGCGACCATCGTCGATCTGCGCCTGCCCCGCGTGGTGCTGGCGCTGATGATCGGCGCCAGCCTGGCGCAGTCTGGGGCGGCCATGCAGGGCCTGTTCCGCAATCCATTGGCCGATCCCGGCTTGGTTGGCGTGGCCAGCGGCGCGGCGCTGGCGGCTGCAGCGGCGATCGTCGCCCTCCCAGCATTGGCACCGTGGGCCCAAGCGATTGCCACACCAGCCAGCGCCTTCGTCGGGGGCCTACTGGCAGCCGCGATTGCAGCGCGCATCGCTCGGATCGACGGCGCCACGCGCGTCACGACCTTGCTTCTGGCGGGCCTGGCGACCAACGCGCTGGCAGCCGCCGGCATCGGATTTTTGTTGTCGGTTGCTGATCCGGCCTCGCTGCGCAACATCAGCTTTTGGATGTACGGCTCGCTGTCGAAGGCGGGCTGGACCGAGATCGCACTGACGGCACCGCTGGTCGTCGGCGCGCTGATCTGGCTTCCACGCCAATCTCAGGCATTGGATGCGCTGCTGTTGGGCGAAGCCGAAGCTCGTCATCTCGGCGTGAACGTCGAGCGACTCAAGCGATCCGTGTTGTTGGCGATCGTGCTGGCGGTGGCCTGCTGCGTCGCGCTGGCGGGGCTGATCGGATTTGTCGGGCTGCTCGCACCGCATTGGGTCCGGATGCGTCTGGGACCGGGACATCAAGCGCTGTTGCCCGCGGCCGCGCTCGCCGGCGCCGTCTTGATGAGCGCAGCCGACCTTGTATCGCGCACGCTGCTGGCACCGCAGGAGCTGCCGATCGGAATCCTGACGGCAGCAATCGGCGCCCCGTTCTTTCTGCTGATGCTGTTCCGGCATCGCGGCAGCGTCGAGGGCTGGTAGCGATGCTCGAAGCCCTTCACGTCGGCGTGCGTTGCGACGGTCGTCGACTACTGGACGATGTATCGATACAACTGCGTCCACGGCGATTTCACGCGCTGCTGGGCCCTAACGGGGCCGGCAAGTCGACGCTGCTGCAGATCTTGGCCGGCGACCGTGAACCAGACGAAGGCAAAGCCCAGCTCGACGGCGTCGCACTGTCGTCATGGCCGCTATCCGCGCTGGCACGCCGACGCGCGGTACTGCCGCAACACGACAATCTGCGCTTTGCGCTGCGCGTTGATGATGTGGTGCGCTTGGGGCGATTGCCCTGGGACGAAGCGCCCGGCGAAGCGCAATCGCGACTGGTAGAGCAGTGCCTGAACTCGGTGGGCCTTGCAGGGATGGCAAGCCGCGCCTATCCCAGTCTTTCCGGCGGCGAGCGCGCACGTGCGCAACTGGCGAGGGTGCTGGCGCAACTCAGCGGCGGCGAGGAAACGTCGACGACGTATCTTCTGCTCGACGAGCCGACCGCGAACCTCGACCTTGCGCATCAGCACCACTGCCTTCGGCGACTGCGGCAGTTTGTCGACCAGGGCGGCGCCGTGCTGGCGATCTTGCATGATCCGAATCAAGCGAGCTGCTATGCCGACGATGTCACCCTGATCAAGACGGGCCGCATTCAATGCTCAGGCAAGGCGGCCGACGTGCTCACCTCGGCCGCACTATCGACGCTTTACGACACCGATTTGCGCGTCATCGATCAAGGCTGGATTGTTCCCGGCGGCGCCATCGAAACCGCCAACAGCAGGCTGAAATAAAAGTTTGAAAAAACGCTTGTGATTCCGAAACAAGCTCGCCTATACTGCGCGCCCTCGGAAACGGGGCTATAGCTCAGCTGGGAGAGCGCCTGCATGGCATGCAGGAGGTCGTCGGTTCGATCCCGACTAGCTCCACCAAAGTTTTCAACGACGTTCCCATCGTCTAGAGGCCTAGGACACGTCCCTTTCACGGATGTAACCGGGGTTCGAATCCCCGTGGGAACGCCATCTTTTCAGCAGGTCGACCTCTACGGCCTGCTCCTTCGCAAGGCACCATCATCACGGCGTGCCGCGCAAGTGACTCGCCTCGAGCCGCCGCTGCCGGTGTAGGCTTCGCGCCTGACATCTCATTCGAAGGGCATCGGCAACCGATGAAGCGCTTCAGCCTGCTCGACGCCTGCCTGCTCGGCATGGAATCCATCGATACACCGATGCATGTCGGCATGCTGCTGACGTTTCGGACCAACGACGCTTCATCCGAGAGCGCGCTGCAGCAACGTGTCGCGCGTTGGCGCAGCTATCCCCCCAGCGTGGCGCCGTTCAATGTCGTACTGCCCGCCACCGCGATCGGCCGAATCATCAGGCCGGGACGGACGGCGACGCACATCGACCTCGACTACCACCTGCGCCACTCGGCCCTGCCCCACCCTGGCGGTGAGCGGGAACTCGGCGTGCTGATATCACGCCTGCACTCGCACCCACTGGACTTGCGGCGCCCACCGTGGGAATGCCACGTCATCGAAGGCCTCCCGCAAGGTCGTTTCGCCGTTTATCTCAAGCTTCACCGCGCGGTCGCGAACGACGAACAGTGCCGGGATCTGCTGCATCGGTGGATGTCCGTCGACGACTCGAACGAACATCAGCCGCCGCCGTGGGCCGCGGCCCAGCCTTGGCCGCAGCGTTCGATCATCACGTCTCCTGTGCACGCGGCGCTCAGCGCCTTGAAGGGCGTGCGCGCGCAGTTGCGCGCGGTTCCAGAGCTCTACCACTGCTTGGCGCGCGCCACGCAGGAATATCCGAACGGCAGCATCAGCGGCTTGTTCAAGGCGCCGAGTACGGCCCTCAACGGCATGACGGGCAGCCAGAGACGATTTGCGACGCAGACCTTTGCACTGGACCGACTCGAGCGGCTGGCAAAAACCTGCCACGTTGCCGTCGATGACGTCGTCATGGCGACGATTGGCGGCGCACTGCGGCTGTATCTGCTGGAGATGGAGGCACTGCCCCCGCTATCACTGGTTGCACTGCGTCGCGTGAGCATCGATGAGCATCGTCAGACCGGCGGACTGATCGTCGATCTCGAAACCCAGCTGCACGACCCCATCGCCAGGCTTGTCGCGATCAATCGGTCACATCGAGCTGGAATGCGCCACTTACGGCGAATGTCGAAGGCGGCGCGGCAGCAGTACAACGCACTGATGGCCGCCCCGCTGGTGCTGACCCAGACCACCGGCACCGCAACCCGACTGCCCCCGCTGTTCAATCTGATCGTCAATCAAACGACGTTGTCGCAACAGCCGCGCTATCTCGACGGCGCGGAACTGGACGGGGTCTATCCTCAAGGCCTGCTGCTGCGCGGCCAAGCGCTGTCGATCACCGCGGTGCGTTACGCGCAAACAGTGACGCTGGGTTTCACTGCATGCCGCAACAGCGTACCCAGCGCCCAGCGCTTGGCCGTCCATGCCGGCGAAGCGCTGAGCGAACTGGAGCAAGCATCCGGACTTGCCGATACGCGCCAGATGCGCGTCGTTTCAATTCACACCGCGACGCGAGCGCGCAACCGGACGACAGGCTGAGCTGATGCCCCCAAGGATGGAGGCCACCGGCGCGAGTTGATCGGCGGAAACCGACTTGCCGCTGTTGACGAAGCCCACCGAAATATCACGCGCCGGATCGGCCCAGCAGATCGTCGACAGAAAGCCGAGATGGCCGTATGCACTGCGGCAGTTGTGTCCATACAAACCCACCGGCCACTCGCCAAGTACAAAGCCCGCACTAAAGCGGACCGGCACCAGCAGCGTGCGGTCGATGTGGATCGGTCCCGCGGGCCGGATCGCTTCAGCGATCGTCGCGGCCTTGAATATCTGCTTGCCGTTGTACTCGCCGTTCTGCAGCATCATCTGATAGAACGCACCCGCGTCATCCGAGTTCGCATAGATGTTGCCGGCGGGAATCAACGCCGACATGAACTCAGGCGTGTTGGATATCCGCACGACTTCGGCAAACGAAGCGCCAAGCACGTTTTGAATGAAGCTCGTCAGCGGAAACACCGGATGCAGCCCGGTGTGGTAGTTGAGCGCCGCCTGCGCCCGGCGCTCCACCGGCACACCGAAGCTCATCGTCTTCAGGCCCATAGGCTCGGTAATGATGTCGCGCAGCAAGTCCGGAAGCGAAGCGCCGGATACCCGCTGCGCCAGCTCGCCCAGAATGAACCCGCCGGTAATGGCGTGGTAGCTCTGCGTGTCACCGGTGGCATTGATCGGCTTGGCGGCGCACAAGCGCGCCACCACGTCGTTCCAGTCGAACAGCATCTCGGGCGTCGCGCCGGCTGGCACGCGAGGGATACCGGCTCGATGTGCCAGCAAGTGGCGCACCGTCGTCGCGCCCTTGCCTTCCACACCATATTCGGGAATGAAGCGCGCGATGCGATCGTCAAGCTGCAGATGACGCTGCTCGACCAGCTTGTGCACCAGCATCGCCGTGATCGCCTTGGATGCCGAGAACAAGCAGATCGGCGTTTCAGGCGTACATAGCAAGCCGGGCTTGAGATCGGTACCGATCTGCGCGTGGCCGATGCTGCGGCGAATGATGATCCGGCCCTTGCGGCGCACCGTCAGCGATATCGCCGACTGAAGCCCGGTTCGATACAAGCGTTCGACGTTGCTCCAGATTCGCTCGACCTGCTCTGCCGTCATATCGACGGATGCCGGATCGACTTCAGCCGACGCATCTCGGGTGGTGACGCTTGCGAGATCCTTGGGAACCGGCAGACGCCTCGGCTTGAGGATCGCCTTCAAGCTCATGCGTAGGCTTCCAGCAGCTTGATCGACACGCGCGCATCCATGGCGGTGCGGCGCTCGACGTCTTCGGCGATCAGTTTTTCGATCTTGCCGCCCAGCAACGGGATGCTGCAGCGGAATTGCCAATCGAGCTTCAACACGCTGCCGGCGCCACTGGACACCAGCTTCATATCGGCGTGCACACTGACTGGGGCACCCAAGATCTCGATGTCGATGGTGCCGGTGCGCTTGGCCACCTGCCAGACGTCGGTCTGCGTAACGCGGATCGCTTCGCCGATCAGTTTCTTGGCGAAGTCCGGGACATTGATGTCACCGGCTGCGCTGTATCGGCAACGGATGGTGAACGGATCACCTGTCACAACCGTGTCGACTTTGAAATCGGTCACGTCCATCGACTGGTATTTCTTCTCGAAATAAGCACGGTCGGTGAACATCTTGATCACCACGTCGGCCGGACGCGGGTACTTCAATTCGGTGGAGTACTTCAGGGTCATGGTTCGAATAGTAAAGGCGGGCCACTATAAAAAAGCCGCCGGGAGAACCCGGCGGCTTGGCGTTACCGCAATGTGATCAGACGGCGCGCATTACTTCGTCGTCATCTTCTGCACGGAGCTGGCGTTGAAGTAGTCGTCGTTGTACTTGACCGACAGGTCGTACGGCTGATCTTCGTTGAACGCAGCGGTGATGAAGTAGCGGCCCGAGTTGAAGTGATAGATCACTTCCGGAACCGTGCCGGCGGCCAGAATGTTGTAGCCGATGACCAGATGGCCTTCGTGCAACTGCATCAGCTGATCGCGGTTGTCGTAGTTGTCTTCGAGCACGATGTTCCAGCTGTCCTCGTCGATGTACATGACGCGCTTCTTGAACGTGTGGCTCGTGCCCGCCTTGATGTTGGCCTCGACCACCCAGACGCGATGCAGCTCATAGCGCGGCAGATCCTGATTCAAGTGGTTCGGACGGATCAGGTCCTTGTACTTGACGGTGTTGCCAGCGATCTTGTTGCTGTCGTACGGGATGTACAGTTCCTTCTTGCCGACGAGCTTCCAGTTGAAGCGCTCCAGCGAGCCGTTGAACATGTCCACCTGGTCGTAGAACTGGTGGCCGTCGGTGCCTTCGTAGGGGTTGTCGCAGCAAACCGTCGGCGCACGACGAATGCGCTTCAGCGCCGGGGTGTACAGCCAAGCAGCACGACCGGCTTCGCCCGTGCCAGCCTTCTCATGCACAAGAATGAAGGTGCCCGCCAGGCGAGGCGGCGCCACGGTGCGCGACAGATAGCGCAGGAACTCGCCGGAGTCCTTGGTCAGCGGCACAGCCTTGGTGATCGAGCCGTAGTAGAACGCCGCATCTTCGATGATCTTGGTGAGCTGGAAGTCACCGTTGCGCTGCACGATCATCTGGTTGTTGTAGCGCTTGGCGTAGTCGCCACGGAACTTCAGCTTGTGGTTCCAGACCGGCTCAGCACCCGTCTTGGGGATCGGGAACGGGAAGCCCAGCTTGCAGTTGTCGAGGATGTCGGTGCCGATCATCTCGCAAGTGGTGGCGTTCTTGCCGGTCGCCGCCTTGATCTCGTCGGGGAAATTGACGAAGCGATGCGTCGGGTAGACGTTCATCTTGTACGTGTCGAAGGTCTTCAACAGGTACTTGTGACCCTCGGACAACATCGACTCGTACTGAGCCATGTTCGCCTTGGTGATCGTGAACTTGGGCTTCTCGCCGTCGATCTTCGGCTCGTTGGGATACTCGCCCTTGAGCTGGCCACGCTTGGCGGCCGGCGTCCACTCGGGGATCGTGCCGTCCTTGTTACCGGCCTTCTCGGCGCCGATCGGCGTCAAGTCCTTGCCAAGCTTGGCTGCCTCATCGGCTCCGACCTTTGCAGCGGCAAGCCCTGCATATGCGATGCAGAACGCGCCGAACGCTACAGCAATGCGCTGTTTCATTTACCTCTCCTCGCTAGGGCCGGGTCGTGTGAGCGCCCGGTATTGTTGACAAATATCAGACGCGGGATGCTAGCCAATTCCCGCCAAACTTCCAAACCTTTCAGCCGCCGAACACAACCGCTCAGGAGTTGCACTGCAGCAAGCAACTCGGACCTGTCGCGAGCTCATCGGTTCGACACTTCAACTCGCGACAACGCATCGAGTACCGCGGCGCGCGGGCTGTACTGCGAACCCAGCTGCGCCAGCATGATGAACACACCGGCGAGACGACGGTGCAGAAACACGATTTCGCGTGGCGGCACCCGGAAATGCACCGACAATGCGTTCTTGGCTCCCGCCTGGGCAGCACGCATCGGCAGATCGCTATCACCCCAGCGGTAAGCACCGTCCGTGGTCAGCAGCGCTTTGGGTATCCTTTGTTCCGCCGGGTCGGTGAACGGTTCGACGATCGTCTCACACATTTGGGCGAAGGCCAGCATCGCGGGACGAGGAAATCCAGCTTCTATCAGGCCGATCTCGGTGGCGCCGCGCTCGATCAGTGCATGATCCTGCTCGATGGCGCCGCGAACGATGCACGAGTAGGCGGCGACGAAGCGGCGCTCGAAACGGCGGGTCGCCCCGAAATCCAGCAGTACGATACGGTCATCGTCCGCACGGTCTCCGATTCGAACGCGATAGTTACCAAAATGAGGATCGGTCTGCACCAGGCCCCAGTCGAAGAACTCGCGAACGAACAGCTCGATGAATGCGCCGCCAAGCCGATCGCGACGCGGCTGCGGCAGCGCGCTGACCTCGGCTGCGCGCGGGCTGTAGCCTGACTCGTAGGTCGTCGTCAGCACCCGGGCTCCGGAATACTCGCCGAGCACGGTGGGCACCACGTAACGCCGATCGCCGTCGAGGCGTCGTGCAAAGTCCTCGGTAAAACGGCGCTCGGCCAAGTAGTCGACTTCCTGCACCAGCATCTCGCGCAGTTCGGCGAAGATCGGGCCGATATCGAGACCCTTGGGCGTCAGCCGCGACATCAGCAGCAACCTTGAGAGGGTGCGGATATCGCTGTCGATCGCATCGGCAACGCCGGGGTACTGAATCTTGACCACCAGTTCCAGCCCGTCACGCTTGCGGCGTGCGCGATGCGCCTGTCCCAGCGATGCAGCGGCGATCGGCTGCTCGTCGATATCCAGCTCGCGCAGCCGTTCGCGTCCCAGCTGGCGGTCCAGAACCGGTGCCACGTGCTGCCAAGACACCGCTGGCGTGTCGTCTTGCAGCGTCGACAGCACCTCAACGGCTTCCGGCGGAAGGAAGTACTGCCCGTACAACGACAGCATCTGCCCCGCTTTCATCACGCTGCCCTTGAGTTGGCCGAGTTCATCGGCCAACACTTGCGCTTGGCGCTGATAGAACTCGCGATTGGCTTCGTCGCGCGACACTTCACCGCGAAAGATGTTGCGGATGCTGTGGGCCACGATGCTGCTGCCGGCGCCGAACCCAAGCTTGGTCAGCGCCAGATTGCGCTCGAACGGCCGCGTCTTCAGCCGATCCATGCCGGGCTTGCGCGCCGGCAGCGGTGAGGACTCATCGCTTTGCTTCGACATAAACTATTGGATTCCTGGCCCAACCGATACGCGCTGCAAACCACTATGCCAACACTGTCTGACATTTTGCTCGTCGAACACCAGCGAGAAGCCCTGACTCAAGCCTGCGCGACGACGGTCGAACGTCATCTGAACGGTCTACGCAGCTTGCGCGGCCTGGCCCTGAAGGCCGGACTGGGCATGTTCAAAACGGCGGTACCCGACGCGATTCCACGCGTGGTGCGCAAGCTGCTGCCGGATTTTGCAGTGGCGCTGGAGCCGCTGCATCAGCAGTTTCTGCAGTCTGGCGACCGCGATTTTAGCCTGTTCCTGCGCAAGAACTCGGCACCCGCTACGGCGGCACTGATCGGCGTACTCGACCATCGCGTCGGCGCCAGCAGCAACGAGACCGTCAAGATGGCGTATTCCAAGCTGCGGGGCAGCATCAATGACGAAATGGCAGCGGTACTGCCCGAGCTGGCCAAGACGATCAGCGGTTACATGAGCTGACGCTCGGCCGCCGTTCAACGAGCGGCGGCATCGTGCATCGCGGCCGCCCAGCCCCTTTCCACCAGAGGCTTGCGCGACAGCGACCCAGCGTCCCGGTTGGCCATTTCGAGGTCTTGTGACAGCCGCAACGGCAGCGCGGCAAGACCTTCCTGGCGCAAGCTTTCCAGGGCTTGGTGCCGTATCTCGTCGACGGCAATCTGTCCCGGCCGCTGCTCGGGGGCGGCTTGAACGGCGCCTGCGACCAGGCACAGCCCGCTCGCGACCGTGACCGACCATGTCGTTGCTTTCATCAGCGCTCTCCCGCTTTCTATGGCGTCGTGTACCGGTCAGACGCCAATGGCGGCGATAGGGTTTGCACGCCAGTCCGACGATCGGACGTAACAGGATGCGCTGGGGCAGCCTCTGCGCAGATCCCGTCAGCGTTGCCCGTAGCGGGTTTTGACCGCGTCCGGTGCAAAGTCGCCGTCCTTGAGCCCCGGCAGGTCGTACTGCGGCGGCGGTTCCTGCGCTGTCAGCCGGTTGATGAAGTAGCGGCCGTCTTTGAAGTCGTAGGTCACCACCGGCAGGCAGTTGGCGTACCGCGCGTCGTACAGCGCCAGCAGATGCCCTTCCTGGAAGCGCCACAGGGTGCGATCGTCGCGCTGGTAGTTCTCGACCAGCACCACGTTCCAGCTGTCTTCATCGACATAGAACACGCGCTTGCCGAACGAGTGCGACTTGCCACCGCGCTCGGTGGCTTCGACGACCCAGACACGGTGCATCTCGTAGCGCGTGGCCTCGGGGTTCAGATAGCCGGGCTTGATCAACTGCTCGTAGCGGTAACGGCCATCACCGATCCGGTAGTTGTTGTAAGGCACCAGCATTTCGCGTTTGCCGATCAGCTTCCAGACATAGCGGTCGAAAGCGCCGTTGTACATGTCGACCATGTCGACGAACTGCAGGCCTTCGGAGCCTGGGAACGGCTGGTCGTAACCGACGGGCGGGATGCGGAACATGCGGCCGATGTCCAGCGGCAGCGCCCACACGTTGCGAGCCCCACGCGTGGTGTCGGCCGTCTCGTGCACCAGCGCGAGGAAGTCTTTGCGCGATGCACTTTTGCCGAACCAAGTCAGGTAATACAGCAGGATGTTCTTCTGGCCGATATCGACCGGGTCGGCGATGTTGCCGTAGCGGTAGTAAACCAATTCGGTCTGCTTGAGCCAGGTGGCGCTGCCGCTTTTCTGCACGGCGGCCTGCGCGGTCTGCGCTTGCATCGAATCGCCGCGATAGCGGACTCGATGGTTCCACATCACTTGCACGCCGGAATCGGGCTTCGGGAACGGAACGCCCAATCGTGCGCCGCTCAAGGAATCCGAGCCGATCAACCGCGCCTTGCCGATGTTGGCTTGCGTGGCGTCATAGATCGCCTGCGGATACGCAACGCTGCGACGGCTGGTGTAAACCGGCATGGCGTAGCCCGGCCGGGTTTCTAGCAAGCGGCGATGGCCATCGGACAGTTTGCCGGCGTACTGCGCCGCGTTGCCAGCGGTGATCGTAAACAAGGGCTTGTCGGCGGCAAACGCATCTTTCAGCCGTTGGCCCTTGGCAGTGCCAGCCGGTGCGCTCAGGCCGCCGGTCCACGCGGGAATGCTGCCGTCGGCATTGCCGCCGCGCTCCGCGCCGATCGGGGTCAGCGCACCACTGGGCCTCGCCGAGCCCATGACCACGTCGGCTGACGTGGCGGCCGGCAGCGGCGCGGTAACGGTCAAGGTTTCTCCGCTGGTCAGACGATCGCTGAGCGCGACGTCGTCGTCCGGCTGCCGGCGCTGCAAATCGGCGGCTGCGGCCAGCGCCTCGTCGCGCGCGCGGCCGGATTCGAGGTACTTGATCCAGTCGGCTGCGAGTTTCTTGCTCGGCGTGAACTCCTGAGCGGCGCGGAATGCCGACAGGGCACCGTCGATATCGGCCTGCTGGTAGCGCGCCAATCCCAAGGTCATCAGCAGCGGGCCGTTGCGGCCGTTGCCGGAGGCCAGCTTTTCCAGCGTGGCGGCTGCCTGCACGTACTCTTCGCGCTCCATGTGCAGCTGCGCTTTCTGCTGCAGCAGGTCGTTGCTGCCGCCCTTGGCCAGCGCAGCATCGATCGCCGCCAGTGCACGCTTCTTCTCGCGCGCCGCGACCCACAGCGTCGCCAGCAAACGACGGTTGGGCGCGTCATCGGCCAACTGTCCGCCGTCGATCCAGCCCGTCAGCAGCGACGCCGCCTCGAATGGTGCTCCGATCTGGCCGGTCAACGTGACCAGTCGCAGCCGGTCCTGCGCGTCGCGCAAAAAGCCCAGCCGGCTGGCCACTTCCATGACGGCCTGCGCGCGCTCCTTGTTGCCGGCTTTGACACTGACCGCGGCCAGCTGGATCCATTCTTCACGCCGCGACGGATCACGCTTGACGGCTTCTTCGAGCAGCGGCAGCGCGTCTTTGTCGCGTCCCGATCCAAGATAGGCGGCCAGCAACGCGCGCTTCCAGCTGAGGTCGGCATTGGGTACCGCGCGCACGCCTTTTTCGAGCAAGGGCGCGGCATCGGCATAACGCTTCTGCTCAAGGTAGGCGGCGCCCAACGCGATGTAGGTTTCCGGCGCTGCCTTGCCGGTTTTCACCTGTGCTTCAAGCTGCGGCAGCATCTGCTTGGTATTGCCGCTGGCCATGTACAACGACGCTAAATCCTGGCGCATCGCGGCCTCGGCCGGACCGGCCAATGCCTTGGTCGCGATCGCCTGCTCCAGCAGTTGGGCGGCCTGCTTGTAGTCTTTCTTGGCGGCCGCCGTCGCGGCCATATCGCGCAGCAGCAGCGCACGCCCGTAAGGATCAGTGGTCTGCTTGAGCAGCACCTGCGGATCGACCGGCTTTTGCGCAGGTGTGTTCGGCACTTCGCGCACTTCGCTGCGGTATTGCTCGGCCAACACGGTCGCCGGCCACGACCACGTGACCAGCAACAACGCGGCGATGCGGACGGTTGCGCGCTTCAACGGTAGTTGTAGGCGCAATCGGCCGGATCCATCGGCACGCGTTGACGGACTTCGGCCGACTTGCCGGTGCGCTCGTACAACCAGTTGCCGATGCTTTCCACGGCAGCCGCTTCGAATACGCCGCGCGGCTCGGCATTGATGATCTTGACGTCCTTGACGTGACCGTTGGGGTCGACCGTAAACACGGCTTCGACCCAGCCGCCGAGCTTTTGCTTGCAGGCCCATTCCGGCATCTGCGGCCGCGCGGTCGACAGCGGCACCAGCGGCTTGCCCTTCCAGGCCCCACCGCCGCCACCACCGCCGCCACCACTGCCGTTGCCATTGCCGCCACCGCCGCCGGCAAAGCCGCCGAACACGCCCGAGGCCCCCAGCGAACTGCCGAGCCCAATCGCAACCGATCCGGTCGGCACCGCGATGGTCCCGACATCGATCGTCGAAACGGCAACGGCCGGCATCGACAATTCAGGTAAAGCTGCCTGCGCCAACGCCGGTGGCGCCTCAGGCGGCGGTGGCGGCGCTGATTGCAGCAGCTTCATCGGGTCGGCTGGCGGGGTCTCGTCACGCTCGGTCTGGACGACCCGCACGTCTTCGATCGTCGTCGGCGGCTCCAGCGTCGATTCCTGGCCCCGAATCGCCAACATCATCAGCAGAAACAGCAGCCAGGTCAGCAGCAAGGCCGCCGGCGGCAGCCACAGCCAGCGCAGCCTCGACACGCGCGGCAATGGAACCTCGGACCTGACGGCGATCGACGGCATCGGGGCTATTGCGGCGTTGCGGATATGGCAACGTCGGCAACACCCGCCAGACGCGCCTGGTCCATAACCTCGACCATCAGTCCGGCACGCGCATCACGATCGGCTTGAACGACGACGGCGGCCTTGGGCCGGTCGCGTCGCATGCGCTCGATTTCGGCGCGCAAACGGCGGATGTCGACGCGTTGCCGATCGATCCAGACTTCGTTGGTTGCCGACACGGCGACGAAGATGCTGCCCTTGTCCTCGGGCTTGGCCGTCTTGGCGGCGGGACGGTTCACGCGAATGCCCGACTCGTGCACGAAAGCGGCGGCGATGATGAAAAAGATCAGCAGGTTCATCACGAAGTCGAGCATCGGTGCAAGGTCGATACCGGTGTCTTCCTGCACCACGGTATGGCGGCGAAACTTCATGCTGCAGCTCCGATGCGACGGCCGACGCGAGCCGAAGGGCGGCCGTCGAGCAGATCGTGGATGTAGGCGGTCTCGCGCTGGATGCGCGTTGTGAACAAGTGACTGAACAGCAGGCCGACCAAGCTGACGACGAGACCGGCCATCGTCGCGATCATCGCGTGGCTGATGCCATCGGCCATCGCGCGCGTATCGGCATTGCTCGACGAGGTCATCGCGTCGAAGACCTGCAGCATGCCGGTGACGGTACCGAGCAGGCCCAGCAAAGGCGCCATCGGCACCGTGACACGGATCAGTGCCATGCCCGACTCCAGGCCAAGCTGGAGTTGCGACACCATCGCACTGCGGATCCGCAACGCCGCCCAGCTGTGATGTTCGGTGCGTGAACGCCACTCGGCGATCACGGCAGCCCGTCGCAGCGGATGGATTTTCCACAGATACCACGCGCGCTCGAGTACCAGCGTCCACATGATCAGCGCGGTGATCAGAATCCAGGCCACGACCCAGCCGCCGGCATCGAGGAAATCGAGCAGCAGGGTCAGTGGCATCGACAGCATTTGACGCATCAACGCGCTCCTGCGGCGCTGCTCTGAGCCTTGGAGTTGGCTTCAAGATGGCGCGCCAGCAGACCCGCCGCCTGCTCGTCGAGCACCTGCGTTAGTGCGCGCGAGCGCGAGCCCAGGAAGCTGTTTGCGAACAGCAGCGGGATCGCGATGATCAAGCCGAGCACCGTGGCGACCATCGCCTGCGAGATGCCACCGGCCATCACTTTCGGGTCGCCGGCACCGAGTTCGGTGATCACCTGGAAGGTCATGATCATGCCGACGACGGTGCCGAGCAGGCCGAGCAAGGGGCCGGCTGCAACGATCATTTTCAGCAGCGACTGGTAGCGCTCCAGCTTCGGCGTTTCGCGCAGAATCGCCTCCGACAGGCGGGTTTCCAGCACTTCGGGATCTTGCAGCAGCAGTGCGTCGGAGGCGCCCTGCGGCGCAATGCTCGCCAGCACGCGGCCGAGCGGATTGTCGAGCCGCGGCTGCTCGATCTGGCGCAACTGCTGACGCACCTGCCGATCGACCCGCAGCAGATACACCAGCTGATAGATCGCCAGCACGCCGCCGAGAATACCGATGGCGATGATTACGTAGCCAACTTCGCCGCCCTGATCGATCCGCTCGCCCAGCGTCGGCCGCTCGGCCGAACGGCGCAGCAGCGCACCGCGCGACGGGTCGATCAAGATCGTGGCCAGCGGCTCGTCGCCGCGACCGAAATCATCGATCAGGCCAGTGTGGCCGGGCTGGCGCGCCAACGCCGCAAGCTTGCCGGTGTCGGGCTGCAGCGCCAGGTAACGGCCGTCGGCGAACGCGGTAAACAGGCCGATACGCGTGACCTGCTGTTGCTGCGGGCTGCCCTGGTCGTCGAACACTTGCGCGTCGAAGCGCGCCACCTTGCCGCCTTCGGCAATTTCCTGGGCGTAGGCCAGCCAGAGCTGCTCGATCTGGTCGACACCGGGCAGCTCGCGCGCCTGCGCCAGCGCGTCGAGTTCGGCAATGCGGTCGGGGAACTGCGGCGTCACCAGCGAATCCCCAGCCTGTGCACGGAACGCACCCGCGGCCTCGGCCACGGCCGAAAAAATCTGCGCGCTATCACCCACGCGGCCGGACAGCTGCTGCTTGAGCGCGGCAATGCCGGCTTGCGCACCATCGAACCGTGCCTTGGCCGCCTTGGCGCGGGCATCGGCCGCGTTCCGCGCGGCCTCGGCTTGCGCCAGCAGCGCCGCTTGCTGCGTCTTGTCGCGCAGGAACCGCGCTTCGCGCTCGGCGTTGGTCTTGGACATTTCGCGCGAACCGTCGCGGATCTGCTCGACCAACTTATCCAGGCCGTTAGCCGGCGGCGGGGTCGCTGCCAGCGACGACAACGACGCCAGCAGCAGCGCGAGCGCCAATGCGCCCGATGCAATGCGTGAGGTCGCGGCGATCATCGCGCGGTCTCGGTGGCGGGCGCGGCAGCCAGCCGCTGCGGCATCGGCAACTGCAACAGATCGGGCGCCAAGGTTTCGCGCGCCATCCGCAAACCGCGGCGGATCGGCGTGATGTGCTCCGAGTCCAGCGTCTGCCATTGGCGTGCGGCGGCATCCCACCACCCGGCCTGGCTGCCGTCCGTACTCAGGTAGTACAGCGCCGTGCGCCCGACGCGCAGCACGTCGACGGTGCGCTGATCGATCTGCGTACGCTCGGCGCCCAGCGTGCGACCGTACTCAGCTTCGATCTGATAGGCCTCCAGAATTCGCTTGAACTTGTCGGCATTGCTGGTCGACGGGTCCGACATCAGCCGCTTGATGCCATCGACGCGGTCCTTGCGCTCTTGCTGCAGAAACGGCAGGTCTTCAGCAACCACGCTTTCGAGCCCTTGCACCATGCGCAGCATCAGCGGCAACAGTTCACGCTCGGTGCGATCGATCTCGGTTAACTGCCGCGACAGCGAATCGCGCTCCGCCTCCTGACCATTGGCCAGCTCTTCGAGCTGTTCGGCATAAACCTTCAGCTGCTGCGACTGCCAGGTGGCCGCGCGATAGCGTTCCAGCATCTGCCGCGTGGCGTCATCGAGCTGGTTGATCCGCGCCTGAGAATCACGCGCACCCCGGTTGGCTGCGATCGTGGCGTCGAGCGCCTGCCCGACCGGATCGGCAGCGGCTGCGGTCACCGGCAGCGCCGTGACGGCCAGCGGCCATGACAAGAGCAGAGCCCAAGAATGGGCCCGAAAAGACCTCTGCACCGGTACGCTCCTCAATCGCAAGTCGACCCACTAATTTGCCGCGAAGATTCGGCGCCGCCGTTGTCGCTGTCAACGTCGATATGGACGAGGCCAACGCAGCCACCCGATCGACCGCGGTTTCGAACCCCGGTTCCACGGCAACCACGGGTCGGATCGCGCCCGCATCAGTAGAATCGGCGCCTACATCCATGCCACGCACGACAGGAACGACGATGAGCGGCCACTCCCACAACTTTCTGAAACTGGTCAACGACGCCCGCAGCCGGGTCCGTGAAATCCCGGCGCGCGCGCTGGCGGCCGAACTGGGCGCCGTGCCCAACGCCAAGCTGATCGATGTACGCGAAGAAAGCGAATATGCAGCCGGGCACATCAAGGGCGCCGAGCATATCGGCAAGGGCGTCATCGAGCGCGATATCGAATCGCGCCATCCCGACAAGAGCACCCCGCTGTACCTGTACTGCGGCGGTGGGTTCCGGTCGGCTCTGGCGGCCGACAACCTGAAGAAAATGGGCTACGACAATGTCGTCAACATCGACGGCGGCTGGCGCGAACTGAAGGACCTGCTGCCGGTCGAGTGACGCTGACGATGACGTAGCGCGCGCCGCCGCTGCCGGCGGCACGCGCTACGTCAGTGAACGCTCAGTTGCGCGCGGCCTGCTGCGGCGGACGGGCGATCAGCGACTCCAGGTTGGCCTTGACCTCGCGGGCATCAAAAGCCTTGAAGTTGTCGGCCGGCTTGGGGCCCTTGAAGACCAGAATATTGGCCTGTGCCTCGTACTCGGTGCGCGGAATCGCGTTGCTGACGCCCAATCCGAAACCGGGGCCATAGAACGGCGACCAATAGCCGCCGTAGCCACCAAACCCACCAAACCCACCCGAGAACGTCTGCGAGTACGTGGTCTGCGCGTCGGTGTTGGCATCGGCCTGGACGAAATAGTCGTAGCCGTTCTGCAGCGTGACTTCGGCGGCGCGATACAACAGGTAGTTTTCGACCGTCTGCCGCGGCGTGCTGGAGTTGCCAGCAAACGTGACTTTGTAACGGTTGGACTCCAGCCGCTGCTCGGCGTAGCCGACGCCGTTCTTGATCGGCTGGTACGGCGTGGCCGTGGCGCAGGCTGTCAGCGCGAGCGCCAGGCTCGTCAGCGTCAGGCTGCGAAGGACAGAGTTACGCATGCGAAGGCTCCTGGGAAGGCGAAAAGTTCGGGCGGCACCCGGCCGCCGATGGCGCATTATCGCGCGCCGAAACCGTGGTCGGCACAACCGTTCATTTACGATTCAGTTGGGGCCGGGCGCCGCGTTTCAAGCGCGAGTTGGCGCGTCATAGCCTACGGATACGACCTCGATTTCGGTTTCACCCGACGGCAGCCGCAGCCGGAAAACCTCACCCTCGCCCTTGCCCAGCAGCGCCCGTGCCAGTGGTGAATCGACACTGATGTAGCCACCGTCGAAGCCGGCCTCGTCCGGGCCGACGATCCGGTAGCGCCGAGTCTCACCGCTGTCGTCGGCCACCTCGACCCAGGCGCCGAAAAACACACGGTCGCCACGGTCCGGAACACGGTCGACGACCTGCAGTTCCGGCAGTCGGACCTGCAGGTAGTGCACGCGCCGGTCGATCTCGCGCAGTTCCTTTTTACGGTACTGGTACTCGGCGTTCTCGGACCGGTCACCTTCGGCCGCCGCTGCGGCCAAGGCGCGGACGACCTCGGGGCGGCGCACGCGCCACAGCTGGTCGTACTCGTCGCGCAGACGCGCATAGCCACCGGCCGTCACGTACAGCGAGCCCTTCTCCGACGGCGGCCGATAGCGCGACATGCTCAGACCTCGGGAAGCCCGTCCGGGACGAAGAAGTCGGGCATGAAGCGCGTCGTGCCCGGCACGGCCGCGTAATGACTGAAGTCCTTCACACCGGCGGCCTGCAGAACCAGATCGTCGATACAGAACTGGCCGGTAAATGCTCGGCTCGGCTGCGTCAGCATCACGTGCGCGGCATCGGCCATGATCTCGGGCTTGCGCGACTGCTTCATCAGCGCCTCGCCGCCGAGCATGTTGACCGCCGCCGTGGCGATGCCGGTGCGCGGCCACAGCGCGTTGGCCGCAATGCCGGCCTTACGGAATTCCTCGGCCCACGCCAAGATGCAGAAGCTCATGCCGTACTTGGCCATCGAATACGCCACATGCGGGCCAAACCACTTCGGCGACAGATCCAGCGGCGGCGACAGCGCCAGGATATGCGGATTGGCAGCGCGTTTCAGATGCGGGATGCAGGTGCGACCCACCAGATACGTACCGCGCGCGTTGATCCCATTCATCAGGTCGTAGCGCTTCATGTCGGTTTCCAGCGTGCCGGTCAGCTGGATCGCGCTGGCATTGTTGACCAGGATGTCGATGCCGCCGAAACGCTCGACCGTGGCGGCGACCGCCGCCTGCACTTGGGCCTCGTCACGAATGTCGCATTGCAGCGCCAGGCCCTTTCCGCCTGCCCGCTCGATCGCCTCGACGGCCGAATAGATCGTGCCTTCGAGCTTGGGATGCGGCTCGGCCGTCTTGGCCGCGATGGCGACGTTGGCGCCGTCACGCGCAGCACGCTCGGCGATCGCAAGGCCGATACCGCGGCTACCACCGGTGATGAATAGCGTCTTGCCAGCCAGCGAGCCGGCCGTCAAAGGCTTGAGTTTGAATGCGTCCAGATCCATTGCCGCTCCTCGTCATGTTTATTGTGGTGATTCGCCGCGCTGGTGACTTTCCTGCAGCATGGCCGTGGCACGCGCCAGCCGCTCGGCCTGGACGCGATTCAGATTGCGGAAGACGGTAGCGGCGATCCGCGGGTAGCGGCGCCGCAGCCGCTCCAAGTCCTGCGAGTCGAAGCGGAGCACGCGCAGCGGTGTCGTTGCGGCCGCGTTGGCGGTGCGCTTCTGGCCGAAGTAGCCGGCCTCACCCAAGACCGCGCCACGCGTCAGGCGGGTCAGCGTCTGGTGCTCCCCTCCGCGATCGATCCAGATCTCGATATCGCCGTCGACGACCACGTACATGTCACGCGCGACATCGCCCTGGCGAATCACCAAATCGCCGGCCTGGTGGCGCTCTAGCTTGGATATCAACGCGAATACTCGCGCCTGACGCAGCGACAGCCCCGAGAACAACGGGATCGTGTGCTGTGGCGACTGGCCCAAGTCCAGCCGCAGCAGATCCCACAGCGTGACGATCTTCAGGCGCGTCGCCAGTGCCGGCGTCAGCGTGATCTCGGAAATCCACGCAACGAACAGCGTAAACGACGCCAGCAAGCCGAACTGCACCTGCGATCGCAGGTCGCTGCCGGCAAACATCAGCAAGCCCAGGCACAGCGCCAGCGTGTTGAGCGTGGTCGGGCGCAGCGTGCCGGCCAGCGCCTTCTCGACGGCTTGCTGCTCGTTGCCGAGCGCCCGCGCGTAGCGGTTGAAGCGCGCCAGGAAGTGCACGGTGTCGTCGACCGCAATGCCGAGCACGATGCTGGCGATCAGACTATTGGTCGGGTTCAGCGGAATGTCGAGAATCCGCAGCAGACCGAAGTACACGGCAACCGGCAGCAGGTTGGGCAACAAGGCCCACAAGCCGGCGATCATCGACGTGAACATCAGCGCCAGCAGCGCCCAGATCACCGCACCGGCCACGGCCAGCGACAGCCACTGCCCCTTGCCGATCTCCTCGACCGTGCGCGTCGCCAGCACCGAGCTGCCGGTCAGTTCGCCGTCGAGCGGCTGCGGCAGCGTCGCCAGCTGCAAACGGGTGCGCTCGGCGAAGCGGGCGATCTCGGCCGAGTCGTTGACGTTGAGACGAATCGAGATCAGAGCCTCGCGAAATCGCGGATCGACGAAACGACGCAGGTCGTCGCCACCGGCAAACACCAGCAACTGCTTGGCGGCGGCGGCGCTGTCGGGCAAGGCATAAGCCGCAGCCGCGCCCTCGTTCATGCTCTGGTTGATCAGCTTCAGATGATCGACGTACGACACGGCGGCGCCAACTTCAGGCTGCTTCCGCAGCCAAGTCTGCAGCCCGTCGATCGCCTGCATCAGTTCCGGCTCGGTCAGCGCATCGTTCAGATGACTGTCGATGTGCACCGACACCAGATTGGCGCCGTTGAAGACCCGGTTGACGGCCTCGTAATCCATCCGCGCCGGATGGTCGGCGACAAAGCCTTTCACGTAGTCGGCACCCACTGGAATGCCAGTGGCCAGCAGCAGGCAGACCGGTACCAGCACCAGGGCGACGCCGATGATGCGGCTGCGCCAACGGGTGTCGAACCGCGACAGCGGCCCCGCGAAGCGCTGCGCCAAGCGGTTGCCAAGCTGGTTGTGTTCCCGCGAGCCACAGTGCAATACCGACAGCATGGCCGGCATGAAGAACAGCGTCAGCAGCAACAGGTACGACACGCCCAGTACCGACAGCATGACGAACTGCCGGATCGCCGGCAGCGCATTGAGCAGCAGCGCTAGGAATCCCGCCACCGTGGTCGCCGTCGCCAGCAGCAAGGCCGGCGCCAACTGCTTCATCACATGGATGCTGCGCTCGCGGCGCTCGGCGGCATTGCGCGCCGGCTCGGAGAAGAAATCCGACAGCAGATGGATCGCATAGGCCAGCCCCAGCGTCACCACCAGCGGCGGCGTGATCACGGTGACCACGTTCAGCGGAATCTCCAGCGCCACGGCGCTGGCCAGCGTCCAGATCATCGCGATGCTGACGCCGACGACGGCCGTTAGCATCGCCCGGATCGAGCGAAACGCCACCAGCAACAGCACGACGATCAGACCGTAGATCGTCGGGATCGTGAACTTGAGCGTGTCGAGCAGCGCCAGCGTGGTCGCGGCGCGGATCACCGACGCGCCGGTAACGTGAATCTCGGCGCTGCCGGTGGTCTGCTGGGCGAGTTCGCGGAAGCGACGTTCGTAGTGTTCGCGCAGAAAGCGGACTTCGTCGACGCCATCGAGCGACACGACCAGCGCTGCATAGCGACCATCTGACGACACCAGCGTGCCGCGATACACCGGATTGCGCACGAACGCGTCGGCCAAGGCCGGAATGACCGAAGCATCCTGCGCGGCCTGCTCGGTAAACGTGCTGACCTCGATGTCTTCGCCCTGCGCCAGCAGATTGGGCGCCGTGGCCAGCGAATACACACTCTTGACGCCGTCGACGCGGCGCAGCGCGTCGCTGAGCTGGGCAATGGCGGCCAAGCTGTCGGCACGCCACACGGTGTCGAAGCGCACCGCGAGCAGAATGGCGTCGGTATCGCCGAACGTCGCGCGCAGATGCTCGAAACTGAGCCGGTCGGCGTCATCCTGCGGCAGCAGTTTTTCGGTCGACGGATCGACGCCGATACGCAAGCTGCCGTCACGGTCGACGCAGTTCAGCGCTGCCGCGATCGTGATCGCCAACACCAGCACGAGCGGCCACCACGGGTGGCTTGCAACCCCGTCGACCAAGCGGTTGAACAAACGCGTCAAGCGCTAGTTCCCCAGGTAGAAGCTGCGCGGATTGAAGTACAGATCGGGCAGCGCGTCGCTGGTGGCGACGCCGTCGATGCTCAGTTGGGTCCGGCTATGTTCGCCGAGATCTTCCATGACGCCCTTGGCGACATACCAGTGCGGCCCAGCCTTCAGAAGATCTTTGGCCGATGCGCTGTAGCGCTTGCGTGCTTGCCCATCGGCGATGAACTCGGCGCGCAGCGCCACGCAGGACTCACGGTCGACCCAGGTGCGGATTCGTGAGTAGCGCGACTGTTGGCTCGCGTCAGGGATCAGGCCCAGGATGTAGGTGTCGCGGCCGTCGATCTTGTCGGTTTTCTCCAATTCGATCTGCCCGCCGCTGAACGCATGCGAGATCTGCTTGAGATCGGCATAGGACAGATCGGTACCGAACAAGGGATTGTCCTGCGTCCCGCCCATGATGCGCCGCACTTTGTTCAGCGCCGGCAGGTAGACGTACATCGCGTCCTGCTGCGCCGCCTCGCCTTCGCGCAACAGATAGGCGGCCCCGCGCAGATCCGGCGGCGAGTCGATGCGCAGCATCGTCCGCAGCAGGCCGTTGTCGCGGATCGCGTACAGACGACCCTTCATCAAGCGGCCGGCGCCGTTGTGATCGACCGCATTGAGGGAGAACTGCCGGATCTGCAATGCGGGCGGAATGTTGGCGCGCATGCAGGCGTCAATCGCCTCGACCGTCGCGGCCGTCGGCGCGGCCTGCCCCGCACTGCTGGCTCCCAGCATCAGCAAGGCAGCCGCCAGCAGGCGCACACCGGCCCGGTAGTCCCTAGGGTTTCGCATCGATCTGTCTCCCGGCGGGGTGCACCCGCTCTCGTACTAGCTTAGCGGGCGGCGCTGGCGCCCGTGCAAACGACCCTCCGCGTCAATGCGCGCCCGGCAACGGCATCAGCCAGAGCATCAAGCCGTGCGCTGGCGCGTACAGCAGCAGCGGCGATCCGATCACGATGAATACCATCCAAGCCCAGCCCGGCATCCAGCGCTGAGGCACCTCGTCGGACAGGCCGTACACGTAGTTGATGTTGACCGGCGTAATGCCCTGGCGATGCGGCGTCGGCGGCGGCAGGTAGAAGTAGCAAACCAACAGCAGCAGCGTGGCCAAGCCGGTCCAGACCCAGAAGGCGCGCGGGTCGTAACCGACTCGGGCGACCAAGTAGACCAGCAGCAGCGGCAACCAGCCATGGAACAACGACAGCCCGCGCAGCAAACGCGAGCGCCGGGGGTCGAACATATAGTCGGTCATGCCGGTGGCCCGCCGACGGGTCGCGCGGACGATGAAGTCGGCCAGCCAGAACATCTGCGGCACCAGGATGCCGGTGGTCGCCACCGACAGCAGCAGCGGGCTTTCGAGCCAGACGCCGGCCAGTGTCAGAAGCAGGGCCACGTCGCACAGGTACAGAAAATTGGTCGGGCCGTAGTGGCGCAGGTACACCGGCACCAACACCGCCATGAACGCGCTGTAGCCGAGCTTGACCGCCAGCGGGATCGTCCCGACCGCGACATCGATCATCGAAGGTCCTTTTTCAACCATCCTCCGCAGAAGTCCGTTTCGTCTGCCGGCAGCCGCACCGCCGGTGCCGCAGCGTTCAGGCTGCCTGCGGACGCATGTTACCGTCGCCACCCGTCACTCAGGAGCCGCCGCGTGAACCCGCCCGACCGCATCCCCGTCTGCCTGCTGACCGGCTTTCTCGGCGCCGGCAAGACCACGCTACTCAACAGCCTGCTCAAGCAGCCGGCGATGATCGGTACCGGCGTCATCATCAACGAGTACGGCAGCGTCGGCATCGACCATCATCTGGTGGAATCGGCGCCCGAAGACACGGCCCTGATCGCCGACGGCTGCATCTGCTGCACCGCGCGAGGCGAAATCGCCGAAGCCTTGCTGAGCCTGAGCCAGCGGATGCAGGAGCGCGCGCAGACCGCATTGCAGCGCGTGATCATCGAAACCACCGGCTTGGCCGAGCCCTGGCCGATTCTGATGCAGATCCTGCGTACGCCGGAACTGGCCGAGCGCTTCACGTTCGATTCGGTGGTGACGCTGGTCGATGCCCTCAACGGCGGCGATACGCTGGCTGCGCACGACATCGCCGTCCAGCAGATCACGGCCGCCGACCGCTTGCTGATCACCAAGACCGATCTGGTGAGCGCCGCCGACGTCGACGCGCTGCAGGCGCAACTGACGGCGATGAACCCGGACGCCGAGGTCAGTGCCCTGACCCCAGGCAGCGCGCAGCCGTCGCTGCTGTTCACCGGCGGCCGCCATGACCCGAGCTCGCCGCAGTTCCGGCCGGGCGCGTTGCTGGCGCAGGCCGACACGCTGCGCTTCGTACCCGCCTCGGCGCATTCGCTGCGCCCGGCGGGCTCGCCGCCGCCGCGCGAGCAAGACATCCAGACCTTCAGCCTGATTCTCGACCAGCCGATGCTGCCGGGGCGGTTCTACGGCTGGCTGGAGTTTCTGCGCACGCTGTGCGGACCGACGCTGCTGCGCGTCAAAGGCATCGTCAACATCGACGGCCGGCCGGGGCCGACCGTGATTCACGGCGTGCAGAAGGCGTTTCACATGCCGACCGAGTTGCCGGCATGGCCGGATGACGACCATCGCACGCGCCTGGTGTTCATTACGCGCGGCTACGGCCAGGAGATCGTCACCGACACCCTGACCCACCTGCGAGCCTGTGCGGCCGGCAGCCCTTGAAAACCTCCGAGCCGCGCCTAGTTTGAGCGGTGTCGGGATGCCGAGGTCTGGGTCCCGATCCAACAAACTTTGCTGATATTCAGGAGGTTGCACATGAACACCGCATTTTCTCTGGCGCCGCTGTTTCGCTCGTCGATCGGCTTTGACCGCTTTAACGACCTGTTCGAGACCGCGCTGCGCAGCGACGCTGCCACGTCGTATCCGCCGTACAACGTCGAGAAGCATGGCGACGACGACTACCGCATCGTGATCGCGGCTGCCGGCCTGCAGGACGCCGATCTGGACATCCAGGTCGAGCGCGACGTGCTGACGATCACCGGCGGCCGTCGCGAAAAGGCATCCGAGCAGGTTCAGTACCTGCATCAGGGCATCGCGCAGCGCGCGTTCAAGCTGTCGTTCCGTCTGGCCGACCACATCGAAGTGCGCGGCGCGAGCCTGAAGCATGGCCTGCTGAACGTCGACCTGGTCCGTCGCGTGCCCGAGGCCGCCAAGCCGCGTCGCATCTCGATCGCCGGCGACAGCCTGCCGCAGACCGCTGGCGCCGCTGCTAACGGCGTGACCGTGGACCAGCGCGCCGCGTGATCGTCGCCGCCCGGTCCAACGGGCTACCGCTGCCGTAAACGAAATGGGGCGCCCATCGGCGCCCCATTTCTTTATGCGCGGCTCATGACAAGCTCAGGGCCGGAATGGTCCGACCCCTCCGGTCGCAGCAGCAGCAGCGACCGTCGCGGTAGCGGGATCATCAGCGTGCGATGGCCGTCGCTGACTAGCCCAATCGATTGAGCTGCGCACCCTCTGCGGACGCCCGGTAAATCCAGTACGCCAGCGCCAGCAGCGCGGCAGCGGCAGCGGGCACGGCAAGCGCCGCAAACTGCCAGTGCTGGAAGGCCAGCGCACCGGCCGAGCCGCCGCTGATGAATCCGGCGATCAGCAACAGAAACAGCAGTGCCTTGCGCCGGTCGATCGGATGGCCGCGCAGCCGTGCGCCGAGCATCGTGCCCAGGTCGGTGAACATGCCGGACACATGCGTGGTGCGGATCGTGGCGCCGCTGTAGGTACTGACCATGCCGTTCTGCAAGCCGCAGGCGGCGGATGCCAGCAGATGGCCGACGTCGGCGCCATGCTGCATCGCGACCATGGCCAGCAGTAGCAGTGCAGCTTCGATCAGCAGCGCCACGCCGTAGCGATGGCCCAGCCGCAGCGCGGTGTGACCGGTCAGCGCGCCGCTGAACGCCGCGCCCGCGACGAAGCTCAGCAGGATCAGCAGCAGATGCCAGGCATCGGCGCCGTCCTGATTGACCAGCGCCAGGCCGAGCAGCGTCGAGCTGCCGGTCAGATGGGAAACCGCCTGATGCTTGAAGCCGAGCAGACCGATCGCGTTGACGGCGCCCGCGATCGCCGCCAGCCAGAAGCCCCCGATCTCGACCCAGCGCGGCAGGCGCGTCATCACGGCAGTTGCGGGAGTTTCCGGATCATCGCTGCAAGTGTCGGCAGCGGCAGCGTTTGTCGCAAGCAATCCTTCATTTCAACGTGTCTTGAATCGATCACATTGCTTCAATAAGCTTTGAAGCATGAACACCGAAATCGCCGTCGACCGCCTTGCCGCGCTGGCCCAGCCGTCGCGGCTGGCGGTGTTCCGCCTGCTGGTGCAGCGCGGCCGCGACGGCTTGCCGGCCGGCGAGATCGCCACGCAGTTGGGCATCGCGCCCAACGCGCTGTCGTTTCATTTGAAAGAGTTGAGCCGCGCCGGCCTGCTGCAGGCCCGGCCCGACGGCCGCTACATCCACTACGCCGCCGACTTCGCCGCGATGAACCAACTGCTCGGCTACCTGACCGAGCACTGCTGCGCCGGCGGCGCCTCCGACCCGGCTTGCATCGAAGCAACCGGCTGCACCACCTGCTGATCCACGACCTGCGACGACCCGACCCATGCCCGACTCCCGCTATCAGGTGCTGATTCTGTGCACCGGCAATTCCGCCCGCTCGATCCTGGCCGAGGCGGCGATCAACCATCTGCCGACGCTGCGCGAACGCTTCGTCGGCCACAGCGCCGGTAGCCAGCCGCGCGGCGAGGTCAATCCGTACGCGCTGGAGCTGTTGCAGCGCGCCGGCATCGACACTCAGTCGCTGCGCAGCAAGAGCTGGGACGAGTTCGCCGCACCGGGCGCGCCGCCGCTCCACTTCGTGTTCACCGTCTGCGATTCGGCAGCCGGCGAAACCTGCCCGTACTGGCCCGGTCAGCCGATGACCGCGCACTGGGGCATGCCCGACCCCGCCGCAGTCGTCGGCAGCGAGGAGCAGATCCGCCGCGCGTTCCTGCAGACCTGGCAGCTGCTGTGCCGCCGTCTGGAACTGTTCGCGAGCCTGCCGATGGCCAGCCTCGACCGGCTTGCCTTGCAGCAGCGTCTGCAGCAGATCGGTCAGTCATGAGCGCGCCCACCCCAGCCGCTCGGCTCGGCTGGCTCGACCGCTACCTGACGCTGTGGATCGGCCTCGCGATGGTGGCCGGCGTGCTGCTGTCGCTGTACGTCGGCGCGATCCCCGAAGCGCTTGGCGCCACGCCGATCGCGGTCGGGCTGATCGTGATGATGATTCCGCCGCTGGCGCGCGTGCGCTACGAAGAGCTGCCGCTGGTGTTCCGCGACCGCCGCGTGCTGCTGCTGTCGCTGGTTCAGAACTGGCTGATCGGGCCGGTGCTGATGTTCGCGCTGGCGCTGCTGTTCCTGCGCGACGAGCCGGCCTACATGACCGGCGTGATCCTGATCGGCCTGGCGCGCTGCATCGCGATGGTGCTGGTCTGGAACCAGCTCGCCTGCGGCAGCGCCACCTATGCGGCCGGGCTCGTGGCGTTCAATTCGGTGTTTCAGCTGTTGTTCTTCAGCGCGTACGCCTGGGTGTTTCTCGGCGTGCTGCCGCCGCTGCTGGGGCTGGAAGGCCGCGTCGTCGACGCGGGATTCTGGACCGTGGCGCGCGCGGTGCTGATCTACCTAGGGCTGCCGTTCGTGATCGGCATCGCGCTACGCCAAGGGCTGGGCCGTCGCTACGGCAACGCCTGGTACGAACAGCGATTCCTGCCGCGGATCGCGCCGCTGACGCTGGTCGCGCTGCTGGCGACGATCGTGATGATGTTCAGCCTCAAGGGCGGCCAGATGCTGGCGCTGCCGATCGACGCGCTGCGCATCGCCGCGCCGCTGGCGATCTACTTCGTGCTGATGTTCGGCCTGAGTTTCTGGATGGGCCGCTGGATCGACGCCGACTATCCGCGGACGACGTCGATCGCATTCACCGCCGCCAGCAACAACTTCGAGCTGGCGATCGCCGTGGCCATCGCCAGCTTCGGCATCGGCTCGCCGGTGGCCTTCGCCACGGTGATCGGGCCGCTGGTCGAAGTGCCGGTGCTGCTGGCGCTGGTCCACGTCGCGCTGTGGCTGCGTCGCCGCGTCTACGGTGACGCCGCCACCTGACGACACCGTCGTCAACGGCGATCGCGCGCCGTTGAATCTGATCGAGCCGGTTTGCCGTTAAGGTGTGGAATCCCTCGACCACTGGCAGACCTCCGATGCCGGCACGACCTCCGTCGCCCACATCGCGCACGCTGAAGCTGTTTGGTGCCGGCGCGCGCACGCTTGGCCGCGTCGTGCTGCAAAAACTGACGCCCGGCGACGATGCCGACAGCCAGGCCCGCCATTGGGGCGCGGTCGGCGCCGACTGGGTGCGCACGCTGGCCAGCCTGCGCGGCGCCGCAATGAAGCTCGGCCAACTCGCCTCGCAATACGGCGATCTGCTGCCGCCGGCGCTGGCCGATCAGCTGCGGCTGTTGCAGCGCGCCGCCGTGCCGGTACCGCTGGCCGACTTGCAGGCGCTGATCGATACGCAGTGGAGCGCGGCGCAGCGCGCCCAAGTCGCACGCATCGAGCCGGTCGCGCTGGCGGCCGCCAGCATCGGTCAGGTACACCGCGCGACGCTGGCCGATGGCCGCGCGGTCGTCGTCAAGATCCGCTATCCCGGCGTCAAGGAGGCGGTCGACGCCGATCTGGTGCAGCTGCGCCGGCTGATCACGCTGAGCAAGCTGTTGCCGCTGGACGACGCGGCGATGGACCGGCTGATGGACGAGGTGCGCGCGCGCTTTGCCGAAGAAACCGACTACAGCCGCGAACTCGAACATCTGCAGGCCATGCACCAGTACGCCAGCCTGCCCGGCATCGTCTACGCCACGCCGGAGACGGCGCTGTGCACCGACGGCCTGATCGTGATGAGTGAAGAGCCCGGCGAGCCGCTGGAGCAAGCGCGGCTGGCCTTGCCGGCGCTGCGCGAGCAGTGGGCGCTGCATCTGTGCCAATGGTTCGTGCATAGCCTGTTTTTTGCGCGCGCCGTGCACGCCGACCCGCATGCCGGCAACTTCGCGTTCCGCAGCGACGGCCATGTCGTCGTCTACGACATGGGCTGCGTCAAGCGCGTACCCGCCGCAACGGTCGCGCAAGTCGCGCGGATGCTGCGGGCCGCGCTGGCCCAGGACTGGTCGGGCGTGCACGACTGCCTGCGCGCGCTCGACGGCGTTGATCCAGCGGTCGACTTCGATGAGCTGCAGGAGCTGTATGCCGAGTTCGGCACGCTCAGCCTCGGCCGGATGGTCGAACACGATACGGTCGACTTCGGCCAGCCGCATTTCATCGACGATCTGCGCGCGGCCGGTCGCCGGCACATTCGCTACACGTTCAAGTTCACGCCGGTATCGGATCTGGTGTTCGTGATGCGGGAACTCAGCGGCTTGTACTGGCTGCTGCGCACTCTCGACGCCCGCGTGCCGCTGCGCGCACTGATCCTCGACACGCTGCATCGCTACGAGCAGGCGGCCGCCGCATGACGCGCCGCAGCTCGCCGAACGATCTGGCCTCGCTCGACGACTTGAGCGCGCTCGATGCGCTGGTCGTCGACAAGCGTCGCGGCCAGCGGTCGCACGCCAAAAAGAACCGTCGCAACCGCCACTACCAGCGCCAGTTTCTGCGCAGCGCCGGCACGCTGGCCGCGCTCGACGGTGACGATGCAAACCTCGATGTCGACGACGCCGACGCAGTCGATGACTGAAGCCGCGGCGACGACCGTGGTCGGCGTCGATGGCTGCAAATCCGGCTGGATCGCCTGCTGGCGATCAGCGAGCCGTCGCCTGCAGGCGCAGGTCTACGCGGACGCCACCGCGCTGCTGGCCGCGCACCGCGATGCGCGCGTGATCGGCGTCGACGTGCCGATCGGCCTGTCCGAACACGGGCCGCGCGCCTCGGATGCGCTGGCGCGTCAGGTCCTCGGCGGGCACCGCGCCAGCAGCATCTTTTCGGCACCGGTGCGCGGTGTGCTGCACGCGCGCACGCAAGCCGAAGCCTCGGCGCTGCACAAGGCGATCGACGGGCGCGGCTTTGGCGTGCAGAGCTTCGGCATCCTGCCGAAGATCCGCGAATGGGACGACGCGCTGGCGGCGGACGCGACCGCGCCCGGCCGCGTCCGCGAAGTGCATCCCGAGCTGAGCTTTGCCGCGATGAACGCGGCGCAGGGCGGCGATGGCAAGGGACTGGTCGCGTCGAAGAAGTCAGACGACGGCCAGGCGCAGCGGATCGCGCTACTGGCACGGCACTTTCCGCGCCGCGCGATCGAGCGGCTGCTGGCGGATCGCGCCAGCGGCGTCGGCCGCGACGATTTGATCGACGCGCTGGCGGTGCTGTGGTCGGCGCAGCGGATCGAGCGCGCGCAGGCGCATTGCCTGCCGCCGACGCCGGTGCGCGACCGCACGGGTCTGGCGAGCGCGATCTGGGTCTAGGCCCGCGCGCCGCGTCGGCGATGCCGCCTCACAGCAGGCGCTGATTCCAGTCGGCGCCGGCTTGTGGAAACACCGCAGCCAACTGGCGGTCGTCGAGCCGCAGATGCTGGGCGCAGACCTGCTGCAGCACGCTGCGAAAGTCGGTGGTCACGGCCAAATCGCGGCCTTCGTACAAGGCGCTGCTGTCCAGCCCGGGCCATTGGCCCCAGACCTTGCCGCCCTTGAGCCCGCCGCCCAACAACCAGATCACATTGCCGTGGCCGTGATCGGTGCCACCGGCGCCGTTTTCGGCAACGGTGCGGCCGAATTCGGACATCACGACGATCAGCGTGTCGTCGAACACCGGGCCGAGGTCACGCGCCAGCGTCGCCAAACCATCGCCGAGACCGCGCAGACGATCGGCCAACGCGCCGCGCGACGCACCTTGCTTCAGGTGCGTGTCCCAGCTGCCCAGTTGCAGAAAGGCCAGTTGCAACTCGGGGTTGCGCACCATCAGCCGCGCCAGTTGGCTGGCATCGAGCGCAAAACCAATCGGCGGTGGCGCGCCGTTGTCGGCAACGCGCGTCTCGTCGTCGGGCGCGGTGCTGGCGAGATCGCGCCGGATGCGCTGGCGCGTTGCCAAGCCTTCGCGGTACGCGTCGGCAATCGGCGCATCGCCACTGGCCTGGTACATCGCGCTGAATGACGCGGCAACCTCGGCACGGTCGAGCGCCGATGGCTTGAGCACGCCGCGCCCGAGCGGCACGTTGGTGACGTCGTGCTCGCCGCTGCAGATGCGCGGCAGCGTCGCGCTCAAACTAACGGCGCCGAAGGCATCGTCGTCAGCTACCACTTGCGCGGCCAGCCGGTTGAGCCAGCCATCGTCACGCGAGGCCTTGGCGAGCACCGCCGTCTCCAGATAGTGCTGGGCATCAAAATGCGAGCGCGTCGGGTCCGGCGATCCGCAAGCGTGGACGAAGCCGAGGCGGCCACGGGCCCACAACGGCTGCAGTGGCGCCAGCGCCGGGTGCAAGCCGAACCGGCCATCCAGATCGATCAAGCCACCATCGGTGCCGGGGCGCGGCAACGCGATCGTGCCGCGCCGCTGGTAATAAGCCGCGTCCTGATACGGCGCGACGACGCTGAGACCATCGACGGCACCACGCAGCATGACGACGACCAGACGACGCGGGCGCTCGGCGGCGCGGGCACGCGCGATCATCGACGGCGACACGGCCAGCAAACTGCCGAGAAGGCCGGCACCGAGCAGATCGCGACGGGAAATGGACATGGTCAGGGATCTCCGTTGATGGCAAGCCAGAGCGCGATGCGCTCAGCGACGCTGGAACTCGGGGCTGGCCCACAGCAGCGGCGCGCGCAGCGCCGGCGGCGCCTGCCGGGCAGCCGCCAAGGTGCCAGCCGAAAAGCGCGCGCCGACGGTCGCGATCAGTGCATCGGCACTGAGTGCGCGCGGCGCGGCGGTGGTCGGTGCCGCCACGGCGTCATCGTCCGCGTCGGCGGCCGGCATCGACCGCATGCGGGCATCGTCGTCGGCCATCGCGCCGACGCCGGACATCGTTGGCGGGCGCGATGCGACCTGCCGCGATCGCGATGCGGCGTCGACCGACACCGCAAAGTGAACGCGAGCTGCAATGCCGCCAGGGCTCAGCCAATCGGCGGCGACGTTCGAGTAACCATCGGGCGTCACGCAGCCGTACAGCGGCTGGCCGAGGTCGCGCAGCGCGGTGACGAGCTTGCGCGGATCAACGCGGTCGGCATCGCCACGGCTGCGCGCCACCGACACGACGTACTGATACGGCGTCTTGAACTTGGCACCGCGCGCCGACGCCGACCAAAACTCGGGGCTCTCGAACAGCGCGCGCAGCGTTTCGCGCAGATCGCCGTCGGTTTTCAGAAAGCGCTGCGCGACGCGGTCAACCGCGGCCGGCGGCGGCTCGTCGGCGATGAAGTACTGCACCAGACGGCGCGCGATGTGCCGCGCAGTTGCCGGATCGCGTGCCAGCCGATCGAGCGCGGCCAAGCCTTCTTCGCGCCCGCCGCCGGCCGCAAACGACTGGCCACGCCAGCGCTTGGCGCCTTTGTCGTGGCGGTCGGCCGCGAATACGAAGGCCGGCGCTGCCGGTTGCTCGATCATCTTTTTGGTCAGGTAGGTCCAGCCGGTCAAGATGCGCGCCAGCGCCAGCACATCGGCCTGCTGGTAGCCGCCATCGACGCCGAGCGTGTGCAGTTCCATCAGCTCGCGTGCGTAGTTTTCGTTGATGCCGCCTTTGGCTGCTGGCTTCAGCGGCGGCCGCGAACTACGGGCGTTGTCCAGATACAACAGCATTGCCGGATGCTCGGCCGTCGCACCAAGTAGCTCGCGAAAGCGGCCCAGCACATGCGGCCGGATCGCCTCGCGCTCGTAGGCGCCCATCCACAGCGGCGCCACCTGGCTCTTGCCCGCGTAGACGTTGAAGTGGTTGAACCAGAAATCGACCAGCACTTCCTGCAACTGGGCGGGACTGGCAACGGCCCGCATCAGCCGCAGGTTCTGCGCCTGCGCCAACACTTGGCTGCGCTCGCGCCGGAATGCCTGCAGTGCGGTGCGATCGCGCGAGGCGCTGCGTCGTTGCTCGGGACCCAAGCGCGCGTACAACGCCGCCGGCGATTCGGCGACACGCGTCTGCGCGGCAACGTAGCGGCTCAAGGCTTCGGGCTCGGCGATCCGCTCGGGATGCAGTTGCTCGTCGATCCACTGTCGCGCGCCGATCTGCTGCACGCGCTGCAAATCACCCGGTGCGGCGCCGAACGCGAGACGGTCGAGCAGATGCCGCGCGTCGGCCTCGGACATCGTCGACGGCAGCGCATCGGCCGCGGTCGCGGATTCGCCGATCACAGCGGCCTGCAGCACCCACACCATCGCCAGCGCCGATACCACGGCCCGCGAGGCGATCGTCCATTGTTGCAGGAGCCCGCGCTGGCAGCCGGTGTAGCGCAGCGGGGTCAGCGCGCGGCGCCGCAACGGATAGGACATCGGCAAACCTCCCGCCCGGACCGGGCATGTCGCAATCGGAAATGGCGTCGCGGCAAAAGTGTGGCGCGCGGTGTAGTGGACCGCCGTAAGCTGGTGACGTTCATCGACGCGGTCGGATCCGGAGGCCCGTCGAGAATGCGCTATCGATTCCATAAACCATTACATAAACCAACGAGATCTGACCCATGACCGGATTCACCGCCGTACTGCTGTACATCGGCTGGACGCTGCTGCTGGCATTGTCCTACGCCACGTATCGGGTGCCCGTCGCACTCGGCGGCCGCAAGCCGATCGACCACTGGGAACGCGGCAAGGCCAGCGACGACCCCGGCGTGCTGCAGCGGGCCAAGGGCGCGCATCTGAACTGCCTGGAAAACCTGCCGCTGTTCGCGGCAATCGTCATCATCGCCGCACTGCTGAACAAGAGCGCGGTCGTCGACGCCGTCGCGGCCTACGTGCTGTATGCGCGCATCGGCCAAAGCGTGTTTCACCTGATCGGCACCTCGTTCGTGCTGGTGCTGATGCGTGCCACGCTGTTTCTGACCCAGGTCGGCTTGATGTTCTACCTGCTGTACCAGCTGCTGGCCTGATACGGCCACCCAGCGGGCGGTGTCGGCAAGGCCGGCGCCGCCCGCGATCCAAGGAGGGATGGATTCGATGAACGCCACGATGCCGGACCTGCCGCGCTGGCTGCAGGCCGGCGGCTGGGGCCTGCTGTCGGGCAGCGCGCTGCTGATCGGCGCCGCGCTCGGTTATGGCGCCGATATCCCGCGCCGCGTCGTCGCCGGCGTGATGGCCTTCGGCAGCGGCGTGCTGATTTCGGCGCTGTCGTTCGAGCTGATGGACGAGGCTTACAAGACCGGCGGCCTGGCGGCGACGGCCTTCGGCTTTCTGGCCGGGGCAATCCTCTACACCGGCGCTGACCGGCTGCTGGCGCGCTACGGACACCGCGATCACGATGGCGGCGGCGCGATCGCGCTCGGGGCGCTGCTCGACGGCATCCCCGAATCGATCGTGATCGGCCTGTCGCTGCTCAAGGGCGGCATCGTTAGCAGCGTCACCGTCGCGGCGATTTTTCTGTCGAACCTGCCGGAAGGCCTATCCAGCGCCGCCGGCATGAAGGCGGCCGGCCACTCGCCGCGCTCGATCTTCGGCATTTGGGGCGGCATTGCGCTGTCATCGGGCCTGGCGGCGATCGCCGGCTATTCGCTGTTCCGCACGGCCGCACCGGAGACCGTCGCCGCAACCACCGCCGTGGCGGCCGGCGCGATCCTGGCGATGCTGGTCGACACGATGATCCCCGAAGCCTTCGACGACGCGCACGAATACGCCGGGCTGATCACCGTGCTGGGATTCCTGACCGCGTTTGCGCTGAGCAAGGCGGGCTGATGCTACGCGCGCTGTCGCGTCATCAACACCGATCACGCCACCACGCGATTGCCACCCTGCTCGCGCGCCTCGTCGCACTTGGCTTGCGCGCGGCTCAGCAGCGCCGCACAGCTGATGCGTCCGGTGCGCGTCGACACCACACCGATCGACAGCCCGATGCGCCGGGCGTAGCCCATCGCCGCCGGACTGGCGTCGCGCGCGACCGCAGTGCGCAGCCGCTCGGCGGCGCACAGCGCGCCGCTGGTGGCGACATCGATCAGCAGCACGGCGAATCGGGTGCCGTCGAATCGGCAGACGATGTCGGACTGGCGCAGCCGCTGGGCACAGGCCTTCGCGAAGCCGCGCAACACCAACGGTGTCCACGCCGGCTCGGGCAAACCCGGATCGCCGACGCGATCGATATGAATCCGCATCAGTGACAGAGGGCGGCGATGCTCGCGTGTCCGGTCGAGCGCTCGCTGAACGATCTGCAGGAACCGGGGTGGGCTGACGATCCGCTGCACGCCCGATCCGGTCGGAGGCGGTTCGGACTCGGGCAGACGTCGAGGCAATGGCTCCAGCTGTTGGAACAGGCATTCGATCAGGCGATCACCACTGACCTTGCCGACCTCATGAAACTCGAACGAAAAACACAGCCCGTCACGGCTCATCAACATCAGCTCACGACGACGCAAGTGCTCGTAGACCCCCAGACGGACCATCGCCAGCGCCGATTCGCTAGCCCAGGGGGCGCTGCCCAGATCGGACAGCAGCCGCCCGCGCAACTCAGCACCTGAGTATTGCAGCAACTCGGCCAGGAATCGGTTGACCGCGACGATGCGGCCGCCGCCGTCGAGGCGGACCATGCCGACATCAGGGCGATCGAAAAAGCTCGGCGTGGCGTCGATGGCGGGCACCGCAGCGGCCGGATCGCGTATCGACCGGCTCGGGCAATCAGCTTGGCATCGACGCTCGCGCCGTTCGGTCTGCTGGCGTACCGACCGCGTGCCGGGCGACATCGCCCCGGTACGCGGCCGTCACGATGTCCGCGGCAGCGTCAGTGCGCGAGCATCCAATCGCGCATTGCCTTGCCGTAACCGTCGGTTGGCGTCCCGTCGACATCGCGGATCAGCACGTTCTCGGGGTCGCCCCAGACATTCCAGGTCCAGCCGAGCACGCTGGCGCCGTTTTGGTCGGCAAACTGGGTCATCGTGTCGATGATCGGCGCGCCGGTCGTACCTGGCGTGTTCTGGGCCCCGACTTCGGTCATCACCAGTGGAATGCCGGCCGCCAGGATCGCGCGCGCATCGTCGAACACCTGCGGATGGAAGTTCGGATACGGGTAGTCCCAGGCCGAACCGAACTTGCGGTAGGGGTGCCAGGCAGCCGCCATCTGGTCGAGCGGATCGCGCGGACGATGCGATAGCCAGCCGCTCAGGTCCTGGGCGTAACTCAGGCCACCGACCAGCACCACGTTGCGCGCGCCCGTGGCGCGAACCGCATCGATCAGCGCCTGATAGCTGGCGATCGCCCACGGCTGCTTGATGTCTTTCCAAACGCCGCTGGTGCCGCTCGCCGGGTAGCCGCTGAACGACCCGCCACTGCCCTGCATCAGGTAGCTCCACGCGTCACCACTGAAGTCAAAGTCCATGAACGGCTCGTTGAACAACTCGAACACCACGTTCGGGTACGCCTTGAAGCGCGTCGCCACCGAGGTCCAGAACGCGATGGAGTGATCAGCGTTGGCCATCTGCGTCTGCAGCATCGGGCAACTGTCGCCGGGCGCCGACCAGTGCAGATCGACGATCACATACAGCCCGGCCGCCGTCGCCTGATCGACCTGAGCCTGCACCGAGGCCACGTAGTTGCCGCCCGGATCGGGGTTGTGGCTCAGGCCGCCGGTGTCGACGCAGCGATAGCCGAGCCAGGACGCTTCGTTCAACGGAATGCGCACCGCATTGGCCTTCCACGCGCGGATCGCCGACCACTTCGGGCCACCGCCCTGCCCGGCCTGAGCACCGGATGGATCGGCCGGACTCCAGCCCTGGACCGCGACGAACTCGAAGCCGCTGTAGTTGACGCCGCGCAGTTGCACCGTTGCACCCTGCGCATCGATCAGCCGGTTGCCGAGCACGCGCAGCGACAACTCGCCTGACGGCACCGGCGGCGGTGGCGGTGGCGGTGGCGGTGGTGAGGAACTCAGCGTGAACGCGGTGGCGGCCGTTGCCGAATACTGGGCACTGGTGATCACGACGGCACCCGAAGCCGCGCCGGTCGGCACCGTGATGCGCGCCGCCGTGTCACTGAGCACGACCAGTGAGGCATTGCCTGCGCCGCCCACCGAAGCCGAGGTGGACCCGGCAAAGCCGCTGCCGACCAGGCTGATCACGGTACCCACCGGGCCCGAGACCGGCGAGATCGACGCGATCTGCTGCTGGCGCAGCGCGGTCGCCGCGCCCGTCACGGTGAAGGTCTGCGGCGAGAACGCCGCGTGCTTCGGATTGAGAATGGCCAGTTGGCCGCTGGCTGCACCAGCCGGGATCGTCACACGCACCTGCGTGTCGCTGACGACGGTCAGCTTTGCGTCGTGCGAAGCGCCCACCCACGCCGCATTCGAGCCGGTGAAGCCACTGCCGGTGACCGTCACCACGCTGCCGACCGGGCCCGACATTGGCGAAAAGCCGCTGATGCTTTGTTGAGGCAGCGCGGCCGCGGACTGGGTCAGCGCAAACGCAGTGGCGGTGAACGCGGCGTGTTTGCTGTTGAGGATCGCCACCGCGCCGCTGCTGGCGTCGGCGGGCACGGTAACGGTGGCACGGCTGTCGCTGAGCACCTTGAGCGCGGCGCTATGTGAGCTACCAACCCATGCCTGCTTCGAGCCGGTGAAGCCGCTGCCGCGCAGCGTGATCACGGTGCCGACCGGGCCGGAGGCGGGGCTGAATGAGGCGATGGCTTGCTGCCGCGCGGCAGCGGCCTGCGATCCGCACGAGGTCGTCGCCAGCAGCACGGCGAGCAGGCGGGCAGCGACCATCAGCGGCGCAGGCGAGCGCCGTTTCGCGTTGACGTTGGAACCGGGAACGGATTCACCGGGCTGGCAGACATCGCCGAATACGGGGGTCGCGAATGAGGCTGGGCTTTGCATGGGCACTCCAAGCGAGGCGAAGGCAGGACAGATCGACGGCGGCCGATGATTGAATAGCCAATGAATTCATCTAGATGGCCTATCCACCATCAACATCGGCCGCCGCTGCAACCATCGTTTTTGGACTCTGTCTGTGCGCCAACCCACGTTGAACGGCGGCATCGGTACCGTTGAACGGTCGCCTGCTGCATCGTGTCGCCGGCTATGTGGGGGAGCCCACAGACCCCGCCGCGGGTGCCGGTTACAAAGCGGGCACCCGGCGTGGCCCCTGCCCGCGCCACTGCTGCGCCTGTACGGAGCTCCCCCGATGCCCGCATCCCAATCCCGCTGCGGCCGATCGGCGCCGGTGGCCATGCTGTTGGGCGCCACCCTCGCCATCACCGGCTGTCCCCTGTCAGCCGGCGACCAAGCCGAGGCGATCACGACGACGGCCGCACCGCGCGTCGCCGGCACTGCGCTGGGTCCGCGTCAGGGCGCTGCAGCGTCGGTGCGGGTACTCGGCAACCGGCTGGTCGACGCCGGCGGCGCCGAACTGCAGTTGCGCGGCGTCAACTACAGCGGCTTTGAGTTCGTCGCGATCCAGGGCTGGAACCCGGCCGATCCATCGGGCGCGCAGGCCGGCCAGGCACGGGGGCCCAACTGGGCCGCGCTGAAGAGCTGGAAGGTCAATACCGTGCGGCTACCGCTGAACGAGGCCTCGTGGCTGGGCCGGTCCTGCATCGACACCAGCGGCGTGCGCCACGACCCGGACCCGGGCGACAACTACCAGGCGGCCGTCACCGAACAGGTCGAGCAGGCACTGGCGCAGGGGCTCTATGTGATCGTGGACCTGCACTGGTCAGCGCCGGGCGACACCTGCCCGATGCTGCAGACGCAGATGGCCAACCGGGATCATTCGCTGGCGTTCTGGCACTCGGTGGCAACGCACTTCAAGCACCAGCCGGCCGTGATGTTCGAGCTGTTCAACGAGCCGTTCCTGAACTTCGGCTATGACGGCGGCGACCCTTGGGCCTACCTGATGCACGGTCGCGGAGGCCGTTTCACGGCCTTTCCGGCGACCAGCGGCAGCGGCAATTGGCAGACCGTCGAGCGCGGCTGGGATATCGCCAGCTATCAGTCGATGCTCGACACCGTGCGCGCCACCGGAGCACGCAATGTCGTGCTGATCGGGGGCCTGCAGTACGCGCAGGACCTGAGCGGCTGGTTGGCGCAACGGCCGCTGGATCCGCTGCAGCAGATCGCTGCCGTCTGGCACGCCTATCCGCGCCATGGGGCCGACTGGGGCAGCGCCGACTACGCACAGCCCAACGGCGCGCCGGCGATCTACCGCCATTTGCGCGCGATCCAGGCCGCCGGCATTCCGGTGGTCGCTACCGAGACCGGGGATCGCAATGCGCCGGGCACGGTCGGTGCGCCGTTGGTGTCAACGATCACCGCGTGGGCGGATGCCAATGGCGTCGGCGTCGTCGGCTGGGGCTGGGGCGTCTGGCAGGAGCCCGACAACGTATTGATCCAGGACCGGCACGGCGCGCCCACCGACGGATACGGCCAGGTGTACCGCGACTGGCTGCGGGCCCACTGAGCACCTCGCTCAGCGAGTGCGCTCTGGCGTCGACTCGACCGACGTGGACCGGCGCAGCACCAGCCGGCAGCGCCACAACACGGCGAATATCTGCGGCCCGCGCACCAGATAGCGTGCCGCCATGCGCCGCGGCGCACGCCATAGCCGGTAGCACCACTCCAGCCCGAGGCGCTGCATCCAGCGCGGCGCTCGGCGTTCCTGGCCGGTCAGAAAGTTGATCGAAGCGCCAATGCACAGGGCAAGGCCGCGGACACCGGCACGATGGCCGAGCCGCTGCGCGATCTGCTCCTGTTGCGGCGATCCAACGGCCAGCAGGCAATAGCGGAACGGGCTGTGAGCCTCGACGAATGCCAGACAGGCTTCCACGGCAGCCGGATCGTGAATAAAGCCCATCGGCGGCTGGTGATGCGCCAGCCGACGCAAGCCGTAGCGCTGCCGAAGCGCATCGGCCTGCGCCGCGCTACCGCCGACCAGCACCAGGCTGTCGTCTGCATCAACGAGGCTCAACACCGCTGCCGTCAGATCGCTACCGGTGCACACCGGGAGCCGGCGTCGCGCGGTAAGCGCGACCAGATGGGAAACAAAGCGACTGTCGAGCAAGACGAATGCGGCATCGCGGTACAACGCACGGAACGAGGCCTGGCGATACCAGCGGATCAAATGGTCGGCATTGGGCGTTACTACATAGCCATAGCGCCGCTGTCCGTAGTCGCGCGCCACGGCCGTGAATGACGCCAGATCGTGATCGTCGAGCACGCAGTCCGGCGGCGGCAGTGGCGACGCACGCCCAGCGCGACCGCCACGCGCATCGCGTCCAGCGCGGAAGGTGGCGGCGAGCAGCCGCGGAATCCAGATCGGCAGTACGGCATCAGCGGCGGCGGCGGCGTGCTGGCGCAGACTGCGCGCGGTTTCCGGTGCCGCGCTCAGACGGAGCAAGGTTGCCGACGAAGGGTCGAGCCGGTCGGCACCGATCGCACCAAACACAGCGGGACACCAGCCGACCGGCGTCGACAGTGCCTTGAGCCGGTAGACCAGCTGCTGCACACGCGCCTCCGCTGCATCGGGCAACGTGATCAGGATCCAGTCGAGGCGATGCCGCGTACCCAAATCGATCAGCTCCGCGACCGTTCCATCGACGCCACGCTCGAACTGCTGATGCCGCGCTCTGCGGTCGTCATAGATGCCGACCACGCAGATGGGGTTACCGGTGCTGGTCTGCAGGTGTCGGACCAACCGATCGGCCACCGGCCCCGCACCCACGATGGCCACTGTCTCGATCAGCACACCGGACCGCTCCAAACGCCACAGCTGCCACATCATCAGCAGCCGTAGCAGCCCGGTCGACAACAGGCTCAACAGCAGCCACAGGTACAACCAGCCGGTCGGCAGCGTCGACATCGATGCACTGAGCCGCGTCAGCAAGGCGACCGATGCAACCCAAACCAGAAACCGGAATGCGTAACAGTTCATTGCCGCGATGCGACGACCGTTGCGAGCCAGCGCAACATAGCGGCGATCGCACATCAGCAGCGGTGCCAGCACCGCGGCTGCCAGTGCCGCGCGAGCGCCGTTATGCCAGATCGATATCAGTGCCGGATCATCCGTAATCCAGTGCAGGTAGATCCAACTGGCGAGGCCAGCGGACAACAGCACGGCTACAAAGTCGAACGCGGGCAACAAATCACCGGTGACGTCGATGGTATCGCGAGACAGTCGCCGAACCGGCAAAACGCGGTGCGGAATGGCGACGGACGCCTGTGGGTTCTTCATCGATCCACACTATCGGACCGATTGCGGACGGTCTGTGCGGACGCATACTCAAAACAAACTAATCGAATCGAAGTTGCACTTCGAAGGCCGCGATATACCCGTCGAAGCGATCGATCGATCGTGTCGAATCGCGTTGTCGATAGCCCCCGTCGAGCGCCACGACCATCCACGGCAGCGGCTGATACGACAATTGTGTCGACGCAATGGTGTTGTTGTCGCGCCGTCCGCCACCTTCGGCAAATACGTCGGCCTGTTGCAGCCTGCCGCGCGTGCGTTCGTAGCGCAGGCTGAGGGCACTCTTGGGCGTGGCCTGCCACTTCACGGCGGCCGATCCGCCGATCTCGCGCGTGGTGCTGGCGTCACCGACGTAGGATGCAACGCGCCGGTACAGCGCCAGATCGATCGTGGTCTTCGCCGTCAGCTCGCGGTGCAGTCCCAGCGCCCCGGTGACGCCGGATACCGTGGTCGCCGCATCGCCCTTCTGCTTGCGCTGTGTGTAGCCGAGCTGCGCATCGGCCCGGGTGACGCTGCCAACCGCGCGGTCGAGCCGCAGGCCCAGGCCTCGCTGCTCGAAGCGCTGCGACTCGGGTATGCCGTCGAAGCGGCCGGTCTGCAACTCGGGCACCAACGAGGCCTTCATCAACTCGGTTATCTCGTAGCGCAACGCAGGGCTCAGCGTGGTCTCGGTCAGCGACAGTTCCGGAAAGCCCGGCAGCGGCGAGCGCAACTCGCGCCGGCGCAGCGTGGACTCGAGCCGCCAACGCGGCGTGATCGATACACCAATGCGCGCATCGCCGATGCGCTCGCGCTCGATGCTCAGCGCCGTGCTGTTGCGATCGGCAAACGAGGCGATACGACGTTCCTGCCGATAGTCGAGCGCGCCGTCGAACAGGTGTTGTAGCTGCCAGTCCATACCGAGAGCCACCAGCAGCTCATCGTGGTCGAGTTGGTGGAACTGCATGAAATCGTACCGACGGCCTTCAATGGTGGAATGCAATCGCTGGCGTCCGATCCGGCGCCGCAGGTCAACACCGACCCGCTCGCGGACGACGATATCGTCGCGCTGCGTCGAACCGGTCAGCGTCTGCGCCCGCTGCGCGCTGTCCAGATAGAACACGTTCGACTGATACTCGATACCGACGGCGCCGTACGGCACCAGCGTCCGTTCGGCCTGTGCTGCGCAAGGCGCAGCCACCATGGTGGCGAGCACAGCGGCGGACAGCGCCGGGAACACGCGATGGCAGGTGGCTGCCACGCCCCGCCTAGTACACATCGGCAGTCCGGATCACGGCTCTGAACGTGGCCAGCAGAATGCGGATATCGAGTATCAGCGACCAGTGATCGACGTAGTACAGGTCCAGCTCGATCCGACGACGCAGCTGCTCGACGGTGTCGGTGGCGCCGCGCGACCCGTTGACCTGCGACCAGCCGGTGATGCCGGGTTTGACTCGGTGCCGGTGACAGTAGGCATCGGTAATTTCCTGACCGAGCCGCTGCTGCGTCCGCATGTTGACCGCGTGCGGACGAGGACCGACCAGCGACATGCTGCCATTGAGCACGTTGAGCAATTGCGGCAGTTCGTCGAGGCTCCATTTACGCAGCACGCGGCCGATCGAAGTCACGCGCGGGTCGCTGCGTGCGGTCTGCTTGAGCGCGCCGTTGTCGCTCGTCGACGGCAGACGCATCGTCCTGAACTTGTAGATGTCGAACTCGGCGTTATCGAAGCCATGGCGACGCTGCACGAACAGCACCGGACCGGGGCTGTCGAGACGGATCAACAGCGCCACCCCCAATAGCAGAGGCAACAACAGCAGCGTCACGAGCAGTCCAACCGACAGATCGAGCGCCGTCTTGATCACGTGGTCCCAACGGCCGATCGGCCGATTCGACAGCACCATCAGTGGCATGCGGTCGCCGAGCCGGTGCGTCGCTTGTACGACGCCCGGCCGGTAGAGGCCGGACCACAGCTCGATCGGCTGCCGGAACGGACGCAAACGCTCGATCATCGTCAACAGTCCGTTCCACGGCCACGCAGCGGAAGCGACGATCACGAACGCCGTCGGCGTCACGGCCAGCGTCGACAGATGCGATTCGATCGAGCCTTGATGATCGAGGCTCGCACCCCGCTCGTCGAAACGGTCGAAGCGCTGCCCGCGAGCGGCCAGATCATCGGCGTAGCGGTCGGCTGCAGCGCCGGTGCCGATCACGATTCGATGCTCAATCGCGCCACGGGCCTGCCACTGCTCACGATCAAGGCCGACGATCCGATGCCGGATCAGCGACGACGCCAGCAATCCGGCGATCAATCCGGTCAGCGTATGCGGCAGCATCAGCAGCCCCATCCAGCCACCGGAGAACGCCAGGCAGCCAATCAGCATGATCAGCATGAGCATCCGCGCATAAAACCGCCGGCTCTGCGTACCCGCGTCGGCCTTCGCAGGCAGCAGCGCATAGCGCTCGTACAGCACGAACGGGGCTGCAACGGCGCTGAGCCAGATCAGCTTCAGCGCCGGATCACTGATGGCCGGTGGCGACCAGCTGCCGGCCACGGCGATACCGAGCACCGCATTGCCGGCACCACCGGCGATCAGCATCACCGCGAAGTAGATCAACGGCAGGTAGTCGGACATCGCCGTGGCGGGCCGCGGATCGGAGACGGGCGACACCGCGACGGGGCGGGTCACAGCGGAGGATCGTTCAAGCGGTCGGGTCATGCGCCAGCCTGCGCAGTGGCCGCAGGCCGGTCTGTACGCTGCCGCACCGGCAAACCCGAAGGCTCGGCACGGCCTGCCAGGCGACAGCGCCTCGGACTCCGACGATCGGCGGTTCGTCGGCCTCGATGTCGCGGGTCGGTTGGACAACGCACTGACCGGAGGCTGCGGTAATGCCAGCCTGACCGCGTTACGCATCCCTCTCAAACGCATCCTGCGAGTCGAGGGAATACGAGGTCCACATGAACCAGAACAACGACAACAACAAGTCCGGCAAGACCGCGTCGTCGACGCAGCCCACGCCGAATACCAAGCCGACCCATGAAGGCGACAAAGCCCACCAAGCGCATCAGGCGACCCCGCAGAGCGACGGCGCCAGCGGATCTCCCGCAGCAGCGCAGCCCGCAGCGCCAGCCAAGCCGCAAGCTGACGGCGCAATCCCGATGAGCAACCAGCAGCAACAGAGCATGCCCAACGTCGACGCAGTCAAAGGCAAGTGGAAGCAGCAAGTCGGCTCGGCCAAGGTCATCTGGGGCAAGCTCACCGACGACGAACTGCTGCGGTCGGAAGGCCACGAAGAAAAGCTCACCGGTCTGGTCGAAGAGCGCTATGCAATTTCGCGCGCCGAAGCCAAGAAGCAGGTCAACGGCTTTCTCGACAAGATGAAAGTCTAGATTCAAGGCCTCCTCGCCCCCGCGAGGAGGCTCTTGCCGGCCGGCCACGATGCAGCGCGTGATGCCGTGGACCGATGCGTCGCTTCCTGAGTCACCAGTAGAAACAATCTAATGTCAATGTTCGACGACGTACGGAGCGTTCAGGGTTAGCGCGTATGCTCGTGCAATACGCATGTTGAATCGACCGATGAGCCGGCGTGCCTGCGGCCCTGAAAGGCAACACAATGTCCGATACGCCACACCCGCAGCAGAACCTTCTGTACTCGGCTCTGCCCGACTCCGTGCAGATCCGCATCCGTCACCACCTCGACCTGATCAACCTTCCGCTTGGGAAAGTGCTGTACGAATCAGGCGATACGCTGAACCACGTTTACTTCCCGACCGACTCGATTGTCTCGCTGCTTTACGTGATGGAGAACGGTGCGTCAGGTGAAATTTCGGTGGTCGGCAACGACGGCTTGGTCGGTATTTCGCTGTTCATGGGCGGTAACAGCACACCGAGCCGCGCAATCGTCCAGAGTGCCGGCTATGCCTACCGTTTACCCGCGCAGCACTTAAAGGATGAATTCGATCGGCACAGCGACTTGATGCAGTTGCTGCTGCGCTATACCCAGGCACTGATGACGCAGATGTCGCAGACCGCCGTTTGCAATCGACATCATTCGATCGACCAGCAGTTGTGCCGGTGGTTGTTGCTGTCGCTGGATCGCCTGCCGAGCAACGATCTAAAGATGACGCAGGAACTGATCGCCAACATGCTCGGTGTGCGCCGCGAAGGCGTCACCGATGCAGCCGGAAAACTGCAACGGGCCGGTGTGATCTCGTACAACCGCGGCCACATCAGGGTACTCGACCGCCCACGCCTCGAGCAGCTCAGTTGCGAATGCTATGCCGTGGTACGCAAGGAAACCGATCGGCTGTTGCCGTACACGATCACTCACCGTGCGCTACGCGCAACCTCGTCGTCGCCAAGCAATACATCGTGACCGTATCCTGCGGTGACGTGCAGCGCTGCACACTGCTCGGCGCGCTGCTACCGGATGATGTCTTCGCGATGGCACTCAAGGGTGTCGGCGATGCCTCAACGCTGCGTCCGGACGAACACGACGAACTCGGCACCGTCAGTGCCCCGCGCAGAGCCGAGTTCGCGGCAGGGCGTCGCTGCGCGCACCAAGCCTTGATGTTGCTGCAGCGAGACACCGCATCGCTGACCCGTGCCGACGACCGACGTCCACGATGGCCAACGGGTGTCGTGGGCTGCATCACCCATACACGTGGCTACACTGCAGCAGCCGTCGCCGACAGTATCCGATACGCAGCCATCGGCATCGATGTCGAAGCTCGCGATGCCCTGTCGCCGGACCTCTGGCGATACGTGTTGCACGATGATGAAATCGCGTGGGTCGGCCGCTGGCCGCGTGGCCAGCGCAGCGCGGCGGCGACACTGTTGTTTAGCGCCAAGGAAGCGCTTCATAAAAGCCGGACTCCGTCGATAGCCGCGCTGAGCGACTTCCGGCAAGTGACGCTGATGCTGCTCGGCAACAGTCTGACGCACGGCAGCCTGGCAGTGACACGAATCGGCATCGCGTGCTATTCGGGCAGTGGCTGCGGGCACCGCCCTGTCGGGTTCACGACCGATGCGCGGCGGGTGATGACGGCAGTCGTCGTGCCGGCTTCGGATCGACCCGTTCGGTATTGAACGGCAGTCGTCGCGCAATATCGGCCGCCGACCGACATTCGCCGCCGCCCAATCGATAGCGCGCAACGACAGCTGCGATCCGCACCCGCTCGTCTGCGTCGGCGAGACGATCAGCCAGCGTGCTCTTTGTATCGTGGGCAGAGTCTGGCCGCCGTGCCGCCGGCTCGATCGGATGCAGCCCGTCACGCGCCGGATTGTGCCGAGCGGTTGGATCGCCATCCTCGCCGCCACGGTAGTGGCGGCGCAGATCGCCAAGAATGCGTCGCCACCAAAACGGCGTGCCAATCCGGAATATCTGCAGGCTCTGCGTCGGCGTCATCCGAGCCAGCCAGCGCTGCTTGTAATAGCCAAAACCCCACAACAGATTGAACACACGGCTGCCACGATCAATCGCCGACTCGATGCCAAATAGCAGCATGGCCGAGCCGGGTGCCAGCGGACTCAGCCTCGCGTCATAGGCGATCTGCAGTGCGTAACTGGCTTGGTTGAATTCGCCGCAGATCAACCCGGCTACCGGCAAGCCGTCGAGCAGCAGCAACTGAATACGCAGCTTCATCGGCTGCCCGCCTTCCATCAGCCCCGCGTAGTACGCCGCCGCGTCGCCGTCACGGTCGAGCGTTGCCGCCGCCTCGTGCTTCCAGCTATGGGCTTCGAGATGGCGATACAGCGCAAACAGCAGCGGCGTCAGTTGCGGATCGTCCGATCCCAGCAACTGAAGGTGACCTGCCGCCATCAGATTGCGCATCTGGCGGCGGACGTTGGAGCGCACTTTGTGCGGTAACTCGGCGCAATAGTCGGCCAACGTCGACCAACTCAATGCGATGGTTCCATTGGCCATGTTGGGCCAACATCGTGCTGTCAGCCTGCGATGCGCCAGCGCACCGCCCAGCGGCAGCAGGGGCGAGTCGTCGTCCTGCTGCTGGAATTCGAGCAGGCTCCACTGCTGACGAGGCTCGATCAGATAGCGGTAGAACGCTGCCGCCATCGCCTCTTCGTGCTCGATCCGCGCAACCAGGTGCGGCCGATCCGCGTGGTGGGCCGTCAGCCAGTCGAGCTTCAAGCAGCGCCGCCCCAAGACGCGGTGCGTCGTCTGCTTGAGAGCCATATAGCCGACCAATCGATCTCCATCGAACGCCAGCAGCAGCCAGAGCCGGGGGACGTCAGCAGGCGACGTGGCGATCAAGTGCCGCAGATAGTGCGAATAGAACTCGAACGTCGAAAACGGATCGGGTCGCGCCGACGCCAGATTCAACTGATTGATCGCATCACGAAGCGGCACCGCATCGACCCAATCGTGGAGGCAGCGGATCGAGGTCATGGGCCGGCCCTCTCAAGCACCACCACGCCGTCCGGCGCGGCTGGTGAGATCCTCAACACCGGCTGATCGACGGTTCGCGGAACCGGGTCCAGCCCGAGGCGACGCGCGACACGCTGCACCCATACCTTGGCGCGGGCCGTGACACCGGTTTCGCAAGCCGAGGGCTGCGCCAGCCTCCAATGGCGGCGTAGGTAGCGATTGGCCCGATACAGCTGGGCACGCCGGCAGCTGTCGCGGCTGAAGTGCTCGGTGGACAGCGACACGTTGAGTCCGTCGAGATTCTGCACACGGTGCGGTGCATTCTGGGGCCAGCACAGCCACTGGCCCGGCTCTAGGTCGTAGACGTCGGCCGACAGATCGAAGTCGGGCCGGTACGGCAGGTATTCATGACGCGCCCCTGCGAATAAATCTTCAAGCAGCGCGGCGCTCATGAAGCGCTCATCGAGTGTGGGATAGATCCAAACCCGCTTGCGGCCACGCAGATGCCACAGCACCGATGACGGCGCGTCGGCATGGAAGTACACCAGCGCACCCGGCGATGAAATCAGCAGTGTGCCCTGACTGCGGTCCGGCACAGCGGCAGCCCGCTGTAGCGGCGTCTGGAGGCGCAGTTCGTTATACAGCCGGTCGATCAGGCGCCGATAGCGCGCATCGACCCGATCGACGCGTGTCACGTTGAGCCACAGTCGTCCGCTACGCACGGCCTGCAGCAACTCGGCACCACTGACACCGTCGTGGCACACCAGATGATTCTGATCGCTACGACACGGATCGTGGCCCATATTCAGCGCATACAGATGCTCGCGAGGAAAATGATCGAGCAAGTCGATCAGCGCGGCATCACCGAACAGGTCCTCGCCCGACAGGCCGTGCGTGCCCAGCACCGTGCGCCAGCCGATATCGCCCCGCTCTTCGGCCGCCAAGTACACCTTGCAGTGGGTCATCGGTTTCCTTTCGCAATCATGTCAAGACGATGCTCATCGCACGGTGACGCTCGCCGGCAGATCCGTACCAGGCGCCACCGTGGCCGAGGCTGCCCGAGCCGGGCGCAGCTGCCCCAGGCACAGCATCAGCACGCCCAGCGCGGTGATCGATTCGCCGACCAGAATGCCGAGCGGCGCGCCCGCGCCGCCAAAGCGCAGAATCGCGGCATAACTTGCACCGGTCGCGGCAACGGCACTGATCAGCGCCAGCGCCGTGAGTTGACGAAAGCACTGTCGTGCGACCAATAGATAGATCAGCTGCTGGTGGACCGCCATCGTCACGAATGTTGCGGACCACAACATCAGCAGCAGGTCGCGCTGGGCGAAGCGCTTGTGCAGCAGATGCTCGAACACCAGATCACGCAGCACCCACAGCAAGGAAAAGTACGCGACTGCCGCCAGACCGACCCCGAGCGCGCACCAGATTAGCCGGCGGAAAACAGCCGGCACCCCAAGCTGCAGCATCCAGCGCGCGACCAGCGGCAGCATCAGAGACCCAATCCCGGACGACAACAGATTCACCGGCATCGCGAGCAGCCGCGTCGCCGCGATCGCCGCAATCGCGCGGACATCGAGCATCGCCGCCACCAGCACGGTATAGCCTTGGCTGAATGTCCAGTGGATACCGGCGCCAGCCGTCGACCACGCCGCCAGCGGCGCGATCTGGCGCAGGATGCCCGGGGCGCCGCGCTGATTCCATGCATGACCCTGTCGCAGCAAGCGCGACAACTGACCTGACGACAGCGCGGCGGCGATGCCAAGCGCAATCACCGCCGTGGTACCCGGCATCGGACTGACCAGCGCCAGCAGGACGCCGGCCGATAGCGCCAGTGCATAGAACAGGTCGCCGCGCAGCACCGTGTGGGCGTCCCGGTATGCCAGTAGCACAGTGCGGAAGTACTCGCGCCGCAACGCGGCAACGATCGCCAGCACGCTGGCGGTCAGCAGCATCAGCGTGCGGCCGTCGACGACGTTGCATACGGCCAGCGCCACGCAGAGCAGCAGAGACAACCCGGCGCCGATCAGAACCAGAACCCGCTGCTCGCGGTACAAGCCGCCGATCAGATCACCGCACTCAGCCGCGCTCCTTTGCACGATGCGGCTGACCATCGCCGGGACGATGAATGCATTCTGTAGCGACGCCATCAGCATGATCGCGCCGGTCGCCAGGATGTAGCGACCATACTCGAGGTCGTCGGTGTGACGGATCAGCAGCAAGCCGACGCCGAGGCTGGTCAGCGACAGCAAGGCTTGACTCAGCAGCGCGCTGCTGAACAGCCGTGCGAACGCCAAGCGTGGATGTGATCGCATCACGAGTCGCGTCGACGCGTCGGCGTCCAGCGTCGTCGGTCGTGCGGGCGCAGCAGCGTCAGCAGCTTCCACAACACGAACCACGGTGCGCGGATCAGATCGAGCAGCCCGGCCGCGCCGCGACCGCTGAGCTGCCAGCCGCGCAGAACGTAGACCACCAGCACCGCCGCACCGCCCGCAGCCACCGCGCACCACACCATCAGAGCTGGAACCCAGATCGACGCGACCGCCGCCAGCACCGCCAGCAGCAGCAGGTTGCAGGCCACATAGGACAAGGGCAGCACCAACAAGTCGAGCGCCAGATCCAGGCAAACCGCCGAGCGCCGAACCACGGCGGCGCGCAGTAGTGGGCCTACCTGTGACGTCATCAGCGCCAGCCGCCCATCCTCCCAGCGCTGACGCTGGCGCCGCGCGACGGCCTCGCTGCTTTCCATCACGGCATCGACGCGCGCGGCGGCCACGTAATGCACGCGATGACCTGCCAAGCCCAGCGTGATGCCGTACTCCAGATCCTCGGTCAGCGACAACGCGGCGTACGGAACCTGCCGCAATACATCATGCGTGACGAACCAGCCGTTGCCCCGGATACCGCAAGACAGACGCAGACGCTCGCGCGCCTGCGAACGCAAGTCGTGGAATGCACCGTGGGCAATCGCCATCAAGCCGGTACGCCAAGACTCTGCCGCATTGAGCACGCCGTAGCGCGCCTGACCGACACCGGCGCCGCGGTCCATCGCGGCAGCGAAACCCTGCAGCAGATCGGCCGACACCTGAGTGTCGGCGTCGACGATCACCACCGCGTCGGCCCAGGATGCCGCCAAGCTGTCATTGAACGCACGCTGTAGCGCATACCCCTTGCCCTGCTGCCCCTGATCATCGCGGACGATGACCCGCACGCCACAGCCGCGCGCCACAGCCGCGGTCGCGTCGTTGCAGTTGTCGGCCAACACGATCAGCTGCAGGCGCTGCGCCGGCCAGTCGAGCCGATGGAGGCTGGCGAGGCAGCGGCCGATTACGGCCGCCTCGTCATGCGCCGGCACGACGATGTCGAAGCGCGGCACGGTGCGCGTGTGGCGCAATGCGGGCAAGCGAGCCGACCACAATGTCAGACACAACAGGTAAGCACAGGCGGCCAGTGCCGGTGCCGCCACACAGAGCAGCAATGCGGTCAGCACGATCGACAGCAGCGCTGGGCTCATGCGTACTCCCGGTAATGCCAACCGGCGAATGCCGACAGCTTGCCGAGGTTGGCGGCGGCCTTGGTCAACCAGTGCGCCGCCAAGTGAAAGCCGATCGGCAGACACAGCAGCGCCAGCAGGCCGGCCATCATCATCTGCGTCAGCGCTCGACCCAGCAGCCGGGCGCGGCGCGCCGACCCGATCGGACCGTAGCGCCCGGCCAGCTTGTGACGCGCAAAGTCCTGGCCGCCCCGCATCGAGCGAAGCAACAACCAGCGCAGCGACTGGCGCGCGGGCTCGACCGGTTCGCTGACCATCGCCTCATCGCACCAGATCAGCTGCGCACCGCCAAGCGCGAGCCGCGCCAGCAGGTCGCCATCTTCACCACCGGTGAGCCCGTAGGCCGGATCGAACACCGGGCTCTGTGTGCGCAGCGTCGTGGCACGCAGCATCACGTTGCCGAAGCGCAAGCGGTTCGGCGGCACGATGCCCCCGGTCTTCATTCGCGGCCAGTGATAGAACTGCCCACGATGCAACCAAGCGGGAGCCGAAGCCGGCAGCAGCGGCTGCACCGGCCCGAGGACGCCGTCGGCAGAGAAGCGCTGAGCGCTGATCGCCAGCGTATCGAGCCAGTGCACTGGAGCCCGCTCGTCGTCGTCGATGAACGCCAGCCAGTCACCGCCGGCCAGTGCCACGCTGGTGTTGCGTGATACTGCGATGTTTTTCCGAGCTTCGACCGCGTAGCGCAGTACGAACGGCAGATCACCGGCGGCGCACACGTCATCGACGACGATTTGCGCGCTGCGTAGTACGTCGTTATCGACGACGATCACTTCCTGCGGCAGCCGCTGCTGCAACAACAGGTCGCCAAGCAGAGCGCGTAACCGATCCGGACGCCGGTAAGTGGCAATGCAGACACTGATGTTCATGCGGGCGGCTCCGTCGGATATCGGTCGATGCGGTGTGCTGACCGCAGCGTCGCGCGCAACTCGTCGCGTGCGCGGTACAGGTTCCACGCCAATAGCGCCGCCGACGTGGTGTTGATCGTGTGAGCCCAGCCCAGGCTCAGACCCAGCAGTGTTGCCAACACCACGAAGAACAGCAGGCGCGTCAGGCAAACACGGGTCTCGGGCCAGCCGCTGACTCCAAGGCGGTAGACGTAGTACGGCAACCACTTGGCCAGAACGTGGGCACCCAGCGCAGCCGATGCGATCGGCACGATCGGTACCAGCACAACGAAGGCCGCCGCGCGCGCCAGTTGCAGGCCAGGAAACAGCCAGATGCGGCTGGCCTTGTCGAGCCGGTTGTACAACGCAAACCAGACCCGGGTGGCGACCAACAACAACATCCAGACGACGAGATCCGCCGCCTGGGCACGTGCCGGCCAACGCAGCAGCGCCAGCGCGGCCACCGCAAGCGCCGCCGCCCACAACCAGGGCTGTAAAGCCGGGGTCGGCACGGTCGATGTCGCGAACGTGGCACTGAGCTTGGGCTGCGCCTCGTAGCGCGCCGCGATGCGGTCGTTGTCGACATAACCACTTTCGTAGACCGTCCAGAACGACATCAGCAACAGCAGCAGGCCGAGCGAGTGCATCACAGGCACAAGGGCCACGCCGGCCGATGCCAACAGCCAGAACGCGAAATCCTCCTGCAGGATGCCGCGCACGATGTAACGCTCACCGGGGCGTTTGACACGTGTCAGATAGCGACCCGGCAGGTAGACGGCGCTCAGTGCCTGGCGATAGCGCGCCGCTGGCCAACGCGTGCGCAACGGCACACGGCAGGCGTCCAGCAGCGCCAGGTCGTCGAGCGAATCGGTCAACACCAGACTCCGGCGTACCGTGGACGCGCCAACGGCATCACGTGCCAAGTCCAACTTGCCCCGTAGGCGATCACGGCAGGTCGACACACGGACGGCCACGATCCGGCTCTGGCCGAGCTGTAGCCTGACGATCAGCGGGGTCACAATGCAGCGAAAGCCCATCGTCACGATCACGGTCATCGCGCGATGCCGACGAATCAAATCGGCCAGCGGCACATTGGTATAGGCGTGCAGCAGCACAGGCAGCCGATAGCGCCAGCGCAGCAAGGTCCAGGGGAACACCAGAAGGATCAGCCGCACGCGCCAGACATCGCGCGTGGCCTCACCGCCGCTCCAGCGCCAAGGCTTGATCCAGTCGAGCCCCTGCATCAGCACGGCCGCTACGACAGCCGGATAAGCGCAGTCGATGAAGTCTTCGGTGCTGCTGCGCAGGTACAGCGTTTCGTCGAGGTCCATCAGCAGCGGGCCGTCAAACGCGCGGATCGACGCCAGCGCCTTGTCGGGCGATACGTCATGACTGCTGGCGATCAGCGTGTCGATGCGGCCTCTCCGGCATCCGCTGCGGCGGCCGTGGGCAATACCGCGCGGCGGTGCAGTTGACGGCGCAGCTCGGCGCAAGGCGCTTCCACCGCGCGACGCATCAGCTCGGCCAGCGCCAGCGTGAGTATCAAGCCCAGGCCCAGACGGGGCGCCCAGGCCAGCGTCGGCCATTGCGCGTGCAGGCCGTCAAGAATCATCTGATGCGACAGGTAGATCGTGTACGACACGCCGCCGAGGTAGACCAGCGGACGCGCCGACAACATTCGGTACGGCGCCTGTGTGGCGCGTGCCACCGCCAAGTGAATCAGCGGCGCGATCGCCAGGCTCTGCAGGCTGTAGCGCAGCGTCTGACGAAACGCATCGTTGCGTACCATCAGCGTCAGCAGCAGCAAGGACACACAAGCGAAGGCCATGGCCCGGTCACGGCGGTCGTTGCGGGGTGGTGGTGCCGTCGTCGCGGGATTGGACCAGAACGCCATCAGGCAGCCGACCAGAATCGCGTCGGCACGTGTGTCGGTGGCCATCGATAAATAAGCCTGCGACGCGCCCAGCGCATACAGCACGCAGCGCCAGCCCAGTACCAGCAGGCACAGCGACAGCAGCACGAGTACCACAGTACGTCGCTGCTGCGTGCCCAGCAGCACGACGGCAAGCGGCGGATACAGCAGGTAGAAGTGCTCTTCGACCGCGAGCGACCAAACCACGCCGATACCGGCCGGCATGCCGCCGAAGTCCGCGAAGATCACCTGGTAGTTCCCCAGGTAAAAAAGTAGCGACAGCAGGCCTTGCGTGGAGAAGCGGCCGTCGATCCACGTCAGTGACGACAGCATTGCCGCCAGCGCCACCACCACCAGCAGCGGCGGCATCAGACGCAGCAGGCGACGCAAATAGAATGCCCCCAACTGCAGGGCGCCACGCGCGGCATATTCGCGCTGCATCAACGTGGTGATCAGAAATCCACTGAGCACGAAGAACACCGTCACGCCGAGCCCGCCGGGGACGATCCGTTCCAGCCCGCTATGGGCAAAGACGACAAGTAATACGGCCAGCGCGCGAATGCCGTCGAGCGACGCAATCGGCGCCGTGTCGGCGATCACCTGGCCGCGCGACATCGGTCGTGGCTCAGTGCGGGGCATGGACAGCCTCCGCCGGCATCGATCGGCTGCCGGCAGCGCTGTTGCCCGTCATCGCAGACCGGCGCCGCCGCTGCCAACGTTGATCGAGCAGCGCGCGGGCGATCGATACCGTGGCCAAAGTCATGATCACGAAGTCCACCGTGAGGCTACTGAACCAGCGGCTCTCGGACAGATTGACGATGGCTTGCTGCAGAAACAGCGCCAGATATAAGCAGGCCTGCGTGCGATCGTAGGCCAGCAGGCGCAGCGCTTGGCGAACGAAGGTCAGCAGATAGGCCGCCAGTATCAGAAGTCCGGCGATACCGAGGTCGTTCAGCACTTCGAGATAGCCGTTGTGCGCCGATGCCGGGTAGAAGCCGAGCCGTGTCACCAGCTCGTAGGATGGCGTACCCTCGTGCACACCGGTCCAGTAAGCGCCATAGCCGCTGCCGTGCCACGGACTCCGCGCAATGTGCTCGGTGACGATTTCCCAGATTTCGGTGCGCCCGGTAAAGCTGAGGTCCTTGCCGGTGATCATCGTCAGCGGCTTCAGTAACAGGCCCAGCCCCGGCACCAGATCGAGCACGGCCAGCGAATACGTCAGTAGCGCTGCAACGAATGCCGCCACCAGATACGGCAAGTAGATACGCAGCGACGGCGGCGTACGTAGCAGCAGCGTCATCATCAGCAACGTGAACGCCGTTGCGACCATCGAGGTCGAGCTTCGCGACAACAGCAGGCACGCCAGCGCGATTCCGCTGCCAACGGCGAAGTGTGACCAGCGGCGCTCACCCGACAGCAGCGCATGCATCCACAAAATCAGCGCGATGCTGGCGATGTCGCCCAAGCCGTTTTTGTGATTGGCCAAGCCGTGCCAGGCATTCATCAGCACGCCGTCGGTATCCGGGTGTATCGCCAGTGACGGCCACGCCAGACCAAAGATCAGCGATGCGATCAGCACGCCGGTCAGCAGTGGACGCAACAGCGCCTGGAAGCGCCGCGGATGCCATCCGACCAATACCACGGCCGATGTGCAGACCAGGATCGTGACCAAGCGTATCAGGCGCCGCGCCGTCACTGGCGGGTCGTCGGACCAGGTGATACTCGTCGCTACCAACAGGACGAACAGCGGCAGCGCCAGGTTCAGATGCGACGCCATGCGACGTAGCGGGGTCAGGCGTAGCAGCATGGCCAGGCTGCCGGCGCCGAGCAGCGTCAACCACAACAGGCGGCTGCCGGTGGTTCCGACCGAAGGCGCATCGCCATCCGCCAGCGCCCGGTAATCGAATCCTTCAGGGACGATCATCAGCAGCACCAGCACCGCGAGCATCGATGCCGTAACGGGCGCGTAGCGATCGCGCGACATCGGTTGCGGCAGCGCCGGCACCGGCGTGGCCACAGCCGCAACCCGCCGTGAGGCAGCACGAGCAAATGCTGGCGCGATACGGCTCATCGTCGAGTGGCCATCAGCGTGGACCAGTCCGACACCTGCATGCCGATCATCTTCAGGGCACGAGGCATCGGATCAAAAGCGGTTGATCACGGCACCCAGCAGCCGAGATTGCGTCGCAGCCAAGCGGCGCAGCATGTCCCGCGTATCGCGATACGACGTGTGGCCGGCACGGCTCAGCGACAGCACGCGCCCGATGATGGTCGCCACGGCCAGACCGTCCGCATAGCGACCTACGGCAGGCGTATCGACGATGACGAACTCGTAGCGCTCGCGCCACTGCCCTACCAGCGCTTCGAAAGTACGATCCGACAGCAGCTCCAGCGGGTTCGGTGGCAAAGGGCCGGCCGTCAGCAAGCTCAGCGACGGCAATCCAGCGATCGGCTGCATCGCAGGGGGCTGCCCGAGCGACAAGGCCTGGGACAGTCCGCGTGTATCGACGACGTCGAACAGCCGATGCTGGCGCGGATGACGAAGGTCGGCATCGACCAGCAGCGTCGGACGACCCAACTGAGCGAACGCGATCGCCAACTCTGCGGCCAGCTGCGAGCGGCCTTCAGCGGCGCACGGACTGAGCACGGCCATGATATTGGCTTGGTCGCGATGTTCGTGGCGCAGCAACAGTTCGGTACGCAGCGTCCGGATCTGCTCGCTGCGGCCGTCATGCGGGTCATGGCCTAGACGCAGGCTCGGGTCCGGCGTGGCGCGATGCTCTCGAGCCAGCGGCGTCGGAAGACGCTGAGTCGGCGAGTCGATATCCTCGCGTTGCAGATGTCCCAGATGCAGGCCCGCTTCGGCGAAGCTCATGTCCGCCATCGTCTGGAGTGCGACGATCGCCGTGACGACATCGTCGCAGAGCTTCAAGCGCTCGATCAGCTTCTGTCGGCACTCGATGTCCGACGCCGACTCGCCGTCGAGCATCGCTTCGATCCGGGCATGTAGCGGAGGGGCGTTGCTCATACCAGTGCTCCGACGTCGCCATGGGTGGATAGAGGGCCCAACTCGACCAGTACCGGAATACCCAGATCGCGTTCCATGTCGTCGCGACATCGAATCCGACGATGGAGCAACTCATAGATCAGCGGCAGCGCTACTCCCAGACCGACTGCGAGCAGCGCGCCGAGCATCAGCATCACGCGGATCTTCGGCTTGCTCGGCTTTGCCGGGGCGACCGCACGACTGACGAAATCGACGTTGCGATAGCCGCCGGCCGACGCGAACATCACTTGGTCGTAGCCGTCGAGCGCGCGCTTGTAGACCGACTGTGCCGACTCCAGCTCCAGCTGATACTTGGCGCCATCATCCTGCAGCTGACGAACACTAACGACGCTGGCGCGCTGCTGGTCGACCGCCGCCTGAAGCTTGGCTTCCAGCTCGGTGGCCGATATCAGTTCGGCGCGGGCGTTGCCCGAATAAGCGTCCAGCTCCGCGCCCAATGAGCGTCGCGATTGGGCCATTTGCGACTGCAGCTCCAACACTTGGGGATGGCGCGGCCCGAGCGTGGCGCGCAACTGCGCCATCTGTGCGCTCTGCAGTGCCAGCTGGGTTTTCAGTGACTGCACCATCGTCGATCCCAGCACTTGACTGCCAACCGCAGAATCAGATGCCGAGCGCGCCTGTGCCACGCGCTTCTGGTTCTGCGCGTCGAGCAGCCGTTGTTCGAGCGTGGACATCAGCTGCAGGTCGAGATCGTTCTTGGCATTGGAATCGATCAGCCCGCTGCGCTGGCGGTAGTCGGTCACCTGCTGCTGCGCGACGATCACCTTGTCCTTGAGGTCGGACAGTTGCTCGGTGTAGCGCTGCGCGCGTTCGCTGGCCGGGCCGGTCAGACGCGCGTATTGCTGCTCGGAGTAAACCTCGGCGACCGCGTTGGCAACCTGTGCCGCACGCTTCGGGTCGTCGGCGCGATAGTTCACATACAGCAATTGGCTGCCATACCGGCCCTGCTCGATGATCAGGTTCTTCTGCACGCGCGTTACCACCCAGTCGGCGAGTCCAGCGGATTCACCCGGGTAGCCAGCGCTGTACTGGCGGTCGTCAGCCAAACCTAAACGCGACACCACCGGCAACAGCACCTCGGAGCCATGCGCCAGTTCCACTTGCGTGGCCATGTAGCTGCTCAGCAAGCCGATCGGAAACTCATGCCCGCCAAGCGGATCGTTGACTTCGAAGTTGACCATCAACGTCGCCGTCGCTTGATAACTACGAGGCCAGATCCAGCAGGCGATCGCGACCAGCACCATCACGCCGGCGGCGATCAGCAAGCTGTAGGCCCGATACGACCACAGGATCGCGGCCAACTGCGACAGTGACAGCCCGGGTAGGGTCTCGTCCTGCGGCATCAGCGGCGTGGCATGCGCCATCGCTCCATGGGCTGCCAAAACCGGAAGATCGCGTGCGTAGCTCAAAAGATGCGCTCCTTGATACGGATGACATCGTTGGGCAACACGATCTCGCTGAGTTCGGCACTGCGTACCTGGTAGCTGCCGTCCGCGTTGCGGCGTCGAATCTCGATACGGCTGCTGCTGCCGCGAGCGGTGATTCCGCCGCCACGGGAGATGGCCTGGACCACGGTCATACCGGCGCGCAGTCGATACATGTTCGGCGCCTGGACTTCGCCGTTGATGTAGAACTGATCGGCCTCGGGCACGAAGATCGAGTCACCACCGCGCAGCATCGGCATCGACGCCGGAACGCTGCCGTGGCTCAACCCATTGAGGTCAACTGTGGTGCGCACCACTTTGCCGCTGGCATCGGGGCGCAGTATCGCGACGACATCGCCGCCGCTGTCAGTAATGCCGCCAGCCTGAGCCAAGGCGTCAAGCAACGTGGTCCGCGACTCGACGACGAAGCGGCCCGGCGAGCGCACGGCACCGAGTACCGACACCTGCTGGCTGCGGAACTGAACCAGCAGGATCGTGACCTGCGGATTGACCAGATAGTCCCCTTTGCGAAACGCGGTAGCGACGCGCTGGCCCGCCTGCGACGGCGACAGCCCGGCCACCGCGACGTCACCGGCTAGAGGCACCGGGATCGTGCCGTCGTCGCTGACGTAGGTCGTCGTCGCCAGTTCCGGACGGCCATACACCTGCACGCTGACGGCATCACCGACACCGAGCGTCAGCAGCGGCGTCGAGACGGGCATATCGACGGCCAAGGCGTCGCCGCATAGCAGCCATAACAGGCCACAGCCTGCAGCGGTCCAGCCGGTCACGGGCCGCTGCGATCGGGGCTCGGTCGATGAACAAGACACACTGGTGTGATCGGGCATGTGTCGCGGCTTCTCGGGTCGGTGCTTCGGGTGCGGATGACGGACAACCGCTACGGACGCCCGACACCACTGCAACAGGCCGGGCTGGGTCCATTAACGGAGATGCGTCGCAGCGGCGTCTGTTCGATTGCGCACCGACGTCCATTTGCGGGCGCTCTAGCGTCAGGCTCTGCCCATCGTGGGCAACCTGCCGGAGCCATCAACGTGCTGTCGTCTCGCCTGACGAGTAACCACGGTCGCAACACGGCGGCCGCATTCCCAACCGATCCATCACGGGCGACCGAGCCTCAAACAGCCTGTACCGTGGAGCAGCAGCGACTATGGTTGCTCGACCGCATCGAACCCGGTAACGCTGCGTTGAACTTGAGCGCGCTCTGGCGTGTTGTCGGCGGCTTGCCGAACGCGCACCTGCAGCGGGCGTTCGAGTTGATCATCGAGCGCCACGCGCCGCTGCGCTGTCGCTTCGTCGAAGACGATGGAATGCCGGTTGCGGTGCTGATGCCGCCGTCGACATTCCACGTGCCCGAACTGGACCTGAGCGGGTTGAACGACGACGACGCCGAAACCGAATTGCAGCGCATCGCCCAGATCGACGCGCGCACGTCGTTCGACTTGAGCGTGGCACCGTTGATCCGGGTCACGCAGCTGCGGATGCCACAATCGGCATCGATCGTTATGCTGACCGTTCACCAGTTGGTCTGCGATCGCCGTTCGTTGGGGCTGCTGGCCACTGAACTGCACTCGGTGTGTCTTTCGCTGAGCCAGCGGCAGGCACCGTGTCTGCCGCTGCTGCACCGGAGTTATCTCGACGCTAGCGTCGAAGGCTTGACCAGCGACGACGAAGGCCTGCTCGGACGCGACGAAGCCTACTGGCTACGCAAGCTTGAGGGCTTTACGCGCTGCGAGCTGCGCAGCGACCACCCACGTGCCGCTGTCCAGTCGACCCGTCACGGACTGCGTCGCCTGATGCTCGACCTCGACCAAGCACAGACCTTGCGCGCCTGCTCGCAGACGTGGAACTGCGGGCTGTATGCCAGCGCACTCAGCAGCCTGCTGGTGTTGCTGCATCGTCACACCGGCGATACCGACATCACCATCGCCACTGAATACGCAGGCCGGCCGGTTGCCGAACTGTCCGATCTGATCGGCGCGTTTGCGCGACCCTTGCTACTGCGCGTCGACCTCGACGGCGACCCGGACTTCTTCTGCCTGCTGCAACGGGTCAGCGAGCAACTCGGCGACGGCCTGCGTCATGCGAGCACGCGTATCGACCGGCTGACCGAGCGCCTGCAACCGCAGCGCGACCCAAGTCGCAATACGCTCTATTCAATCCGCTTTCACCTCGACCGATTGGTGCCCGATGCGCTGCAGTCGACCGAGTTGTTGCTGGAGTCGTTACCGGCCTGTACCGGCGGCACGTTCGACGATCTGGACTTTTCGCTGATCGAATATGCATCGGGCTGGCAGTTACGCTGTCAGTACAACGCCGAGCTGTACGACGCGCACCGTATCGAAGCGCTGCTTGCGCATTGGCAGCGCGTGCTGCACGCGGTCTGCGAGGACTCGACACTACCCTTGTCGAAGATCCCGATGCAGTCGTCGGCCGAGCGCCACGCACTGCTGCTGCAAGCCGATGCGGGTCCGACGCTGTATCCGTCGCATATGACCGTGCTCCAGCTGATTGATCTACAAACACAGCGTCGCGCGCAGGCCACAGCCGTAAGCTGCGATGGCCACAGCCTGACGTATGCAGAACTCTCCGCCGCTGCCAACCGCCTCGCCAACGAGTTGCGCGCGCGCGGCATCGGCCGTGGCAGCCGCGTCGGTGTCTGCATCGAGCGCTCGACAGATCTGCTGATCGCGCTGCTCGGCGTGATGAAGGCCGGCGGCGCCTATGTACCACTCGATCCGGCATACCCGGCCGAACGACTGGCGCAGATCATCGAAGACGCGGGCCCGATGGCGGTGCTGACCCAGCAGCATTTACGCGCCCGTGTACCGGTCGCGGATGCCGCACTGATCTTGGTGGACGCTGCAGCCAGCGGTTTTGCGCTGCGCGATACCGCGCTGCTGCACCGGATGCCCGACGCCAACGATGTGGCCTACGTGATCTTTACGTCCGGCTCCACCGGACGGCCGAAGGGCGTGCAGATTCAGCATCGGGCGCTATGCAACCTGCTGTGCGCGATGCGCGATCAGCCCGGCGTGGGATTCGACGATCGCTGGCTGGCAGTGACCACGGTGTCCTTCGACATTGCCACGATGGAGCTGCTGCTGCCGTTGACGGTCGGCGCGCTGTTGATCATCGCCCGCGAAACAGACACCGCCGACGGTCTGGCGCTATCGCAGTTGCTGACGCAGGAACGAGTGACGGTGATGCAGGCCACGCCGGTGACCTGGCAGCTGTTGCTGGCAGCCGGCTGGCAGCCCAGCGCGGAACTGAAGATGTTGTGCGGCGGCGAAGCACTGCCCCGGCCGCTGGCCGATCGTCTGCTGGCCAACGGCGGTGAACTGTGGAACTTGTACGGTCCGACCGAAACCACGATCTGGTCGTCGGCGCTGCGCGTCCGCGCCGGTACCGGACCGGTACCACTGGGACCACCGATTGCCAACACGCAGTTCTACGTGCTCGACGCCAACGGACAACTGGCGCCGCAAGGCGCACCCGGCGAGCTATACATCGGTGGCGATGGCTTGGCCTTGGGATACTTGAACCGACCCGGCCTGACCCGTGAGCGCTTCGTCGGCGACCGGCTCGGGCTGGAACCCCGCCGACGGCTGTATCGAACCGGCGACTGCGTGCGCCGTCGCGCCGACGGTACGCTCGACTTTCTCGGGCGCAACGACCAGCAGATCAAGCTGCGCGGGTTTCGTATCGAGCTGGGCGAAATTGAAGCCGCACTGCGCCTTTCGCCGCACGTGGTCGAGTGCGTGGTCGTGGTCGACAACGGCAACCCCGACGTTGCGGCACTGCGCGCCTATCTGGTGATGACGACCGGTATGCCCGCATCGGCCGCCGGTTTTGCCGCATCGGTGCGCGACCAACTGCGCCCGCTGCTGCCCGCATACATGATTCCGAGCACGATCGTTGCGCTGCAGCGACTGCCGCGGATGCCCAACGGCAAGATCGATCGTCAAGCGCTGCCAATGCCAACGACCGAGCCCACCGCTCCCGCGCGAGCAGCGACAGTCGAGGAACCGGTCTGCGAGCGACAGCAACAACGCCTGTCGATGGTGTGGAGTGCGGTGCTGCAGGCTCCGGTCAGCGACATACACGCCAACTTCTTCGAGATCGGCGGTCACTCCTTGCTGGCCGTGCGGCTGATCGCGCGGATCGAGGCCGAATTCGGCCGACGGCTGAGCCTGACCGCAGTGTTCCAGCACCCGACGATCGCGGCACAACTGCTGTTGCTCGGCGAGCAAGACCCGCGAGCCTACGACTTCCGTCAGGTGCTCAAGCTGCAAGCCAACGGCTCGCGAGCACCGCTGATCGCGATCAACAACACGGGCATCTACTACGCCTTATCCAAGCATCTGGGCCGCGATCAGCCGTTCATCTCGTTGCAGCTGTTTGACCCGACACTGCCAGCCGCGTCGTTGCCACAGTCGCTGGAAGAGATCGCCAGCGGCTATGTGCAGTTGATCGGTCGCGTGCAGAGCGAAGGGCCCTATGCGCTGCTTGGCTGGTGCGTCGCGGGCACGCTGGCGTTCGAAATCGCGCGTCAGTTGGTGGCCGCAGGCCATAGCGTGGTGCAACTCAGTCTGTTCGATACGCTGGCGCCAGGACATCTGCATGGTTTGCCGTGGCATCGGGTGTGGCTGGCCGAATACGCGTATCGGTATCAGTTGATCCGCGCCGACTGGCGGCGCGTACGCGGTCAGCCGCTGGCGATACGGCGGTTTCTGGCGCAGCGGGTCGTGGTCAAGCAGCTGGCGCAACTCTGGCGCGGGCGTGCCGCGCGGCGAGCGCCATCGGCCTTGTCGGCCCATGGTAGGGTGCTGAGCCCAGAGCAGTACGATCAATGGCTGCTGAACTATCTGCAGGCGCACGCGGATCGCTATCAGCCGAAGCCTTACGCCGGCTCAATCACGCTCTATCGCAGCGCAAGCGAGCCGGCCGGCCGCTTTCTGGACCCGGCGATGGGCTGGGGCCGCCACGCACGGGATGGCGTCGAGGTGGTGGCAATGGACGGTGATCATTTCGGCGTGTTCCAGGAGCCCGGCGTGTCGCGGCTGGCCGAACGCATTGCAGCTGATCTGGATGCGCGCATGCCGTCGGCCCACTGATGCCGACGCGCTGGCGCGCGGAGTCGGCCGCGTCGAATGCATCCGATCACCCCGACCGACGTCCAGCGCAGGGGGTGGTGCTGATGCTGATGACCGCCATTGGCGTCGCGCTGTGCTACGCGATGACAGCGCCGTTCCTGGCGCCGCTGGCATTGGCGCTGGCACTGGCGGTGCTATTCGCACCGCTGCAAGCACGACTGGAACGAAGACTCGGCGGGCCGGGCGTTGCAGCGCTGCTCGCTGTGGCATTGATCGCCATCATCGTCGTGGTGCCGGTTACGTTCGTCACACAGAATCTGATTACCCAGTTTGCGCGCGGCGCGGCGCTGATCGAAGCGCGCATCGACTCAGGTCAATGGCAGCGTTCCATCGAAGGCCAGCCCAGGCTGATGGCGCTGGCTGCGCGGATTCAGCAGCACGTCGATCTGCCTGGAGCCAGCCGCGCGCTGACCACGTGGATCGGCGCATCGGCAGGGCCGTTGGTCCGTAGCTCAGCCCTTCAGCTCATCGGCTTCTGCCTGACGTTCTATCTGCTGTTCTTTTTCCTGAGGGACCGGCGACAAGTGCTGCTGTCGCTGCGACGGCTCGCGCCGTTGAGCGGTGTCGAAATGACCCGCCTGTTCGACCGCGTCGATGACACGATCCACGCGACGGTCTACGGCACGCTAGCGGTTTCAGCGGCGCAAGGCCTGCTCGGCGGCCTGATGTTTTGGTGGCTGGGCTTGCCGGCGCCGCTGCTGTGGGGCGTGGTCATGGGCTTGCTGGCCATCGTGCCGGTGCTTGGCGCCTTTGTCGTGTGGCTGCCGGCCGTGGCATTCCTGATCGTCGACGACCAACTCGGCAAGGCCGCAATCTTGGCGTTGTGGGGGATGCTGGTCGTCGGTACCGTCGACAATCTGCTGCGTCCGCTGCTGGTCGGACGGCGGCTGCATTTGCACACGGTGCTCGCCTTCATCTCGCTGGTCGGCGGGCTGATGCTGTTCGGCCCGTCGGGGCTGATCCTGGGGCCGGTGGTGCTGAGCGTGACCTGCGTGCTGCTGGAAACCTGGGTACAGCGCAACGCCGACCGGCGCGGCGACTGAACGCCCTGGCTCCGTCCGAACAACGGCCGACGCTAGCGGCCTGCAGCAAGCGGCGCAGCGCACCGACGCCGCAGTCGCCAATAGCGTAGTCATGTGGTGCGACGTCGCGCTCACACCGTATTCACGGTGCTGCGCAAGTCGGCATCGCCACCATCAGGATACCCACGGATGAGCACCCCGCATTTGCCTCACAACTACTTGCTGTCCCATCTGCCGGATGCCGACTATCGACGTCTGTCGGCATCGATGGAACGAGTCGACATGACGTTGTCGGACATCGTCTACGAGACGGGGGTCGATCTGAAATACGCCTACTTCCCTGTCGATTGCATCGTATCGCTGCTCAGCGTGATGGAAGACGGTGATTCGGCCGAGATCGCGATCGTCGGCAACGAAGGCGTCATCGGCATTTCGCAGCTGATGGGCGCCGGCTCGACGATCAGCCGCGCGATCGTGCAGTGCAAAGGCACTGCATTGCGAATGCCGCTAGAGACCTTGAACGATGAGTTCAAGCGTGGCGGCGCGATGCAGGCGCTGCTGCTGCGCTACGCACAGGCGCTGATGGCGCAGATCACGCAGACCGCCGCCTGCAATCTGCATCACAGCGTCGAGCAGCAGCTCAGCCGCTGGCTGCTGCTGAGCCTGGATCGATTGCCGGTCACCCAAATGATGATGACCGACGGGCTGATCGCCAACATGCTCGGCGTCCGCCGTGCCGGCACCACCGATGCCGTCGGCAAACTGACCGACGCCGGTTTGATCCGCTATCAAGACGGCTGCATCTCGGTGCTCGACCGCGCGGGACTCGAACGCCTCTCCTGCGAGTGCTACGCCGTTGTCAGGAAAGAGTTCGACCGGCTGCTGCCCGGGTACGGGATGCCTTGAAGCAGGCGGCACCACGGCCCGGCGCGATGGTGCGCTGGCGTACCGACGTATGGGCCAGGCGATCCGAGACTGCGAATTCCGCTCACGCTGCAAGAGACACCCACGGACGGTCCGCGATGAACGACTCCACCGACGACGACACGATGCAGTTGCTCAACGACGCCGCCGCGTCCAGCGATCCCGACATCGCCGGCTGCGCGCGCCAAGGGCTGCAGACTCTGCGGGCCCACTACGGACCCACCATCGGCACCGCGCAGTCGATGCCAACGCGATCGGCCGCTATGGTGTGTAACAACGAGCCGCTGCGCGCCGATCGGACACCGCGGTAGGCCTGCGTAGAAGATCCGCGCCCGTCCATAGGCACCGCCATGCGGCCTGCCGGATTGTCACCATCACGGGCACCGTGGGTGTTCTCGGGCCCGGCGGTTCTTCGACTCGGCGACCATCACGACAGCGATGGTCGCCGGCAATCGAGGCCGCTCCGCGACCTGCGAGGCGACCAGCGGCCGCGTTGACGGCGATCCCACAAGATGACGGCCGCACAACACCAAGAGCCGCTGAGTCAGCGGCTGTTTCTTTTGGGCCCTACGGGTTGCCGATGATCGGTCGGGCGCGGCAGCTTCGACATGCCGTTCACCACGAACTGCCGCCACGCATGGTTGGCGGAAATAGTGGTGGTGATGAGTGGAATCGAACCACCGACCTCAGCGTTATGCGGGCGAGTTACCAGGCGTTTTTAGTCTTAATTCGTCAACTACTTGTGGTGCTTGCTCCGCTCGAGCGCACCAGATTTGTACCGCTTGTTGACGGGTCACAGCCGTTTCACCACGGTGCATTCTGGGTACAGACAGGCACGTGCTAACGCTTGCCGTTAGTAACGAGAGACGATACTGTTTTACATGATCAAGTCTTTCCGCTGCTCGGACACCGAGAAGCTGTTTGGCGGTAAGCGCGTCCGGCGCCTCGTCAACGTCGAGGTCGTCGCCATGCGCAAGCTGGCCATGCTCAACGCGGCCACGCGGCTCGATGACTTGAGAATTCCGCCCGCGAACCGATTGGATGCCTTGAAGGGCAATCGCAAAGGGCAACACAGCATTCGTATCAACGATCAGTGGCGGGTGTGCTTCGTTTGGACCGACACCGGACCGGATGCCGTCGAGATCGTGGACTATCACTGAGAACCGCCATGCGCCAAGTCTCTTATCCAAAGCCCGGCGAAATTCTGCTGGAGGAATTTCTGAAGCCGATGGGCATCACGCAGTATCGGCTGGCGAAGGAAATCGGGGTGCCACAGCGGCGCATCGGCGAGATCGTCGCAGGCGCGCGCGCGATCACGGCGGATACCGGCCTGCGGCTGGCAAAGTTCTTCGGAACGTCTGAAGGGTTTTGGATCACGCTGCAGTCTGACTACGAGCGGGAGATGGCGAAGGATCAGCTAGCGGGTGTACTGGCTGAGATCCGGCCGTGGTCAGAGGTGAACAAAGCGGCTTGAGCCGTAGTCCGACTCATGAGGGCGGGTCGAATCGGCCATGGTCCGCACGAACGGCCTGCAGCCCGTCGGCCGCCGCGGTCTGCGTGGAAAATGATGTTGAATGGAGCTTGCCGCTAATGGTGATCCGGACGCGGAAGAGGCCATTCGATCCGCGCTGATCGATGCTGCCGTGCGCCTTGTTGCCCGCCTTGTTTCGCGCCATGGCTTGTAGCTCGATTTAGAGCTACAGCGGTATCCCAAGGTTTCGGGCCCTGATCGTCCGGGCCGGAACCACCGGGAACGTCACCAGAACCGCGGCGAAGGCCGCGAATAGGTCCTGAAACGTCGAGAAACCTCACAGGACTATCTGGGAAACGTCGACAGAATCGAATTGGTGGTGATGAGTGGAATCGAACCACCGACCTCAGCATTATGAGTGCCGCGCTCTAACCGTCTGAGCTACATCACCGAACCGGTCCCACTGGCGTGGGGCGCGCATGATAGTCGAACGGGCGGCGGGGTTAAAGCCCGGCGCCGGCACAATTCCAAAAACAGTTTCGAGGGGAACGACAGTGAGCGAGCAGCGAACCACGGTGCGGTTTGTTTCGGGGTCGGACGAGTGCGAGGCCTGGCTGTACACACCGGCCGGCTCGGCCGGCGGTGCGCCGCGGCCGGCCGTCGTGCTCGGTCACGGCCTGGGCGCGGTCAAGGAAATGGGCCTGGACGCCTACGCCGAGCGCTTCGCGGCAGCCGGCTACGTGGTGCTGGTGTTCGACTACCGCCACTTCGGCAACAGCGGCGGCGAACCGCGCCAGCTGCTCGACCCGGACCGTCAGCTGGCCGACTGGGCGGCGGCGCTGGCCTATGTGCGCGCGCTGCCGGGCGTGGATGCTGACCGGGTCGCGATCTTCGGCAGCTCGTTCGGCGGCGGGCATGTGATCACCGTTGCCGCGCGCGACCCGCGCGTCGCCGCGGCGATCTCGCAGTGCCCGTTTACTGACGGCATCGCGTCGGCGATGACGCTGGGCGTGCCGGCGAGCTTGCGGCTGTCGGTGCTGGCCCTGCGCGACGCGGCGGCGGCGCTGCTCGGCAAGCCGCCGGTGCTGGTGCCGCTGGCCGCGGCACCGGGCGGTACGGCCTTGATGAACGCAGCCGATGCGCTGCCCGGCTATTACGCGCTGGTGCCCAAGGGCATGCACCATCCGTCGGAGGTGCCGGCGCGGATCGGCCTGCGGATTCCGCGGATGGCGCCGGGCCGCGATGCGGCGCGGGTGCGCTGCCCGATCCTGTTCGCAGTCTGCGACCAGGACTCGGTGGCCCCGGCCGGGCCGACGCTGCGTTATGCAGCCAAAGCGCCGCGCGGCGAAGTGGCTCGCTATCCGATCGGGCACTTCGATATCTATCTGGGCGCTGCGTTCGAGCGCGCGATCGCCGATCAGCTGGCCTTCTTGAAGCGGCACGTGCCGGTCTGATCGCCGCGCGGCCGGGGCCGCAGCGGCCGGCGATCAGCCGGCCTGCAGGTCGCGCCGCTCGCGCCACCACAGCAGCGCCGTCAGCAACAGCCAGGTCGCTGCAAACGGCCATCGCGGCAGCGGCAGCTTGATCGGCGCCTCGGCCGGCGCGTCGGCGCCCGCGCTGGGACCCGGGTCGCCCTCGCCTGCCGCCAGAGCGCGCGTCGCTTCTGCATCGCGCGCGGCGCGCAGGCCACGCCCGTCGTCGGCGGCCAGCACAGGAAACGGCCAGTCGCGGCCGCCAAGCTTCAACGCATACCAACCCGGCTGCGCCGGCCACAGCGCGGCGCAGCCCTGGACGATCAGCAGCGGCAGCGGCTGACGCTGCGGGTCAAGCAGCAGCGCGTCCTCGGGCAGATCGCACAGCTGGCTGCGCTCATCGACCCAGGCCCGCATCGGCAGCGGCGGCGGCGTCGGCTGGACTTGTGGCCGCGCCAGCGTGGCAACGGCATCGGACCACAGCGCCGCGTAATGCCCGCCCTCGCCTTGCAAGCCCAGCCGGTAGCTGTCGATCAGCAGCCAGGCGCCGATGCGACCGGCGCCGCGCGCGGTCCACGCGGCCAGCGTCTCCCCCGCATCGCTACGCAGCCACGCCGACGCACCGTCAGCCAGTGACGCCGGCGCTGCAGTCAGCGGCAGCGGCTCGCGCAAGCCGAGCGTCTGGTCGAGCGCCACGCTGCGCAGCTGCGGCTGCGGCTCCAGCGGCAGGCCCAGCGCGCGCCATTGCGCGGCGACCCCGTCGTCGACCGCGCCGGTCACGCGCAGCAGCAGGCCCATGCCCTGCTCGACTGCGGTCAGCACGCTGGCCTGCTCGTCGCTGCTCAGCTGCGCCCAGCTACGCTCGTCGAGCAGCAGCAGGTCGGTGCCGGCCAGCGTGGCCGCGTCGAGCGCGGCGTCGCCGTCGCGCAGCGCGATCTGATCCGACAAGCCGACCGTTGCACCGACCGTTGCGCCGGCATCGCGCGCCCAGCGCCGCCAGTACTTCTGATCCGGATCGGGGCCGGCCGCACGGATACGCAGCGTTAATGCGGCGCCCGACTCGATCACCACCGCCACGCTGACGCGATCGACGACGGTCTGCTCGGAATCGGCCGCCTGCAGCATGAACGTCGCCAGTCCGGGCGCGCGGGCGGCGGTCGACACGACAAAGCCGCCATCAGCCGCCGGTGTGGCACGGTCGACGATCTGCCCCGCCGGATCGCGCAGCAGCACCTGGCGGACGCCCGGCGCGACACGGCCACGCAGCCTCCATTGCGTGCCGGCGCGCGCCCGCGGTGCGGCGTCCAAGGCCGTGATGCCGAACGGCGGTGCGGCGTCGAAATGCAGCGAGCGCCCGCGCGTGGCGTCGAGATCGCGCGGCGGCAGGCCGGCGCCGACCACGTCGATGCGCTGTGCGCTGCGATGCCGGCGCAGCGCCGTGGCCAGGTCCGGCGCGTACTCGGCGCCAGACGGCAAGCCCACCCGCTCGCTGCCCGGCAGCACGATCAGCGACTGCGTGCGCGGCAGCGCGTCGAGCTGTGCGTCGCTGGCGCCGGGCGTCAGCACGGTGATCGCATCCATCCGCAGCGTGCTCAGCGGCGGCGCCAGCATCAGCGCGAAGGCCAGCGCAGCGCCCAACTGCAACGCCGCCGACAGCGCGCGGCTCGCGCCGCTGTGCGTGCGCTGCATCGCCGTGCGTAGCATCGCGTACAGCGATGCAACGGCAACCAAGGCCAGCGCCGCGATCGTCAGCGGCGTCATAGCGGGCATCGTGATGGCGCTGATCAGGCTGCTCATCGCGCGGCCCCCGGCAACGGCGCGGATGCGGCAGCCGGCAGCGCTTGCAGATACGTGGCCGCGCGCGCGTCCGGCGCCGCGCGCGGCTGCAGCGCGGTGCCGGCGGGCGGCAGCAGCGGCCACAGCTGCGCGGCCAGCGCGTCACGGCAATCGCGGCAGCGGGGATCGCGGCCGACGCGCTCGACGTCGCGCAGCAGCGTCAGCCGGTCGGGCACCGCGTTAGCGTGGTCGCGAACCCAGGCCTTGATCGCGTCGATGTCGGGCGTCGCGCCCTGCTGCAGCGCCTGCCAGGCGCGCGCGGGCTCCGACAGGCTCGTCGCAAGCGGCGATGGCGGCGGCGGGTCGACCAAGCCCGCGCGCTCGCCCGTCAGACGCCGCGTCTCGTCCACCGGCGGCAAGTCCTGGCCGACGCGCGCCAGATAGATTCGCGTCGATTGCTGCACCTGCTTGATCGCGTCGAGCGCGCGCAACTCATGCGGCAGCGCGGCTTCCGGTTGCGCGGTGCGCAACTGCCCTTCGGCACTCCACATCTCGCCGAGCGCGGCGCGCAGCAGCGTCCGCGTTGCATCGTCGAGCAGCGTCGCCGCTTCTTCGATGTCGTGCGTGTGGCCGAATTCGTGCAGCACTGCATCACTGGAGCCGGGTGGTGGCTCATCGGGCGCAGCATCCTCATCGTGGTGCTCGCTGTCGCCCGGTGCCGCGGGCTCATCCCCTTCGGCTTCTTCGCCAAGGAACTGGCCGTAGCGCAGCCGTAGCAAGCGCTGATCGACGCCGATCGCGCTGGCGCGTTGTTCAAACTCGTCGGCGTCGAGTTGCCCGCGCGCGGCGATCAGCGCCTCGGTGTCGATGATGATCTGCCGTTGACTGCGAAAGTAAGCCGGCATCGTCTTCTTGACCAAGCCGTCCATGCCGGCGCTGTCGCTGCTCGGCTCTGGCGGCCAGCGCAGGATGAAGCTGGCGCTGCGCGCGCGGTTGGGCTCGGGCTCGCGACGGTCGCTGACGCTGAGCCGCACGATCAAGTCATCGCCTTGGGCAAAGCCAAGCGCGGCGAGGTCGAGCGTGCGCTGGTAGCGGCGCTCGCGCGCGTTGCCGTCGCCCATGATCGCCTCGTTGCGCTGCGTCACTTCGATGCTCTCGCCCGATCCCTGCGCGAGTGCGATCGACAGCTCCGCATCGCCCAAACCGTAGTCGTCACGCGCCTCGAAGCTCAGCTGCCACTGCGGCTGCGCCGCGTCGATCACGCTCAGTGTCCGCTCCGGCGCGCGCACGGTGATATCGGGCGCGCGATCGACGATCACGTCGAGCCGATAACTCAGGTCGTCGGTGTCCGCTCCGGGGGCCTCGATCCGGTACAGCATCGCCGCTTCGACGGTTCGCGTTGCGTTCCAACGGCCACCGCTGCGCGTCAGCGGGACACGGCCGCCGTCGTCGAACACCAGCGCCGCCGATGCCGGCTCGCGCGCAAACGCGAGGCTCCATTGCACTTGGCTGCGTTCGGGTACGCGCAAATCGAGTGTGCGCTCGCGACGCGGGTCAAGCCCGGTATAAGCCGGTGGTTGCACGGTGATCCGCGCGTCGATGCCGCCCACCGTCGCGATTGCGGCCGCCGATGACGACGACGTGCGTTCGCACGCTGACCACAGCGCAGACCAATACGGCAGGCTCAGCGACAGCGCGGTCAGCAGCAGCGCGATGCTGGTTGCCATCAGCAGCCGCCGACGCGGCCACGGTGGCGCCAGCGACGGCAGCGGCTGCGAGCTAAGCCGCTGCACAACGCGGTGCGCCTGCAAGCGACGCAGCGTCGGGCCGTCGTCGGGGTCGTCGTCGGCATCCCAGACCAGCTCGGCGCTGTCGTCGAGATCGGGCCGCAACGCGTTCAAGCGCCGCGTCAGCCAGCGCCGGTCGTAGTGCCGCAAGCGCCAAACGCAGCCAGCCAGCAGCGTCAGCGCGCCGGCGGCAAGCCACACGATCGCAATCACGTGATGCAGTCGCCACGCCATCAGCGTGCTGGCGATCAGCAGCGGCAGCCACTGCCGCAGCCAGCTGGCGACGACGCGCCAACGCACACGGCGCAGCGCGCGATTCAGTTCGGCTTGCAGCGGTGCGGAACTCATCGGCGTGACAGGCCAGCCGCCAGCGCGCGTTCGGCAGCGAACAGCGCGGCAGCGATCAGCAGCAGAAAGGGATCGAGCGGATCACCGGGTGCGCGGCCGGCGCGCGCGCCATTCAGCGGCGCCACACTGGCGGCGTAGGCCGGCAATGCGAGATCCGGCAACAACACAGCGCCAAGCCGCGACGGCAATGTGGCATCGCGCAGCGCCGCATCACGCGACGCGTCGAACGTCCCCGGCCAGCGCCACCAGCGGCCCGAACCGAGCCGCTGCACAGCGTCGGCGGCATCGGCGCTCAGTGCCGTACCGGTCGCATCGTCCGGTACAGCGACTAGGGCGCGGCCGCTGCGTCGCAGCCAGCCGAGTTTGGCTGCATCGAGCTCGCCACCGAGTTGGAACAGCAGATCGTTATCGGATGCGATCGGCGCGCTAAGGTCCGCGACGTCGACAACGATGGCGCGACCCGCACTGCGCCAGGCGTCGATGACCGCTTGCGCCGTGGCGCGCTGTGCCTCGTCGTCGCTGCGCACGGCGACGCGCAGCGCTGCGGCGGGTGCGGCAGCGCCGCCACCGGCTTGGATCTGCCAGCTGACATCGCGGCTCAGCCGCAGCCGCTCGGCATCCAGACCGTCGAGCACTTCAGGCACCTGAACCGTCAGCGCCGTTCCCGGTGACAGCTCGGCGTCGATCTGTCGCAGCGCGCTGGCCGGCTCGCGAGGATCGAGCGAGGGCGTCGCGGCATCGGCTGCCGCGCCGGGCCAAGCCACGGTCATGGCCGGCGTCGGCTCGGCATCGCGATACCAGACCAGCTGCGACAACAGCAATGCAATAACGGCGATCAGCAACAGCCGCAATACCAGCAGCAGCCAGTGGCGCAGACGCAAGCGTTCGCGCGGGCGCGCCGGCTCGAGCAAATAGCGCCAGGCCGCAAACGGCAGCACGCGGTCTTCGGGCCGGCGCAACAAATGAATCACCAGCGGCACCAGCATCGCCGCCAGCGCAGCGAGCCCCAGCGGCGCCAGCAGGCCGATCATGCCGACACCGCCAGCGCCCGCTTCAACAACGCATCGATTGGCTCGTCGAGCACGTGTTCGTGCAGCGGCACGCCAGCGCGAGCGAGTCGCTGGCGCAACTCCAGCCGGGCGGCGCCAAAGCGCTGCAGAAAGCCGCTACGCGCGGCTTGTGCATCGACACGACGCGACAGCGCCGGCTGCTCGGGATCGCAGAATCGGGGGCTGCCGTCGATCGCGAAGTCACGCTCATCGACAGTCAGCAGCCGCAGATAGACCAGATCACGATTCGCTGCCGACAGCTGCGCGGCAAGCTGCAGGACACCGTCGTCGAAGCCGTCGGACAGCAACACGACGCGCTGCGGCGCCGCGATCTTTTCCCAGACCGGACGCAACGTGGCGGCTGCCGGAAACACGCCGCGCGGCTCGATCCGGCGCAGTGCAAAGTCGATCCGGTCGCGCTGGCGTCGACCGCCGCCGGCATCGATCACCTGCAATCCGTCGCCGCCGGCCACGATCAAGCCGATACGATCGTTCTGCCGTAGCGCCAGCTCGGCGATACACGCGGCGATGGTCCTCGCCACGCTGATGCGGCTGCGCTCGGGCGTGGCGGCATCGGACTGTGCCATCGATGCGCTTGCATCGATCAACACCCAGACCGTCAGCGGGCTGTCGCGCTCGGCCTCGCGAACGAAGAAGCGGTCGGATCGTGCGTAGAGCTTCCAGTCGACGCGGCGCGGCTCATCGCCGGGTTCGTAGCCCCGATACTGCGCGAACTCCAGGCCTGCGCCGCGCGCGCGGCTGCTATGCGCGCCGATGCCATGGCCGGTCGCCAGCCGCGCCGACAGCCGCACGCTCGCCAGGCGCGCGATCAGATCAGCTGGAATCAGCGGCGTCATGCGCAGCTCGGACCGTTATGAATCGGCGCGCCTCGCAATCAGCCGGGGAACGGCAGGCTACGCAACAGCGCGGCGACGACGTCATCGGTGCTGCGGCGCTCGGCCTCGGCCGCGAACGACAGCAGCAGCCGGTGGCGCAGCACCGGCGCCGCCAGCGCCTGCACGTCGTCGCGCGTCGCCGCAAAGCGACCATGCAACAGCGCACGCGCTTTGGACGCCAGCACCAGCGACTGCCCGGCACGCGGCCCTGCGCCCCAGCGCACCCAGTCGCGCACTTCGGCGACGGTGCTCGTCTGCGGGCGCGTGGCCCGTACCAGCGACGTGATCCAGCCGAGCACGTCGTCGCCGACGTGGACCTGGCGCGTCAGCCGCTGCAGCGCCAGCACTTGATCGGCGTCCATCACCGCCTCGACCTTGGCGCCACGGGTGCCGGTGGTCTGCGTGATGATCGCGCGCTCCTCGGCTTCGCTCGGGTAATCGACGCGCACATGCAGCAGGAAGCGGTCGAGCTGCGCTTCGGGCAGCGGATAGGTACCCGCGTTCTCCAGCGGGTTCTGCGTCGCCAGCACGAAGAACGGCTCCGGCAGCGGATACGTTGTGCCGGCATAGCTGACGGTGTGCTCCTGCATCGCTTCGAGCAGCGCGGCCTGTGTCTTCGGCGGTGTGCGATTCAACTCGTCGGCCAGCAGCAGGTTGGTGAACACCGGCCCTTGCTGGAACTTGAAGTAGCGCTTGCCGGTACCGTGGTCTTCTTCGAGGATTTCGGTACCGAGGATATCGCTGGGCATCAGGTCGGGCGTGAACTGCACGCGTCGAAAGCCAAGCTTCAAAGCCTCGCCCAAGGTACGCACCAGCAGCGTCTTGCCCAGGCCCGGCACGCCTTCAAGCAAGCAGTGCCCACCGGCGAGCAAGCCGATCAGCAGTTGTTCGACCGTTTCGGTTTGGCCGACGATCGTCTGCGCGATCGCCGTTTTGACGGCGCCCAGACGGGCAAGCTGTTCGGCGACATCGGCTTCGTTCAGAGCAGCAGGGTTCACGGCATCAGACTCAGGTGGTGAGCGCGTAAGTGACGATGTTGACGGCGAAGCGGGTCACGTCTTCGCCCTGGAAGCGCTTGTTGCGCCAGTCGAAGTCCCATTCGCAGCCATAGTCTTTGTTGCTGTACAGCAGGCCGAGACGGCCGTTGACGCTGACGCCCTTCAAGTAGTCATGCACCAGATCATCGCCCCAGCCGTTGAGCTCGAAGCCGGTGGCGGGCGGCTTGTCGAAGTTGAAGAACGCGCGATAGATCGGATGATCGGCCGGCAGCTTCTGCAAGGCCTCGGCGCCGAACATCGTGGCGACTTCAGCTTCGAAGGAGCGCGCGAACAGCCCGTCGATGTCGTGGTTGCAATCGTCGACCAGTACGAAGCCACCGTTGTCGACATAGGCTTTGAAATTGGCGCGTTCCTCGGGGCTGAACTCGACCAGCTTGTGTCCCGTCAGATAACAGAACGGCGCCGACAGCATGCGTCGGTCCGACAACGGCAGCACGTGCTCGACCGGGTCGACCCGCAAGGTCGTGTACTGCAGCAGCGCATCGGCGATGTTCGACGGCATCCGCGCGTCGACGTCCCAGTCGCCGGACTCGTACATCAGCCGCGTCAGCCAGAAATCGTAGGCCGCGCGGCCGGCGGCGACGGCGCGCGGTAGCGGCAGCATCCAGCCTGCCGCTACCGCCAGCGACGCGCGCAGAAACTCCGATCGGGTCATCGCAGGCGGGGCGCCATCGACGCCCGATCGGAACCAATGCGCGGCATCGACGGTGCCTAGACCGCGTCCGACAGCGACGTGAACGTGAACTCGCGGATCTTCATCGGCGGGATCATCATCACGAACGGCGACTCGTCGTCGGCGACACGCTCCGGCTTGCCGATCTCGTCGACGTTGTTGAGCATGATCACCGGCGATTCGTTGAACCGGAAATTCTTAATCGGATACTTGATCTCGCCGTTCTCGATGTAGAACGTGCCGTCGCGCGTCAGGCCGGTCAGTAGAACGGTCTGCGGATCGACCATGCGGATGTACCAGGTGCGCGTGACCAGCACGCCCTTCTTGGTGCTCTTGACCAGATCCATCGTCGACTTGTCGCCGCCGACCATGATCAAGTTGCCCGGCTGGCCAACGGCCTTTTTGCCCTGCTTCTTGGCCCAGTAGCGCGAATACGCCAGGTAGTCGACGACGCCCTTGTTGACGATGCTGGTGCGCTCGCGCGGCAGGCCGTCTTCATCCCACGGCATCACGGCCGCGCCGGGCGCTGCCGGGTCGGCGTACAGCGTGACGCGCTCGTCGAACACTTTCTCGCCGACTTTGTTGCCGCCGCCCTTCTTGGTCAGAAAGCTGCGGCCTTCGTCGGCGCGCCGCGCATCGAAGCCGAACATCATGAACGAGATCAGGCCGGCACTGGCCGCCGGTTCCATGATCACCGTGTACTTGCCGGGCTCCAGCGCCTTGGCTTCGGCCGAACGTGAGGCCTTGTCCATTGCGATCTGGATGTCGCTCTTGGCGCTGAAGTCCCGGATGTCGGCGACGTTGCGCGCAACCCAGCCCGAGCCGCGACCGTCGTCGGTACGCACGGTGCAAGTAAAGTCCGCCGCCGTCGACTGCTGGTAGCCGAAATTGCCCTTGCTGTTGGCGATCGCGGAAAAGCGATGCGCGTCGGACAGAAAGCCGGCCGCGACCAGCTTGTTGGCCTTGCACGGCGCGATGCAATCCGCAGCGACTTGTGCGCGATAGTCGGGCGTGATCGCCGCCGTGCTGGCGACGAAGGTATCGGTCGGCTTGTAGGTCTGCTTGGCGATGGCCGGCATGAACTCCGGGTTTTCCGGTGCCAGCCGCGCCAACTCTTCGGCACGCTGCACGACGCGCAGCAGCGAGGCGTCATCGAATTCGTTGATCGTGGCGATGCCGACACGCTTGCCGAAAGCGACCTGCACGGCCAGCTCGGCGTTGCTGATGATGCCGCTGGTGCTGACGCTGTTGCGGGCAAAGCGGATGTTGCCGTTGATCGAGCCTTCGATCGTGGCCGTGCACTCGTCGGCCTTCGACAGCTTGATCACTTTCTGCAGCAGGGTCTTGGCGTCCTGCTCGGTGTAAATCGTCATGGGCGGGATTCCTTAGCCGAGGCTGCGAGCCGTATTGATGACATTGATGCCGTCGAAGCGCGCCGTCGACGAGCCGTGCGACACCGCCGATACCTGGCTGGGCTGGCCCTTGCCGTCGAAGAAGCTGCCGCCGAAGCGGTAATCGCGCTCGTCACAGACGGCGCTGCAGGCGTTCCAGAATTCCGGCGTGCGGATCTGGTAGGCCACGTCTTCGATCTGCTCGGTGATCTGGCCGTTCTTGATCTCGTAGAACAGCTGGCCACCGAACTGCGCGTTGTAGCGCTGCTGGTCGATCGAGAACGAGCCGTCGCCGATGATGTAGATGCCGTTCTCGACGTTCTTGATCATGTCGGCCACCGACAGCGGCGTCTTGCCGGCCGCCAGCGACACGTTGGCCATGCGCTGGAACTGCACGTTGGACCAGGAATCGGCATAGCAGCAGCCCTGCGATTCCTTCAGGCCCAGGATATGTGCCTGATCGCGGATCGCCTGGTAGTTGACCAGCACGCCGTCCTTGACCAGATCCCAGCGGCCGGTCTTGACGCCTTCGTCGTCGTAGGCAACCGCGCCGAGCGTGGTCGGCTGCACCTTGTCGGCGAACAGCGTGACCTTGTCGCTGCCGTACTTGAAGTTCTTGCTCTGCCACTTGTCGATCGTCGCAAAGCTGGTACCGGCGTAGTTGGCCTCGTAGCCCAGCACGCGATCCAGCTCCAGCGGATGGCCGACCGATTCGTGGATCGTCAGCCACAGATGCGTCGGGTCGAGCACCAGGTCGTAGCGACCCGGCTTGACCGAGCGCGCCTTGAGCTTGTTGCGCGCCTGCTTGGCGGCTGCGACCGCGTCGTCGATCATGTTGTAGGCGCTGCCATAGACCACGGCGCCGCCCGGCAGCGCGATGCCCTTGCTGCGGGTGTCGAGATACTCATAGCCCATGCCGCGTGGCCCACCGAGTTCTTCGCGCGTGCGGAACTTGCCGGTGGCCTTGTCGATCACGGTGACTTCCATCGGCGCCCAGATCCGATGCACGTCCTGATCGATGTACGAGCCGTCGGTGCTGGCGAAGTACTTCTGCTCGTTGACCAGGAACAGCGTCGAGCGGATGTAGTCGGCACCGGCTTTCATCGCCGCGCCGTTGACCGACATCAGCAGATCGACTTTCTCCTTCAGCGGGACTTCCATCGAATTCTTGACGATCGGCGTCTTCCAGCTGACGTCGCCGACGCCCTTGACCGGCGCCAATTGCACCGGCTCGGTCTGGAACTTGGAATTGGCCTTGGCGATCTGCGTGGCCTGCACGGCCGCCTTGGCGATGCCGTCTTCGCTGAAATCGCTGGTGGCCGCAAAGCCCCAGGTGCCGTTGACGATCACGCGGATGCCAGTACCCATCGACTCGGTGTTGACCACGTTCTCGACACGGTCTTCACGGGTGATGACGAACTGGCGCAGGTAGCGGCCGATGCGCACATCGCAATAGCTGGCGCCATTCTTGGTGGCCGCATTCAGCGCCACGGTGGCCATCTTCTTTTTGGTGGCGACGTCCATCGTCGTCGCCAGCACGTCGGCGGCCACGGCGCGGCCGTAGATCGGCAGCATCAAGGCACCCGCACCGGCGCCACTCATCTTCAGAAATTCGCGTCTGAGCATCGCTACTCCCTAACGGTTGGTTCGGCACGGCACCGCGCACGCGGGCCGCAAGCCCCATCGCAGGCACGAAGTGCGCCCGCAGCTGACGGTGGCTCAGGATGCACAATGCAGCCGGTGCGGCAAGAGTGAAACCCCGGCCGAAGATCGCCCCATTCGCGCCGAGTCGATGGCGATCGGTACGACCGCCGACACGCCGCGCGTTGCCGACCGCCGACATCGCCTGTCCGCTGCCGCCGGCGACGGCGTCCGCCCACTGTCCGCGGACAGTGGGCGGACACCTCCGTGGTCACGACGACGCTTTGCAAGCTGCAATCCGGCGACCGGCGAGCCCGGCAAATTGCGTCGATGCCAATCGGCGCCAAATGGACGCCAAAGCCTATCGTGCTGATTCGTCGGCGATTTACTGCCGGTTATTGACGGCATGAAACTTGTTGCGCTGCACCGACGATGAAGGACATCACCCATCACGACGCGGACTACGGCGCCCATGCGGTCACGCGCGATGCCGCGCCGGAGGGTCCGCGCCGAGCACCGCTGCGCCTGATCGCAAGCCGCGTTTACGACGATACGGACCCGGCCTTGGGCGACAGCCATCGAGCCGGCTCGGTGCCGCGCGCACCGGGTCGCCCGGCATTTTTGCGGCGCGATCCGGCATTCATGCGTCACCACGTCTGCGCCGCCTTCAGCCGGGTACGCCGCCGCGGTCACTACGTGTTCCACTGCTAGTGGCGGCTTGCGCGGTGCCGTTGGCGTCACCGCTATCATCGAGGTCGAACGGGTCCAGAGCCGCACGCCGATGATCGTTACCAAACACCTCACGAGTTGCGTCACCGTTTGCCCGGCGGCAGGCCATTGATGCGCCCGACCGGCCCGATCAAGTGCCTGATCGTCGACGACGTCAACGAGAATCTGACCGCGCTGGAAGCGCTGCTGCGCAGCGACGACATCGAGGTCTTGAGTGCGCACTCGGGCTTCGAGGCGCTGGAACTACTGCTCAAGCATGATGTGGCGCTGGCCTTGCTCGACGTCCACATGCCCGACATGGACGGATTCGAGCTGGCCGAGTTGATGCGCGGCGCCGAGCGGTCACGCCACGTTCCGATCATCTTCGTCACGGCGGCGTCGCGCGAAACGCAACGCGTGTTTCGCGGTTACGAAACCGGCGCCGTCGACTTTCTGTTCAAGCCGATCGACCCGAATATCCTTCGGCACAAGGCCGATACGTTCTTCGCACTGTATCGACGCAAGCAGGAACTGGCGCGGGCACTGCAGGTGCGCGATGACGTCCTGGCCGTGGTGTCGCATGATCTTCGCGACCCGCTCAACGTCGTGGCGATGGCGGGGTCGATGCTGCAGCAGCTCGGCACGATGCGGAGTGATCCGCAATCGCTGGAAATCGCCGGCATGCTGCAACGCTCGGTCGACCGGATGCAGCGGATGATCAGCGACCTGCTCGACATGGCGACGCTGCGCACCGGCCAGCTGTCCATTCAGCGGCAAGCGAACGAAGCCCGCAGCCTGATCACCGAAGCGATACAGGCGCATCAGCCGGCAGCCCGACACAAACGCATTGAATTGCGATGCGAGCTACCGGCTGAAGCACTGCCGCTGGAGTGCGATCGCCAACGACTGCTGCAGGTATTCGCCAATCTGATCGGCAACGCGATCAAGTTCTGCGATGCCGGCGCTCAAGTCACCGTTCGGCTGATGATGCACGCCGACAATATCGAAGTCGCCGTCGAAGATACCGGCCCCGGGATCAAAGAAACGGACTTCGAAAAGCTGTTCGACCCTTACTGGTCCGGTGGGCGCGAAGCCCGCGGCGGTACCGGCCTGGGTTTGTACATCACACGCGGCATCGTCGAAGCGCATGGCGGTTGCATCTGGGCCGAGAACCGTAGCGGCGGCGGAGCGGCGCTGCGCTTCGTACTGCCGCGCCCGCTATCGCCGATTTGACCGCTAGCGTGGCAACTGCAGGCTCACTTCCAGACCGCCGCCCGGGATGTTGACGGCATCGACGCGGCCACCATGGGCGGTCGCGACACGCTGCACAATGGCCAGACCCAGCCCGTGGCCGTCGGCACGCGCGGCATTTCCACCGCGAAAGAACGGCCGGAACAATCTCGGCAGGTCCGCTTCGGGAACGCCCGGGCCCTGATCGCGTACGCGCAGCGTCGTCTGCACCGCATCAACAGTCCACTCCACCGAGATGCATCCGCCGCGATCGCTGAATTTGATTGCGTTGGACAGCAGATTATCGACGGCGCGGCCGATCAGCATCGCACTGCCCGGCACCACCACCGATGTCGTCGTCAGCAGATCAAGGCGCACGCCGCGCTCCGTCGCCTGCAGTTGCCAATCGGCCACGCGCTCTCGGACGAGATCGAGCAGCTCGACCGGCTGACGTTCCTCTCCCGGCAAGCCGGACTCAAGCCGCGACAACGCCAGCGCTTGGCCGATCAACTCGTCGAGCCGGCCGATCTCGTGCTCAGCACGGTCAAAGTGGGTGGCGGCTTGATCGCCTCCGCTACGCCGCGCCATGTCGAGCAGCAGATGCAGTCGCGCCAGCGGCGAGCGCAGTTCGTGCGACACGTCCTGCAGAACGCCGCGTTCGGTCGTCACCAGCGTTTCGATCCGGGCCGCCATTCGGTCGAAGTCGCGTGCCAGATCACCCACTTCGTCACGCGATCCACTGTGATGGGCCGGCACGCGCGCCGCCAGATCGCCGTTGGCAAAGCGGCGCGCCGCCTCGCGTACGGCGGCGATCGGTCGCGCGATCGAAAGCGCCAGCCACCAGCCCACGACGGCAATGACCAGGATCGACAGCGCGATCTGCACGACCAGCAACAACTCGGGCCGTGGCGGCGTACCCGGATGACGAACTACGACCAAGTGACGTGGGACGCCATCACTGCCGATCGCACGCTGACCAATGAAGCGCAGCCCCGGACGCGGCCGGAACTCCACGCTTTCCGACTCCAGCATCTGCGGCAGCAAGCGGCCGATCGGCAGGCGCTGCGACGACAGATTGCGCCGGCCCTCCATCAGCGTCATCTCGATGCCGCGGCGGTCGTGAGCGCGCAGCCATTGATCGAGCGCGGCCGTACCACCTGCGATGTAAGCCGTGTTGGCCTGCTGCGCATACTCAGACCAATCCGGGTCGTCCCCCATCGCATGGCGGGCAATACGCTGCGTCAGATAGACGCTGACCAGCAAGGTCACGATGTTGGCGACGACGAACCACAGCAGCAGCCGCAGATAAAGCCGGCTCATGCGCCGGGACCGCCCGAGCCCTGCAGGATCAGCTGATAGCCGGCGCCGCGAATCGCTTCGATCCTAGGGGCATGGGTCGAGGCTTCGCCGAGCTTGCGGCGCAAGCGCGACAAGTGGACGTCGACACTGCGATCGAAGCGTTCGATCTCGCGTCCCAGTGCCTCGCGTGTCAGCAGTGCCTTGTCGACGATCTGTCCCGCACGCTGCGCCAGTGCGAGCAACAACGAATACTCGGCACCGGTCAGGTCCAGCTCGGCGTCGTCGATCAAGGCGCGACGCTCGGCCGGATACAAACGCAGCGGACCGGCATGGACGGCCTGCGGCTGGGACGACAACGGCGGTCGCAGCCGCGCACGCACTCGCGCCAGCAGCTCTCGGGGCAGACAGGGCTTGGCCAAGTAATCGTCGGCACCCAGTTCCAAGCCGACGACGCGATCGACTGGCTCCCCGCGTGCCGACAACATGATCACCGGCAAGCCGTGGCGGGCGCGCAGCTCCGACAGCGTCTGCAGGCCGTCGCGCCCGGGCATCATCACATCGAGGATCAACAGGTCGGGTCGTCGCGCTGGATCGCCGAGGCGATCCAGCGCCGCTTGCCCGTCGTGGACCGCATCGACATCGAAGCCTTCGAGCCGCAGGTAGTCCTGCAGCAGTCCGCAGAGTTCGCGATCGTCGTCCACGATCAAGATGCGGCTGCGGTTGCGGGCTGCGGGCTGCAGGAGTTCGCGGTTCATGGGCCTACTGTTGCCGGTGTGACGGTGCATCGCAAGGACGGCAGGATGCGTTTACCGATCTTTACGCGCGCGCAACGCTTCGCCAAGCGCCGTCGGGCTCCAATACTCGGGCAGACGACCCGCATCACCCACCCCCTTCTTCCTGGAGATCATCATGCGCCGCACTCTGATTACGACATCCTTGCTACTCGGTCTGACGCTGTCCGGCGCGGCGAGCGCAGGTCCCGACCACGGTCGCGACGGCCGCGAACACGGCCCCGGCCGTGGCATGCCCCTGATGCGTGAACTGCGCGAGCTCGATCTGAGCGATGAGCAGCGCGCGCAGATCAAACAGCTCGCGCAAGCCACGCACCAGCAGTCGCAGACGCAGCGCGACGCGCTGGCAGAACTGCACCATCGGTTCACGCTGGCCACACCCGGCAGCAGTGAGTTCCGCGCGCTGACCACGCAGCTGGCCGATGCCGAATCGACGCAGGCGCGGCAGCGGGTCACGGCGATGGCCGAACTGCGCACGCAGATCGACGCCCTGCTGACGCCGGCTCAGCGCACGCAGCTCGCCACTGAGTTGGCCAAGATGCCGCCGCCAGACGAACGCGAGCATCGTCGCCGCTAAGGGGCCGTCGACCGGCGCCACGGCCCGAAAGGCAACGGCGCCGGTGTTAGACAAATGCTCAGTGGCTCTGGTGGGTCCGTATCATCGGTTGCTACACGACACGTATCGGCACCGACCGGATGGCTCTTTTTGCAAGGCTCAAGGACGAGACCGAGCCCGATCATCGTCGGCTTGAGCAAGAACTCGATCTGACCCGCGACGGGCTGACGCTGGATCGCTACCGAGAACGACTGCAAGCGTTCCACGGCTTCGTCAGCGTCTATGAGCCCGCACTCGAGTCCGGCGCGCCAGCGTCGTGGATCCCGCTGATGCAGGCACGACGCCGGTGTCACTGGCTGCGCCAGGATCTGCTGACGCTGGGCCTTGGGCCCGGTGACATCGACGACTTGCCTTGCATTCAGAGGCTGCCACCCATGCAGTCGCTCGCCGAGCGACTGGGCTGTATGTATGTAATGGAAGGCTCGACACTCGGCGGACTGATCATCGCCAAGCAGTTGCAACGATACCTGTCCGGCCAAGCTCAATCCGCCAGCCGTTACTTCACTTCATACGGGTCCGACACCGCACGCAACTGGCACGAATTCCGTCGCCACATGGACGATGCACTGCTCGGCGCCGAACACGACGAGGCGATTGCCGCAGCACGCGGCTGCTTTGAATCACTGCTGGCGTGGTTCATCGCCACACGGCATCACGTCGCGTGCGCGTGATGCCGGCCGCGGTCGCGCCACCGACGATCGGGCCCAACGGCTGCGAGCACGAGCCGATTCATATTCCCGGCGCGATTCAGCCCCATGGCCTGTTGCTGGTGCTGTCCGACCCTGGCATGCAGATCATCCAGATCAGCGCCAACGCAATGCAATGGTCGGGCTTGGCGGCAGAAGCGCTGCTGGGGCAACCAGTATCGGTACTGATCGATGATGCGCTGCAGGCAGGCTTGCATCACCAGCTCGGCGAACCCGCCGCGCTGGAACAACCACACTACTTGGGCGCCACCGCGATTGGCTCGCAGCGCTGCGATGTCGTTGCACATCGCCGCGGCGGTCAGCTGATCCTGGAGCTGGAGCCTCAGCCGGTGGATGCCGGCATGGGCGTTGATCTGGGATGGACCAATACGATCTATCCGCAGGTGCGTTCCTTCGTCGCGCAGTTGCCCAGCTGCCACGCACTGGAACCGCTCTGCATGCTGGCGGCCGACGAAGTCCGGCTTATGACCGGCTTCGGACGCGTGCTGATCTATCGCTTCGAGGATGATGATCACGGCTGCGTGCTGGCCGAGTCACGACAACCCGACTACGACTCGTATCTCGGGCTGCATTTTCCGGAAAGCGACATTCCACGGCAGGCTCGCGAGCTGTATCGGCTCAACCCGATTCGACTGATCGCAGACGCCCACTATCAGCCGGTGCCGCTGATCCCCGCGCATCACCCGCAGACCGGCGCTGCGACCGACCTGAGCTTGGCGGCGCTACGCAGCGTATCGCCGCTGCACCTACAGTACATGCGCAACATGGGCACGCTGGCATCGATGTCGATCTCGATCATCGTGGGCGGCCGGCTCTGGGGCTTGATCGCCTGCCATCACGCCCAGCCGCGGCACGTCGCGTTGCCGATACGGATGGCCTGCGAGCACTTGGGACAGATTCTGTCGCTGCAGATCGAAGCCAAACAGGACAATGAAGAGGCACAACACGGCCGCGACTTGAGCCGGGTGCTGGTTCGGCTGCTGGCATCGATGGCCGAGCGCGACAGTCTCGTCGACGGATTGACCGCGATGCCAAACGAACTGCTGCAGCTGGCCGGTGCCGACGGCGCGGCGGTGGTTTCATCCGGACGCTGCGTGCGGATCGGCGATGCACCGACCGAATCGGCGATTGTCGATCTGGTCGATTGGCTGTCTCGCCAGGACGTCGGCGGCCGCTACAGCAGCGAACATCTGGAGGCTGACTATCCGGGAGGCTCCGCGTCGCTATCACCGGCAGCTGGCGTACTGGCGATATCGATTTCGCAGCTGCACCGACACTACGTGCTGTGGTTTCGTCACGAAATCGTGCGCACCGTGGACTGGGCTGGCGACCCGACCAAGACCGGTCATAGCCAGGACGGCGAGGCTGCATTGACGCCGCGCAGCAGCTTTGCCCGTTGGCGACAGACGCTGCACGGCTACGCGCGGCGCTGGCGCGCCAGCGAGATCGATGCAGCCGATCAGCTGCGCCACGCCATTCTGGCCGTGGCCTTGCGCCGGGCCGAGGAGATGGCCGCGCTCAACGAAGAGCTGACTCGATCCAACCGTGAACTCGAAGCCTTCTCGTATTCGGTATCACACGACTTGCGAGCGCCGCTGCGGCACATCGTCGGCTATGCCGATCTGCTGCGGGAATTCGATGGCGAGCGGCTATCGGAGCGCGGTCAGCGCTTCTTGAGCAACATCACCGAAGCCTCGCACTTCGCCGGCACGCTGGTCGACGACTTGCTGACGTTCTCGCAAATGGGACGCGCCGCGCTACGCCGTGTACCGGTCGCGATGAACGACCTGGTCAGCAGCGTCGTGCGCGACTTGGGCGACGAGATCATTGACCGGGATCTGCAGTGGCAGATCGGTGTGCTGCCCGTGGTGGTGGCCGACTCAGCATTCCTTCAGCTGGCACTACGCAACCTATTGGCCAATGCGGTCAAGTACACGCGCACGCGCACGCCCGCCGTCATCACCATCAGCGCCGAAGATCAGCCCGACGCCTGGGTGTTCCATGTGCGCGACAACGGTGTCGGATTCAACATGAAGTACAGCGACAAGTTGTTCGGCGTGTTCCAACGTCTGCATCGAATGGAGGAATTCGAGGGCACAGGCATCGGCCTGGCCAATGTGCGGCGCATCGTCGAGCGCCACGATGGTCGCGTCTGGGCGCATGGTGAACCCGATTGCGGAGCGACGTTTTCGTTTTCGCTGCCCAAGCGATCTCGGCCTTGATTGTCTTGACGGAGCGCCGCCCATGCTAAAGCCGATACTGCTGGTCGAGGATGATCCCAAAGACCTCGAACTGACGCTGATCGCGCTCGAGAAGAGCCAACTGGCCAACGAGGTGATCATTGCGCGCGACGGCGACGAAGCGCTGGACTACCTGCTGTGCGGCGGTCGTCACAGCGATCGCGCCTCGGGCAATCCAGCGGTGATCTTGCTCGACTTGAAGTTGCCCAAAGTTGACGGCATCGAAGTGCTACAGCGCGTCCGCGCGACGACTTCGCTGAAGAGCATACCGGTGGTGATGCTGACCTCGTCACGCGAGGAGAAGGATCTGCTGCGCAGCTACGAGTTCGGCGCCAATGCCTATGTCGTCAAGCCCGTTGCGTTTCGGGACTTCGTCGAGGCGATCAGCGATCTGGGCGTGTTCTGGGCTGTCGTCAACGAGCCGCCGCCAGGCTCAGCCCGCATTGCCAGGAAGGTCAATCCCCTGTGACCCAGCCGCCACCGATCTGGCCTAGCCGGCTCAAAGTATTGCTGGTGGAAGACAATCTGCTGGACGCCGAGCTGACGCTTGCACGCCTGTCGACGATGGATTGCCAATGCGACGTGACCCGCATCGACACGGAAGCCCAATTGCGTGAGCAACTCCGCAACGAGGTGTATGACGTGATCCTGGCGGACTTCATGCTGCCGATGTTTTCCGGGCCCGAGGCGCTGGCGATTGCGCAGCAGCAAGCACCGGATGTTCCTTTCATCTTTGTCTCCGGCGTGCTGGGCGAAGAGCATGCCGTCGACATGCTCAAACAGGGCGCAACCGATTACGTATTGAAGCAGCGCTTGCAGCGCCTGCCGATGACCGTTCGCCGTGCGATCGGCGAGGCGCAGGAGCGGCGCAGCCGCATCAAGGCCGAGAGTGCCTTACGCGAGTATGAGACCGGCTTTCGACTGCTGGTCGACGCGCTGCGCGACTACGCGGTGATCGGCCTGGATCGCAACGGCAGCATCCGTAGCTGGAACAGCGCTGCTGAGCGGCTACTGGGCTATCGCGCCGATGAAATCACCGGCGAATCGGTCAGCCGCCTTTATGCCGGAGAGCCCAACAACGGCAGTGACGAGGTGCTGCAGTCGCTCAACGGTGCGCTGCAAAAAGGCAGCTACGTGCGCGACCGCTGGCTGACCAGCCGCACCGGCAAGGTGTTCTTCGCCTCGATGGTGACCACGGCGATCCGCAATGACGAAGGCGATTTGATCGGGTTTTCGAAGATCATCCGCGACACCACCGAGGAGCGGCGCGCCGGCGACGCGCTGCGTTTGGCCAAGGAGCAAGCCGAGGCCGCCAACGCGGCAAAGGATCGGTTTCTGGCCATGCTGTCGCATGAACTGCGCACGCCGCTGACGCCTATACTGGCGGCCACGACGTTCATCGAACAACGCTTCATCGATCAAGGCGCGCCGCTGCCGGATGGTTTGTCCGAGCTGCTGCCGCTGATCCGCCGCAACATCGAACTGGAGGCCCGCCTGATCGACGACCTGCTCGACCTGAACACGATCTCGCACGGCAAGCTCAGCCTGGAGCTGGCGCCGATGGACCTGCACGAGGCCATGCAGGACCTGATACGGACGGCGCGTATCGAGGCGGCCGACAAGAATCTGCAGATCAACACGAGACTCGACGCGGCCCGCTGCTGTATCAACGGTGATGCCGCGCGAGTCCAGCAGATCATCTGGAACCTACTGCGCAACGCCATCAAGTTCACGCCGACCGATGGCGGGGTATTGATCGAAACCCGCAATCCCGACGACGCGCACATCGCCATCCGTGTCACCGACAGCGGCATCGGCATCGGAGACGCGGCGATGCCACGTATTTTTTCGGCCTTTGAGCAGGCCGATACCTCGATCACCCGGCAGTTCGGCGGGCTGGGCCTGGGGTTGGCGATCGCTCACGCGCTGACCTTGCGCCACGGCGGCAGCCTGCAGGCCTACAGCGCGGGCGAAGGGCTCGGCGCCAGCTTCACGGTAACGCTGCCGCTGACCGACGCAATTCCAGTGGAGCGCGCCGCGCCGACGCTGAGTCGCGGCGATGGCGGGCCATTGCGGATTCTGCTGGTGGAAGACAATCAGGACACGACGCTGGCCATGGTCACGCTACTCGGCATGAGCGGCCACTCGGTCGACGCCGCGGCCACCGTCGCCGACGCGCGATCGATGGCGTCCAACGGACGCTACGATCTATTGATCAGCGATCTGGGCCTGCCTGACGGCAACGGCATGGATGTGGTGCGCGCATTTGCACAGCATCAATCCGCGCCGTCCATCGCCATGACCGGCTACGGCATGGACGAAGATATCCGCCGCTGTCGCGATGCCGGCTTCACTGCCCACGTCACCAAGCCTGTGGGCTTCGACCGACTCAACGAGTTGATCGTATCGCTGACCGTGCAGCGGTGACGCTCGATACACGGCCCTCATCGGCTCAATAAAAACGCCGCGCCCCCGGTTGGCGGCGCGGCGTCTCGGAATACAGCGGTCGCATCGCGACCGCGCGGCGGCTTCAGGTGCCCGCTTTGGCCAAAGCGACGATACGGCCGCGATCGGACACAACCGTGCCGCCCGGCTGTTCGACAGTGACCGCGAACATGGCCGCGTTACGAACCGGGATCGGCACGCGAATCCACAATTCCAGCTCGCCGTCCTTCGACACGTTGAACAGACCGCCGTCGACCGGGTAGCGCTGGTCGCGGGTGCCGTCGAATACCCACAGCTGGTACTGCTCGCGCTTCGGATCATTGACCGGCAAGCCGCGCAGCTTCAGGTAGCCGCCGCTGCTGCGCGGGTCCCAGACGACTTCGCCGCGAACGGCGCTGCCGGCAGCATCAGGGCCGGGCTGTACCGGGTAGTGCGCCGCCTGGTCGAGCGCGATCTGCGGCTCGTCGACACCGGGAGCGACCGCCTGAGGCAGCATCGCCAGCCGGACAGCCAACGCCACGGCCACGAAACTGGCAAAGCTTGCCGATCCCCAAGCGAGCCCGACGCTGGCCCACAGGCTGCGACGCGGCGCGGTGGGCGCAGCGGCAGGCTGGGTCAGCGCATCGGCGGCCGCCATCAGCTTGTCGGTCAGCGAGGCCGGCATCGGTTCGAGCGTGCCCAGCTGCGCCAGCGAGTACATCGCGGCGGCGGCTTCGGCCTCGAACTGCTCGTCATCGAGCCGGCTGAAATCGATCTGACTGCGCCGATCCTGCGTCAGCCACGACAGCACCTCGTCGTCGAGCATTGCTTGATGCTCGGGAGTGGAAGGCTTACGAATCATAATCAAGCCTCCTGGCCGTTGGTGGGATTGACGGAAACGCCCATGTACTCACGCAGCCGTATTAAACCGCGGCGCATATGCGACTTGACGGTACCCAAGGGCATGCCGGTCTGTTCCACGATCTCAGACTGCGTCATGCCATAAACGAAACCCAGGTCCAACACCTTACGTTCCTCGGGCTTAAGTAGTTTCAGCCCCTGCCGTACCGCGCCGTAGTCGGCGCCGATTTCGGCCTCATGCGACGGGCTGTCCTCCGAGGGCAGCTCGACATCGGCAATGTCGACGGTCTCTGGCGCTCGTGCCCGAAATCGGTCGATCAGCCGTCGCCGCGCGATCATCGCGACGAACAGTGATTCGCTGCCCTTTTCCGGGTTGTATTTCGCCGCGGACCGCCACACCTCTATGAAAATCTCCTGTACCGCGTCTTCGGCCTCGGCCCTCTGGCCGTGCGTCGACCGCAACGCCAACGACCAGACCAGCGGTCCATGCCGGCGGATACACTCCTGTGTCGCCCGCCTGTCGCCTTGCGCAATGCGGATCAACAAATTGTCAGACACGTCCTGCGCCATGTTGTATTCGTAATTAGTCAGGGCCCGGATGCAATCCGGTTGGTCCACTAGGCTACTGGCATATGGTGAACAGGGAAAGCCGGCTACCCCGGGGGATGGCGGGCGCCCTGCGGCAAATGACCGGGACCGGCCGGGGATTGCGGTCGGTTGGCAGTCAGCTAGCGAGCGTAGCGTTGCGGCGAGCCTGTTTCGGCTCGTGCGCAGGGTCTCCGCATGAACCTCGACCTATCCCTGTCCTACCGTCGCCTGTTGGTCATTATCCGGACCGGACACGACGACTGTGCTGCCCTGGCCTTGGGTGAGGCGATCGCCGCGCGCTGCGGGGCGCTGCTGCTGCTTCGCGCGTTTGATGATCCGTCCGACCCGATGCCGCCCGGCGCCGCGCTGAGTTGGCTGTCCACCACCGTGGCCCGGCTGTCCGGACAGGTCCGCGAGGTATCGGGTGAACTGATCGCACGCCAGCCGCTGCACGAGGCAATGCGGGCCGACATCGAGGCCCTGCAGCCCGATCTGGCGATCAAAGAGCTGCGCCGCGAGTCGGCGCTGCGCCGCTGGCTGTTCACCGCCGAAGATACCTTCCTGACCCGGCATGCGACTCGACCGTTGCTGGTCGTCGGCGAAAACCAGAGCCCGCTGCCCAAACGCGTCGTCGCAGCGGTCGACCCGGGACCCGCCGATCAGGAAGAGGCGCTCAACGGGCGCATCGTCGACGAAGCGCGCCGGTTCGCCGACGCGGTCGGCGCCGAACTGCACCTGGCACATGCCGTCGACCCGATCATCGACCTGCCGGCCGATCCGACGATGCAATTGGTTGGCACGACGCCGTTGATGGCCGAGGAACTGCAAGCGCTGCAGCGCGGCCGCTTCGAGCGCCTCGCCGAAACAATGGGCTTTGATCGTAGCCAGTGCCATCTTTTGATCGGCCGCGCCGACGTGGCACTCGAAGGCTTGTGCGAGCGGATCGGGGCCGATCTTCTGGTCACCGGGCACCATCGACGCCAGCCTCTGGAGCGGCTGCTCGGCGGCAGCGTCAGCGAGGGTTTGATCGGGACCGCGCGCCGCGCGGTCATGGTGATACCAGACGGCATTGCGCCCCACGCCGATTGAGTCCTGGGCAGCGTCGGCGGGGGGTCAAAGCAGGGGGGCTCGTGTGCTAGCCTTCGGCCTCCAAATTTCCCTCTGGTCGTTTCCCCCATGGCAACCTACAAGGCGCCGCTGCGCGAAATCGGTTTTGTACTCAATGACGTTCTGAATGTGGGCCAACTCGCCGAGCAGCTGCCGGCGCTGGCCGAAGCCACGCCCGACACGCTGATGGGCCTGGCCGAAGAAGCGGCCAAATTGATCGAGGGAACGATCGCGCCGCTGAACCATCCTGGTGATGCCGTCGGCGCCCGCTGGAACGCCGGCAATGTGACGCTGCCCGACGGCTTTGCCGAGGCCTACAAGCAGTATTCCGAAGCCGGCTGGGTCAGCCTGTGCAACCCGCCGGAGTACGACGGCCAGGGCCTGCCGTTCACGCTGGCCAAGGTCGTCGAAGAAATGCTGTGCTCGGCCAACGTCGCGTTCGCGTTGTATCCGGGCCTGACCACCGGCTGCTTCGAAGCGATTCTGGCCAGCGGCGATGAGGCCCAGAAGCAGAAGTACCTGCCGAAGCTGTCGACCGGCGAATGGACCGGCACGATGTGCATCACCGAGCCCAATGCCGGCTCCGACGTCGGTGCGGCCAAGACCAAGGCCACGCCCAACGGCGATGGCAGCTATTCGATCGAAGGCGGCAAGATCTTCATCACCAGCGGCGAACACACGATGGCCGACAACATCGTCCACTTCGTGCTGGCGCGGATGATCGACTCGCCGCCGGGCGTCAAGGGGCTGTCGACGTTCGTCGTGCCCAAGTACTTGGTCAACGACGACGGCTCGCTGGGCGAACGCAACCGCCTGGAGTGCGTCGGCATCGAGCACAAGATGGGCATCCATGCCTCATGCACCTGTCAGATGCAGTTCAACGGCGCCACCGGCTGGCTGGTCGGCAAGCCCAATGAAGGCATCCAGAACATGTTCGTCATGATGAATCTGGCGCGCATCATGGTCGGCTTCCAGGGCTTGGGACAGTGCGAGCTGGCGACGCAGAACGCGATCGCCTACGCGCGTGACCGCAAGCAGGGCCGCGCCAGCAACGGCCGCGCCGAGATCATCGAATTCCCCGACGTGCGCCGCATGCTGCTGACGATGAAGGCGACCACCGAAGGCGCCCGCGTGATGGCCTATGAGACGGCGATGTACGTCGACATCGCCCACCACCACCCGGACCCGGCCGTGCGTGAAGAGGCCCAGGACTGGGTCGATTTGAACACCCCGTTGGTCAAGGCCTTCTGCACCGATGCGGCGTTCGAGTTGGGCAGCACGGCGATCCAGGTCTACGGCGGCCACGGCTTCGTCCGTGACCACGGCGTCGAGCAGATCGTCCGTGACTCCAAGATCCTGTGCCTGTACGAAGGCACCAACGGCATCCAGGCGATGGACCTGGTGCGCCGCAAGCTGCTGATGCATGACGGCCGTCTGGCGCAGCGCTTCTTTGCCCGCGTGCGGGCCGAGAATCAGTCCGATGCACCGGTCGGCTATCTGGTGCGGCCGCTGATGAAGGCGCTCGAAGCGCTCGAATCGACCACCGCCTGGCTGCGCGAGAGCTACAAGCAGAACCCGGACGCCGCTGGTTTCGGCGCGACCGATTACCTGCGCGCGTTCTCGCTGTGCTACCTCGGCTACAACTGGCTGCGGATGGCCAAGGCCGTCAGCAATAGCAGCGACGAGGCGTTCAAGCAGAGCAAGCTGGCGACGGCCGAATTCTTCGCCACGCGGATGCTGCCGCAGGTGTCGTCGCTGTGTGACAACGTCAAGAGCCCCATAGAGGGCCTGATGAAGCTGGACGCTGCAAACTTCTGAGAGCCGCTCGGCTCGCAAAGGAGAGGAGAAGCGCGGTCGCGTCACGGGTGCGTGCCGCCGAGCAGTCCAGATCGGACCGTCGGCGGCACGAACCGATCACGTGATCGTCGTTGTGCAATAAAAGCCTGCCCTGCATGAGGCGGGAACGATGACGGCGCTCGATCGCCGTCGCAACCACCGGGAGTTTGCCGTGAAGCTGACTGGACGTCGTGCTTTGTCGTGGTCGTGGGTCTGGGCACTGCTGTTGCCTTTGTTGGCCGTATCGATAGCCGGTTGCGCCCACCGCCTGGATGGCGGGAATGCCGGATCAACACCCGTCGCCGCCTCACCGGACCGACCGGCCTGGATGCCGGCGCCGCTGACCAGCATGGCCTACAGCAGTCGCGTCGGCATCATGACGGTGCTCGACAACGAACTGGCCCAGGTCACGGCCGGGACGGCCGGCATCGGCAACGGCAGCAGCGCGCTCAAGCCCACGTTTGACTACCCCGGCTACGTCAGCGAATCGCTGCGCAAGGGCATCCTGGCGCATACCCCGTATCAGCCGGTGCTGGTGCGTCCGAGCGCGCGTCTGATCCGCGACAATCGCATTTGGCAGCAGAGCTGGAACAAAGACGCTGGAAAGTTCGAAACCAGCTGGCAGCATGAGTTCGACGCGGTCATCAAACAGAACCAGCTCAAGCTGCTGATCGTGGTCACCGCCCCGGAAGAAGACGATGGCATCGTCGGCACGTCGCAGACGATCACCGGCTCGGGTTACTACGCGCGCAGCTTTCTGGGGCGCAAGCAGACCGCGGTGTTTTCGACCGTGCATTTCTATCGGATCGCCGGCCAGCCGGGGAAGCTGCTGCATCCGGTCAGCGCGCCCGCCGAAAGGCTGTATGCCGACCTGCCCGACTTCCCGAACCCTGCACCGCAGCCGCTGCCGCAGCCTCTGCAGATCAAGCTCGAAAAGGCCGTCAAGGACATGATCGACCAGAAGGTCGGCGCGTTCATTTCGATGATGAAATAGGCTGTCAGGCCGGCGCATCATCGTCCGCCCTCCCCATTCAAGCGACTCAGGAATCACGCCATGACCGCCACCAGCGTCCACGCATTCGAAGCCAAGACCATCGACGGCAACACGCAGTCGCTGGGTGATTACCGCGGCAAGCTGCTGCTGATCGTCAATGTCGCCAGCAAGTGCGGCTTCACCCCGCAGTACAAGGGCTTGGAGCAGCTGTACCGCAAGTTCAAGGACAAGGGCCTGGTCGTGCTCGGCTTTCCCTGCGACCAGTTCGGTCACCAAGAGCCTGGTGACGAAAACGAGATTAAGAACTTCTGTTCGCTGAACTACGAGGTCAGCTTTCCGATGTTCGCCAAGATCAAGGTCAACGGCGACGATGCGCATCCGCTGTATCAGCATCTGAAGCAGACCAAGCCGGGCCTGCTCGGCACGGAAGGCATCAAATGGAACTTCACCAAGTTCCTGGTCGATGCCAGCGGCCATGTCGTGGCCCGCTATGCACCGACCGACACGCCCGCGTCGATCGAAAAAGACGTCGCCAAGATTCTCGGCTAGCCCCGCGCCCCAGCCGCCTCAGGCGGCGTCGGTCGAGCCGCGGACGATGCAGCGGCCGCTGAGCACCACTTTGCGCACCGGCAGGCCCGGGGTTTTCAGCCGCTCGAACAGCAGCGACATCGCGGTGCGGCCGATGTCTTCGACCGGCTGTTCGATCACCGTCATGCCGGGCTCGACCAGCTCGGTCCAGCTTTCGTTGTCGAAGCCGGCCACCGCCAGGTCCTGCGGAATGCGCAGCCCCGCCGCCCGGGCGGCGCGGATCACGCCGATCAGCAGCAGGCTGTTGCTGACCAGCAGCGCGCGCGGCCGCTGCGGCGCGCGCAACCAGTCCTGCATCTCGCGCTGCGCGGCCGCCGACGACGGCGCCGTCAGGCGTGCGTCGGGCGTCAGGCCGTGCTGACGCATCGCCGCCTCGTAACCCTCGCGGCGCTCGGCACCGGTGCTGCTGGCATTGCCGAACAAACCGCCGATCTGCCGGTAGCCACGCGATACCAGATGGGCGACCAGCGTCGCCGTGGCTTCGCGGTTGTCGAGCACCACGCTGTCGTGCAGCCCCGGCGGACCGGCGCGGTCGATCAGCACCACCGGAAAGTCCACCTGCCGCTTCGGCAGTTGCTCATACGAGGCGCGCGTCGGCGCCAGGATCAGACCGGTAACGCGTTCTTCGTGCATCAGTTGCAGATACGAGGCCTCGCGATCCGGGTCTTCATCGGTGTTGCACAGAATCACGCGCATGCCGGCGCGATACGCGCTGTCCTCGACCGCGCGACTCACGGCCGTGAAGAACGGGTTGCGGATGTCGGCGACGATCAAGCCGATCGTGCCGCTGTCCTGCGAGCGCAGCCGCCGCGCTGCGAGGTTGGGCCGGTAGCCGGTGGCACGCACCGCCGCCTCGACCTGCGCCCGCAGTTCGTCACTGACCGGGCCGCGCCCCAGCGCCCGCGAAACCGTCGCCGGTGACACGCCCGCCGCGCGGGCGACGTCCTTGATGCTGACGCTCATAGTGTAATCGTTTTCAGTTCCGTTTCAGCATTTTCTGCCGGAACTCGGGCACTTAGCAAGCCGTCATCGAAATTTCCCGAAGGCTTCGCTTGACAGATGGCATGAAAACGATTTCATATCGCATCCACACAAGGCGCTGCCGACACGAGCAGCCCGCACTGGAGGAGTCCAGCGATGCTCACCGACACTTTGATCGCCCTCGAGTCGACGGCCCTGATGCCGCGCGACCGGGTATGCCTCGGCGCTCAGCCCGCCGACAAGGAAAGCGCGATCCGCCAGGCCGCGCAGCTGCTGATCGCCGCCGGCTGCATCGACCCGGCGTATGCCGCCAGCATGAGCAAGCGCGAAGCCGTAGCCAACACCTTCCTCGGCCACGGCGTTGCCATCCCGCACGGGCTCGGCGAGGACCGCCATCTGGTGCGGCGCAACGGCATTGCGGTGCTGCAGGTACCGGCCGGCGTCGAATGGAACCCCGGCCAGACCGCGCACTTGATCGTCGCGATCGCGGCCCAGTCCGACGAGCACATCACGATCCTGCGGCGGCTGACGCGGCTGATCCAGAACCATTCCCGGTTGGTGACGTTGTTTGTCACCGACGACGCCGGCGCGATCGTCGACGCGCTGACGACCGACGGCGCCGATCCCGTGCCGACGACCGACGTGCACGACCTGCCCGAGCGGCTCGACTGGACCGTGCCCTACCCGGCCGGCCTGCATGCGCGGCCCGCATCGCGCTGGGTCGAAACCGCGCGCAGCTTCGGTGCCCGCATCCAGGTCCGCGCCGGCCAACAGGTGGCCGATGCCAAGAATCTGGTGTCGCTGCTGCAACTGGGCTTGCGCGTCGGCGACGCCGTGGTGATCTCGGCCGAGGGCCGCGACGCCGGGTCGGCGTTGCTGCGCTTGAAGGCGGTCATCAACGGCCTGACCGCGCAAGAAATCGCCGATGCCGAGGCGGCCGCCCGCCGCGCGGCCGTGCCGGTGCAGGGCTGGACGCCGCCCGAGGGACCCGCCGCGATCGCCGGCATCGGCGCCAGCCCCGGCGTGGCCATCGGCGTCGTCCATCGGCTGACCGCCGTCGAGGCACCGGTGCCGGACCATCCGGTACCGCTGACCGAAGGCGGCGAGCAGCTGCACGAGGCGCTGAGTGCAACACGGCTGCAGCTCAAGGCGGTCGCCGACGACACCGCGCGCCGCTTGGGCGCCGCCGACGCGGCGATCTTCAAGGCGCAAGCCGAGCTGCTGAACGACACCGACCTGATCACGCTGGCCTGCCAGCTGATGGTCGAAGGCCACGGCGTGGCCTGGAGCTGGCACCAGGCGGTCGAGCGGATGGCCGGCAAGCTGTCGGCGCTCGGCAATGCGGTGCTGGCGGGGCGCGCGGCCGACCTGCGCGATGTCGGCCGCCGCGTGCTGGCGCAGATCGACCCGACGCTGCACGGTGGCGACGCCCACCGCGCGCTGCCGGCCAACTGCATTCTGGTCGCGTCCGACCTGTCACCGTCAGACACGGCCACGCTCGATCCGCAGCGGGTCGTCGGCCTGGCCACGGCGGTCGGCGGGCCGACGTCGCATACGGCGATTCTGGCGAGGACGCTCGGGCTGCCGGCACTGGTCGCCGGCGGTGCCGCGCTGCTGGACGTCGCCGAAGGTGTGGAGGCGATCATCGATGGTCACAGCGGCCGGCTGTATTTGAATCCGTCGATGGCCGACCTGGCATCGGCGCGCGAGTACATCGAGCAGCAGCGCGTCGCACGCGCCCGCGAAGCCGAGCAACGCAGCCTGCCGGCGCAGACCCGCGACGGCCATCGCATCGACATCGGCGCCAACATCAACCTGCCCGAGCAAGCCGCGCTGGCGCTGTCGCAAGGCGCCGAAGGCGTCGGCCTGATGCGCACCGAGTTTCTGTTCCTGGAGCGCGGCAGCACACCGAGCGAGGATGAGCAGTACCAAACCTATACGGCGATGGCCGCGGCGCTCGGCGGGCGGCCGCTGATCATCCGCGCGCTGGACATCGGCGGCGACAAGCAGGTCGCCCATCTGGATCTGCCGCGCGAAGACAACCCGTTTCTCGGCGTGCGCGGCGCGCGGCTGCTGCTGCGTCGTGCCGACCTGCTCGAACCGCAGTTGCGCGCGCTGTATCGGGCGGCACGCGATGGCGCGGCGCTGAGCATCATGTTTCCGATGATCACATCGGTGCCGGAGATCATCACGCTGCGCCAGATCTGCGAGCGCATCCGCGTCGCACTGGCGGCGCCGGTCGTGCCGGTGGGCATCATGATCGAAGTGCCGGCGGCGGCGATCCAGGCCGATGCGCTGGCACGCCATGCCGATTTCTTCTCGATCGGCACCAACGACCTGACGCAGTACGTGCTGGCGATCGACCGTCAAAACCCGGAGCTGGCTGCCGAGGCGGACAGCCTGCACCCCGCCGTGCTGCGGCTGATCCGGATGACGGTCGACGGCGCGGCGCGCCACCAGCGCTGGGTCGGCGTCTGCGGCGGGCTGGCCGGCGACCCCTTTGGCGCGATGCTGCTGGCCGGACTCGGCGTGCAGGAGCTGTCGATGACGCCGCGCGACATCGCCGCCGTCAAGGCTCGGCTGCGCAGCGTCGACCAATCCGCGTTGCGCGATCTGGCCGAACGCGCTCTGTCGGCCGACACCGCGGCCGATGTCCGTGCGCTGGAGCCTTCGGCATGAACACGACCCAACACCGCGTGCCGATCGTCACCGTCACGATGAACCCGGCGATCGACCTGACCGTCCGCTGCCAAAGCCTGCAGGCCGGCGCCGTCAACCGCGCGCACGCCGCGCGCATCGATGCCGGCGGCAAGGGCATCAACGTCGCCAGCGTGCTGGCGGACTGGGGCGTCGCCACGGCCGCCACCGGCCTGCTCGGCCGCACCAATGCCTCGGTGTTCGAGGCGCTGTTCGATCGCAAGCAGATTGAGGACCGCTGCCTGCGGATCAGCGGCGAGACGCGCACCAACATCAAGATCGTCGATGGCGACGGCTGCACCACCGACCTGAATCTGCCGGGCCTGGCCGCAAACCCCGGTGATCTGCGCGTCGTCGCCGACACGCTCGACGACCTGTGCCGCGAAGGTGGCTACGCGGTGCTCGCCGGCAGCCTGCCGTCTGGCCTGGCCGACGACAGCTATCTGCCGCTGCTGCGCGCCGTCGCGGCGCGCGGCGCGCGGGCGGTGCTCGACACCAGCGGCGCGCCGCTGACAGCGGCGCTCGGCGCACCGCGTGAACTGCTGCCGTATGCGATCAAGCCCAACCGCCACGAACTCGAAGCCTGGGCGGGCGAGCCGCTGGTGCGCACCGATGATCTGATCCGCGCCGCGCGCCGCCTGCAAGCGCTCGGCGTGTCGCTGGTGGTGGTGTCGCAAGGCGAGCACGGCGCGTTGTTCGTCGACCAGCACCGCGTGCTGCATGCCGGCATCAGCGCGGTAGCGGCGATAAGCAGCGTCGGTGCCGGTGACGCGATGGTGGCAGGCCTGACGTCGGCGCTGCTCGACGGCGCCGACCTGGAAGGGATCGCGCGCCGTGCCACCGCGTTCGCCGCCGCCAAGCTCGGCCTACCCGGCCCCCACCTTCCCGACCGGCACGCGGTGCAACGGCTGGCCGCCGACGTCCTCGTGACTCGACTGGCGTAAAGCCAGCCCGCTGAAATCCAGGAGAGACACGATGAAACATCCCCTTGTGGCCGTCGTCGGCGCCGGTGATCGCAGCACCCAAGCGGTGCTCGCGGCTGCCGCGCTGCGTCGCGCCGCGCAACAAGCCGGCGTGTCGATCCGCGTCGAGGTGCGCACGCCGCAAGGCACGCTGACGCCGCTGGCCGATCCCCTCGGCGACGGCCCCGTGCTGCTGATCGGCGACGGCGATCTGGACGCGGCGCGCTTCGGCGCGCAGCAGCGCATCGTCGCAACGCTCGATGACGTGCTGGCCGATGTATCGGCCGTACTGGCGCGCGCCAGCACAGCCGAAGCCGCCGCGCCCGCCGCGCGGATCGTCGCGATCACCTCGTGCCCGACCGGCATCGCGCACACGTTCATGGCGGCCGAAGGCATTCAGCAAGCCGCCAAGGCGCTGGGTTACCCGGTGCGCGTCGAAACCCAGGGCTCGGTCGGCGCGCGCGACACGCTCAGCGACGACGAGATCCGCAGCGCCGATCTGGTGTTGATCGCCGCCGATACGCAGGTCGACCTGAGCCGTTTCGTCGGCAAGCGCGTGTACAAGAGCGCCACCAAGCCGGCGATCAACGATGGCAAGGCGCTGATCGCGCGCGCACTCGACCAGGCACAGATCCACGGCGCCAGCGGCACCGCTACGGCGGCCGGCGGCGCGACGACCACGTCCACCGCACCCGCTCGCGCGGCGCGCACCGGCCCGTATCAGCACTTGATGACCGGCGTGTCGTTCATGTTGCCGTTCGTGACCGCCGGCGGTTTGCTGATCGCGCTGGCGTTTGCGCTGGGCGGCATCTACGCGTTCGACGACGCGCACAAGGGCACGCTGGCCTGGTCGTTGTTCCAGATCGGCGCCAAGGCCGGCTTCGTGCTGATGGTGCCGGCGCTGGCCGGCTACATCGCGTTCTCGATCGCCGATCGTCCCGGTATCGCGCCGGGCATGATCGGCGGGCTGGTTGCGGCCAATCTCGGCGCCGGCTTTCTCGGCGGCATCGCGGCCGGCTTCATCGCCGGCTACGGCGTGGCCGGGCTGAACCGGTTGATCCGCCTGCCGCGTCATCTCGAAGGCCTGAAGCCGGTGTTGATTCTGCCGGTGCTCGGCACGCTGCTGACCGGCCTGCTGATGATCGACGTCGTCGGCGGCCCGGTCGCCGACCTGCTGGCAGCGCTGACCTCATGGCTGCGCGGCATGCAGGGCAGCAGCGCCGTGCTGCTGGGCCTGCTGATCGGCGCGATGATGGCCTTCGACATGGGGGGCCCGGTCAACAAGGCGGCCTATGCGTTCTCGACCGGCTTACTGGCCAGCGAGGTCTACAGCCCGATGGCGGCCGCGATGGTCGCCGGCATGACGGCGCCGATCGGCCTGGCAATGGCGACCCGGCTGTTTGCCGACCGCTTCACGCTCGAAGAGCGCGAAGCCGGCAATGCGGCCGGCGTGCTCGGGCTGGCCTTCGTCACCGAAGGCGCGATCCCCTTCGCCGCCCGCGATCCGCTGCGCGTGATCCCGTCACTGGTGCTCGGCTCGGCAGTGGCCGGCGCGATCTCGATGGCTGTCGGCGCCGAACTGAAAGTGCCGCACGGCGGCATCTTCGTGCTGCCGATTCCGAATGCCGTGACGCACTTGGGCGGTTATCTGCTGGCGCTGCTGGCCGGCTCGCTGCTGACGGCGGTCTGCCTGCGTCTGCTGAAAAAACCCGCGCCGCTGGCCTGATCCCCGCGGGCCGCGCGCCCGCCGACCCCGCTGTTCCCCCACTTCATTTCGATGGCCGTTGCGGCCGTCATAGGAGCTGCTGTGCCCCATCTCCGGCCTCAAGCCCCGTCGCTCCCAGTGCCCACCCCCCAGCGCCCGCAGCCGGCTGCGCGGCGGCGGCCGCACTTCACCGGCCTGCTGCTCGGCATCGTCGCGCTGATCGCCAGCCCGGCGTCGCCGGCGGCCACGCTCGCCGACACCGGCATCACGCTCAGCGGCAGCTACACCGGCGAATCGGCCGCCGTGGTCGACGGCGGCAAGCGCCGCGGCAGTGCCTATGCGGGGCAGTTCTTCGTCGGCGCCGATGTCGACTTGGCCCGGCTCGCCGGCTGGACCGGTGCGACCGTGCGCCTGTACGGCGCCAGCCGTCACGGCGACAACTTGTCGCGCGACGAGATCGGCAACAGCACCAGCATCCAGGAAATCTTCGGCGGCCAAACCGAACGCCTGGCGAACTTCACGCTGGAACAGCAGTGGCTCGACGGTCGCCTGCTGCTGGAAGCGGGCCGCACGGTCGCCAACATCCATTTTCTCGGCTCGGAGCTGTGCCAGTACTTTCAGACCAACTCGGCCTGCGGCAACCCGACCTTCGTGTTCCGCACCAGCAACTTCACCTACTGGCCGGTTTCGAGCTGGGGCGCACACGCCAAGGGCTATCTGACGCCATCGATCTACCTGCATGCGGGTGCCTATGAGGTCAATCCGAGGCAGGCCGAGGACGACCAGCACGGGCTGGAATGGAGCACGCGCGATGCCACCGGACTGATCGCGCCCTATGCCATCGGCTACAAGACCACGGCCGCGACGGCGCACTTGCCAAGCATGATCGAGCTGGGCGGCTGGTACGACACCAGCGACTATCGCGACCCCTTGCGCGACGCCTCCGGCGCAGCGGCCGCGATCAGCGGTCGGCCATACGCGACGCGCAGCGGCCGCTCGGGCGCGTACTTCCGCGTCGAGCAGCGCGTGACCCGCAGCGACCCGGCCGGCAACCGGGGGCTGACGCTGTTCGGCGCCGCGCTGATCGGCACGCACGGCGAGGCCGAGCAGCAGCATTTCCTCGAACTGGGGCTGGTACAGCGCGGCACGCTGGCCGGTCGCGATCGCGACACGCTCGGTCTGGTCGTCAGCCAGCAGCGCTACAGCGATCAGGCGCTCGACAACCAGCAGCTGCTGCGCGCGGCCGCCGGCGGCAGCGGCCGACCGGCAACGAGCCAAGTGATGGTCGAGCTGAGCTACGGCATCCAGGTCAATCCGCTGCTGCGCGTGCAGCCGAACCTGCACTACATCGCCAACCCCGATCAGTTCGGCGAGCCGGCCCGCACCCGCGACCTGGCCGACGCGCTGGCCGTCGGCTTGCGCGTCGACCTGTCGCTGAGCCCGTTCGTGCGGGATCTGGCGGAGGCGATGCGGCCGTAGCGAGCGTCCCGAATAGCACCATGGCGTCAATAAGCTTGGATGGCAGCGTTTATTGGTCGGCCTACAGTCGGTTAGTCCTCGGCAAGTAAACGCTGGACATAGTCAGGGTCTTCGTCAAACAGGATGTGGCGGTCGGCAAGATCTTGGCGAGTAACATTCCAATGCAACGCCATCTCGTCGGCAGCCGTCACCGAAACGATGAAGCTCTCTAAGGTGATCGATGGATCGGAAGGCTTAAGCCTGGCCTCGATGTCCTTAATCGTCCGGTAAAAGTCGAGCTTGGGCTCGTTGTGCCAGCTCAAACTTCGGATGCCCTTCGGGTCAACGAAGGTGATGCGCTGCCGGTCGCCGTCCAGCCGCCAGAGCATGAAGTCCGGGTAAAAATTACCGGCCTCGAAGAAACCTACACCGCGGCCTCGGCTGAGGTTGCGCAGCAGGAATAGAGGACGATTCACGAACTCCTGTGGATGCTGCTCGCAGTAATCCTTGAGCTGCGTCACGAAGCGCATCTCACCGTCATTCAGGGCAACCGGCTTGACCGAGATGCTCGCTCCCGCAGCGCGGATTAGCGGCTCGAACAGGTGCTGCTGAAAGCGGATCAGCTCTACCGATGCATTGGCGCCATCCATCGCGGCACGCGGCCCATGCCACGTACGGTGACGAAGCTCTTCGGCGATAGCACGGAGCTGGGTGATCAGTTGCTGTTCTGATCTCTCGACGGTCACCTTGTAGACCCCCTGCTCCTCGCCCGCACCGGAGGCAGCGTCGGGAAAGTTCGGGTTATCGGCGGTCAGTACCGCATACTCCAAGTGGGGCTCCTCCCAAGCTTTCTTGCGAAACACGTAATAGCGCTCCGCGTACTTCTTCAGCAGCGTCTGCGCGATCTCCTGCCAGGTCTGTAGCTTGTCGAGGCTGTCCAGCGCCAGCACCGCCCTGGGGATCAGCAGGTCGTACCAGTCGGTCCGCGACATCAAGGCATCCACGGATCCCCGCGGGATATTGAAGTTGTGCCAGCCACGCTCGTTCTTGAAGCGGATCAGCTCGAACCACGCGGCGTCGAGGTCGAGCAGCGCGACGTGTGGCGCGCCCAGGGAGCCGGTGTCCAGCGCCGCTACGCCGTCCCCGCCACTCAGCTCCCGCGCCCGCATCGCCTGAACCTTGGGATACCAGTTGAGCTGCACCCGATTGTTGAGTAGCCATTGGTCGTTGGGAACACGCGGCGGGGCCAGCTCGGGCACGGGCGCCAGCTGACGGAACGCGGTACCGAACTCGGTGCGCACGCCGTTGATCTCCGGCTTGAGCCGAATCACCTTGAGCCTGTGCGTGCCCAGGTTGCGGATCACCGGTAGGTTGATGTCTTCGGTCTCTTGGTCGGGCGGCAGTCCTTCGTCTTCCAGGAACTGCTTGAACTGCGCCATGTAGTCGGCATGGATGCCGAACACGTTGAGTGTTTCGAGCAGCTCGATGTGAGATGGCTTGACCACCGCCGGCGGCAGGCGCATCGCCCGGCTGCGCTTGAGGCTGTATCCGTGGCCCTTGAGTCGCACGCCGCGGCCGAACAGCTGGATGATCTGCGCGCCTTCGCTCTGGCCGATCTTCATCAAGCCCAGCGTGCTGACGCGCCAGCTGTTCCAGCCCTCGGTGAATTTTCGTGAGCCAATCAGCAGGCTGATCTGGTTGTCGCGATCATTGAGACGACGGAACAGAGAGCCCGAAAAATCCCGCTCCTCCGCCACCAGTCCGGGCGTGTTCGCGCACAGCTCGTGGAGCTTCTTGGCATCACCCACGTTGATCACACCGAAAGCGGGGTTGTCTCCCAGCTTCACGGCGAGTTCGCCATCGGCGCCCTTCAGATATTCCACGTGCAAGCCACCGCCACCGGGCGCGTTGAACAACCGTCCACATACGTCCGCGAACAACTCACTCGCCGGCAGGTTCAGCTCCGCCAGGTAGCCAAAGCGATTGGCGAAGGGGTTCTGGCCGGATGCCGTGGGCAGCCCGGCCGTCAGGATTCCCTGAATCGCACGCTCTGACTGCGCACGGTTAGCGACGAAGCGGGACAAGAACAGCAGGATCTCGGTCACGTCCGAGACCGTGCGCCGGTTCTCCGTGCGCACCGCGTTTACGCTGCCGCCGACGAAGATCCACAGCGGCCGCTCGATGTTGAAATCCCGGAGCGCGGTCTGTCGGTCGTCAAACAGGCGGCGCTGCTGATACGCCGCCAGCAGGCAGGCGGTCAGGTAGCGATCGAGGCCGGTCTGCTCGGTCGCGTCATCCAGGTTGAGGATCTGGTAGTCCTTGCCGAAGCCGTCGCCGTAGAAATAGCGATAGGAGTAGTCGAAGACGATGCTGCGGGCATAGCGGCGCGTCAGGGCCGCATTGCCCTTGACCGCCTGCTTGAAGGTGGCCGAATACTCGAAGGAAAAGCCCTTTTCGCAGAGCTGATCGCGTCGCGTCAGCCACTTGCCGGCTTCGCCGCCCGAGGTTCCCCGGTGTCCTTCGTCCACCAGCACCAGGTTGCCGGATTCGAAGGCGTCTACCGCGACGGTCTTGTCCCCCATCTCATCGGCGAGCTTGTGGATGTCGATGATCTCCACCGCTCGCCCGGCGAACAGCCCGCGCGCGTTCTTGTCGAACAGCTCGGCCTCGATGCCTGCGGCGGCGAACTCCTCCAGATGCTGCTGGCTCAAGCCCTCGTTGGGCGTCAGCAGCAGGATGCGGTTCAAGCTCCCGGCGCGGCCGACTTGCGCCAGGTGATGCTGGTACTGGTGCAGGTTCACATGCATCAGCAGCGTCTTGCCGCTGCCCGTGGCGCACCACAGCGCCAGCTTGTTCAAGCCCAGCGCGGCATCGCGGCCCTCGTCCATCAGCGGCAACTGCTCGGCCTCGTCCTTGCCTTCGTTGAACTTCGTGATGTGCGCATTGAGCGCGGCGGCCAACGCCTGCGGATCGCGGAAGTAGCGGTCTAGGTAGATCTCAACAAACAGCAGCGACAGGTACTGGTAGTACTTCCACACCACGGGGCGTTCACGCTTGAGCGCCCGCTGCGCGTTCAGCGCCAGCGTGTGGCGGACAATGTTCTGGTCAAAGGCCAGCAGCTCCTCACGGCTCACACCCGGCAGCTCGCCGGTGATCTGATTGATCAGGGCGTGATGAAAGCGGTGGATGTTGTTCTCATCCAACCCTTCCTCGCTGTACTGGTTGAGCTGGAAGCGCTCCTTGAAGGCTTCCAGCAGCGGCACACGGCGATTGCCCAGGCGATACCAGCCGTCGATGCTCTCCAGTCCGAATAGGCCGAACAGCCACTGGTTGAGCACCAGCGACTGGGTGAACTCCAGCGCCTGCGCCGTTCGAGCGCCGGGCCCGCGTGCGGCACGAGGGGTGGTCGCAGCCGTGCTGCCGCGAGGACGTCCGCGCGGCATGTCAGGACTCCGTCCCTTCAAACATCAGGCGATGGAAGTCTTCCTCGATGAGGCGCACCTTCCAGGACTCATCCGGCAGGCGCAGGTTCTCCAGCGTGTTATCGCCGTTGACGTAGATCAGGTCGAACTCGGAGTCCTTCACCGAGAACGCCTGCTTATCGCGGAACCAGGTTTCCAGCACCAGATTGTCCTGCTCGGCATTACCAGTGAGCTTGCGCCAGATCACTACCGTCTTCCGTCCTTCCGGCGTAGTACCAGTCACTGTGCGGAACCACCACGGACCGTCGGCGTCCTGCTTTAGCCTGCCCGCGAGCTTCAGCCGACCCTCGGTATCACGCTCAAATTCGGCGCTGAAGCTGCGCGGCGCGGCGATGTGCTGCACGGTCAGGCCCAGCAGCCAGTTGAAGGTTTCCAGCAGATCGACGTTGACCTCGCGGCTTTCATCGCTGCCCGGCGTCTTGACGGACAGCTTGTAGGCGGTGGGGTCGGTGAAGGCGCGGACATTCAGCAGCGAGGCGCTGCCGCGGGATTCCACGTCCAGCTGATAGCGCAGCAGATATTGCTCGCGCAGACTGCTGGCGCCCAAAGCCGCTTGGAAGTCGAGTGCAGACTGCTGCTGTGCGCTGCGTCGCAGCGCGAGATTGTTGAGCGTGTCTTCGTAGGATTCGAGACGGAGAACTTTGATAAAGCGCGGACCGCGCTCTGCCTCCAGCGTGGTGGCGGGTCTCTTTGGTTGTCCGCCATTCCACTCTGGAGAAAATGTCACCTTCTTAACTCTCGGCAGGACAATTTCATCGAAGGAAGCGCCCATTTCAACCAAGACCATCTTCCGCTGGCCACCGTCATCCCGATTGCACTGAACCACGGCGTGTGCGGATGTTCCGGATCCTGCAAAGAAGTCGAAAAATATATCTTCATTAACTGCGTCAGAAATTTTTATAAGTCGCTTGATAAGGCGAACAGGTTTCGGTGTGAATTTTCTGTCAGGGAATAAGTCCCGCAATTCCTTAGATGCTTCATCGGTATGCCCCACATCTTCGTGGGATAGCACGGAAGATGGCGCTATACCCTGCTTTATTTTGTCCAGAAAGTTCTTCAGCGCAGGAGTGCGGTTCGTTCCTTCGCGGCCCCACCATATTCGATTCTCAGAAACATTCCGCTCATGTGTTTCTTGCGACATTGCCCAAACTCTTGAGCGTTTAGGCCATATCTCTTCCCCTGTGTTGGGATTAATGACCGGGTAAAAAAGCGTGGGCCTCTCGTCTGCAGTGTATCGACAGGTGTAATCTGCGGGCTTCCAAGGACCTCTTGGGTCTCCATCGAGATTCTCGTAGCGATCTTTCTGTGCTGCCGTCATTGGGAGCAATCCCGCTCGAAAGCCGGTCGCCGCATATGCCATGATCGTTTCGTGAACGTAGCCGATTCCCTCTACATCCGGCGGCGGCGCGTATCGTTTAATCCATGTCATAGCAGACTGAAATCTCTCTGCTCCAAAAAGTGAATCCAGAAGTTCTCTCAAGCGAGAGGATTCGTTGTCGTCAATGCTGCAGAAAAAGACACCGTCACTCGATATGAAATTGGAGCTCAAGGATAGGCGGTCGGCCATCATTGCAATCCAGCTTGAGTGCCTGTAACTATCTTTGTAGGCAAACTCATCGTTTGCAGTGTTGTATGGAGGATCAATGTATATGCACTTGATCTTTCCGCAATAGCTTTTCTGCATTAGCGAAAGCGCGTGAAAATTATCGCCATTCACTAGAAGACCGGCGGTTGTGCTGGCGACTTCGCTATAGCTGTCCAACACCTTCGCTGCGGTTGCTTCATCAAAATGCCGCGTATCCACCATCAGGCTCGGATGCGCTCGCAGATACTCTGCCGTCAGCGGCTCGCTATAAGCCGGTCTCGTGATGTCTGCCGGCAGCTCGTGCAGCGAGTGCAGCGCTTTCCATTCCTCAAGCTGCGCGGCGTTGGCGCAGATCTCCGGCAGCAGTACATCAGGGATCTGCGAAATCGCGACCAGCCAGTGCGACTCGACGACAAACTTCTTCTTCAGCCACAGCTTCTTCTGGAAGTTCTCCAGCTGCGCCAGAAAGTCGATGACCTTGCCGGCGATGCGGCGGACGACCTTAATCTTTGACAGGTACTGCTCGACCTTGGCCGCGGTTTCGCTCTCCACGTCGTCAAGGTGCATGACCTCGTTCTTGATGTAGAAATCCAGCTCGCGGCGCAGGAAGCCGCCCAAGTCCTTGTGAATGAAGTAATCGAAGGTGTTGCGCGCGGCGTAGCGGTGCAGATGGGCTTCGAGGCGCGAGTAGTCCGCGGCTTCGCCGTCCGCCTTCGTGTGCGGACGAGCAAGTTCGGCGAGCCAGCCCGTGAAGTCGCCCCCGGCTGCCAGAATCTGGCGGGTCGCTAGTGCGATTAGATCCTTCTGCGCTGGCGGCTTCTTTTTGTCGGCACGCTGATCTTCAGGCCAGTCCTCCAGCGTCGCCGGACGGTACTCGAAGCGGATGTCCAGCTCGCCGCCTTCCACAGCAATGAAGCCTTCGCGGGCCAGCACAAACACGCGATCCTTGCCGTCGGCAGCCTTCACGTTGCCGTGCTCGCCTTCGGCGGCATCCACGAGCCGGAAGTGCACGCGCCGGGAGTCTTCACCCTTAGTCTCGTCGGCTTCCGGCCTTAGCCGAAAGGCGTAGTCGCGCAGGTATTCGCTGGTCTTGATGTAGTACTGGTCCTTGTTGGCCCAGTGCAGCGTGACTTCTTCGCCTTCGTAGGGAATGGCGTAAACACCCGGCCGGTAGACGCGCTTGGCAAGGAAGTCGCCCTCTGAGTAGTAGCGGCGGAAGAAGCTGAACAGATGGTCGTAGACCTCGTTCTCCAGCGCGCCGAGGTCGATGGCGCTCTTGAGCTGTTCGCGCAGCTCGCGGACTTTGGGGGACGCTTCCGGGTCCATGCCCGCCTCGGCGACCTGTGCAGCCAGCTGGTCGATCTTTTTCTTGATCTCGCTGCTGTCCGCCGACTGGTACTGCGCGAAGGCCTGGCTCACCTGCGGCAGCAGATCGCGTTCCAGGAACTGGGTGATCTCGCCCGCCTTGGCATGCATGATCCGATAGATGCCGAAGTCCAGATCCGGCTGATCGAGCTGGAACAGCTCCTTGAGCAGGGTCACCAGTTTCTTGAACTTGGGAAGGCCCGCGGCGGGGTTGGACGCGGAATTGGCTTGGGTCATGAATCAATCTTTCCGGTTGCTGGTGATCGCGCCGTAGGGCAGCACGACATGATCGTCACTGGTGAGCAGGCGAACGAAGTTGGGGTGCAGGAACAGCTTCTCGCGGCCGACCTTGATGTCGGTGAGCATGCCGATGTCGGCCAGCTGGTTGAGATACGCGGCCGCGGTCTGGCGCTTGGCGATGTCGCTATCCACCAGATTCTGGATGCGGCAGTACGGCTGGACGAACAGGGCATCGACCAGCTCGCGGCTGTAGATTTTGCTGGCGTGCGTGCGCACGAATTCAGTGGCCTTGCTGTGCAGGGCCTGGATGGCGAGCACCTTGTCGCGCGTCCAGATCGCGGTCTCTGTCACCGCGGTGAGGAGGAAGGCAATCCAGTCTTCCCAGGCGCCATCGCGGGTCACGCCGAGCAGCAGGCGGTAGTAGTCCGTGCGATGACGCAGGATGTGGCGAGATAGATAGAGGATCGGCTGGTCGAGCAGGCGCTGCTCCACCAGTATCAGCAGGTTGAGCACGCGGCCGGTGCGTCCGTTGCCGTCGTGGAACGGATGGATGGCTTCGAACTGGTAATGCGCCACCGCCATGCGGATCAGCGGATCGATGTCCTCGGCTTCGTGGATGAACTGCTCCCAGTTGGAGAGCTTCTGGCGCAGCAGGGCCTCGCCGTCCGGCGGCGTGTAAACAGCCTCCCCGGTGGCAGCGTTGGTCAGCGACGTACCTGGCACGCGGCGGATTTCCATATCGCGGCCTTTCAGGCGGCTGCACACGCGCACGGCGGTACTGGTGCTGAGTGGGCGTGCCGCCAGGGAATCGAAGCCCTCGCGTAGCGCAGCGCGGTAGCTCAGGGCCTCCTTGGTCGCGGGGTCGGCAGCTTGTTCGTCCTGGGCGAACCGGAACAGGGCGTCGCTGGTAGTAACAATGTTCTCGATCTCGCTGCTGGCCTGGGCTTCCAGCAGGGGGATGCTGTTGATGAGCACCGCCTGGTTGGGGATGGCCGCGCCCACGCTCTTGAGTTCGGCCAGGGCCGCACGCGCTCCGATGCAGGCCTTGAGCAGGCGCTTGCTCTCGATGTCCGCCCGCGGAGGCAGGTCGGGCAGGTCGTTGTAGGGAAGCCTAGGGTCGAAGTGGGGATCGATGCTCATTGGGCCGCCATGTCGATCATTTTTGAAATGGTCGACACGTTTTGAGGACATGTCGATCGCATCGACATTAGACGCATACATGTCGACAATCAACAATTATTTCGACACATATTCGGAATGTGTCGAAATATCTGCGCTGTGTAGATCAATGCAGACGCCAGCGAATCCGGAACAGACGCAAGCTGTGACTACTCTGGTTGAGCCGCTTCTCAAGCGCGGCAATCAACGCGTCACGCCTGGCTCCGATCTCGTCCTCGACGTCAAATATCTCCTGGCGCTGCCGGCGTTGTTGGCGCTCCAGCGTTTTGATCTCCTCTTGTACGCGGGCCTGCTCCTCGACCGTAGCGGCCGACCGAGCGCGTCGCTTCGCATCCTTAAGCCGGGCCTTGGTGTCGTGCAGGGACTGCTCGGCGGCCAGCAGCTGGTCTTCGGCCCACCGATCCAGTTTGTCGCGCTCGGCCTGGAAGTAGGTGTTGTTTTCTTCCAGCGCCTGGGCCAGAGCGGCGTCAATCTGCCGCCGAACATTGGCTTCGAAATTGGCGGGCAGGATTTCGGCAGCGGAAGTATCAGGGGTAATCGCGGCCGCAAGCTCCAGCATCCGCTGGCAGGCCTCGGCGTCCACCCAGCGGCCGTCGTCGGCCTGGGCACTGAAAACCAAGTGCTCTTCGAGCTGGAAGCTCTCCAGCTCCAGCAGGTTCAGCTCCAGCCAGCCTGACTTGCTGGTGAGCTGTTCCAGCGCCGCGATGCGCTGTGGCGCCGACGACAGATCGAACACCAGCTCAGCCGGTAGCGCATCGAGGCGACGGCCGGTATCCAGCACGAACTCGCCCAGCGGGTGCGTAAGTCGGTAGACGTGCCCGCCTTCGGGCATTGGCTGCCCTTTGCGGATCAGGTGGTAGCGTCCGGCTTCGGCGTCCTTGGATGGTGACTTGGCTAGCTCGAACGACAGAGCCTTGTCGTTGAACTGTGCCAACGATGCGAGGACGTGGCGAGTGAGCCGCCAGAACAACTGACTGATACGGTCCAGCTGCACGATGGCTTGATCGCGATGCAGGCGCAGGCGCTCGACTACGCCTGCATCAAAGGTGGCCAGCAGGGCCTCCTCGGTGTCCTTCATCCGCTCCTGAATCTGGCTCTCCAGCTCGCTGCGCAACGCCGCGAACGCGGCGTCGATATCAGCTGGGGTGCGGCAGGTATCGAAAATGCCGGCGATCCGGCGCTCGATATCCACGCCATTCTCGATGCGCCCGAGGATTTCATCCGAGGCACCGAAGACGCCGTCAAACAGGTGGAATTTCTCGGAGAGCAGTTCTAGCACGCGCTGGTCGGCTGCGTTTCGCTGGTTAAGGAAGTTCACGACAACCACGTCGTGCTTCTGGCCGTAGCGGTGGCAGCGACCGATACGCTGTTCCACGCGTTGCGGGTTCCACGGCAGGTCGTAGTTCACGACCAGTGAGCAGAACTGCAGATTGATACCCTCGGCGCCGGCTTCGGTGCAGATCAAGATCTCGGCTTGATCGCGGAAGTGGTCAATGACCGCGGTGCGGCGGTCGATGGCGGGGCTGCCGGTGACGCGATCTGTGCCCTGGTGGGTTGCCAGCCAGCGCTGGTAGATACCGTTGGCACCCGGATCTGAAGCCCGGCCGCTGAACTTGGCGACGCGACCTGCATGGCCGTGGGCTTCGAGGAAGCGAGCGAGGTAATCCTGCGTGCGGACCGACTCGGTAAAGACGACGGCTTTGCGTGCCGCGCCAATCGACGCCATGCGCTGGAAACCGATGTCGAGCGCCTTTACCAAGGCATGGGACTTCTGGTCCTCACGAACGCCGTTGGCGATCAGCAGGTACTGCTCCAGCTCGACGATTTCGCCTCGGAGTCGTTCCCGGTCAACAGCGGGCTCGGCCGTGGATTCGACTAGGCCAGCTTCCTGTTCGTCCTCGTCTAGCTCCTCGGCGTCGAGTTCCTCGCTCCGAATCAGCTCGGTAAGCCAGTCGCCTTGGTCGGCCTGGCTTTCCTCCAGCCGCCGCAGCCGAGCCAAGATCGCTTCCAGCGTTGCAACCACGGCCGGGGTCGACGAAGCCAGCAACTTGCGAAGGATCAGCCCAACCAAATGGCGCTGCCGGGATGGCACGCCGTAGCCGTCCACCCTAAGCAGGTAGCCAGACACCAGGTCGTAAACGCGTTGCTCATCGTCCCCAGGAGTGAACGGAAAGGTCATCGCCTTGCGTTCGGTGTACTGAACGTACTCCAAAACGTCACGACGCAACGATCGCTTTGAAAAGTCGGCTAGCCGATTCCTGAGCGCCGGAATCGCCGAATCGCCTCGCATAAAGCGGGACCGAAAGCTGACGCGATCGCCGAAGAGGTGCTCATCGATGATGGTCGATAAACCGTAAAGCTCCAGCAGGGAGTTCTGCAGGGGCGTAGCGGTCAGCAACACCTTCCTGACCCCTGCTAGTCCACGCTTGATGGCCTGCCCGGTGGTGTGAGCTTCGCGGTATGCATTGCGCAGCTTGTGCGCCTCGTCGATGACCGCGAGGTCCCATCGAATTGCACTGATCGCCTGCTCCATCCTCGCCGCAAAGTGGATGGAAACAATGCTGATGACATCTTGGTCAAGCGGGTTGTACACCCCGGCTTTTCTGGCTTGTGACCAAGTCTCCGCGTCGATCACCTGGGTCGGGAGATGAAACTTCTCGCTCAGCTCGGTCGCCCACTGCTTACGCAACGATGCCGGGCACACGACCAGAAGCCGACGGCGCCGCTCAGCCCAGTACTGGCCGAGCACCAGAGCAGCTTCGATGGTTTTGCCGAGCCCCACCTCGTCCGCCAGCAGCACGCCCCTCGACAGCGGATTCGCCAGGGCAAAGAGAGCGGCTTCAATCTGGTGCGGGTTCAGGTCTACAGAGGCATCAAACAGCGCTTGCCCCACACGATCCAAATCACCACCTCGGCGCCGCCGAGTGAGCTCCCACGCGAAATACTTCGCTTGGTGCGACGTTAACTGGCTCATTCCCACCCCCGGTGTAGATTCCCCTGTCGACAGAGCGCCACCGGGCTCGATCGACGGTCTAGGGTCCCGCGTTATCCCTACGTAAGAGTGTAGCGTCCCAGTCGAACAACGCTCGTGGATGGTCTCGCATGAGGTTCATTGGGATGCCACTGCAACCGCCGCCTGCCCCGACACCGTAAAATCGCGCTCCAGTCGAGCCGATGATCCTGCACGTGTCCGAATCCGACGCAGCACCCCCCTCCCCGCCGGCCGTCGCGGCGCTGGCGGCCGTGCGCGCGGCGCAGGCGCATCGCGGCCTGGTACTGGCGATCGCGGCCGACGAACGCGAGGCCTACCGGCTCGAGGACGAGTTGCGCTTCTTCGCCAGCCCGGACCTGACCGTGCTGCACTTGCCCGACACCGAAGTGCTGCCCTACGACCAGTTCTCGCCGCATCAGGAAATCCTGTCGAACCGGATGGCGGCGCTGTATCGGCTGCCGACGACGCAGCGCGGCCTGCTGCTGGTGACGGCCGATGCGCTGCTGACGCGACTGCCGCCGCGAAGCTACGTCGAAGGCCGCGCGCTGATGCTCAAGGTCGGCGAGCGTCTCGACTTGCTGGCGTTTCGCGAGCGCCTGGTCGGCGCCGGCTATACCAGCGTCTCCGAAGTCCAAACCCAAGGTGAGTTCGCGGTACGCGGCGCGCTGATCGATCTGTTTCCGATGGGCGCCGACACCGCCTACCGGATCGACCTGTTCGACGACGATATCGAATCGATCCGCCGCTTCGACCCGGAAACGCAGCGCTCGGTCGACAAGGTCGACGAAGTCCGTCTGCTGCCGGCCCGCGACTTTCCGACCGACCGCGAAGGCATCGAAACCTTCCGCCGTCGCTACCGCGAGTATTTCCCCGGCGACCCGGCGCGTTCGCGGGTCTATGCCGAAGTCAGCAAGAAGCTGATGCCCAGCGGCATCGAAGCCTGGCTGCCGTTGTTCTTCGGGCAGACGGCGACGCTGTTCGATTACTTGCCGGCGCAGACGCAGGTCGTCGCGCTGTGTCCGCTGGAGTCGGCGATCGGCGCCGACTGGGCGCAGATCAACGAGCGCTACGAACGCCATCGCGGCGACATCGAACGGCCGCTGATGAAGCCGTCCGATCTGTACCTGACACCGGAAGAAGCGCTGAGCCGGCTGGCGCAACTGCCGCAAGCATCGGCGACGCTGCCGAGCGAAGCGCTGGCCGACGGCGAAGCCAGCTTGCGCGAAGGACTCAAGACCGGCAGCGACCGCGTGCTGTTCGTCGCTGAATCAGCCGGACGACGCGAAGCGCTGATCGACTGGCTCAAGCCGCTCGGCGTGCTGCCGCGCGAACAAGCCGGCTACGACGCCTTCGTCCGCGACAAGAACCGCTACGGCATCACGATCGGCCCGCTGCAGACCGGCTTCCGCCTGCCGGCCGACGGGCTGGCGCTGGTCAGCGAAGCGCAGGTGTTTGGCCGCCGCGCGCCGGTGGAATCACGCAGCCGGCGCGGCAAGGTGCGCGACCCGGAAACGATCCTGCGCGATCTGTCGTCGCTGGCGATCGGCGCGCCGGTGGTCCACGCCCAACATGGCGTCGGTCGCTATCGCGGCTTGCAGAAGCTCGATGCCGGCGGCGTCGAAGCTGAATACCTGCTGCTCGAATACGCCGGCGGCGACAAGCTGTACGTGCCGGTGGGATCGCTGCAGATGATCCACCGCTACACCGGCGCCGAGGACGACGCCGCGCCGCTGCATTCGCTCGGCTCCGAACGCTGGGAAAAGATGCAGGCCAAGGCGCGCGAAAAAGCGCACGACGTCGCCGCCGAGCTGCTGCAGATTCAGGCCCGCCGCGCCGCCAAGGTCGGCATGAAGCTGGAGCTGGACGAGGAAGACTACCGCCGCTTCTGCGACGGCTTTCCGTTCACGACGACGGCCGATCAGCAGTCGGCGATCGACGCCGTGCTGGCCGACCTGCAGCAGGACAAGCCGATGGATCGCGTCGTCTGCGGCGACGTCGGCTTCGGCAAAACCGAAGTCGCGTTGCGCGCCTGCTTTGCCGTGGCGCGCTCGGGCCGGCAGGTGTGCCTGCTGGCGCCGACGACGCTGCTGGTGGCCCAGCACGAAAAGAACTTCCGCGATCGTTTCGCCGGCTGGCCGATCCGCGTCACCGCGCTGTCGCGACTACGCACGGCCAAGGAGCAGACGCAGATCCTCAAGGAAGTCGAGAACGGCACGCTCGACGTGGTGATCGGCACGCATCGGCTGCTGCAGGAAGACGTGCGCTTCAAGGACCTGGGCCTGGTCGTCATCGACGAAGAGCATCGCTTCGGCGTCCGTCACAAGGAGCGGCTGAAGAACCTGCGCGCCGAAGTCGACATGCTGACGCTGACCGCGACGCCGATCCCGCGCACGCTGAACATGAGCATGGCCGGCCTGCGCGACTTGTCGATCATCGCCACGCCGCCGGCCTCGCGCTTGTCGATCAAGACCTTTGTCGCCGAATGGGAGCGCAACCTGGTGGTCGAGGCGATCCAGCGCGAGCTGCGCCGCGGTGGCCAGGTGTATTACCTGCACAACGAAGTCGCCGATATCGCAAGAGTCGCCGACGATGTGGCCAAGATGGTGCCCGAAGCGCGCGTGCGCTTTGCTCACGGCCAGATGCGCGAGCGCGAGCTGGAGCAAGTGATGCTCGACTTCTATCACCAGCGCTTCAACGTGCTGGTCAGCACGACGATCATCGAATCGGGTATCGACGTACCGACCGCCAACACGATGCTGATCGACCGCGCCGACAATCTTGGCCTTGCACAGCTACATCAGCTGCGCGGCCGCGTCGGGCGCAGCCATCACCGCGCGTACGCGTATCTGCTGGTGCCGAGCAAGCGCAACCTGAGCGTCGATGCGCAAAAGCGACTTGACGCGATCGAAACCCTCGGCGACCTCGGCAGCGGCTTTGCGCTGGCCACGCACGATCTGGAAATCCGCGGCGCCGGCGAGCTGCTCGGCGAAGGGCAGTCCGGACAGATCGAGGAAGTCGGCTTCACGATGTATGCCGAGCTGCTGGCCCGCGCGGTGCGCGCGCTGCGCAGCGGCAAGCTCGACGACCAGCCATTTGGCGTGGCCGCCTGCGAAGTCGATCTGGGCGTGTCGGCGCTGCTGCCGGAAGCCTTTATTCCCGACGTGCACACGCGCCTGGTGTTCTACAAGCGCGTCTCCGAGGCCGGCGACGAAAAGCAGCTGCATGAACTCAAGGTCGAGATGATCGACCGCTTCGGCCTGCTGCCGCCGCAGGCGGAACGTCTGTTCGATGCCGCGCGGCTGCGCGTGATGGGCGAAGCGCTGGGCGTGACCAAGATCCGCGCCGGCGCCAAGGGTGCGGCGCTCGACTTCGGCCCGCAGCCGAAGATCGAGCCAGCCAAGCTGATCCGCTTGATTCAGAAGCAGCCGCGCGTCTACAAGCTCGAGGGCCAGAAGCGGCTGACGATCACCGCGCCGTTGGACGATGCGGACAAGCGCGCCGACCAGATGGCAGCCCTGCTGAGTACACTCGCGCAATGACCGACGCCCGCTCCCTGTTGCGCCCCTGCCTGCGGCCCGCGCTGCTGCTGCTCGCCCTGTTCGCCGTCCCGGCACAGGCCGAAACCTACCGGATCGACGTGATCGTGTTCGTCGATCTGTGGGCCGGCGGCGCCGAAGCCGGCAACCCGCCGGCAACACCGAGCTTGCGCAACGCGATCGACGTCGACGACGCGGCGGCGCTGCGCGCCGCTGGCATCGAACTGCTGCCCGAAGATCAGTCCGCGCTGAACGACGCCTGGCAGCACTTGCGCTACAGCAAGCAGTTCAAACCGCTGATGCGGCTGTCGTGGACGCAGAAGGACCCGCCGCAGGAGCGCGGCCCTTCCGTTCACGTTCGCATCCCCAAGCCGGGCGACGAAACCGGCGCACCGATCGTCGATGGCAGCATCGCGCTGCTGCTGGGCCGCTACCTGCAGATCGATGCCGACCTGCAGTACGTGGCCGACGGCCAAGCCTGGCCGCTGGCCGAGCGCCGGCGCATGCGCCGCGACGAGACCCACCATCTCGACAGTGCCCGGCTCGGCATCCTGACCCAGGTCAGCAAGCCCGGCGCCGCGCCCGACGCGGCCGAGTAGCCCGCCGGGCCTCGGGGCCCGCAACACCTTCAGCGGCCGCAACCGCGGCCCGCAGTGCGTGTCGCGCGCCACTGTTCTTTTTTGGCATATGCAGATAGCCGCATATTCTTTTGAGACCTTAACGTAGCGCCCTAGCATGGCGTCTCACCGGACCCACCGGATGCCAGACGCGATGACTGACCAATCCAACCGCCCCGATACCCGCAACGACCTGCGCCTCGCTGATCGCATCCGCGATGCGCTCTCCGGCTTGCGCTACGGATCTGTGGAGATCGTCGTCCATGACGGCCGCATCGTTCAGATCGAACGACGCGAGCGGGTCCGTTTCGAACGCACCGAATCCAATCCCGGCGCGTCCCAATGACCGCTGCTGTTCTCCACCCGTCGAAAGCCCAATCCATGCTGAAGAAATTCCTGGCAACGAGCCTGCTGGCGATCGTGCCGACGCTGTCGCACGCCGCATCCGTGACGCTGCTCAATGTGTCGTACGACCCGACCCGCGAACTGTACAAGGCGGTCAACGCTGCCTTCGCTGCAGACTGGAAGGCCAAAACCGGCGATAGCGTGACAATCAAGCAGTCGCACGGCGGCTCGGGCAAACAGGCGCGCGCGGTGATCGACGGCCTGGAAGCCGACGTGGTCACGCTCGCGCTGGCGGCCGACATCGACGCGATTGCCGAAAAAGCCAAGTTGCTGCCGCTGGACTGGGAGAAGCGGCTGGCCCACAACAGCGCGCCGTACACCTCGACGATCGTGTTCCTGGTGCGCAAGGGCAACCCCAAGCAGATCAAGGACTGGAACGACTTGATCAAGCCGGGCGTCGCCGTCGTGACACCGAATCCGAAGACCTCCGGTGGCGCGCGCTGGAATCATCTGGCGGCCTATGCCTACGCGCTGAAGGCCAACAACGGTGACGCGGCCAAGGCCAAGGCCTATCTGGCCGCGCTGTACAAGAACGTGCCGGTGCTCGACACCGGCGCCCGTGGCGCGACGACGACCTTCGTCCAGCGCGGTATCGGCGACGTGCTGATCGCCTGGGAAAACGAGGCATTTTTGTCGATCGACGAGTTCGGCAAGGACAAGTTCGAAATCGTCGCGCCTTCGCTGTCGGTGCTGGCCGAGCCCTCGGTCGCCGTCGTCGACAAGGTCGCCGACAAGCACGGCAACCGCAAGGTCGCGGACGCCTATCTGAGCTTTCTGTACACACCGGCCGCGCAGGACATCATCGGCAAAAACTACTACCGCCCGGTCGATCCGGCCGTTGCCGCCCGCTACGCGAGCGTGTTCCCGAAGATCGAACTCAAGACGATTGCCGATTTCGGCGGCTGGGCCAAGGTGCAAGCCGAGCACTTCGCCGAAGGCGGCCTGTTCGACCAGATCTACGGCGGCTAAGCCGCCCCGCTGTCCTGCTTCGCTCCGCTCCCACACGAAAGGCGCACGCCATGTCTATTGCAGCCGTCAATACCCGCAACCAGTTCCGCGGTCAGGTCGCCAACATCCGCCGTGGGTCGGTGGTGTCCGAAGTCGAGATCCTGACGCCCAACGGCATCATCTCGGCCGTGGTCACGACCTCGTCGGTCGACCTGATCAACCTGCAGGTCGGCGAAGAAGCCTTGGCGATGTTCAAGGCCACCGACGTGCTGGTCGCCAAGCTCAGCTGATCGCCCGCTCGCGCCGCCCTGCCGCTGAACGCCGATGTGCGTGATCCTGCACAAACCCGCCGGAGTGGCCATCGCGCCGCAATTGCTGCGCGCGGCGGCGTCGCTGAATCGCGACGGTTGGGGCCTGATGGGCTTCGATCGAAACGGGCGCTTCCTGCTGCAGCGGCATGCTCGCGTCGATGTCGACCAAGTGATCGATACCGTGCGAGGGCTGCGTGACGCGGAGTTGGCGCTGCATCTGCGGATGCTGACGCGCGGCTCGACGCACGAGCGCAACCTGCATCCGGTCGCGGTCGACGGTGATGAGCCCGCTGACGACGATGTGTACCTGATGCACAACGGAACGATCGGCGGGCTGGCCACGCCCGAAGTTGGACACTCGGACAGCTGGCATTTCGCGCGCCGCGTGCTCGGGCCTTTGCTGCGCGGTAATCCCGATCTGCTGGATCAAGACGCGTTTCGCCAACTGGTGGCACTGGCGCTGGGCCCGGACAACAAGGCCGTACTACTGCAACGCAGCTCCGGCCGCCTGCACATCATCAACCGTCATTACGGCGCCGAGTTCGACGGCCTGTGGTGCAGCAGCACGCGCTGGATCGACCAGCGTCTGCTGACGCTGCGCTCGGCACCGCAACCGCAACAACGCAGCCTGGCAACCGAACGCCTGCACTTCATTTGACCGGCCGATACCTCTCACTAGGCCGACTGTACCGACAGAGACCTGAACCACATGACTGACATCGCCGTACCCACCTCACGACACCGACGCCCGCCGCGATCGGTGATGCCCGGCTTCGGACTGACGCTGGGCTATACGATTTTCTACCTGTGCTTAATCGTGCTGATCCCATTGGCCGGCGTGTTCGTCAAAGCAGCGGGCCTGGGCTTCGACGGCATCTGGCAGGTGGTCAGTTCACCACGGGTCTATTCAGCGCTGCGTTTGAGTTTCGGTGCTGCTGCGATCGCCGCGACGATCAATGCCGTGTTCGGCTTGTTGGTCGCCTGGGTGTTTGTCCGCTACGACTTCTTCGGCAAAAAACTGCTCGACGCAACGATCGACTTGCCGTTCGCGCTGCCGACCGCCGTCGCCGGCATCGCGCTGACAGCGCTGTACAGCGGCAATGGCTGGATCGGCCAGTTTCTGGAGCCGCTGGGCATCAAGGTCGCATTCACGCCGTTGGGCGTGATCCTGGCGATGACCTTCATCGGCCTGCCCTTCGTTGTGCGCACGGTGCAACCCGTGCTCGAGGAAGCCGAGAAGGAGCTGGAAGAAGCGGCTGCCTCACTGGGTGCAACGCGCTGGCAGACGATCACGCAAGTGATCCTGCCGACGATTCTGCCGGCGCTGCTGACCGGCTATGCGCTGAGCTTTGCGCGGGCCGTTGGCGAATACGGATCGGTGATCTTCATCGCCGGCAACCTGCCGCTGAAGTCCGAGATCGCACCGCTGCTGATCATCATCAAGCTCGAAGAATTCGACTACGCCGGTGCCACCGCCGTTGCCGCGATCATGCTGGTGCTGTCGTTCCTGCTGCTGCTGATCATCAACCTGCTGCAGGGCTGGAGCCGTACGCGCTCTGGCGCCCGCGCTTGAGCCCGTCATGAATCGTCCCGTCGACCACACGCTGCAAGACCCGCCCAAGCTGCCGTTCGAGCCGCTGATCCAGAAGAACGCCGTGATCACCGAAGCGCGCTGGGTGCGCGTGTCGCTGACCGCGGCAGCGCTGATCTTCCTGCTCGGCTTTCTGCTGATGCCGCTGATCGCGGTCTTCGTCGAAGCACTGCGCAATGGCATTGGCGCCTACTTCGAGGCCATCGTCGAAGACGACGCCATGGCGGCGATCCGCCTGACGCTGACCGTGTCCTTGATCGCGGTGCCGCTGAACCTGGTGTTCGGCGTGATCGCGGCCTGGGCGATCACCAAGCACAGCTTCCGCTTCAAGCAACTACTGATCACGCTGATCGACCTGCCGTTCTCGGTCTCTCCGGTGGTATCGGGACTGATCTACGTGTTGATCTTCGGCGCCCAGGGCTGGGCCGGGCCGTGGATGTCCGAACACGAATTCAAGGTGCTGTTCGCGGTGCCCGGCATTGTGCTGGCGACGACGTTCGTCACGTTTCCGTTCATCGCCCGCGAGCTGATCCCGCTGATGCAGGCGCAAGGCACCGACGACGAACAAGCCGCGCTGTCGCTCGGCGCCAATGGCTGGCAGGTGTTCTGGCGCGTGACGCTACCGAACATCCGCTGGGGTCTGCTGTACGGCGTGCTGCTGTGCAATGCGCGGGCGATGGGCGAGTTCGGCGCCGTATCGGTGGTCAGCGGCCACATCCGCGGGCTGACCAATACGATGCCGCTGCATGTCGAGATTCTCTACAACGAATACAACTTTTCGGCCGCATTCGCGGTGGCCTCGCTGCTGGCGATGCTGGCCTTGCTGACGCTGGGCTTGAAGAGCCTGCTCGAATGGCGCCACGGCAACGAACTTGCCGCCACGCGCCGTCACTGATCTGCACCGGAGCTTTCGATGGACATCCAGATTCGCAATATTCACAAGGGATTCGGCAGCTTTCCGGCACTGGCCGGCGTCGACCTCGACATCGCCTCGGGCGAGCTGATCGCCTTGCTCGGTCCGTCCGGCTCGGGCAAGACCACGCTGCTGCGTACAATCGCCGGGCTGGAATTCCCCGACACCGGGCAGATCCTGTTCGGCGGCGAAGACACGGTGGCGCTGCCGGTACAGCAGCGTCGCGTCGGCTTCGTGTTCCAGCATTACGCGCTGTTCCGGCACATGACGATTCTCGAAAACGTCGCGTTCGGCTTGCGTGTGCGGCCGCGCCATGAGCGGCCCTCGGACAAGGACATCAAGCGCAAGGCGGCCGAACTGCTCGACCTGGTACAGCTCGGCGGCCTGGAAGCGCGCTATCCGACGCAGTTGTCGGGCGGCCAGCGGCAACGCGTGGCGCTAGCGCGGGCACTGGCGATCGAGCCGCGTGTGCTACTGCTCGACGAGCCGTTCGGCGCGCTCGACGCCAAGGTGCGCAAGGACTTGCGCCGCTGGCTGCGTGAGCTGCACGACAAGACCGGCTACACGACGATCTTCGTCACGCACGACCAGGAAGAAGCACTGGAACTGGCCGACCGCGTCGTCGTCATGAGCCGTGGCCGCATCGAGCAGGTCGGCAGCACCGATGAGGTCTACGAGAATCCAGCGACGCCGTTCGTATTCGACTTTCTCGGCAACACCAACATTCTGCCCGGCGAAGTCCGCGAGCATCACATCTACGTCAACGGCGGCCCTCAGCCGATCGCCGATACCGCAGGGCACGAGCCCGGCCCGATCGACATCTATGTGCGACCGATCGACTTGCGCATCGCCGACGCGGGCGTGCCGTCGTTCGACGTCGACGTGCTCAGCACGCAGCGCACCGGACCGGTGGTCCGCTGCGAAGCGCGTGCGGTGACCTCCGGTGCCGTGATCGAAATCGAACTGCCGCATCTGCATCACGACGTGCCGGCATTGAAGGCCGGCGCCCGCGTGCCGCTGCGCCTCAGCAACTTCAGCGTGTTTGCACGCGGCAAGCCGATCAGCCGTCAGGCGCTGCCCGACGTGGTCGCCAATGCGCCGGCCGAGTATCGCGAACGGGCTCGCGCCGGCTGAGTTCAGCCACGCCGGGGCATCGTGGAAGTGACGATCCGGTCATCTCGACCGGTCGTCACCGCAGGGCGCCAGCTGGCTTGGCCGGGGCGTCACGGAGTCGTCATACTGCGACGTCCTCCCTCGACGGCATGAGATTTACGCTTGCTGATCAAATTCTTGTTCCTGCTCGTCAGCAAATTGCCATTACCGGTCCTGCATCTGGCCGGGATCCTGATCGGTCGCCTGTACTGGCGCTTTGCCAAGTCCAAGCGCCACTTGGCACTGTGTAACCTGAGGCTGTGCTTTCCCGAACTGAGCGAGGCCGAACGCGAACGCATCGGCCGCCGCTCCTGTGAGCACTACATCAAGACGCTGCTGGAAACGCCGCTGATCTGGGTTGGGTCGGCCCGTCGGGTTTGCCGACTGGTAACCTGCGTCGACGGCGGCGAGCGTGTTGATGCCGCGCTGGCGCACGGCAAGGGTCTGATCATCGCCGCGATGCACTTGGGCAACTTCGAAGCCGGCATTACACCGATGGCGGCGCGCTATCCGATGACCGGGCTGTTCAAGCCGGTCAAGTATCCGGCGCTGTGCGAGCTGTCGCGGCGCGGACGCACGCGCTTCGGCGGTACGGTGATCCCGATCATCAAGCGCAACGGCAAACGTGCCGTCGGCAGCCAGCTGCTGCGGGCGCTCAAGCGCGGCGAAATCATCTACGCGCTTCCGGACCGCGATCCGCCGCGCGGCCAGGGCGTGTTCGCACCGTTCTTCGGCGTCGAAGCGCATTCGCCGGTGCTGGTACCCAAGCTGGTCCAAGCCACGGGCGCGCGGCTGCTGTTCTGCGTCGGCGAGCGGCTGCCGCGGGCCGCCGGCTTCCGGGTGCGCTTCGTCGAACCGCCGGAGGGCTGGGACAGCCCCGACCTGGACGTGGCGACAGCGGCCGTCAATGCCGGCATCGAAGCCTGCGTCCGGCAATGCCCCGAGCAGTACTGGTGGGCCTACAAGCGCTTCAAACGCCGTCCTTACGGCCAGACCTGCGTTTATCGCGGTACGGTTCAGCTGGCGCCGGCCGAGGTCAACCCACCGCAAGCGCAGGCGGCTTGACCAGCGTGCGCAGCGCCAGCTGCGCCAGCAGAGCCCAGATCAGAATCGCCACGGCCATCGTCACAACGCCGCCGCTGTGGAGTCGTGCGACCACGACGCTGGCCAGCCCGGCCAGCAGGAACTGCAAGGTACCGAGCATCGCCGACGCCATGCCGGCATGCGTCGCGAACGGTTCCATCGCGGCGGCTTGAGAGTTCGGGAACGTAAAGCCCAGGCTGGTGAGGCACACCAGCAGCGGCAGCGCGATGCCCCAGATCCCGCCCCAGCCGCTGATCGCGCACACCATCATCACCAGCGCGGCGACCAGGTAGGCGCCCAGTGCCGCGCGCAGCAACTTCTCCGCACGTAGATGACGTAGCGCCCGCTGGTTTAGCTGGGATGCCAGAATCAGCCCCGCCGCGTTGGCGCCGAACAGCATGCCGAACGTGTCCGGCGCCAGGCCGAAGTGATCGATGAACACGAATGGCGACGCCGTGATGTAGGCGAACATGCCGGCCTGCACGCAGGACCCGGCGAGCGCGTAGCCCATGAAGCGGCGGTGGCTCAGGATGCGCCGGTAGTCGCGGGCGATACCGCGCCCGCTCAGCGGTGCCGCCAGCGCACGCCCGGATTCGCGGACGCCGAACACGGCGATCGCCAGACCTGCCAGGCCGAAGCCCAGCATCAACATGAAGTTGCTGTGCCAGCCGAACCATTGCTGCATGTTGCCGCCTAGCGTCGGTGCCAGGATCGGCGCCACGCCCATGACCAGCACCAGCGCACTGAGCACGCGCGCCATTTCGTTGCCGGAAAAGTGATCGCGAACCAGCGCGCGGCACACGACAGCGCCAGCGCAACCGCCGAGCGCCTGCAGCAGTCGCATCACGACTAGCATTTCGATGCTCGATGCCAGCACGCAGCCCAGTGAGCTGAGGCTGTACAGCATCAGGCCGAAGATCAGCGGCGGACGCCGGCCGAAGCGATCGGTGATCGGCCCATAGACCAACTGCCCCAGGGCCAGACCGATGAAATAGGCCGACACCGTCATCTGCACGGCGCCCATGTCGGCATCCAGCGCAGCGCCGATCGCCGGCAAGCTCGGCAGATACAGATCGATCGACAGCGGACCCAGCGCCGAAATCAGGCCCAGCATCACGATGAAACGCCGGCGCGCGGACGGCGTCATCGGACACCACCGTCATCATCGCCGCGACGACGCGCTCGGGCGATCGGCGCAGCGCGCGGCATGTCGTGGTTCAGCCGTGGTGCTCCGGCTTCATCTGCGGGAACAGCAGCACGTCGCGGATGCTGGCGCTGTCGGTCAGGAACATCACCAGGCGGTCGATGCCGACGCCGACGCCAGCCGTCGGCGGCAGGCCGTATTCGAGCGCGCGGATGTAGTCGGCGTCGTAGTGCATCGCCTCGTCGTCACCAGCGTCTTTGGCCGCGACCTGTTCCATGAAACGCGCCGCCTGGTCGTCGGCGTCATTGAGCTCGGAGAAGCCGTTGGCGACTTCGCGTCCACCGGCAAAAAACTCGAAGCGATCGGTGACGCTCGGATCGCGGTCGCTGCGGCGCGCCAGCGGCGAGACTTCGGTCGGGTATTCGGTGATGAACGTCGGATCGAGCAACTGCGTCTCGACGGTCTTTTCGAACACTTCGGTTAGCAGCTTGCCCCAGCGGTAGCTCGGCTTGGAATCGCCGCCGACCTGCCGCGCATAGCCAGCCAGGAATTCGCGGTCCGACAACTGCTCCAGCGTCAGACCTGGATTGAAGCGCAGCACGGCTTCCTTCATCGACCAGCGATTGAACGGCCGATCGAGGTCATAGTCACGGCCGGCGTAGACCAGCTTGCCGCTGCCGTTCACGGCCAGCGCCACGTTGCGGATCATGTTCTCGACCAGATCCATCGCGTCCTGATAGTCGGCGTAGGCCTGATAGAACTCCAGCATCGTGAACTCGGGGTTGTGCCGCGTGCTCAAGCCTTCGTTGCGAAAATTGCGATTGATCTCGTAGACGCGCTCGAAGCCGCCGACGACCAGGCGCTTGAGGTACAGCTCCGGCGCGATCCGCAGATACAGGTCACGATCCAGCGCATTGTGATGCGTCACGAACGGCTTGGCCGCCGCACCGCCGGCAATCGGCTGCAGCATCGGCGTCTCGACTTCCATGAAGCCGAGCGAGTCGAGGTAGTTGCGGATGAAGCGCACCGCGGCGCCGCGCTTCTGGAACGTGGAGCGCACGTCCGGATTGACGATCAGGTCGAGGTAGCGCTGGCGATAGCGGGTCTCGGTATCGGTCAGGCCACTCCACTTTTCCGGCAGCGGGCGCAAACCCTTGACCAACAGCTGCAGCTCGGCGACGCGCAGCGTCAGCTCGCCGGCCTTGGTCCGCATCACGGTACCGACGGCACCGACGATGTCACCAATGTCCCAGCTCTTGAACGCTTCGTAGGTGTCGGCGCCGATCGCGTTGAGCTGCACGAACAGCTGAATCCGGCCGCTGCTGTCCTGAAGCTCGACGAAGCTGACTTTGCCTTGGCCGCGCTTGGCCATCATCCGGCCGGCGAGGCGGAAAACCGTGGTCTCCGCTTCCAGCGACGCGGCATCGCGATCAGCAAAGCAGCCGTGCAGGTGCTCGGCGAGCGTGTCGCGGCGGAACGTGTTCGGAAACGCGTTGCCGGCCTCGCGCAGCTTGGCGAGCTTGTCGCGCCGGCCGGCGATGATGTGGTTTTCTTCGATCGGCGGCGCTGCGTTGTTATGTTCGGTCATCGGTCAAACCCTGCTGCTTGTTGCCTGCTCCCGACGGGAGAAGGTGGCGCGAAGCGCCGGATGAGGGGCTCCGAGCTTAAAACCCTGCTCGCATCTCAGAGGCCCTCACCCCTGCCCCTCTCCCGGTGGGAGAGGGGTTCCAAAATCAAA
>NZ_FQWZ01000004.1:317125-317343 GCF_900129825.1 Hydrocarboniphaga daqingensis | reverse complement strand
AAACCCTGCTCGTATCTCAGAGGCCCTCACCCCTGCCCCTCTCCCGGTGGGAGAGGGGTTCCAAAATCAAATGCATCTGCCACACCGTGCCGCTTGTGCCTTCTCCCTTTGGGAGAAGGTGGCGCGAAGCGCCGGATGAGGGACTCCGAGCTTGGAAACCCTGCTCGTATCTCAGAGGCCCTCACCCCTGCCCCTCTCCCGGTGGGAGAGGGGTTCCA
>NZ_FQWZ01000004.1:92332-317115 GCF_900129825.1 Hydrocarboniphaga daqingensis | reverse complement strand
AAACCCTGCTCGTATCTCAGAGGCCCTCACCCCTGCCCCTCTCCCGGTGGGAGAGGGGTTCCACATCAGAGGCCCTGCTTCAAGCTCGCTTCGATGTACGGATCGAGATGGCCGTCGAGCACCTTCTGCGTGTCGGCGATTTCCACGCCGGTGCGCAGGTCCTTGATCCGCGACTGGTCGAGCACGTAGGACCGGATCTGGCTGCCCCACTCGATATCGGCCTTGGCATCCTCGACCTTCTGCGCGGCCGCGTTGCGCTTCTGCAGTTCCTGCTCGTAGAGCTTGGCGCGCAGCATCTTCATCGCCTTGTCGCGGTTGGCGTGCTGGCTGCGCTGCGTCTGGCAGGCGACGACGATGCCGCTGGGCACGTGCTTGATCCGGATCGCCGACTCGGTCTTGTTGACGTGCTGGCCACCGGCACCGGAGCTGCGGAACGTATCCACTTCGAGGTCGGCCGGATTGATGTCGATCTGGATGTTGTCGTCGACTTCGGGCGACACGAACACGCCAGCGAAGCTGGTGTGACGACGATTGCCCGAGTCGAACGGCGACTTGCGCACCAGGCGATGGACGCCGGTCTCGGTGCGCAGCCAGCCGTAGGCATACGGACCTTCGACGCTGATGCTGGCGCCCTTGATGCCCGCCACTTCGCCGTCGGAGCGCTCCAGCAACTCGACCTTGAAGCCCTTGCCTTCGGCCCAGCGCATGTACATGCGCAGCAGCATCTCGGCCCAGTCCTGCGCCTCGGTACCGCCGGAGCCGGCCTGTACGTCGAGATAGGCGTTACTCCCGTCCTGCTCGCCAGAGAACATGCGCCGGAACTCCATCTGTTCGGCAATCGCGACGTAGCTGAGCACGTCGCGTTCGACGCCGGCATACAAGCTGGCGTCGTTCTCCATTTCGGCAAGCTCGAGCAGTTCCTCGGCGTCTGCCAGGCCGCGCGTGACCTTGTCGATCGGCTCGATCACATCGGCGAGCTTGGCGCGCTCGCGGCCTAGCTCCTGCGCGTAGGCCGGCTTGTTCCAGACGTCGGCACTTTCCAACTCGGCGTTGACCTCGACCAGCCGGTCCAGCTTGACGTCGTAGTCAAAGATAGCCCCGGAGCGCCGTAAAGCGCGCTCGCAGGGCCGTAATCTCACTTTTGATCTGATGGGGTTCCATTGAACCGGGCGCCACTTTGAAGGGCGCGCAGTATAGCGGCGCGCCTCCGCCACCTGCGAGGGGATCGTCTCTTTGCGTGGTTGAAGCGCCACCGGTCGCGTGCTACAAGCCGATAAAGACAGATGATCGGCCGCTCACCTCGGTCCAGATCGCTGCGAATCAACATCAATTCGACGTAAAAGGGAGAGCAACACGATGCTACGCAATTCGATGCTGGGCAGCCTGCTGGCACTGGGACTGATCGCGCCGGCCCAGGCGCAGGACGATGCACCGCCGCCGAGCTTCAGCTCGGTCAGCGAGGATGGCAGCACCAGCACCGCCAGCAGCGTGGCCAGCGATCCGATCGCGGGTCGCTTTTACCTGGCGCCGATGATGTCCTACGGCTTCGCCGACAACAGCCGCAACACCGACGACGGTTACGGCGGCACGCTGTCTCTGGGCAAGAAGTTCGGGGCAACGTTGGCCATCGAAGCGACCGGCTTCTATCACCGCTATAGCGACAACGTGCCCGGTGGCGACGAGACGATGGAGTCATTCGGCGGCGGTCTGGCCGCGCTGTTGTCGCCGCTGCCGGCGCTGCGCCAGCTGTATGCGATCGGCAGCGTGCAGTATGGCGTCACCAAGGAACTGCCCAACGCCGCCGACGACGAGTACGACTCGCTGCTGTACAGCGCCGGCCTCGGCTACCTGTTTCCGATTGCCGACAACGGCACCTCGCTGCGAATCGAAGCGCTGTATCGCTATGACGATTTCGACCGCGACGACGCCAATGGCGCCAAGCGCTTCGAGGACACCGTGGTCAATCTCGGCGTGTTGATTCCGCTCGGCGCCGCACCGCAGCCGGAAGTCAGCGCGGTCAACACGCAAGCCGAAGTGGTGCCGGTAATCGCCCCGGCCGATGGCGACGAGGACGGCGATGGCGTCGCCGACAGCCTCGACCGCTGCCCGGGCACGCCAGCCGGCACCGCCGTTGATGCCGACGGCTGCCCGCTGCCCAAGCCGGCCTGCCAGAAGCCGGAGCCCGGCCAGGCCATCACGCTCGAAGGCTGCTCAGCCGGCGACACGATCGTGCTGCAGGGCGTGACGTTCGACTTCAACCAGGCACGGCTGACGCCCAACGCCAAGGTGATCCTCGACGGCGTCGCCGACGCGCTGATCGCCAAAGCCGACATCAAGGTCGAAGTCGGCGGCCACACCGACGCTAAGGGCACCGACGACTACAACGTCAAGTTGTCGCAGCGGCGCGCCGAATCGGTCGTGCAGTACCTGGTCGGCCGCGGCGTCGATACGGCCCGGATGTCGTCGCAGGGCTATGGCGAGACGATGCCGGTTGCCGACAACGAGACCGACGAGGGTCGCGAGCTGAACCGGCGCGTCGAACTCAAGATCGTCCCGTAAGCGGTCCGCAAACGCGCTCGTGATTGACCCGGCGTGCCGGCGACGCGGATAATCCGCCGCCGGCCACGCCGGGCTTCGAATCGTGTCGGGGTATAGCGCAGTCTGGTAGCGCGCCTGCTTTGGGTGCAGGATGTCGGGAGTTCGAATCTCTCTACCCCGACCACTTTTCGACCGCTGCATCGGGCGCCGCAACGGCGCTTGCCAACCGCTGCTGTCTTTTGCATGTCACATCCGGCTGCTGCAATCGGCGTTTGTACTGCGCCTTGCCCCGCTTCGGTGAACGGCACGCCGTACCCCGTCCACCGCGACGACGGTTCACTTCTTCATCCTGCATGACTCCGACCATGACGCCTTTGTCCCGCGCTGCGGCGCTGCTGCTGTCTCTGTCCGCGGTTCTGGCCGCCTGCAGCAACGGCGACGATGCCAAAACCCAGGCTCCCCCGGCGCTCGGCGCCAACCGACTGACCGTGGTCGTTGCCGTCGTTGACAGCTTGATGCCGGACGAAATCACGGCGGCCACCCCCAACCTGCTGCAACTCAAGACCGAAGGAACGTTCTACGCCGAAAGCCGGGCTGTGTTTTCGGCCGAAACGATCCCGAATCACGTGGCGATGATGACCGGCGTGTATCCACAGCGCAGCGGCATCGCAACCAACAACTTTCTGGACTTCTACGACGCGCCGCAGCCGGTCGAGCGCGACTTGTCGCTGCCGGAAGAGCTGACCGCGAACACGTTATTTACCTGGGTCGACCGCCAGTGTCGCCGGACGGGCATCAACCCGCAGATCCGCACGGGCGCGACGCTGTCGAAGAAGTATCTGTTCGAGATCTTTCAGGGCGACGCCGCGAACGCCAACCGGCCCAACCGCAATGAGCGCGTGTTCAACGTCGCGCCCGACAACCTGTGGGACCCGACCACGAGCCCGGCCTACGTCGGACCCGGCTTCGAGTACACGCCAGACCCGCCGACCGGTCAGCAGGCGCTGGTGCAGTTGCCGGAGGCTGACCTTCTGTTCATCAATCTGGGCGACGTCGATCGCCTGGCGCATGCGTTCGGCAACATCGGCCGTCTGGCCGGACTTGCAGGCGCCGACGCGCAGATCGGTCGCTTGCGTCAGGCGCTCGAAGATCAAGGCCGCTGGCAGAACACGGTGATGATCATCGCCAGCGATCACGGCATGGACGTGGCACTGAACCCGCTGACCAATGGCATCACCACGCAACCGACGCTCGACGCGCTCGGCGCGTGTTTCGCTCCGATGCGCGCCGTGCAAAACGGCGGTAGTGACAGCTTGTACGTGCTGGATCGCAGTCTGCCGCTGGCGCAGCGCCAAGCCTCGCTGCGTGTCGCCCGCGCCTGCCTGACCGGTTCGCAGGACTGCGCTGCACTGTGCGCCGGCGCGTCGCGGCCTGCCAACGCGGATCAAATCGATGGTGCGTGGTACACCGTCGACGATGGCGCCGATCCGGCCGGCAAGATGCCGGCGTCGCTGCAGTCACAGCATCCGAATCTGGGGGACTTGGTGCTCGTGTCCAAGGAAGGCTTCAAGTTCAGCGAGCCCAATGCGCTGGGCAATCCGATCCCCGGCAACCACGGGCATCCAGCGACGTTTCACAACACGATGCTGATCAGCGGCGGCTCGCCCTGGGTCAAGAAGAACCAAGTCATTGCCGCGTCGCAGCCCAACCCCGGCCCGTTCGACCACTTGCCCGAACAGGCCGAGAACATCGACATCGCGCCGACCGTGGCCTGGTTGCTGGGGCTCAACATCAAGACCGGCGACTTTCCGGACGGCAAGGGCTTCGACGGCCGCGTGCTCAGCGAAGCCTTCACGATGTTCGACAGCCAATCTCAAGCCGCCGCGCCGACGCTGTGCGGCCGCTTCGACTGAGACGTCGGGCGCGAGCGGCGTTCAGGCCGCCGCTCGCTGCTCCAGCGGCGGTCCGGGCAGCAGTTTGGCGGTGACCTTGCCGCGCGTTACCGGTAGCTTGCTCAGCGCTGACGTCAACTCCTGCTTGAGGGTCAGCATTCGGGCACCCACGGCGCGCAAGTCAAGGTCGCTGCCGCGCAGTTTCGGGAAGTATTCTTTTTCTTCCTCCTTGACGTGGTGCTGGACATATTCCTTCAGCACCGTCACGTAAGCCTTGAACAACGCATCGCTCGGCTTCATGCCGTCGAGCCGCATCATCAGGCCCTTTAGGCTCGCGTGTTCGACGAACGCTTCGTCGACCAAGTCCTGATCGTCGCCGCGCAGCATGTCGCGGGACGCTGGGTACAGCAGCTTTTCTTCCAGCTCGGCATGGACCGTCAGTTCGCGACAGATCCGCGTCACGATTTCGGCTTGCTCGTCGGCGTGATCGGCTTCGTCGAATGCATCGAACAAGGCGTCGACGCGACGATGATCGTCAATCAGTAATTCAGTCGCGGGCGGCGGGTTGCTGCGGGTCGGCGTACTCATGGCGGGCTTCCTTGCTGGCTACAGAGTGAAACCCAGACTAATCAACGCGCCTGAACCACGCCTGTCACCCGGCGACAACCGCTCGTTGCCGATTACCTTCAGTTCGACAGGGCCTGGCCGATATCGAAGCGGGCACCGCTGATCGGTGGCCATCGAACCGCCACGAAGGCAATCCGATTCCACTCAATCAGACGAGACGATCTCAACATGATTCCCAGCAAATCCCATCCAAGCTGGGCGGCCTTGGTCAAGGGCGAGCTCAAGCCGCAGTTCAAAGTCTTCGCGGGCAACATGATGCTCAGCCAGTGCAGTCGCAAGCTCAAGCTCGACACCTCGCCCGAAGCACTTCGCGCCTGCATTGATGAAGCCCACAGCTTCTTCGTCAAGTACTCGGCCTTGTATGCCGAGGACCTGAACCGCCACTTCCGCTAGAACGGACCCTGGAGCACCGATATGTTGATGAAACCCGAAGACGTCGCCCGCCGCATCAATGCAGGTGCGACCCTGTTCCTGGCCGGGGACGAAGCCCTGCTCGCAGCCCTGCCACGCGGCAATTGGATCGGCGGCAGCAGCCCGTACTTCATGGATTCCAACGGCGGCAAGCACAGCCGCGATCTGATCTTCGTCCAAGAACAAAGCACCGCCGTCAGCGCGACGCAGATCCGCTGGTACGCTGCCGACGCACTCGCCGGCATCGCGGCCGACTCGCCCGGCAATGGCTACAGCTTGGTGATCATTCCTGCCACCAGTCCGGCCCACGTGCGCTACGCCGAAGATGCACCGGGATACAGCGGCTTGTTCATGAAGAACATCGTCGGCTGGATCGCCGGCGTTGATCTGAATGATCTGGGAAAAGTACTGCCGCGCGTCTTCGACGGAACCACAGGCGAGTCATCAAGCCAAGCCGCAGTGGTGCTGCATGCAACGCTGCCTGACAACAAGCTGGCATCGGTCGGTATCGTCAACTGCATGGAACAGGGCGACGGCGATCGACTGCAATTCGATCATGACGGCTTTTTCGTCGAGCAATGTCTCGTCAATGGCGAGCCGCACAACTTCGCGGAATACTTGGTGCAAACTCAGGCCGACACGCGGCTTCCACTGGTGGCCGACTATAACGGCGAAATGATCAACGTGAGCTTCCAGTCGGTCGAGGCCGACCACGGCAAGGTCACGCTGTATGCACCGGTATTTCGTGGCGTCGAGTATCGAATGGCACGGCCGATCGACAACTATGTCGCGCGCTTCATGTCGCAGATTCCAACGCAACTGACGCAGCCCGAGTTCTGCTGCAATTGCATCCTGAACTATCTATATTCCGAGTTGGAAGGAAAGAAGACCGGTACGCTGACAGGCCCGGTGACCTTCGGCGAGATCGCATATCAGCTGGTCAATCAGACGTTGGTCTATCTGACGATCAGCGATATCTGATCCCGTTGCGGCGAGCGCGACCTGCAAGGCGTCGCGCTCGTCGAACACGGTTGGCCTCGCACGAAATAGCATGAGCTTATTCCGGTTCGTCGATTGATTCATATGTCTTGTAGCGATCGAATCGACCCCGGCTTCTGTCTATTTGAATAGAGGCACAAGTTCTTTTCGCACGGCTTTTTAGATTTCTAGACTTCCCTCCATCGAGTGAAGGCGTCGTAACCGACGAGCCTCCACCGAGCAGCATCTACATCAACGGGGAACTCAATGAATCAGATAAAGGGCCGTGCGCCATTGCGCACGGCGTGGTCGCTTGCGCTGCTGTCACTGTGGGCGGCGCCGGGTTGGGTGCACGCGCAAGCCGAAGGATCGGCAGAAGCGGCAGCGCCGACGACGCCGGCTACAAACACCGAAGTCGCACAGGCTTCGACCGATGGAAGCGCGGCAGTTGCATCACGCAACATCGACGAAATCGTCGTCACCGCTCGTCGTCGCGAAGAAAAGCTGCAGGAAGTGCCGATCCCGGTATCGGTCGTCGACGGTGACCTGCTGGCCGACACGGGCTCATTCAACGTCAATCGGTTGAAGGAACTGGTGCCGACGGTGCAGTTCTATTCGACCAACCCACGCAACTCGGCGATCAATATCCGCGGCTTGGGTGCGCCGTTCGGCTTGACCAACGACGGCATCGAACAGGGCGTGGGTCTGTACATCGACGGTGTCTACTTTGCGCGCCCTGCCGCCGCGACGCTGGACTTCATCGACGTCTCTCAGATTGAAATCCTGCGCGGCCCGCAGGGCACGCTGTACGGCAAGAACACAACGGCTGGCGCGGTCAACGTCACCACCAAGAAGCCGAGCTTCACGCCGGGCAGTGATGTCGAGCTGACCTACGGCAACCTCGGTTTCATCCAGGCCAAGACCTCGATCACCGGGCCCATCACCGACAAGATCGCGGCGCGTCTGTCATTCGCCGGCACACAGCGTGACGGCGTGATCTACAACGTCGCCACCGAAGACGACGTCAATGATCTGAACAACCTTGGCGTCCGCGGCCAACTGCTCTACAACGTCAACGAAAACGTCGACGTGACCCTGGCTGCCGACCTGACGCGTCAACGTCCGGAAGGCTACACGCAGGTCGTCGCGGGCGTTGCACCGACGCGACGCGCTGCGAATCGGCAGTACGCGCAGATCGCCGCCGATTTGAACTACACGCCGCCGAGCTTCAATGCCTTCGATCGCTTGACCGATATCGATTCGCCATCGCGCTCGTACCAAGACCTGGGCGGCGTGTCGCTGACCGCCAACTGGAACACCAGCATCGGCACGCTGACCTCGATCAGCGCCTGGCGCTATTGGGATTGGGATCCGTCGAACGACCGTGACTTCATCGGCCTGCCGATCACCACCAAGTCGGCCGCAACCTCCGCACAGCGCCAGCTGTCGCAGGAAATCCGTCTGGCCGGCGACATCCGCGACAACCTGAACTACGTCGTCGGCGTTTACGGCTTCCGTCAGACCATCGACTCGGACCCGGTGCAGACCCAGGAGCAAGGCTCGGCCGCCGCGCGCTTCCTGCTGGCGCCGTCGGAAGATGCGCAGACGCCGGGCTTGCTCGACGGCTACGGCCAGCGCTCCTTCATTGAGTCGGCCACCGAAAGCGCGGCGATCTTCGGCCAGCTGGAATGGTCGATCACCGACAAGCTGCGCGTGCTGCCGGGATTGCGCTACAACTACGACCAGAAGGACGTCGACTATCGGAACGAAATCTACGGTGGCCTGCAGACCGACGACCCCGACCTGATCCGCTTGCAGCGCTCGATCCTAGCGCCGCAGGCCTACCAGGCTGATGTTGACGACACCAACCTGTCCGGCCAGATCACGTTGGCTTATCAGCTCAACGACAGCGTCAACACGTATGCCACTTACGCCAAGAGCTTCAAGTCGGTCGGCTTGAACACCGCCGGTGTGCCGAACAATGCTGCCGGCCAGCCGGCAACCGAAGCGGCGACGGTTGACCCTGAAGACGTGCAGCACTTCGAAGTCGGCATCAAGACCCAGCCGCTGCCGGGCGTGACCGCCAACTTCGCGGTGTTCAACACCGAGATCAAGGACTTCCAGGCGCAGGTCGTCAACGCCAGCGTCGGCGTGCTGCGCGGCTATCTGGCCAATGCCGACAAGGTGCGGGTCCGCGGTGTCGAGTTCGACGGCAATGCGCGCATCAATGAGTACTTCAGCCTGTACGCGGCCGGTGCCTACACCGACGGCGAGTACGTGTCGTTCAAGGACGCGCCGCCGCCGCTGGAACTGACCGGCGGCCCGCAGGTGGTCGACATCTCCGGCGAGCGCCTGCCCGGCATCTCCAAGTGGGCCGGTTCGGTCGGTGGCGAGTTCAAGTTCAACGGCAAGCTGCTTGGTCGCGAAGGCCAGTACTTCAGCGCGCTCGACGTCAGCTCCCGCTCGGACTTTTCGTCGAGCGCCACGCCCTCGGAGTTCCTCGACGTGCCAGGTTACACGCTGTACAACGCCCGACTCGGCTTCCGCGGCAACGAAAGCTGGGATGCGTTCTTCTGGGTCCGCAACCTGACCGACAAGGACTACTACGAACTGCTGTCGGCGGCACCGGGCGGATCGGGCCTGTTCGTCGGCCAGCCGGGCGACCCCCGCACGTTCGGCATCACGCTGCGCGCCTCGTTCTAGAACGATCCGTCGCGTGGCGTCACCACAAAGGGCCCTGCGGGGCCCTTTGTCATGGCCCCGCCGCTTCTCAGCTTATGCCGGTTGGTTATTTGGGAGGACGATCCTTGGGTCGTTATGCTTTAACGACGGGCCCACTCACCCGCCCATTCTGGAGACCGTTTTGAACCGTACTGCCCGATCGACTCGAAATCGAGTGATCGCGATCGTTCTCGCCGCTGGCGTCATCGGCTCCGCCCATAGTGCCGACGATGCGACGGCCGCCCCCTTCAAACCGATCGAATCGCGCGGCTACGGCACCCGCAACGAATCCGAGCCGCCGCGCTATGTGCGCCGCGCATCCGAAACCGGGTATGAATCGCTGAGCGATCTGGACTGGCTGCAGGTCGGCGCCGATTACCGGGCGCGCTTCGAGCTGCGCCACCATGACTACCGCAATGGCACCGACAGCGACCAACCGCTGCTGCTGCGCTCGCGGTTGTTCGTCGGCGTCGACCGGATCATCGATCCGCTGAGATTGGGCGTAGAGCTTCAGGATGCGCGCATCGTCAACAGTGATGCCCCGAATACGACGCGCGACATCGACAAGCTCGACATTCTGCAGGCCTATGCCGAGCTGTACGGTCGTGACTGGCTCGGCTCGGGTGAGCCCGTGCGGCTGCAGGTCGGACGCCTGGCTTTCGAGTATCTCGATCGGCGCCTGATCAGCCGCAACCCGTGGCGCAACACGACCAATAACTTCGAAGGCTTTCGCGCGGTTTTCGGCTCACACAACGGCATCGGCTGGCTCGATCTGCTCGCGGTCAAGCCGGTACTGCTCGACGCGGATGAGCCCGACAACGACGACAAGGGCCGCTGGTTCTACGCGGCCATCGGTTCGTACTCAGGCTGGCAGCAAGTAGTAACGCTGCAGCCGTTCGCGATGCTGCTCGAGGAGCATCGCAACGGCAGCACGCCGCTGGATCGCGACGTGTACACCTACGGCGTCCGTGGCTACGGCGTGTTTACATCAGGCTTCGACTACGACGCCACTTTTGCCGTGCAGGCAGGCCACAGTGCCGCGCTGGACACGCAAGCGCACGCCGGCGTCGTCGAAGTCGGCTACACCGATACGCGGCCGTGGAAGCCGCGTTATAGCGCATCGATCGGCTATGCCAGCGGCGATCGCGATCCCAATGACGACGAGAACAACCGCTTCAACCGGCTGTTCGGCTTCGGTCGGCCGTGGTCCGCCAACGACTATCACATCTGGGAAAACATCATCACGCCCAAGCTGCGTGTCGAAACCCGGCCCAGCCGCGACCTGCAGTGGGAAGCTGGCTACAGCGCGTTCTTCCTCGAATCGGACACCGATTCCTGGTCGGTGGCCTCGCGCCGCGATCGCACCGGGCAGAGCGGCGACTTCATCGGCCACGAAGCCGACACGCGGGTGCGTTGGCGCAGCAGCCCGTATCTCGAAATCATAGGCGGCTACACGCACTTTTTTCCGGGCGAGTTCACGCGCAACACCGGACCGGCACCAGACAGTGACTTCGTCTATCTGGAACTGAACTTCCAGCTGTTCAAGTAAACGCTGCCGTTACGCGGCGGCGACCCAGCGGCAGCTGGCGTAGCGCCTAGCAGCTTGCGGCGCGTAGAACCAGCCTTGGCGCTGCGTCGGGCGCAGGCTATCGTCGCCGCCCTCGCCTCGACCGCTGGTTCGCATGAACGCTGCTGCACACGCTGAACGCACCCGCCTGAACATCATCAAGTCGATCGCCGACGAGATCGGCGCGCAGCCGCGACAAGTGGAAGCTGCCGTCGACTTGCTCGACGAAGGCGCGACGGTCCCGTTCATCTCGCGGTATCGCAAGGAAGCCACCGGTGGCCTCGACGATACGCAGCTGCGCAAACTCGAAGAGCGCCTCGCGTATCTGCGCGAGTTGGAGGACCGTCGCGACGCGGTCATCGAGTCGATCCGCAGCCAGAACAAACTCACCGACGAGCTCGAAGCCAAGCTGCTCGCGGCCACGACCAAAGCCGAAGTCGAAGACCTGTATCTGCCGTACAAGCCCAAGCGGCGCACGCGCGGCGAGATCGCCCGTGAGCGCGGCCTGGAGCCGCTGGCCGATTTGCTGCTGGCTGACCGTCAGCAGGTGCCGGTCGAAGCGGCCGCCGCGTTCGTCGTCGGCGAGGTTGCCGATGCCAAGGCCGCACTCGAGGGCGCGCGTGACATCCTGATGGAGCGCTTCACCGAAGATGCAGCGCTGCTCGGCCGCTTGCGCCAGCACCTGCGCGAACGCGGCATGCTGCGCTCGCGCGTGTTCGACGACAAAAAAGAAGCCGGCGCGAAGTTTTCGGACTACTTCGACCACGCCGAGCCCTGGGCCAAGGTCGCCGGTCACCGTGCGCTGGCGATGATGCGTGGCCGCAATGAAGACGTGCTGATGCTGGATCTGGAGATCGACGCCGACGATCCGTCGCCGATCAAGCCGGTCGAGCAGATGATTGCCGAGACACTGTCGATCCGCGCCAACGGCGGTCCGGCCGATGCGTGGCTGCTCGATGTCGTGCGCTGGACCTGGCGCGTCAAGCTGCACACCAATTTGTCGGTCGACCTGATGATGGAACTGCGTCAGCGCGCCGAGAGCGAGGCGATCGACGTGTTCGCCCGCAACTTGAAGGACCTGCTGCTGGCGGCGCCGGCCGGCACGCGACCGACGCTGGGTCTGGATCCGGGCATCCGCACGGGCGTCAAAGTCGCCGCCGTCGATGCCACTGGCAAGCTGATCGATACGGCGGTGATCTATCCATTCCAGCCGCGCAATGACGTGCGCGGCGCGCAAGCCGAACTGGCGCGGCTGATCAAGCAGCATCGGATCGAGCTGATCGCGATCGGCAATGGCACCGCCAGCCGCGAGACCGAAAAGCTCGTCGCCGACTTGCTGCCCTTGCTGCCCGAGCCGCGGCCGCGCAGCGTCGTCGTCAGCGAAGCAGGCGCATCGGTGTATTCGGCGTCCGAAGTCGCGGCGACGGAATTCCCCACGCTGGACGTGACGCTGCGCGGCGCCGTGTCGATTGCGCGCCGCCTTCAGGACCCGCTTGCGGAGCTGGTGAAGATCACGCCCAAGTCGATCGGCGTCGGGCAGTACCAGCACGACGTCGATCAGTACCGGCTGGCGCGCTCACTCGATGCGGTCGTCGAGGACGCGGTCAATGCGGTCGGTGTCGACTTGAATACCGCATCGGCCTCGCTGCTGGCGCGCGTGTCGGGCCTGGGTCAGACGCTGGCCGAATCGATCGTTGCGTACCGCGATCAACACGGCCGCTTCCTGACACGCAAGCAGTTGCTCGACGTGTCGCGACTGGGTCCGAAGACGTTCGAACAGTGCGCCGGCTTTCTGCGGATTCGCGACGGCGCCGAGCCGCTTGATGCCTCGTCGGTCCATCCCGAGGCTTACGAGGTGGCGCGGCGCATCGTCCAGGCTTGCGGCCGCGACCTGCGCAGCCTGATGGGCGACGGTGCCGCACTCAAACAGCTCGACCCTCGCCGGTTCGTCGATGAGCGCTTCGGCTTGCCGACCGTGCGCGACATCCTCGGTGAGCTCGAAAAGCCGGGCCGCGATCCGCGCCCGGAGTTCCGCACCGCGAGCTTTGCCGAAGGCGTCAACGAAGTGGCCGACCTGAAACCCGGCATGGTGCTCGAAGGTACGGTGACCAACGTCGCCGCGTTCGGCGCCTTCGTCGACATCGGCGTGCATCAGGACGGCTTGGTGCACGTGTCGCAGCTGGCCGACCGCTTCGTCAAAGACCCGCACGAGGTCGTCAAGGCCGGCCAGATCGTCAAGGTTCGCGTCGTCGACGTCGACATCAAGCGCCAGCGGATCGCGTTGTCGATGAAGAAGGACGACGGCAGCACGGCCGGCGTTGTCGCCTCGCGCGGCGACGCCGGCCGCGCGCCCGAGCGCCGCGGCACGCGCCCGCCGGCCAAACCCGCCGCGCCGGTCGTGGGCTCGCTGGGGTCGGCACTGGCCGATGCGCTGAAACGCAAATAGAGTCCGCTGCGGGCCGGGTGACGGCCGGATCAGCGGAGGACATGATGACCATCTACAAGGCCGCCACGATGAGGGCCGCCATGCTGTTGTCGGGCGCTGCGGCTGGCTTGATGCCGGAAGCGGCCAAAGCGGCCGACGCACTGGCCGCATCCCAGCTCCAACAGTGTGCGCGCCAGGTCAGCCAGCTTCGACAGGATTCACCGGCGCTGACCGCGCAGAGCGAGGCCATCGAACGGGAGCGCGATGCGATCAACCGCCGCACGGCGGAGTTGGACGCCGAGGACGCGCGCATCGAGCGCGACAACCTCAAGGCCGGCCTCGACCTGCATCAGCGGCGCCTCGATAACCAGCAGCGCGCCAAGGCGCTCAATGCCCGGCTGGCGACCCTGGTGGCGCAGATTGATGCCTTGAACGCGCTGAAAGCCGACTACGACCAGCGCTGCTCCGATCGGCCTTACCGGCGAGCCGACTTGCTCGCGCTACCCGCCGAGCAGCAGGCGGCGATGCGCGCCGGGCTGGGAGACGTCCAAGTGCCGTACATCGACCGCTCGGGTGGTGACGCGGGCCGCCACTGACGCGCAGGCTGTCGTGCTTGCCGTTACAGCCCCCCAACGACGGAGAAAACCAATGATCAAAGTCAGCGTGCTCTACCCGGCCGGCGCCAGTAGCCGGTTCGACATGGATTACTACCTCGCCACGCACATCCCGCTGGTCGGTCAGCGCCTCGGTGCGGCGATGAAGAAGGCCGAGATCGACCAAGGCCTGGCCGGCGGCGCACCCGGCGCGCCGGCACCGTTCATGGCCGCGGCGCATATGTACTTCGACTCGGTCGAGGCGTTCCAGGGCGCATTCGGCCCGCATGCCGCGGAAATCATGGGCGATCTGCCCAACTTCACGAATGCGCAACCGGTGCTGCAGATCAGCCAGATCCGGCAGTAGCCCGGTCATCGAGCGGAGTCGGGGGCTGGTTGCCGGCGCGGTTATCGGCCCGGCTCCGGCTCGCTGCTGCGGGCCGCATCGAGCCGATTTGGGCAGAACGCAAAAAAACCTTTCCCATCCGCGATGTTTTGGCTATGATGCGCGCCCTCAACGGTGGCCGTAGCTCAGTTGGTAGAGTCCCAGATTGTGATTCTGGTTGTCGCGGGTTCGAGCCCCGTCGGTCACCCCAATCGAGGTCGAGGGGCATCAAGCAAGGGGTTGCTAGCTCAATGGTAGAGCAGCTGACTCTTAATCAGTAGGTTCGGGGTTCGAGTCCCTGGCAACCCACCACTTGCTTTGCCATGATGAGCCGGCTCTGCCGGCTTTTTTCATTTTGATCGCTTGTTCACTCCCTGCATCGCACTGCCCGAGGTTCAATGAGCGCCCAACTCATCGACGGCAAGTCGATCGCCGAATCCCTGCAGAGCGAGATCGCGGCCAAGGTCGAGGCCCGCGTCGCTGCTGGCCATCGCGCGCCGGCTCTGGCGACGCTGCTGGTCGGTGACGATCCCGCCTCCCACGTCTACGTGCGCAACAAGCGCAATGCCTGCGTCCGCACCGGCATCCGCTCGGTGCCGCTGCAGTTCGGCGCCGACATCAGCCAGCAGCAGTTGCTGGCCGAGATCGACCGCCTCAACGCCGACCCGGACATCGACGGCATTCTGGTGCAGCTGCCGCTGCCGGCGCAGATCGACACCACCACCGTGATCGAGCGCATCCGGCCCGACAAGGACGTCGACGGCTTTCATCCTTACAACCTGGGGCGCCTGGCACAGCGGCTGCCGGTGCTGCGCCCGTGCACGCCTTATGGCGTCATCGAGATGCTCAAGCGCAGCGGCGAGTCGTTCTACGGCCGCCGCGCCGTTGTCGTCGGTGCCAGCAACCACGTCGGACGCCCGATGGCGCTCGAACTGCTACTGGCAGGCGCGACGGCGACGATCTGTCACCGCTTCACGCGCGATCTGGCCGACGAAGTCGCCCGCGCCGAAATCGTCGTCGCGGCCGTCGGCAAGCCTGGTTTCATCCGCGGCCACTGGATCGCACCGGGCGCCACCGTGATCGACATCGGCATCAATCGCCTCGACAACGGCAGCTTGTGTGGCGATGTCGAGTTCGACGTGGCGCGCGAGCGCGCCGCCTGGATCACGCCGGTCCCCGGCGGCGTCGGACCGATGACGGTCTCGATGTTGATGCAGAACACGTTGACGGCTGCCGCCACCCGCTAGCAACTGCGACGGCCGCACTGCGGCACGGATGGCGTTCGCCGATTAGACTGCACAAGCGTTCACTTCGCAGCGCGCTAATGGATTTACCGCGTGTCAGATCAGCTTCAGGACCCCACATGGGAAGGGTCCCCAATTCCCGGTGCTCCGCATCGGCCCGGCATCTGCTTGAGCTTCGACGACGACCACGTCGACAGCTGGTGGCAATACCGCAGCCTGCTCGACGAGTTCGGCGTCAAGGCAACGTTTTTTGTCCGCGGCCTGGACCGAATGCATTCGGCCGAGCGTGACCTACTGTTGCAGTTGGCGCGCGACGGCCACGAGCTGGGCTCGCATGGCTATCGACATCGCAGCGTGACCCGGCACTACAACGCCGACCCCGCCCGCATCGACGAGTATCTCGCGCAGGAAGTGATTCCGGCGGCACGTGCGCTGCGTGAAGTCGGACTGCAGGCCGGCAGCTATGCGTTTCCGTACGGGCACCGCAGCGGCGAGTATGACGCTGCCGTGCTGCAGCACTTCTCGCACTTGCGCAGCATCGGCTACCGGCGTCGCTACCTGCCGCCGCACCGGCTGCGGACGATCTACCACCGTATCGGCAGCGGCGAGCCGCTACACCATGCACTCGGCCTGGACAATGCATACGCCAATGATGGGTTCCTGCACGCAACGATGCGCAAGGCGCAGTCGCAGGGCCTGGTGCTGTCGCTGTTCGCGCATCGCATCGCCGAATCCGACGAGGATTACGTGATCCGCCCGACCAAGCTGCGTGCCGCGCTGCAACTGGCTGCCTCGCTGCACCTGCCGTCGTACACGGTCAGCCAGCTGATTTGAAGCGCCGCCGCGCGGCGCACCGCCAGGTCGCGTGGACGAGATCAGTCCGCCGACGGTTTGAACAGGCGGCGGAACATCGTGCCGAGCAGCCCGAGCGTGTCGTTGTCGTGCCGCAGACGTCCGTCGCCGGCCCCATAAATACGCCGGACCAGATTCTGCTGCTGGTCCAGGTCGAGATCGACAAAGCGACAGCCAAGCACGCTGCGGCCGTCGACGACGCCGGCGCGGACGCGCAGCACACGGTAGCTCTCATGCGCAGCAAACCGCAGCGTAACGGGCGCCGTACTACTGCCGCTGTCGGGTAGCGCGATGTCCAGCGCCAGGCTGCAGCCGCCCAACGACAGGTCGCGCACTGCCACCGGCAAGGACGAGGAGCCCAGCACCAAATGCGCACGCTGATCGCCGGAATCGAAACGCTCTTGCGTCCGCTGCCGCGGCAGTTCGACGCAAGCCGCGGCGGTCATGCTCAGCACCAACACGTTGACGACGATCCAGAACAGGTTGACCAGTCGCGGCGCCGAGTCGAGCTCAGGCTGCACCTGCGGCATCAGCGCCAGCACCAGGCCCAGCAGATTCAGCGCCAGGAAGATCAGCACCGGCGTCAGCGCGCGCCAGTCGATCGTGATTTCGGTGCCGGTCAATCCTTTCGGCGTCACCGCGAACTTATGCTTCTTGTTCGATAACAGACCGGTAAATGTGGCGTGGATCGCGGCCGGCGCAATCAGCAACTGGGTGACGTCGTTGAGCACCGGCTGCAGCGACCCACGGGTGATCCAGGTCATGGCCGTCATGTGCAGCACAAGCCAAGGCAGCAGATAGACCATCATGCTCGGCATATCCGCCTGGATCACCAGCAGGCCGGTCAGCCAGTAGAACACCGGCGCCGCCATGAACAGGTAGCGCGTTGGGAACGACAGCGCCCAGTACATGAACGTGTCGAGCAGATGCACGCGGTCCATCAAGCGCAGACGATGCCGGCGCGACAACGGGTTGTAATGATCGCGAATGATCTGCATCAGGCCCAAGCACCAGCGGTGCCGCTGGACGATGTATTCGCCCAAGCCCTCGGGCGCCAGGCCGGTCGTCAGAGGCTCGTTGAGATACAGCGTCTCGTAGCCGGCCTCGCGCATCCGCATCGACATCAACATGTCTTCGGTGACGCTGTCCATCGGAAAGCCACCGATCGCATCGACTGCCGCCGTGCGGATCACCGACGAAGTACCGCAGCAGAACGCGGTGCCCCAACCGTCTCGGCCCGGCAGCAACTCGTCGAAAAAGAAGCGCTGCTCATCCGGCGCCATGCCCGACAGCGCCAGATTCATCTGGATCGGGTCGGGATTGAAGAAGTGCTGCGGCGTCTGGACGATGCCGGCATTATCGTTGAGCAGATGCAGCGCCAGACAGCGGCGGATGAAGCCCGGCGTGGCGACGAAATCAGCGTCGAGCACGCCCAAAAAATCCGGCTCAAACCCGGTCGCACGAATCGACGCCAGACCCGCGTTCATGTTGCCGGCTTTGGCGCCGGCATTGCCGACGCGCGTGGCATAGGAGACACCGGCAGCAGCGCAGTAGTCGCGCAACCAGTCGCGTTTGCCGTCGTCCAGGACCCAAACCTGCACATCGGGATAGTCCTGCACCAAGGCGCCGAGGATCGTCCGCTCGAGCACGACCAGCGGCTCGTTGTAGGTCGGTATCAGCAAGGCCACCTTGTACGCGGGTCGCGCCTTCAGCAGCGGCAGGCCTCGCTCGACTTCGGGCGTGCGGTTGGTGTGGCGCGATAGCGTGACGTAGGTGATCAAGGTCATCGCTACGCTGGCGAGTTCGAACAACAGAAACAGATAGGGCCAAAGACCGACGAACGACCATTCGAACGGAGGCAGGGTCTGGGTCAGCCGCCAGATCAGGTAGCGGGCCAGCAACACGGCCAGCAGGCCGAAGATCCACGGCCGCAGCTTGCGGTTCTCGTCACGGATGCGCGGCACCCAACGCGATTGACGCAAGCCGAACAAGGTCAGCAGCAGACCGATGACGAAGATCACCGGTGCCAGCACGCTGATCACGTCCACGATCAGCCGCCCTGGTTGCGAGGACCGCCGCGACGGAAATCGAGCTTGGCTTGCGCGCCGATCCGGCAGCCGAGCCGCGCGGCTTGATCGGGCCGCACGACGACACCGTAGCCGTCGGCACTCGAAGCACGGCCGAATGGGATCGCCATGCCTTGCACATTTTCAATCGTCGGGCCGGTCAGCGTGATCACCTTGCCGCTGAGTTCGATCCGCTCGCCGGTCTCGATGCGGACACTGGCGTCGACGGCTTGACCGACGAACACGCGCTGGAAGTCGCGACGGGTCAGCGTCGCGGTCAGAACGACTTCGGAACACAGCGCCACGGCGCCCAGCGCGCCGCCCGCTGCGATGAAGCTGTTGTCCGGCGTGCGCCGCCAGACCACGCCGTCGGACACCGTGATGCGCGCGTCGCGCTTTCGCTGCAAGGCATCACGACTGGATCGCTGACTCGCACGCAGCGTGTCGCGCAAGGCCGTCAGGCTTTGCCGGCGCGCCTTCTCGGTCGCCAGCAGCAGCGCCAGTTCCTGGGCACGCTGATCCGAGTACGTGCGGTCGGGCAGACCGTCGCTGATCTGCACGCCCTTGCCCAGCGCCTCGCGCGAGATGATCAGGCTCTGCACCTCGGCCTGCTGTGCGGCGAGGTCATTGCGCGCCGCCGTTACCCGAGTCTGCGCGATGATCATGTCGCGCACCGCCAGCGCACGCTCCGGCAGTTGCTGCAGCCGTGTCAGATCGTCGGTGGCCTGATCGAGCGCGGCGCGGCGCGCTTCGGCCAAGGCCTGGGCTTGCGCGATGCGCTGATCCAGAAAGCCGGTTTTGGCGCGGCCGAAATCCTGGGCGTAACGACGGAACTCGCGCTGCGACCGATCCAGCGCGTCGATCTTCAACTCCGCGTTGGCGAGATCCGCTTCGGTTTCGGCGAGCTTGTTGTCGATGTCGACGCTCGGAGCCTGATCGGCACGATCGTCTTCGACGCGCAGTTCGTATCCGGCTGGAACACGGCTACCGAGCGCCGGCAAGGCCACGGCCACTCGACCCGGGATCGGTGACGCCACGGTGGCCAGCGCCGCATTGACGTAGGCTTCGGTCGCCGTCGTCCGCCAGATGTTCTGGGCAAACGCGAACATCGCCAGCAACAGCAGGCCGATGCCACCGATCAGCTTGGGATTCAGGCGCAGTCGATCCCGCAACTGCGCCATCATGGAGTGCGCCGCATGGCGTGGCAGCAGCGAATGACCGGGCTCAGGCGGTCGGTTCCGGCTGGTGCTCGGCGGCAAACAATGCCGACTCGATCATCGCGCACAAGATGTGCACGATCAGGCCGTGCCCTTCCTGGATCCGCGGCGTGTGCGTCGACGGCATCGCCAGCACGTGATCGGCCAGTTCGTGGATGCGACCACCCTGCCCGCACAGCGCAACGCAGATCACGCCCTGGCTGCGCGCTTGCTCCATCGCCTTGAGCACGTTGCGCGAGTTGCCCGAGGTGCTCAAACCGACGAACACGTCGCCGGGACGCGCCAAGGCTTCGACCTGTCGCGAAAACAGCCGCTCGTAGCCGTAGTCGTTGCCGATCGCGGTCAGCGCCGAGGTGTCGGTGGTCAATGCGATCGCCGGCAAGCCCGGCCGGTCGAACTCGAAGCGGGCGACGAGTTCGGCCGAGAAATGCTGGGCATCGGCCGCGCTTCCGCCGTTGCCGGCGATCAGCAGCTTGTTGCCGGCGCGGTAGGCATCGACGCAGACCTGCGCCACGGTCGCGGTCGCCGACAACAACGCGCGGTCGGCGAGCATGCGCTGCTTGAACGCGGCCGAGTCGGCAACCAGCGCGGCGACGGTGGCATCGGTGATCGGCAGCGGCAGGCTCATCGTCGAAGGCGTCCTCGGCTTATGCCATGGATTGATCGGGGTCAACACGCAGTATACGGACGCGCCTCAGGCTGCACGCGGCTTGACGCTCGGCTTGAAAGGCCCCTCGCCGCGCCCACATACAGTGCAACTTGAAACATTCACGAGGACCGTGCTCATGCGCATGGACAAGCTGACCAACCGCTTCCAGCAAGCCTTGCAGGACGCACAGAGCCTGGCCGTCGGCCGGGATCATACCGCGATCGAACCGCTGCATCTGATGGCGGCGCTGCTCGATCAGGACGATTCCGGAACGGCGGCCTTGCTGCAGACGGCCGGTGTCGACGTGCCGGCGCTGCGCCGCCGCATCGCCTTGGCGATCGACGCGCTGCCGACGCTGAGCCAAGCCACCGGCGAGATCACCGTCGGGCCTGAACTGGCGCGACTGCTGAATCTGACCGACAAGCTGGCGCAGCAACGCAAAGACCCTTTCATCGCCAGCGAGCTGTTTCTGCTGGCCGCACTCGACGACAAGCTGGCGCTGGGCCGCGCGCTACGCGAGTCCGGCGCACGCAAGGACAGCCTAACCGCCGCGATCGACAAGCTGCGCGGTGGCGAACGCGTCGACTCGGCCAACGCCGAAGAGAACCGCAACTCGCTCGACAAGTACACGATCGATCTGACCGCGCGTGCACGCGACGGCAAGCTCGACCCGGTGATCGGCCGTGACGAGGAAATTCGCCGCGTGATCCAAGTGCTGAGCCGACGCACCAAGAACAATCCGACGCTGATCGGCGAACCCGGCGTGGGCAAGACCGCAATCGTCGAAGGCTTGGCACAGCGCATCATCAATGGCGAAGTGCCCGAGTCGCTGAAAGGCCGCCGCCTGCTGAGCCTGGACCTGGGCAGCTTGATCGCCGGTGCCAAGTTCCGCGGCGAGTTCGAGGAGCGCCTGAAGAGCGTGCTCGGCGATCTGGCCAAGACCGAAGGTAACGTGATCCTGTTCATCGACGAGATACATACGCTGGTCGGTGCCGGCAAGGCCGATGGCGCGATGGACGCCGGCAACATGCTCAAGCCGGCACTGGCGCGCGGCGAACTGCATTGCATCGGCGCCACCACGCTCGATGAATATCGCAAATACATCGAAAAAGACGCAGCGCTGGAACGGCGCTTCCAGAAGGTGCTGGTCGGCGAACCCAGCGTCGAAGACAGCATCGCCATCCTGCGCGGCTTGAAGGAACGCTACGAAGTCCATCACGGCGTCGACATCAGCGACGGCGCACTGATCGCGGCTGCCAAGCTCAGCCATCGCTACATCACAGACCGCAATCTGCCCGACAAGGCAATCGACTTGGTCGACGAAGCCGCGTCGCGAATCCGCATCGAGATCGATTCCAAGCCCGAAGCGCTCGACCGCCTGTACCGCCGGCTGATCCAGCTGAAGATCGAGCGCGAGGCGCTGAAGAAAGAAAAAGACGACGGCGCGCGCCGATCGCTGGCCGCTCTGGAAGAAGAGATCGCGCGCCAGGAGCGCGAATACAGCGACCTGGAAGAAACCTGGAAAGCCGAAAAGGCCAGCGTCACCGGGTCCGCCGGACTGCGCGAAGAACTGGAGCGACTCAAGCTCGAAGCCGACACCTCGCGTCGCAACGGCGATCTGGCGCGTGCGGCCGAGTTGCAGTACGGCCGCATTCCCGAGCTGGAAAAGCGTATTGCATCGAGTGCCGAGCCGGCACGGCAGCAGAAGTTCAAACTGCTGCGCAACAGCGTCACCGAGGAAGAAATCGGTGAAGTCGTGTCGCGCTGGACCGGCATCCCGGTATCGAAGCTGCTCGAAGGCGAGCGCGACAAGCTGCTACGGATGGAGCAGGCGCTGCACCAGCGCGTCGTCGGCCAGGACGAGGCCGTGACCGCCGTCAGCAACGCGATCCGTCGCTCGCGCGCTGGCCTGGCGGACCCGAACCGTCCGATCGGCTCGTTCCTGTTTCTGGGCCCGACCGGTGTCGGCAAGACCGAGTTGTGCAAGGCGCTGGCGAATTTCTTGTTCGACACGGAAGAGTCGATGGTGCGCATCGACATGAGCGAATACGGCGAGCGGCACAGCGTGGCACGCTTGATCGGCGCGCCGCCGGGCTATGTCGGCTATGAGGAAGGCGGCCAGCTGACCGAAGCGGTGCGGCGCCGGCCTTACTCGGTGATCCTGCTCGACGAAACCGAAAAGGCGCACCCGGAGGTGTTCAACATCCTGCTCCAGGTGCTCGACGACGGACGCCTGACCGACGGCCAGGGCCGCACGGTCGACTTCCGCAACGCCGTGATCGTGATGACCAGCAATCTCGGCTCGCAACTGATTCAGGACATGATGAGCACCGAGTCCGGCAGCAAGGACTACGCGGCGATCCGCGAGGCGGTGATGACCGTGGTCGGCCAGCATTTCCGCCCCGAATTCATCAACCGCATCGATGAAGCGGTCGTGTTCCATCCGCTGGGCTCGGCGCAGATCCGGTCGATCGCGCGCGTGCAGTCTCAGCATGTGGTCAAGCGGCTGGCCGAGCGCGGCATCGAGTTGGTGTTCAGCGACAACTCGCTCGACCGCCTTGCCGAGGCCGGTTACGACCCGATCTATGGCGCGCGGCCTCTGAAGCGCGCGATTCAAACCATGGTCGAAAACCCGCTCGCGCGACACATTCTGAACGGCGAGTTCGCCAACGGTGACCACGTCGAGGTCACCGTGCGTGACGGCAACCTGGAGTTTGCCAAAGCAGCCTGAGCCCGGGCGCGGCACTGGCCGACGCCTACCCAACAAAAAAGCCGCTGGCTCGCGCCAGCGGCTTTTTATCGGCGGTGAAGCCGCTCAGATCACGTTCGGCAGAAAGCGCAGGAACTGCATGCGCGCATTCTCGTTCTCGCGGAACTGGCCCAGCATCGTGTTGGTGACCATCGAGCTGTTCTGCTTCTCGACGCCGCGCATCAGCATGCACATGTGACGGGCTTCGACGACGACGGCCACACCCTTGGCGCCAGTGACTTCCTGCACGCAGCGGGCAACCTGCTCGGTCAGGTTCTCCTGAATCTGCAGGCGGCGCGCAAAGACATCGACGATGCGCGGGATCTTCGACAAGCCGATCACCTTGCCGGCCGGCAGATAGGCCACGTGCACCTTGCCGTAGAACGGCAGGATGTGGTGCTCGCAAAGCGAGTAGAACTCGATGTCGCGAACGATGACCATGTCGCGGTTGGCGGACTCGAACACCGCGCCGTTGAGCAGGGCCTGGATGTCCTGCGTGTAGCCCTGGGTCAGGAATTCGAACGCTTTGGCGGCGCGCTGCGGCGTGCCGACCAAGCCTTCGCGGTTGACGTCCTCGCCGACGCCGCGCAGCAGGTCACGGTAAAGCGGGGCGAGGTGATGCTCGCCACGGCTCAGCGAAATGCCGGCTGCCGGCTCGAACTCGTCGTCAACGGTGCCAGCAGAGAGGGGCGCAAAGTCATCCATCGCCTTGATTCCTGGTTTCGGGTTTAAGAGCTGCACATCCTACACCTACTTTCCATTCAAAACCTATACACTTCGATTACATTTTATTTCGCCTCGCTTTTGTATAGGCTGGGGCTTCGCTGTATGCCGTCACGCACCACCGTCAACGCCGATGCCCAAGACCGTCGTACCCGCCTCGACTCCCCCCGCCCCTGCGGCCCCTGCCGCGACCGCCGCGTCTGCCGTCACGGCCGGCCAGTACCGGATCGCAGCCGTCTCCATGCTGACCGGCATGCCGGTTCCGACGATCCGCATGTGGGAGCGCCGCTACAACGTCGTCACGCCCGCCCGCAGCGCCGCCAACGGCCGGCTCTACTCGAGAGCCGATATTGACCGGCTGATCCTGCTCAAGACCGCGGTCGACGCCGGGCACGCGATCGGCACGATCGCCACGCTCAGCGACGCCGAACTGCAGCAGCGACTCGGTTCGACGCCGAACGTTCGTCCGGTACGGGCTGCGGTACAGGCCTGTCAGGTGCTGGTCTGCGGCCGTGGCTTGGCCGACCGCCTGCAGATGGCGTGGGACCATCGCCAGGACGTAACACTGTCCGCGACGCTGCCGGCGATGCCGGGCGAGGGCTATGCCGACGCAGGCCATGCCGACGTGGTCATCGTCGATGCGCCGTCGCTGCAAGCCACCGCGATCCGCCACTTGCGCCAACTGCGCGTGTTGACGCGCGCGCGCCTGATGATTGTCGTGTACGGGTTTGCGACCAAGCAGACGCTGGCGCGTCTGGATCAGGAAAACATGATCGCGGTTCCGACGCCCGCGGATCCGGCACAGCTGGCGAGAATCTGTCTGTTAGGGATGGCGATTGATCTGCAGCCTGACAACGAGCGCGAGCGCCGACTGCTGCAACCGGCGGCGCCGCGCCGCTACGACGATGCGTTCCTCGTCAGCATGTCGCGGCTGTCGAGCACGATCCGCTGCGAGTGCCCGAATCATCTGGCCGATTTGCTCGGCAAGCTCAATGCATTCGAGCAGTACAGCCTCGAGTGCGAAAGCGCGACGAGCGCCGACGCCTCACTGCATGCGCTGCTGTATTCAGCGACCGCTCAATGCCGTGAAATGCTCGAGCGCGCGCTGTCGCACGTGCTCGAGCACGAAGGCATCCCGGAGCCGATCAGACCGCTTTGACCAGCGGCCGCACCGCGCTGAAACCACCGTCCAGCGACACGATCTGGCCGGTGGTCCAGCCGTCGGCATCGAGCAGGCGCATGGCCCAGTCGGCAGTTTCAGCCGCGCGACCCAGCCGCATCAGCGGGTACTGCACGGTGACGCCCTGACGCGCACGATCGCCGCGCGTAAAGCCTTCGGTCATCGGCGTTTCGGTCAGCCCGAGTGCGATACCGTTGACGCGCCAACCACGCGGCGCCCAGTCAGCAGCCAACGCACGCACCAGCCCTTCGACACCCGCTTTGGCGGCCGCCACGGCCGCGTGACTCGGCGTGCCCATCCGCGCCGCGACCGAACTGAACAGCACGCAGGCGCCACCGGGCGCGTCGCCGCGCGCCTTGCCATACGCCTGCAGCGTGTAGAAGGCCGAGTCGAGGTTCGCGGCCATCACCTGGCGCCACTGATCCTCGGTGCAGCGCTCGATGGCGCCCAGCCGCACGTTGCCGGCCGCATGGCAGAGCCGCGATGGCGCCTCGCCGAAATGCTCGGCAGCGGCAGCAAATGCATCGCGCGCGCCATCGGCTGTGCTGACGTCGGCCACGATGTCGAGCTGACGGTCGTCCGCGACGGCATCGCCGTCGACGCTGCGGCGCGACACGGCCGCCACACGCCAGCCCTGGGTGAGCGCAGCAGCGACCACGGCGCGGCCGATGCCGCCGCGCGCGCCCGTCACCAACAGCAGAGGTGACTCGGCACCGGGGTTCGCGTTCATCAGCGTCTCTCCTCGAAATAAAAAAGCCGGTGGGGTTACCGGCAATGCAGTTAGCATCTTGGAGCGACATCATCGTGAACAGATCAGGTTATGTAAAGCTTCTGTATACGATCACCCCTGATTCTGTAGAGCTTTTGTGTTAGCTTGCTGTCAGCCAAGCGATATCGCCCAGCCAACCGGAGTTACCCCATGCAGCCGACCACCACCCGCCGCGTTTTCCTAGGCCTCTGCGGCAGCGCCGCCCTCGCCGCCCTTCCGCTGTCGGCCTCTGCCGACGCCGCCAAGCTCGATGTCGCCGACCCGACCGCCAAGGCGCTGGGCTATGTCGAAAACGTCAGCTCACTCAAGGCCGCTGACGCGACCGCCGCCGGCGTCAAGCCGGGCAGTGTCTGCAGCAACTGCGCGCTGTACGCCAAGGCCCAAGAAAAGGCCGGCTACGCCCCTTGCGGCGCGTTCGGCGGCCGACTGGTCGCCGCCAAGGGCTGGTGCAAGGCCTACGCCCCAGCCTGAGCCGGCAGCCGACGCTGGCGAGACGCCCATTCGATGTGACGGGCGATCGCCGGCTCGGCCCGCAAGCGGTCCAGCGTATCGAGCCGGCGCGCCAGCGTCGGCTCGTCGTAGTGGTCGTGCAGAAAGTCGTGGCAACCACGGCATAGCCACAGCCCGCGCGAGCGCATCTCGGCCAAGCTGTAGCGGTCCCGGAACCAGCGTCGGTCGTGGACGCGACGCGGTATCAAATGATGGAACGTCAACGCCTGCGGTATCGCACAAAGCTGGCAGGCATCATCGGCCGGCTTGCCGGGACGGCGTCCCGCCGGCGATGGCACGGTCGGGTTCTCGATTTCGGGCTGGCGCGATCGGCGACTCATCTTGGGCATCCGGGACATCGGCGCGATGGACACCCTGTGTGTTCGACGCGCGCGGCCGATCAGATGAAGCGCGCGTCTTTCGCCGCAATGGGCCGCCAGCACGCGAACCGATCGCCGCGACGCTGATCAGCTGCGGCGGCGCACGTTGACCAATACGATGCCGGCCAGCACCAGCAGCGCGCCGCCGACGAATCGCGGATCCAGCGGCTCATCGAGCAGCAGCACGCCGAAGCCGACGCCGAACAGCGGCGTCAGGAACGAAAACGCCGACAGCCGCGACGCCAGGTAGTGCCGCAGCAACCAGAACCACGCCAGGAAGCTTAGAAACGCGACGATGACCGCCTGGAACAGCAGGCTGAGCCAGGCCACCGGCGTCATCACGATGCCCTGCCACTGCCCCATCAAGCCGCCGGCCGCGATCAGCAGCAGCGCACCGACCGCAAGCTGATACAGCAGCGTCTGGGTCGGCGGCGCTTCGGACAAGGACGAGCCGCGGATCAGCAGCGTCGTCGCGGCCCACATCAGGCCGGCGACGATGCCCAGCGCATCGCCGATCCACATCGACGAGTCCGCCAGCGGCGCCGCCAAGCCCCGCGAAAACGCCAGCGCGATGCCAGAAAATGCCAGCAGCACGCCGGCCCATTGCGGCCCGCGCAGCCGCTCGCCGGCGACGAAGGCGTGCAGACCCAGCGCCGTGAAGATCGGCGCCGTGTAGACAAACACCACCAGATGCGAGGCCGTGGTGTAGCCCAAGCCCAATCCGACCATCAGGAACTCGCCGGCGAACAGCGCACCGGCGCCGAGACCCGCCGCCAAACGGCCATCCCGCAGTGAGAACGGCTCGCGCCGCCACCGCATCAGGCCGACCAGCAGCAGCGCGGCGAGCGCCGAGCGCAAGCCGTTTTGCATCACCGGATGGATGGCGGGTGCGGCGAGCTTCATCGCGATCTGCTGAAAGCCCCAACAGGCGCACAGCAGCACCATCAAGCCGATGGCCAGGCCGTCGAGCGGCTTACGCATCGAGCGCAGGCCAGGCGCGCGCCTTGATATTGCTCGGGTCGTCGGCGGCAGCTGAGCGCACAGCGGACCTCGTCGAGATGGGTGGACCACAGCGGCATCGCGGCCATGGGCGACGCCCGCGTGCCGATGGACGCAGCGTGACGCGGACCTGTGCGACGCGGACAAAAAAAGACGCCCCGGAGGGCGTCTTTTGGCGACTGGTGGATGGTACAGGGATCGAACCTGTGGCCCCCGCCGTGTGAAGGCGATGCTCTACCGCTGAGCTAACCATCCAAGGGGCGCGAATGATAGAGCCCGCCCCCGACAGCGTCAACGCGAATCGCGGCGCTGCTGGAAGAACGCGCGCAGCATTGCCGCAGCCTCGGCTTCAAGCACGCCGCCGCACCACTGCACTCGATGGTTCAGCCGCGGCCGCGCAATCACGTCGTAGACGCTGTCGACCGCGCCAGCTTTATCGTCGCGCGCCGCGTAGACCAGCCGCGACACGCGCGCGTGGATGATCGCGCCCGCGCACATCAGACAGGGCTCCAGCGTTACGTACAGCGTCGTGCCGGCGAGCCGGTAATTGGCGAGCCGCTCGCCGCCGCGGCGCAGCGCCAGCATCTCGGCATGGGCCGAGGCGTCATTCAGCGAGATCGGCAGATTCCAGCCTTCGGCCAGCAGCTCGCCGTCAGCAGAGACCAACACCGCACCGACCGGGACCTCGCCAGCCTGCGCGGCCCGTTCGGCGACGGCCAGCGCCTGACGCATCCAGCGCTCGTCATCGGGCTGCAGCGCGCACGGCGGGTTGTCCGGCCACGGCAACTCGGCCGCAATGGCCTCGGCCACCGCCTCGGGATCGTCCAGCACCTGGGCACCACCGAAGCACAGCTGCAGGTAACCCTGCCCGGCCAGCCACGCGGAACGCGCAGCGCGGGCAGCGGCGTCGACATCACCCGGCCGGTCACCCTCGATGTCGATCACCAGCGGCGGCGCATGGCACACATAGCTGGCCCGATACGGCCCCAGCACGTCATCGCGGCGAAAACGCAGCGAGGGCAAGCGCCGACGCAGCCACGGCCACAGACGCAATTCAGCCTCGGTCGGGCGGCGGCGCGGTGCGGCGGGGGTGGCAGGCAGATCCACGTATCCAGGGCGTAATGGCAACGAGCGCGACACGGTAACAAAGGCGCTCGCCTAACGCGTCGCAATCTACGCCGGGATCGACGCTGTCCGCTACGGTCCGCGGCGCCGTTGCGCGGCTGCAGGTACGACTCGACATTGACCAAGCTCGGCGACTACCGAACTCCGAGTGGAGCCGCCTCAGCGTTGAGACGTGCCAAGAGCACCGGATGCCACGGTTTAACTGACGGTCGGCAAGGGGCGCGAGGCGATCCGCATTGCCTCGTCGAACGTCAGGCCAAGATTGTAGAGAGCGACCGCTGCGGTCCGGTCCGGGATGTCGGCGCCACCGAGCCCCAGCTGCGTTATCAATGTCGCGGATGCCCCCGCGAGCTCTAACTCTACGGCGATGGCGCCGAGCACGGTCCCGCCGATGGCAATAAAGGCCATCATGGGATCGGGCAATTTGAAGCGCCCTTGAACTGCGCCTTTTTGAATATCACGGCGCAGTCGCACGCCCAGACCGCGTGACAGCACCCGCACCGTATGGCCCTCCCGGACCAGAAACCGTCCCCACAAGGGCTCTCTACGAGCACGAAGGATGGTGTGACGCACGCAAATCGCGATCACCTCGGCAGGGTCCTCGATATGGCTGACGAGACCCTCGAGTGCATCTCCAAACCCCTCGAAAACCGAGTCCATCAGGACGGCGTAGATCGCCTCCTTGGAGTCGAAGTGGTTGTAGAAGGATCCGAAACCAACATCCGCAGCCTCGGTGATTTCGTTGATCGCCACGGCATCCATGCCTCGCTCGGCCATCAGTCGAAAAGCGGCCTCAAGCAGTTTTTCGCGCGTCTCGCGCTTGCGCCGCGCGCCGCGCGACTCGCGTTCGACCTGATTTGGACCGACATCGACCACCGAAGCGAGGACGGCAGAAGTCTTGGACGGAGCCTTGGGAGGACGGGGGGCCGATTTACTCACGACGAGGGGCTGTGCAGTTCGGGTACGCGCCAGCATAGACGCATTCATCTTTATTGATAAACTTATCAGTCTTGAGTAATGTCTCATTCATAGCGCTTCCTACCCGTTCGTTGTGGAGGACTTCATGAGCTTCGCCATCACCCCCAATCGCCATCTCACGCCCGACGAAGTACACCGCTACCGCGAAGACGGGGTTGTCATGATCAAGGGAGCCATCGACCCCAACTGGCTGAAGCTCATTGAGACCGGCGTCGACAAGGCAAGAGCCAACATGTCGGCGCAAGGACGCTTCATGTCCCGCAAGACGAGCGGCTACCAGATGGACACGTTCCTCTGGAAACGCGCGGACGAAATCCGCGACGCCATCTACTACGGCCCCTTCGCGCACTGGGCCAAGCAGTTGATGGGATCGGAGCAGGTGCGGTTTTTCTACGACCAGATGTTCGTCAAGGAGCCAGGCGCCGATGCGCCGACACCTTGGCACCAAGATTTGTCGTTCTGGCCGATACGGGGTGAGCAGATCACGTCATTCTGGATTCCGCTGGATCGGGTCACACGCGAGAGCAGCGGCCTTATGTACGTGCGCGGATCACACAAGTGGCCGCAGCGCTTCAAGGCCGTCTCACCGGATTACGTCGCCGCGATCATCGACGAGACGATGGACGACATACCGGACATCAACTCCAACCCGGACCAATACGACTTGCTCGACTGGGAGATGGAACCGGGCGACATCTTGATGTTCCATCCGCTAACGCTGCATGGCAGCTATGGCAATCACCATCGCACCCGACGGCGCCGCGCGCTGGCACTGCGCTGGACGGGCGATGACGTGGTGTGGGCTCCCAAGTCCAAGCGCATGCCAGTGCATTACCGACACGACTCGGTGGTCGGAGGCTCGCTCAGCGGCGCCGCTTTCCCGCGGATACTGCCCGAGCACGTCCCGGCCGAGCGCGAAATGCGGCGGTTTCCGGAGTCGCCGAGCAAAGCACAGCTGATGGTGTCGCTGTGGCACAACGTTACAGCTGCGGCGCGGCTGAAGTTGCGCGCCGAGCCGCTTCGACTTCAGCAAACGTGGACAACACCGCCTGCGGCACTGCGCAGCCCATCGAATGACGTCCGCCGCTCCTGATTCGAACAAGGAGCGCCGTGAAGCTCATCAAGTACCTGTCGGTCGCACTGATTCCACTGCTGGCCTATCTGCTGTTCTGGCCGGTGCCGATAACACCCAAGCCGTGGACACCGCCACCGCCATCCAGAACCTATCCCTACAACGACGAACTCAAAGGGATTGAAAAGCTGGCAGTCGGCTTCGGCATCGGGCCCGAGGGCCTGTCGTTCGACTCACGGGGCCGCATCTATGCCGGCTTCGACGACGGTCGCGTCGTGCGCTTTGCTGCCGACGGCAGCGCGGCCGAAGTGCTGGGCAATACGGGGGGCCGCCCATGGGGCACCCGCGCGGAACCGGACGGCAGCAGCGTGCTCGTTGCCGATGCCGTAAAGGGCCTGCTGCGCATCGCCGGCGGCGCCGTCGACGTGTTGGCAACACAGGCAGACGGCGTGCCGTTCAAGTTGACCGACGATCTGGATCGAGGCGCGGACGGCACGATCTATTTCAGCGATGCCTCGTCCAAGTACGGGCTGCCGATGATGATGGCGGACGTGTTCGAGCATGGGAATTACGGCCGGCTGCTGCGCTTGGACCCCGACGCGACCGACGCCCGCGTGTTGATGGATGGCCTGCATGTGGCCAACGGAGTCGCGGTCAGCCCGGATGGCGATTACCTGCTGGTTTCGGAAACGCTGCAGTACCGGGTGATGCGCTATTGGCTCAAGGGCGAGAAGGCCGGCACGAGCGAGCCCTTCATCGAGAATCTACCCGGCTTTCCGGACAACATCAGCTACAACGGACGTGATGGCTTCTGGCTAGCCCTGTACGCGCCGCGCGATCCGGCTCTCGACTTCGCGTTGTCGCATCCCTGGCTGCTGAAGCTGGTCTACCGAATTCCACCGATGCTCCGACCGAAGCCGGCGAAGCATGCCTGGGTCCTGAAACTCGACCCGACCGGCAAGGTCGTCGCCGACCTGCAGTTCAACGGTGACGGCGCATACGCGCCGATCACCAGCATCCGGGAAATGGGGCCGTACCTGTATTTCGGCAGCATCGAGTATCCCGCGATCGGACGCATGCCGATTCCATCCGCGTTGCTGCCGCAACAAACGAATCGCGCCTTCGAGACCGAACCTTCGGCAGCTGGCTCATCGGAAATTCAACAACGCCATGACTGAGCTCCGCACCGCCCAGCCGGCTCGTCACCCGCATCCGACCGTGAGAGCCAGCTCGCTGGCTTACCTGATTTTCGAGCGGCCGAATCTCGACGAGGCCGAGCACTTCCTTACCGACTTTGGTCTGGTGCCCACCAAGCGCACTGACGACGTCTTGTATTTGCGCGCTGCCGCGAGCGCGCCGTACTGCTATCGCGTGCATCGTGCGAAACAAGCCCGATTCGTCGGGATGGGCTTTGCGATCAGCCGTCGTGCCGACCTTGAGAAGCTCGCCACGCTTCCCGGTGTCAGTGCGATCGAAGCAGCCCCACATCCCGGCGGCGGCGATCGCGTGGTGCTGACCGACCCTTCCGGATTCAGGGTCGAAGCCATTCAGGGTCAGACGCCGGCAGAGGAACTACTGCACCGTCGCCCATTGCCCTTCAATTCCGCGGGCGCATCGCTGCGCATTAACGAAACGCAACGACCCGCACCCAAGCCGCCCGATGTGATCAGGCTCGGTCATGTGGTCATCGAAGTCGCCGACTACCAGGCCACCAGTGCTTGGTACACCCAGCACCTGGGCCTGATTCCCAGCGACGTGCAGGTGCTGCCCGATGGCTCACCAGCCGTGACCTTCTTCCGACTCGATCTCGGCGACACGCCCACCGACCACCACAGCCTGGCAATGGCTCAGGGCTTCATGCCGCGCTACAGCCACAGTGCCTTCGAGGTCGTGGACGCCGATGCCGTCGGTATGGGCCAGCGAGTGCTCCGTGAGATGGGATGGCAACACGCCTGGGGCATGGGTCGCCACATCCTCGGCAGCCAGATCTTCGACTACTGGAACGATCCGTGGGGAGCCAAGCACGAACATTACTGCGACGGCGATTTGTTCACGTCGGATCGCCCGATGGGTGTACATGCGGTAAGCCGCAGCGCGATGGCGCAGTGGGGTCAGCCGATGCCGGCGAGTTTCACCAAGCCCAAGTTCACGCTGCGCGCCATCGCGGCGCTGATTAACAACCTCCGGCACAGCCCCGATCTCAGCATCAGCAAACTGATCACGCTGGCCAAGCTGTTTGGCTGAAGGTCCAGCGATCAGCGCCAAGCACACCAATGAGGCGCGACGCCGCTTGCTTCAGGCTGGCGCCGCAACGCTGGTGGTCGCAGGCAGCGGTATCGCGCCCGGCGACTGTGATGCGGCACCACCTCACATCGCCGCTCCGAAGCCCGTCCTGCGGCCCGATTTCACTCAACGAGTTCACTCAATGCCTCTGAACATCATCCGCTTCGAGCATCAAGGCCGCCCCCAGTGGGGCGTGATCCGCGGCAGCCGGATCACGCCGGTGCCGGGTGACTTTCCAACCACCGGTGATTTCGTCCGCAGCACATCGCTGACGGAGCTTGCCAAGCTCGACGGCGGTGTGGCGCTGGAGCTGTCCGCGGTGAGGCTACTCTCGCCGGTGACGCAGAATCAGCAGTTCGTGTGCCAAGGGGCCAACTACCGCCAGCACATGATCGAGTCGGGTATGGATCCCGATGCGAAGCAATACAACATGATCTTTACCAAGGCACAGAGCTGCATCGTGGCGGCCGACGCCGAGGTGATCAAGCCGCGCGGTGTTCACTTCCTCGACTACGAAATCGAACTTGGCCTGATCCTGCGCAAGGCGATACATGCTGCGGTAACGGTCACCGATGCAAACCTGCATGAGTTTGTCGCAGGCGCCGTGATCGTCAACGATTACTCGGCGCGTGATGTTCAGATTCCGCAGATGCAGTTCTACAAGGGCAAGTCCTTCCGCACATTTGGCCCGATCGGGCCTTGGCTGACACTGCTGGATGCGTCGGACATCAGCAAACTGAAGAACCTGCAATTGCAGCTGAAGGTGAACGGACAGCTTCGACAGAACGACAACACAGCCAACCTGGTCTACGGCCCTGCCGAGACGCTCACCGAGTTGTCTGCGGTACACGACTTCGAGCCCGGCGATCTTCTCTCCACCGGTACGCCTGCGGGATGTGCGCTATCCATTCCCTCACCATTGAAGCAAAAGATCGGCGCGCTGCTGCCCGACAAGAAAAAGTGGGAGATTTTTCTCAGCGTCCAATCGAAGAGAACCCAGTATCTAAAGCCTGGCGATATTGTGGAGGCCAGCATCCACTCGCCGGATCGCAGCATCGATCTCGGTCTGCAGCGCAACCGCATCGTTGCCGGCAGCTGACGTCATGCAAGGTATCGCCAACATTCGTGACGTCGAGGCAGCCGAAAGCCGAGGCTTGCCCCCAGATCTGCCGGCCAGCACCTACGAGATGATCATGGAGGGTGCCAGCCTCAACCCACAGGCGCCGGCACTGAGCTTCTTCCTGACCACGGACGAACACCGCCAACCTGAGACCTGGACTTATCAAGAACTGCTGGCGCGTATCACGCAGACGGCGAACTTCTTTCACGATATCGGAGTGAAGAAGGACAGCGTCATCGCCTTCGTGCTACCCAACTTGCCAGAAACGCATTTCGTGATCTGGGGCGGACAGGCGACGGGTATCGTCGCTGCGCTGAATCCGCTGCTGGAAGGTCCGGCGATCGCTGCTCTTCTGAAGGCCGTCAATGCCTCGGTGCTGGTGACGCTCGCGCCTTTCCCAGGCACGGATCTCTGGTCGAAGCTGCAGCCGCAGTTGCCGGGCATCAAGTCGCTGAAGCACCTGGTTCTGGTGAACTTGCCGGATAGAGTACGCGGGCTCAAGCACGTTGCAGCACGTTTCATGCAGCGCCGCGAGACTGCGCGCCTGCACGGCCGCAAAGGCATCAGTGGCGTCGTGCCGCGCCCGATCGAGATCCATGACTTCGATCACAGCATCCGCGTGCAGGCCTCACATCAACTGAATAGCCGGCGCCGCTTCTCGGCCGAGGACGAGTCTTCGTATTTCTGCACCGGCGGCACAACCGGGCTACCCAAGATCGCAATGCGCTGCCACGGCAATGAAGTCGCCAATGCCTGGAGTGCGGCGCAATTCCTGGGCGATGGCATCGGTGCCGGCAAGGTGGTGTTCTGCGGCCTGCCGCTTTTCCACGTCAACGGCGTGCTGGTGACCGGGCTGTTGCCGTTTTCCAGAGGCGCGCATGTGATCCTCGGAACGCCGCAGGGCTATCGCGGTGAAGGTGTGGTCAAGCGATTCTGGGAAATTGTCGAGTCCCACCGCATCAATTTTTTCAGCGGTGTGCCGACGCTCTACGCCGCGTTGCTACAGGTACCCGTCGGTAGCCGTGACATCGGAAGTCTGGAGTATGGACTCTGCGGCGCAGCACCGATGCCGACCGAGGTTTTCCGCCAGTTCCAGGAACGTACCGGCCTGAAGATCCTGGAAGGCTACGGCCTGACCGAGGCGACCTGTGTAAGCAGCGTGAATCCGCCACTGGGCGAGCGGCGCATCGGCTCCATCGGCCTGCGCGTTCCAGGCCAGCAGATGAAAGCCGTACTGCTAGATGAGCATGGCGCCTATCAGCGCGACTGCGCGCTTGGCGAAGTCGGCGTGCTCGTGGTTTCGGGCGCCAATGTCTTCATCGGCTATCGGATTCCCGAACAAAACAAGGGCCTTTGGATCGATTGTGGCGATGGCGCTCGCTGGCTCAATACCGGTGACTTGGCACGCCGAGACGAGCAAGGCTACTTCTGGCTCACAGGCCGAAAAAAAGAACTGATCATCCGCGGTGGTCACAACATCGATCCTCTGATCATTGAGGATCCGTTACACCGCCATCCTGCGGTGGAAATCGCCGCTGCAGTCGGCCGGCCCGATGCGCATGCGGGTGAGTTGCCGGTGGCCTACGTCCAACTCAAGGTCGGTGCGACCGCAACGGAAAGCGAACTCGCAGAGTTTCTCAAAACGGAAATCGCCGAGCGCGCTGCTTTACCAAAGCAAGTCAGGATCATCGACAAGATGCCGCTGACCGGCGTGGGAAAGATTTTCAAGCCCGCGTTGAAAAACCAAGAAATCCGAGAAGCACTCGAAGTCGCTTTGCGCGAGGCCCAGGTGTCATTCCGCGACGTTGCAGTCGGCGAGGACCTCCAATCCAAAAGTCTGGTTGTGACGGTACGCCTTGAATCCGGGACCCCCGAGGACGCGGCGCGCGCCGTACTGGGCCGTTTTTCCTTCCCATTCAATCTAGGTTGAGACCGGCTATGGATAAACCAACTGCGGGACTCAAGCGTACCGCCGTGGTCAGCGGCGGCTCCTCTGGTATCGGCAAGGCGATGGTCGCTCGTCTTCATGCGCAAGGATGGACGGTGCACGCTTGCGGCCGCGACACCGACAAGTTGCTGACGCTGGCCAAAGAGCTGCCCGGCGTGAGAACCGCAGTCTGCGATGTAAGTGATCGTCTGGCGGTTCGCGCGTTCGCCAGAGACGTCGCTGCGATGTCGCCCTCCGTGGACTTGCTCGTCAGCAACGCAGGGGGCCTGCGCGAGATCGACTTCACGCACAGCGATCTTTCGAGCACGGACCTGTCCGCCGAACTGCGCAGCAACACCGAAGGCGCAATCAACCTGATCGCCGAATTCCTGCCGGGCCTGCGCGGAGCCCTCCGCGCATCGATTCTGATCGTGAGCTCCGGATACGGGCTCGCACCGGCGACACGCGCACCCGTCTATTCAGCATCGAAGGCAGCTTTGCACAGTCTGTCGAAATCGCTTCGTCGCCAATTCGCGCCACTCGGCATTAGCGTGACCGAGCTGCTCCCACCGGTCGTCGATACACCCGCAACCGCCCACCATGATGGGCCGAAGCTATCGGCCGCACAGGTAGCCGCGCAGGCCTTGCAGGGTGCTCTGAACGCGCGTGAAGAAGTCCGGCCCGGTTCGGTGCGCTTTCTACCTGTTCTGCTGCGCATCGCGCCCGCTCTGGCCGAGCGCATCGTGGCCAAGACTTGAGCGTTCGAATGGCACCCACCATTCCGCATACCGTCGATGTGCTGATCGTCGGCTACGGCCCGGTCGGCGCCGCGTTAGCGGCGCTCCTTGGCCGCTACGGTGTGCGTACGCTGGTCGTCGACAAGGCGGCCGACATCCTGATGGCGCCGCGTGCCATCGCGCTCGACAACGAGGCGCTGCGGATTCTGCAGATGGCCGGACTGCCGGAGGACGCGTTCGAGAAGATCGCGATTCCTTACGTGCGGATGCTCTGCCCCCACGTGGGGGAGTTCGGACGCGTCAACACCAGCGGCAGCATCGACGGGCATCCCAAGTTGGTGACGTTCTACCAGCCCGATCTCGAACGGGCGCTGCGCCATAAGGCCGAAAGCTTTGACTGCATATCGGCGATGAGCGGCACTGAGATGCTGGATTTCATTGAGGAGCCTAAGGGCATTCGCGTCGCACTCAGGCTCGCGGATGGCAGCGAAGCGACGGTTCACGCGCGCTATCTGATTGGCGCCGACGGCGCTGGATCGCGGGTTCGCAAGGCCATCGGCCAGGAGTTCCATGGCAAGACCTACGCCGAGGATTGGCTCATCGTCGACGCCCAGAACGTTCCCGGCGCGTTCGACCACGTCGAGTTCATTTGCGATTACAAGCGTCCGACACCTCACATGGTCGCGCCGGGCGGCCGCATCCGCTGGGAGTTCATGCTGCTGCCGGGCGAGACGTCCGAGACGATGGAGAAGGACGAGACCATCGCGCGACTGCTGGCACCGTGGGCCAACGCAGGCGATGTCAGGATCGAGCGCAAAGCGGTGTACCGATTCCATGCGAGATCCTGCGAGCGTTACAGCAAAGGCCGTGTGTTTCTCGTCGGCGATGCTGCGCACATCACACCGCCGTTTGTGGGTCAGGGGCTTGTTGCCGGACTGCGCGATGCTGCCAACCTGGCCTGGAAGCTCGCCTGGGTAGTGAAGGGCCGCGCCGCGCCCGCCATCCTGGATTCCTACGATCAGGAACGTCGGCCACATGCCCGCAAGATGATCGCGCTGGCCAAGCTGATGGGTAGGCTGGTCATGCCGAGCAGCCAGCCGATGGCGATCCTGATCCACGGCGCGATGGCACTGCTTCGGCGGATTCCGCCGCTGCGAACATTCCTCGACGAACTGGGTGTCAAGCCGAAGAATCAATTCGACGAAGGACTGTTCGTAAAGGGCCACGCACGATTGCGTCGCGGCGGACTCCTACCGCAGGGCCTGGTTCGGTCCGCCAATGGCGAGGTCGCACTGAGCGACGACGCATTCGGTGCCGACCTCTCGCTGGTGGGCTTCGGGCTCCCTGCAGAAACTCAATTGAAAGCCGAGACGCTCGAACTGTGGACGCGTCGAGGTGGCCGAGTCGTGCAGATCTGTCAGCGCGGTGAGACGGTTCATCGCAGCGGTCGAGCCTTCGAGGATATGGACAACCACCTCGTTCCTGGCGGCGCGCCGTACGGCTGGTGCGCCGTGGTGCGACCGGACCGAACGATCCTCCACGACGGACCCATCGGCGAGGCCGATCGCATTGTCCGTGAGTCGCTGGCACTGCTCGACAAGCTTTGATCACGAGCGGCTCTGACCGATAACGAGCGCTGTTTCAAATAAAAATTACGAGGAGAGCGACATGACTCATGGCGCAAGAGCTGCGGGAGGATGGGCTTCAGGAACACTCTTATGCCTGGCCGTCAGCGCATTGAGCTTGAATCGCGCTCACGCCGCCACGTATGGAATTCCGATCGGCGATACCAGGATCGACGCCGTTCTCAATACCAGCATCACGACGGGTGCCGGTATCCGCGTCGAAGGTCGTAGCGACGACCTCATTGGCAAAAGCAATCTCAATCCTCAGCTCTGCTCGGGCCCCAACGGGGCCTATCAGTCGTGCCAGGGCTTATTCAAGAACCAGATCTTTCCTGCGCAGCGACTGGTCACTGCGCCGGGTGCGGCATCGATGAACAGTGATGACGGCAATCTGAACTACGACAAGGGCGACCTGTTTTCGGCGGTCACCAAGGTCACTTCAGATCTGAATGTGACCTTCGGTGACTTCGGGTTCTTCACACGGATCTTGTACTTCTACGATGCCGTCAACGAAAACTTCACTGAACATCACCCGAACCGCATCACGCCGGACAACCGCCTGGAGGTAGGACGGCGTACGTCGGCGCTGCCAATCGGGCTGCCAGAGGATCCGTCGGCACTGCTAACGAACCCAGCAGCCCTATTCACGGGCTTGATCGCAGGCAGGCCTTGGGGGCAGCCGACCGATGATGGCGGACGGCTGTCCTACGGCCCTGGCGGTGTCGTCCGCAACAAGCGCAGCGATGGACCGACCTTGCGCCAGATTGGAACCGATCTGCAACTGCTCGATGCCGTGTTCTACGGCAATGTCGAACTTTGGAACGAGCGCGAGCTGACGCTGAAAATCGGACGGCAACTCGTTAACTGGGGCGAAAGCACCACCTTGGTCCTCAACAGCATCAACCAGGCCAATCCGGTCAATGCAAACAACTTCAACCGCATTGGCAAAACGGTCGAAGAGGTCTACACGCCGGTGAATATGGTGTACGGCAGCTTTGAGCCAGTCACGAACTTGAGCATTGAGGCGTTCTATCAGCTGGAGTGGAAGCCGGTCGAGATCGCCGCGCCAGGCAGCTATTTCTCTGACCTCGACATTGGAACCTACAACGCGGTCGGCAGCGTCAATCTCAGTACCGGCGGCATCGCCGAAGATCCAAGCCGAATCGGGATGCCACTAGATTCGCCGGTATCCGGTTTGAGCAACACCACCGGCAGCATCCTCCGGGTACCCGACGACGATCCGCGCACCGCCAGACAGTTCGGGGTGGCATTGCAGTACTACTTCGAAAACATCGGCAGTGGTATGCAGGCCGGTGTCTACTACATGAACTATCACTCGCGCCTACCGATCGCGAGCTTTTACGCGACCCATCCCAGTTGCGCCAGACGCGAGGGCAATCCGTTGAACATGGACGCCACCGACTTACTCAGCTTTCTGGCCGCCTGTCCCGACATCCCATTCCTGCATTCGCTCACTCACCCTGGTGAGTCGGCCTCTTATGCAACCGATAGTGCAGCACCGCTGGACTCGGCAAGGATCCAGCTCGTTTATCCGGAAGACATCCAACTATTTGGTATCAGCTTCAACACCACGGTCGGCGATTACTCGATCCAGGGTGAAGTGGCCTACCGACCCAATCTGCCACTGCAGATCGATCTGCAGGATCTCGGGTTCGCGGCGCTCGGCCCTACGCTGACACGCTGTCATGATCCGTCGCTCGGATGCGCCGGGTCCGCCCAACTCGCGAACCTCGGCATCGGCTTCGACGCAAGTGGAAACTCGACAAACTACGGCAGCAGCAATTTCACCGACGCCAGTGGCAACAACCCCTATCCAGACATCATCAATGTCGGCATCGGCCACGTGCCGGGCTCAGCGCGTGCGTATCCGAACTTCGTGATCCCGTATCGGGGCGGCACTGTGGGTGAGAACACTCCGTGCTTGGCAGACATGAGTGAGACTGACTACCGTCCCGGCGCTGATTGCTACATCCGCGGCTACGAGCGCCAATCGGTCTATCAATTCAACTTCAGTACGACACGCGTGCTATCGCCCGACAACTGGTTCCATGCTGACCAGATCATCGTTGTCGGCGAATGGGGTGCCGAGTGGGTGCCCCATCTTCCGCCGCTTGATCAACTGCAGTTCGAGGCGCCGGGCACCCATTACTCCGCCAGCGCCGGCGCAGACGGCTCAGGCGCTGATGGATCGCGCCAGGCCTGTTCGGCGAATCCGAGCTGTACCGTGGGAGCCGATGGCCTGCGCTTCAACCAACATCAGCAGGATCTCAGCTTATACCCGGACCCGTTTTCCTGGGGTTACCGGCTCATCGGCATCTTTAGTTACGAGAGCGTGCTTCCAAACATCAGCCTTCGACCGATACTGACCTGGGCGCATGATGTCGGCGGAACCGCACCGGGGCCCGGCGGCAACTTCGTCAAGGGCCGGATGCAGTCCGACAGCCTGCTCGAAACCCGCTACCGCGACTTCTTCTCCGTCACGATTGGGTACACAAGATTCATGGGCGGAGGTAGCGCCAATCTCGTACGTGATCGCGACTACGTACAAGCGTTCTTCCGGTACCAGTTCTAGTCAGCCGGTGCTCGGCGCGCTTCCCGCCGATCGAGATACGGCACGCAGCCGTCGGCGGCGTATCGCCGCCGCAGATCAGCGACGCAGAATCACTCCCACTCGATCGTCGCAGGCGGCTTGCCGCTAACGTCGTAGACCACGCGCGAGACGCCGGCGATTTCGTTAACGATGCGGCGCGACACGACGTCGAGCAGGTCGTATGGCAGATGCGCCCAGTGCGCGGTCATGAAGTCGATCGTCTCGACCGCGCGCAGCGCGATCACCGGCTCGTAGCGACGGCCGTCGCCGGTGACGCCGACCGACTTGATCGGCAGAAACACCGCGAAAGCCTGGCTGGTCTTGTCGTACCAGCCGCTTTTGCGCAGCTCTTCGATGAAGATGTGGTCGGCCAGCCGCAGCGTGTCAGCCGCCGCCTTGGTGACCTCGCCGAGAATGCGCACGCCCAAGCCCGGGCCGGGGAACGGATGGCGGTAGACCATCTCGTGTGGCAGGCCCAGTTCGACGCCGATCCGCCGCACTTCGTCCTTGAACAGCTCGCGCAGCGGTTCGACCAGCTTGAGCTTCATCCGCTCGGGCAAGCCACCGACGTTATGGTGGCTCTTGATCACATGCGCCTTGCCGGTCTTGCTGCCAGCCGACTCGATCACGTCAGGGTAGATCGTGCCCTGCGCCAGAAACTGCACGTTGTCGATCTTGGCTGACTCTTCGTCGAACACGTCGATGAACAGCTTGCCGATGATCTTGCGCTTGGCCTCCGGGTCGCTGACGCCGGCGAGCGCGCCGAGGAAGCGCGCTTCGGCATCGACGCGGATCACCTTGACGCCCAGATGGTCGGCGAAGATCTTCATCACCTGATCGCCTTCGCAATGGCGCAGCAGGCCATGGTCGACGAACACGCAGGTCAGCTGCGGGCCGATGGCCTTGTGCAGCAGCGCGGCGACCACTGACGAGTCGACACCGCCCGACAAGCCGAGCAGCACATGGCCATCGCCGACCTGTTCACGAACGCGAGCAATCGCGTCGTCGATGATGTTGCCGGGCTTCCAAGCATCGGAGCAGCCGCAGATCTCATGGACAAACCGCGCATACAGCCGCGTGCCCTGGCGCGTGTGCGTGACTTCGGGATGAAACTGCACGCCGTAATAGCGGCGGGTTTCGTCGGCCATGCCGGCCAGCGGCAGGTCCGGCGTCGAGGCGATCGCCTTGAAGCCTTCGGGCAATTGCACGACGCGATCGCCATGCGACATCCACACGTCGAGCAGGCCATGGCCCTGTTCGTTGACGCGGTCTTCGATGTCACGCAGCAACGCGCTGTGGCCGCGCGCGCGGATCTCGGCGTAGCCGAACTCCTTTTGATCGTGCGGCTCGACGACGCCACCGAAGGTATGCGCCATCACTTGCATGCCGTAGCAGATGCCGAGCACCGGCACGCCCAGTTCCCAGACCGCGCCCGGGACGCGCGGCGAACCCGGCTCGGTGACCGACTCCGGACTGCCCGACAGGATCACGCCCTTGGGCGCAAACGCGCGGATCGTCGCATCGTCGATGTCCCAGGGGTGCAGCTCGCAGTAGACGCCCAGTTCGCGGACACGGCGCGCGATCAGCTGGGTCAGCTGCGAGCCGAAGTCGAGGATCAGGATGCGATCGGCGTGGATGTTGATGTCGGCGGCGGCAGTCACGTCGATGGCCTTGCTCAGCTTTGCGTGCGGTAGTTCGGGGCTTCCTTGGTGATCGTCACGTCGTGGACGTGGCTCTCCTTGATGCCGGCCGAGGTGATCTTGACGAAGCGCGTCTTGGTGCGCATTTCTTCGATGCTCATGCAGCCGGTGTAGCCCATGCTGGCACGCAGACCGCCGATCATCTGATGCACGATCGCCGTCATCGGGCCCTTGTACGGCACGCGACCCTCAATGCCTTCCGGCACCAGCTTTTCGACTTCGGACGTGGTGTCCTGGAAGTAGCGGTCCTTGGAACCCTGCGCCTGGCTCATCGCGCCCATCGAGCCCATGCCGCGATACGCCTTGTATGAGCGGCCCTGGTACAGCTCGACATCGCCGGGCGCTTCTTCGGTGCCGGCCAGCATCGAGCCGACCATGACCGCATAGGCACCCGAGGCGATCGCCTTGGCGAAGTCGCCGGAATAGCGTACGCCGCCGTCGGAAATCAGCGGTATGCCGGTGCCGCGCAGCGCATCGGCCACGCTCATCACGGCGCTGACCTGCGGCACGCCGACGCCGGCGACAACGCGCGTCGTGCAGATCGAACCGGGGCCGATGCCGACCTTGACCGCGTCGGCGCCGGCTTCCACCAGCGCCAATGCCGCATCGCCGGTGGCGATGTTGCCGCCGATCACCTGCAGGTCGGGGTAGCGCGTCTTGATCGCGCGGACGCGGTCGAGCACGCCCTTGGAATGGCCATGCGCGGTATCGACGACGACAACATCGACGCCGGCTTCGACCAGTGCCGCGATCCGGTCGTCGGTGTCGCCGCCGGTGCCGACCGCAGCGCCGACACGCAAGCGGCCGCGCTCATCCTTGCAGGCACTGGGGAAGTCGCTGGACTTCTGGATGTCCTTGACCGTGATCATGCCGCGCAACTGGAACAGATCGTTGATGACCAGCACCTTCTCGATGCGATGCTGGTGCAGCTTGGAAACGACTTCTTCCTTGCTTGCGCCTTCCTTGACCGTCACCAGACGATCCTGCGGCGTCATGATGCTCGATACCGGCTGATCGAAGCGCGTTTCGAAGCGCAGGTCGCGGCTGGTGACGATGCCAACCAACCGGTCACCCTCGACCACCGGCACGCCGCTGAAGCGATGCGCGCGGGTCAGTGCCAGCACTTCGCCGATCGTCATCGAGGGCCGCACGGTGACCGGGTCGACGATGACGCCGGCTTCGAACTTCTTGACCGCCAGCACTTCGGCCGCCTGGCGGGCGATCGTCATGTTCTTGTGGATGATGCCGATGCCGCCTTCCTGCGCGAGCGCGATGGCGAGCTTGGCTTCGGTCACCGTGTCCATCGCCGAGGACATCAGCGGGATGTTCAGCGTGATGCGCGAGGTCAGAGGGGTACGCAAATCGACCTGTCGCGGCAGCACTTCGGAATAAGCGGGCTGCAGCAGCACGTCATCGAAAGTCAGCGCTTCCAGATCGATGCGGGAGTCTTGGGAATGACGTGACATATAACGGCTCCGGCAAAGCCATATTATACGCGCTCAATCCCCCGCTTTTCTTGCCGGAACCCAGCCCCCCGATGGCGACAGCGCAGCAGACGGTCTACGCGGTATCCGAACTGAGCGAGATGCTGCGCGGCCTGGTCGAAGACTCGCTGCCGTCGCTATGGGTCGAAGGCGAGATCAGCAATCTGGCGCGTCCGGCATCGGGCCATTGGTACTTCACGCTCAAGGACAGCGGCGCCCAGCTGCGCTGCGTGATGTTCCGCAAGGCCAATTACCTTGTACGGCCGCAGCCGCGCGACGGCGATCAAGTGCGCGTGCGCGCCCAGGCCAGCGTCTACGTCGCGCGCGGCGACCTGCAGTTGATCTGCGAAGCGATGGAGCCGGCCGGCCAGGGTGCATTACTGCTGGCCTACGAACGGCTCAAGGCCCGCTTGCAGGCCGAAGGCCTGTTCGACGCCGCGATCAAGCGGCCGATTCCGCCGGTTCCGCGCGCGATTGGCCTGATCACCTCGGCCAGCGGCGCGGCCGTGCAGGACGTTTTGACCGCGCTATCGCGACGCTTTCCGCTGACGACCGTGCATCTGCTGCCGGTCCCTGTGCAGGGCGCCGAAGCGGCGCCGGCGATCGTCAAGGCCCTGCAGCACCTGCCGGTGCGCGCACCGGCGGTCGAGTTGATCCTGCTGGTGCGTGGCGGCGGCTCGCTCGAAGACCTGTGGGCATTCAACGAAGAGGCCGTGGCCCGCGCAATACGCGCCTGCCGCGTACCGGTCATCAGCGGCATTGGCCACGAAGTGGACTTTACGATTGCCGACTTTGCGGCCGACTTGCGCGCGCCGACGCCGACCGCCGCTGCCGAGCTGGCCAGCCCGGACATCGCCGACTGGCGGCGTCGCATTGATCAACTCGGGCAAGCGCTGGCGCGCTTGCAGCGGCAGGCGCAGCAGCAGTCCGCACTGCGATTGCAGCGCGCCAACCAGCGCTTGATCGCGCTGCATCCAGGGCGGCGCCTGCAGGATCGCGCACAACGGCTGGACGAACTCGAGAGTCGCTTGCAGCGCGCGTTGCGCCAGCACCTGGATCTGCGTCGCGCACGATGGTCGGCACTGCAGGCGCGGCTGCTGGCGACGCGTCCGCAGCTGCGCATCAACCAGGCGCGCAGCGAATGCCTGCGGCTCCAGACGCGCTTGCAGCAGGCGACGGTGTTGCAGCTGCGCTCGCGACGCGACCGGCTCGATCAGATCGAAGCACTGCTGGCCAGCTTCAATCCGCAGGCGGTCCTACAGCGAGGCTATGCGATTGCGCGTGACGCCGATGGCCGGGTACTGATGGATGCCGATGCAGTGACCGCTGGCACGGCCGTCGACTTGCAGCTGGCGCGCGGTCGGCTGCGGCTGGTCAAGCCCGCCGACTAAGTCGGCGGGCTCGCGGCATCAGGGTGCTGGCGCCGGGGTGACGACAACCGTCGTGGTCTGCGCCGGCAAGGCCGTCGCCGGCTGCACCGCCGAGGCCAGCGTTGCCTGCAGCGTCAGCGGCGTATCGACGGTGACGCGGTCAACCGTCGGCGGCACAGCGAACACACCCAAGCCCGCGGTTTCACTGAAACCGGCGCTGCTGATCACGGTCAGCAGCGGCGAAGCAACCGTCGTCGACACGGCCGGGTTGGTCACAAACCAGCTCACGTAGCGGGTGATGTCCTGCGTGCGCGCGCCGCCGTCGTAGACGCCGGTCACGTTGAACTGCGGGCTGCTGAACTGCTCGACGCGCGCATCGGTCGGCGTGATGTTGAACGCGGTCAGCGTCGCGGCCACCGGCGTGAAGCTCAGGCTGTTGCTGGTCGATGTGGCCGCTTCCAACTCGTCGGTGATATCACCGTCGGCGTTGCGGTCGAATGCGCAGCAGGCTGCCGACACCTCGACCGGAGCACCGGCCGTCAGCGCCGTGATGAAGTTGCGGTTGGCGATGATCCGCGTCGTCGCGGTGGTATCCGTCGTCGTGTTGACCGTGTACGCCGATTGCGTGGTCAGATCCTGTTCCGGCCCGTCGCCGAAATCCGCGAGCACCTTCACGCGCTCGTTGGTCGGCACGATGATGTCGCCGGAGAACCCCGGCTCATGCTGCATCACCAAACTCGTCACCGGCGCGACGCTGACCGTCGACGACAAGGTGCGGTTGCAGATCGGAAGCGTCACGTTCAGCGTCAGTGGACCACCGGGCGACAGCGCTCGCACCACCGGACCGGTCAGATCAAAGCTCGCCGTCGCGATCGTATCGTCCGGCGTCGCGAAAGCCACGGTCTGAGCAAAGGCGGTCACGTCCTGCTTGATGCCATCGAGCAGCGCCGTGACGCGGAAAAAGCCCTGGGAATTGGGCGCCATCCGCAAGCTTGCCGGTTCGAGTACCACGTTCTGCGGCGTCTTGACCGTCACGTCGATCGTTGCGCTCAGATCAAGATAGCGCGCCGTGATCACCGCATTGCCGGCTGCCACCGGGATCACCGTGCCGACCGGATAGAACGAGTCGGTCGTACCGGGAAACACGATATCGCCGTTGCTGACCGTGGCCACCGCGGTGTTCGATGACGACCACGTTGCGCGGGGGGTGAAGTTGCCGAAGCTGCCGTCGCGCGTAAACAGGCCAAACAGCGTCAGCCCGCCGGTTCCGCATTCGAACACGGTGGCGCCGCCAAAGTTGCCGGTCTTCAGGTCGTCGAACGTCAGCGAGGCATCATCCGACGACACCAGCACCAGCGACTGCAGCGAGTTGCCGTCACCCACGCCGGAACAGGCGCCAAGCAACAGGGTCGTCAGGCCAACGAGCAGCGTCAGCGCGCGGCGTTTCATCATCGACATTCTGCGAAATCCTCAAGGCGCCTGCGACGAGCCGCAGGCGTGTGGTTCAGACGGCGCCGGGCGTGGCGCTCTTGGGCTGGACCGTGGAACGGATCGACAGTTCACGCAACTGGCGGGCATCGACGCCACCGGGCGCCTTCGTCATCGGGTCGTGAGCGGTCTGGGTCTTCGGGAACGCGATCACTTCGCGGATCGACTGCGCGCCCGACATCAGCATGATCAGCCGGTCCAGGCCCAGCGCGATACCACCGTGCGGCGGCGCGCCGTAGGACAGCGCTTCGAGCAGGAAGCCGAACTTCTCCTGCTGCTCCTCGGGCGTGATGCCCAACAGGTCAAACACGGCCTGCTGCACGTCGGCGCGATGAATGCGGACGCTGCCGCCGCCGATTTCGATGCCATTGAGCACGATGTCGTAGCCCTGGCTGAGGATCGTGCCGGGGTTGTTGCGGACTTCCTGCGCATCGAACTGCTTGGGCGCCGTGAACGGATGGTGCAGCGACACCCAGCGGCCGTCGTCGGCCTCGAACATCGGCCAGTCGACAACCCACAGCGCGGCCCAGCCGCCCGCGGTGATGCCGAGGTCGTTGCCGACTTTCAGGCGCAGCGCGCCCAGCGCGTCGCAGACCACTTTGAACTTGTCAGCACCGAAGAACAGGATGTCGCCATCGACGGCGCCGGTGCGTTCCAAAATGCCGGTCAGTGCCGCGTCTGAAAGATTCTTGACGATCGGCGACTGCAGGCCGTCACGACCCTTGGCCTTGTCGTTGACCTTGATCCACGCCAGACCGCGAGCACCGTACTGGGTGACGAACTGCGTGTAGCCGTCGATCTGACCGCGGCTGAGCTTCTCGCCGCCGCCGGGCACGCGCAGCACGGCGACGCGGCAGGCCGGGTCCTTGGCCGGGTTGGCGAACACCTTGAAGTCGGAGTCCGCGACCAGGTCCTTGATCTCGACCAGCTCCAGCGGATTGCGCAGATCGGGCTTGTCGGAGCCGTAGCGGCCCATTGCCTCGGCGTAGCTCATGTGCGGCAACGTGCCGAGGTCGACGTTCATGACCTCGCTGAAAATCATCTTCACCATGTTTTCGATCATTTCCATGATCTCGAACATGGTCATGAAGCTGGTTTCGACGTCGAGCTGGGTGAATTCGGGCTGACGGTCGGCGCGCAGATCTTCATCGCGGAAGCAACGCGCGATCTGGTAGTAGCGGTCCAGGCCCGACACCATCAGCAGCTGCTTGAACAGCTGCGGCGACTGCGGCAGCGCAAAGAAGCTGCCCGGGTGGGTGCGCGACGGCACCAGATAATCGCGGGCGCCTTCGGGCGTGGCGCGGGTCAGGATCGGCGTTTCGACGTCGATGAAGCCGTTGGCATCCATGAAGTTGCGGATGCGGCGGATCACGTCGTGGCGCAGGCGCAGATTCTTCTGCATGGCCGGACGACGCAGGTCGATGTAGCGATACGTCAGTCGCGTGTCCTCGCCGACGCTGTCATCGTCGATCTGGAACGGCGGCGTCTCGGACCGGTTCAGCAGCTCGATCTGCTTGCCTAGCAATTCGACCTTGCCCGAGGACAGATTGGCGTTTTCGGTGCCCTGCGGGCGCGGACGGACGCGGCCGGTGATCTTGACCACGTACTCCGACCGCAGGCGATCGGCCTGGGCGAAGGCCTCGGCCGCATCCGGGTCGAACACGCACTGCAGGATGCCCTCACGGTCGCGCAGGTCGATGAAGATCACGCCACCGTGATCGCGGCGGCGATGGACCCAGCCGCAAACGGTGACGGTGTCGCCCGTCAGGGCTTCGGTGACCTGACCGCAGTAGTGAGAACGCATCATTATTTTTAAGGGGTTTTATTCAGACGGGGGCGCCGCGAGGCCGGCATTGTACGGGCACAACCGGCTGCGGTCGAAGCCGGAGCAACGGTCCCGCGCCCCGGCGTTCGGCGGGACGCGGGTCGTTGCGGGGTCAGGTCGTGCTGCTGGGGCCGCTCGACGACGGCGCCGGGCTGGCAGCGGCGGGCGCTGCGGGGGCAGGCGCGGAGGCCGGCGCAGCGTCGGTCTTGGCTGCCGGCGTGGCGCCCGCCTTGCTGGCGCCTGCCGCAACACCGGCGACCGGCGCGATCGCACCACCGCTCTCGCCATCGCCGCCGGCAACGTTCTTCTTACCGTCGGTCTTGAAGTCGGTTTCGTACCAGCCGCCGCCCTTCAAGCGAAAGGCGGCCGCCGAAATCTGCTTGGTCAGCTCGGGCTTGCCGCACACCGGGCAGATCGTCGCCGGCGGATCGGACATCCGGTGGTTGATCTCGGACTGCGTCTGGCAGGCATTGCAGAAATATTCGTAAATCGGCATTCGGACTCTCGTATGGCTCCCGGACGGCGCAGCAGTCGGGGCGGGTCGATCATTTTCAAGGGCGGGGCCGCGCAGGTCCAGCGCGGCAGCGGCATCAGTCGAACTCGACTCCACCGACGCCGCGACGCACGACGAAACCGGCATTCTGCAAGTCGCCGATGATCTGCTCGACGTGTACCGGGTCCTGCGCCTCGATCATCAGCTCGAGGCTTGCGTTCTTGGCGTGCGTGCCGGCGTGCAGGCGCTGGTGATGGACCTGAACGATGTTGCCGCCACTTTCGCCGACGCGCCCCGCGACGCGCGCCAGGAAGCCAGGGCGGTCCTCGATGTCGATCGTCAGGCTGACCAGCCGCGATTCATGAACCAGCTGCCGCAGCAGCACCGAGGCCAGCAGCCGCGAATCGATGTTGCCACCGCAGATCACCAGGCCCACCTTGCGGCCGGCGAAGCGCGCCGGGTCGCTGAGCAGCGCCGCCAGGCCGGTGGCGCCAGCGCCCTCGGCGATCACCTTTTCGATCGTGGCCAACAGCCCAACCGCGCGCTCGATCGGCGCCTCGTCGACCCGCATCAGGTCGGCGACCTGCTCACGGATGATCGCCAGCGTCAGCTGGCCGATATTGCGCACCGCGATGCCCTCGGCAATCGTCTGGCCGCCCTTGACCAACGAAGGATCGCCCTGCAGTGCGGCGTAGGCCGACGGGTAACCAGCCGATTCGACGCCGACCACGCGCAACTCGGGCTTGATGCCATGCGCGGCGATGGCCATGCCCGAAATCAGCCCGCCGCCGCCGATCGGGACCACCAGCGTGTCGAGCTCGGGCACCGTGGCCAGCATCTCCAGCGCGACCGTGCCCTGGCCGGCGATGATCTTGGCGTCGTCATACGGATGGACCAGCGTCATGCCGCGGCGACCGATCAGCTCGGCTTCGAGGAAGGCCTGCGACTCGGCCAGATTCTCACCGTGCAGAATCACTTCGCCGCCCAGTTCGCGCGTGTTCTTGACCTTGGTGAACGGCGTGTTGACCGGCATCACGATGACGCTTTTGATACCCAGCCGGGTGGCGTGATAGGCCACACCCTGCGCATGGTTGCCGGCCGACATCGCCGCGACGCCGGCCGCACGCTCGGCCTCGCTGAGGCTGGCCAGCTTGTTCAGCGCGCCGCGCTCCTTGAAGGAGGCGGTGAACTGAAAGTTCTCGAACTTGAGCCAGACCTCGGCGCCAGTGATCCGCGACAGCACTCGCGAATGACGGCACGGCGTGTTGATCACCTGCCCTGCCAGCGTGTCGGCGGCGCGCAAGATGTCGCCAAACTGGACGGACTCAACAACGGGGGCGTTCATCGGGGCGGCGTGGTCCTGGGTGGGGTCGACGGGGCTTCGGGCGCTCGGCGGCCCGAACCAACGACACGGTTGCCTTCCAGCTGAACACTGCGCGTGCCCGTGCCGTCTCGGTCGCCACGATAAACCCAGCGCTCGCGCGGCGCACCGTCGCCGACTTGCGGAATCACCTGATCGGGCGCGCCCCAGGCTTGCCGCACCTGCGCGGCACTCATGCCAGCGACGACCCGACCCTCGACCACCGCCTGCCGGATGCGCTGGTCCAGCGCGGCGGCGCGATGGTGCTCGGCGAGCCAGCGGGCATCCAGCGCCTGACGACGTTCGTGCTCGCGCTGCAGGCGTTGATCATGGCGGGCCGCCAAGTCTGGCGCCGGGTTGGCTGCGATCGTCGGCGGCGTGCGCGACGGCACGGGCTGCGCCTGGGCGTCACAACGCGTGTCGGTATAAAGCGGCGCGCCGCCGTCCTGCCGAGCGCAGCGATAAATCTCGCCGGCGGTCGGCGCCGCCGGGACGAGCGCCAGCAGCGAACCGGTCAGGGCTAGGGCTAGTGACCGCCATCGATTGCGGTAGACCGGGGCTTCAAAATCGGAACAGTGACCACGACGCGGCGTCTCTGCAGCGTTCATCCGAAGGCTCCGGTCTGATATGACCTGCCGGATTATGCTGGCGGCTCGTTCACCGGACCGTAATATAATGCTCACTCTTTCCCAGTGGTCCGCGCGCCCTACATGAAGGCCATCGTTCTCAGTGCCGGCCAAGGCAGCCGCCTGCTCCCGCTAACGGTCAGCAAGCCCAAATGCCTGATCGACTTTTCCGGGCGCAGCTTGCTGGAGTGGCAACTCGAAGCACTGCACTGCGGCGGCGTGACTGAAGTCGTCGTCGTGACCGGCTTTGCCGCCGATCAAGTCGAAACGATGTTGGCGCTCCGCACGCCGGTGGGCCTCAAGGTGCGCACCGTCTTCAACCCGTTCTACAAAGTCGCCGACAACCTGGCGACGTGCTGGCTGGTGCGCCAGGAAATGGCGGGTCCCTGCCTGGTGCTCAACGGCGACACGCTGGTCGAGCCGTCGATCGTCCGCCAGCTGATCGAGGCGCCGGCATCGGCGATCACGGTCACGGTCGACCGTAAATCGCAATACGACGCCGACGACATGAAGGTCTGCGCGACGGGCCGCCGGCTGACGGCGATCGGCAAGACGCTCGATGCCGAAAGCGTCGACGCCGAGTCAATCGGCTTTCTGCGTTTTTCACCCGAAGGCGCCGCTCGTTTCATCGAGCAGATCGAGCAGGTGATGCGCACCGCCGATGGCGTCAAGCTCTGGTACCTGTCGGCGATCAACGCGCTGGCACAGGCCGGCGTTGACGTGCAGATCGAATCGATCGAAGGCCTGCAATGGGGCGAAGTCGACTTTCATCCCGATGTGGCCCGAGCCCGCACGATCACTGCTGCCTGGGCGGCGCGTTGGCTACCTCAGGTGCCGGTACGCCCGGCCGCTGGGGCCTGACAACGGGCATCTGCCCGCGCTGGCACCGGCACGAAGGTCCAACCGCAACAGCCCTTCCGCGCAGCGGTGCCGCGACGCGCCTAACGTAATCCGGCATCGTCGTCGGGCCGCTGATCGCTTGAAGCGCCATCACGACGCGACCCGTTCCATCGCTTCGGCCTCTGCTCGCCGTTGTGAGTCCGCGTCGAGTTCAGCAGCCCGAAGCGGCGCTGATTTCAGGCCAGCGTCAGCAGCCAGCGCGCGCCGCGAGCAGCCCGCGCACTAGATCCAGATCGGACGGCTTGTCGACATCGACGGCAGCCAAGCCAAACGGCATATCGACGATCGCCAAGCGTGCGCCGGCCATGCGTCCGAGCCGTGACAGCGCCTGCTGCCGACCGAGCCACCCCAGCAGATAGCGCAGCGCCGTACCCCAGCCGAGGCGCGACACCATCTTCAGCGGCTGCTTGCGTTCGGCTTCGAACGCGCGCCACACCCGGGCCACACCAGCGGCAGCGGGAGTCGCGAAATAAAAAAGGTTGCAGCCGGAGTAGCGGCCCTCGCGAAAGCGCAGCCAGGTCCGGCGCGTCGTCGGCAATGCGGCCAGAACCGCGTCGCTACCGGCCAGCGCCGCGCACACGTCCGCCGGAGCGCGCTGCGCGGCGTCGAGGAAGTAGCGTACCCACTCAGGTTCGAGCAGCGCGTGATCGGCCGTGGTCACCAGCAGCGGGGTGTCGAACTGCTGCAAGGCCAGCATCACGCTGGCGCTCGGGCTGCCGGCCGCATCGACGACCTGCAACTCGCAGGCGCCGGCAGCGGCGCGCAGCGAGGTCGATTCACGCAGCGCCTGCGGAATCTCGATGACGACGACGATCCGCCCGATCGCCTCGACCGCGGCCAGCGCGGACACGACGCGTTCGAGCATCGGCGTGCCGGCGATGTCGATCAGCGCCTTGTGACGAACACCCGCGTAGACCGCCAGCGGATCATCCGGCCCGCGCGAGCCGGCCAGCACGACAGCCGTCAGGCTCACAGCGGCTTCTCGTACAAGCGGTAGGTCTTGTAGATGCGTCCGCCCACGGTTTCGATCATCTTGCGCATCGGTTTGTTGTCTTCGAGGATCCACGACATCTCGATCTGGCGGAAGCCGCGCTCCAATGCGCGCTTGCGCATCGCCTCGACCAGCAGAAATGGAATCACGGCCGAGCCCAGCGTCGTCGCGGTGCTGCGGCGCACGCCCATCAACGGCACGCGCCCGCCGCTGACGCCACTGACTTTGAGCCGCCACAGCAAGCGCGCCCAATTGAACGGCAGCAGTTTGCCGTTGAAGCCGCGGATCGCCTCGTTCAAGTCGGGCAAGGTCACACCGAAGCCGACCGGCTTGCCATCGAGTTCGGCGATCGGAACCAGCTGTGGATCAAGCAGCGGCTTGAGCGCCTTGGCCAAGTGATCGACTTCGGCAGGCGTATACGGCACGAACCCCCAGTTACCGCTCCAGGCGTCGTTGAAGATGTCGGTGATGATCTCGATGTCGTCGCGATAGCGGCGCATGTTCATCGGCCGCACGGTGAAGCGCTGCTGATCGCGATCGACCCAGCGCTGCAGCAGCGGCGGCACCGGCTGCGTGATGTCGTAGATGTACGCGTACAAGTCGCGGATCTTGCGATAGCCCAGCGCTTCGATGCGTGCGCCGGCGTAGCGCGCGTCGTGCCCCATCAGCAACATCGGCGGCGTCTCGAAGCCGCTGACCAGCAAGCCGGTTTCCTCGTTGATCGACAAATTGAACGGGCCGAGCAGCTTGCGGCAGCCGCGTTCGCGCAGCCAGGCCTCGGCGGTGGCGAACAGCGAGGCGAACACGACGGCGTCGTCCTCGCCGCAGATCAGGCCGAAATGGCCGGCCTGTTCCTGCTGGTACGTCGGCGCCAGCTCGTCGATCTGCGCGCTGATACGGCCGACATCGCGGCCGTCGCGCGTGGCGATCCAGAACTGGGTTTTCGCATGCGCAAAGTACGGGTTATGCCGGGGCGAAAACGCTTCGGCGCGTTCGAGCTCCAGCGGCGCGATGAATTGCGGATCGCCCGCTTGCACGCGAGCGGGTACGCGAATGAAGCGCTTCATCTGCGCGGACGTCTGGACGGCTTCGATCTGCAGCATGGGGAGCCTGGAAAGAGGTAACGGGAAACGCGCCGCAGCGCGCTAGAGACGGTCGTAGCGATACAGCCAAGCCAAGCCCAGCGCACCGAACAGCAGCAGCGGCAGGCCGGCGGCCACAGCGGCCGGCAGGCGACCGCCCTGCCCCAGCGACCCGAGCAAGCCACTGACCAGCGTCATGCCCAGGCCGGCGCCGAGTGCCAGCAGCAAGGCACCGCCGCCGTGGCCGCCGCGTTGTACCGCCTGGGTCGACGGCAACGCCAGCAGCAGCATCAGCACCAGCAGCAGCGGCGCGGCATAACTACGGTACAGCGCGGTGCGATACCAACTCAGCGGCCGGTCGCCGACGCGCGCGCCGGTCAGCACGTCGAGCAGCGTGGCACTCGACATCGGCAGGCTTGGCGAATCCAGACGGCGCAAGTCGGACGGCTGCAGATTGGATCGCCACGGCGCCTGTGCCTGCTGTTCGCGCTGCAGCGTGCCGTCGCCCAAGCTGATGCTGTCCATCCGGCTCAAGCTCCAGGCGCGATCCTGCCAGTCAAGCGCATCGGCGCTGATGCGTCCGGTGAAACGCCCATCGGCATCGCGTCGGTAGATCGTCACACCGTCCAGATGGCGACCGTCGCGGCTGGCCTGTTTCACCGACACCAAGCCGTCATCGGTACGGAACCACGACAGCTGCCGATCCTGCTTGCGATCAGGATCTTTGGCTGGCGGCGCGGTCGACTGCCACCACGCGGCGAGCGCCGCTTCGCTGCGCGGCACGATGCGGTCGGCGATCGCGAACTGCAGCAGCGCAAACAACACGGCCACCGGCAGCATCGCGCCAACCACCGATCTCAGCCGGATGCCGGCAGCGCGTACCGCAACGTATTCGTGATGACGGGCCAGCGTGTAGAACGTGAACAAGCTGCCGACCAGCATCGCCAACGGCAGCGACAGCACCAACTCGGTCGGCAGACGCAGCATCGTGTAGCGCAGCACGCCGGCAAGGCCCAGGTGCCGCTTGAGGATGTCGGTGGTCACGTCGAGCATTTCCAGCAACTGCAGCAGCGCCGTCAGCGCCACCAGCACGCCGATCGTCCGCGACAGCAGCAGACGCCGCAGGTAGGCCGCCAGCGGCCCGCGCATCATGTCGATACTCCGGCTGGTGCCGGCTTGCGGCGACGCAGCTGAATACCGCCGATCAAGGTTTCGACGACGCCAACCAGTCGTGCCACCGGATTGTCGCCAGGGCTGCGCAAGCTGCCGCGGAACAGCCACAGGCTCACCGCCGAGAACATCGCGAACGGTGTCCATACCGCCGGGATCGCGCCGACCTTGCCGGTCTCGGCCAAGCTCTCGCCCAGCTGAACCCCGTGGTGCAGAAACAGCAGCATCAAGCAGGCGATGACGACGCCCGGTGCACGTCGGCCACGCTTGGCCGCCATACCCAGCGGAAACGCCAGCAGCGGCAGCAACGGCAAGCTCAGACTGCGCACCAAGCGGCCATGGAACTCGCCCGCCAACTCGGCATAAGGCTGCGGTGGCGACGGCTGATGCATCGCCGCCCACAACTCGGTGATCGTCAGCTCACGCTCGCTGTCGCCGCGCACGCGAAACGGCGGCGCGCCCGCATCGAACTGTTCGTTGGCCACGCCGCTGTCGAACGCGATGTCTTCGATGCCGTCGACGCCTGCATCACGAACGATGCGGCCAGGACCGAGCTTGAGCAGCAGCTTGCCGTCGGCCGTCGGCATCAGCTCGCCGGTGGTGGCGGTGGTCACTTCGTCGACACCGTTCGCGTCACGGCGGATGAACACCCGCGTCATCTGCCGGCCGGTGCCATCGACTTTGTCGGCCGTCAGCACGAAGCCGCGACCGGCATCGGCGAACACGTTTTCCTGCACGCGCGCATTCCAGCCGCTATGCAAGGCCTCATACAGATTTTCGCGGTAGCGGTAGCGGCTCTCGGGCTGCAGAAAGCCGAAGAGGTACAGCGCGAACAGCGACAGCAGCAGCGCCACGCCGAGAAACGGCCGCGTCAACTCCGCGATCGAGCGGCCGGCTGCGAGCATCGCATCGAGCTCGTTGTCTTCGCCGAGCTTGGCGACGACCGAGAAAATGCTGGCAAAAAACGCGGCCGGCAGCGCCAGGCCCAGGTAATGCGGCACCAGATTGGCGACCATCACCAGCACCGGTTCAAGCCCCGAGCCGCTCGCGGCGACCAGGTCGAACAAGCGCAGCAGACGCTCCAGCACCAGTGCGATCAGCACCACGCCCAGCGACAGCGCCAGCGGCGGCAGCAGCAGCCGCAGCAGATACGCTTCGAGACGTCCGGTCAGCGCCGCAATCATCGGGTGGCGCGCAGCCTCATTCGGCGGCCTGCCACAGCGCGCGCAACTCGGCCATCAGCGCATCGCGCTGCGCGGCGTCGAGCGTGATGACTTGATCCAGCGCCGGCGGTCCTGGCCATCCGGCATCGACGAAGCGGCTGCCGTGAAACTCGCGCGGCTCGGCATAGCGCGGCAGCACATGAAAATGCACGTCCGGGTCGACCATCATCAGCATCAGGTGATTGATCCGGTCGAAGCCGACCCGCTGCTGCAGCACACGCTCGGCGCGCGCGACCACCGGCTGCAACGCGGTGAAGTCGTCGGCCGGCAAGCTGCCGAACGCGCGTGCATCGCTGCGATGGACGATGGTCAGCGCGCCCAGCGTCGGCGCCTTGGGCCGCAGCAGCACCAGCCAGGGCCCGTGTTCGGCGATCAGCGTCTGCGGGTATCCGAACTTGATGGCAGTGGCATTGGGCATGTCGGCAGCGGCGATGGAGGCGGCAGCGAAGTTTAGCCGCCGATCTGACGCGGCAACGCAAACACGAAATCGCCGGCCGAGACAAAGCCTTGCCGGCCGATGTCCCACATCCGCACGCGCTGGCGCAAGCGCCAGCCGCCGGCGGCAGCCGGCTCCAGTTCCAGCAACTGCCAGCGCGAGCCGCCGTCGCGGGAACTGGGCAGCGCCGATGCTGACGGCAGGCCGAGCACCGGAATCGGCCCGGCCGGGCCGCTGATCGCATCGAGCCGTGCATCGCGCGCGTGGCCGTGAATCACCAGCTCGGCACCGTGCCGGGCCAGCAGCGCGCGCAACTCGGCGGCGTCGGCGAGCGCCTTGCGGCGCGAGATCGCGCCGGCAGCGGGTGGGTGATGGATCATCAGCACGCGGCACAAGCCGCGCCGGCCGAGCTCGTCCAGCAGCGCCGCCAGCCGCTGCAACTGCGCCGTGCCGATGCGGCCGCTGGCCAGCAGCGGCGCCGTCGGCAGCGCCGAACTGACGCCGATCAGCGCCACATCGCCGCGCTGGCGCCAATACGGCCACGCCGGATGTCCGTCGTCGCCGGCAACCCAGGGCTGCCAATGAAGCCAGCCTTGGTCCACCGGCATCGCAACCAGCGCATCGTGATTGCCGGGCACGATGCTGACGCGGTCGCGGGCGTCGAGCGCGTCGAGCCAACGAGCGGCTTGGGTGAACTCACCGGGCAGCGAGAAGTTGACGATGTCGCCGGTAATGGCCCAATGCTCAGGCTGAAACGGGCGCGCGTCGGCGATCAAGCGGTCGAGCAAGTCGGCCTGCTGCGAGCGATGGCGGCTGCGCCACCAGCTTAGGGCGCTGAGCTGGCGTTTGCTGAAGCGCTGGCGCAGCGTCAAGCGCGGCTCGAATGCCAGATGCGGGTCAGACAAATGCGCCAGCCGGAACGGGCCGACGGATGCGGTTGGGGAGGAGGTCACGGATAATGGCGGGCTTTACGGCATCGAAACGATCATGACACAGCTGCAAGCGTCTTCCGGCGGCCCGCGCGCAACCGAACGGCCCCTGGCCCTGGTGGTTGGCGATGCACCCGTGCGGCTGTGGGGTTTGAGTTCGCGGCAGCGGATCGGCCGCCAGCTGCAGCGGCTCGGCGTCGGCATCGTCGACACTGCCGACGCGGTAGCCGGCGCGCGCAGCGTGCTCGTCGTCGATGCCGGCTGGGTGTATGACGAACCGCTGGTCGCCGCGCTGGTGCAAGCCGCCAACGGCACGCTGCTGGTCGACGAGGTCAGCGGCCGGGCAGTCGCCGCCAAGGTCGATGCCGATCAGGCCGCTGCGATCGCTGCCACGCTGCTGCAAGGCGCCGATCCGGCGACACCGCTGGACCGGCGCACGCCGGCAACGCTGGCGAGCCACTACAACAACAAGCTGCGCAAACGCGAAACGCCCTACCTGCTGCCGCTGTCGGCTGCGACGCTGACGTCGATCGAAAAGCGGATGTTCAGCGGCTCGTACAAGGGCGTTACCGACGTGGTCACCAAGTACGTCTGGCCGACGCCGGCGCGCCACGTGACGCGCTGGTGCGCGATCATCGGCATCACGCCCAATCAGGTCACGTTCGTCAGCCTGCTGATGGTGCTCGCGGCGATGGCCTGCTTCTGGCACGGCCAGTTCGGATGGGGCCTGGCCGCGGCCTGGATGATGACCTTCCTCGACACCGTCGACGGCAAGCTGGCGCGGGTGACGATGAACTCATCGAAGTTTGGCGACGTGTTCGATCACGGCATCGACCTGATCCATCCGCCGTTCTGGTACTGGGCCTGGATCGTCGGGCTCGGCGCTGTCGGCCTGCCGCTGGCGCAGACGGGTTTGATTCTGGCGATCGTGATCGGCGGCTACGTCGCCCAGCGTATCGAGGAAGGCATCTTCATCAAGGCCTTCGCCATTGAGATGCACATCTGGCGCCCGTTCGACAGCTTCTTCCGACTGATCACGGCGCGTCGCAATCCCAACCTGCTGCTGCTGACGCTGTCCGTCGTCGCCGGTCGGCCCGACCTCGGCATGATCGCCGTCGCGATCTGGACGCTGCTGTGTTTCGGCGTGCATGCGCTGCAGATCGTGCAAGCGGCGCTGGCGCGCCGGCGCGGCCCGCTGACGTCCTGGCTCAGCCGCTGATGCATCAGGTCGCGCTGATCCACAATCCGCGCAGCCGCCGCAATCGCGGCTTGGCGGTGCGCTTGCCGGCCGGTCTGACGGCGGCCTCGCCGATGACGCCCGCCGAACTGCTGGCCAGCCTGCAGGACTACGCCCGGCGCGAAGTCGACCTGTTGATCGTCAGTGGCGGCGACGGGACGCTGCGCGACGTGCTCGGTCTGCTACCGCGCGCCTACGGCGATGCCCCGCTGCCCGCCATCGCGTTGTTGGCCGCCGGTAACGCAAACCTGGTCGCGTCCGACGTCGGCGCCTGCATGCCGTCACGCGACGCCTACACGCGGCTGATCGCCGCGGCCGGCGCCGGCCGCTGGCGGCGTGAGGAATCGCGCAGGCCGATCGCCGTGCAGCGCACGGGCGAAGCCGCCGTGCTCGGCTTTTTCATGGGCTTGGGGGCGCTCAACCGCGCCACGCAATACAACCACGACCATATCCGCACCGGGGGCGGTGCCTCGGTGGCCATCACGATCGCTGCATCGATGTGGCAGGCGCTGCGCGGCGTCGGCGACTGGGCGCAAGGGGATCCGATGACGCTGCGCATCGACGACGAAACACCGCGTACCGGCTCGCGCTTCCTGTTCCTGGCCAGCAGCCTGCACAACCTGATGCTGGGCCTGTGGCCGTTTTGGGGCAGCCGCAACGGCACGATGCGCTACCTCGACATCGACGCGCCGCCGCCCCAGCTGGCGCGCTCGCTGCTGCCGCTGCTGCGAGGCCGACCGACGGCCTCGATGCTGGCCAGCGGCGCTTATCGCAGCAGCAGCGCCCATGACATCGAGATCCGTTCCACAACGCCGATGATCGTCGACGGTGAACCCTACCCTGCTGCCGACGGCTGCTACCGGCTCGCTGCCGGTCCGGCATTGCGCTTCGTTACGCCATGAGCGCCGCACGAGATCCACTGCAGCGCGCCATCGCGCAGGAACTCGATCGGCCGGTGGCGCCGGCGATCGCCGCGTTCGCCGCACAGCTGGCGCAGCGCGGCGGCAATACCGTGGTGGCGGTGTTGTTCTACGGCTCCAACCTGCGCAGCGGCGATCTGGGCGGCGTGCTCGACTACTACGTGCTGGTCGACCGGCTCGCCCGCTGGCATCCGCGCCGCGTCGCCGCGATCGCCAACCAGTTGCTACCGCCGAACGTGTCGTACGAGACCACGCAGATCGACGGCGTCGATCTGCGCGCCAAAGTCGCTGTGCTGAGCCTGCAGCAGTTCCAGCGCGGCATGCGCCAGGCGGCGATCGACACGACGCTGTGGGCGCGCTTCGCCCAGCCGCTCGGGCTGGCTTGGGTGCGCGATCCAGCGGCGCGCACGCAGACCATCGCCGCCGTCTGCGCCGCTGTCGCCACGGCGGCACGCTGGGCCGCGTTGCTCGGACCCGAACGCGGTCGAGCCGTGGAGTTCTGGCAGGCCCTGTTTCAGCGGACCTATGCCGCCGAACTGCGCGTCGAGCGCGGTGGCTGCCGCGCCCGCAGCCTGATCGAGCACGAGAGCGAGCGCTACACACGGCTGCTGCCGCTGGCCTGGCGCGCGTCGAGCGTCGATTTCCGCGTCCGTGATGGCAACCTGCTGGAGCCGCGGATCAACCCGACACAGCGCCAGCTCGGCGCGCGTGCCTGGAAGCTGCGGCATGCGCTGGGCAAGCCGCTGAACCTGGCCCGGCTGGCCAAGGCGACGTTTACGTTCGAGAACGGCGCCGACTACGTGGCGTGGAAAGTCGAACGCCATGCCGGCATCCAGTTGCAGCTCAGCGCCTGGCAGCGTCGCCATCCGTTATTGGCTGCCCCGGCCGTGCTGTGGAAGCTGCGCCGCGCCAAAGCCTTGCGCTGAAGCGAGCCGAGCGCGCTCACAACGGCGGCCGCGCATAAAAAAAGCGGGCCGCCCTGCCAGGCGGCCCGCCGGATGCGGCAACGTCGGAGGATCAGGCGACCAGTGCGACCGGCTCGCGGCTCGGGATCACGCCCAGGCGCTGGCCGATGTCGGCGAACAGCGCAATCGCGGTATCGATCTGGCGCGGCGTGTGCGCAGCACTGATGCTGGCACGCATCAGCGGCTTGTTGGTCGGCGTCGCCGGCGGCAGCGCGAGGTTCACGTACAGCCCCCCGTGCAGCAGCATGTTCCAGAAGCGCACCGCGGTTTCGTTGTCGTTGACGGCGACCGACACGATCGGGCTGGCCTGCGGACCCACCTGGAAGCCAAGCGAGCTCAGGCCGTGATACAGGCGCTCGGCGTTGTCGCGCAGGCGCACCCGCATGCCCGGCTCCTGGATCATCCGACGCAGCGCCTCCTGCGTGCTGGCGATCACGGCCGGCGGCAGCGATGCGGTGAACATGTACGGCCGGCACGCGACGCGCAGCACTTCGAATCCGTCGATATCGCTGACGCAGAAGCCGCCGACGCTGCCCAGGCTCTTGGAGAACGTGCCGACGATGAAGTCGACATCGGCTTCGACGCCGGCCGCCTCGGACAGACCGCGACCGGTCGCGCCGAGCACGCCCATCGAATGCGCTTCATCGACCAGCAGATAGGCGCCGGTTTCGCGCTTGACCTGCGCGATCTCGGCCAGCGGCGCCGAGTCACCGAGCATCGAATAGATGCCTTCGACGACGATCAGCTTGCTGCCCGGATGGTCCTTCAAACGACGCAGCCGCTTGAACAAGTCGTCCGGGTCGTTGTGGCGGAAGCGGATCACTTCGGCGTGGCCGAGCCGGGCGCCGTCGTAGATGCTGGCGTGGCTGTCGGAATCGAGGATCAGGTAATCCTCGCGGCCGGCCAGCGTCGACAGCATGCTCAGATTGGCTTGGTAGCCGGTGCTGAACACCATGCCGTGGCGACGGCCATAAAACTGGGCCATCGCCAGTTCCAGATCGCGGTGCCCCGAATAGCTGCCGTTGGCGACGCGCGAACCGGTGGTCCCGGTACCGAAGCTGCGGACTGCCGCGACCGACTGCTCGATGCAGCCTTCATCGAAGGTCAGGCCCAGGTAGTTGTTGGTGCCGAGCAGTATCGTCTGGCGTCCATTGATGACGCCCTCGGTCGACGACAGGATGCGGTCGAACGTGACTTTCAGCGGGTTGGAATCAGCCGGGCCAAGCCGGTCGTAGGTCTGTGCCAGATGGTCAAACTTGGAAAGAATGCTCATGCCCGCTCGTTCTGCGTCAGTTGAACAACCGCCTTCACCAGGTCGTCGACGGTCACGATTTCCGCCACCCGATCCAGCGGAATCGATACGTCGTAGTGGTCCTCAAGGGACATCATCAGATTCATCACGGCCAGCGAATCCAGGCCAAGGTCCTGGACGATGCGGGTGCTGCCTTCGATGTCAGCCGGCCGCGTCAGCGCAGCCCTCAGGGCGTCCGTGACGTGGACGCGTATATCGTCAGGGGAGTAATTCATTCGGTCTCAACGGTATGCCCAGGTCCAGTAGGGCCTTGGATCAGCCCTGGTCGCCGGCCTAGACCATGCAAGTAGCGCGACACTGGTCACAAGCTTAGCAAACTGGCGTCACGATCCCGTAACACCCGGGTGAACGGTATGACGATAGCGCCGGACCGCGGGCGACGCACGGTCAAGCCAATGGCAGCCAGCCGAGCCGACGATAGGCGACCACGGCATCGGCAAATCCGTCATGCAGGCCGTAGCGCGGCGACCACGCATCCAGCTGCAGGCGCTCGGCGGGCGCTACCGACCAGTCGCGATGGCGCAGTTCGCGCAGCTTGTCGGAGCTGAGCATGTTGGCCTGGCCCAGGCGCCGGCCCAGGTCGCCGGCCCAGGCCACGCTGCGTAACAAGCTACACGGCACTTCGACAAAGCCGCGGGGATGCGCGCCGATGGCCTCTGCGGCCGCCTGCATGATCTGTCGCCAGCTGTAGCCCGCTGGCGTGGCGTCGCTGGGCACTTCGACACGGCCGCTGGCGCCGCGTTCGATCATCGCGACCATCGCGGCCGCCAGATCGTCGACATGAATCACGGCACTGCGCGCATCGGCGGAACCCAGCAGGGGCACCCAGCGCAGCGCCGCCAGCTGGAAAAACGCCAGCGTTTCGCGATCGCCAGGGCCATAGACCGCCGGCGGGCGCAGCACCGACACCCGCTCGCCCAGCCGATCGGTCGCGGCCTGTTCGCCAGCGCGCTTGCTGAACGCGTAATCGGACAGCGCGGGCTCGCGCGCCGCCAAGCTCGACACCAGCAGCAGATGCGCTTCCGGGACGTGTGCGGCGATCGCGCCGGCCAGATCGCCGCTGCCGTCGCGGTTGGCGCGCAGATAATCGTCGCGGTGCGGCGCCTTGATGCAGCCGGCCAGATGGATCACCGCGTCGACGCCGGTCACCAGCCGGCGCAGCGCGTCGCGCTGGTCGAGGCTGCCTTGTACGACGTCGATGTCCAGTCCGGCCCATTGCGCGTCAGCCGGGTCGCGGCGGACCAGGATGCGCAGATTCCAGCCGGCCGCGGCCAGCTGCGGCAGCAAGCGTCGGCCGATGAAGCCGGTGGCGCCGGTGACGGCGACCGTGCGGCCGGCGTCAGCCGGCGCCGGCAAGCTTGAAGCTCCCCGCCAGGTACAGCGCCCGCGCCTTGGCGCGGCTGAGCTTGCCGGACGAGGTCTGCGGCAACGAGCGCGGCGGCACCGGCACGACGCGCACCTCAATGCCGTGACGCGCCCGCAATACGCCGGAAACCTGTTCGCACAGCGCCGCGCGAGCGGTGGCGTCCGCGGCCCGCGACTCGACCAGCACGACGACGACTTCGCCGGCTTCTTCGTCGATCGCAAACGCAGCGACATCGCCGCTGCGCAGTGCGTCGACTTCACCTTCGGCCGACCATTCAAGGTCCTGCGGCCGGATGTTGCGGCCGTTGACGATGATCAAGTCCTTGGCGCGGCCGGTGATGACGATTTCGCCATCGGCCAGATACCCGATGTCGCCGGTGTTGAGCCAGCCGTCGCCGCACAGAGCGCGCGCCGTTTCCTCCGGCTGCAGGTAGTACTCCTTCATCAAGCTCGGGCCGCGCACGTGGATCAGGCCGACGCCCCACTCCGGCATCGGCTGACCTTGCTCGTCGCGCACCTCGATATCGTGGCCGGGCAGGATGCGGCCGCAGCGGACGAAGTCACGGCTGCGCGGCGCATCGGCGGCCGGGGCGACGGCCAGATGATCGCGCTCAAGGCGGTCGGTATCGACGCGGTCCATTTTCAGGCCACGCCCCAGCGGCGAGAACGACAGCGCCAGCGCGGCCTCGGCCATGCCGTAGCTCGGCGTCAGCGCGCCCGGATTGAAGCCCGAGCCGGCAAACGATTCGCAGAACTTCAGCAATGGACCTGGACGCACCATGTCGCCGCCAATGCCGGCCGCGCGCCAGCGCGACAGGTCCAGGCCTTCGGGAACCCCACCGTTTTCGACCCGGCGTGCACACAATTCAAAGCCGAAACTCGGCGAAAAGCTCAGCGTGCCGCCGTAGTTGCTGATCAGCTGCAGCCAGGTCAGCGGGCGACGTGCGAATTCGCGCGTTGCCAGGTAGTCGACCGAGATCGCGCAGCACAGCGGCGTCAGCAGGAATCCGACCAAGCCCATGTCGTGATAGAACGGCAGCCACGACGCGCAGCGGTCACTGCCGGTGATCTGCAAGCCATGCAGCGAAATGGCATCGATGTTGGCGATCACGGCGCGGTGCGTCACGGCGATCGCATGCGGGAAGCGGGTGCTGCCCGACGAAAACTGCAGATACGCCAGATCGTCGGCGGACGGGGCTTCCAGCTCGCCTTGCACGGGTACGACGTCGTCCAGATGCGCAATCGTCGAGACGAAATGCAGTGGCAGGCCCGCACAAGCCTCGGCCACCCAACTCTCGAATGCGGCCGGGGTCAGCGCCGCAGCAGCGCCGACGCTCTCGACCATGCGACGCAGGTGCTCCAGATAGGTCTGGCGGCCGCCAAGTGCGGCCGGCAGCGGCAGCGGCGCCGGTACCAGACCGGCGATCTGGCAAGCAAAGAACGACCGGGCGAAGTCGCCGTCGGTCTCGGCCAGCAAGGCCACTCGATCGCCGCGCTTCAGACCACGGGCCAGCATGCGCCGCGCCAGCGCTTCGGACTGCTCGCGCAGACGCGCATACGGCAGCGCTTCGGTCAGTTGTCCGCGCCCGCTGTAGAAATACATGCCGGCGTCGACCGACGCCGCATGGTCCAGCGCTTGCGCCAGCGTGGCGAAGCCTGCAACGGAAATAGGGGCCGAACCTGGCGAGGCCGGCAAGCTGTCAGTCATCGGTCGGATCGAACCAGCGGCAAAGGCGGACCGGCGGGCGCCGGGCAAACGGCGCGCATTTTAGCCGCAGCCCGGCCCCGCCGGTAACCGACCCGCCGGCCCGGTCCAAGATCGCAGGCCCATCCATCCGATCAGCGGTCACGTCGTACGTTTCCAGTAGTCTTCCGACCGTGTCACCAGCAGATCGGCGGCATGGCTGCTGCCGCTGGCCTTGCGCTCCCCCTTCATGTGGTCCATGAACCGGCCCAGACGCGAATTGATCAGCACATGATCGGCACGCGCGCCGATGCCTTCGGCAATGTCGTACACCCGGGCGCCGGCGGCTTCGGCACGCTCGCGCGCCACGTCGAACAGATACGAGTCATGGAATTCGCGCTCGGCGAACAGCCGGTCTTCGGTGTAGAAACGCTCGAAATCGGCCAGAAACGCGTGCATCTGCGGGTGGCGCAAGTTGTAGGCGACAAAGCCGCATTCGGAGAACTTGGGCCGGCGCAGGCAGGCGAGCAAGGCATCCGGCGGCGCCAGTTGCTCCAGCTCGGCCTGGTCCACCGGCGCGAAGAACAGCGTGTCGGCGTCGATCCAGATCAGCACGTCGGCGTCGGTCTGACGCGCGGCGTGGAAGATCGCAAAGCTCTTGTGAGCAAAGCGCACCGCATTCCAGCGGTAGCTGGCCTTGCGGGTCCGTAGCGGCAGCGGCATGTCCAAAGGCCCCAGCCGCAGTCGCCGGAACGGCTTGCGCAAGCCGTGGGCGCGCGGGTTGTCGGCGTGGCGCGCCTTGAACGCGACCAACTCGGGCGACGAGGCCAGCAGATCACGTTCGACCAGACGTCCGGGAATCGGGTCAGCGGTGAAACCTTCGCTGTAGAACAGCAAGGGCACGTCGGCCGGCCAGAATTCGGCAAACGTGGCGGCCATTCGCTGCCCGTAGAGCGGGTAGCCGGCAGCATGGCAGGTGGTGACAACGGCAAATCGGCGCATCCGGCTAGCTTATCCCAGCCGGGGGTCACGCAAGTCCCTGCCGCAGCGACGATAATGCCGCGCTCCCATACGGCCGGCTTCGCGACGTGCGCATCGTCTACCTGATCAATGGCTTCAACGGCGGCGGCGCCGCGCTGCCGGTCGCCGACGTCGTCGGCGCGCTGCAAGCCCTTGGCCATCAGGTCGAAGTGGTCGCCTTGATGCGCCAGGACGGGCGCGCCGAACCGCGGCTGCGCGAGGCCGGTGTCCGTTATCGCATCCTCGGCCCGGAGCGGCTCGGTCTGCGCTCGGCGCTGCGGCTGCTGCGCTACTTGCGCGCCAATCCCCCCGACCTGCTGTGGACCTCGCTGGCGCGCGCCACGCTACTGGGCCAACTGATCGGCGGGTTGCTGCGGATTCCGGTGATCAGCTGGCAGCACAACGCCTGGCTCAAGCCAATCAACGTCGCGCTGATGCGCCGCACCCGCGCACTGACGCGGCTGTGGGTAGCCGACTCGGTCGCCGTGCGCGACTGGGCCATTCAGCGCCTCGGCTTGGACCCGGCGCGTTTTCTGGTCTGGCCGCTGTTCGTCGCCGACCCGGCCGCCGCGCCAGCGCAGCCCTGGCCGGGAAAGGGTGCGTTCCGCATCGGCAGTCTCGGCCGCCTGCACCCGAACAAGCGCTACGACCTGCTGATCCGCGCCATGGCCCGGCTGACACAAAAAGCCCCCACCGTGGCGGGCGGGATTCAACTGGTGATCGCCGGCAGCGGCCCGGAGCACGACAGGCTGCAGGCGCTGGCGCGGCAACTGGGCGTCGATAACGTCGAGTTCATCGGCTTCGTCGACGACCCCGGCGCCTTGCTGGCCGGCTTGCATGGCTACGTCCAGCCGTCGCGCAACGAGGGCCTGTGCCTAGCCGCGCACGAAGCGCTGCAAGCGGGTCTGCCGGTGATCGCCACGCCCGTCGGCCAGATGGCAATCAGTGTCGTCGACGGCGTCAACGGTTGGCAGGTGCCAGTGGACGACATCGAGGCGCTGGCCGATGCGCTGCTGGCGATGGCCAGCGACCCGGATCGCGCCGCGCAGCGCGGTGCAGCCGCCCGCGCCGACGTGCTCGAGCGCTACAGCCGCCAGCGCTTCGAGCAGACCGCTGCCGAGATCCTGCGCCGGCTGTGAGCCAGGCGGCGGCCGCGATCAGCGGCCGAGCAACGGACCGATCCGCGCGACCAACACGGCCAGATCGTCGTCGATGGCCGGTCGCCGCGCCGCCGGGGAGCCCAGGCCTTCGATCGCGACCCAGCCCTCGGCGGCGAGCGTGGCGATCCATCGATCCAGGTCGACCGTTGACGCCCACCAGCCGCGATCGACCAGCACCTGCGCCAGCGAGGCCGGCACGCAACCGCGCAGCGCGCGGCGCAGCCGCAGGCGGCGGCGAGCCGGCACCGGCAGCACGCTCACCGGCGCGCCACTGCGCCAGGCATCGGCGATCATCGATGCGGTGTCGCCGGTGACGACGATGCGGTCGGCCAGATGCAGGTATTCGGCATACGCACTGCTGCCGGCACCGGGCTTGAATGCAGCGAACTCGTGCGGCCGGCCGCTTTCGGCGAGGGCCTCGCGTAGCGGCGCCAGCCAATGCGATGGCGTGCGCGGACTGGTGCAGACCAGCAAGCTGCCGGCGCGCGGCGCGGCGATCCACGATCTCAGCGCATCGAGTCGCAAATCGAAATGCCGGCTGGTGCCACCGACGACCAGCGCCGTCCACGGGCGCGGCAACGGCGCGAGCCGCTGCGCTGCGGCATCGCGCTGCCTATCCGCCAATGGCGGCGGCGCATTCAGCGGCCAGCGCAAGCGGTGCACATTGGGCGCGGTGGGCATGCTGTCTTGTGGCATCGGCACGATCAGATCGATCTCAGCAGCGGCGACGCCGCGCGGCCGGCCCAGATGCACGATGCGGGTCTGCCCGCCGCTGCGCTGACGCAGCCACAGCGCGGCATCGAGCGTCTTGCCAAACGAGATCGCCAGCGCCGGCCACGGCGACATCAGGCCGCAGCGCTCGGCGGCCTCGGGCGTCCAGCCAAACGCGCGCGCATCGGCAGCGCCGGGCTCGAACACCGGCTTGTCGGTCCAGAATTCGCCCAAGGACTCGGCCAGCGCCTGCGCCAGCCGACGCTGTTGCGCGACCTCGCCGGGTCGCGGCCCGGTCAGCAGCCAGACCCGCGCCTCAGACGACATCAGGCGTCGGCCGCCGTGATCAGCGTGCGCCCAAGCCCAGCCAGCGCCGCAGCTTGCCGCCGCCGGTGCGGCCGCGAGTCACGGCATTGCCCTTGTGGTGTCGCTCGCTCTTTTTCAGCACCTCGCCGTAAGGGCGGGCGCTGCGGTAGTCGTCGAGCCGGCGTCCGCTGGCCAGCGCGTCGCGGTACTCCTGCTCGAACACCTCGGCCAGGTCCTGGCGCGGATGGGTCAGCACCTCGCCGTCGAACCAGTGACGACGGCCTTCGGCGGCCAGTCGCGGCAGCGAGTAGCGGTGCGAGAACTGCGTGCCCATGTCGGAGTAATGCAGGATGCGGATGCGGTCGATCGGCTGGCCGTCGCCGTCGATGTTGTTGTAGGCCGGGTCCATCGGCTGCACACGCTGCGGCTGCTCGGCGAACTGCCGCGTCACGGTCTTGTGCGCGTCCGGATCGGCGCGCAGCTGCGTCAGCGGCGGCAGCACGTCGCGCGCGGCGGCGCAGTCCCACAGCATCACGCAGAACCGCTGGAAGCCCGATTCGCGACGCGCCGCGAACACGGCCGGCGACGCGATCGGCGTACGCCATAGATCGGCGATGTCGCCGAGCACGATCATGTCGGTGTCCATGTAGATCGCCCGGCCTGCAAAGCCGCAATGCGCCGGCACCGCCCAGCGAAAGCCCGAGAACGGCGTGGCCCAGCGCTCGGTGCGCCATCCGCGGTCGGCCTGGGTCGGGTCCGAATACCAGAAGCTGGCCGGGTCGCGCGACAGCCGCATCCAATGGATCTCGACCGGCAGCGAGGCGCGCTTCTTCAGGCTGTGCTCGAGCACCATCATCTGCTCGAGGTCGCAGTCGTTTGGATCACAACCGACAAAAACACGGACAATGTCTGGATTCATGCGCAACCAAGAGTGCTCAAGCTTTGTGCCGACCGGCTCCACAGCATAAACGCCCCTGCGGCCCGGCCGCAGCGCCGCGCCGATGAGGTCGGGCCGATGAGGCTGGTGTTTCCGTACCTGGCGCAGGCGCATCAAGTGCTGCATTCGCTGCCGATTGCGGCGGCAATCGCCCAGCGTCACCGCGACGTCGAGGTCCACGTCGCGGCGATCAGCGATGCGCAACTGGACTTTGCACGGCGCTTGGTGGCGCGGCACGCGCCCGACGCACCGATCCACTTCGACCGGCTGCCGCTTGGGCCCGGCGACGCGGCGCGGCTCGCGGCCGGGCTCGGACGCAGCCACTTCAAGCAGTACACGCTGCTGCGCAACCGCCGCTATTTCAACGGCTTCGACGCTGTGGTCACGCCCGAGCGCACCTCGCTGTTCTTGCGCCGGATCGGCGTACGCACGCCGCTGATCTGGACCCGTCACGGCGCCGGCGATCGCGAGATCGGCTTTGCCGACGACGTGCGCGCGTTCGACTTCGTGCTGATGGCCGGCCGCAAGATCGAGCAGCGCCTGCTGGCCGGCGGGCTGATCCGCCCCGGCGCCTATGTCAGCGGGGTCTACGCCAAGTTCGACTGGGCGCAGGGCGCCGGCGAGCGATGGTTCGACAACGACCGACCGACCGTGCTGTACAACCCGCACTTTCGCCCCGCGCTGTCGTCGTGGCCGCGCTGGGGCCACACGGTGCTCGACGCGTTTGCCGCACAGTCCGATTACAACTTGGTGTTCGCACCGCACGTGCGGCTCTATGACCCGCCGCGGGCCGCGGACCACGCCGGGTTTGCACGCTACCGAGGCTTGGCGCACATGCGGATCGATCTGGGCAGCGAGCGCAGCATCGACATGAGCTACACACAGGCGGCCGATCTGTATCTGGGTGACGTCAGCAGCCAAGTCGCCGAGTTCGTCGCCCGCCCCCGCCCCTGCCTGTTTCTCAACGCGCACCAGGTGGCTTGGCAGCACGACCCGAACTATCGCTTCTGGCATCTGGGGCCGGTGATCGACCGCGTCGATGAAATTGCCTCGGGCGTGGCCGAAGCACGCTCCGGACACGCCCGATTCACCAGCGCACAGCGCGACTACGTGGCCGAAACCTTCGAGTTGGAACCCGGACCGTCAGCGCCGCGCGGCGCCGACGCGATCGTCGAGTTCCTGCGGGCGGTGCCGCGCTCCAGCAGAACCCGCTAGCATTCGGCCGCTCATGACGCCTTTCAGCCCCTCGCCGGCCGCGCCGGACAAAGCCCGCCTGCGGATGCCGTTACTGCATCACTTCGGCGGCCTGATTTCGACGCGGCGCAACGTCGCCGTCGCACTGTGCGTGGTGTTCGCCAGCATCGCCGACGGCTTCGGTATCGCCACGCTGCTGCCGCTGATCTCGGTGCTGGGCGACGGCGACTCAAATAAGGTCAGCCCGACCAGTCAGATCATCCTTGAATTGCTTCGCGATCTGCATCTGCCGACCCATCCGGCGCTGCTGCTCGGCATCGTCGTCGGCGGCGTGCTGACCAAGGGCGTGCTGATGATCGTGGCGCTGCGCCAGATCGGCGGCGCCGTCGCCGACGTCGCCGCCAAGCTGAGGATCGGGCTGGTCGAAGCGCTGCTGCGCGCACGCTGGAGCTACTACGTGCGTCAGCCGGTCGGGCGCTTTTCCAACGCGCTGGGCGTGGAAGCCAATGCCGCCGGCGACGCCTACAACGCCTCGATGCAGATGCTGTCCCAGCTGGTGCAGGCGGTGGTGTATCTGACGATCGCCGCGCTGGTGTCGTGGAAGCTGGCGCTGTTCACGATCGCCGTCAGCGCTGTGATGCTCGGCTCGCTGAACCGCTTCCTGCTCAGCGCCAAGCGCAGCGCCAAGACCCAGCAGAAGCTGCTGCGCTCGATCCTCGGCCGTCTGACCGACGTGTTGATCGGCATCAAGCCGATGAAGGCGATGGGCCGACAGGCGCGCTTCGCGCAGCTGTTCGACCGCGACCTGCGCGACGTACGCAAGGCGGCCCGTCGCCAGGTGTTCTCGCGCAACGTCAACAAGGCGCTGCAGGAGCCGATTCTGGCGATCTGCTTGGCGCTGGGCATTTTCGTTGCGCTGCGGATACTCGAACTGCCGACCAGCGAAGTCATCGTCATGAGCCTGCTACTGGCCAAGACGGTGATCGTCACCGGCAAGGCGCAACAGGAACTGCAGAACTTCTATGCGGCCCAGCATGGCCTCAAGTCGGTACGCGAGGCGGTGGTCGACACGCGCGCACAGCGCGAACCGCCGCAAGGCGGACGCACGCCGACGCTGCAGCAGGGCCTGAGCTTTCGCGACCTGAGCTTTACTTACGACCAGGGCGACGCGCCAACGCTGCGCGGTTTGAATCTGGACATGCGCGCCGGGGATCTGGTGGCGCTGACCGGCCCGTCCGGCGCCGGCAAAACCACACTGATCGACCTGCTGCTGGGCTTTCATCGAGCGCAGGGTGGCGATGTGTACATCGACGGCGTGCCGCTGGCCGAGATCGACCTGCAGCAATGGCGCTCGCTGATCGGCTACGTGCCGCAGGAACTGATCCTGTTCCACGACACGATCGCTGCCAACGTCACCCTCGGCGAGCCGCGCTTCACCGACGCCGACGTCGAGCGGGCCTTGCTCGCTGCCGGCGCGCTGGACTTCGTCCGCAAGCTGCCACAGGGCTTGCAGACGATCGCCGGCGAGCGCGGATCGGCGCTGTCGGGCGGCCAGCGCCAGCGGATCGCGCTGGCGCGGGCGCTGGTCCATCAACCGCGGCTGCTGATTCTCGACGAGGCCACCAGCGCGCTGGACCCGGAAACCGAGCGCCTGATCATCGACAACGTCGCGCGCCTGGCCCGGGAACAGGGCCTGACGGTGTTGTCGGTTACGCATCATCCGGCCTGGCTCGGCTCGGCGACCCGCGTCGTCCGGCTCGACGCCGGGCAGATCGCCGAGGCTGCGACCAACTGACGGCCGGCGTGATCCGTCTGTGAACTGCATCACCGTTTGCAACGGTTTGTCGAAGACAATGCGAAGTAATGAACAGCATTAATTTTTTCTTCATCAATCTGCAGCGCCGTCCTGACCGGCGTTACGCGATTGAGCGGCAGTGCGAGCGCCTCGGCATCAACGCGGTGTTCGTCGAAGCCTTCGACGCCCAGCAACTGCCCGCTCCGCCCGCATCGGCGCTGTCCAGCGGCGAAATCGCCTGCTACCGCAGCCACCACCGCGTCTGGTCGATGCTGGTCGAACAGCAGTTGGCGCGCGCCGTGGTGTTCGAAGACGACATCGAGCTCGACGCCCGGCTCGACGCGGTATGCCGCGAATTGGCCGCGCTCCCACTCGACGTCGATCTGGTCCGGCTCGGCAGCTTGATGCCGGTACGCGGCAGCCGGGTTGCGACGCTGTCATCCGGCCATCAGCTGGTGGCGCCGAGCTGCAACGGCAGCGGCGCCCACGCCTATTTCCTGACGCGGGCCGGCGCCCGCAGCCTGCTGGCGCGATTCGGCGAACCGCGACAGCCGGTCGACCGTGTCATGGACCAAGCCTGGCGCAACGGCTTGCGCGCGCTGGTCGTCGCGCCGGCACTGGCGACCCCGATCGACGCCCTCGGCAGCGACATCGCCAGCTGCGGGCGCCGCGCGCCGCGCGCGCCCCGCGCGGCCTGGCTGATGCGCAAGCTCGAACGTCACTGGCGCCGGGCCCGCGCGATGGCCTGGGCCTGGCAGCTGCGCAGCCGGCTCCACCCGGCCGTACCGCGGCTGACGGGGCGTCGCGCGCTGCCGATCTGAGTCCGCGTCGGCCGCAGCGAAGGCGGCGCGTTTCATGACACTGGTGCGGCGCTTCACCGATAATCGCGGCCCGTCCGGCCTGCGCCGGCCACCGCTTACGCAATACCGCGCTTCGAGACCATGAGCCAATACGTCTACACGATGAACCGGGTCGGCAAGACCGTCCCGCCGAAGAAGGAAATCCTTCGCGACATCTCGCTGTCATTCTTCCCCGGCGCCAAGATCGGCGTGCTCGGTTACAACGGCGCCGGTAAGTCGACGCTGCTGAAGATCATGGCCGGCGTCGACAAGGACTTTCACGGCGAAGCGCGGCCGATGCCGGGCCTCAACGTCGGCTATCTGCCGCAGGAGCCGCAGCTCGACCCGGCCAAGAACGTCCGCGAAAACGTCATGGAAGCGCTGTCGCACATCACGAACGCGCAAGCCGAACTCGAAAAGGTCTACGCAGCCTACGCCGACGAGAACGCCGACTTCGACAAGCTCGCCGCCAAGCAGCAGGAACTGGAAAACATCCTGGCCGCCAACGACGGCAACAACCTGGACGTGGTGCTCGACAAGGCCGGCGAAGCGCTGAACCTGCCGCCTTGGGATGCCGACGTCACCAAGCTGTCCGGCGGTGAGCGCCGCCGCGTCGCGCTGTGCCGGCTGCTGCTGTCCAAGCCCGACATGATCCTGCTCGACGAGCCGACCAACCACCTCGACGCCGAATCGGTCGCCTGGCTGGAAAAGTTCCTGAAGGACTTCCCCGGCACGATCATCGCGGTCACGCATGACCGCTACTTCCTCGACAACGTCGCCGGCTGGATTCTCGAACTCGATCGCGGTCACGGCATTCCGTGGCAGGGCAACTACTCGACCTGGCTCGAAGGCAAGGAAAAGCGCCTGAGCCAGGAGCAGAAAACCGAAGACGCCCACGCCAAGGCGATGAAGGAAGAGCTGGAGTGGGTGCGCAAAAACCCCAAGGGCCGCCAGTCCAAGAGCAAGGCGCGCCTGAAGTCGTACGAGGAAATGGCGAGCCAGGAATTTCAGAAGCGCGCCGAAACCAAGGAGTTGTACATCCCGCCCGGTCCGCGTTTGGGCGATCTGGTGATTGAAGTCGACAACGTCGGCAAGCGCTATGGCGATCGCTGGCTGTACCAGGGCCTGACGTTCAAGGTGCCCAAGGGCGCCATCGTCGGTATCGTCGGCGCCAACGGCCGCGGCAAGACCACGCTGTTCCGGATGCTGCTGGGCCAGGAGCAGCCCGATGCCGGCAGCATTCGCATGGGCGAAACCGTCAAGCTCGCCTACGTCGACCAGAGCCGCGACGCGCTCAACGGCGACAAGACGGTATTCGAAGAAGTCTCTGGCGGGCTCGACATCATCCGCGCCGGCTCGTTCGAAATGCCGGCGCGTGCCTACCTCGGCCGCTTCAACTTCAAGGGCGAATCGCAGGGCAAGCGCGTCAAGGAGCTGTCGGGCGGCGAGCGCAACCGCCTGCATCTGGCCAAGATGCTGCTGTCGGGCGGCAATGTGCTGCTGTTCGACGAACCGACCAACGACCTCGACGTCGAAACGCTGCGCGCGCTCGAAGAAGCGCTGCTCGACTTCAGCGGCTGCGCAATGGTCATCTCGCATGACCGCTGGTTCCTCGACCGCGTGTCGACGCACATCCTCGCGTTCGAAGACAGCGGCGAGATCGTGTTCCTCGAAGGCAATTACCGGGAATACGAAGACGACTTCCGCCGCCGCACCGGCAGCGAACCCGGCGTCAACCGCCGCTCGCGCCACAAGAAGCTGGCCTGAGGCCAAGACGGGCCCGGCGCAAGGCCGGGCCCTGGTTCAGCGCGGGGGACGATGCCCCGCGCTGGCTTCGAACCAAGCCAGCGGCCCGAACCCGGCATAGGCCGGATCAGCAAACGACTTCTCGCCGCGCCGCTGCAGCCCACTTTTGATCAACACCCGTTGCGAGCCGACATTGCCGAGGTCGGTGATCGCGACGATCTGCGCCAAGCCCAGCGAATCAAATCCGTAGTCGAGCAGCGCCCGCGCCATTTCGGTGGCGTAGCCCTGCCCCCAAGCCTCACGAAACAGCCGGTAGCCGACCTGAATGTAGGCCTCGCCACGGATATGGTTCAGCAGATGAAAGCCGAGCACGGCACCACTGGAGCGCTCGACCGTGGCCCAGACGCCCAGGCCAGGATGTTCGTCGTAATAGCGCAGGATGCGGCCGGACAGCATCTGCTCGGTGCTGGCACGCGATGCGGGTCCGCCGAGATAGCGCATCACATCGGCGTCGGAATTGAGTCGATCCAGCCAGTCGATGTCGGCCGGGCACATCTCGCGCAATTGCAGCCGCGTCGTCACCGGCAACGGCGGACGCGGATTCATCGACGGCCCAGCACGTCGAGAAAGGCCTCGCCGTAGCGCTCGACACGGCGCTCGCCGAAGCCCGGTACCGCGCGCAGTTCGTCTTCGTCGCGCGGGCGCAGCCGCGCCAACTCGCGCAGCGTGCGGTCGTGGGCGATTACATAGGCTGGCACGCCTTCGGACTTGGCCAGATCCAGGCGCAGCTCGCGCAGGCTCTCGAAGATCAGCGCTTCGATCGAATCCAGCGGCTCTTCGTCCATCGCCACCGCGCGTGACGGGCGGCCACTGCGCCCACCGCGAGCACCGCCGTTGCTGGCGGCGCTACGCTCGGCGTCCGGTGGCGGCAGCCAGCGTGCGCTGCGCTGGCCACGCATGATTGCCACGCCGTCGTCGGTCAGCCGAACCACCGGATGCTGGTCGCCGGAGAATCCGATCCAGCCGGCGGTGACGCAGCGCGACAGCGCGCGCTGGATCCAGGCCTCGCTGCGATCGCGCAGCAGGCCGAAGGTCGCCACGCGCGTCAGGCCGTCTCGCTCCAGACGATCCTCGCTTTCGCCGCGCAGCAGCCGCACCGCCTGCTTCAAGCCATAGCGGTTCTGCACGCGGGCGATGCCCGACAGCAGCTTGCGCGCCAGCTGCGTGGCTTCTTCGACCGACACCTCATCGACACTGCCCAGCGCCAGGCACACGTCGCAGCGTCCGCAACCATGCAAGGTCTCGGCTTCGTCGCCGAAGTAGCGCAGGATCGCGTCGTGTCGGCAGGCGGCGCCGTCGGCCCAGCGGATCAGTTCCAGAAACAGGTTCCACTTGTGCTCGATCACGTCCGGGTCGGGCGTGAAGTCGCTGCCCGGCGATTCCAGCAAGCGGCGTCGCAGCGGCAAGTCCGACTGCTGCCAGCACATCAAGCCGACCGCATTGCCGCCATCGCGTCCAGCGCGGCCGACTTCCTGGTAATACGCCTCGATCGAACCCGGCGGACCCAAGTGCACCACGGCGCGCACATCGCCACGGTCGATGCCCATGCCGAACGCGTTGGTGGCGCAGACGATCTCGGCGCGGCCTTCGGTGAACGCGGCTTGCGCCAGCGCGCGCAACTCGCCCGACAGACCAGCGTGATACGCGGTGGCGCGCCAACCGGCGGCCGCGAGGCGCTGCGATTCTTCTTCGGCCAAGCGACGCGTCGGCGTGTAGACGATCGCCGAGCCGCGCCCGGCACCCGGTGCGAACAGCGTCTCGGCCAGTACGGCGTCGACACGCGCGGCGCGCTCGCGCGGGCCGCTGATCTCGGCCGCGCGCAGCGCAAGGTTAGGGCGGGCAAAGCCGCGCAGCAGCTGCGGCGTATCGGCCGGCAAGCCGAGCCGCACCAGAATCTCGTCGCGCACGATCGGCGTCGCCGTCGCCGTGCACGCGAGCACGCGCGGCGGGTTCAGCTCGCGCAGCAACTCGCCGATCTGCCCGTATTCCGGGCGAAAGTCATGACCCCATTCGCTGATGCAATGGGCTTCGTCCACGGCCACCAGCGGGCAGCCCAGCTTCATCAGCCGATCGCGAAAGCCGGGCAATGCCAAGCGCTCGGGCGCGATGTAGGCCAGCTTGTAGGCGCCGCGCATCAGGCCGTCCAAGCGCAGTCGCGCTTCGGCCGCATCGAGCGTCGACGCAAAAAACGTTGCGGGAATGCCGCGCGCGGTCAGGCCGGCGACCTGGTCCTGCATCAGCGCGATCAGCGGCGAGATCACCAGCGTCGTGCCTGGCAGCAGCAGCGCCGGCAACTGATAGCACAGGCTCTTGCCGCCCCCTGTAGGCGCGACCAGCAGCGCGCGCCCACCCTGCATCAGGATGTCGATGGCCTCGCGTTGCCCAGGCCGGAATGCGTCGTAGCCCAACTGGGCCAATGCTTGATCGAGAGTGCTTGCCGCCATAGCCGCACAGGATACCGGCCACGCGGGGCCGGCGGGCGGCGCGGGCACGCCGAGGGCTCGTTATAGTCCAGCGATGGAAACCGCACTCGCCTATCGCTGGCGCCACGAGGCGCTGCAAGCCATTCACTTTCCGCAGAAGCTGAAGCTCGATCAGTTGCTCGGCATCGACCGGCAAAAAGCGCTGCTGGTGCGCAACACGCTGCAGTTCGTCAGCAGGCTGCCGGCGAATCACGTGCTGCTGACCGGCTCGCGCGGCACCGGCAAGTCGTCGCTGGTCAAAGCGCTGCTGACCGAGTTCGCCGATCGCGGCCTGCGGCTGGTCGAAGTACCGCCGCACGATCTGGTCGACCTGCCGCGGATCGTCGCGCCGCTGCGCGACCGACCGGAGCGCTTCATTCTGTACGTCGATGATTTTTCGGTGGCGCCCAACGACGGATCCTTGGCCGCGCTGAAAACCGCGCTCGATGGCGACATCGAAGAAGCGCCAGAAAACGTGCTGATCGTCGCCACGTCCAACCGCCGGCACTTGATGCCCGAGTACACGCGCGAAAACGAGGAGTACCGCTGGGAAGGCGAAGAACTGCACCCCGGCGAAACCAGCGAAGAGAAGATTTCGCTGTCGGAACGCTTCGGCTTGTGGCTGTCGTTTCCGCCGTTCACGCAAACCCAGTATCTGGATGTGGTACGCCAACATCTGTCCGATCTGGGCGTCGACATGCTCGACGACGACGGCGAAAAAGCCGCGCTGCGCTGGGCGCTGATGCGCGGGTCGCGCTCCGGCCGCGTTGCCAAACAATTCGCCCGTGACTGGGCTGGTCAGCAAGGACTCCAAGCACGATGAATGCTTCCGATCAACGCATCGACACCGCACTGCGCAGCCTGGCCGGCAAGCGCATTTTGCTGACCCATGCGGACCGCTTCATGGGCCCGGTACTGGTCGAGGTGCTGCGCGAGCACGGCGCCGAGGTGATTGCCGATACCGACCCGCTGCTCGATGCCGATGCACCCGCGCGGATCATCGCCGCAGCCGGCCATCTGGACGTGCTGATCGCGGCGCTGGCGATCCCGGCCGCCACCAGCAGCGCCGTCGACGCGGGCGAGGATGAATGGCGCGAGGCCTTTGCCGCGATGGTTGATCCGCTGCCGCGGCTGTTTCGCGCGGCGCTGCCGCCGATGATCGCGCGTCGCAGCGGCAAGATTCTGCTGATGGGCAGCGCATCGGCACTGCGCGGCATGAAGCGCGCGTCGACCTATAGCGCGGCGCGCGGTGCCCAGCTGGCCTATGCGCAGTCGGTGGGTATCGAGGTGGCACCGCACAACGTGCAGGTCAATGCCATCGCGCAGAACTTCGTCGACAACCCAACCTACTTCCCGCCCGAGGTGCAAGCCAATCCGCGCTTTCAGGAGCGGCTGCAGCGCGAGGTGCCGCTGGGGCGACTGGTCGGCGCCCGCGAGGACGCCGAGTTCGCCGCGTTTCTGTGCAGCGATGCAGCCAACTGCTTCGTCGGGCAAATCTTCCCGGTCTGCGGCAGCTGGGTGCCGCGCTAGCGCACAGCCGCTCAGCCGAGCTTCTGCTGAAGCTCCTTGACCTTGGCGACGTAGCCCTGCATCGCGGCGTCGGCCTTGGTGCCCTTGAGCTTGGCCCAGGCGTCGAACTTGGCGCGGTCGACGACGGCGAGCATGCCCGGACGCGTGCCGGTGACGTCACCGACCGTGGCCTGCTTGAAGTGCGAATACAGCGCCAGCATGTCCTCGTTACCCGGCTTCTTGCTGAGCTTGACGACGTCTTTCTGCGCTTGTTCGAACTGGGCTTTGATATCGGCCATGACGCGGCTCCTGATGGTGGTGGTGTTGATCGTTGAAAGCGCGCAGCGAGCCGTCAGCGCCGCTGCAGCGTGATGAAGCTGTAGGCGAGCGCGTGACGCTCGTCGGCCTGATGGTCCTCGCGTGCCACTTCGGCGAAGGCATCGGCGTCGATCGGCGGCAGCCGTGTGTCGCCGTCGACCTGCGCGTGGACGCGCGTCAGATGCAGCGTGCGCGCCTGCGGCAGCGTCTGCGCGTAGATCTGCGCGCCGCCGATGATCATCAGCTCGGTCATGCCGGCCGCGTCGGCCGCGGCGATCGCCGCCTCGACGCTGGCGAACACGCGGGCGCCGGGTGCCTCGAACCCCGGATCACGGCTGACGACCCAGTTGTCCCGCTGCGGCAGCGGACGACCCAGCGACTGCCAGGTCTTGCGGCCCATCAGGATCGTCTTGTTCAGCGTCAGTCGCTTGAAGTGCTGCAAGTCGGCCGGCAGGCGCCACGGCAGGTCACCATCACGGCCGATCACACCGTTGTCGGCTGCGGCCACCACCAGCGAGAGCGCGACCATCAGATCGCGACCGGCGCCTTGATGTGCGGATGCGGGTCGTAGCCGCTGAGCACGAAATCTTCCAGCTTGAACGCGAAGAGATCGCGCACCGCCGGATTGATCGTCATCGTCGGCAGCGGACGCGGCTCGCGGCTCAGCTGCAGACGCGCCTGGTCGAGGTGATTGCTGTACAGATGGCAGTCGCCGCCGGTCCAGATGAACTCACCCGGCTTCAGGTCGCAGACCCGCGCGATCATCATCGTCAGCAGCGCATAGCTGGCGATATTGAACGGCACACCCAGGAAAATATCGGCGCTGCGCTGGTACAGCTGGCACGACAGCTTGCCGTCGGCGACGTAGAACTGGAACAGCGCGTGGCAGGGCATCAGCGCCATCTGGTCGAGCTCGCCGACGTTCCAGGCGCTGACGATCAGCCGGCGCGAGTCCGGGTTGCCGCGAATCTGGTCCAGCAGCAGCTGGATCTGGTCGATCTGCCGGCCATCCGGCGTCGGCCAGCTGCGCCACTGCTTGCCGTAGACCGGGCCGAGTTCGCCGGCTTCGTCGGCCCATTCGTCCCAGATCGACACATTGTTCTCGTGCAGCCAGCTGACGTTGGTTTCGCCGCGCAGGAACCACAGCAGTTCGACGATGATCGAGCGCAGATGGAGTTTTTTCGTGGTCAGCACCGGGAATCCGGCGGCCAGATCAAAGCGCATCTGGTGGCCGAACACCGACAAGGTGCCGGTGCCGGTGCGGTCGGATTTGGCCGTGCCATGGTCGAGCACGTGCTGCATCAGGTTCAGGTATTGGCGCATGGGCGCCATGTTATCCCAAGGGCTGACGGCACCGTCGCCCCAGACGATCCGGACTACATCACCCCAGTCGACAGGGAATATTCACTCAGTACCAAAACGGGTGACCGAACTGTCAGAAAACAACCGTAGACTGCAGACGCGTCGGTAAGGGAACCGGGCGCGATTCAATAAACGGCGCATCGACGCCGCTATAACACTTTCAACATTCTGTGGTTGGGGCGAGATGCAAGACCAGAAAACGGTGTTGGTCACCGGAGGCGGCGGTGACATCGGGCGGGCGGCTGCGCTGCAGTTCGCCGAAGCAGGCTACCGGGTCGCGGTTTGCGATCTACGCAGTGCGGCGGCCCAGGAAACGGTGTCCTGCATCCGCCAGACCGGCGGCCACGCCGACGCCTATGTCGCCGACATCGGCGACCGCGGCAGCGTCCAGGCGCTGTTCGCCCAGATCGAAGCGGATTACGGCCATCTGGACGCGGCATTCAACAATGCCGGCCGGGGTGGTGGCGGCGTGCCGTTGATCGACGCCGATGACGATCTGTGGGATGACTGCATGCGGATCAACCTCGGCGGCACTTACCACTGCATGAAGCACGAGGTGCGGATGATGCTGGCCCGCGGCCGAGGCAGCATCGTCAACAACAGTTCGCTGTGGGGCCTGCATGGCGGGCCGACGGCTGCCTACACGGCCAGCAAGCACGGCGTGGTCGGCCTGACCAAGCACGCGGCGATCACCTACGCGCCGATGGGCTTGCGGATCAACGCGATCTGCCCCGGCATCATCTCGGCGGGACTCGGGCTCAAGGTGCTGAACCGGCCGGCCGCCGCGGTCAAGACGCTGCTCGACAAGGTGCCGCAGAAGCGCGCCGGTACCGCCGAAGAAGTGGCCGCAGCGGCGGTCTGGCTGTGTTCGGACGCCGCGTCCTACATCAACGGCCACATGATGGCTATCGACGGCGGTTGCGGCAGCGTCTGAGGCGTAGCGCAGCTCAGGCGGCGGTGGCGACCGCGAAACTTTCGCCGCAGCCGCACTGGGCCGTGACGTTCGGATTCAGGAACTTGAACGACTCGTTCAAGCCCTGCTTCTGCCAGTCGAGCGTCAGGCCCGCCAGCATCGGCAGGTGCTCAGACTTCACGACCAGGCGCGCGCCGTGCGACTCGAACACCTGGTCGTCGGCGCCGATGTCGTCGGCGTAGTCCATCGTGTACGCATAGCCCGAACAGCCGGACTTCTTGACGCCGACCCGCAGGCCCAGCCCCTTGCCGCGCCGGGCGAGCTGGCTGTCGATGCGGCGCGCGGCCGACTCGGTCAGTTGGATCGTGGGCAGTGCAACGCTCATGTCAGTTTCTCTCGGTAGCGGTTCAGCAAATCACGCAGGGCGTCTTCGCCCATCAGGGCACAGTGGGCGCGGTCTTCGGGGATTTCAAGCTCGCGGCGCAGCGTCGATGCGCTCAGGCCGGTCATATCGTCGGTACTGCGGCCCAAGCTCCACTCGGCGATCCACGCGCCCACCGCGATGCTGCTCGGGCAGCCGTAGGCGCGAAAGCGTGCATCGACGACCCGACCGTGCTCGTCAAACTGCATCTGCAGGCTCAGCACCGATCGGGCCGCCGGCGTACCCGCGCGGCCGCTGACGACACCGGGCGTCGACGCGTCGAAGCGACCGGCCCGCGGCGCGTCAACGAAGCGCTGCCAGACCGGCTCGGGATAACCGAACGCGTTGAGCAGCGCTGCTTCAGATGCATCGTCGCGGTCGTGATCCGCATCATGCGTCGGCAGGCCCATTGATTCGTTCATTGGCTACTTTGCTCCAGCGGCGCAGCGCCGCGACCTTAGTCCCACAGCGCCGAAATCTCGCGCAAGCGCCGCACTTGCTGGCAGACGCGCGCCGCAGCGGCGTCGATCTCGGCCTCGGTGCTGCGGCGGCCGACCGAGAATCGCAGCGAGGCATTGGCCAACTCGTCGTCGCGGCCCAGCGCGCGCAGTACATAAGACGGCTCCTGCGTCGCCGACGAGCACGCCGACCCGCTCGACACGGCCAGATCCGGCAGGCTGGCGCGCAAAGATTCGCCCTCGACGCCTTCAAAGCTGACGTTGAGCACATGCGGCGCCGAGCGCATCGGGTCGCCGTTGCGATGCAGCTGCGGCAAGCTCTGCAAGCCGGCCCACAGCCGGTCGCGCAGCGCCGCCAGCCGCTGCGCTTCGGCCGCGCCTTCGCGCTGCAAAATCTCGAAGGCCGCGCCCATGCCGACGATCTGGTGCGGCGCCAGCGTGCCCGAGCGCATACCCTGCTCGTGACCGCCACCGTGAATCTGCGGCGCCAGCCGTGCGCGCGGACGGCGCCGCACGAACAGCGCGCCGATGCCCTTGGGGCCATAGGCCTTGTGCGCCGACAGGCTCATCAAATCGACCGGCACTTGCGAAAGATCAATCGCGACGCGCCCGGCGGCCTGCGCGGCATCGACGTGAAACAGCACACCGCGTTCACGCAGCAGCGGCGCCAGCCGCTCGATCTCGTGCACGGTGCCGATCTCGTTGTTGACCCACATCAGCGACACCAGCGCCGTGTCCGGCGTCAGCGCGTCGATCACCTGTTCGGGCGTCACCAAACCCAGCGCGCCCGGCTTCAGATACGTGACGCGCACACCGCGCGTCTCCAGATGGCGGCAGGTGTCGAGCACGCATTTGTGCTCGGTGCGCGACGTCACCACATGCGCCTGCGTCAGCCCGCGAAACTCCAGCGCGCCCTTGATCGCCAGGTTGTTGGACTCGGTGGCGCCGGAGGTCCAGATGATCTCGCCCGGCTCGGCACCAATCAGCGCGGCCACCTGAGCGCGCGCTTTTTCGACGGCGGCGCGCGCGCGAAAGCCGGGGCCGTGGCTCGATGCCGGGTTGGCGTGCAGCCCGTCTTCGACCATCAGCGGCAGCATGGCGTCGAGCACGCGGCGGTCCAGTGGTGTACTCGCGGCGTAGTCGAGGTAGATCGGCGGGTGGGCGGCAGTGGTCACGCGGCAACTCTCGGCGAGGCGTTCATCGACTCAATCATTGATTCACTCGGGACGCGGGCTGGCGCCAATCCGCTGCCAAACCTCGTCGGGCACGCGGTAGCGTTGGCGCAGATCTCGGTGGTCGTCGACGCCGTTCATCTCACGCTGCACGACGTATTCCCAGCAGATTTGCGCGGCGACGTCGACCAGCAAGCGTCGATCCGACGCGCGCTGCGGGTCGGCCGGCTGCCCGGCATGGCGCAGGTCGAAGGCTTCGAGCGCGAGCAGCGCCACGTCGAGCTTGTGCGCCGCCTGACGCAGGCTGGTCGCGCGGTCTTCGGCGGTCAGCGAGCCGATCATCGACACCGCCGCTCACGCGCCCGCCAGCGAGGCGGCGGTGTCGCGCAGCACGGCCAGGATGCGATCCACGTCGTCGGCGCCATTGGCCTGGCCCAGGCTGATCCGGATCGCGCCCTTGGCCGTGACCGGGTCGACGCCCATCGCCAGCAACACATGCGAAGGCTCGCCCGAGCCGCTGGCACAGGCGGAACCCGACGACACGGCAATGCCGTTGCGGTCCAGCTGCATCAGCAGCGCCTCGCCGTCGTAGCCGGCCAGCGCGCACTGCACGGTGTTGGGAAGGCGCTCGGCGCCTTCGCCAAAAATCCGGATGCCGCGGATGCTGTGCAAGCCGGCTTCGAGCCGGTCGCGCAGCGGCTGCAGATGCGCGATCCGCGCGTCGAGCCGCTCGCGCGCCAGCTCCGCCGCCGCGCCGAAGCCGACAATCGCTGCGACGTTTTCGGTACCGCCGCGCACGCCGCGCTCCTGGGCGCCGCCGTGCAACTGAGCGCGCAGCTCGACGTCCGCGCGCACGACCAGCGCACCGACGCCCTTGGGGCCGTAGATCTTGTGGCTGGACAGCGTCATCAAGTCGGCGTCGAGCACGTCGCGGTCGACCGGCATCTTGCCCAGCGCCTGGACCGCGTCGACATGCAGCCAGGCACCCGCCGCGTGGATCGCCGGCGCCAGCTGCGGCAGCGGCTGGATCACGCCGGTTTCGTTGTTGGCGCGCATCAGCGACACCAGGCGCACGTTGCCTCGCGCCAATTGCGCGGCCAGCGCCGGCTCATCGACGCGGCCGTGTGCGTCAACGGCCACCGCTTCGACGGCCCAGCCGCGCTGCCGCAACGCTTCGGCGGCTTCCATCACGGCCGGATGATCGGTGGCGCCGTACAGCACGCAGCCGGGCGAGGCCTGCGCATCGGCAACGCCCTTGATCGCCAGATTGTTCGCCTCGGTGCCACCCGAGGTCCAGATGATTTCGGCCGGCTGAGCGCCGACCAGCTGCGCGACCTGCGCGCGTGCCGCTTCGACCGCATCGCGCGCCAGCCGGCCGTAGCGATGCAGGCTCGACGGGTTGGCAGCCGGCCCCGACAGGTACGGCAGCATCGCGTCGAGCACCTGCGGGTCGAGGTGAGTGGTCGCGTTGTGGTCGAGGTAGATCGGCATCGGGCCGGCCTAGGCCGCGTCGCGGTCCGGCGGAACCGGCGCCGTACTGGCGGCCGCTGCCGGGGACGGCGGCGTCACCGCCGGGCCTTCGGCGCAGAAGTCCGGCAGCTCAAGCTTGCGCAGCTCCAGCTCCGGCATCCGCGCATCGGCCTGATGCAGAAACTGGCAGACCTGGACCAGCCGCTCGTCGAGCTTCTGGATGTGATCGAGCATGGCGCTGATCGCATTGGCAACCGGGTCGGGCATGTCGCGCGTGATGCCGTACGCGTCAAAGCCGAGCTTGCTGGCAATGTTCTGCGCGCTGGCCGACAGCGTCGACTTGGGTGCGTCCTGGACGATGCGCGCCGGGATGCCGGTGGCCGTCGCACCGGCCGGCACTTCGCGCACGACCACCGCGTTGGAGCCGATGCGGGCGCCGTCGCCGACGCGGAAGCTGCCGAGCACCTTGGCGCCCGACCCGACGACCACGTTGTTCCCCAGCGTCGGGTGGCGCTTGCCGCCGTTAAGGCTGGTGCCGCCGAGCGTCACGCCCTGGTAGAGCGTGCAGTCGTCACCGACTTCGGCGGTCTCGCCGATCACCACGCCCATGCCGTGGTCGATGAACAGGCGCCGGCCGATCTGGGCACCGGGGTGGATCTCGATGCCGGTCATCGCCCGCGCCAGATGCGAGTTGAAGCGCGCCAGCCAGCGCAGTCCGTGCGTCCACAGCCAGTGCGACACGCGATGCCCCCAGACGGCGTGCAAACCCGGATAGCACGTCAGCACTTCCCAGACCGAACGGGCGGCGGGGTCGCGTTCGAAAACGCTGCGGATGTCTTCGCGGATACGGCTGAACATGGCGATGCGATGGATCCGGTAATGCCGTGAGCCGGGATTGTAAACCGCGAGGCTATTCGGGGCCGTCCGCGGTCTCGGGCGCGCCTGCTGCGTCCGGCGGCGGTGGCCGACGGACCGACGCCGACGATGCGGACGGCGGCGTGCGCGCCGGGCCCTTGGTGCGCGGCGTGCGGTGCTTGGGTTTCTCAACCGACGTCAGGATGCCGCGCAGGATGTTCAGCTCATTCAAGTCAGGCCGGGCGCGGTTGAACAGCGTGCGCAGCCGGCGCGTCAGCAGCCGCGGATTGGTAGGGTCGATGAAGCCGGTGCCGATCAGCGTGCGCTCCAGGTGCTCGAAGAACTGCTCCATCTGCTCCATCGTTGGCGCGCGGAAGCGGCCTTTCATGAAGGTCTCGTCGCTGCGCGCGGCGACCGGCTGCGGCGTGATCGCCGCCCGCCGCAGCTCCCAGGCATAAATCTGCACCGCCGCCGCGAGATTCAGCGACGAGTATTCCGGGTTGGCCGGCACCATCGTCAGCCGGTGGCAGCGGTCGGCTTCTTCGTTGGTCAGGCCCGTGCGCTCGCAGCCGAACACCAGCGCCACGGTGGCGCCCTTCCCGGCCGCGTCCAGCAGGCTGCGCGCAGCGGCTTCGGGCAACAGCGGCTCGTCGCCCAAATAGCGCACCCGTGCCGACGTGCCGACCACCCAGGCACAGTCTTCGACGGCCGCGTCGAGGCTGTCGTAGACCTCGGCGCGGCGCAGCAAGTCGACCGCGCCGCTGGCCATCGCGTCGGCGTGTTCGTCAGGAAAGCGGTGGGGCCGGACCAGGCGCAAGCGCGCCAAGCCCATGACCAGCAGCGCGCGCGCTGCCGAGCCAATGTTGCCGGGATGCTGGGTGCCGACCAGCACGAAGACGATCGAGTTCAAAGGGGAGGGAGCCATGTTTGGTATTCTAAGCCCCGTCCCCCTGCTCTCTGGCCCGCCCGTGCACCCACTGGTCAATATCGCCGTTTCCGCTGCCCGCAGCGCCGGCAACTTCATCATGCGTAACCTGGAGCGCGCCGATACGCTGCAGATCGAGCACAAGGGGCGCAACGACTTCGTCACCCAGGTCGACCGCGGCGCCGAGTCCGAGATCATCAAGCTGATCCACAAGGCCTACCCGCAGCACGCGATCCTGGGCGAAGAAGGCGGCAAGATCGGTGACAACGAAGTGGTGTGGATCATCGACCCGCTCGACGGCACGACCAACTTCCTGCACCGGCTGCCGCACTTTGCGGTGTCGATCGGCGTGCAGATCAAGGGCGTGCTGATGCACGGCGTGATCTACGCCCCCTGCACACAAGACCTGTACGTGGCCAGCCGCGGCGCCGGTGCGACGCTGAACAACCGCCGCATCCGCGTCTCGACCTGCCGCGAGCTGGACCATGCGCTGGTCGGCACCGGCGTGCCGATCAAGCCTGAAAAGCTGCCGGCCTACCTGCCGACGCTGGGCGCCGTCGCCGAAGCCACGGCCGGCATCCGCCGCGCCGGCGCTGCGTCACTGGACCTGGCCTATGTCGCGTCCGGCAAGCTCGACGCCTATTGGGAAATGAACCTCAAGCCCTGGGACATGGCCGCTGGCCTGGTGCTGGTGCAGGAAGCCGGCGGCATCGTCGGCGAGCTGTACGGCGAAGGCGACCCGATGAATTCCGGCAACGTGCTGGTGGCCACGCCCAAGATTCACGGACCGTTCGTGGACCTGCTCAATACCGTTCGGCCGCGCTTTGAAGCGGCCCAGGTCGACGCGGCCAGCTGAGCCCGCAGCGCCGGCTGATCCGGCGCGATCGCTGCATCGTCGAGGTCATCCACCACCCCGCACTCAGGACTACAGCGGCTGCCGCCCCGACTGATCGATCGCCATGGAAATCGCCAACCACCTGATCCTCGTCGCTGGGTTGCTGTTCATCCTCAGCATCCTGGCGTCGGTGCTGTCGCCTCGGCTCGGCGTGCCGGTGCTGCTGGTGTTTTTGATCATCGGCATGTTGGCCGGCGAAGACGGGCCTGGCGGGCTGGACTTCCACGACTTTAGCCTCGCCAATCTGGCGGGCACTGCGGCGCTGGCCGTGGTGCTGTTCGACGGCGGCATGCGCACGCGCATGGCCACGTTCCGCGTCGGCTTGCGGCCGGCGGTGTCGCTGGCCACGGTCGGCGTGTTCGTCACGGCCAGCATCGTCGGTGCGTTTGCAGCCTGGGTGCTGGACCTGCCGCTGCTCGAAGGCCTGTTACTGGGCGCCATCGTCGGCTCGACCGACGCCGCCGCGGTGTTTTCGCTGCTGCACAGCAACGCGGTGCATTTGAACGAACGCGTCACCTCGGCGCTGGAAATCGAATCGGGCACCAACGATCCGATGGCGGTGTTTCTGACGCTGGGCCTGCTCGAATATCTGAGCGCGCCGGCCGATTACGTGTGGTACGAGGCCATCGTGTTTTTGGTGCAGCAGATGGGCCTGGGCGTGCTGATCGGCATCTACGGCGGCCGCGCGCTGGTGTGGTCGCTGAACCGCCTCAATCTGTCTGACTCGCTGTATCCGCTGATGGCCTTGTTCAGCGGCCTGCTGATCTTTGGCCTGACCGCGAGTCTGCATGGCAGCGGCTTTTTGGCCGTGTACCTGGCCGGCATCGTGCTCGGCAACCGCCGCGTCCGCGCATTCGGCGGCATCCGCCGCTTTCATGACGGCGTGGCGTGGACGTCGCAGATCGGCATGTTCGTGATCCTGGGCCTGCTGGTGACGCCGAGCAAACTGTTGCCGCTGGCGATCCCCGGCCTGCTGATCAGCCTGGTGCTGATACTGGTCGCACGCCCGCTGGCCGTGGCGCTGGCGCTGGCGCCGTTCCGCTTCCCGCTACGCGAACAGGGCTACATCGCGTGGGTCGGCCTGCGCGGGTCGGTGCCGATCGTGCTGGCCACGTTTCCGTGGCTGGCCGGCATCGACAACGCCGGGCTGATCTTCAACGTCGCGTTCTTCATCGTGCTGGTGTCGCTGGTCGTGCAAGGCTGGAGCGTCGGGCCGATGGCGCGGCTGCTCGGCTTGCAAATGCCGGCGACCACGGCGCTGGTGCATCGCAGCGACTTCGACCTGCCCGGCACCCGCGGCTACGAGATCGTCAGCTATTTGATCGGCGAGAACAGCCCGCTGATCGGCCTCAAATCCAAGGCGTTGCCGATCGACGACACGTCGCGCATCGTCTGCATCGCGCGGCGCGGCAAGGTGATCAGCTATCGCGAATGGGGCACGCTGCGCGCGGGCGATTACATCGCGATGCTGGCCAAGGAAGACGAGCTACCCAAGCTCGACGAGGTGTTCCGCGCCGACCACGTCGCGCCCAAGCTCGAAGCGGCGGCGACGCGCTTCTTCGGCGAATTCAACATTGACATCAAAGCGCCCGCGATGGCGCTGAGCGACGCCTACGGCTTGGACCTGCCGGAATCGGCGCGTGATCGCACCGTTGTGGAGTTCTTCCGCTCGGTGATCCCCCGCCCCGTCGTCGGCGACCGCTTGCGGCTCGGCGACATGGAGCTGGTGGTCAAGAAGATGGACAACGACCGCATCATCGAGATCGGCCTGCGGTTGCCGCACTAGCCAGCAGCGACCAACGCCCTCGTCGCCCTGCAGGCGCCGGGCATCGCGGCCTTCAGGCCATTCCATCCAGCGGGCTGACCACGCCTCGCCCGCCACGACTGAGCACGTGGGTGTAGATCATCGTGGTGCTCACATCCTGATGACCGAGCAGGTCTTGCACGGTGCGGATGTCGCAGCCCGATTCCAACAGATGGGTCGCGAAGCAGTGCCGCAACGTGTGCGGGGTCACCGGCTTGCTGATGCCCGCCACCGTTGCCGCCCGCCTCACGGCCCGTTGTATTGCCTGCTCGTCCAGATGGTGCCGGCGAACCGCGCCGCTTCTCGGGTCCTTCGAAAACCGCTTGGCGACGAACAAGTATTGCCAGGCCCATTCCTGCGACGCCTTCGGATACTTGTCGGCGAGCGCATTGGGCAGGTACACATCAGCCCGTCCGTCATTCAGGTCTTGGGCGTACACGCCGCGCCGCCACTCCAGGTGCAAGCGCAACGGCTCCACCAGCGACGCCGGTAACACCGTCACGCGATCCTTGTTGCCCTTGCCTTCGCGGATCACGATCTCGCGGCGACCCAGATCAACGTCCTTCACGCGCAAACGCAGGCCTTCGAGGATGCGCATGCCAGTGCCGTACAGCAGCCGCACCACCAACGACACGTCGCCGCCCGACGGCAGCCGTGCCAGCAGCGACTGAAGCTCCGGCTTTGACAACACCACCGGCAGCCGACGCGGACGCTTGGCACGCGTGACGCTATCCAACCAAGCGAGATCGACCCCCAGAACTTCTTTATAGAGAAACAGAACCGCCGCCATGGCTTGGTTCTGCGTACTGGCCGAAACATTACGAGCAACCGCCAGGTTGGTAAGAAATGCCTCCACTTCTGCGGAACCCATCTCATTTGGGTGCCGTTTGTTGTGGTAAACGATAAAACGCTTGATCCAATTGACGTACGCCTCCTCCGTTCGCACGCTGTAGTGCAAAGCACGGATCCGGTCACGCACCTGATCCAGCAGTTTGGGTGAATTGGCATTTAACGCTTTTGTCGGCACCGGCACAGGGATCGCCTCAAGGACTAGCCAAGGAAAATCATGGAGATGAGCAAAGACCTGAACAACGGCGGCGCGGAGTGGCGGCGTGATAGCCGTCACTTTTGAGGCCGAATACTAGTTGGACGTAAAAGCACGCATGCCTAGTTTCAAGCCCATATATGGCTGGGGGTGGTTCCAGAGCCCAGGCACAACATCAGTTGCAGTGCCGGAGCCGTTCTCAGTTCTAGTGCAGACGGCTTCCGAAACTGAGATTGTCGGAGTAATTGATCAGCCACATGAATACTCGGGCTTCAACGTGCGACTCGGAATCCGCAGCATCGAGCCGAGTGGTGCCAAGCATTGGAACGTGTGCCTCTCAACAGATGCGCAAGGCCAGATCACCGGGTTCGCTGAGTCCCTATGATCAATTGCGTCCAACAAGGGGCTGCAGGCGACGGCTTCGCCGCGCCTGAGCACAAGCGTTGGGCGTCATAAAAACATGAGCGCATTTGCCAGAGTTAGTGGCGTCATTTTCTGGGGTGCAATTGCTTGGCTGTTTGTCGCAGCTTTGCTCGCAGTTCAGTTTTGGCCGCAGCTGCCAGAGTCAAAGGCTGGCTGGTTCGCATTCATCGCTTTCGGTCCACCCCTCTACATACTTGGTGAGGCCGCGTCTGAATGGTTCTGGTCGTCGCGCTTTGGTGGTGCGCTTTCGCGGCCGTCGCCAACAATGCAGAAAGCTTTTGTTGTTTTGGGCTTGGTCATAGGCGGGACATTCGCTTGGGGGCTGTGGTGGCTCTACTCGTACTAGCAATGCCGCCCAACCAGGCATTCAAGCGGACGGGCTACGCCCGCCGCTTAACTTGAGCGTTGGGCGTCTAAATAAGCAGAAGACCATGACCGAGAAGCGTCACCTGAAAGAAAGGCTTGATCAGATATCGCGTCCACAGCTGATGAATGTATTGGCATGGATTGTTGCCATCGCAGTTTGCATTCTCATTGGTGCGTTCTGGCTCTACTTAACCAACTTTGGTCCAGCCAAGCTAAGCACGGACCCAGCGGTGTGGGGACAGTTTGGTGACTTTGTTGGCGGGGCAGCTAATCCGGTGATCGGTCTGCTCACATTGATTGCGCTCGTACTAACCATCGTCCTGCAAAGCAAACAGCTTGATCTGTCTACCCAGGAGCTTAGCGAAACAAAAGCTGAGCTTAGGCGCAGTACTGAAGCCCAGGAGCTTGCAGCTCGCCTCAACGCGCTAACTGCTCTTTTTGTTGAGTATCGACGCCTTTCCGAGGACAAAGAAGCAGAATTCACCCGAGTACTTTCTGCACCCACTACGCTAGGCGCGAACGTTCAATTGATAGAAGCTGTAAAGCGTGAGCGAGACGGACTCCTAATCAGGAAGCAGCAAATCTTTGACGAACTTGAAAAGCTTTCTGGTTTGGTGCGTCAAGCCGCCCAACAAAGCATTCAACCCGACGAACCCGCCTCCGGCGGGTCCGCGGGTTAATGCTGGCGTTGGGCCTAAAGAAATGAAGCCTTACGTGCTGGTCAGCGCGGCACTGGGCGCGTTAATTCCATGTGGAGCTCTGTCCGTATCAATGGCGTTTCGCCATACATTCAACCTGGAACTATTTTTTCTATGGCCAACCATCCTCTTCTTTGCCTCGGACAATCCCGATCAAGAGATGTCATGGATGATGGTTGCTTTCGCTGTGGCTTCAAACTCGGCGCTGTATGCTGCCGTCTGCACTTTAATTTTCTGGCGTGGTAGAAGCTAAGAGCAACATTTTGGAGCGCGCGTAGTGATCTTCAAGCTTAATTCCAGCTTGCTCAGTGCAGTTCGCTTCGCGGCGTTAGAGAGCAACTCGGCCCAACAAGGCGCTGCACGCGAAGGCTTCGCCTCGCGTGAGCTTTAGGCGTTAGGACTTAGATGGACCTTTCCGGATTCGTGCTAACTGTCTTAACCTCGACCGCAATCAGTGGCGCGCTCGCTGCCGCGCTCGTGTTTCTCAGCCGAACTTGGCTCAGCGAGAGAATTCAGCAGAGCATTCGGCACGAGTACAGCGAAAAGCTTGCGCATCTGAACGCCCAGTTGAGAGCCGAATCCGAGAAGAACGTTTTGCTGCTAAAAACCTCGGTCGAGGCCGAAGCCGAGAGACTGAGATTTGCAACGTCCACGATCGGACATTCCCAGAGAATCGCTATAGAAAAGCGCCTAGCCGCGCTTGATACGCTATGGGACGGTGTTCTAGCGACACGGCAGAACATTCCAACGGTAATGACATTTATCGACATTCTTACGGTCGATGAGTACGTCACCATGAAGGATCACCCAAACTTCAAGGCAATGGTTGGGGAGCTATCCCCGGAAAAGATGGCCGCAATGTTCAACGACAACGTTGGGTCCCGCGAGCGGATCAGGCCCTATGTCGGGGAATACACTTGGGCGCTAGTAACGACCTACCAGGCCGTTATCCTCCGCATCGCATTTCTCGTGCAGATGGGTCGAGAAGATACGAAGAAGCTAAATTGGCACCTAGATTCAGGCATCCAGCAACTGCTCCGCTCAGCGCTCACCGCATCTGACCTGTCCGCATTTGAGGCCACAAAAATTGGCAAGGTCGGATGGATCCAGCGAACTTTCGAATCAAAGGTACTGGCGGCAATCGATATCGTAATTAGCGGTCAAACCTTCGGGGAAGAGGCACTGCGGCAAGCGCAGAACATGGAAAGTAAGGTTCAGGACCTGAAGCGTGCGCAGTCTGAGCCCTAAACATTCGCTCAAGCGGACCAATCAATCGCTTCGCGATTGATTGGTCCGCTTAGCTCAGACGTTGGACCTCATGAAAAGCATCCTATTGGGAGTGCTAGTGCTCTTTTCGGCTTCCGTCATTGCTGCCGAGTCTCCGAAGGTCACTGGCATTTACAGCAACATGCACTTCGCCGCCGAAGATGTCATTGGAGTTGAGGTTTTCATTGTGTTTAGCCGTAACGAATATCAAGCAGTAGTCCAGTGCTCAGAAGGCGAGCCGGGCATTCCGGCGGTTGTGCCAGTTGCGGTGTCCGGTTCGTCAATCTCATTCAAAATTACTTCAGGGCAAAGCGGCTGCCCTACAACCACATTCACTGGCCGGCTGAGTAAATCGGGTTTGTCTGGCACGTTCGAGGGCACAACTGGCTATCCAGGCTTTCTCAAGCGCGGTCGGAGCTATTGGCAGTGAGCTGGTCCAACAAGGTGCTCAACGCGACGGCCCGTAAACGGGCCGCGCGTTAGCTCTGGCGTTAGCAGGACAAGCAATGAAGGTCACGATTTCACCATCCGACTACATCTCGGCCATTCGGCTTGGCTGCAAGCCGCGGCCGGTATTTGCCGTCCTCTTGGGCTTCTTAGCTGCTCTTGCTTTGGTTGGCCTCACACTGGCAGCTCGATCTGCGCTTCTTGGCCGCGCGTCCTGGGTTGATCTCGTAGGCTTTCTCGCCATCTGCTACTTCCCAGCTTGGTATTGGCTCTACTTGCCGTGGCGGGTGCGCAGGCTGTATCAGCAGCAGCGCTCAATACAGGAGCCATTCTCGGTGGATTTTGAGGATCAAGGTCTCCGTTTCCGTACATCCAATGGCGAGGGCTCGCTGCCGTGGCATCACCTACATCGGTGGCGAGAATCGAAGTCTGCTTTTGTTCTTTACCAGTCGGACGCGCTGCTTCACATACTACCGAAGCGGCACTTTGAGTTCCCGGTAAGCGCGGCGCAGTTCCGGGAAATACTGGAACGTGAGGCGGGTCCTGCTAACAAGGCGCTCAAGCCGACCGTCCCGCCTCCGCTTCGCTCCGGCGGGCCGGCGGCTTAGCTGGGGCGTCAACAAATGCGTAAGATCACCATCCCAGTGATTGCGTACATGGCGCTCTCTCTCGTGTATTTCTCGCAGAGTGGCGCGCCTATTCGCGTGCACACACTATCGCTCGCAGTTTTAGCCGTGGCGTTTCTCATCCCGTCCGTCTGGTCCGCACACATTGGGCGCTCTCGTGGTCGCTTGGTCGTCTGCGGTCTTTGTGCTTTTTTCGGCATGCTGGCGTGGGACGCAACGGCGCATCTCGTCATCGCAAAAGCAGAACAGTTCTCCATCCTGCTAAGCACTCCATGGCTATATGCACTCGGCTGGTTCCCTATCGTAGTCATCACCTTTTCTACCGCCTGGGTCGCATCGCCGCCCAACCCGGCACTCCAGCCGACGTCCTCGCCTTCGGCGAGTCCGCGGCTGAGTTGAGGCGTTGGGCAACAGAAGGAGAGAGCGTGTGAATGCAATCGGGGGCTTCGTCAAAACCATTGGCTACATCGTCTGGTTCGGCACTGGCATATGGGGGTTCTTTCTGTGCTTGGCCATCATTTCTAAGATTGCTGGCTTCTGGGGAATTGTTGCCGCTCTAGCTCTCGGCCCGGTTACCTTTCTTGCCGCTCCTCTTTATGCAGGGTTCGCCTGGGACAATTGGTTCCCATTGGTGCTCAACTACGGCGGAGGCATCGCCGCAATGATCCTCATCGGCATCGGCAGCGCGATGAGCAAAGAGTGATGCTTGTTGCCCAACCAACGCTTCAAGCCGACGGCCCCGCCTTCGGCGGGTCACCGGCCTAAACTGGGCGTTAGCTTCCAATGAGCACGGAACAGCGCCACGAGCGGCAATTCGGGTTCCTCGTTGCCCCCATATCCGGCGATTTCATTGGTGGGACGATAGCCCTACTAGATGACCACGCTGAACGAGCCAAGTGTTTTGAGGAGCGGTCTAATCGTGACGGATACTATTATCCACCAGAGATAGCGACCTACACGGTTGATCCACGTACTCATGAGCAGAGGGAAAAGGTAGCTCGTTCGGAGCGGCCTGCCTCAGTTTACGCCTTGCCTCCATCGCATCGGCTCGAGCTCGAATCACCCCTAGATGCATCGAATACAACGTGTTCTGACGATGCGCTGATCATTTATGTTCTTGCGTACTTGTATGGAACTCGATTGCAGTTTTCTGATTGGCACTTTGAAGGCCGCATTCCATACAAACCAACCAACAACATATTTTTCCATCCCGAAACGTGCCTAGATTTTCTCGGGCACGTTTACGAGTGGTGGCGAGACCAACCTACAGACATTCGTACCCGACTGATCAATATTTTATACGTGCTAACTCGGGCGCGAAGCCTTGAGTGGGAGTGGGATGCGTTCACTCATCAATACATGGTTTTCGACGCCATCTATAGGCTTCACACCACCCTAAATCCAAAAGCGCCAAAGGCGAATAATCATCGGGGAAGGTTTGATGTGCTGCTGTCTGAATTCGGCATCCCCACTGATAGTGTTTTGGTGGATAAGCTGTACAAAGCTCGAAATGAGTTGTTTCATGAGGCGATGTGGACTGGATCAACTATAGGTTTTGGATCTCTTGACCGGGATGCTAATTATTATCCCCATCACCTTTCTCGTCTTAACTCGCGGTTGATATGTGGGATCGTGGGCTACCAAAATGATTACTTGGAGTCAGTCTGGTGGGTAATGGGTACATTTTATTTTGGGTTGCGGCGTTAAAGCTAACAAATCACTGCAGGTGATATTTGACCTGCCACACATTTCGGCTGGCTTAAAAGCGTGCGTCACCTCAAATGCACCTGAGCCCCGGCGTTAGGTAACAGTCAGCGATGGATTACTCCCCGATCTTCAACGAGGTATTCAAGCTGTGGTGGCTTATCCCCATCCTGCTTGTTATCGGGGTCTTCAAAACCCCATGGTTCAAAGGGGTGCTTGGAGAATCTCTGGTCAAATTTGCCGCGCGCCTCAGGCTTCCCATCGAAACCTACCACCCGATTCACAACGTAACGCTGCCGACTTCTGAAGGAACTACGCAGATTGATCACATCTTCGTATCTCGGTTTGGCATCTTTGTTGTAGAAACGAAGAACATGAAGGGTTGGATTTTCGGGGATGAAAGTCAGGCCCAGTGGACACAGAAATTATTCAAGACGTCTTTCAGATTTCAGAACCCTCTTCGCCAGAACTACAAACACGTAAAGGCGTTAGAAGCGGTGCTTGATGTGCCGCCTGAGGCTATTCACTCGGTAGTCGTCTTTACCGGCGAGAGCACGTTCAAATCTTCAATGCCAGCGAATGTTACGACGGGTGGTGGTTACATCACCTACATCAAGTCTTTTTGTGAGCCGGTTCTAAGCGAATCGCAAGTTCAGCTGGCAGTGGCGACAATTCAAGCCGTTCGCCTTGAACCCACACGGGAAACACATCGCCAGCATGTTCAGCAACTCAGAAAGCGGGCCGATTTGTCAGCTGAGCGGAAGTGTCCTAAATGTGGCAGCAGATTGGTTTTGCGCACCGCTAGAAGTGGCGGCAGTGCTGGCAATCAGTTCTGGGGCTGTTCCGCCTATCCCAAATGCAGGGTGGTGAAAAATGTCAACTAACAAGGCACTTAAGCGGACAGGCTCCACCCGCCCCCTAGTTAGCGCGTTACAGGCGCAGGCTGACGAGAGTACACAGTGACCCCGAACAATGCTCTACGACCAATGATGCTACCTCCGCCGCGTAACGACAGCGGCGCAGCAGACTAGCGCTGTCGTTAGCCCACGAAAGACACCAAGATGGCCTCCATCCTGAAGAAGATTTTCAACGTCCTGAACGCTGATCTCACGGGAAGGTCGTGGCACAAGGAAGTCGTACATCCGTACTTCCAATCGCTCATCTACTTCGGCCACAAGGACCCGACAAAATGCTATTGGGAAGCCGAACTCACAATTCCCGGGAGCCAAGATCGAGTCGGCGTCACCATGCAGGGCACGTCTCAAGGGCCAACGGCAGCCGAAGAAGCCTTCTGTCGGTCCGTGCTCGCTGATCTTGATCGTCTGTTTCAAATATGTCGCCCAGCGTTTGAGCCGGAATTTTCGTCTTGGACAAAGCAACCGTTACCGTCGGAGTGGCGAGCAGCTTTCAAGCTTGATGGCTTCTCTGTTCCATCAGGCGGAGAGCCGATCGAAAAGTGGGAAGTCACATACCTTGTTGAGTCAGCCGGTCACTCTTTCACGGCACTGATTGAGTCCGGTAAAGCACAGGGCGTTCAGGTCGACGGCTAGCCCGGCTACCCAGGCGCTCCAGCCGGTTGTTCAAGTTCCGCTTGGGTGCAGCTCCACGGTGCATGAAATGAGACGTTAGCGATCAAGGAGAGATGGTAATGAGTCGAGTAAGAGCGACACTTGCAGTCGTTTCGCTTTCTGCCCTCTACATGTTCAGCCTCATTTATCTAATAGGGCTCGTTGCGGGCATTCACTTTCCATGGCAGCCCGACGCAGGCAGGCCTGAGTCTGCCCTCTTGTTTGCTACCAGCATCTCTCATGCACTGGCTGTGATCAGTGCGGCTACCATCGTTGCGGCCCTGGTGGTCCGGATGTTTCGCAATCAATCGGTACGGTTCGGGTTTCTTATAGCAGCGCCCGTCGCACTGATTCATGCGTGGTCAGCCTGGCAGGCCAGTGAATTCGTCCAACTATCTTTGGCAGCTATCGCGATGGCAGCAAAAGACTTCGTCGTGGTGTTGTTCGCTCCTGCAGGCCTTACCGCATTGCTTTCATCACTAACATCACGTCGCTCTACTTGTTAGCAAACACCGCATTGGCCTTCTTCTCGAAGCAGGACTATGTTTACGTCACGAGAGCAGATGCCTCGACCGACATTTCAGGTGCGGCACAGTTCAGATCGTTGTGCCCGTCGCCGGCCACCAGCCTGATGCGAAAGGAGCTGCGATAGTTTGCATCCCATGACGAACAGCATCCGCCATCCCAAAATCGTCAAGCAGACGCCGGTCCTGGCCATGATGCAGCGCACGCCGACGAACGTCCGACTGTATTGCGTCGCAGCTTGCGCGACCTAACGGCTGCACAATCGTCATATGCTGCTGGCAACGATCATCTTCTTGGTGCTGTGCATCCCCACGGTACATTTCCTGTCGGCGATGGACAGCCAAAAAAAGGAAGATCAGGAGCTGCTGAAGAATGGTCAACCGATACTGGGTGAAGTCGTAGACGTCATTACGGGTGACGAGGGGGCGGATCACGTTCGGTACACGTACTCGCCTCCCGGCCTGGGCAGAGAGATAACGGTGCAGCGCGATATTCCGACCACGTGGGTCGGCGACAATCCGCGGAAAGGCGACATCGTCATGGTTCGATATCTGGCCAGCGCTCCTGGCTACTCTACGATTGAACGCCATCCGTCATAGGCAGCCGACTCTGATCAGCGGTGCCGAGCGATGCTGATCCATCCCGATGTGCTCCGGCGTGGCCGCAGCTGAACACAGTAGCCGGGCCACACACAACGAATAACCCACCGCGTCGCCGCCATGTGGGGCTACGCCTACGCTCGTGGCTATGATCGGGATCATCACGTGCAACCCGATCCCTTTCATCCTGCGATGCTCGTCGTGCAGTCCATCACGGCGATGGATTCCTCAATGGGTCGTCGGCGGGGCGGCTTCCGTTGTGATTAGGGCGGGCAGGCAAGGCCACGCTAACATTGCCCCGAAGAAACATTCGCGATTTCCAAGCGTGTTAATTGACCCATCGAGTTACTTCTATGACTGAGTTGCCGAGTTGCCCTTCCTGCACGTCTGCATTCACTTACCAGGATGGAGCGCTCTTGGTTTGCCCGGAGTGCGGGCACGAGTGGTCGCTGGACAACCCGCCAACGCCTGATGAGCAAGCGCAGACGATCCACAAAGACGCAGTCGGCAATGTTCTGGAAGATGGCGATACGGTAACCGTCGTCAAAGACCTGAAGGTCAAAGGCGCCAGTTCAGCGCTCAAGGCGGGTACGAAGGTGCGCAACATTCGACTTGTCGACGAAGACCACAACATCGACTGCAAGATCGATGGCTTTGGTCCGATGAAGCTCAAGTCAGAATTCGTGAAGAAGGCTCAGGGCTAAGCTCCTGATCAAGCTGTCTCGATAGATTCGGGCCCTCGCTGTACGACATAGCCGAGAAGACGATGCGCGTTATCGTGCTGGTAAAAGCCACTGCCGCCAGTGAGAAAGGATTCGTTCCCGACGCATGGACGGCGGCGATGCTCGACGCGATGGGCACGTTCAACGACGCGCTACGCCGTGCCAACGTCTTGATTGATGCCGTAGGGCTGAAGCCCTCGTCCCATGGAGCGCGAATCGCGTTTAACGGCACCGAGCGGACGGTGATCAACGGTCCGTTTGCACCGGCAAACGAACTGGTCGCCGGTTACTGGTTGTGGGAAGTCAACGATATGGCCGAGGCGATCTTCTGGGCGCAGCAGTGCCCCAACCCGATGCCGGGTCCGAGCGAGATCGAAATACGGCCACTCTACGAAGCGTCCGATCTGGACTGACGTCCTGTCGTTGTTACCGGCGAGCGTCTAGCGCCTGGGCGAACCACCCGATGGCGGCCATGAGGCCGCGTGCACCGCGAGGCGACGTTCCGCAGCTTGTCGCAGATACCAGGCCGGTCGAGGCGCACGCTCGGACGCCTTGGACTGCGCGCAGGCCCGCATCGCTGCAGCACGAAGGCGTGCTTCGCCGCGCACGGTATGAGCCGAAGGCGGCGACTGCCCCGTTGCGCCATTGCTGATCCGCCATGCAGGGGCACGTCGATCAAGCGCCGGGAGCCACGCAGCGCCGAATCGATCCGCGCTGCGTTCCCCGGTCAGGCCCTGGCGGCTACGGCAGTTCGTCGACCGCTTCGTCTTGCGGCGGCAGCAGGTCTTCGCGGGAGATGCCGAGCAGGATCGCCAAGCCGGTCGAGACGTAGATCGACGAGTAGGTGGCGACGATGACGCCGAAGATCAGCGCCACGGCAAAGCTGTGCACGCTGCTGCCGCCCATCAACAGCAACGCGGTCAGCACCAGCAGCGTGGTCAAGTGCGTGATCACCGAACGCAGCAGCGTCTGGTTGATCGACAGGTTGACCACTTCGAAAATGTTGGCGCGGCGCTGCGCGATCAGGTTTTCGCGGACACGGTCATAGATGACGACCGTTTCGTTGTTCGAATAGCCGATCAACGCGAGGATCGCAGCCAGCGTGGTCAGGTCGAACTCGACCCAGAACACCGACAGAAAGCCGAGCGTCATCATCGCGTCGTGGATCAGCGCGGCAACGGCGCCGACCGAAAACTTCCACTCGAAGCGGAACATGATGTACGCGGCGATGCCGATGAACGCGAAGATCAGCGCCAGCGCGCCCTTCTCCGTCAGCTCCTCGCCGACCTGCGGGCCGACAAAGTCGATACGTCGCAGCTGGATGTTCTGCTCGGCGGCGCCCAGCGCTTCGAGAATGTTGGAGCTGACCTTGGCCGAGCTGGTTTCCTCAGCCGGCGGCAGGCGGATCAGCACATCCTGGCTGGTGCCGAAAAACTGCACGGTGTTGCGCTCGTAGCCGGCCTTGGCCAGCCGCTGGCGCACGTCTTCCAGCTCGACGGTCTGCGGATAGCTGACTTCCACCAGCACGCCGCCGGTGAAGTCGATGCCGAAGTTCAGGCCCCGGAACGCCAGCAGCAGCACCACGCCGATGGTCAGCAGTGACGACACCCACAAGCCCGTCTTGCGCTGGGCCATGAAGTCGATTTTGGGAACGCGGTCAAAGAATTTCATCGCTTGTGTCTCGTCGTCGTTCCGTGATTACCAGATCGGCAGGTCGGTCATCCGCGCGCGGCGACCGAACACCAAGTGCGCCAGTGCGCGCGAGCCGACGATCGCCGTGAACTGCGATGCCACGATGCCCAGTGCCAGCACGACGGCGAAGCCGCGCACCGGGCCGGCGCCGACGGCGATCAGCACGATGCCCGCGATCAGCGTCGTCACGTTGGCGTCGGCGATGGTCAAGAAGGCGCGGTCGTAGCCGGCCTCGATCGCCTTGGCCGGGCTCATGCCGCCGCGCAGTTCTTCACGGATACGCTCGTAGATCAGCACGTTGGCGTCGACGGCAATACCCATCGTCAGCACCAGGCCGGCAATGCCCGGCATTGTCAGCGTCGCTTGCAGCAGCGACAGGCCGGTGATCAGCAGCAGCAGGTTCAGCGCTAGCGCGAGGATCGCGAAGATACCGAACACGCGGTAGTAGACGATCATGAACAGCGCCACCAGCGCCAGGCCCAGCGCCGCGGCCTGAAAGCCCTGGCGGATGTTGTCGGCACCCAGGCTCGGGCCGACGGTGCGTTCTTCGACGATGTCGACCGGCGCCGCCAGCGCACCAGCCTTCAGCTGCAGCGCCAGGTCCTGCGATTCCTTGCTGCCCAGGCCCGTGGTCTGGAAGTTCTTGCCGAACACGCCGCGGATGCTGGCGACGCTGATGATCTGGTCGATGTCGCGATGCTCGCGCATCGGCTCGCCCTTGGCGTTGTACGTGGTGACGACCTGGCGTTCGCGGAACAGCACGGCCATCGGCTTGCCGACGTTCTTGCTGGTGAAGTCGAACATGCGCTTGGCGCCCTGCCCGTCGAGCGTGACGCTGACCATCGGCGTGCCGCTCTGCTGGTCGATGCCGGGCTGCGCGTTCACCAACTGCGATCCGCTGGCGATGATGTCCTTGTTCAGCAGATACGGAATGTGACCTTCACGCGTGTAGAACAGCTCGGTGCCCGGCGGCACGATGCCGGTGGCCGCTGCACTGCCGGCGTCGGCGTCCTGCACTACGGCGCGATATTCCAGCGTTGCCGTCGCGCCCAGCAGCTCCTTGACGCGCGTGGTGTCCTGCACGCCCGGCAACTGCACCAGGATGCGGTTGGCGCCCTGCTTCTGCACGACCGGCTCGGCCACGCCGAGCTGGTTCACGCGATTACGCAGCGTGATCAGGTTCTGCTGGACGGCAAAGTCCTGGATGCGCTTGGCTTCGACGTCCGTGATGCGCGCTTCCAGCACCAGCGGCTGGCCCGGTGCGTTCTGAAGCGCCAGCTCGCGGTATTCCTTGGCGATGAAACGGCGCGCGGCGTCGAGCTTGGCTTCGTCGGCAAATTCCAGCACGACGGCGTCACCGTTCTGACGGCGGCCGGTGTAACGGATGCCTTCCTTGCGCAGCGTTGCTGGCAGCTCGCTGACGTAGTTTTCGATCGCCTTTTTGCGCACGGTGTCGACGTCGACTTCGAGCAAGAAGTGCACGCCGCCGCGCAGGTCCAAGCCCAGCGCCATCGGCTTGGCGCCCATCGATGCCAGCCAGGCTGGCGTCTTCGACGCCTGGAACAGTGCGACGACGTAGCGGTTGCCGAGTTCGCGCTTGATATCGTCGTTAGCCTTCAGCTGCGTGTCGGTGCTGTCGAAGCGCACCACCCAGTGCGTGCCTTCGCGGCGGCTCGACGTCGGCGTGATGCCCGGCGCCTGCAGCGCAGTGGCGATGCGCTCACCGAAGCTGTCAGGCAAGGCTTCGCCGGATTCCAGCGAAATCTGCACGGCGGGGTCCTGACCGTACAAATTCGGCGCAGCATAGAGCGCGCTGAAAATGGTGACGATCAGCAGGGCGATGTACTTCCAGGATGCGTAGGGACGCATGCGCTACTCCAGATAGCCGATCGCCAGCGCCGCGTGCCGGGCACGCAAACGCTGGCGATGATCGACGGCGACGCTGATTACAGGGTTTTGAGCGTGCCCTTGGGCAGCACGCTGGTGACGGCGGACTTCTGCACCTTGACGTTGACGCCGTCGGCGACTTCGACCGTCAGGTACAGCTCGCCGATGTTGACCACCTTGCCGGCCAGGCCGCCGGCCAGCACCAGCTCGTCACCCTTGGCGATTTTCTCGATCATCTGGCGCTGTTCCTTGCTGCGCTTCATCTGCGGGCGGATCAGCAGGAAGTAGAACAGCACGAACAGCACGACCAGCGGCGCGAACTGCACCAGGGCATTGGGTGGGGTTGCCGGAGCGGCAGCCTGCGCAAAAGCAGGGCTGAAGATGAAGTCGAGCATGATTTCCCTAATAAGAAACAAAGGCCTGGGGGGCCAAAAAATGAGCGGCGGATTATGCCATCTGTTCGGGCCGCCGGGGCTGGCAGGCTGACGCCGTGCCAAGGTCATGGGGCCGTGGCGCAGCGATGCAAGGCCGCATGCGATCATAGGGACATGAGCCTTCTGACCCTATTTGCCACCTGCCCGCGTGGTGTCGAGCCGCTGTTGGCGGCCGAATTGACCGCGCTCGGCGCCTCTGAGACCCGCGAGCGCAAGGGCGGCATCGCCTTTGCCGGCGACTTGAACGCCGCCTACCGCGCCTGCCTGTGGACGCGACTGGCCAATCGCATCCTGATGCCGCTGAACACCTTCCCGCTGGCCGACGCCGACGCGCTATATGCCGGCGCCAAGGCGATCGACTGGCCGTCACTGTTCGGGCTCGACAAGACCTTCGCCATCGAAGTGGCCGGCCATTCCCCCGCCGTGACCCACACGCATTACGCGGGGCTCAAGGTCAAAGACGCGATCGCCGACCGCTTTCGCGAGCGCCACGGCGAGCGGCCCAATGTCGACCTGGACGCGCCCGACTTGCGCATCCACCTGCATCTGGAACGCGCCCAGGCGACGCTGAGCCTGGACCTATCCGGCGACAGCCTGCACAAGCGCGGCTACCGCGTCGGTGCCGGCGAAGCGCCGCTGAAGGAAAACCTCGCCGCTGCGATTCTGGTGCGCGCCGGCTGGGCCGAGATCGCCGCGGCCGGCGGCGCGTTCGTCGACCCGATGTGCGGCTCGGGCACGCTGGTGATCGAAGCGGCGATGATCGCCGCCGACATCGCGCCGGGCTTGAAGCGCGCCCGCTTCGGCTTCGAAGCCTGGGCCGGCCACGACGCGGCACTGTGGCAGTCGATCCGCGCCGAAGCCTCGGGCCGCAAATCAGCTGGCCTGGCGCGGATGCCGGTCTTGATCGGCGGCGACGTCGACGAAGGCGTGCTGCGCTACGCGCATCTGAACGCCGAGCGCGCCGGCCTGCTCGGCCATCTGCGCTTTGAACAGCGCGACGCGCTCGAAGCCCGCGCGCCGGCCACCAGCGGCTTGCTGGCGACCAATCCGCCGTATGGCGAGCGCCTTGGCGCCGAGAGCGACATCATCAAGCTGTATTCGCTGTTCGGCGCCACGCTCAAGCAGCACTTCGCCGGCTGGCGCGCGGTGGTGTTCACCAGCCGCCCCGACCTGAGCCCGCGCTTGGGCTTGCGCGCCAGCACGATGCACTCGCTGTTCAACGGCGCGATCGAATGCAAGCTGCTGCGCTTCGAGATTGCGGCGCGCGAGCCCCAGGCCGACGGCCAACGCGCCGAGCCACTGGCACCCAGTGGCGGCGAAGACTTTGCCAACCGGCTGCGCAAAAACCTCAAGCACTTGGGCAAATGGGCCAAGCGCGGCGGCATCTTGAATTACCGCGTCTACGACGCCGACCTGCCCGACTACGCACTGGCGATCGATCTGTATCAGACGCCCGATCTGCAAGTGCATGTGCAGGAATACGCGGCGCCCGACACGATCGACCCGCAAAAGGCCGAGCGCCGTTTGCGCGAAGCGCTGGCGCAGCTGCAGGCGATCCTCGACGTGCCGGCCGCGCGCATCCACTACCGCCTGCGCAAGAGCCAGAAAGGCACCAGCCAGTATCAGAAGCAGGACGAGAGCCGCGAGTTTCTGACCGTGGTCGAACACGGCTGCAAGCTGTGGGTCAACTTCGACGACTACCTCGACACCGGTCTGTTTCTCGACCACCGGCCGATGCGGCTGCGCATCCAGAAAGAAGCCGCCGACAAGCGCTTCCTGAACCTGTTCTGCTACACCGGCAGTGCCACCGTGCATGCGGCCGTCGGCGGCGCGTCGCACACCACATCGGTCGATTTGTCGAAGACCTATCTCGACTGGGCCGACCGCAATTTGCTGCTCAACGGCGTCGACACGCGCGGTCCTTGGAATACGCATCAGTTGATCCGCGCCGATGCAATGGCCTGGCTTGCCGCCCAGGCCGCCGACGCCCGCGCGCCGCGCTATGACCTGATCTTCTGCGACCCGCCGACGTTCTCCAACAGCAAGAAGATGGAAGGCGTGCTCGATACGCAAGCCGACCACGCCGAGATGATCCGCAATGCGATGGCCCTGCTGGCGCCCGGCGGCCGGCTGTACTTTTCAACCAACCGTCGCCGCTTCAAGCTCGACGAGGCGCTGATCGCCGAGTTCAAGGTGCAGGACATCACCAACCAGACGCTGGACGAAGACTTCAAGCGACCGCCGCCGGCTCATCGCAGCTGGAGCATCGAGCAGCACGGCTAGCCGCAAGCCAGCACGCCGCAGGCGACGCGGCCTGCGCCGCGTGCGAAGCACCGATGTTTGGACATCAGCGCATCAACGCGGGCGTGCCCGCGTCGGCGTGGCGTGGTTTGGGCTAGTCTGTGGCGATCACGACAAGGCCACGATCAGGAGCCGCTGCGATGCCCGGCACGCTATTCCGTCTTGAACTCCGCCCGCAGATTCCGCCCGCGCTGAGCCGCCTCAGCGATCTGGCATCGAACCTGATGTACAGCTGGGACCGCGACATTCGCGGTGTGTTCTGGCGCCTCGACAAAGATCTGTGGCGTGCTTGCGGCAACAATCCCAAGTTGTTCCTGCGCCGCGTGTCGCAGGCGGTGCTTGAAGCCGCGGCCGACGACGACGACTTTCTGCAGGACTATCACGGCGCGCTGGCTGCCTACGATTCGTATCTGGCCGCCGATGCCAAGCCCGCCGTGCTGGCGCACTTGCAGCCGGGCCAGGATTTGATTGCGTACTTCTGCGCCGAGTTCGGTCTGCACGAATCGCTGCCGATTTATTCAGGCGGCCTCGGCATTCTGGCCGGCGACCATTGCAAGGCCGCCAGCGACCTGGGCCTGCCGTTCGTTGCGGTCGGCTTGTTATATCGCGAAGGCTATTTCATCCAGACCATCGACGGCGTCGGCCGCCAGGTGGCGACGCCGCAGACGGCGAACTTCGACGAACTGCCGATCCGGCTCGCGCGCGATGCCACCGGTAACGAACTGCGCGTGGCGGTGCCGATCGCCGATCGCATCGTCCAGCTGCGCATCTGGCAGGCCGACATCGGCCACATTCCGCTGTATCTGCTCGACTCCGATCTGCCCGACAACAGCGAGGCGGACCGCTCGATCACCTTCCAACTGTACGGCGGCAACACCGACACGCGGATTCAGCAGGAGATCGTGCTCGGCGTCGGCGGCGTGCGCGCGCTGCGTGCGCTTGGCGTCGCGCCAAGTGCCTGGCACATCAACGAAGGCCATGCAGCGTTTCTGATTCTGGAGCGCGTGCGCGAGCAAGTCGCGCGCGGCCTGGACTTCGACAGCGCGCTCGAGAACGTTGCCGCAGGTACCGTATTCACGACGCACACGCCGGTACCGGCCGGCCACGACATCTTCCACCACGCGCAAGTGCAGTGGTTCTTCCAGCAACTACTGCCCCACTACGGCGCCGACGAAGCCCGCGTGCTGGCGCTCGGCGCCGATGGCCACGGCGAGACGCGCTTCAACATGACCGCACTGGCGCTGCGCGGCTCGCGCCATCACAACGGCGTATCGAAGATCCACGGCGGTGTGGCATCGACAATGGAGCGCAGCTTGTGGCCGCAGATCACGCCAGCTGAAAATCCGATCGGCTCGGTCACCAACGGCGTGCATCTGCACACGTTCATCGCCCGTGCGTGGACCCAGCTGTTTCACGACTCGCTGCGCGGCTGGCGCAACCAGCTGCTCGACATCGACTACTGGCAGCGCATCGACGAGATTCCCGACCATCGCTTCCGCGCGGTACGGCGCCAGCTCAAGCGCGATCTGCTGATCGACATCGTCGAACGGATCGAGCGCCAGCACCGCCGCAACGAGCTGCCCGAGGCGCTGATCGCGCAAGCGACGCAGCACCTCCGCACCCACGATACGCGCACGCTGGTGCTCGGCTTTGCGCGGCGCTTTGCGACCTACAAGCGCGCGACGCTGATCCTGCGCGACCCGGCGCGTTTGTCACGACTGCTGAACGACGCGCAGCGACCGGCGATCCTGATCTTTGCCGGCAAGGCGCACCCCAAGGACCAGCCGGGGCAGGACTTGATACGGCAGCTGCATGAGATGTCGCTGCGGCCGGAGTTCATCGGCCGTCTGTTCATGGTCGAAGGCTACGACATGCTGCTGGCACGCAACCTCGTGCAGGGCTGCGACGTGTGGCTCAACAACCCCGAATATCCGATGGAGGCCAGCGGCACCTCGGGTGAGAAGGCGGGTATCAACGGCGTCGTCAACGTGTCGGTGATGGACGGCTGGTGGGCCGAGGGCTATCAGCCCGAGCCGCAGCAGAACGGGTTTGCGATCGTGCCGGTACTCGACCCCAACATCCGCGATGCCGAAGAAGCGCGGCAGTTGCTCGACCTGCTCGAACGCGAGGTCGTGCCGCGCTATTACGGAGCTGACGGCGATGGCTATTCCGCCGAATGGCTGCGTCTGTCGCGCAATTCGATGAAGAGTTTGATCCCGCGCTTCAACTCGTCGCGGCAGGTGATGGACTACGTTCGCGGCTACTACGCGCCGGCATCGGCGGCCGCGCGGCGCCTCGACGCCGACGATGCGGCGCAGGCGCGCGAGCTGGCCGCGTGGAAGCAGCGGGTGCGACAAGCCTGGCCGGGCGTGTCGATGCGCTTGGCGCAGACCCCATCGTCCGTCGTCGCCGCCGGTGAACGTCTGCGCTTGCTCGTCGACGTGGAACTCAATGGCCTGGACGCACGCGATCTGGTCGTCGAATGCCGAGTCGGCCGCCTCGACGCCCACAACCAGTTCGTTGTGCAGCAGGTCGTCACGCTGGCCGTCGACGACGGTCGCTGGCGGGCCGACGTCGAGCCGCTATGCGGTTTGCAGCACTATCAGATCCGCGCGTATCCGCATCACCGGGCGCAAGCGCACCGGTTCGAAATGGGCTTGATGATCTGGCTCTAGCGCAGTCAGCGGCCGGTCGCCGGCTCAGCGCACCATCGGCGGCTGGCCGAGCATCTCGGTGGTGACCAGCACCACACCACCGGCCGACACATGGAAGTGCTTGTGGTCCTCGTCGAGGTCGACGCCGATCTGGCTACCTTCGGGGATCACGCAGCCTTCGTCGATAACAGCGCGCCGGATCGTGCAGCCGGGGCCGACCTTGACGCGCGGCAGCACGACGGAATCCTCGATCAGGCTGCCGCGCTCGATCGTCACGTTCGAGAACAGCACCGAATGCCGCACTTCGGCGCCCGACACGATCGCGCCGCCAGACACCATCGAGTTCACGGCGCAGCCACGCTGGTGCGGGCTGTCGAACACGAACTTGGCCGGCGGCGTTTGCTGCTGGTAGGTCCAGATCGGCCATTCCTCGTCGTACAGGTTCAGCTCGGGCACGACGTCGACCAACTCCAAGTTCGCCTTCCAGTACGCGTCGATCGTACCGACGTCGCGCCAGTAGCCGGCGCGGTTGACGTCGTGCACGTCGCGCAGCGCGTAGGCGTAGACGCGGTTGTTCTTGATCGCTTGCGGAATGATGTCGTGGCCGAAGTCGTGGCTGCTCATACTCATGCCGGCGTCGCGCGTCAGCAGGTCGAGCAAATAGCTGGCGTCGAAAATGTAAATGCCCATCGAGGCCAGCGCGGTGTCGGGGCGGCCCGGCATCGGCTCGGGATGCTTGGGCTTCTCGGCGAACTTGACGACGCGACCTTCGCCGTCGACGGCCATCACGCCGAAGCCAGTGGCTTCGTCCAGCGGCACTTCGACGCAGCCGACCGAAATCTGCGCGCCCTTCTCGACGTGATGCGCCAGCATGCGGCCGTAGTCCATTTTGTAGACGTGGTCGCCGGCCAGGATCAGCACATGGCTGGGCTCGTGCGCGCGGATGATGTCGAGGTTCTGATAGACCGCATCGGCGGTCCCCATGTACCAGCTGTTTTCGTCGATGCGCTGCTGCGCCGGCAGCAGCTCGACGAACTCGCCGAATTCGCCGCCGAGAAAGCTCCAGGCCTTCTGCAAGTGCTGAATCAGCGAATGCGATTTGTACTGCGTCAGCACGCCGATGCGGCGGATGCCGGAGTTGATGCAGTTGGACAGCGAGAAATCGATGATCCGGAATTTGCCGGCGATCGGAACGGCGGGCTTGGCCCGCCACTGCGTCATCGGCCCCAGGCGTGAGCCGCGTCCGCCGGCCATGACCAGGGCCAGCGTGCTCTTGGTGAGACGACTGACGAAACGAGGATCGGAATGGGTCTGCACAGGCTCCTCTACAGCGCTTGCAAGGTAGGCGGTAGCGTTGTCGAATTTCATGATAGCGGCTCCGTTGCAGTCCGTCGCTCGACATCACCGTCCTTGGTGAAGACACACGATCCGATGCGTGCAAGTGCTTGGAACGCAAGACCAATGCCGTTTTGCTGCGGTACATCTGTGCACATTTTCGAGCCCGCCTGGCATCGCGATTCGTGACCGCGCGCCACGCTGGGTCAGCGCGCTTGGACGCCGCTGCGGCATCGCGCAGCCGCCACTTAAACCCGGCAAACTGCCGGTGCCCGGACCGCCGGGCTGCAACACACCCGTCCCTTATCTCGAAGGAACTGTCGCAATGAAACATCAACACCGTCACTGGGCTCGTCGGGCTACTGCCCTGCTGTGGCTGGCAGCGATCGGATCGATGGGCGCACAGGCGGCCGGCGATACGTCCGCACGCCAGCAGGCCGCCGCCGCGGTCGCCACCGGCAGCGCCGAATGCAAGGCGCTGGGCGATTTCTACTGGGAAGTCGGCGATGCCGGCGGCGTACAGGGCAGCGGCCAGATCGGCGAGGAATACACGGCCGATAAAACCATACGCATCGCATCGGCCAGCAAGTTCGTCTGGGGCGCCTACGTGCTCGAAAAAATCGGCCGCAACGCCAAGCCGACGCCGGAGCAGGTCAGCTATCTGGAGATGCGCTCGGGCTACACCAGCTTCAATCCGCTGTTCTGCGCGCTGTCGCGCAGCGTCGACGCCTGCATGGAAGCGCGCTCCAACGCCGAGCGCAGCAACAACGTGATCGGCAAGTTCTCATACGGCGGCGGACACGATCAGCGCCTGGCCGGCCTGCTCGGCTTGGGACGCCTCGACGCCGACGGCTTCACTGATGAAGTGCGCCGCGCCCTGGGCAAGGACCTGCGATTCGCGTACCGCTCGCCGCAGCCGGCCGGCGGCATGGAATCGAGCCCGTCCGAGTACGGCAAGTTTCTGCGCAAGGTGATCTCCGGCGAGCTTCGCCTGAAGCAGTTCCTCGGCTACGAGCCGGTCTGCGCATCGCGCGGCTGCCCCGACGTGGTCGAAACGCCGGTGCGCGATGCCTGGCACTACAGCTTGAACCACTGGGTCGAGGACGACCCCAAGACCGGCGACGGCGCCTTCAGCAGCCCAGGCCTGATGGGGTTTTATCCGTGGATCTCGGCCGACAAGACCACGTACGGCATCGTCGCGCGTCAGAAATTCAGCAAGACCTCGTACTGGGACAGCGTCGAATGCGGCCGCAAGATCCGCAAGGCGTGGATGTCGGGCGGTTAGGTGTCGGACGATCGGCGGCGCCGGGCCTGCACTAGCCCGGGCGCAGCACCAGCACGCCCAACGGCGGCAGCGTCAAGGTCAGGGTGCAGGGCTGATTCATCGTCGCCTGCGTTTCGGCGGTCACCACGCCGCCGTTGCCGACGCCGCTGCCGCCGTACAACGCCGCATCGCTGTTGAGCACCTCGGTCCATGGGCCCGGTAGCGGCACGCCGATGCGGTGGCCGCTGCGGACCACCGGCGTGCTGTTGACGACGACCACGCACGGGCGACCGGCGCGGTCGCGACGAACGTGGACGAAGATCGATTCGGCGGCGTTGTCGCAGTCGATCCACTCAAAGCCTTCGGGCGCGAAATCCAGCTCGTGGAAGCAGGGCTCGGTCTCGTGCAGCCGGTTCAGATCGGTGACCCACTGCCGCAGGCCCGCATTCAGTGGCTGCGTGTCGATCCACCAGTCGAGTTCGCGGTCGTGGTTCCATTCGCTGCGCTGGCCAAACTCGCCACCCATGAACAGCAGCTTTTTGCCGGGCCGGGTGTACATCCAGCCCAGCAACAGTCGCAGATTGGCGAACTTCTGCCAGTCGTCGCCGGGCATCTTCTCGACCAGCGGCTTCTTCAGGTGCACCACCTCGTCGTGTGACAGCGGCAGCACGAAGCTTTCGGTCCAGGCGTACATCAAGCCGAAGCTGAGCTTGCCCAAATGGTGGCCGCGGTAGATCGGGTCCTGCTTGAAGTAGTCGAGCGTGTCGTGCATCCAGCCCATGTCCCACTTCATCGTAAAGCCGAGCCCGCCAGCATCGACCGGGCGCGAAACGCCGGGCCATGACGTCGATTCTTCCGCTATCACCAGTGCGCCCGGATGCTGGCCGTGGACGACGATGTTCAGGTCACGCAGAAACTCGACCGCCTCCAGATGCTCGCGCCCGCCCAGCGCATTGGGCGCCCACTGGCCAGGGTTGCGGCCGTAGTCGAGATACAACATCGACGCCACCGCATCGACGCGCAGCCCGTCGATATGGAAGCGCTCGATCCAGAACAGCGCGTTGGCGAGCAGGAAGTTGCGCACCTGCGGCCGGCCGTAGTCGTAGATCAGCGTGCCCCACTCCGGGTGCTCGCCGCGCAACGGGTCGGGATATTCGTAAAGCGGCTGGCCGTCGAAGTGACGCAGGCCGTGCGCATCTTTCGGGAAATGCGCCGGCACCCAGTCGAGGATCACGCCCAGGCCGTGCGCGTGCGCGTAATCGACCAGATAGCGGAAGTCGTCCGGTGCGCCGTGGCGGCTGGTCGGCGCATACAGGCCGATGGTCTGGTAGCCCCAGGACCCGTCAAACGGGTGCTCGCTGATCGGCAGCAGTTCCAGGTGCGTAAAGCCCAGGCGCAGCGCATACGGCACCAGACGATGCGCGATCTCGCGATAGTTCAGATAACCGTTGTCCTCGCTGCGCTGCCAGCTGCCCAGATGCACTTCGTAAATCGACAGCGGCTGTCGCTGCGGGTCGCGCGACGAGCGCTGTGCCAGCCAGTCGGCGTCGGTCCAAGCAAAGCGCGTCGGCTCGCCGATCACCGACGCGGTGTCAGGCCGCAGCTGAAACTGCAGGCCGTACGGGTCGGACTTCAGCCGACGCTGGCCGTCGGCGCCGCAGATTTCAAACTTGTAGAACGCGCCGGGCTGCAGATCCGGCACGAACAGCTGCCAGACGCCGCTGGCATGGCCGCGCATCAGATGCAGGCGCCCGTCCCAGTGGTTGAAGTCGCCGACGATGCTGACCGCCAGCGCATGCGGCGCCCAGACCGCGAAGCGCACGCCGGCTACGCCGTCGAGCGTGATGAAGTGCGCGCCGAGCATGTCGTGCACATGCCAATGGCGGCCCTCACCAAACAAGTGCAGGTCGAAATCGGCAATCAGCGGCTGGCTGAATGCATACGGGTCGTGGCCGCTGTGCCAGTGCCCGGCCTCGTCCTGCCAATGCAGCCGGTAATCGCGGGTCGGCAGCGGCTGCGGCAGCGTCACGGCAAACAGGTCAGTGCCGTCGAGCCGACGCAGCGCCGGGCCGTCGACTGCGTTTAAATGGACGCTGCGCGCGCCCGGCCGCCACACGCGCAGCACGCCACCGTGCTGCGGCCCGAGCAGCAGAAACGGATCACCGACGCGGTTGGCGAGCAGCGCTTGCAACAGCGGCTCGGGCGGAGCGGTCGGCACTCGATCGACTAGGCTCAATGGCAAGGTCCTGTGTGGCTGCGTGGGTCGGGCCGTCGGCTCGCGGCCGCCGGCACCACGTCTGCGGCTGCGCTTATCCTACGTGCCCGGCCTGAACCCATCACGACCAACCGACGATGCGTGTGCTCTTTGCTGCCAGCGAATGCTGGCCGCTGATCAAGACTGGCGGTCTGGCCGACGTCGCCTATGCGCTGCCGCTGGCGCTGGCCACGGCCGGGCATGACCTGCGGGTCGTGCTGCCCGCCTACCGCGGCTTGATCGATCAGCTGTCGTCGGCTCGGCGGGTCGGTCAACTCGACATTCGCGGCCAGGTGTTCGGCATCGTCGAAGGCCAGTTGCCGGGTACCGCGCTGAGCGTCTGGCTGGTCGACGCGCCGTACTTGTATGCGCGCGACGGCGACCCGTACCGCGATGCATCGGGCCGCGACTTCGCCGACAACGCCTGGCGCTTCGGCTGCTTCTGTGAGGCGATCCACGCGCTGGCGCTGGGCGCGATCGGCGGCTGGCGCGCCGACGTGGTCCACGCCAACGACTGGCAGACCGGGCCGGCGCTGTCGTGGCTGAGCCTGGCGCCACAGCCGCCGCGCCGCGTGTTCACGATCCACAACCTCGCCTATCAGGGCTATTTCGGCCGCGAAGCCTTCGACTTTCTCGGCTTGCCGCCATCGTTGTGGAACCCCGAGGGCGTCGAGATGTACGGCGGCTTCAGCTTCATGAAAGCCGGCATCACCGGCGCCGATGTGATCACCACGGTCAGCCCGACCTATGCGAGCGAAATCCAGACGCCGGCCTACGGCTGCGGACTGGACCCGCTGCTGCGCTCACGCGCGGCGCGCTTGGTCGGTATCGCCAACGGCATCGACACCGCGGCCTGGGACCCGGCTCACGACCCGCTGCTGGTGCGCCGCTACAGCGTCGGCAGCCTGCGCCAGGGCAAAAACGCGAACAAGCGCGACTTGCAGTCGCAGCTGGCGCTGGCCGACGACGTCGACGCGCCGCTGATCGGCATCGTCACGAGGCTGGCCGAGCAGAAAGGCAGCGATCTGATTCTGGGCGCGCTCGACGGCTTGATGGCGGCGCACCCGCGGCTGCAGTTTGCGCTGCTGGCCTCCGGCGACCGCGCGCAGGAACAAGCCTGGCGCGACGCCGCCGCACGATATCCGCAGCGCATCGGCGTGCAACTGCGCTACGACGAGTCGCTGGCGCACCGGATCGAAGCCGGCGCCGACCTTTTCCTGATGCCGTCGCGGTTCGAGCCTTGCGGCTTGAACCAGATGTACAGCCAGCGCTACGGCACGGTGCCGGTGGTCCGCCGCACCGGTGGCTTGGCCGACACCGTGGTCGATGCCACCGATCAGACGCTGGCCGACGGCAGCGCCACTGGCGTGATGTTCAACGACGCCGATGCCGGCGCCGTGCGCTGGGCGGTGGATCTCGCGCTGGCGCTGCGCGCCGACGGCCCACGCTGGAAGGCGATGCAGGTGGCCGGCATGCAGCGCGACTTCGGCTGGGACCAAGCCGCGCAGCGTTATCTGGCGCTGTATCACGGCTGAGGCGGCGCGGCGCTTGTGCCGGCCGCGCGAGCGCCTACACTGCCGGCCATGCACAGCCCCGATCGTAAAAAAGTCGTGGTCGTCGGCGCCGGCTTCGGCGGCTTGACGACCGCGCAACTGCTGGCAAGAACCGATGTGGACATCACCGTCGTCGACCGCCGCAACTTCCATCTGTTCCAGCCGCTGCTGTACCAGGTCGCCACGGCCGGCCTGAATCCGTCCGACATCGCCTGGCCGGTCCGCAGCGTGCTGCGCCACCAGAGCAATGCGCGCGTGCTGCTTGGCGACGTCGTCGGCGTCGACACCGATGCGCGCTGCGTGGTGCTCGACGACGGCCGTCGCCTGCCCTACGACTATCTGGTGCTGGCCACCGGCGCGACGCATACCTACTTCGGCCATGACGAATGGGCCGGCATCGCACCGGGGCTCAAGCGTGTCGACGATGCAACGCTGATCCGTCGCCGGCTGCTGATGGCGTTCGAGCGTGCCGAAAACACCGACGACCCGGTGCTGCGCCGCGCGCTGACGACGTTCGTGATCGTTGGCGCCGGCCCGACCGGGGTCGAGATGGCCGGGGCCATCGCCGAGTTGGCGCAGCATGCGCTGGCCTCCGACTTCCGCAGCATGGACCCGCGCGACACCCGCATCCTGCTGGTCGAAGGGGCGTCGCGCGTGCTTGGCGCGTTTCCTGAATCGCTGTCAGAAGTCGCACGCCGCGACTTGCAGCGGATGGGCGTCGAGGTGTTGCTGAACGCGCAGGTGATCGGCTGCGACGAGCGCGGCGTGACGCTGAAAGACCACCGGATCGACGCACATACGATCATCTGGGCCGCCGGCGTGGCCGCCTCGCCCGCCGCGCGTTGGGTCGGCTGCCCGGCCGATCGCGCCGGCCGGGCGATCGTCTCGGCCGACCTGTCGGTGCCGGGCCTGCGCGAGGTGTTCATCATCGGCGACACCGCGTCGATGAAGACCGCCGACGGCAAGCTGGTGCCCGGCGTCGCGCCGGCCGCCAAACAGGCCGGCGAACACGTGGCCGCCTGCATCCGCGCCGAAGTCCAAGGCAAGCCGCGCCCAGCGCGATTCCGCTATCGCAACTTCGGCAATCTGGCCACGATCGGCCGCAACAGCGCCGTGATCCATTACGGCCGGCTTAAGCTCAGCGGCGGGCTGGCGTGGTGGCTCTGGAGCTTTGCGCACATCTACTTTCTGATCGGCATGCGCAACCGCACGCTGGTGGCGATCCAGTGGTTCTGGAACTACCTCAGCTATGGGCGCGGCGCACGCTTGATCGTCGGCTCGGACAACAGCGGCAAGCCTTGAGCGCGCGGGCCGCGCCCGGCCCGCTGCGCTAAAGTGCCGGCATGAAAACTGCCGCCCGCCTCGACGACCTGCCGTTCGAAAACCACTACGCGCAGCTCGACGCTGCCTACTACTCGCGCGTCGAGCCGACGCCGCTGACCGACCCCGAGCTGCTGCATTTCAACGCGCCGCTGGCCGAAGAGCTGGGCTTGTCGGCAGATGCCGCTCGCGACCCCGGCTTCACGGCCGTGCTGTCAGGCAACCAGCGCATCGCCGCGGGCAGCTATATCGCCACCGTCTACGCCGGGCACCAGTTCGGCCAGTACGTGCCGCAGCTTGGCGACGGTCGCGCGCTGCTGCTGGGCCAGGTGCGCGACGCCGACGGCGGTCTGCGCGAACTGCAGCTCAAGGGCGCCGGCCCGACGCCGTATTCGCGCTTCGCCGACGGCCGCGCGGTGCTGCGCTCGAGCATCCGCGAGCATTTGTGCAGCGAGGCGATGCACGCGCTGGGCATCCCGACGACACGCTCGCTGGCCTTGATCGGCAGCAGCCTGCCAGTGCGGCGCGAAACGCTGGAGCGCGCGGCGATCGTCTGCCGCGTTGCGCCCAGCCATGTGCGCTTCGGCCACTTCGAATACTTCTACCTGCTGCAGCGCTGGGAGCTGCTCAAGCCGCTGGCCGATCACGTGATCGACGATCACTACCCCGAGCTGGCCGGCTTCCCGAACCGCTACGCCGCGTGGCTGACCGACGTCGTCGAGCGCACCGCGCATCTGATGGCGCAGTGGCAGTCGGTGGGCTTCTGCCACGGCGTGATGAACACCGACAACATGAGCGTGCTGGGCCTAACGTTGGACTACGGCCCGTATGGCTTTCTCGACGCGTTCGACGCGCATCACATCTGCAACCACAGCGACGAAGGCGGTCGCTATGCCTACGACCAGCAGCCGATGATCGGCCACTGGAACTGCTCGAGGCTGTTGCAGGCCACGCTGCCGCTGCTCGACGACGACGCCGACAAGGCGGTCGAGATCGCCAACGGCATTCTAAATCGTTATCCGGCCGCCTATACCGACCGGATGATGGCGCTGTGGCGGCTCAAGTTCGGTTTCCTGTCGGCACAGGAACCGGACCGCGACCTGATCAATCGCTTCCTGAACCTGCTCGACCGCGGCAAGAACGACTTCAGCCGCTGCTTGCGAGCCCTGTCGGAACTCGACGCGCCCGACGCGCGACTGCCGCCGCTGCGCGATCTGGTCACCGACCGTGACGGCATCGACGCCTGGCTGGTCGATTACAGGCGCCGGCTGCAGTTCGACGGCGAACCCGATGCGGCCCGCCGCCAGCGCATGCTCGGCGTCAATCCCAAATACGTGCTGCGCAATCACTTGCTGCAGGCTGCGATCGAGCGCGCCGAAGCCGGCGACGCCAGCGAAGTGGCGCGACTGTTCGAGATCATGCGGCAGCCGTTTGACGAGCAGCCCGAGTACGAGGCGCACTACGCTGCCGAGCCGCCGCCCGACGCACGGCACATCAGCGTTAGCTGCTCGTCGTAAGCCGGAGCACGACCGCATGCGCACCCAACTGATCGACGACGACGCCTGCAACGACATCCTGCATTGGCTCGACGCGCACAGCGTCACGTTGAGCCAAGGGCTGCCGGCCGCGTTGCTGCATCAGCGCTGGGCCGAAGCCGGACGCGAGCCGGCCGCACTCGGGCAAGCGCTGCAAACGCTGCTGGCGCGCGACTGGGTCGCGGTCACGCCGGGCAGCAATCCGCCGCACCTGCGCTTCACGGTCGAAGGCTTTCGCCGGCTGATTGCCGCGCCAACGCCCGATGCTGCCGCGGCGACAGTACCCGCAGCCGCCGCCTTGCCTGCATCAGACGCGGACGCAGTGCCCACGCCGAGCGCCACCGATCGCGCGCACACCAGCGAACTGCTGCTGCGCAATGACATCCTCGGCATCTACGGCGACTTGCGACTCAAGGCCGAAGCGCGGCTGATCGGCATGACGCTGTCACGCTACTGGCAGGAGATGGGTCATCGCGCCGGTGAACTGCGCACCGGGCTCGACGTGCTCGTGCGCGACGGCCTGCTGGCGTCGCGTTTGATCGGCATCGACCGCTACTGGCAGCTGACGCGCGAAGGCGAGGCTTGGCTGCGCGGTGGACGCTCGCATCGGGCGCTGCTGAAGCTGGCGCCCGCGCTCGGCGACGTCCGTCCCGGCCCCAACGCCGAGGACGCGCAGCGCTTGGTTGCGCGACTCGCCGCAACGCTGCCAACGCCGCTGAGCTACGCGGCGCTGCAATCGAGCTGGGCCTATTCGACGAGCTTCGACGACAACCTGTTGCTGTCGGGCTTGGACCTGATGCTGCGCCATGACCACGCGACGCTCGCCGGCCCCGACGAGGCGCCGCTGCTGACGCTGACCGACGCCGGCCGCGCCTATGCCGCCGAAGACGTGCCGCGCTTCGCCAAGCTGTTGGCAACGCTGAACCGCGTACTGAACTGAGTCCGGCGGCCGGCTACGGCGGCGGTGTGCGGCGACGCTGCAGTGCGCGGTCGATCGCGCCGGTCAACTCGTCGATCCGATAGGGCTTGCGCAGGAACGCGTCGGCCGCGACCTGGCTGTCGACATGCGCCGGCATCGCCGCACTGGTCAGCACGATCGGCACCGTTGCCAGGCTGGCGTCGGCCTTCATCGCGGCGATCAGCTCCAGCCCGTTCATGTGCGGCATCATGTAATCGGTCACGACGACGTCGGGACGTTCTTGCAGCAGCATCGCCAACGCGCGCTTGCCATTGGCCGCGCGGCTGACACGATGGCCGAGCATCTCCAGCAGCAGTGCCACCGTGGTCATCGTGCCGGGCTCGTCCTCGACCAGCAGCACATGGCGCGGTGAGGCGCTCATTCAGACCACGGATGACGGATAACGGGTCATGTGTCCGGTCAGCAAGCCTTCCATCGGCGCCGGCAGCGGCTTGAGCTGCAAGCCCTGCGCGGTGATCGACAGCTCGCGCACCGACGCGTCGAAGTCACTCTCACGGACCTTGACCAGCGAGAACACCCGGCGCAGCGAGGCTTCGAGCTCGACGTAGCGCAGCAGCATGATGTTTTCGGCCACGGCCGATACGGCGCCGAATGCGATCTCGGCTTCGCCACCGACCAACTGCGGAATTTCGGACGTGAAGATCGTCGTCACGCCTTCGTCGCGCAGCGCATTGGCCAGCGCAGCGAGGAACGGCGCCAAGCGGCCCGGATAGATCGACGACTGCTCGATGGCATCGATGCCGTCGACGAACAGTCGCTGGACGCCGCGCCGGCGTACCGCGCCCAGCAACCGGTAGCCGATGTCGTCGAGCAAGGTGTCGGTCAGCGACTGCCACAACACTTCGACACTGCCGGCTTCGATCTGCTCGGCCAAGCGCAAGCCGACGCCGGCCGCCTTGCGCGCGATCCGCGCCGGCGTCTCGTAGAACGAAAAAATCAGGCCGGGCTGCTCGGGCGTTGCCTCGGCGACAAACTGCAGCCCGAGCGTGGTCTTGCCGATGCCGGTGGGCCCGAGCACCAAGGTGCTCGAACCATGTGGCAGCCCGCCGTGCAGCATCCGGTCCAGTTCGACGACACCGCTCGACAACGGGGGCGCGTCGCTGCCGTTGTTCGGCGCAAGGCCCGTCACCGTCTCCAGCCTCGGCAGTACGCGAAAGCCATCGTTGCCGACCAGCGCCATGTGGCGGCCCAGCACGAAGCCGCTGCCGCGAAACTTGTGCACCTGAAGGTAGCGATAGCTTCGATAATCGAGCGTCATCATGCCGATCTCGATCCAGCCATCGACCATCGTGAACTCGGGGCTGGTCGGACCGCGACGGCTGTTGGTCAGCAGCAGGATCGTGCTGCCCAGCAGCGACGCCAAGCTCGAAAGATGATTGATGAACTGCCGGAACTCGCGCTCGGACGCCACGCTTTCTTCGAGCACGAACAAGCCGTCGACGACGATCGTCGTGGCATTAAGGCGAGTGCTTTCGCTGTTGAGCAGCCGCAAAATGCCTTGCAGCCCTTCATTTTGCAGGTCGTCGAAGCCGCTGACGTAGAACACCGAGTCCGGCACGCGACTGGCGTCATAGAAGCTCATCGAGCTCAAATGCTGCATCAGACGCGAGTGCGATTCGGCCAGCAAGGTCACATACAGCACCTTCTCGCCCTGAACGACGCGGTGGAAGCAGAACTGGTTCGACAGAATCGTCTTGCCGGCACCCGGCGTGCCTTGGACGATGTAGACGGCACCGGGGACGAAGCCGCCTTCGAGAATGTTGTCGAGCCCGAAGATCCCGGTGGAAACGCGCGGCAGCGGCTCGGCGACGCGCTCGGATTGACTACCTTGATCCACCCTGTCCCCCAGACGTCCATGTCGTAGGGAGCAGAGGCTAGCAGATCAGTCCGGCCGGCCGCTTAAAAGTCCCAGTTCAGCCGCAGGCCGTAGGTGATCGGCGGCGCCAGCGTGTCTTCGCGGCCGAAGTCGGTGTGGAACTGCGCCAGGTTGTAACGGGTGTCGCCGAGGTTGTCGCCAAACAGCGTCAGCTTCAGCTGCCACGGTCGGTACAGGTAACTCAGACGTGCGCTGATCAGGTCGTAGTGGCCTTCGAACGACACCGGCGAGTTCTGCGCCAGATAGAAGTAGCCCGAGTTGTAGTAGTAGTTGCCCGCCAGCTCCAGCTCACCATCACCAACGTCCAGCGTCTGGCTGATGCCGGCGCTGCCGCTGAACTTGGGCGTGCGCACGATCCGGTTGCCAGTGAAGTCGCCGTTGGTGAACGCAAGCCCGGTCTGCTCGTCGTAGCCGCTGCCGTTCTGATAATCGGTGTAGATCGCCTTGAGCCAGGACCCACCGGCCGTCAGCACCAGGCCGGGGTTCCATTCGCGCAGCGGCGCGGTCGTGATGTCGACTTCGGCGCCGCGGATGCGCGCCCGGCCCGCGTTCTCGAAGTTGATCGCACCACCGGTCGTGAACGACACGAAGCCGGTCTGCAGATTGCGGATGTTGTTCTGGAACACGGCGCCGTTGATGCGCAGCCGCCGGTCGAACCAGTCGGACTTGATGCCGGCTTCCAGGCTTTCGACTTTCTCCGGCTCGATGTAATCGGGCGGCGTGTAGATGTTGATGATGTTGTAGGTCGCGCTCTTGAAGCCCTGCTGGAACGAGGCGTACAGCAGCAGATCGTCTGCCGGGCGAAAATCCAGCGACACCTTCGGCGAGAAGTTGTCGACGCGCGCGCTGCGCGGCGCAAACGACACGACCGTGCTCAAGCCGCCGCCGAGATTGTTCAGCCCGACGTCGGAGCGGATCAGCGTGCGCTTCTCGGTCTGGTAGCGGCCACCGAGCGTGATGTCGAACCAGTCGGTCACGCTGGCCGTGGCCTGCGTATAGCCCGACCAGGATTCGGCGCCGATCAGGCCGGTGAAGTTGAAGCGCAGCGACTCCAGCGACGGCACGCCGCCGAGCAGGTTCTGCAGCGGTGCCGGCAGCCGATCGACCAAGTTGCCGATCACCGGAAGGCCGATGTTGGTCAGCGTCAGATAACCCGGGTCGTAGCCGCCTTCGCTGCGCAGGTAATAAACGCCACCGACCCACTTGAGCCAGCTGGCGCCCGGCGTGCCGGCGTTGCTGCTGAACTGCAGCTCGCCGGTGTCGATGGTCTGGTATTCGCTATCGGCGCCGTAGGTGGCGATGCCCTGGCTCGATCCGTCAAAGTCGTAGACGTAGTCGTCGGCATTGACGTAGTAGTGGCTGCCGAGCAGCTTGATGTCGAGCAGCGGTAACTGCCAGGTGGCATTACCGTAGTACGCAGCCGTGGTCGTGCGTAGCGACGGCTCGGAATCGGCAGTGACGACGTACTCGCGCGTCTCGGCCGGAATCGACGCACCGAGAATCGCACTGGGCTGCGTGTTGACCGACGTGGTCGAGCTGGTACCGCTCTGCTGCATCAGCATGCCGGTCAGCACCAGGCTGAAATCGTCGGTCGGCGTGAACGCCGCGCGCAGTCGCGCACCTTTGCCGATCTCGGTCGGCAGCTGCGTGTCGCGTCCGTTATCGATCCGGTAGTAGTTGTCAGCGCGGTTGTAGAACACCGACACGCTGGTCGACAGCTCGTCGGTCAACGGGATCGTCGTATACAGGCGCGTCTTGCTGTCGTTGAAGCGACCGTAGCTGGCCTGCAGCGAATTCTCCTGCTGCTGGTCCGGCGTCTTGGTGACGATGCTGATCGCGCCGCCGGTCGAGTTGCGGCCGAACAGCGTGCCCTGCGGGCCCTTGAGCACCTCGATGCGTTCGAGCGCACCGAAGGACTGCACCACGCTGTGTCCCGACGGGAAGTACACGCCGTCGAGATAGGTTGCCACGCTCGGATCAGCCGAGGGCACGAACGCATCGGTGCCGACGCCGCGCAGATAGATCAGGTTGTAGCCGGCCAGATCCGTGAACTGCAGGCCGGGCACCGACGTTCCCAGGTCGCGCACGCTGACGATGCCGCGCGCGTCGAGCTGCTCGGCCGAAAACGCGGCGACCGACACCGGCACATCCTGCAGTCGCTCTTCACGCTTGCGCGCGGTCACGATCACTTCTTCCAGCAGCACCGGCGCATCGCGATCACGCTGCAGCGGTGCCTCGGCGGGCGGCTCGCTGGAGGCGACCGGGATCGTCGTCAGCGGCGCTTCGGACTCGGCCGACTGCGCGACCGCGGACGGCGACAGCAGCCACAGCATCGACGGCAGCAAGCCGAGCCGAACGGCCACTGTCCAAGTCGAAGGCGATAGGGTCCGGGAGTCGAGCACGAGGTGATCAAGACGGTTTCGGGTCGCGCACTGTACTCAAGCCATCGCGGGCGTCAAAGGAAGACTTGAGCCTTGCAATATGCTCAGATCGCCCGATGCTGTCACCGCCCTTGATCGAGCCCGTCCGATGGTCCGTCCGCACCGCCTGCTGTTCCCCGCCCCGCTGCGCACCGGCGCGCTGCTGGCCGCCTTCGCGCTGCTGACCTGCGTCGCCCGCGAGGCGACGGCCGCCGACCGCGTCACCGGCCACGCGTTCGCAACCCGCAGCGAAGTGCTGGCCACGCACGGCATGGCCGCGACCAGCCAGCCGCTGGCGACGCAAGTGGCGCTCGACATCCTCAAGGCCGGTGGTACCGCGGTGGACGCCGCGATCGCCGCCAACGCGGCACTGGGCTTGATGGAGCCCACCGGCAACGGCATTGGCGGCGACTTGTTCGCGATCGTCTGGGACCCGAAGACGCAGCGGCTGTACGGCTTGAACGGCAGCGGGCGCTCGCCGCAGTCACTGACGCTGGCCGAACTGCGCGGTCGCGGGCTGACGCATATTCCGCCGCGCGGGCCACTGCCGGTCAGCGTGCCGGGCTGCGTCGATGGCTGGTTCGAACTGCATGCGCGTTTCGGCAAGCTGCCGATGCGCCGCGTGCTGGCGCCGGCGATCGGCTACGCACGCGACGGCTTCCCGATGACCGAGTTGATCGCCTACTACTGGGACCGCTCGGTGCCGCTGCTGTCGCCGTACCCGGGCTTCAAGGAGCAGTTCACCCTCGATGGCCACGCACCGCGCAAGGGCGAGATCTGGAAGAACCCGAACCTGGCGCGCACGCTGGAGCAGATCGCAAGCGGCGGTCGCGATGCGTTCTATCGCGGCGCGATCGCGCGCACGATCGGCGATTACATCAAGGCGCAAGGCGGTTATCTGTCTTACGACGACCTTGCCGCGCACCGTAGCGAGTGGGTGCAGCCGCTGTCGACGAACTATCGCGGCTACGAGGTCTGGGAGCTACCACCGAACAGCCAGGGCCTGACCGCGTTGCAGATGCTGAACCTGCTCGAAGGCTATGACCTGAAGGCGATGGGCTTCGGCAGCGCCGAGCATCTGCATACCTTCATCGAAACCAAGAAGCTGGCGTTCGAGGATCGCGCTCGTTACTACGCCGACCCGGCGTTCGTGCAGACGATGCCGATCGCGGGCTTGTTGTCGAAGGCCTATGCCGCCGAGCGTCGCAAGCTGGTCGGCCGCAAGGCCGCCCCGCGTGTCGATGCCGGCAATCCAGCGCTGCATCAAGGCGACACGATCTACCTGACCACGGCCGATGCCAGCGGCATGATGGTGTCGCTGATCCAGTCCAACTATCGCGGCATGGGCTCGGGCATGGCGCCACCGGGGCTCGGCTTCATCCTGCAGGATCGCGGCGAGCTGTTTTCGCTGAAGGACGGCGAGGCCAACACCTACGCGCCCGGTAAGCGGCCGTTCCAGACGATCATCCCGGCGTTCATCACCAAGGACGGCAAGCCCTGGGTCAGCTTCGGCGTCATGGGCGGCGACATGCAGCCGCAAGGCCATGCGCAGATCGTCAGCAACCTGGTCGACTTCGGCATGAACCTGCAGGAAGCCGGCGATGCGCCGCGGATCTACCACACCGGCTCCAGCGAGCCGACCGGCGAGACGATGAGCGACGGTGGCCAGGTGTATCTGGAATCCGGCTTTGCACTCGAAGCGGTGCGCGAACTGCGCAATCGCGGCCACGCGGTCGGCTGGGGTATCGGCGACTACGGCGGTTATCAAGCAATCGCGCGCGATACCGGCAGCGGCGTCTATTACGGCGCCAGCGAATCGCGCAAAGACGGACAGGCGGCCGGTTACTGAGCGCGCTGCGGCACGATACGTCGTCGTGCGACGACAGAGCAGACAAGGGGGAGTCGATGGTGTCGTACTTGAAGCGCCTGCCGCTGGCCGACGCGTTGATGCTGGTGTTGGCGCTGGGCTCGCTGTCGCTGCTGATCTGGGACTGGGTCGGTGCGCCGACCGACGAACAGCGCGTGCTGATCCAGCGCATCGACATCGCGATCTGCGCAGCCTTCGCTTGTGACTTCGTCTGGCGCTGGCGCCGCGCCGGCTGGACGCGGCAGTACGTGCTGCACAACTGGTACGAGATCATCGGCATGATCCCGCTGCAACAGCCGGCGCTGCGCGCGTTCCGGCTGGTGCGCGTGGTGATTGTCATCTCGCGGCTCGGCATCATCGGCGACCGGCTGTTCGGCGACATGGCCACGCATCGGCTGATGCGGCGCTTCAAGCAGTCGCTGGTCGACGAGATCAGCGGGCAAGTCACGCTGGCGGTGATCGGCGAAGTCGAGCAAGTGCTGTACAAGGGCACCTACACGCGCAATCTGGCGCGCTCGCTGTCGCGCCAGCACGACGCGCTGCGCGAGCTGGTGATGGACAAGCTGCGCGAAGACACGCAAACCGGCCGCCTGTCGAAGCTGCCGTTCTACAACACGATCGTCCAAGCGGTGATTGACGCGGTGCTGCGCGTCGGCAGCGATCTGCTGGAAGACCCGCGCGCCGATCAACTGGTCGCCGATATCGTCCGCGAGAATCTGCAGCAGATCCGCAAGGCTGTTGAACAGCGCGAACAGCAGCGCGAGCAGCGCTATCAGCAAGCGCACTCCGCATCGGCACCACCCGCCGAAACCACGCCCGGCGATACGAGCTTGCCCTGAGCATCGGCAACGGCGGCCGTCAGCGGCGGCGCCACGGTCACAAGCGCGTCTGGCGCTGCGGCCGCGCAGGCACGCGATCGTCGGCGCCGCTTCAGCGACGGTGCGAATACACAGTGTCGATCCACGACTGACACCGAGGCACGCCAGCCCTGGACCGCTTGGCTGCGCAATCGAGGTTCGGTAGCAGGCCCAAGGGCGCGATGAATGCACACGGCTGCAACCGCGCTGATACCGTGTGCGTATCCAGGGCACCGCCGCCGTAACCCACGGCTGGCCGCTGGAAGACCATAACGACCATCGGGAGATCGCATGCTGACCGTCCACCATCTGAACAATTCACGATCGCAGCGCATCCTGTGGCTGCTGGAAGAATTGGGCGTGCCCTACCAGATCAAGCGCTACCAGCGCGATGCCAAGACGATGATGGCGCCGCCGGAACTCAAGGCGATCCATCCGCTGGGCAAGTCGCCGCTGATCACCGATGTCACGGCCGCCGGCGAGACGATCACGGTCGCCGAATCCGGCGCGATCATCGAGTACCTGCTCGACACCTACGGCGAGGGCCGGCTGGCACCCGCGCGCGGCACGCCCGAGTTTCTGCGCTACCGGTTCTGGCTGCATTACGCCGAAGGCTCGCTGATGCCGCTGCTGGTGATGAAGCTGGTCGTCGGCGTCGTCGGTCGCAAGGCGCCGCTGCTGGTCCGGCCCGTGGCCAAGGGCGTCGTCAACGGCCTGAACCAGGCCTTCATCAATCCGCAGCTGAAGCTGCACTTGGGCTATGTCGAGCGCGAACTCAACGGCCGCACCTGGTTCGTCGGCGACCAGCTCAGCGCCGCCGACGTGCAGATGAGCTTTCCGCTGGAAGCGGCCAGTGCGCGCGCGGGTGGCAGTTCGATGCCCAACATCGCCGCGTTCGTGAAGCGCATCCAGGCGCGCCCGGCCTACCAGCGCGCGCTGGAAAAAGGCGGACCGTTCGAGCTGATGAGCTAAAAGCCCCTCGCCGACTCGGCCGGCCCGCGCGGCGCGCGTCTCGTTCGTTCGGTCGATGAGCCGCCGCCACGCGACGACTAGTCTCGCCACTCGATCCAACCCGGTGGTGAGGAAGATGGCAGCGACCTGGACCCTGGCGGACCTGCCGTCTCAGCACGGCCGTATTGCCGTCGTCACCGGCGCCAATCGCGGCCTCGGGTTTCAGATCAGCGAGGCGCTGGCCGCCAGCGGCGCGACGGTCGTTATGGCCTGTCGCGATGCGCAGCGGGCGCGCGACGCGGCCGCTGCGATCACCGCGCGGCATCCGCAAGCGCAGCTTGATGTGTCGATTCCGATCGACCTGGACTCGCTGGATTCGGTGCGACGCGCCGGGGCGGCGATCGCCGCGCGCTATCCGCGCATCGATCTGCTGATCCACAACGGCGCTGCGATCCTGGTGCCGCTGGCGACGACGCAGGACGGGCTGGAACGGCATATCGGCATCAACCACTACGCGCCGTTTCTGTTGACCGGCCTGCTGCTGCCGTCGCTGCAAGCGGCGCCCGCCGCGCGCGTGATCGGCATGGCCAGCCTCGCGCACAAGCTGACGCCCGGCTTGAACCTCGACGATCCGCTGTTCCAGCGTCGCGCCTACAAGCCGATGGAAGCCTACGGGTCGAGCAAGCTGGCGGCGCTGCTGTTCACCAACGAGTTGAACCGCAGGTTGCAACGCGCCGGCTCACCGGTGATCGCCGCCACGGCACATCCGGGCTACAGCAATACCAATCCGGACACTGGCGGCTTTTGGCTGCGATTGGCGACGCGGCTGTTTGCGCAGCCGGCCGGCGACGGCGCGCTGCCGGCGCTGTACGCGGCCACGGCGCCCAGCGTGCGCGGCGGCGACTACATCGGACCCGGCGGCTACAAGGAACTGCGTGGCGCGCCCAAGCCGGCGCAGATGCGGCCCGAAGCGCGTGACGCGGCCTTGGCGGCGCGGCTGTGGGCCGAGTCCGAGCGGATCACCGGCTGCCGCTACTTGGACTGAGCAGCGGCGGGTGCGACGCCGTCGGGCGCCGCACCGGTGTTGGCTGGAGGCCGCACGGCCGGCGAACTGATGCCGGCCCAGGCGCGAATCGCATCGGCATTGGCCTCGACCAGGCGGCGCCCTTCGCGGATCGCTTCGCGCGCGCGGTGAAAGTCCATCAGCGCAAAGTCTTCGAGCATCGGCACCAGCGTCACTTCGGGCGGATCACCGGCCATGCGGCTGCGCGTGATCCGGTCCTGCATGATGTTGACGCTGCTGGCGACGACATCGAAGAAGCTTGGGCTGTCGCTGGTGCTGCTGGTGAAGTACTCGCCAGCGCGCTGCCAGAAACTGCGCTCGACCTTGGGCACCGGCTCGGCGATGTCGGATTCGACCTGCGCCGCGCGCGACACATGCGCGCCGACCAGCTGCGCATTCAGATTGACCGCGATCACGATGTCGGCGCCGAGTGCGCGCGCCGCCGACACTGGCACCGGGTTGACCAAGCCGCCGTCGAGCATCCAGCGATCCTCGAACTTCACCGGCGAGAAGATGCCCGGTATCGCGCAGGATGCGCGCGCGGCCGGCAGGATCGGCCCCTTGGTGATCCAGATTTCGCGGCCGGACTTCATGTCGGTGGCGACACTGCAATAGCGCCGGTCCAGCGATTCAATCAGCGGGTTCTTGTGCACCTCCTCGAAGAACCCGAACAGCTTCTGGCCCTTGACCATGCCGCCCGACAGCGTGAAGTCGAGCAGGTTGAACACGTCGCGCGAGCTGAGCTTCTGCACCCATTCGCTGAACTCGGCCAGCTGCCCCGACACGTAGACCGCGCCGACCAGCGCGCCAATCGACGTGCCGGCGACCACTTGCGGCTGCACGCCGATCTCTTCCAGGCCCTCGATCACGCCCAGATGCGCCCAGCCGCGCGCCGACCCGCTGCCGAGCGCCAGGCCGATCACCGGCGGCTTGTGGGCGGGAGCGGCAGCGGCAGTCGGGGTTTCGGTGGCCATGGGCATCCTTGGGTCATGAAAGGGGGCAAGACGACGCGCCCCGTGGCCCTAGCAAGGAGCGGGGCCGGAGCGGCTTGATCAGTGTGCCGGCAGTCTGTTGAGCCGTGGTGAATCGATCGTGAACGCCGGCCGTAGCCGTGCCGACTACGACGTGGCGGCCAGCCCGTGACGACGCGCGCGCATCTCCAGCGCCAGATGCAGCAACAGCGCCGCCACCAGCGGGATGATGTAGTACACCGCGCGAAACGCCAGCAGCGCCGCCATCAGCCGGCCGTGGCCGACGCTGCCGCCGAGCAGCGCGATGAACGTACCTTCGAGCACGCCGATGCCGGCCGGCAGCCGCACGATCAAGCCGCCCAGGCCGCTGGCCATGAACGCGACCATCGCGGCTGCGAACGGCACCGACGACGGCAACAGCAGGAACACCGACGCCGATGCGGCCAGCCAGGTTACGCTGGACAAGGCCAGTTGCAGGCCCGCAAACGGCAGCGACGGGCATTGAAGATCGACGCCGCGCCAGCGGCGACGACGGCCGTGAAACGCGGCGCAAAACACCAGATACGCCGCGACCACACCCAGCGCCAGCACGCCGGCGCCCTGCAAGGCAGCGCGCCCCAGATGCCAGGACGCCTGCAGCGGCGGCGGCGCGATCAGCAGCACCAACCCGGCCAGCAGGATGAAGCCAGCCCAGTTGGTCAACACCGACAAGCCGATGATCTGCGTGGTCTGCGCGGTCGGCAGTCCGTAGCGCGAATAGAGCCGGTAGCGAAACCCCAAGCCGCCGAGCAAGGCGCCGACATTCAAGTTGACCGCATAGCTGACGAACGCGATCGCCAGCACCGTCGGCGTTGGAATGTCGTGGCGCACGTAGTGACGCGACAGCAGGTCGTAGGCGCTGCACGCCCAGTACGCCAGCAAGGCCAACGCCAGCGACGAGGCGATCGTGCCGAAGCGGTAGGCACGCAAGGCCTCGCCGATTTCCTGCCAGTCCAGTTCGCGGCCGCGATCGATGACGATCCAGATCACCGCCAGCAGAAACACCACCGACAGCAGCCATTTGCCGCGCTGCCGCCATTGCGCCTTGTCCATGGGAGAGGCGGATCCGTCCGCCAGCGTCAGGTCAGCCCGCAGTGTTTTGTCGGCGCACTGAATCAGGCGTGAAGGCCTGAGCATGCGCAGCGCGCAGGTGGCGCGCGCCGATCAGCGCCATGCGGCTTGCCGATACAAAAAGCCGCTTCGAAAGCAGCGGCTTTTTGTTGAATCGGCCCGATCGCTGCACGTTGGTTGCACTCGAACGCGCAGTCGGTCAGGCCAGCCTTCGCCACGTCGTCGTCGGCCGTCCATTGCCGACGACGATCGAGCGCCTAGTCGCGGTCCGGCAGCCGGATCGAGAAGCTGCGCTGATCCTTGGAGTGACGCCAGTCGTTGACGGCGTAGCCGGCGATGAAGCCGACCAGCAGGGCGGCGATCAGGGCCCAGGGCACGCTGGGTTGGGATGAGTTCGACGACATGATCTTCCTTTGATGTGTACGCGGTCGAGGGGGTGAATCGCTCGAAAGCTTAACGTATTCCCGCCACCGCTCTAGCGGCGGTCACGCGCCAAACCGTATTGCCGACATCATCGGCCACCAGCAAGGCACCACTGGCATCGAGCGCGACACCAACCGGCCGGCCGTAGGCTTCACCGTCGGCGCTGACAAAGCCGGTCAGCACTTCGACCGGCTTGCCGACCGGCATACCGCCGGCAAACGGAACGAAGATCACCTTGTAGCCGCTGCGCGGCTTGCGGTTCCACGAGCCATGCTGGCCGACGAACATGCCGTTGGCGTACACCGACGGCAGCGCGTTACCTCGTGCAGCGGCCAAACCCAGCGAGGCCGTGTGCGGGCCCAGCGCGTAGTCGGGCACCAGTGCGCGCGCAATGCGGTCGCCCTGCGGCGGTTGCACGCGCTCGTCGATGTTCTGGCCGTAGTAGCTGTACGGCCAGCCGTAGAAGCCGCCGTCTTTGACCGACGTCATGTAGTCGGGCACCAGATCGCTGCCGATCTCGTCGCGCTCGTTGACCGAGGTCCACAGCGCGCCGCTGTCCGGTTCCCAGGCCATGCCAACCGGGTTGCGCAATCCGCTGGCGTAGATCCGATGCGCGCCGCTGGCAATGTCCACTTCCCAGATCGCGGCGCGCCCGCGTTCGGCTTCGAGGCCGTTTTCGGCGACGTTGCTGTTGGAGCCAACCGCGACATACAGCTTGCGGCCATCGGCGCTGGCGATCAGGTTCTTGGTCCAGTGGTAGTTGCGCGTGCCGGCCGGCAGATCGACCAGCTTGCGCGGCGCGGCGCTGATCTGCGTGGCGCCCGGCACGTACGGAAACGCGACCACAGCATCGGTGTTAGCGACGAACAATTCGTTGCCGACCAGCGCCATGCCCAGCGGTGAATTCAGGCCTTGCAGATAGACGCTGCGCTGGTCGGCGACACCGTCGCCGTCGGTGTCGCGCAGCAGCGTGATCCGATTGGCACTGGGCACGCCGGCACCGGCACGCTTCATCACCAGCTTGGCCACCTTGCCCTTGATGCCGGCGTCGTCGTCGGGCCTGGACGGTGAGTTGGTTTCGGCCACCAGCACGCCGCCATCGGGCAGCCGGTACAACCAGCGTGGATGGTCCAAGCCATCGGCAAAGGCCGCGACGCTCAAACCCGGACCGGGCTGCGGCTTGGCGCCGGCTGGCCAGCCGATCGCCTTGGCGATGTGCACGGTCGGCAGCAGTGAAGCCTGCGGCGGCGGCAACTGCGGGCTCGGGCCGATGCCGGCATCTTCGGTCAGTCGCGCGGCGCCACCGCAGCCGAGCAACAACAGCGTCAAGCCGCTGCTCGCGATCAGCGCCGGCAGCCGGCGATGCAAGGTCTGGATCATCGTGGGTCTCCGCATCGAATCAAAAGGGTTCGCATTCTGCGCACAGCGCCGCTGAACGCCGCTGGCGCCGCAGCGACGGCGTTGGGTAGGGGCCAGGGCGCCGCCCGCCGTCTTCAAGTCAGGTGCCATACGAGCACATGGCCCGCCGAGGATGCCTCAACCGCCTGCGGCTGACGCCACTCGACTGCAAGCACCGCTGTTCCCTGCCCCGCACGCGTCTCTGGATGACCCGCATGAGCCCACGCATCACGACCCTAAGACCGCTGAGCCTGAGCGCAGCGCTGAGCCTGGCACTCGGCTTGTCGTCGCTCGCCGCCAGCGCGCCGGCGCAGGCCGCGTTCCACTTGGAAGAAGCCACGATCCCGCAGGTGCAGCAGGCGATCCTGAACAAGCAGATCACGTCGACGCGGCTGGTGGAGCTGTATCTGAAGCGCATCAAGGCCTACAACGGCACTTGCGTCAGCCAGCCCAAGGGCATCCTCGGGCCGATCACGACGATCGCCGATGCCGGCCAGATCAATGCGCTGGTGACGCTGAATCTGCGGCCCAAGGCGCTCAAGCAATGGGGCTTCGACGAGCGCAAGGCGCGCAGCCTGACCGACGCAGTCGACGCCAATCCAAACATGCCCGACGCGCTCGAAGTGGCGGCCGCGCAAGACGCCGCGTTCGCGCGCACCGGCAAGCTGGTCGGGCCGCTGCACGGCGTGGTGATGGCAATCAAGGACCAGTACGACACCTTCGACATGCGCACCACCAGCGGCGCCGACGTGGCCTATGCCAACGATCGTCCGCCCGAGGATTCCACGCATGTCGAGCGCCTGCGCGCTGCCGGCGCGATCATCATCGCCAAGTCCAATCTGGGCGAGTACGCGTCGGGCATTCCGCGCAGCTCCTACGGCGGCACGTTCTGCAATCCGTACGATACCGAGCGCAGCCCGCGCGGCAGCAGTTCCGGCTCTGGCAGCGCGGTCGGCGCCAATCTGGTGATGTGCGCGATCGCCGAAGAATCCGGCTCGTCGATCCGCGGCCCGGCCAGCGCCGCCAGCGCGGTCGGCATCGCCGGCACCGAAGAACTGGTCAGCCGCAAGGGCATGGTGCAGATCGGCATCAACACCCGCGTCGGGCCGATCTGCCGCACGGTCGCCGATGCGGCGCGCGTGCTCGACGTGATCGCCGGCTACGACCCCAAGGACGAACTGACCGCGTTCAGCATCGGCCGCATGCCGCGCGAGCCCTATCTGCATTACGCCACGCCGCAACGTCTCGACGGCATCCGCATCGGCGTGCTGCGCGAGTACATGAACAAGCGACTGTTCACGAAAGCCGACGAACAGACCATCGATATCGTCGACCAGGGCATCGGCAAGCTCAAAGGTCTGGGCGCGACGATCGTCGACCCAGGCGTCGAAGGCGATCTGCTCGGCGCCTGCATCCGCCGCTACGCGCCGCAAGACAGCAACAAGCTGTTCACCAAGCGCTTCGCCGACCGCTTCCCGGTCGACGAGCACGGCAAGCCGACGTCCGACCACACGGCCAAGCTGATCGACATGGCGATGGACCCGTCGCAAGTGCCGCAGGAGCTGACGCTGCGCGAATTCGGCAGCGCCACCGGCGATGGTCAGAGCAAGTACTTCATCGACTTGTACCTGCGCCAGCGCGGCGACGCGAAGATCAAAACCAACGCCGACTTGATCACTCACGCGCGCTTCCACGAAGACCCGACGTTCCCTGATCGGCGTAAAGGCCGCGAAAACGTCGAGAAAGCGACCGAACTGAACATGGGCGAACGCTTGCTGCTGCGCTTCTCGGTGCAGCAGGTGATCCTGCAATGCATGGCCGAGCAGCGACTCGATGCGCTGGTCTATCCGACCAGCAATCTGCCGCCGACCAAACTCGGCGCGCCGGGCGGACCGCCGGTCAATGGACGCAGCAGCGGTGGCGTGTGGACGTTCATGGGCGCGCAGGGCTTTCCGGTGATCACGGTGCCGGCCGGCTTCACGACCGAAACCTGGGATTTGATCCGCGACCCTAGCGCGCCGAAGACGCCCGAGTCCGCCTGGGGCCGTAGCGGTGGGGGTGGCGGCGGGGAAAGCCGGCTGCCCGGCGACGACCACACGCGGCTCATCGGCCCGGTCAAAGCGGTGCTGCCGGTCGGTATCGACTTTGCGGCACGGCCGTTCGACGAGCCGTTGCTGATCAAGATCGCCGCCGCGTTCGAAGCGGTGAACCAGGGGCGCAAGCCGCCCAGCGCGTTCGGTCCGCTGAAGGACGAGCCCTAGGCTGCGCCGTCGCTGCCGATGAGCACGCTTGCGCGCATCGATCTGGACGACACGCCGCCGCTTGCGACGCTGTCGGAGCAACGCCGCTTCCAGAACGCCGGCCGTCAGCACCAGCGGCTGCGCTGGCAAGCGATGTCGATCGCCGTCGCCGCGACGCTGGCGCTGTTAGCCAGCACGCGCAGCGACACGCTGCTGCGGACCTGGCTGGCCGCGCAAGGCACTGCGCTGCTGATCGTCGCGCTGGGCTTGCATGCTGCATCCACGGTCGCGGCATGGCGCCACGCCGCGCTCTATCCAGCGCCGCCGACGCCGACAAGCGACACGGCGGCCGACGCGGCAACTGGCCGATCTTGGCGCGCGCGGCTGCGCGCTGCATGGCGAGCGCTTATAGAAAACGCGCAGCGCTGCGCGCGCAGCAACGCGATGCGCTCCGGCCTGCAGATCGGCGCGCTGCTGCTGGCGGCATGCGTGCTGCTGCCCACACTGCAGGGCAGCCTCGACGGGCGCTTGGCGGCACCGATACTGGGGCGGTACGCAATGGCCGGTGCCGGACTGTGCGTGCTGCTGGCCTTCGTGCTGCTGGTACTCGAACGCGCGACCGCGCAGCAAACATTCGACGAATCGCCGGAAGCATCCGCGTTGGCGCCGATGCTGCGGTTGGCGCTGCTGAGCTTGCTGCCCGGAGCGGGCTTGCTGCTGGCTTGGCGCAGCGCACCGGCCGCCGGCTCGGCCTACGCCGCTGCCGCGTTGTGCGTATTGCCGGCCGTGGTCACGGCCGAATTGCTGCTGCGGCGACTGCTATCGCTGCTGGTCCACCACCGTGGCAGCGTCGAGCCGGCGCTGGCGATCGACTCCGCGATTGCGCGGCTGCTGCAATGGCCACCGCGTCCGCTGCGCCAGATCGGCGACGAACTGCGTACGCGACTGGGCATCGATCTGCGGCACAACTGGGCCTTCGGCTATATGCGCCGCGCGCTGCTGCCGGTGGCCGGTGTCGTGCTGCTGGCGGGCTGGCTGCTGAGCAGTGTCTACGAAGTGCCGATCGACGGCCGCGCGATCCACGAACGCTTCGGCCAGCCGGTCGCCGTACTTGGCCCCGGCCTGCATCTGACGCTGCCGTGGCCGCTGTCACGACGACGCCCCGTCGAGAACGGCAGCGTCCATGCGCTGGCGACGATCGTCGGCAGCAACGACGATGACGAGCTCGACACCAGTGCCGCCGAAGACCCGGCGCCAGCCGCAGCGAACCGGCTGTGGGACGCCGCCCACATCAGTGAGAAATCGCAGGTGATCGCCAGCCTCGCCGGCGAGCGTCAGAGCTTTCAAGTCGTGAACATGGACGTGCGCCTGATCTACCGGATCGGCCTCGACGATGCGTCGGCGCTGGCCGCCACCTACAACAGCGACGACCTGCCCGCGCTGATCCGCAGCACGGCCGGCCGCGTGCTGGTCGAACACTTTGCGTCACTGACGCTGGACCATGTGCTGGATACGCGGCGCGAAGCGCTGGCGCGTGACCTGGGTGCGCGCATCCAGGCCGAACTCGACGCCGTCGACAGCGGCGTCGAACTGCTGGCGACCTTGGTCGAACAGATCCATCCACCGGCGGGTGCTGCCAATGCGTATCACGGCGTGCAAGCGGCGCTGATCAAGTCGCAAGCGGCGATCGCGCGCGAGCGCGGCCGTGCCGCCGAAGAGAGCAACGAAGCGCAACTGCAAGCGGCGATGCGGGTCGACCGCGCCAGCGCCGGCGCACGCGAAGCCCTGGCCACCGCGCAAGCGACGCAGACGCGCTTTGCGGCCGAACAACAAGCGGCGCGCAGCGCCGGACCGGCGTTCGTGCTCGAACAGTATCTGAGCCAGCTGTCGCAGGGCTTGAAAGGCGCCTCGCTGCTGCTGATCGATCACCGGATCGGCGGTGCCGGCACCGCGGCGCCGACGATCGACTTGCGCGCTTACAACGCCCCGACGGCAACCACCCCATGACCGACTCCACGACCGACCCGAGCGGCGTGCCCGCATCCGGCGTCGCAGACGACATCGCCGCCACGCCGACACCGTTGCCGCGTCGACGCCTGATGGTGGCGAGCTTGCTGCTGGCCTTCGCTGCGGCCACCGCCAGCCTGGTGCAAGTGCGATCCGGCGAAGCCACGGTGATCACCCGCTTCGGCAACCCGGCACGCGTGCTGCTGCAGCCGGGGCTGGCGTGGCGGATACCCGCGCCGTTTGAAAGCGCGGTACCGGTCGACCTGAGGCTGCGCACGACATCGAGCGGCTTGCAGGACGCCGGCACGCGAGACGGTTTGCGGATCATCGTGCAGGCCTATGTCGCGTGGAAGGTGGCATCCGATGCCGATGCGATCCAGCGCTTCATGCGCGCCGTACAGAACCAGCCGGACGAGGCCGCCCGGCAAATCCGCAGCTTCGTCGGCAGCGCGCTGGAAACCACGGCCAGCGGCTTCGACTTGTCGCAGCTGGTCAACACCGATGCCACGCAAGTGCAGATCGACCGCTTCGAGTCGCGTCTGGCCGCCAGCATCGAGCCGACGCTGCTGAAGACCTACGGCCTGCAAGTGGTCCAGGTCGGCATCGAGCGGCTGACGCTGCCGAGCGTGACGCTGGCCGCGACCGTCGACCGCATGCGCGCTGAGCGCGACACGATCGCCACCGAGCGCACTGCGGTCGGCAAGCGTCAGGCGGCCGAGATCCGCAGCGCCGCCGAGCGCGATGCACGCGTGATCCAGGCCGATGCCCAGATCAAGGCGGCCGATATCGAAGCGCAGTCGCGCGTCGAGGCCGCCGCAATCTACGGCCGCGCCTACGCCGGTTCGCCCGAGCTGTACAAACTGCTGCGCTCGCTCGACACACTCGGCACGCTGGTCACGCCCGGCACACGCTTGGTGCTGCGCACCGACGCTGCGCCATTCCGCGTGCTGATCGACGGCCCTGCCGCCGCTGCAGGCAAATGAACGCCGCCGCGACGGCCACCGACATCCGTCACAGTCCCGCCGCGCACTGGATCGAGGCGGGGCGGCTCGCGCTGCTGGCGCTATACGCAGTGACCTTGCTCGCCGGCTTGCGCTGGGCGACATCGAACCTTAGGCAGATCGACGCGCAGCACACGGCTGTCGTCACGCGACTCGGCGCGATCGATCGCGTCCGCAGCGCCGGACTGCTGTGGGCGCTGCCAGCGCCGCTGGAAACGGTCACGCTACTGCCGTCGAGCGAGAGCGTGATCGAGCAGCCGATCAGCGGCCTGCAGCGGTCGGCAGCGGCACACGCCGCCGAGATGTCGCCCGAGGACGACGACGATGCGGCGCCGCTGGACGATGCACTGGCGGGCTCGGGTTATCTGCTGACCGGCGATGCCGGCATCGTGCAGATGTCGATCAGTGCGTATTACCAGGTCAGCGATGCGCGCCGCTATGCCTTGCAGCAGTCGCATGTCGCGGCCGCGCTGGACCGCATCGTCACGCACACCGCGCTGCAGACCTGCGCGGCGCGTGATCTGGACACGATTCTGGTCGCCCGGCCCGAGCTGGTTGCCGATGAGCGCAATCGCGTCGCAGCCGGCGAGCGCGAGCGGCTGCGCAGCGAACTGGTCGATCGCATCAATGCGCGGCTCGATGCCTTGCAACGGCAAGGCGCGGGCCTGGGCATCCGCGTGGTCCGCATCGATCTGCAATCGGCGCTGCCGCCGGCCGCCGTCGGCGCGTTCAATGCCGTGCTGACGGCCAGCCAGCAAGCCGAGCGCAACATCGCCGACGCGCGCAACGACGCCGCCTGGACGCTGCAGCAGGCGACACAGGCAGCGGACCGGCTGCTGCAAGCCGCTCAGGCCAGCGCATCCGAACGGCTGGCACAAGCGCGCAGCGACACGGCAGCGGTGCAGCAGCTGTCACAAGCGCAGCGCGACGGCGTCGATCCGGGGCTGCTGCAGCGCGTCTATCGCGAACGTATCGCCAAGGTACTGGCGCAGGCGGGCTCGGTGACGATGCTGAACCCGCGCGACGATGCGCACCTGCTGCTACCCGGGGCCGCACCATGAGCAGCGGCCGCGGCGACACGATGCTGACGCCGGCCGAGCAAGGCCGCGCTGCACGCCAGCTGACGCTGGCGATGAGCGCGCTGGGCTTGTTCGGTCTGGGCTTGGCTTGGGGCAGCGTCGCGCCACAACAAGCCGGCGTCGCGCAGTTGCTGCTCGGCGCTGCTGCCTTGCTGGTCGGTGCGCCGGTGCTGAAAGCAGCGTGGCGCAGCCTGCGTAGCGCCGAGCTGCGCGGCATCAGCAACCAGCTGACCGCGCTGGCGATGATCGCCGCCTGGGCCACCGGCGATCTGGTCACCGCGGTGCTGCTGCCGATCGTGATGATCTTCGGCCACGTCCTCGAAGAGCGCAGCGTGATCGGATCCCACGACGCCATCGCGGCCTTGAGCCGGCTGACACAAAGCCGTGCACGGCGCATCGAAGCCGACGGCACCGTCGTCGACATCGACAACCGGCTGCTGAAAGCCGGCGATCGGGTCGAGATTCGCGCCGGCGATCGCGTGCCGGCCGACGGCCGCGTTATCGACGGCCGCGCCAGTCTCGACACGGCGCCGATCACCGGCGAGTCGGTGCCGGTGGACGCCAGCGCCGGCAGCGACATCTACGGTGGCGCGATCAACCTCGACGGCTGGCTGCGGGTCGAAGTGACGCGCACCGGCCGCGAGTCGACATTGGGCAAAGTGATCGCGCTGATGCAGCAAGCCGAGCGATCCAAGCCGCCGATCACGCGGCTGCTGGAACGCCACGCCCAGGCCTACCTGGTGCTGGTGCTGCTGATCGCGGCCGTCACCTACTTCAGCACGCAGAACGCCAACGCGATGCTCGCCGTGCTGGTCGCCGCCTGCCCCAGCGCGCTGGCCTTGTCGGCGCCGGCCACGGCGATCGCCGGCATCGCCGCCGCTGCGCGCCACGGCATCCTGATTCGCGGCTCGGCGTTTCTGGAACAGCTGGCCGACACCGGCTCGCTGATCATCGACAAGACCGGCACGCTGACGCTGGGACGGCTGCGCTTGCAGCAATCGCAGTGCGTGGCCGCGACGATCACGCATGAGGACCTGCATCGCTGGGCTGCGAGCCTGGGCAGCGTCAGCAGTCATCCGGTCAGCCGCGCGCTGGCCATGCTGTGCCCGCCGGAACAGCGCATGGCGCTGACGTCGGTCCACGAGTCACCTGGCCTTGGCGTCGTCGCACAAAGCGCCGACGGGACCGAAGCCCTACTGGGCCGACCCGAGCTGTTCGCGCGCCACGGCATCGACACCGGCGCGGTGCCCGCGCACGACGGGCCGATCGCCGGTGTCGCACTCGGCGGCCGCTTTCTCGGCTGGCTACTGATGGCCGACACGCTGCGACCCGAAGCGGCGCTCGCGATGGCCGATCTGCGCTCGCTGGGCTTGCTGCGGCAACAGGTACTGACCGGCGATCGTCGCAGCGTCGCCGAGCGCATCGCCGCGCAGCTCGGCATTCACGACGTGCAAGCCGAAGCGCTACCCGAGCACAAGCTCGACTGCGTGACACGCCAGATCGCACAAGGCTTGCGGCCGATGGTCGTCGGCGATGGCATCAATGATTCGCTGGCGCTGAAGGCTGGCGTCGTCGGTGTCGCGATGGGTGCCGGCGGCGCCGACATCGCGCTGGCCTCGGCCGATGTCGTGCTGATCGGCAGTGACTTGCGACGACTCGGCACCTGCGTACGGCTCAGCCGTCAATGCCGTCGCAGCTTGCTGGCCAATGTCGCACTCGGTTTGTTGTGGACGCTGGGCATCGTCGCCGCCGCTGCATTCGGCCTACTCGGCAGCGCGGGCGCGATCGTCGCCGCCTTGCTACAACACCTGAGCAGCCTGCTGGTGCTGATCAATGCCGGACGCTTGCTACGCTTTCATGAGCCGCTGCCGCGCCTGCGCGAAGCGCCACTGATCGACCCGGCGTAGGGGGCGCCGCCGCCGCGTCGTCAGAACCGATACCGCTGCCCGCTGAGGCAGCTCTAAGGGAGATGTTCATGCACGCGCGCAAGCTGGTCCAAACCGCTGTACTCACCTTGACTGCGATGTGGGCCGGGGCCACACCGGCGGCCGGCACGCCCGGCAAGTTCCACCTCGAAGAAACCTCGATCGAACAATTGCACGCGGCGCTGCGCGCCGGTGAGACGACGTGTACCCAAGTCGTCCAGGCCTATGTCGCGCGCGCCAAGGCCTACAACGGCTTTTGCACGCAACCGGTCACCGCCGACGGCAAGCCGATCGCGCAGGCCTATGGTCCACAGCGCGGCGGCAGCGTCGTCAAGTTCCCGACGCAGACCAAGGCGATCAACAAGCTGGTGCCGGACTTCGACCGCTACAAAGGCAAGGCGCTCGACTACGGTCACATGCAGCCGACGCTGTCCGATCCTAGCGTGCAGCAGCAGTTCGGCATCGTCGCCGGCATCCCGAATGCGGGCGGCATCAACGGCCTGGACACGCTGAACATTCGTGGCGAACGCTCGGTGACCTGCAAAGGCAAGTTCGACGCGCATCCGTCGACCGGCCCGTTGCCGGCCGATGCGCCGGCGCCCTGCGAAGCCTTCCGCAAGCTACCTGACGCGCTCGAACGCGCGGCCGAACTCGACAAGCTGTTCGGCAAGAACATCGACACCGCGTCGATGCCGCTGTACTGCGTACCGATGTCGTTCAAGGCGGTCTATGACGCCAAGGACATGCGCTCCACCGGTGGTGCCGACGCCAAGTACGCGATGGACGCCGCGCCGGAAGATTCCACGCTGGTCGCGCGGATGCGCAAAGCCGGCGCGATCATCTACGCGCACGCGCTCAACAGCGAATACAACGGCGGCAGCGGCGATCCAGGCGGCGACGCCAAGCCCAAGCTGGCGTCGATCGGCACCGGCGGCGCACGCGAAACCTGGGGCGGCACCACCTGCAACCCCTACGACACCGAGCGTGAAACCGGCGGCTCCAGCGGCGGCTCCGGCACGTCGGTGGCAGCCAATCTGGTGATGTGCTCGATCTGCGAAACCACGGGCGGCTCTTGCCGCAACCCGGGCACGCACAACGGTGTCGTCAACATCGTGCCGACCAAGGGCATCATCAGCTACGGCGGCGGCATCGGCGCCAATCCGTACCAGGATCGCCCCGGCATCAACTGCAAGTCGGTGGCCGATGCGGCCGTCGTGCTTGATGCTTTCCGCGATCCGAAGACCGGGTTCTTCGACGCACGCGACCCGTACACCGCGTTGCCGCGCGTGATCGCGTCCAAGACGCCGTACACAGCGGCGCTGACGCCGGCAGGCAAGAGCAAGCCGCTGGCCGGCATGCGTATCGGCGTGGTTCGCGAGCTGATGGTCAAGCACGCACCGAGCGACGGCCCGATCATCGACGGCATCAACCGCGAGCTCAAAGTGCTGCAAGCGCTCGGCGCCGAGCTGGTTGAAACGGTCGATCCGCAGTACCCGGACGATCCGTCGATTCCGAACGTCACGTTCGGCTTCCAAGACGCGATGGCCGAAGTGCTGCCGTTCCACATGCCCGAGATTCTGTCGTGGAAGAAGGCCGACGGCACGCCGGAGTTCGGCGTGCCTGGCTACGACGTGACCAGCCGCGCGTATCTGGTTGCGGCCTCGGCGCATAAGGCACCGTGGCCGGCCAACTTGAACCTGCGCCGCATCATGGGCAACCCGCCCGACACCGACGACACGATCAGCGGCTACACGTTCGCATTCCAGATGGAGCAGTACCTGGCGCTGCGCGGCGACGCGACGATCAAGGACTGGAAGACGCTGAACCAGAACGCCCAGTACTTCACGGCCGCCAAAACCGCCGCGATGACCAACTGGGGCAACAAGGAAATGGACAGCCGCACCTACGACACCACGTACACGATGAAGCGCCGCGATTCGATGCGGATGGTGATGATGAAGGTGCTGGAGCAGAACAAGATCGACGTGTTCGTCAACCCGCCGCTGTCGACGCTGCCGGCCAAGATCGGTGGCGCTGCCGAGCCGAATCGCGAACTGCGCGCCGGCTTTGGCTATGGCGCACGCCTCGGCATTCCGGAAGCCCATGTGCCGGCCGGCTTCGCCGATACCATCTACGAGCCCAGCTTCGTGCTCAGCAAGGACGGCATGCAGTATGAAACCGTCGCTGGCACCAAGCCGACCGTGCTGAAGAGCCCGCTGCCGTACAACATCGCGTTCTGGGCCGGCCCTGGCGAAGAAGCGACGTTGCTGAAGGTGGCCTCGGCCTACGAAGCCGCGACGCATCACCGCAAGCCGCCGCCGGCATTCCCACCGGTTGCCGGCGAGCCGTAGTAGCGCCGCGCTGGTCACGCGCAATAGCGGTAAGGCCCGGCCCTGCGACCTCGTCGCAGCGCCGGGCCTTTTTTTGTTGCAGCACCACGACGGATGCGCATCGGCAGGTGGGGTTTGATCAACGCAAGCCGTCCAAGCAACAGACCGCTTCCATTGGACCTGCCATGCTTGCCAAGACTGCTTTCGCTGCTGCGTTGCTGATGATCACCACGGCCGCTGCAGCGGCGACACCACCGTATCAGCATCACGTGAAGCTGACGCCCGAGAATGTCGCCGTCGGCAACTTCCCTGCGCAGAAGAAGCCGATCCTGACGGTCGCATCCGGCGCCACGGTACGCATCGACGGCGGTGGCGGGGGACGCTGGCAGGACAAGGACCCGCTGGTCTGGGCACGCGAGGAAGGCATCACGCTGACGCCGGACCAGGCCAGCGCGCTGAGGGAAACCGACAAGGTGCTGAAGGAGGCCACGCGCTACGCCGGCATCGACAGCGGGCACTTGCTGGTGGGTCCGATCGCGGTCGCGGGTGCGATGCCCGGCGATGCGATCGAAGTGCGGATTCTGTCGGTGGAGCCGCGCATCCCGTATGCCACCGTGTCCACGCGACCCGGTCGCGGCGGTATTCCGGACGACGTGCCTGAGCCCTACTCGCATACGGTCAAACTCGATCTGGCGCGCCGCGTCGGCATCTACGAGCCCGGTATCGAAATCCCGCTGGGCCCGTTCATGGGCGTCATGGGCGTATTGCCGCCCGACAGCGAAGGCAGCAATCGCCGCAGCGGCCCGCCGGGCACGTTCGGCGGCAATCTGGACTGCAAGGATCTGATCGCTGGCACTTCGCTGTTCCTGCCGGTGTTTCATCCCGGTGGTCTGTTCTACACCGGCGACTCGCATGCCGGCCAAGGCGATGGCGAAGTCACCGTCAGCGCCATGGAAACGGCGAACACGGCGATCCTGCAGTTCATCGTCCACAAGGGCATGAAGCTGGCAGCGCCGCGCGCCGAGTCGCCCACACACTGGATGGCCTTCGGACTCGACCCGGATCTGGACAAGGCGATGCAGATGGCGATCCGTCAGACCAACAGCTACCTGTTCGACTTGAAAGGCCTGGAGTTCAAGCGCGCGTTCACGCTGTCGAGCATCGGCGTCGACTTTCGCGTGACCCAAGTCGTCGACGGTACGCAAGGGATTCACTCGATGATCCCGAAGAAGATCTTCGTCAACGACAAAACGCCGTTCTGGTCCAAGTGAGCGCCATGGAATCGATCCCGATGAAAGCCAAGCCCGCGATCCGCAGTGTGCTGGTCACCGTGTTCGCACTCAGCTACGCGGTCAGCGTGCGCGCGGCCGAAGTACCGCTGACCTCGGCGACGATCGCCGACTTCAACAAGGCCTTCGCTGCCGGCACGCTGAGCGCCGAACAGCTGACGCAGCTGTACTTGAAGCGGATCGAGGCCTATGACGAGGCCGGCCCCAAGCTCAATGCGATCATCACGCTGAACCCGAACGCGCTGGCCGAAGCGCGGCAGCTCGACGTCGAACGCAAGGCGCGCGGTGCACGCTCGCCGCTGCACGGCATTCCGGTCGTGCTGAAAGACAACTTCGACACGCGCGACCTGCCGACCACCGGTGGCTCGTTCATGCTCAAGGGCTCGATCCCGCCCGACGATGCCTACACGGTGCGCCGCTTGCGCGAAGCCGGCGCGATCATCCTGGCCAAGGTCAATCTGTCGGAGTTCGCATCGGGCAGCGCGATGAGTTCGCTCGGTGGCCAGAGCCTGAACCCGCACGACACCACGCGCACGCCATCGGGCTCGTCCGGCGGCACCGGCGTTGCGATCGCGGCCGACTTTGCGCCACTGGGCATGGGCACCGACACCGGCGGCTCGATCCGGGGGCCCTCGACGTCCAACGGCATCGTCGGGCTCAAGCCAACGCACGGGTTGCTGTCGCGCGACGGCATCATTCCGCTGGCGCTGAGCTTCGACACCGGTGGGCCGATGGCGCGCAGCGTCTACGACGTCGCCGTCGCGCTCGGCACGATGACCGGCGTGGACCCGGCCGACGCCGCCACGCAAAAGAGCAAGGGACAGTTTCAGACTGACTACACGCGCCATCTCGATGCCGGCGCGCTCAAAGGCGCACGGATCGGCGTCGCGCGTGACTTCCTCGGCCAGGACAGCGAAGTCGACTGGGTCGTCGAAGCCTCGCTGGCTGCGATGAAGGCGGCCGGTGCAACGATCGTCGACGTGCGTTATCCGAAGTGGCTGCTCGACACCAAGGGCGAGTTCTACAACGCCGTGCGCCGCCCCGAGTTCCGCGAGCAGATCACGACCTATCTGCAGACACTCAAGCCTGGCTATCCGCGTACGCACGCCGAATTGATCGCGCTGTCGGACACGCTGACCTCGCCTCGCGACGGCTTCGTACCCAATCAGGGACGCTGGAACCTGTTCAAGCAGGAAGCCGCCAGCGGCGCAATCGACGGCGCTGAATATCAGGCCGTCATCGAACACGGTCTGCCGATGATCCGCCGCGTCGTCAACGGCATCATCGACGGCAACCGTCTCGATGCGATCGTCTACCCGACCTCGCCGAAGCGTCCCGCCAAGATCGAAGCCGAAGCACCGGCCGGCGCAACGGCCACCGCCGGCAACGGCTCGGCGACCAACCTCGCCAACCTGACCGGCTTTCCAGACTTGATCGTGCCCGCCGGCTTCACCAGCGGCGGCTTGCCGGTGGGCCTGTCGTTCTTCGGCCCGGCCTTCAGCGAGCCGCGCCTGCTGGCACTCGGCTATGCATTTGAGCAGCGCACGCGCGCACTGCGGCTGCCGGTGACGACGCCGCCGCTGCCGGGCGAGACGATCCGCTACTGATGCTGCATCGGCGAGCGCGATCGGCTCGCGCACGCCGGTAGGGTCCGGCATCGCCAAGCCGTCAAATGCGATGACGTCCTTGCACGCGGAGCTTGGCGATGGTCGACGGAAATACGGGCAGCAGCATCGGCGACGGCCGCATCGTCGCCCGCTTGCCGTCGATACCGCGCCAGAACTGGGTGCTCGATCCGCTGCAGGACAGCCTGTTCATCATTGCCGCCCCCCTTGTCATCCTGAGCATGGCGATTGCGGCTTTTTTATTGCTCGGTGCCGCGGTCGCGACGACGCTGATTTTGACCACGCACATCGTGATGACGGTCGCGCACCACTTGCCGACGTTCATCCGCCTCTACGGTGACGTGGCGCTGTTCGCACGTCACCGCTGGACGTTCCTGATCGCGCCGCTGCTGCCGTTGACGATCGCGCTGCTGGTCGGCGGCTGGCTGATCGCGCACGACCTGCCGGTCGAAAACCTGCTGTACCTGTTCCTGCTCGCCGTGATCTGGGACCCGTACCACTTCCTGATGCAGCACTACGGCTTCATGCGCGTCTACGACCGGATCAACACGGCGCCACGTGCGCTGGCCGCGCGTATGGATCTGCTGCTGTGCGCCACCGGCTTTGTCGCGATCATGCTGGCCAGCGGCGACTGGCTGACCGGCCTGCTGACCGACTTGTACCGCAGCACCGGCTGGCCGCTGCTGCAATGGGTAACGTCGGCGGGCCTGGCCGTCGTGCAGTGGATCGGCACGCGGGTCGCACTGGGCATGCTCGCCGCCTACGCGGTGTATCTGCTGTGGTGCCACCGCCAAGGGCACGCGATCAGCTGGGTCAAGCTGGCGCTGTATGCGAGCACGTTCGGCGTGATGGCACTGGCCTACACGCCGAACGACTGGATCGCGTCGATGGCGCCGGGCTGGAGCTTCAAGGCGGGCTTCGCGGCCGTCGGCATCGTCCACATGACCCAGTATCTGGCGATCGTCTGGCGCTACAACCGCGGCTTGGCGGGCCATGCCGATCGCGTCCGCAGCGGCGTGTTCGCGCGCTGGCACCAGCGCGGCGGCTGGCTGGTCGGCGCCGGCTATGTTGCCTTGTGCCTGGCGTACGGCGAGCTGCTGACGACGCAATGGGACAGCCGCTGGCTGATGGTCGTGTTGATCGCGGTCGGCCTGACGTCGACGCTGATGCACTACTACTTCGACGGCTTCATCTGGAAGCTGCGCCAAGGCGCCAACCAGCAGCATCTGGCGCTGCCGGGCGCCACCGCCGACACCGCGTCCCGCGAAGCCCTCGCCCGCAAGCCGCTGCCGGTGCTCGCGCGCCAGCTGCTGTACTTCGGCCTGCCGTTGGCGCTGCTGACCGGCGGCGCGCTGTCGGTCTGGAGTGGAGCGCAGACCGGCTACCAGGCGTATCTGCTGCAAGCCCAGCAGCGCTCACAAGCCGGCGATTCCGAAGCCGCAGGCCAGCTGGCACGCGCGGCCTACGCGGCGATGAACCGCGAACTGCCGATCGCGAAGCGTCTCGCCGATCTGGCACCCAGCGCCGCGCATGACGCCGAACTGGCGCTGCTGATCTACAACCAATCGCGCTTCGAGCACGTCGTGATGCCGCACCTCGACGGTGCCGACGCCGCTTCGATCGCCGCACTGGCAAACGCGCATCGCGAGCGCATCGGCCAGGCCGCAGCGCTGATGCGCCGCGCGCTGTCGCGCGGTGAAGCACTGGCCACGACCGACGGCCGCGCGATGCGCACCCAAGACGCGCAGCGCGTGCTCGACAGCTGGTACGCCGAACTCGACCGAACCGACCCACGACCCGAACCCAAGCCACGACCATGATCCGATCCCTGTTGCTGAGCCTGACGTTGTTGTGCGCGGCGCCATTGGCGTCCGCTCAGAACGCACCCGCTGTCGCCTTGCCCAAGGTCAAGCTGTTCACGACCGGCGGCACGATCCAGAGCAAGGGCGCACATCGCCAGAAGCTGATGGAGTACTCCGACGGCAAGGTCGGCCCCGCCGAGCTGATCGCCGACCTGCCCGAACTCAAGGATATTGCCGACGTCAGCTACACCGAGATCTCCAACGTCGGCTCGCCGAGCGTCAACACCGAGATCCAGCTGCGGCTGGCCAAAGAGATCAACGCCTGGCTCGCACTACCCGACTCCGCTGGCGCCGTGGTCACGCATGGCACGGCGACGCTGGAAGAAACCGCGTTCTTCCTGAACCTGGTCGTCAAGTCCGACAAGCCGGTGGTCGTCGTCGGTGCGATGCGGCCATTTACCGCGGTCAGCCGCGACGGGCCGTTCAATCTGTACAACGCGGTGCGCACCGCCGCCTCGCCGACGTCACGCGGCATGGGCGTGCTGATCGTGCTCAACGACGAGATCAACGCGGCTCGCGACACGACCAAGAGCAACACCTACCGGATGGAAACCTTCGTCGCCCGCGACCTTGGGCCGCTCGGCTATACCGACTCCGACCAGATCGTCTACTACCGCAAGCCGACCTACCGGCACACGACACGCTCCGAGTTCGACGTCTCCACGCTGACGACGCTGCCGCGCGTCGACGTCACCTACGACTACCAGGAGCAGGACGGCACCGCGATCGACGCTTTCGTCGCCGCTGGCGCCAAGGGCCTGGTGCTGACCGGCAGCAATGCCGACGCCGTGAAGCGAGCGCAAGCCAAGGGCGTGCTGATCGTCAACAGCGACCGCAAGGGTGCGGGCCGCGTCGTCGAAAGCGCCAAGGGTGCCAGCCAAAACCGGATCAGCGCCGACAACCTGCCGCCGCAGAAGGCGCGAATCCTGTTGCGGCTGGCGCTGACGCGCACGCAAGACCCGAAAGAAATCCAGCGCATGTTCAACGAATACTGATCGCGAGCCGCCATGACCTCTGTCGCCTATCACCGCTGCATCGCGGCTGCCTGCTGGCTGCTGCTGGCCCCTGTCGCCCACGCGCAGGAAATCCCCACTTATGCGCCGCCGCCCCCGATACCGGCCGACACCCAGGCACTGCCGACGATCGTGCTGATGTCGATGGGCGGCACGATCGCCAGCCGCGGCACGCCGCGTCTGAACATCACCAATTACGGCGGCAAGGGCGTGCCGCGCGTCGACCCGCAGGACTGGGTCCACGATCTGCCCGAGCTGGCCGGCATCGCCAACGTGATCATCGAAGACCAGCGCGCGCCGCAAGACCGCACCAGCAGCGAAACGCACGAAGACTTCGCTCGCGTCGCCAAGCGGCTGAACCAGCTCGCTGCCGATCCGCGCATCGCCGGCATCGTCGTCACGCACGGCACCAATACGATGGCGGAGACGGCCTACTACATGAACCTGACCGTCAACACCGACAAGCCGATCGTCTTCGTCGGCTCGCAGCGTCCATGGACCGGCTTGTCGGGCGACGGCCCGCGCAATCTGTATGACGCGGTGCGCGTCGCCGCCTCGCCCGAGGCACGCGGCAAGGGCGTGCTGCACGCGATGAACCAGTTCATCAACACCGCGCGCGACGTCGACAAGACCAGCGCGTATCGCGTCAACACGTTCAAAGGCGTCGATGTCGGCGCGATCGGTTTTGCCGATCCCGATCGCGTGCGCTTCTACCGCGAGCCGGTGCGTCGCCACACCACGCAGTCGGAGTTCGCCGGCAAGGATTACAGCAGCCTGCCGCCGGTCGAAGTCGCCTACGCATATCGCGATGCGCCCGGCTATCTGATCGATGCGATGGTCGCCCACGGCGCCAAGGGCATCGTCGTCGAAGGCACCGGCGCTGGCAGCGCCACCAGCAGTCAGACCGAGGCGATCAAGCGCGCCCAAGCCAGCGGTGTGGTCGTCGTGATGACGGCGCGCACCGACGGCGGCCGCGTGCAGGACACGCCGCGTCGCCGCGAAGCCTTGATCGTGCCCGGAGACAACCTCAAGCCCGAGAAAGCGCGAATCCTGCTGCAACTGGCACTGACCCAGTCCAGCGATCTGGCCAACGTCACGAGAATCTTCAATGAATATTGATCCCCGCTGCGCCGTGCTGCATCGCCGCCCGCTGACGCTGCTTGCACTGTGCCTGCTGGCACTGGCCGGCACCGGACGCGCGATCGCCGCCGACGTGCCCTACCAGTACCACGTGAAGCTGACGCCAGAGAACTCGGTCGTCGGCAACTTTCCGAAAGAGAAGAAACCGATCCTCACGGTGCGCTCCGGCGCCACGGTGCGGATCGACGGCGGCGGCGGCAATCGCTGGGGCGAGCAGGACGCGTTCGAGTGGATCAAGGCCAACGGCATCACGCTCGACGCCGCGCAAACCCAGGCGGTCAAGGAGATCGACCGCGTCGTCAAGGAAACCCCGCGCCAGGCCGACATCAAGAGCGGCCATCTGCTGGTCGGGCCGATCGCGATCGAAGGTGCGATGCCCGGCGACATGCTCGAAGTGCGCATCGTCCAAGTCACACCGCGGATACCTTACGGCACCGTCGGCGGCCGTAACGGCCGCGGCGGCATACCCGATGAAGTGCCCGAGCCGTTCAACTTCGTCGTCGGGCTCGACATGGCGCGCGGCATCGGCCGCTTCGCACCGGGCATCGAGGTGCCACTGGCGCCGTTCATGGGCGTGATGGGCGTGCAGCCGGCCGATAGCGAAGGCCCGAACCGGCGCAGCGGCCCGCCCGGCGCCTTCGGCGGCAATCTGGACTGCAAGGACTTGATCGCCGGCACCTCGCTGTATCTGCCGGTGTTCCAGCCGGGCGCGCTGTTCTACACCGGCGATTCGCACGCAGCCCAGGGCGATGGCGAAGTCACCGTCAACGCGATCGAAACGGCCAACACGGCCGTGCTGCAGTTCGTGCTGCACAAGAACATGCCGATCAAGGCGCCGCGCGGCGAAACGCCAACGCATTACATGACGTTTGGTCTCGATCCGAATCTGGACAAAGCGATGCAGATGGCGATCCGCGAAACCAACGGCTTTCTCGCCGAAGCCAAGAAGCTGCCGTTTGAACGCGCGTTTGCGCTGTCGAGCATCGCGATCGACTTTCGCGTCACGCAAGTCGTCGACGACACCAAGGGCATCCACGCGATGATTCCGAAGTATCTGTTCGTCAACGACAAGCCACCGTTCTGGAGCAAGGTCTCGGCCGGACGCTGACAAGCCAACAACGCAAGGCACCACGAAACGCAAGCCCGCGACTCCGGTCGCGGGTTTTTTTGTGCGCGCGCATGGGCTTCGCTGCACGCCGATCCCGAAAGGCGACGCGATCAAAATCAGCAGCGCTGCGGTGGGGTGGCTGCAATGGCGGGCGTCTGAATCGGTAGCGCCATTTCGATTCCATCCGCTACCACCGGGTACGTCCATGAAGCCTGAGCTTGATTCGCCGTTGACGCTGTCGCGTCGCCGCTTTCTCCACACATCGGTCGCGGCCGGTGCCGCGCTGTCGACGCTGGGCTTGAAGCCCGCGTATGCCGCGCTGGCTGAAGGCGACGTGTTGTCGCTGTCGGCCACCCAAGTCGCGCGGATGCTGCGCGAACGCAAGATCAGCGCCGTGGAGCTGGTCAAGCGCTGCTATGCGCGTATCGATGAAGTCAATCCGGTGCTCAACGCCGTGGTGTTCACCTGCCGCGAACGCGCGCTGGCCGAAGCCGAGCAGGCCGACATTGCGATCGCCGCCGGCAAGTCACTGGGCCCGCTGCACGGCGTCCCGTTCACGATCAAGGATTCGTTCGACACCGCAGGCGTGGTGTCGACCGGCGGCACGCTGGGCCGCAAACAGTTCGTGCCCGGCAAGGACGCCACCGTCGTGGCGCGGCTGCGCGCTGCCGGCGGCATTCTGCTCGGCAAGACCAACACGCCGGAGTTCACGCTCGGTGGCGGTGCGCGCGGCACCTACAACCTGGTCTACGGCCAGACCTACAACCCTTATGGCAAGGGCTACAACCCGGCCGGCTCATCCGGCGGTGCGGGCGCGATCGTGGCCGCGTGCGGTGCGTACTTCGACATCGGCTCGGACTACGGCGGCAGCATTCGCGGGCCGTCGAACGTCAACGGCATCGCCGGCATCAAGCCGACCTACGGCCGCGTACCGCGCACCGGTCACATCGTCGGCTACGGCGGTGCCTACGACACGTTCCAGGAAACCGGACCGATGACGCGCTACGTCGAAGATCTGGCGCTGTTGATGCCGATCCTGTCCGGCCCCGATAACTGGGACGCGGCGATGGCGCCGGTGCCGCTGGGCGAGCCGTCCGCAGTCAATCTCAAGTCGTTGCGCGTGGCCTGGTATGCCAGCGACGGCATCACGCCGCCGACCGCCGAAGTGCAGGCGATGGTCAAGCAGTGCGTGGCCTACTTCGACAAGCTCGGCTGCAAGACCACGCTCGACATGCCGCCGAAGATCAAGGAGCTGGCCGATGCGCGCCGCAAGTTCAGCGGCGCCAGCGGCGGCGACAACATGCGCCGGCTGCTGAAAAAACACGGTAGCACGCAGGCCTCGCCCGGCTTGCGCCTCGGCGGCGACGAGATTCCGAGCAGCGAGTTCACGGCCGCCTGCGAGCAGATGGATGCGATCAAGAGCGAGCAGCTGGCGTGGTTCGAGCAGTACGACCTGATCATCTGCCCGAGCAGTGCGCAGCCGCCGCGCGCGGTGCCGCCCGAGTTCACGCGCGCACCCGACGCACCCGGTGGTGGTGGCGGCTACAACAGCCAGTACAACACCACCGGCTGGCCGGCCGGTGTGGTCCGTGCCAACACCTCGACCGAAGAGCCGGGTCTGCCGCTGGGCATCCAGGTCGTCGCCCAACCGTGGCGCGACGATGTCGTCATCGCCGCGCTGGCCCACATCGAAAAGCAGACCGGCGGCTGGAAGAAGCCCGCGATCTGACATTGCGCCGTAGCGCTGCCACTCTCCAGGAACGAAATCCGATGAACGATACGACTCCGCATCACCTGATTCCCGAAGGCTTCAGCCGGCGCGAACTGTTCGGCATGCGCCACATCACCAGCGCCGTGGCCGCCGTCGCCGCCACCGCGCTGCCGACAATCGCATCCAGTGACACCAGTGACGAGCTGATCTACATGTCGGCGACCAAGCTCGCCGGCTTGATCCGCGCGCGCAAGGTATCGGCGCTGGAAGCGGTCAATGCCTACATCGAACGCCAAATCGCGGTCGACGATCTGCTCAATGCGGTGGTAATGAACTGCTATGCGCGGGCCCGCAGCGAAGCGCGCGCACTCGACGCCGCAGCGGCGCGCGGCGACTGGAAAGGCCCATTGCACGGCGTGCCGATGACACTGAAGGATTCGATCGACACCGAAGGCGTGATCACGACCGGCGCCACTTACGGACGTCAGCAGTACCTGCCGCCGAAGGACGCAACCGTCACCGCACGCTTGCGCAAGGCCGGCGCGATTCTGCTGGGCAAGACCAATACACCGGAGTTCACGCTCGGCGGCTTGGCCGGCATCAGCACGGCCAGCAATCTGTTGTACGGCTCATCACATAATCCGTATGACCTGACGCGTTCGACGTCGGGCTCGTCCGGTGGTGCCGGCGCGATCGTCGCCGCTGGCGGCGCCGCGTTCGACATCGGCTCCGACTGGGGCGGTTCGATCCGGGGGCCGGCGCACAACAACGGCATCGCCGGCATCAAGCCGACCAGTGTGCGCGTGCCGCGCACCGGCCACATCGTCGACTACGGCGGCATCTTCGACTTGTGGCAGCAGCTCGGGCCGATGACGCGCCGCGTCGAAGATCTGGCGCTGATCACGCCGATCATCAGCGGCCCCGATTTCCGCGACGCCTCGTGCGCGCCGGTGCCGTGGGCCGATCCCGCCAAAGTGAACTTGAAGAAGCTCAAGGTCGCCTTCTGCGTCGACAACGGCGGCGTCGGCCGCCAGGCCACCGACGACGACACCAAGGCGACCGTGCGCAAGGCCGCCAAGTGGCTCGAAGCGGCCACGCTGAGCGTTGTCGAAGACGTGCCGTCCGCCATTCTCGACGACCTGCGCGAAGCGCGCAGTACGCTGACCAGTGGCGACGGCTGGGCGTTCTACAAGCGTCTCGCTGCCAAGTGGAATACGGTCAACTTCTCTCCGGCGCGCAAGGAAGCCATGGCCAACGTCAAGCCGATCAGCAGCGCGGCGATGGTTGAAGCCTGGGAAAAGCATGACGATGCCAAGTCGCGGATGCTCGACTGGATGAAGCAGTACGACGTGTTCATCTGCCCGACCGCGGGCAAGCCGGCGCAGCTGATCGACGCCGACAACCCGGCCGGCGGTGGTGGCGCGCCCGGCGGCGGCTGGCCGTATACCGGTGCATTCAATTCCACCGGCTGGCCCTCGGTCGTCGTGCGCTGCGGCTCCAGCGCCGACGGCAAGCTGCCGATCGGCTTGCAGGTGGTGGCCGCACCGTGGCGCGAAGATCTGTGCATCGCGGTGGCCTCGTATCTGGAAGCGCAGAGCGGCGGCTGGAAGAAGCCACCGCTGTAAGTGACGTACGCGGTCGCTGCGCGTCGGCATCACGCGCGGCGGCCGCTGTCACTGCGCCGCTAGCGAGCGGCATCGGCGCGGTGACCACGATGACAGCCAGCGCAAACGAACAAGCCCCGGATCACCGCAGCGCGCAGTGATCCGGGGCTTTTTTGCGAGCGTGTCGAGGTGTCAGCGCGGCCGGGTCTTGTAGTCGATCGTCTCGCCCTTCAGCGGCGGCAGCAGCGGCGACGGCTTGCGTGCATGGCTGGCTTGCTCATAGGCGTAGGCGATGCCCATCAGCTTGGGTTCGTCGTAAGGCCGCGCCATGAAGCCGATGTCCATCGGCAGGCCTTGCGACCCGAAGCCCATCGGCACGACCGCCGACGGAAAGCCGACCGAACTGTAGCCGGCCAGCGTCGCGGGTTGCGGACGCTTGGACTCGACGTAGGTCTTGTCGTCGATGCTGTAGGCCGGGTTCTTGATCGGCGGCGCGAACGCGCTGAAGTATGGGAACACCAGCGCATCGACGCCGTAGCGGTCGAACAGCGCGAGCTTGTCGCGCGTGGCCTCGGGCAAGGTCTTGGTGATGAACGCCTGATACTCGGGTGCATCAGTGGACGTCGTCAGCGAGGTCTTCAGCAAGCGCAGCACGCTGTCCTCGACCGGCAGCGGCGACGGCATCACCGTGGTGTCGTAGATCGTTAGCATTTCGGTGACGGTCTTGGGCAGGTTCGGGTCCTTGAACGTCGCCAGGTAGCGTTCCCAGTCGGCCTTGAAGCGGTGGTCGCTCAAGCGGCGGATGTCGCGGTTGCCGTCACCCAGGTAGCGCTGCACGAACGCCGGGTCGAGCTGGATGTCGACCGTCGTCGCCCCTTGCGCGCGCATCGCGGCCAGCGCTTGTTCGGCGAGGGCGTCGATCTCCGGATCACCGCCGAAAAAGTCGCGGACCACGCCCAGCTTCTTGCCCTTGAGCGCGCCGGCATCCAGGTACGCCGTGAAATCCAGATGGCCTTGGGTGACCGGATGGCGCTTGGCAATTTCGTCCCAGACCTGCACGTTGGTCGGGTCGGCGCTGTCGCGCGCGGCAATCACACTGAGCATCGCCGCCACGTCAGTGACGGTGCGCGCCATCGGTCCGGCGCTGTCGAAGTTCAGATTCTTCGGCGCGATGCCGTCGCGTGAGATCAGCCCGGTGGTCGGGCGAAAGCCGACGATGCCGCTGTAGGCCGCAGGGCCACGCACCGAGGTGCTGGTGTCGGTACCGACGGCCAGCATCGCGAAGTTGGCCGCGATCGCCGCGCCCGATCCGCTGCTCGACCCGCCCGTGTGGCGCTTGAAGTGATAGGGATTGATCGACTGTCCGCCGACCGAGTTGTAGCTGCCACCGGCAAACTCGCCCATCGCTGCCTTGCCGAGAATCACCGCGCCTGCGGCGCGCAGCTCGCGCGTGATCGCCGCATCATCGGGCGGCACCGCTGCTTTGAGCACGGCCGAGCCGTTGCTGGTCGGCAGATCGGCCGTATCGATGTTGTCTTTCAGCAGCACCGGCACGCCGTGCAAGGGCCCGCGCGGGCCCTTGGCCTTGCGCTCGCGGTCGAGCGCGCGCGCTTGTTCGCGGGCCTTCGGGTTCAGCGTCAGGATCGCATTGAGCTTGGGTCCGCCGTCCTCATAGGCTTTGATCCGCTGCAGGTACAGCGTAACCAGTTGTTCGGACGTCAGTGCCTCGGCGGCGAACGCCGCTTGAATATCGGCGATCGTCGCTTCTTCGAGCACGAAGCGCGCTTCGGCAGCCTGCGCGGCGCGCGATGCAGGGGAAGACAGCGTCAGCGCAACCGCCAGCGCCAGTGAGGTCATTGCGCTGGGAAACGTGTGAGCGTGCATGCGTATTGATCGGTGGGGATGTGCTGATTCAGACGCTGAGCGCGACCGATACCCCACAGTCACAGGTGGGGGGTCGGGCGCGTCGCGCCGTCTGATTGCAAAGACGCCCCACGATGCCCGCCATGCACGCCACTCGATTGCACGATCGCCCGACATCGCATTTGCGTCGCCATCGGCCGTCGACGCAGCGGATCGTGCGGGTCACCGCGACCGCGATGCTGGGCAGCGCGCTGGCCGCACTGACGCCGGGCTTGTCGCAGGCAGCGAGCTACCCGGTCGAAGAAGCCACGATCGATTCGGTGATGGCCGCATATCGCGCCGGCACGACGACCGCGGTCGAGGTCACGCAGGCGCATCTGGCACGCATTGCCGCCTATGACCAGCAAGGCCCGCTGATCAACTCGTTGATCACGGTCAACCCCAACGCAGTGCAGGACGCCGCCGCACTCGACGCGCAGCTGAAGCAGACCGGCAAGCCGGTCGGCGTGTTGCACGGCATCCCGGTCATCATCAAAGACAATCTCGACGCCGTCGGCATGCCGATGACGTCCGGCTTCCAGGGCTGGAAGCACTACCTGCCGCCATCGGATGCCACGCTGGTCAAGAAGATCCGCGACGCCGGTGGCATCATCATCGCCAAGGCCTCGTTGTCGGAGTTCGCCCGCGGCGGCGGCGACAACATCAACTCGGTCGTCTCCGGCTTTGCGCGCAATCCGTACAACACCGCGTTCGCAACCGGTGGCTCGTCCGGTGGCACCGGTGCGAGCCTGGCCGCGAGCTTCGGCATCGTCGGCATCGGCACCGATACCGGCGGCAGCGTGCGCATGCCGGCCGCGCACAACGCGCTGGCCGGTCTGCGCCCGACGGTTGGCCTGGTGTCGCGCAGCGGCTTGGTGCCGCTCAACAGCGTCCGCGACACCGCCGGGCCGATGGCACGCAGCGTCGCCGACATGGCCACGCTGCTCGACGTGATCGCGGGCTTCGACCCGCAAGACGAAGCCACGACCCGCGCCAAAGGCCATATTGCTCGCAGCTACCGCGCGCAGCTGGCGCCCGATGCGCTCAAAGGCGCGCGGCTGGGCGTGCTGTCGCAGATCTTCACGGCCAAGACGGCCGATCCGCGCGTGATCGCGCACTTCCAGCAGACGATCACCGAACTGCGCGCCGCGGGTGCGACCGTGATCGAGGATTTCGCGATCCCCGAACTCGATCGCATCCCTCGCCCGCCGCAGACCGCTGCGCGTTTCAAGGACGACCTGACGCGCTTCATCGCGCGCCATCCAGGCATCCCGTTTCCGTCGGTCCAAGCGATCGCGGATTCCAAGCTGCTGCACCCGCTACATCAAGCCGGCTTCGACGCGGCCGCCGCCGCGCGGCCGGTCGCCGAGGACCCGGAGACGATCGAAGGTGCCGCCAACGAGCAGCGCTACCGCGAGGCCTTCACCAAGGCGATGGACGCAGCGGGTATCGACGCCGTGGTGTTTCCGACCTGGGCGCAGTTGCCGGCGATCAATGGCGACCGCAATACCCAGCTGACGGCGACGCCGCGCCCGGCGCCCGATGCCGGCCCGACCGCGCTCGGCAGCAGCCTGACCTTCGTCGGCAGTTCGCTACAGTGGCCAGCGCTGTCGGTACCGAGCGGCTACTTGGGCGAGGGCTTGCCGGTGGGCTTGCAGATACTCGGCCGCGCCTGGGACGAAGCGCGGATCATCCGCTACGCCTATGCCTACGAACAGTCCACGCACTATCGACATGCGCCGGCCAGCGTGCCGCCGCTGGCAGATTCCTTGGCGAGCCGTTTCGTCGGCAGCTGGACGCTGATCGGTCTGGATGAGCGCAGCCAGGACGGCCGCATCCGGCCGTCACCACGCTGGCCATCGACCGGGCAGCTGATCTACGGCGCCGACGGCCGGCTGTCGGTGCAGATCATCAAATCGGCGCGTCCGACGCCAGCCTCCGACAGCCTGGCCCGCGCCAGCGGCAGCGAGCTGCAAGGCGTCGTCGACGGCGTCAGCTCGTACTTCGGCACGTGGATGCTGCTGCCGGCCGAGCGCTGCGTGGTGCACGCGCAGCAAGGCAACTTCAATCCGCGCCAAGTCGGTCAGCACGCCAAGCGCTACTACTCGTTCGACGAGGCCGGACAGCTGTCGCTGGAAACACCGCCCAAGGCCGACGGCAGCACATCGATCATTCGCTGGAAGCGCATCTGATGACGCGGCGCACCGGCATCACCATCACGTCCACAGGACAACCGCTGATGAAACCCCTCGTTGTGCTCGCAACGGCCACCATGCTGGCCTCGTTCACGCTGACCGCGATCGCCGCCGAAGCCAAGCCCAAGATCGCCGTGTTCTCCGGCCCGACGGCGACGATCCAGAACAACGAGCCCTTCGTCACCAGCATCAAGGCGCGTCAGCAGCGCGGCTTGCCGCCGCTGATCGACAGCCATGGCCACACGGCATCGGTCGACGTGCTGCGTCCGCAACGACTGGCCGCGCCGGTGACGGTCTACGTCGAGCAGTTTTCGGCTCATCCGCTGGAGCGCGACGTCGCCGAACTGTACGGCCCGCCCGATGGCTACATCGATACCAGCGGCGTGTTTCACAAGGATCGCCAGTCGGCATCCGACAAGCCGGTCTACGCGGTCACGCTGAAACCCGAAGACGGCTTGTATCCACTGCCGTACATGGCGGTACAGGCCGATGGCTCGCCTTGGGATTCGAACGCGACCCGCGCCGGCGCGCCATTTGAAAAGTCGCGCCAGACCTTCTACCCCGATGCATCGCGGATCTTCGAAGAGATCGAACGCGAAGGCGCGAATCTGCAGGCGCTGGCGAGCTTCGACTTCTATCGCGCCGCGCCCAGCGGCGGCTACACCAAAGGGCTCAAGGCCAGCGAGCGCACCGACATCGGCAGCGGCGACATCGCGCCGGAAAAGCCCGGCGTGGATTTCTTCCAGTACGGCGCCTACGGCACGACGCCGACGCGCGCCGCGCTGGCGCGGGCCACCAACAAAGTGCAAGCCGCGATGGCCAGCGGACGCTATCAGGGCGGCATTTGGTTTGAAGGCTCACCGAATATCGAGGACTCCGCGTACTGGATGCATTTGCTGATCGATACGACCCAGCCGCTGGTATTCAACGCGGCGCAGCGCACGCGCGGCAAGATCTCGCCCGACGGCGACGCCAACATCATCAACTCGGTCGAATACATCACCAGCACCGTCTGGAAGGACGCGCAGGGACGCAATCAGCTCGGCGCGATCGCGATCCAGGACGACGTGCTGTACACCGCCCGCGAAATCACCAAGGGCGACGCACGCCCTGGCGGCTACATCCCCACCGGCGGCTTTGGCGGCTACCTCGGCGATACCGATCCGCTGACGGTGGCCTATGTGCCCAACCGCAAGCACACCTGGACCAGCGACGTGCGCTACACGCAGCTGCCGGCCAGCGTCAGCGGCGTGCACCGCGATGGCAACGGTCGCATCAAGTCGGTCAGCGTGCCGATCAAGAACGCCAAGGGCGAGCTGCTGGAAACCGCGATCCCGAACGTGGTGCTGGTAAAGGGCGCGCGATGGTCGACGCTCGACGCCGCGCGCAGTGCCGACATCGCCGTCGACGTGCTGGCACAGCTCGACCGCGCGCTCGATGAGGAACCGCTGAGCGGCATCGTCGCCGAAGGCAACCAGGGCGGCAGCTTCGTGCCTGGCTACGACACCGCGTTCAATCTGGCAGCAGCCAGCGGTGTGCCGGTGGTCAAGGTGTCGCGTTCGCCGACGGTCGGCTATCTCGCGGTCAACCCGAACAACCTGTACGTCGAAGGCAGCAATCTGAGCCCGACCAAGGCGCGGCTGCTGCTGCTGGCCTGCCTGCTGCGCTACGGCGCCCCGCCACCGGCCGCCAACCCGGCCACGCCGACCGAGGCAGAGCTGAAGGCCATCAAGGCCAAGCTCGCCGAATACCAGGCCGCATTCGACAGCCACTGACGCCGATCGATGAAATCCGCCGTGAAAACCGCGTTATGGCTAGCCGGCAGCATCACCGTGGCCGGCGCCGTCATTGTTCCGAAGCTGCTTGCGACCCAGCACGAAGCCAAGCCAACCGGCGGCGCGTCAACGACGGCCGTCATCGGCGTCAAAGGCGACGCAAAGCCGCGCCCTAGCAGCGGTGAGGGCCGCAGCGCGACCGCCGTGCCGCTGAAAGTCAGCACCATGCGCGTCGTCGCCGCGCCACTGGTGGAAACGATCAGCGCGACCGGCACCCTGATCGCGACCGAAGGCGTCGAACTGCAGGCCGAGACCAATGGTCGCGTGACCGCGATCCACTTCCGCGAAGGTGCGCGCGTCCGCAAGGGTGAGCTGCTGGTCAAACTCAACGACGCCGAGCTGCAAGCGACGCTGGTGCGCTCGCGCTATCAATTGGCATTGGCCGAAACCCGCGAAAAGCGCCTCGCACCGCTGATACAGCAAGGGCTGGTGCGGCAGGAAGACTACGACATCGCGCTGTCGGAGCTGAACGTGCAGCGCGCGCAGATCGAACTGACGCAAGCCCAGATCGCCGGCACCGAAATCCGCGCTCCATTCGACGGGGTGGTCGGCCTGCGCTACGTCAGCGAAGGCTCGTTCGTCAGCGTCAATACGCGCGTGGCGACGCTACAGCAGCTCGACCAGCTGAAGATCGATTTTGCGGTGCCGGAAAAATACGCGCAGCGCATCCGGGTCGGTGGACCGTTGCGCTTCAGCGTCGATGGCGCCACCGCGCCGTTCAGCGGACGCATCTACGCCTATGACCCGCGCATCGATGCCGGGACGCGGTCGCTGCAGATCCGCGCGATCACCGATAACCGCGATGGTCGACTGCTACCGGGTACGTTCGCGAGCATCGAGTTGGTGCTCGACCAGGTCGACGATGCGCTGGTGGTACCGGCAGTTGCCGTGATTCCCGGCCTGAACGAGAAGACCGTGTTCGTCGTCGGCGCCGATCACAAGGCCGAACGTCGCGCCGTCGAAACCGGTACGCGCTCGTCGACGACGGTGCAGATCTTGTCCGGGCTCAAGCCGGGCGAGCTGCTGATCACCTCGGGCCTGCAGAATCTACGTCCTGGACAAGCCGTGCTGACCGATGATGATGCAGGCACACCGCGCGCCGCGGCGATCGCCAACGTCAGCGGAGTGGGCACGCGATGAGCCGCATGAGTCTGGCCGAGATCAGCATCCGCCGACCGGTACTGACGATCGTGCTGTCGGTGCTGATCGTGCTCGCGGGTCTGCTGAGCGTGAAGCAGCTGGGCGTGCGCGAGTATCCGGCCGTCGATCCGCCGTCGATCTCGATCACGACCAGCTATCCCGGCGCATCGGCCGATGTGGTGCAGGCGCAGATCACCGAGCCGATCGAAGAAGCGGTCAACACGGTCGCCGGCATCGTCGCCCTGACGTCGACCAGCCGCGAAGGCGCCAGCCAGATCAACGCCGAGTTTTCGCTGGATACCGACCTGGAAACCGCAGCCAGCGACGTGCGCGACCAGCTGTCGCGTGCGGCGCGCTTCCTGCCACCGGACGTCAACCCGCCGATTCTGAACAAAGCCGACGCCGACTCGTCACCGATCTTCGGCCTGGCCTTGTCGAGCGACACGCGCACCCAACTCGAACTCGGCGCCTACGCCAACCTGCTCAAAGAGAGGCTGCAAACGGTGCCCGGCATCGCCAACGTCGACCAGCCGGCCGAGAAGCGTTACGCGATGCGGCTGTGGATGGACCCGGAAAAGCTGCTCGGCTACGGACTTTCGCCGCTGGACGTGCGCAACGCGCTGGCGCGCGAAAACATCGAACTGCCGTCGGGACGCATCGAAGGCGAGAGCATCGAACTGCCGGTCAAGACCTTGTCGCGGCTGAATACGACGGCCGAGTTCGACAACATCGTCGTCAAACGCAGCGGTGATCGTATCGTGCGCTTCCGCGATATCGGATATGCCGAACTCGGCGCGCAGAACGAACGCGGCGCGCTGAAGATGGGCGACAAGCCAATCGCCGGGCTGTACTTCAAGCAGCAGCCGGGTGCCAACCAGATTCAGATCGTCGACGGCCTGCGCGCGCGTCTTAAGCAGATCGAGAAGGATATTCCCGCCGATATCCGCATCGCCGTGGCCTACGACAACACCGAGTACGTACGCCGCTCGCTGCTCGAAGTCACCGAAACAATCGTGATCGCGTTCGTGCTGGTATTGTTGGTCGTATTCGCATTCTTCCGCGAGTGGCGCACCACGCTGATTCCGGTACTGGCGATTCCGGTGTCGATCATCGGCGCGTTCGCGGTGATGGCGGCCGCCGGCTTTTCGATCAACGTGTTGACCTTGCTCGGCATCGTGCTGGCGATCGGCCTGGTCGTCGACGATGCCATCGTTGTGCTCGAAAACATCTACGCCAAGATCGAGCAAGGCATGACGCCGCTGGATGCGGGCATCAAGGGCACGCAGGAAATCTTCATGGCCGTCGTTTCGACGACGATCACGCTGGCGGTCGTGTTCCTGCCGCTGCTGTTCATGGGCGGATTGTCCGGGCGCCTGTTCCGCGAGTTCGGCGTGACGATCGCCGGCGCCGTTCTGATATCGGCGCTGGTCGCGCTGACGCTGACGCCGATGCTCAGTTCGCGGCTGCTGAAAGCGCATCAAGGACACGGCTGGCTGTTCACGCGGACCGAGCCGCTGTTCGTCGGCATGGAATCCGGCTACGACCGCATGCTCGCCGGCTTTCTGCGGCGACGCTGGCTGGCGCCGCTGATCCTGCTGATCGCGGGCGTCGTGATCGGCGTGCTGTTCGCCGCGCTGCCACGCGAACTGGCACCGATGGAGGATCGCGGCCGCATTTGGGTGCGCGCGACCGGCTCCGAGGGCGTCAGCTACGAGTACATGCAGGCGTTCATGGACGATGTCACCTCGGCCACCGCGCAGCTGGTACCCGAGTCCGACGTGATGATGACCCAGGTGCCCGGCGTTGGCGGTGGCCCCGGCGTCCAGGGCGCGGTCAACAGCGGCTTCATCCGGGTGTTCTTGAACGACAAGAGCGACCGTCAGCGCAGCCAGGCCGACATCGCCGATGCGCTGCGCGTGCTGCAGCGCCGCTACACCGGCGCCCGCGTCAACATCACCCAGGAAGCCACGATCGGCGAGCGTCGCTCCAACGAAACCGGCGTTCGCTTCGTGCTGCAGGCGCCGACCTTGGCCGATCTGCAGGACAAGCTGCCGGCTTTCCTCGAAGAAGCGCGCAAGGACCCGGCTTTCAGCTTCGTCGACAGCGACCTGAAGTTCAGCAAACCCGAAGTCCGTGTCGAAATCGATCGGGACAAAGCCCAAACACTGGGTGTGTCAGCACTGGATATTGCACAAACCTTGCAGGCATCACTCAGTGGCCAGCGCTACGGCTACTTCATTCTCGACGGCAAGCAATACGACGTGATCGGACAGCTCACCCGCGACTACCGCTCCAGCCCGGCCGACCTCGGCAATGTCGCGGTTCCGGCCAGCGGTAGCGCCACGGGTATGGTGCGGCTCGACAATCTGGTGCGGCTCAGCGAAAGCAGTGCACCGCCGGAGCTGTATCGCTACAACCGCTTCAACGCGGCCACGGTCTCCGGCACGCTGGCACCGGGGCATACCTTGAATGACGGCATCAAGGCGTTCCGCCGCATCGCCGACGCCACGCTGGATACGCGCTTCACCACGTCACTGACCGGCGCCGCGCGCGACTTCGTCGAAAGCAGCTCGTCGCTGGGCTACGTCTTTGCACTGGCACTGCTGTTGATCTACTTGGTTCTGGCCGCGCAGTTCGAAAGCTTCGTGGACCCGTTTGTGATCCTGCTGACGGTGCCATTGGCACTGGCCGGCGCGCTGTTCGCACTGTGGTACACCGGGCAGACCTTGAACATTTTTTCGCAGATCGGCCTGATCATGCTGATCGGCCTGGTCACGAAGAACGGCATCCTGATCGTCGAATTCGCCAACCAGCGTCGCGGCGATGGCCGGACCCCGCTGGCCGCAGTACGTGAAGCCGCAGCGGCACGCTTGCGGCCGATCCTGATGACGACGATGGCGACGATACTCGGCATCGTCCCGATCGCACTGGCGCTCGGCGCCGGCTCCGAGAGCCGGATGTCGATGGGCATTGCCGTGATCGGCGGCTTGATCGGCGGCGGCGCGCTGACGCTGCTGGTCATACCTGCCATGTACGTGCTGCTGAGCCGGCTCAAGGCGACCGCTGCCCCGGTGCCGAATGCCATGGTTCCGGCGGCCGAGGTTCCAAAACCGATCTGATGCTCGACTTCGGCGTCAATCCGGTCGACTTCCGCTGCCACTATCAGCAGCGCGCGCCGTACCGGATGCAAGCTGCGCTAACGCCGTCTCAACGTCCAAGCTGGTCGCTGCTCGACCAGTTGCTCGACCGCATCGAGCCCGGCGATCAACGCCTGCAGCTGTACCGAAACGGACCCGTAGCGCCAGCGCAATACCTCGGCTACCGCGTCCATGACGGTCAGGCCCGACACCGTCTGATCCCCTCTCGAATCTACGATCTGCTGCGGGGCGGCGCATCACTGGTGATCAACCGCGTCGAACACGATGACCGGATGTTGATGCAGCTGTGTGCCTCGGTTTCAAAGTTCTGCGACGTTCCCACCAGCGCCAATGCCTATGCCAGCTTCGGCGGTGACGGAACGTTCGGCATGCATTGGGATACGCATGATGTATTCGCCGTACAGTTAATCGGTCGCAAGCGGTGGCGACTGTGGGCACCGACGTTTCCACTTCCGCTGAGCCACCAGCCGAGTCGCGATCATCTCGCCCCGCGCGACACCGATCCGATGGTGGACGTGACGCTGAAAGCCGGCGACCTGCTGTATATCCCGCGCGGATGGTGGCACGACGTACGGCCATTGGATGTCGGCAGCCTGCATTGCTCGGTCGGTACCTATGGGCCGACCGTATATGACTACCTGCAATGGTGCTTACGCCAGGCCTTGTCCGAGCATCTCGATGCGCGTCAGGACCTGTCCGTCAGCAACGCCGACTCGTATGCGATCGACAGTGCCCTGCAGACCTTGATCGCATTCGCCGACTCCGCCGAAAAACGCACTGCATTCCAGCGCGCGCTGCGCGAACCCGCCACGCCCAACGCACCGATCAGCTCGGCGCCACGCTGACGGCTACGAGCCTCGCTGTTGCAAGCAATCGACGCTGGCTGCTGCGTCGCGGTGCAGCACGCTGCCTGGCGGACCAACACGGCGTGACCATGGTCGCAAATGGTTCACAAGCGCGTCACGTCGGCATTGATGACGACCTCGTCAGGCCGTTGGCGGTCGATCACGAGCCAAGCTTGGAACACCAAGCGGGCGAACCTCAGATCAGCGACCGCGACACACCACACGCAAGGCAGTGCCGGATGAGTCGGGTTGACGCGATTCCCGTGTCTTAACGGCCGGAACGTGGTCCGGTCAGCCGCATGATCGCGCTGGCCGACGTAGGGGGTCGGAGGCGATCGACGTCTTAAGGTTTAGACGTATTGCGATCGACGATGGCGCGATGGTCGGCTGGCGGTTTGTCAAGCTTTTCAAGTAACTTTTTTTACACCGCATGCCGACTGCGGCATAGAGATTGCTCCTCTGCCACTGCGACCTGTAACGGTGAGATGGTGCAGATGAGCGCTGGCCCCGATGACGTCATGGCAAGTAACGACATCGCCTTCGGTGTGCCGACACTGGGCCGCGAGCCGCTGTCTGTACAACGTGCGATCTGCCGCTACCACGACTCGCTGATCAGCTTCTTGCGCCAGCGGCTGCGCCGCCCCGACGACGCCGTCGACGTCGCACAGGAAGCGTACATCCGCATGCTGCAGTACGAAGGCTCGCGCGACATCCATTCGCCGTCGTCGATGCTGTTCCGCATCGCGATCAACGTCGCCAATGATCTGGAACGGTCGGAGCAAGTTCGCCATCTGTCCGATCAGTGCAGCGTCGACGACGTGGAACTGGTGTCGGGCGCACCGTCACCGGAACGTGAAGTGGCGGGCCAGCAGGATCTGGCCAAGCTTCACGAGGCCATCGTGCAGCTGCCGCCGAAGTGCCGGCAGGTCTTTTTGCTGAGCCGCGCACGCGGCATGACGTATCCGGAGATCGCCCGGCACTGCGGCATATCCGTCAAAATGGTGGAGAAGCACATCAGCCATGCGCTGGCCGTCTGCATGAAGAAGGTAGGGGACGGCCCGTGACCACCGTCTAAGGGTTCATGAAAAAAAATACGACTGTAGGAACGCCGGAGGAGGCCGCGTACTGGTGTGCGCGCCTGTGCGCGCCTGATTGCACCGATCGCGATCGTGCCGACTTCGAACGCTGGCTGCGTGCCGACCCATCGCATGCCGATGCGTTCGCTGCTGCCCAATTGTTGTCGGACGGTGTTGGCCTGCTGGCCGACGTCGACCCGCGCCTGCGCGCGCTCGCCGACGAGGCGTATGCGATCGGCGACTCCGACGTTCCGCTGACCCAGCGCCTGCGCCATCAGCATCGACGCTGGTCAATGCCGTTGGCACTGGCGGCGACGTTGGCCGTGGCGGTGGTCGGACTGAAGCTGGCATCCGAGCCGCGTCCGCTGACGCCCACCGAGCACTACAGTGCCTCGACGGCGCCTCGGCAACTGATGCTGGCCGACGGCTCGCGCGTGCTGCTCGACGTCGACTCGCAGATCCGCGTCGCGCTCGAAAGCAACGCCCGACGGGTTGAACTGATGCACGGCCGCGCGCTGTTTACCGTCGCCCACGACCGCAATCGGCCGTTTTCGGTCACCGCTGGCGATTCCAAAACCACCGCGCTGGGTACCGTTTTTCAAGTGCAGCGCGATGCCGACGCCGTCACCGTGACGCTGAGCGAAGGCTCGGTCGCCGTCACCTCGCTCGCCACCGATGCGATGCACAGCGAAAAGCTGGCGCCCGGCGAGCAGATCCGCATCGATGGCCCATCGAGATCCGCCGCCGCTTGGAACAAGAAAGCCGTCGACCCGGAGATCGCCACGAGCTGGACGCATGGGCGCCTGGTGTTCCGCAGCACGCCGCTGGCCGAGGCCATCGCCGAAATGAATCGTTACTCCGATCGCAAGCTGGCGCTGGCTGATAGCGACCTCGCCGATCTGACCGTCAGCGGCAACTTCATCCCAGGCGAGAACCTGATGATCGCCAGTGCGTTCACGTCGGTACTGCCGATCCGCACCGTCGAGGTCGGCAACGAAATCTTGTTGTTCCGTCGTCACGACGTCCAGGGATCGGGCAGCGGTCGCTAGCGTGTCGTAGCGCGCCGGCCTGTGCCGGCGACCGAGTCTGCTCCCGTCGCCTCGTCTTCTGCCAAAAGACGCGGCGAAGGTCGCGGTGGCGATGCCAAGGCGCAATGCGGATTCCGTCCAGAATGGCCTGTCCATACCAGGGCCGGCGACCCCGGCCCGTGCTGAGTGCTTTCGTTGCCACGATGACCGCCACCATGGCGATCGTCGCAACGGCCGCTGCGCAAGGTACGGCGACCACCGCAACGACGTTCCAGATCCCGAAGAGCCTGCTGGCCGACGCGCTGGATCGATTCAGCGAGCAAAGTGGCCTGCAGGTCGTCTACGACGATTCGCTACGGCCTTCGCTGATCGCGCCGGGGGCGCAGGGCACGATGCCGGCCGGCGAAGCGCTCGACCGGCTGCTGGCCGGCTCCGGCCTGCAATGGACGCTGATCAACAGCCAGACGATTGCGATCCGTCCAGCCGTATCACGCGCGCCGTTGCAGGTCCCGCACCAGGACGCGCCGAGCAGCAGCTTCGACTATGTGCCGCTGCCACGAACGGTCGACGGCAGCGTCGTCCTCAGCGAGTTGCATGTCGTCGAAGACCCCAACCGCGTGCTGCCGAGCGAAGTCAGCGGCAGCAGCTTTGGTTTTGCCAAGTCGCTGCTCGACACGCCGCGCTCGGTGTCGTTCATCAGTGAAGAGACGATCAACCGCTTCGGTATCGCTGCCGTCGAGGATCTGATGCGCGTCGTGCCAGGAACCTACACGCCGACGCGTTTCGGAATCCAAGGCGGCATCGACGTCCGCAGCGTGCCGGCCGACACGTTCTTCCGGGGTATGAAGCGATTCAACCTTCAGGGCCATGCGCCGACCGTGCTGTCGGCGATGGACTCGATCGAAGTCGTGCGCGGGCCGCCCTCGCCGATCTACGGCATGGGCAAGATCGGCGGCTATACGAATATGGTGCCTCGCTCGGGTCGCGCGGCCGACGGCAGCTATCTGGAGCAAAGCGTCGGCGATGTCCGCGCGGCGGTTGCCAGCTACGACCGCAGCGAGTTGAGCGTCAACCTGCGCGGACCGCTACAGGCTTTCGGACGGCATGGCGGCTACGACGCGTTTGTGATGAACATTGAGTCGGACAGTTATGCGCGCGGCGTGCCGGCCGACGCGAGGCTGGCGCAGGGCGCGGTCAGCCTGGAACGTATCGCCGGCGGATTCCGCCTGGAATCTGGCGTCAGCGTGCAGAGCTCGCGCAGTGCAGGCGCACTGCTTGGCCGCTTCACGCAAGACCTGGCCGACAACGGCCGCTATATCCGCGGAACGCCGCTGGTCAACCTGGACCTCAACGGCAACGGACGCATCGGCTATCGCGAGTACAACACCGCATCACCGGTGCGCGGCACGCTGAGCACCTACAACCAGCCTTTGGTCCAACGCTGGGACTGGCCGACCGACGCCGACGGTGTGCCGCTGCCGCTCGACCAGTTTCCGGTCGTACCCGGTATCCCGGAGTCGATGTACCAATACCTGAGCGAACATCCCGAGGCCGATCCCACCGGGCTGCTGCGAGCTCAGGGCGTCGGCGGACCGCGTCCGAACGGCAATGGCTATGTCCCGGTGGGCTTCGTTCTTGACCCGCGCACGGTCGGCTACGACCAGCTCGATCTGCGCCGCTTCACCGCGTTCGAGCGCGAACTGAAGGCCGAGATGCTGACGGCGTTCATCGACCTGATCGACGATCGCGATCCGGACTTCACGATCAAGAACCAGCTGTTCCTCGACACGATGGACCAGTACAAGATCAGCGAGCAGCCGTTCGGCACGGCCCAGCAGCCTCGCGTGATCGAAGACAAGTTCACGCTGACGCGCCGCTTGCGTGATCTCCCGTCATGGCTTCGGGTCAATACGCTGGCATCGGTCAATGCGCGATTCACGCTATCGCCGACGCAACAATGCTTCGGCGACTTCTCGACGCATCGCAGCGACGCGATGGCCAGTACGTGGACGACCAAGTCGGTCGGCATGACGCCGAACACGACCTTCGCGAATTGCCTGGAAAACTCCAACGTCGACGACGACGGCTTTCCGTTCACCAACGACGGTCAGACGCGCTACAGCGAACTCGGCGCCGGTGTGCTGTTCGATATCGAACTGTGGGAGAGAACCCAGTTGCTGGTCGGCGGCCGTCACGACGGCTCCGAGGCACGCAACGTCGAGTACGCGGGTACTTACAACTTCAATACCGGGACGGCGGCCAACCCGGGCGCGAAGGTCACGCAGACCACACGGGTTCGCGGCTGGGACACCGGGCCATCGTGGACGCTGAGCCTGTCGTATCAGCTGCCATGGAATCTACGGCCCTACATCACCGTCAGCGAAGCCAGCCTGACGCTCGACAACAACGCCAACCGGCTGACAGCGGCCGTGATCGAAGCCGGCCATATCGGGCAATCGCGGCTGACCGAAGTCGGAATCAAAGCCAGCTTGCTCGACCGGCGCTTGTTCTTCAGCAGTGCGCTGTATCAACAGCGGCGCATCAACGTCAGCGATCCGGATGATCCAACGATTACCGCCGAAGCGTCGTCGACGTTGACTGAGGGCTGGGAGACCGAAATCAAATGGGTGCCAATACGCGGCTTCTTCGCGTCGTTCTACGCCTTGACGCAAAAGACGCTGTACAGCCCCAACCGGGGCGGCTCGATTCTGATCGATGCACGCTCGCTAGGATTCCAGGATGTCGTCGACCCCGCGACCGGCGAGGTAATCTACCCAGCCGAAGCTTTCTTGTTCGGCGGTCGTGCCTTCGTGCAATTACCTGCGGGCGTCGACGCCTATCGCGAAAAGCAAGGCAACCCGAATACGCAGCTTGGCGCCACACTCAATGCGCAAACACGATCCGGTTTCGGCTTTACGCTGAGCGCGAACTACTTCTCATCGGTACCGGCAGGCCGCTTGCAACTGATTGAACTGCCGTCGGCCACCGTGTTGAACACGGGCGTGTTCTACGACGACAAGCGCTGGCATTTGCAGTTCGACGTCTTCAACGCCAATAACGAGCGCTACTTCCGTGCGCGCAATGGCGACACGCTCGCCGATCTGCCGGTGTCAGCAATGCCCGCACGCCGCTGGCAAGCCACGATCACACGTCGCTTCTAGCGGCACTCTACTGATCATGGTGGCTTGCGCGGCAACCCATGCAGCGCCAATGCCATGCCCGTGCCGTCGTCCGCGCGCTCGACCAACACTGCCACGCAACATGCAGCACCCGCAGCGGCTTGCTCGATCCAGGTAGGGGGCTCCGACAACGCGTCGTCTGACTCTATGACCGTTGCGTTCGCCGACACGAACGCCTTCAATCATTGGGAGATCACATGCGCAGTCGAGTCAAGCGTACGCCTCGCAGTACGACGTATCGCTTCAAAGCCACGGATCTCGCGATCGCGCTGGCCGCTTTTGCAACCCCAGGCCTTGCGATGGCGCAATCGTCCTCATCGACGAATACCGAGCTGACCGATGTCGTCGTCACCGAAGATCCGTTGACGGCCATTCTGAACGAATCGACCGGCTCATCGATCGGCTTCACCAAGCCGCTGCTGGAAACGCCGCGAACGGTGTCGTTCGTCAGCTCGGAGCAGATTGCACTGCTCGGCATCAGCTCGGTCGACGACCTGACGCGCGTCGTGCCCGGTACGTTCACGACGACGCGCTATGGCTTGCAAGGCGGCATCAACGTTCGCGGCGTCGCGGCCGACATGTACTTCCGCGGCATGAAGCGCATCAACATGCAGGGCCATGCGCGCACGTCGCTGGCGTCAATGGATTCGATCGAAGTCATCAAGGGACCGCCCTCGCCGATCTACGGCATGGGCAAGATCGGCGGCTACAGCAATCTGACGCCGAAATCCGGCCGCGCGAAGGTCGGCGGCTATCTCGACGACGTCAAGGGCTTTGCCCAGGTCATCGGCGGTGACTACCGCAAGTCGGAAGTCTCGGCCGGTGCCGGCGGGCCGGTGAACGTGCTCGGCAAAACCGGCGGCTACTACGGCTACGCGCTGCTCGAAAACAGCGAGTCGTACGTCAAGAAGGTCGGCGCCCAGCAGCGCATCCTGCAAGGCAGCATGAGCCTGGACAACTTCGTCGGTCCGTTCCGCTTTGAGAGCGGCACGCAGGCGCAGAACTCGATCACGTCCGGCGCGTATATGAATCGCACAACGCAAGCCCTGGTCGACGACGGCAAGTATGTATCCGGCCAGCCGCTGGTCAATCTCGACGTCAACGGCGATGGTGCCGTTGGCTTTCGCGAGACGCATCTGGCATCGCCGCTGAAGGGCAATGTCGGCAGCAATAACCGCCCGCTGTTCCAGCGCTTCAACTGGCCGAAGGACCCGGTGACTGGAAAGTACTACCCGATCGATCAGTTTCCGAAGATCGCCGGCATCCCGCAGACGATGCTCGACTATCTGAACGCCAATCCGTCGAAAGATCCGACCGGTGCGCTGCGCGCACAGGGTGCTGGCGGTCCGCTGCCGACGTCGGGACAGCTGCCGGTCGGCTTCGTGCTCGACCCAACCACGGTCGATGTCGTCGATGTAGACCTGCGTCGCAACGGTGCCTACGAGCGCGTGCAGGATGCCGAGCTGGCCGTCTGGTACGCCGACTTCGTCTATGACAGCGACCCGGACTTCACGGTCAAGAGTCAGTTCTTCAAGGACTACCTGAACTCGTTCAAGAACTCTTATCTGCCCTATGGCGAAAAGCAGGACATCCACGTCTGGGAAGAAAAAATCACGGTCACACGCCGCATCCCGGATGAAATCCTGCCGGAATGGTTGCGCATCAACTCCTTGGCCTCGATTAACTACCGCGAGACCAACGGCGAGATCTTCAGCTCCGGTGGCGACTTCGATTACCGCCAGGATGTGATGTTCCGCAACGGTGATCACTACCCGAATACGATCTTCTGGAACCAGCTCGACAACGACACCTACCAGACCGGCGCACCGAAAACCGTCGACCGCGAAAGCACGTTCAACGAAATGGGCTTCGGCGCGATGCTCGACATCGATCTGTTCAAGGACACCAACGTGGTGCTGGGTGCCCGTATCGACGGGTCCGAAGCCAAGGCGACCGACTTCCGCCGCTTCAACGAAAACTCCAGCAACGCCACCGTCGAAAAGTACCTCGACCCGATCACCGAGAAAGGATGGGACAAGGGCGTGTCCTGGAGCGCCAGCATCTCGCAGAAGCTGCCATGGGGTCTGCGTCCGTATGCAACGTTGGCTAAGTCCAGCGTGTCGCTCGATGGCGCCAATAACATCATGCTGGTCAATACCGTCACTGCACCGGGCGGTCACATCGGATCGGCCGAGTTGAAGGAAGGCGGACTCAAAGGCGCCTGGCTCAACGACAAGCTGACGTTCACCGGCGCCTACTTCGTGCAGACGCGTACCGACATCAGCAGCGCTGCCGATCCGACGGCCGGCGCCGAAGTGTCGAGCACCGAAACCAAGGGCACCGAGACCGAACTGCGCTGGACACCGATGCGCGAGCTGTCGATCCAGGCCTATGCGATCTGGATGAAGGCCAAGTACATCGTCGATGCGCCGGTCACGACGATGGAGCTCGATGCCCGCACGCTGGGCTTCCAGGACGTCTATGCCGACGATGGGTCGCTGCTGTATCCGGCCGAAGCCTTCCTGTATGGCGGCCGCTGGAACATCACGATCCCGACCGAACTGCTGCCGCAGTACCGCGACAAGGTCGGCACGCCCGAGCAGCAGTACGGCATCAACGCCAACTACACGATGAAAAACGGCGTCGGCTTCCTGCTCGGTGGCACGTACTTCTCGTCGACCTATGCCGACCGCTTGAAGACGCTGGAACTGCCGGCCGCTTTCAACTTAAACGCAGGCGTTACCTACGACAAGGGCAACTGGCACCTGCGCGTCAATGGCTACAACGTGCTCGACGAAGTCACGTTCCGCGCCCGCAACACCGATACCGGTACCAACCTGCTCTCGGTCATGCCGGGCGCGCGTTACGAAGTCACCGCCAAGCTCGACTTTTAATCAAGGATCAGACATCGCCATGTTCGACATCCGCAATAACCGTCTTCGCCTGATCGTCGTCGCTGCTTGCGCGATCTCGGCGCCCATCCCCTATGTGATCGCGGCCGAGCCGGCCAAGGTCGATGCCGTGATCGGCGAGCAGACCAAGTCGGTCAGCGCTGCCAAGACCTCGCAAAGCACGGTGACCAAGCTCGACGATGAAGCCGGCACGATGCTCGGCGAGTATCGCCAGGCGATCGAGGAATACCAGAGCCTGAAGGCCTACAACGACCAGCTGGCAACGCAGGTCAGCTCTCAGCAAGAAGAGCTGGCTGCGATCAACGCGCAGCTCGGCGACATCGACACCACCTCGCGCGAGGTGCTGCCGATGCTGATCCGCATGATGACGACGCTCGAACAGTTCGTCGCCGTCGATGTGCCGTTCCTGCCCGACGAGCGCGCCAAGCGGATCAAGACGCTGAAGACGACGATGGAGCGCGCCGACGTGTCGCTGTCGGAGAAGTACCGCCGCATCGTCGAGGCCTACCAGATCGAGATGGAATACGGGCGGACCATCGAATCCTACGCCGGCAAGATCGGCGACAAGACGGTGGAGTTTCTGCGCGCCGGCCGCGTATCGCTGCTGTACCAGACGCTGGACGGCAATGAGACCGGCTACTGGGACAACAGCAGCAAGAAGTGGGTCGTCGATAACGCGTACCGCGAAGACATCAAGTCGGCGATCAAGATCGCCAAGAAACAAGCCGCACCGAACTTTGTCGCGCTCGCCGCGCCTGCACCGAAGGAGGCCAAGTAATGTTCCGCCATACCCTGCTCAAGGCGATCGCCACCACGGCCTTCGCCATCACCGCCTCCGGTCTGTTCACCACCGGCAGCGCGCTGGCTGCAACCCCCGGCAACATGGACGAACTGCTGGAACTGACGCTGTCGCAGCGCGAACGCGACGCCGCCGCCAACGCCGAACGCGAAGCCAAGTTCCAAGCCCAGCGCGACAAGCAGGCGAGCCTGCTCGCCGAAGCCAAGGCCGAGTTGGCCGCCGAGCGCAAGCGCGGCCTGGACCTGGCCAGCGGCTTCGACGCCAACGAAAAAGCGATCACCGAAGCGACCGCGACACTGGAAACCCGCGCCGGCAATCTGGGCGAGATGTTCGGCGTCGTGCGTCAGGTCGCCAATGACTTCTCGTCGGTGGTCAACAACTCGATCATCAGCGCGCAGTTCCCGAATCGCAGCGAGTTCGTCGTCGGACTGGCGCAAACCAAGGAACTGCCGTCGATCAAGGTGCTGGAGCGGTTCTGGTACGAGCTGCTGCGCGAGATGGCCGAGAGCGGCAAAGTCGCACAGTTCAAGACCAAAATCGTCGAGCCGGATGGCAAGCCAGCTGAAGCGCTGGTGACCCGCGTCGGTCCGTTCAATGCGACCAGCAACGGCCGGTATCTGAACTACCTGCCCGGCCCTGGCCAGCTTGCCGTGATGGCACGCCAGCCCGGCGCCGAGTTCGAAGCCGCGGCCAAGACGCTCGAGGCAGCCAAGAGCGGCTACGTCAAGACGGTGATCGATCCGACGCGCGGTGTGCTGCTGTCGATCTACGCCCAGCGCCCGAACTTGAAGGAACGCATCGACCATGGCGAAGCGGTCGGCTACGTGATCATCACCGTCGGTGTGATCGGTGCGCTGCTGGCGGTCTATCAGTTCGGTTACCTGTTCCTGGTTCGTCTGCGCGTCAAGCGGCAGCTCGCGTCGATCGAAGCCCCCCAGGCCGACAACCCGCTGGGTCGCGTGCTGAGCACGTTCGAAGGCAGCGCAGCCAAGCTCGAAGAAGACGCCGAGATCGTCGAGCTGCGCATCTCCGAAGCCGTGCTCAAGGAAGTGCCGGCACTGGAGCGCTTCCAGTCGTTCCTGAAGCTCGCCGTCGCTGCCGGCCCGCTGCTCGGACTGATCGGTACCGTGATCGGCATGATCGTCACGTTCCAGTCGATCACCGAATCGGGCTCGTCCGATCCCAAGCTGATGGCAGCCGGCATTTCGCAGGCGATGATCGCCACCGTGCTGGGCCTGGGCATCGCGATTCCGCTGCTGTTCGCTCATGCCTGGCTGGCCTCGCTGTCGAAGTCGATCCTGCAAGTGCTCGACGAACAAAGCACCGGCCTGCTCGCCGGTCGCCTGGAGGCAGCGCGCCATGCTTGAAGCCCTGCTGACACCGTTCCAGATCCTGGTCGAGATGCGTCACCTGGGCGGACCAGTGGTGCTGGGTATCTTCGCGGCCTGCGTGCTGATGTGGACCATCGTCATGGAACGACTGTGGTTCTTCACCGGCGTACTCCCGCGGCAGGCTGAGCGCCTGCTGCAGGAGTGGCAGGCGCGGCCCGAGCACCACAGCTGGCGCGCCCACCAGATTCGCAAGGCGATGATCTCGACGCTCAACGCGGGCATGAACTCGAACATCCAGCTGCTGCGCGTGCTGGTGCCGATGTGCCCGCTGCTGGGCTTGCTCGGCACCGTATCCGGCATGTTGGCGGTGTTCGACGCGATGTCGGCACGCGGCTCGGCTGATGCCCGGTCGATGGCCAACGGCGTGTCCGAGGCGATGATCTGCACGCTGACCGGACTGGCCGTCAGCATCACCGGCCTGTACCCGGTCTATTACTTCCGTCGCCGGATTCGCCACGAGACCGAACGTCTCGCCGACAAGTTCACGTTCTGACGTCGCCCCCAACACCGAACGATCCCTACGGACTGCCATGAGCCTTCGCCATCGCCGTATCAGTGAGCACAACGCCGACGAAACCGGCATCGACCTTGCGCCGATGCTCGACTTCGTCTTGAACCTGCTGATCTTCTTCATCATCACGGCCGTATTCCTGAAGGAAATCGGCATCACGGTCAGCCGGCCCAATGCATCGTCGAGCGTCGAGAAGAAAGAGTCGAGCAGCATCGTCATCGCGATCGATGCCGCCGGCGACATTCTGGTTGACCGCAAGTTGACCGACGAGCGCAGCGTGCGCGCCGCGATCGAACGCCTGCACGCACAGCGTCCCGAGGATGCCGTCGTCGTCGTTGCTCACGAAGATGCCCCGACCGGCATTCTGGTCAGCGTGATCGACCAGGCGCGTCAGGGCGGCGTCATGGCCGTATCGATCGCCGCCTCGCAAAACGCGATGTAGCGCGTCCCCCACCCGTACCGAGCCCCGCCATGAAATCCAATCGACATGCCGCAGCCGAAAGCGATGAGACCGGCATCGACCTCGCGCCGATGCTCGACTTCGTGCTGAACCTGCTGATCTTTTTCATCATCACCACGTCGTTCGTCAAGGAATCGGGCATCAGCGTCACCCGACCCGAAGCGCTGACGGCCGAAAGCCGCGAGGACGGCAACATCCTGATCGCAGTGCGTCCCAACGGCGACGTGTGGATGGACAAGCAGAAGATCGACGTACGCGAGATCCGCAACGCGATCGAGCGCCTGCATATCGAACGGCCCGAAGACACCGTGGTCATCATCGCCGACAAGGATTCCAAGACCGGCGTGCTGACCAAGGTGATGGATCAGGTCAAGCTCGGCGGTATCGGCGACGTGTCGATCGCCGCTGCACCGCCGCGGGGTTGAGGCCATGGCGATCACAATCCGCAACAAGCAGCCAATGATGGCGTCGATGGCCGGTTCGCCGACGTTCGCCGCCATGCTGCGATCCAAGGAAGTCCGTCGCCCGCGTGGCTGGCTGGTGGCCCTATTCAGCTCGCTGACACTGTCGACGGCGATCTTCTGCGGCATGCACGCGTTGATCAACGGTGGCGGCCACGGCGTGGAAAAGCGCGACAACCTGCCGACCATCGACTTCGTCCGCTTGAAGCGCGACACCAACGTGACGCCCAATGAGCGGCGCAAGCCGCCCCCGCCGCCGCCGCCGAAGTCACCGCCGCCAACGGCCAAGATGAGCGTTGCCACCGATACCAGCACCGCGAGTGCCGGCATCGAAGTGCCTGGCAATCTCGATCTGTCGGCCTCGACGGGTGATGGCGGCCCGAGTGTCGGTACCGGCATGTCCGATGGTGACCTGGTGCCGTTGCAGCGCGTCAATCCGGTGTATCCGCAGGAAGCGCGTCGCAACAAGATCGAAGGCTACGTGAAGCTGGAGCTGGTGATCTCGCCCGAAGGCGGCGTGATCGGCGCCAAGATCATGGAAAGCAAGCCCAAGGGCCTGTTCGACTCGGCGGCGGTACAAGCCGTCTACAAGTGGCGCTTCAAGCCCAAGACCGTCGACGGCCGTGCCGTCGAGCAGAAGGGCACGCAGCGTGTCGTATTCGAGCTGACCAAGTAAGCGGAGACCGATCATGAAGCGCACCCCATCTCGCCATGCGTCAACCCAGGTCGTGTCATCGCCCAGCCGCGTTCCGCTGCGGCGCGACGCCGTCGCCCGGCTGCTGCAGGCCGCGGTGATCGGCAGCATCGGCCTGCTGTACGCGACACCGTCGAATGCGGCACCGGACTGCGTCAACGTCCGCAAGAGCGCACCCGACATGGCGGAAGCCACGATCGATGCGGTGCGTCGCGCCTCCGACCTGCTGCAGAAGAAGCAGACCGACGACGCGATCACCAAGCTCAATGGCTTCATCAGTCGTGGTGAGCCGATCGACAAGGCGATGATCTACTTCAATCTCGGCGTCGCCTACAGCGAGAAAGAGCAGTACCTCGACGCGGCCAAAGCATTCGCCACGGCGATCGGCTTCAACGTGCTGCCGCAGAACCAGACCGAGCAGATCCAGTTCAACATCGGCCAGCTGTATGTGGCCGGCGGCCAGCAGGCCGACGGCATCACGGCGCTGCAGACCTATATGGCGATGACCTGCAGCCCGATCACACCCGAGGCGCATATGTTCCTGGCCAGCGCACTGGCCGAGCAGAAGCGCTTCGACGAGGCGCTGCCGCAAGTCGATCTGGCTTTGTCCAAGGCCAAGGCACCGAAAGAGAGCTGGCTGCAGTTCCGGCTCGGCGTCCAGTACGAGATGAAGCAGTATCAGGCGGCTGCCGAAACGCTGCTGACGCTGATCGCGATGACGCCGACCAAGCCGGATTACTGGAAGCAGCTGTCGGCCGTACTGCTGGAAATGGAGGACAAGGAAAAGTCGCTGGCGGTGATGGCGCTGGCCGAGCAGCAGGGCTTCATCGAGAAGCCCGGCGACATCATGAATCTGTACAACATCTACATGATGATCGAAGTACCGCTGGCCGCAGGCCAGCTGATCGAAACCTCGATCGCCAACGGCAAGCTGCCCGAGGACGAGAAGAGCGTCGAAGCTGCTGCCAACGCCTGGATCAATGCACGCGAATCGGACAAGGCCGAAGCGGCGCTGATCAAGGTTGCCGGCATGGCCGATCGTGGTGAGTACTACTACCGGCTCGGCGGCATGTACGTCGATCAGGAGCGCTGGGAAGAAGCACGCAAGATGCTCGGCACTGCCGTGCAGAAAGGCGGTTTGAAGCGGCCCGGAGAAGTGCTGTACCGGCTGGCGATCGCCAACTACCGGCTCGGCGACTTGCGCGGCGCGATTGCCGCACTCGACAAGTCATCCCAGCACGACGAGACGCGTCGCCAAGCCGGCGAATGGTTGAATTCGCTGCGTGCGGAGTTGGCGGCTGCCGAAGCAGTGCCGGTGGCCGTCGCCGCCACTGGCGGTTGAGCCAAGCTGGCACACGCCGGGTCGATCAGCGCGTGACGATCCACGACGACGCGGCCTTAGTGCAGCGTCGTCGTGGACCAGCGACTAGCGAAACCGCTTCGGAACGCCGTCATAGGCGGCCGAGCGCGACCATACGATGCCCTCGCGCACCTTGCGTGCGGGAACGCCGGCATAGACGCATTGCGCGTCGAGCCGCCCGCTGGCTACCGAGCACTGCCCGACGACGGTTCCAGCGCCGATCCGCGTGCCTTTGTTGATGCGGACACTGTTGGCCAGCCACACATGCGGGCCGATCACGACCGAAGCCGGAACGTTGAGCTGGCGCTGACTGCTGCGATCGAAAATCGAATGACCATCGCTGGTCCGGATGATCACGCCATGCGCCATCATGCTGTCGTCGCCGATGATCACCTGGGTATCGTCGCCTTCGCACATCACTTGGTTGCCATTGCCAACCCAGGTCGACTGCGCGCCGATCAAGATCGCCGTATTGCGGCCGCGCAGCGACAACCGCAGATTGCGAAGCTTGGCGCCGGGGCCGATCACGACCACGGCGGACTCACCGCCGATGTCGAACGTGCAGCCTTCGAGCTGCGCCTTGGCCGCGACGATCACGCGATGAGCGCTGCCTTTGATGACGATCGCCGACTTGCTGTTGATGACGGCCGATTCGTGGAAGTACAGCGCAGCATCGCCGTCGGAGCTGATTGCGCATTCGATGCCGGCACCGCGGCCGGGGACGACGGGCGCAGCATCGGCCAGGCCCAGTTCGCAATCACCTTGCATTGCCGATACCAGGCCGGTGACGCGCTCGATCAAGGCTGGCGGCAGCACTGACGGGGAGGCCGCATCGGCTGGGGTTTCGACGCTGTTGGAATGCTGATGGGGATTCAGATGAAACATGGAGTTGCCAGCCGTAGTCGTTGAGTGTCGAAGCATCGCCGCCGCAGCGGGCCCACGCGATGGTGGCAGGCTCATCGCACGAAATCGAGACGGTGTCGGCCGCACAACGGCTTGGCATGCAGGTGGGGTCCGGCACCGGCATCGCGTCTGAAGCCTCAGAACGAGCCGCTGCGGCTCGATGGCGAGACTCCCGATGATGCGCATGCCCCACTCGATTCCAGCGCCCAGGAGCGCTCTGCAACGCGCCATGCGGCATGGTGTGCTGCCCAGCGCGCTGGCACTGATCGCCGCGGCCTGCGGCAAACCGGTGGCAGCGCCGACGGCGACGCCGTCACCGGCTGCATTTGCAATCGAAGAAGCGACGATCGCCGGCATCCATGCCGCGATCACATCGGGCCAAACCACATGCGTCGGCGTCGTACAGGCGTACGTCGACCGCGCCCGCGCCTACAACGGCATCTGCACGGCGCTGTTGACGGCCGACGGCGCCGACGTTGCGCCGGTCAGCGGCTATGTCCGCGCCGGTGCGGCGCTGAAGTTCCCGACGACGACGGTCAAGGCCGACCGTGTGTTCCCGAATCTGGATCAGTACGCCGGGCTGCCGCTGGACTATGGGCGCATGGAGCCAACCGTCAGCGATCCCAGCGTCCAGGCGCAGATGGGCATGCGTGTCGGCATGCCCGACGCCGGGCAGTTGAATGCGCTGGAGACGCTGAATCTTCGCGGCGAGCGCTCGGTGACCTGCAAGGGCCGCTACGACGCGCATCCATCGACCGGACCGCTGCCGGCCGATGCGCCGGCGCCGTGCGAAGCGTTTCGCCAGCAACCGGATGCGCTGGAGCGCGCCGCCGAACTCGACCAGCGCTACGGCCGCAAGCCCGACCTGCAGGCGATGCCGATGTACTGCATCACCACTGCGGTCAAGGACGTCTACGACACGCGCGACATGCGCACCACGGCCAACAACGACGTGAACTTTGCATTCGACGTGCCGCCGCGCGACGCCACGATCGTCGCGCAGCTGCGTGCCAAGGGCGCCATCCTGTACGCCAAGTCGGTCGCGCACGAATTCAACGGCGGCCCCGGTGATCCGGGCGGCGATGCCAAGCCGCTGACCAACGCGCCGGCTGGCGGCCAGACAATGGGCGCCTGGGCGGGCCAATCCTGCAATCCCTACGACACCGAGCGGGTCTCGCGCGGGTCCAGCGGCGGCAGCGGCGTCGCCGTCGGCGCCAACCTGGTGACCATCGGCATTTGCGAACAGTCGGGCGCGTCATGCCAGGGGCCGGCATCGCGCAACGGCATTGCCACGCTGCTGACGACCAAGGGCTTGCTGCCCGATAACGGCGGCATCGGCTATCAATGGTTCAACGACCGCGCGGGTATCCACGCGCGCACGCTGGCCGACGCGGCCAAAGTACTCGATGCGGTCAAAGACCCGGTCAGCGGCTACTACGACACGCTCGATCCGTTTACGGCGCTGCCCAAGGCCCTGGTGTCGACCGAGCCCTACGCGCGCTCCACGATCGATGACGCGCAACTGCAGCGGGCACCGCAGGCGCTGAAAGGACTGCGCGTGGCGATTCTCCGCGATCACATGGTCAAGAAGACGCCGAACCATGAAGCGATCAGCGACCAGATCGACGCCGAGATCAAGACCGTGCTGCGCGATCGCCTCGGCGCCGAGTTGCTGGAATCGCTCAGCGATGAATATCCGGACGACCCCGGCGTCGAGAACCTGCGCTACACATTCCGCGATGCGCTGTCCGAAATCCTGCCGCGGCTGATGCCGGAGATCTTCACGCGTCGCAACAAGGCCGGCGATCTGGTGTTTGCGGTACCGGGCTACGATGTGACGAGCTACGACTACCTGCTGAAGCTGAGCCGTCGCCAGGCGCCGCTGACGCCGGCCGTCAACATCACCAACTTTGCCAACTTCGGCGCGATGCCCTGTCACTCGGCGCTGTGCGCCGACCTTGCGTTCGATATCGACCGCTACCTGCTCGACCGCGGCGATGCGCGCATCAAGGACTGGGCTGCCTGGGCCGCGAATGCCAAGTTTCGCGAGGACGAATCACGCGCCGGCGCCGCCAACTGGATCGCGTTCAAGGGGCATCTGGCGGATGGCAAGAGCGACCGGCTGGCGCGCAGCTACATCGCGCGACTGGCGCTGCTGCGCGTGATGTACGAAAACGACATCGACGTGTTCGTGCACCCTGAGAACACGGTGCCGACGCCGAAGATCCAGGGACCGAACATCGGCTCGATCAGCATGGATGGCATCTCGCCATTCTTCCAGATTCCGCGTGTCGCAGTCCCGGCCGGCTTCACCGACGTGGTGTACGAGCCGCAGTACGCGCTCAACGCCGACAAGACTGACTACATCGCGGTGCTGGCACCCGGCACGCCGAAGACGAAGCTGCCGCATCCGATGCCGATCTCGATCACGTTCTTCGCCGGCCAAGGCGACGAACCGACGCTGATCAAAGTCGGTACCGCTTACGAATCAGCGACGCATCACCGCCGTCCGCCGCCGGATTTCGGGCCGGTCAGCAGCCGCTGATCGCAGCACACCGCTGCATCGTGACCACGATGCAGCGGTGCAAGGCCTCATTTGCCAGCGGCGAAAATCGATTTGGGCAGCAGGCCGTGTACGCCCTTGGTGCCGTCGACGACCTGCGTGACCGTCAAGTCCATCGCCGCGCTGCACAGCAGATAGGCGTCATCGCGACTCAAGTGTCGTGTCTCGACCAGGAACGCCACCATCTCGCGCGTCGCCATCCGCGCGGCTTCGTCGAGGTCGGCGTCCAGGCCGATGCTCATGTAGTGCGTCGGCGTTTCGGCGCGCGGCGACTTGATCCGCAGGTTTTTGTGCAAGATCACCTGGATCTCGCCTTTGAGCGAGGTTTCGACGGCCGACAAACTGACTTCGCCATGACCCTGCGCCGCATGGCCATCCCCGATCGACAGCAGCGCACCGGACGTCTGCACCGGCAGGTACAAGGTCGATCCCGCACCAAGGTCGTGGTTGTCCATGTTGCCGCCGAATACGTCGGGCGGGCCGCTGGGCACGCGACCGCGCTCCGGCGTCGGTGCAACCGCGATCACGCCCCAGAACGGCTTCAGCGGCACGACGACGCCCGGTGCGTACTCGACCGTTTGCCGCTGCAAGTCGAGCCATAGCACGCGGTCTTTCTGGTACGGAAAATCATCGGGCAAGGCACCGCGACCGGGTCGGAAGCCTTGGCCTGCAATCGGCAGCCGCGCGGCAACCGACAAGATGCGGACTTCCAGCGTGTCGCCCGGCTCGGCGCCTTCGACCGCGATCGGCCCGTTCAAGGTGTGATCGCCACGTCCCGCACCTTCGACGCCGTCGTAGACCGCATACAACTCGGCGGGAATGCGCTCGCGCGGCACGCCGAGCGCCTCGAAATAGCGAGGGTTGCCCGATGCGGTTTCGAGTTTGACGCGATCGCCCGATGCAATCGTCAGCACCGGCTTCAGCGACGCGTCAAAAAAACCGCGATGCACGGTTTGCGGCGTCGCCTTCAATTCGTAGATGCGTGAGGCGGCGTCGGCGACGCCGGTCAGCGCCAGGCCGACAATGCCGACCCACAACGGATGACGAGATGCGGACATCGGAAGCTCCTGCTGGGCGCTTGGCCCGTCGATGGGTTCAAGCGTTCAGACGCGCACAGAGCGCCGCACCCTAAGCCGACGGCCAGAACGTAGGGTCCGACGCGGCAGCGGGCGTCTTATCGACAACAACCGCCACCGAGATCGAACGTGCACGCTCAAGTGATTCCGCTGCGCCGCCTTGCTGCATCCGCTGCTTTCGCCGCTGCATTGGCACTGTCGTGCGGGTCTGCCGCCAACGCTGCGACGCTAGACATCGACAAGGCCAGCATCGCCGATCTGAATGCCGCATTCGCAGCCGGACTCACGTCGGAACAGCTGACGACGGCGTATCTGAAGCGCGTTGCGGCCTATGACAAACAAGGGCCGTCGATCAACGCCGTGATCACGCTCAATCCCAAGGCGATCGACGAAGCACGCCGGCTCGACGCCGAACGCAAGGCCGGCAAGCTGCGCGGCCCGCTGCACGGCGTGCCGATCGTGCTGAAAGACAACTTCGACACCGTCGACCTGCAAACCACGGGCGGCTCGCAGCTGCTCGAAGGCCATCTGCCGCCCGACGATGCCTTCGTCGTCAAGAAGCTGCGCGAGGCCGGCGCGGTGATCGTCGCCAAAGTGAATCTGTCGGAATGGGCCGGCAGCGGCGGCAGCGTCAGCGGTGCGCCCGAAGCGATCGCCAAGAAGGGCCGCGTGCCCAACGGCTTCAGCAGCGCCGGCGGCCAGACACGCAATCCGCATGATCTGACGCGCGGGCCGTCGGGCTCGTCGGGCGGCACCGGCGCTGCGATCGCGGCCGGCTTTGCGCAGTTTGGCTTGGGCACCGACACCGGCGGTTCGGTGCGCGGTCCGTCGTCGGCCAACGGCATCGTCGGCCTGAAGCCGACGCGCGGCTTGATGAGCCGCGACGGCATCATTCCACTCGGCTTGTCGTTCGACACCGGCGGGCCGATGGCGCGCAGCGTCTACGACATCGCCGTGTCGCTCGGCGCGATGACCGGCGTCGATCCAGCCGACAGCGCGACGACGCCCAGCGCCGGGCAGTTCAAAACCGATTACACGCCGTACTTGAAGAAAGGCGCACTGAAGGGTGCGCGCATCGGCATCGCGCGTGATTTCATGGGCATCGATACCGGCACCGATCAGGTCGTCGAAGCGGCCGTGGCCACGCTCAAAAAGCTCGGTGCCACCGTGGTCGACGTGAAGTATCCCGACCCGATCCTGCAGAACCGCCAAGGCATCTACAACACCGTCGTCAGCGCCGAGTTCAAGCACGACCTGGCCGAGTATCTGAAGACGACCAAGGCGGGCTATCCGAAAACGCTCGATGAAGTCGTCGCGCGCGTCAACGATCCCAAGACCGGCTATCGCAGCCCCGAAAAAGCCGTCGGCCTGAACTACACCAACTCGGTGGCGCTGACGCTCGACGACCCGCTGTATCTGGCGACGAAGAATCAAGCGCTGGCGGCGACCAAGGCCGGCATCGACGCGGTGTTCGCCAAGTATCAGGTCGATGCGATCGTCTACCCGACCTCGCCGCGTCCGGCGACGCCGATCATTCCCGAAGAGCGTCCGCCGGGCGGCGGTTTGTCGGCGACCAACTTCGCCAATCAGACCGGCTATCCCGATCTGATCGTGCCGGCCGGCATGACGGCCGACGGGCTGCCGGTGACGATCTCGTTCTTCGGGCCCGCGTGGAGCGAGCCCAAGCTGCTCAGCTACGGCTATGACTTCGAGCAGGCGACGCATGCGATCCAAATGCCGAAGCACACGCCGGCGCTGCCCAGCGACCTCATCCGCTACTAAGCCCTTTTCGACGTCATCCCTTGCAGGTGCTCCCAATGAAACCTTCGTTGAACACGATGCTGTTCGCTGCCGCGCTGGCGCTGAGCTTTCCGACGCTGGCCGATGCCAAGACCTTCGACCTGCAGAACGCCGGCATCCAGGAGATCCAGGACGCGGTTGGTGCCGGTGCGCTCAGCTACGAAAAGCTGACGCAGCTGTACCTGGCGCGGATCGCCGCTTACGACAAGCAAGGGCCGTCGCTGAACACGGTGATCACGCTGAACAAGGCGGCGCTCGATACCGCGCGTGCACTCGACAAGGAACGCAAGACCAAGGGTCTGCGCTCGCCGTTGATGGGCATTCCGATCCTCGCCAAGGACAATTACGACACGGCCGACATGCCCACCAGCGGCGGCAGCTTCGTGTTGGCGAACTCGCTGCCGTATCAGGATGCGCCGAGCATTCGTCAGCTGCGCGAAGCCGGCGCGATCATCTTGGCCAAGGTCAACATGGATGAATTTGCTCACGGCGGCATCGGCTATTCGTCGCGTCTCGGACAGACCTTGAACGCACACGATCCGCGTCGGCATCCGGCCGGGTCCTCGGGCGCCACCGGATCAGGCCTGGCCGCGTGGTTCGCGCCGCTGGGCTTAGGCTCGGACACCGGTGGCTCGATTCGTGGGCCGTCGTCGGCCAACGGCGTCGTCGGCATCAAACCCACGAACGGCCTGATTTCACGCACTGGCATCATGCCCTGCGTGTTGAGCTTCGACACGGGCGGGCCGATGGCGCGCACCGTCTACGACGCCACGGTCGCGCTCGGTGCGATGACCGGCGTCGATCCCCAAGATCCACTGACGTCGACCAGCGCTGGGCTCTACTACAAGGACTACACCCCGTTCTTGAAGAAGGACGCGCTCAAGGGCGCACGACTCGGCGTGATCCGCGACTTCCAGGGCACCGATCCGGAAGTCGACCGCGTGTTCGATGCGGCGCTGCTGGAACTGAAGGCGCAAGGCGCGGTGCTGGTCGACGGCTTGAAGTATCCGGCGATCGCGATCAACAACCGCAGTGACGTGATGGACCCGATGCGCGCCGAGGTCAAGGACAACTACGTCGCGTATCTGGGCACGCTGCGTCCGGGCTTGCCCAAAACCGTGACCGAAATGGCCGAGCTCGGCATGAAGCTGACCGCACCCCAGGGCGAGTTCCGTCCGCATCCTTCGGTGTTCACACGCTTCAAGGCGCTGGGCGAGCGCGAGCCGATCACGAATCTCAGCTACACCTCGGCCAAGCAGTACGGCATGAAGGCCGTGCAAGGCGCCGTGCTCGGCTTGATGGAAGCCCATCAAGTGCAGGCGCTGGTGTACCCGACGCGCTCGCGCCAGCCGGAGATCATCGACCCGAACGTGGCCAACGTCGTCGACCGCAAAGGCGCGCCGTCGCTGACCAGCATCGCCAACGTGACCCAGTTTCCGGACGTGATCGTGCCGGCCGGCATCACCAACGAAAAGATGCCGGTGACGATCAGCTTCCTCGGCCCGGCGTACAGCGAACCGCGGCTGCTCGGCTACGCCTACAGCTACGAGCAGGCCACACACCACCGCGTGTCGCCCGCGACGACGCCGCCGCTGCCGGGCGAACGCTTCGACTACTGAGCGCAGCGCACCAGCCCGCTGCAGCACACGGCAAGCCGAGACGGTTGCCGGCCGTCGCCGAAGCCCGCGCAGGCTGCAGAACGCAAAAGCCCCCGTCACTCGCGTGACGGGGGCTTTTGGGTGCCGAAGAGTGGCTGGGGGACTAGGACTCGAACCTAGATAACGGGAATCAGAATCCCGGGTCCTACCATTAGACGATCCCCCAGTAGGAATCGTGAGAAGCGCGATATTAACGCTTCTCGACACTCTCCCCAAGGCTGACGCCGCAACATCCGGCGCCAGCTCTGGAGAGCCAAACGAAAACCCGAAGGTTTAGCGCTTGGAGTACTGCGGAGCGCGACGGGCCTTGTGCAGACCGACCTTCTTACGCTCGACTTCACGCGCGTCGCGAGTGACCAGACCGGCATCACGCAGCGTCTTGCGCAGCGTTTCGTCGTACTGGATCAGCGCGCGGGTGATGCCGTGGCGGATCGCGCCGGCCTGACCCGACGGGCCGCCACCGGTGACGGTGATGTAGATGTCGAAGCGGGTGACGGCGTCAACCAGTTCCAGCGGCTGACGAACCAGCATGCGGCTGGTTTCGCGACCGAAGTACTGCTCGACCGTCTTGCTGTTGATCGTGATGTCGCCCTTGCCGGGCTTCAGGAACACGCGGGCCGCGGCGGTCTTGCGGCGGCCGGTGCCGTAATTCTGTTGAGTCGTAGCCATGTTCGAAGACCGGATTAGATGTTGAGCGGCAGCGGCTGCTGGGCGGTGTGCGGGTGCTCGGCACCGGCGTACACCTTGAGCTTGCGGAAGTTGGCGTAGCCCAGCGGGCCCTTGGGCAGCATGCCCTTGACCGCCTTCTCGAGCACGCGCTCCGGATGCTTGGCCATCATGTCGGACAGCGCCGTCTGCTTGATGCCGCCCGGGTGCATCGTGTGACGCCAGTAGATCTTGCCGTCCATGCCGTTCATCTTGTTGCCGGTGAAGGCAAGCTTCGCGGCGTTGATCACGACGATGTAATCGCCGGTGTCGACGTGCGGGGTGAATTCGGGCTTGTGCTTGCCGCGCAGGCGGCGAGCGATTTCCGAGGCGAGTCGGCCGAGCGTCTTGCCGTCGGCATCCACGACATACCAGTCGCGCTTGACGGTTTCGCCCTTCGCCATGAAGGTCTTCATCAGTGTCATCCAGCTAGCCCACGCATGTGGGTCGTTATAGTTCAGTTTCCCGACCGCGTTGCGGCCACTGCTATGGGAAACCTCGTGAGGGCGCGGATTGTAGAGATCAGCCGGTGGAAAATCAAACCGGTGACGCCTGCGGGACAACAGATCCGCGCGGCAGGTTAAGCTGATCGCCTCGCGGGGCCAACGGCGCTCCGGCGACAAGGCGCGCGTCTTCCCGTATCGCGCGCCGGCAACGCCCGGGGGATCGCCAAACCTGGGGCCTTGCCCTGGAGCCTCTTGCTCAATCGATTGCTGTTGTTCCCGCTGATCTACGCGGTCGTGCGCCTGTTCGATCTGACCTACCGGTTCCGCAGCCAGTTTCCGGCGGTCGCGGCCGACGCCGCGATCCAGAGCTACGTGCTGGCGATCTGGCATCAGAACTTGTTCTCGGGAATCCTCGCGCAGCAGCGCCGCCATTGCGTGATCGTGTCGCGCTCGCGAGACGGCGATCCGGTGACCTTCCTGTGTCGCAAACTCGGCCACGAGGTCGTACGCGGCAGTTCCCGCCGGGGCGGCCGTGATGGCCGCGACAAGGGCGGCAAAGAGGCCAAGGACGAAATGATTGCCCGGCTCCAGGCGGGCCTGCCAGGCGCGGTGACCGTCGATGGTCCACGCGGTCCGGCACACCAGGTCAAGCCCGGCATCATCGAGATGGCACGCGTGGCCGGCGTGCCGGTGGTGCCCTATCTGACGCTGGCGCAGCGCTACTGGACGTTCCGCAGCTGGGACGCCTTCCGAATGCCAAAACCGTTCACGCGGGTCGAAGTCTGCTACGGCGCGCCGATCCCGATCCCGCCCGATACCGCGTTCGAAGACTTTGCTGGCTATCAGCAGCGTATCGCCGACGCACTGCAGGCGCTCGAGATCGAAGCCCGGCAGCGCTTGCTGACGCCCTGAAACAGCGTCAGCCGCCGAAGGCGATACGCGCCTCCAAGTTGGAGCGGGAATCTGCGTTGTCGAGCGCTTCTGAAAGCTCGATCTTGCCGGACTTCCAAAGCTCATGCAGCGACTGGTCGAAGGTCTGCATGCCATTGCTCGACGACTGGTCCATGACATTCTGAATTTCGTCGATGCGCTGCGTCAGGATCAACTCCTGAACGAACGGCGTATTGATCAGCACCTCGTACGCCGCGCAGCGCCGGCCATCCTTGGTGCGAACCAAGCGCTGCGAGACGATCGCACGCAGTGTCAGCGACAGATCCAGATACAACTGCTGGCGGCGATCGGCCGGATACAGATTGACGACGCGCTGCAGCGCTTGCGCCGCGTTGTTGGCGTGCAGCGACGACAGCGCGAGGTGACCGGTATTGGCCAACTGTACGCAGGCATCCATCACCTCCCGCGTGCGGATCTCGCCGACCATGACGATGTCGGGTGCTTCGCGCAGCGCACTGGCCAACGCACGCTCGAAGCTGGCCGTATCCTGGCCGACCTCGCGTTGATTGACGATGCACTGATGATTCGGATGCAGGAACTCGATCGGATCCTCAACCGTCAAAATGTGCCCACCACCGCTGTGGTTACGGTGGCGGATCATCGCCGCCAATGTGGTGCTCTTGCCGGACCCCGTCGCACCGACGACCAGAATCAAGCCGCGCTTGAGCAGACTCAGCGACTTGAGTACCTCAGGGGCCGCAACATCATCGAGTGTCGGGATGTCGGCCTTGACGTGCCGCAGCACCATGCCGACATGACCGCGCTGATGGAACAAATTGACGCGGAACCGACCGAGCGTTCCGACATGCAGTGCCAGATCAAGCTCCAGATCACGGGACAGCTTCTCGCGCTGCTGTGGCGTCACGGCATCGTCGACCAGCTCACCCAAAGTCTGCGGCGTCAGCAGAATCTTGCCGACCGCCATCATCACGCCTTCGATCTTCAGCATCGGCGGTGCGCCGACCGAAAAGAACAGATCAGATCCGTTCTTGTCGACCGCCAGCTTCAGGTACGGCAGTAGCTTGCTCATCGACGGCGCACGTCGTTTGCGTCTTCTTTCTTGATCGCAAGCTGGGACAGCGCGTCGCTGGCCATCAGGTCGGGCGCCGCACGACGGGATTCGAGCTTGACGCGCAAGCGCAGCTCGTTCTGCGAATCAGCGTTGCGCAACGCCTCCTCGTAGCTGATCTGCCCGTCTTCGTACAGCTTGAACAGACATTGGTCGAAGGTGACCATGCCTTGCTCATTGCTGCGCTTCATGACCTCTTTGATGCTGGCAACCTCGCCCTTGAAGATCAGGTCGGCGATCAGCGGCGAATTCAGCAGGATCTCGATCGCGGCCGCACGTCCGCCGCCTTCCTTGCGCACCAGACGCTGCGAGATGATCGATCGCAGATTCAGCGACAGATCCATCAACAGCTGCTCGCGCTTTTCCTCAGGGAAGAAGTTGATGATGCGGTCGAGTGCCTGGTTGGCGCTGTTGGCATGCAGCGTTGCCAGTACCAGATGACCGGTTTCAGCAAAGTTGATCGCGTACTCCATCGTTTCGCGGGTACGGATCTCACCGATCAGAATCACATCGGGCGCCTGGCGCAGCGTGTTCTTCAGCGCCATTTCCCAGCTTTGCGTGTCCGAGCCCACTTCGCGCTGCGTGATGATGCAGCCGCCGTGAGGATGGACGAACTCGACAGGGTCCTCGATGGTGATGATGTGACCTTGGGAGTTTGCGTTGCGGTAGCCGAGCATCGCCGCCAGCGACGTGCTTTTGCCTGAGCCGGTCGCACCGACCATCAGCACCAAGCCGCGCTTGGACATAACCACTTGCTGCAGCGTGGCCGGCAGGCCTAGATCCTCGAACTTCGGGATCGTCGTATTGATCGTACGCAGCACGCCGCCGACACGGCCCTGCTGCACGAACGCATTGACGCGGAATCGGCCGATGTTCGGCGGCGCGATCGCGAAATTGCATTCGCTGGTCGCTTCGAAATCCTTGAGCTGCCGGTCGTTCATGATCGCGCGCACGATCAACGACGATTCTTCGGCCGTCAGCGGCTTGTCCATGACCGGCGTCAGCTTGCCGTCGATCTTGATGGCCGGCGGAAAGCCTTCGGTCAGGAACAGGTCGGAGCCGTTGCGCTGCTTCATCAGCAGCAATAGCTGCTGTACCAGCTTGATCGCCTGGTCGCGCTCCATGTCAGACCAGCTCCATCGGCTTGTTGGCTTTGCGCTTGGCTTCGGCCGGGTCGATCAAACCGCGGCGGACCAAGTCGCGCAGGCATTGTTCGAGTGTCTGCATGCCGTCTTTCTGGCCGGTCTGGATCGAAGAGTACATCTGCGCGACCTTGTTCTCGCGGATCAGATTCCGGATCGCCGGCGTACCGAGCATGATCTCGTGCGCGGCGATACGACCGCCGCCCTTTTTCTTCATCAGCGTCTGCGAAATCACCGCACGCAGCCCCTCGGACAGCATCGAGCGGACCATATCCTTCTCGGCAGCGGGGAAGACGTCGACGATGCGATCGATGGTCTTGGCCGCCGACGAGGTGTGCAAGGTGCCGAGCACCAGATGTCCGGTTTCGGCGGCGGTCAGTGCCAGCCGTATCGTTTCCAGGTCGCGCAACTCGCCGACCAGGATCGTGTCGGGGTCCTCACGCAGTGCCGATCTTAGAGCCTCGTTGAAGCCCAGCGTGTCGCGATGCACCTCGCGCTGGTTGATCAGGCATTTCTTCGACTCATGAACGAATTCGATCGGGTCTTCGATCGTCAGGATATGGCCGTACTCGGTATTGTTCTTGTGGTCGACCATCGCGGCCAGCGTCGTGCTCTTGCCGGAGCCGGTCGGTCCAGTGACCAGAATCAGACCGCGCGGGGTGTCGGCCAACTCACGAAAGATCGGCGGGCACTTGAGGTCGTCCAGCGACAGAATCCGAGACGGAATCGTGCGGAACACGGCGCCGGCGCCGCGTGCTTGGTTGAAGGCGTTGACTCGGAAGCGCGCCAGACCGGGAATCTCGAACGAGAAGTCGGTCTCCAGATACTCGTCGTAGGCCTTGCGCTGCTTGTCGTTCATGATGTCGTAGACCATGTCATGAACCTGACGATGATCCATCGGCGGCAAGTTGATCCGCTTGACGTCACCGTCGACTCGGAGCATCGGCTCGACCCCGGCCGACAAGTGCAGATCGGAGGCTCCTTGCTGCACGCCGAAGGTCAGCAATTGCGCAATATCCATCCGTCGCGAAGCCTCATGTTGTGGAGCGATTGGTTCGGCGTGACACTATCGGCTATCCCCCCGCTGCCGCAACGATAACCCACGCCATTACGGATGTCCGATCTCGCCGCCCGTCTGGAACATGTCATGGACCGCATTCGCACCGCCTGCGTCGCAAGTGGACGCGACGCGAGCGCGGCCCGGCTACTCGCGGTATCCAAGACGGTGCCGGTCGACACGATCGCGTACGCGCGGTCGCTCGGGCTGCGCGAGTTCGGCGAGAGCTACCTGCAGGAGGCACTGCCGAAGATCGCGGCGCTGGCCGCGGACCGGCCGGTCTGGCATTTCATCGGGCCGGTGCAGTCGAACAAGACACGCGACATCGCGGCTCATTTCGATTGGGTCCACGGCGTCGACCGGCTGAAGATCGCCGAGCGCCTGTCGGCACAGCGTCCGGCGTCGATGACGCCGCTGAACGTCTGCATTCAGGTGAACATTTCCGGAGAGCCGAGCAAGTCGGGCTGCGAGCCGGGCGAGACGCTGGCACTGTGCCTGGCCGTGGCCGGCCTGCCGCAGTTGCGCCTGCGCGGCTTGATGGCGATCCCGGCACCGTTGCCGGATGACGCGAGCGCCGAGCAAGCGCGCGCACCGTATGCGCTGCTGCGCGGCATCGCACAGCAGGTAAAATCGGCGCTCGCAGCACGATCGCCAGAACACGCGGCCGACTTCGACACATTGTCGGCCGGCATGTCCGACGATCTCGAAGCGGCCATTGCCGAAGGCAGCACGCGGGTCCGTATCGGCAGCGCGTTGTTCGGCGAGCGTCCCTCCCACACTGTTTGATTGCAGACGAGACACACTCATGAGCCAGGACCTGGCCAAGCGCAAAGCCGCCGAAGCGGCGCTCCGTTACGTGGTGCAAGGCGAGATGCTCGGCGTCGGCACTGGGTCGACGGTCAACCACTTCATCGACCTGCTCGCCGAGCGTCATTTCGATATCGCGGCCGCCGTATCCTCGTCGGAGGCCAGCACCGAGCGCCTGCGCGCGCACGGCTTCAAGGTGATCGACCTCAACGCCGCCGGTCCGCTGTCGGTCTATGTCGACGGCGCCGACGAATCGAATCACCAATTGCAGCTGATCAAAGGCGGCGGCGCGGCACTGACCCGCGAGAAGATCATCGCGGGCGCATCGGCGGTGTTCGTCTGCATCGCCGACGAATCCAAGCTGGTGGACACGCTGGGCGCGTTCCCGCTGCCGGTCGAGGTGCTGCCGATGGCGCGCAGCTTCGTCGCACGCGAGCTGGTCAAGCTCGGTGGCGAGCCGGTGCTGCGCGCCAACGTGATCACCGACAACGGCAACCCGATCATCGACGTGCGCGGCTTGCGCATCACCGACCCGCGGGCGCTGGAGACAGCGATCAACACGATCCCCGGCGTCGTCACCGTCGGCCTGTTTGCGCACCGCCCGGCCGACCGGCTGATACTCGGCTCGCCCAGCGGCGTTCGCGAAGTCGTCGCGCGCTGAGTCGCCGCTGCCCGGCACCCGGATCGCAGGCACAAAAAAGGCGGCGCCAATCGGCGCCGCCTTTTTCACATCGACCGCAAGCCTTTAGCGCGGACCGCGCGGGCTGCTGCTGTGCGGACGCGCGCCACCACCACCGTTGCGCGGACGGTTGTCGCCGCCACGGCGGTGCGACGACGGCGCCGTCTCCCCACCGCGATTGACGTTGATGCTCGGGCCCGGCTCGGCCCGAGGACCACGCGGCTGACCCTGTCCGCCACCGCCGCCGGCCGGCGCTGAACGCTGACCGTGGCGCGCGCCCTGGCCGTGACGCTGCGGCTGGCCGTTGCCGCCACCCGGGCGCTGGCCCTGACGCTGACCGTGACGCTGCATCGGCGGACGCGGCGCTTCTTCGGGCTCGGGATTCAGACTCTTGCTGCCGAGCTCGAAGCCTTCGACGATGAAGCCGGGCAGTTCCTTCTTCAGCAGGCGACGGATCGACTTGAGGTCGTCATGCTCGTCGGCCGACACCAGCGAGATCGCCTCGCCGTTGCTGCCGGCGCGACCGGTACGACCGATGCGATGGACGTAGTCCTCCGGCACGTTCGGCAACTCGAAGTTCACCACGTGCGGCAGCTGCTCGATGTCCAAGCCACGCGCCGCGATGTCGGTGGCGACCAGCGCGCGGATCGCGCCGCTCTTGAAGTCGGCCAGTGCCTTGGTACGCGCGTTCTGCGACTTGTTGCCGTGCAGCGCAGCGGCCGTGATATTCCACTTGTTGAGCTTTTCGACGAGGCGGTTGGCGCCGTGCTTGGTGCGCGCAAACACCAGCGTCTGCTGCCAGTTGCTGCTGCTGATCAAATACGCCAGCAGTTCACTCTTGCGCGCCTTGTCGACGAACACCACGCGCTGCTCGACGGATTCGGCCGCCGAGTTGCGCGGCGCGATGTCGATCGTCGCCGGGTTGTGCAGGAAGCTGGTCGCGAGCTTGCGGATATCATCCGAGAACGTCGCCGAGAACATCAGGTTCTGGCGCTGCTTCGGCAGCTGCGCGATCACGCGCTTGATATCGTGGATGAAGCCCATGTCGAGCATGCGGTCGGCTTCGTCGAGCACCAGCATTTCCACAGCCGACAGGTCGATCGTGCGCTGACCGACGTGGTCGAGCAGACGGCCCGGCGTGGCGACCAGAATGTCGACGCCGTTGCGCAGGATGTCGATCTGCGGGTTGATGCTGACGCCGCCAAAGATCACGGTCGTCTTCAGCGGCAGGTGGCCGCCGTAGGTGCGCACGCTTTCAGCGACCTGTGCCGCCAGTTCGCGCGTCGGCGTCAGCACCAGCGCCAGCGGCTTCTTCGACTGCGTCTTCAAGCCTTCGGCGCGGCGCTGGATCAGCCGATGCAGCATCGGCAGCGTAAAGGCCGCCGTCTTGCCGGTGCCGGTCTGCGCCGCAGCGAGCAGGTCGCCGCCCTTGAGGATGACCGGAATCGCCTGAGCCTGGATCGGCGTGGGCTGGGTGTAACCTTCTTGCGCAACAGCGCGCAGCAGGCCTTCTTCAAGGCCCAGTTCTTCAAACAACATACGGGTGTGACTCCTGAACGCGCCTGCGCCATGACGTGCATGGGCGAACCGGTTCAGGCCGCTGGTTGGGGGATCGGGCAAGTGCTGCGAAGCGGCGCCTACCACGAGGTTTGCGGATGCGAGCGGGCCATTGTGTAAGGCCCAGGCTCATGGCGCCAACCGGTGGGCGCCTCGACAAACGCCGACACTATAGCGATGTCGGTGCCTCACCGCCATCACGCATCCCGCGCAGTATCATCGTGCCGCCCCTTACTGCTCAGGAAACTCCGCATGAAGCGTCTCCCTATCGCCCTGACCCTGATCGCGCTTGCCACGGCGCTGCCTTCGACCGCCGCCGACAAGTTCGCCGACTACAAGGCGATGGCCAAGCAGCAGGCCAGCAACTACGCCGCCGAAAAACTGAACCTGCCGACCCCGGCGCCGGCCGGTGCCCGGGCCTACTTCCCGACCTTGAAAGACGGCGACACGGTCAGCTCGCCGGTGACGGTGGTGTTCGGCGTCAGCAACATCGGCATCGCACCCGCCGGCACGCAGGTCGATGGCACCGGCCATCACCATCTGCTGATCGACGACCCGACGATCGACTACACGGTGCCGATGCCGGCCACCGACAACGTCAAGCACTTCGGCAAGGGTCAGACCGAAACCGTGCTGGCGCTCAAGCCCGGCAAGCACACGCTGCAGCTGGTGTTCGGCGACTGGAAGCACCAGGCGTTCAATCCGTCGATCCAGTCGGACAAGATCACGATCACGGTCAAGTAACCGCGCTCGCGTCGCAAGCCGGCGGCCGATGCCGCCGGCTTGTTAGTCGTCGCGCAGAAAATCGATCACCAGCTGCGAGAACGCGGCCGGTTGTTCGATCTGCATGAAATGGCCCGTCTCCATCCGCTGCACGTCGAGCCCGGCCGTGAACAGATGCTCCTGGTGCGAGAACATCTCGGCGCCGACGGCACCGTCGCGCACACCATAGATCAGCCGCGCCGGTACGCTCACCGGGCTGCTGGCCAAGCGCCACACTTCGCTGTCGCCGAACAAGCGGCGCAGCCCCCGGTAGTAACTAAGCGCCGCCGTCAGCCGCCCCGGCTCGGCGAACGCAGCCTTCAGCGATATCCACCATTCGGCGTTGTTGAATGCGAGCCCCGGTGAGGCCACGGCAATGCCCTTGGCCAGCATCTCGAAGTCGTTGCGCATCAGCCGGCGTTCGGCGCTGCCGGCGAACTGGAACGCGAAGATGTACCAGGACCGCCGCAGCTGGGCCCAACTCGGCCGCAGCATGAAACGCCGCAAATGCGGCACGGCCGCGCAGACCATTTTGCGGATGCGGTCCGGCCGCAGGTTGGCAGCGGCATAGGTGACGGCGGCGCCCCAGTCGTGCCCGACGACGCAGGCCTGCTCGGCGCCGAGTTCGTCGATCAGTGCGACGACATCCATCGCCAGCGCGGTCAGCGAATAGTCGCCGTCGGCCGGCATGCTGCTCGGCGCGTAGCCACGAAGATACGGCGCCACCGCGCGGTAGCCTTCGGCAGCCAAGTCGCGCAGCAGCGGAACGAAGTTCTCAGCGCGGTCAGGGAAGCCATGAAGCACCAGCACCAGCGGCCCCTGCCCCAGCGACAGGCAGACAAAGTCAATGCCATTGGCGCGGATCGCCAGCGACTCGGGTACCGCATTGTGGAAATCGCGCATGCAAGGCCTCGCAAGACAAGCCGCGATTGTACTCAGGCACAGGCCGGCAACGAGGCGTTAGGCTAGATCGCCGATCCAACTGCAGACTGCCGATATGCCGACACGCGACGAACTCAGGCGCTGGGACCTCGCCGATCCGCTGGCGCCGATGCGCGCGCAGTTCGTGCTGCCCGAGGGCGTGATCTACCTCGACGGCAACTCGCTCGGCGCGATGCCGCGCGCTGCGGCCGAGCGCGTGCGCCGCACGCTCGACCACGACTGGTCGCAGCAACTGGTGCGCAGCTGGAACAGCGCTGGCTGGGTCGATCTGCCGATCGCGGTCGGCGCGCGGATCGGCCGACTGATCGGCGCGCGCGACGGCGAGACGCTGGCCTGCGACTCGACGTCGATCAATCTGTTCAAGCTGCTGTCGCTCGCGGTCGCGCAGCGCCCGGGACGCAAGCTGATTCTGTCGGACACCGATAACTTTCCGACTGACCTGTACATGGCCCAAGGCTTGGCCGCGCTGCTCGCCAACGGTCTGGAACTGCGCACGGTCGGGATGGACCAACTGATCGACACGATCGACGAGCGCGTCGCCGTCGTCTCGCTGAGCCACGTCAATTACCGCAACGGCGCCTTGTACGACATGGCCGCCGTCACTCGGCGCGCGCACGAGGCCGGCGCGCTGATGCTGTGGGATCTGGCGCATTCGGCTGGCGCGCTGCCGATCGCGCTGGCCGACTGCGACGTCGATCTGGCGGTCGGCTGCGGCTACAAGTACTTCAACGGCGGGCCCGGTGCGCCGGCCTTTCTATACGTATCGCGAGCGCTGCAACAGACGGCCGCAACACCGCTGACCGGCTGGTTCGGCCATGCACGGCCGTTCGACTTCGTGCCCGGTTACGCGCCGGCCGACGGCGTGGCGCGGATGCAGGTCGGCACGCCGCCGATTCTGTCGATGGTCGCGCTCGACGCGGCGCTCGACGTCTGGGACGGCGTGTCGCTGCAACAGGTCCGCGACAAGTCGATCCGCCAGTGCGAGTTGTTCGTCGACTTGGTCGAGCAGACCATGCCCGGCGTGTTCGAGCTGTACTCGCCGCGCGACGCGGCGGGTCGTGGCAGCCAGGTCTGCCTGCGCCATGCCGATGCCTGGCCGATCATGCAGGCGCTGATCGCCGACGGCGTGATCGGCGACGTACGTGCGCCCGACATCCTGCGGTTCGGCTTTACGCCGTTGTATCTGTCGTATTGCGACGTGTACGACGCCGCCGCCAAGCTCGGCGCGATCATGGCCAGCGGGCGCTGGCGCGAGCCGCAGTTCCAGGCGCGGGCCAAGGTCACCTGATGATGCGCAAGACGCTGTGGCTGGCCTTGCTCGCGATCAGCGCCTGCGCGTCGCCCGCTCGCCATCATTCCGACCCGGTTCCCATGGCAAACAAGGACCCTGCTGCGATGCTGACCTGGACCGAACTATCGGCGCGGCCACTGCCTCCGTCCGGACTGCGCATCGCTTACGGCGACGGGCCCGAGCAGTTCGGCGAACTGCGACTGCCGGCCAGCACCGGTCCCCATCCGGTGGTCGTGCTGATCCACGGCGGCTGCTGGCTCAGCGACTTCGACTACCGCTACATGACCCACCTCGGCGACGCGCTGGCGACGCAGGGCTATGCCAGCTGGACGATCGAGTATCGCCGCCTCGGCGCCTCGGGCGGCGGCTGGCCGCAGACATTCACCGACGTTGGCCTCGCGCTCGACGCGCTGCGCGACATCGCGGCGACCCAGCCGCTGGACCTGGGCCGGATCGTCACCGTGGGGCATTCGGCGGGCGGGCAGCTGGCGCTATGGCTGGCCGCGCGCCCGCGCCTCGCCGCCGACAGCGAGCTTCGAGGTCCAGCGCCGCTGCCGGTGCGCGGCGTCGTCGGCCTGGCGGCGATCACCGATTTGGCCGAATACCGGATCGGCCCACCCGACTCCTGCCACGCTTCGGTCGACCCGCTGCTCGGCGGCACGCCGGACACGGTGCCGCTGCGCTACGCGCAGACCTCACCGCGCGCGCTGCTGCCGCTGGGGGTGCCGCAGTGGCTGATCCAGGGGCAACGCGATCCGATCGTGTCGGCTGATTCGGTCGAGCGCTTTGTCCAGGCTGCGCGGCATGCCGGCGATCGCTCGCAAACGCGGTTGCTCGACGTCGGCCACTTCGACGTGGCTGCGCCTGACCACGAAGCGTGGGCAGCCTTGCAATCGGCCTTAGCCGAAGCGCTGGCCGGTGCACCGCCGTAAGGCGGCGACCGTCGGTCTGCGCTAATCAGCCGCCGGCACCCTCAGGTGCCGGATCGGGAGATTTTGACCATGGCCGCGCCGGCCTCGAGCGCGCACTGTGGATCGACTCATCCGTCAGCCGCTCCGAGTTGCCCATGATCATCCGCCCGCTACTGCGCACCCTGCCGGGGCTGCTGCTGTACTTGGTCGCCCATGTCAGCGCCGCCTATGAACTGACGGCCGCCGACTACGCGGCGATGGGCGATGAGCTGCCGGCCTGGGACCACAACGGACGCCTGCCGGAAGGCGCGTCGCAACAATACGAGTTGGAGCGGATCGACCAGCAGATCGAGGAGCGCCTGCAGCGACTGCGCGTTTCGGCGTTCCTGCTCAAGCAAATGGAATCGATGAGCCCGGACCCAGAGCGCTTTCGTAGCGTCAGGGCCGACTACGCCACGCAGCAGCGCAGCTTTGCGCTGTGGCGCGAGTCGGCCGAGCGGCGGCGCGAGGCGATTCTCGGTCAGCTCGGCGGGCCGAGGCTGGCCGTCACCGGCCAGCGCTGAATCACCACGATGACCGGAGCGCCGCAGGGCGCCCCGGTCGCAGCGCGACTACTGCCGGTCGCGCTTGGCGCCGGTACGCAGGCGCAGGCCGTTCAGGCGAATGAAGCCTTCGGCGTCCTTCTGGTTGTAGGCGCCGCGGTCGTCTTCGAACGTCGACAGCGTGGCGTCAAACAGCGTGTCCTTGCTGCGACGGCCGGCGTTGTAGACGGCGCCCTTGTACAGCTTCAGCCGCACTTCGCCGTTGACGCGGGTCTGGGTGTCGTCGATCAGCGCCTGCAGCATGCGGCGCTCCGGACTGAACCAGTAGCCGTTGTAAATCAGCTTGGCGTAGCGCGGCATCATCTCGTCCTTCAGATGCGCCTGCTCACGATCCAGGCACAGTGATTCGATCGCGCGGTGCGCCTTCAGCAGCACCGTGCCGCCGGGCGTTTCGTAGCAGCCGCGGCTCTTGATGCCGACGTAGCGGTTTTCGACCAGATCGAGCCGGCCGATGCCGTGCTTGCCGCCGAGCTTGTTCAGTGCATCGAGCACTTCGAACGGCGTCATCTTCACGCCGTTGACCGCGACCGCGTCGCCGCGCTCGAACTCGATGGTGATGTACTCCGCTTCGGCCGGCGCGTCTTCCGGGTTGGTGGTCAGACGCCAGATGCTGTCGTCCGGCGTCCACCACGGATCTTCCAGGCCGCCGCCCTCGTAGCTGATGTGCAGCGCGTTGGCGTCCATCGAATAAGGCGAGCCGCCGTCCTTCTTCTTGGTGATCGGGATCTGGTGCTTGGCCGCGTATTCCAGCAGCTTTTCGCGCGAGTTCAGGTCCCATTCGCGCCACGGCGCGATCACGTTGACTTCAGGCCACAGCGCGTAGGCGCCGAGTTCGAAGCGCACCTGGTCGTTGCCCTTGCCGGTCGCGCCGTGGCTGATCGTGTCGCAGCCGGTCTGGCGGGCGATCTCGACCAGGCGCTTGGCGATCAACGGGCGCGCGATCGAGGTGCCGAGCAGGTATTCGCCCTCGTACACGGCGTTGGCGCGGAACATCGGGAACACGAAGTCGCGGACGAACTCTTCGCGCAGGTCGTCGATGAAGATTTCCTTGACGCCCAACTGCTGCGCCTTCGGGCGGACGTGGTCGAGCTCCTCGCCCTGACCGATGTCGGCGGTAAACGTCACCACCTCGCAGCCGTAGGTGTCCTGCAGCCACTTCAGGATGACGGAGGTATCCAGCCCGCCGGAATAGGCGAGCGCGACTTTGCGGGGTTTGGTCATGGCAGCGTCAGGGCGTCAGAAAGGGAACCGGCCGGGTGCCGGGGGCGCGATTATAGTGTGGCGCTCCGCGATGCGGGCTCGCCGGGCAGCCGGTATAGTGCCAATCCGCGGCGCAAAGCCGGCCAGCAGCTTCCCTCTCGCATGGATTCACCCGTAAAACCCCCGCGTGTCGGTCACCGCTTTCGCGGCTTCTTGCCCGTGGTCGTCGACGTCGAAACCGGTGGCTTCAACAACCAGACCGACGCCCTGCTCGAAGTCGCCGCCGTGATCCTGGGCGTGGACGAGGCCGGCAATCTGGTGCCCAAGCAGACCGTGTTCTCGCACGTCGAGCCCTTTCCGGGTGCCAACCTTGAGCGGGCGTCGATGGAGGTCAACGGCATCAAGGTCGACAACCCGCTGCGGCTGGCGCGCAAGGAACCCGAGGCGCTGGCACACATTTTCAAGCCGATCCGCCAAGCGGTGTCCGAACAAGGCTGCACGCGGGCGATCCTGGTCGGCCACAACGCGCATTTCGACCTCGGCTTCCTGAACGCGGCAATCGCGCGCACCGCGATCAAGCGCAGCCCGTTCCACCCGTTTTCGGCATTCGACACGGTGTCGATCGCCGGCGCGATGCTCGGCCAGACGGTATTGGCCAAGGCGCTGGTGGCGGCCGGCTTGCCGTACGACACGCGTGAAGCCCATTCGGCGATCTACGACGCTGAACGTACCGCCGACCTGTTCTGCCTGCTGGTCAACAAGATGCGGCCGCTGTACGAAAGCCTGGTCGGCGCCCAGCCGAACCTCGCCGAAACCTACGCCGACCCGCTGGACCCGCCGGGCGCCGAAGCGCAGTAGACGCATCGCCGATCCACCCGAACGGACGTAGCGCCGGCCGCGGTCGTCCGCTAGCGTCGTCACCGATGCGCAGGCCATGACCTGCGCCCCGAACAGGTGACGGAGGACGACATGCAAGCCCATCGACTCGGCCCGGTGCTGGCCCTGGCGCTGCTGGTCGCCGCTTGCGGCGGCGGCGGTAGCGACGACAACCGCAGCACCGGCGGCGGCAACCCGGGCGGCAGCAGCGGCACCTACGATGTCACCGTGGTGCGTACCCGCTTCGGCATTCCGCATATCAACGCGCGTGATTTCGGCAGCCTCGGCTACGGCTACGGCTACGCTTTTGCCGAAGACAATCTTTGTACGATGCTCGACGACTACGTGACGGTACGCGGCGAGCGCGCGCGTTACTTCGGTCGCGACGGTTCCTATTCGATTCCAGCCGTGCCGGTCACGGCGAACAACGTCGACAGTGACTTCTTCTGGAAACTGCTGGCCGACAACACGGCCGTTGCGCGCTTCAAGGCCGGCGCCGCGCCCGAGGTGCAGCAGGCTTCGCGCGGCTACGTCGCCGGCTTCAATCGCTACATCGGTGAACTGAAGGCCGGCCAGCACCCAGGCCGGCACGTTGCCTGTGCCGGCAAGCCCTGGCTGCAGAACATCACCGAGGACGACATGTACCGGCGGTTCCTGCGGCTGGCGGTGATCGCCAGCGGCAGTGCGCTGACCACCGAAATCGCCACGGCTCAGCCGCCGCTGATTCCGCCGACGGCCAGCGCGGCGCGCGGCACTGCGCAAGATGCGCTGAACAACGCCGCGCTGGCGCGGCTGTCGCCGGACGCCGAACCGTTCGCGCGGCTGCGCGAGCACCGCTTCGGCAGCAATATGTACGCGCTCGGCAAGCAGGCCAGCGCCACCGGCCAACCGATCGTATTCGGCAATCCGCACTTTCCGTGGACCGGCACCGAGCGCTTGTATCTGGCGCATCTGACGATACCGGGGCGGCTCGACATCATGGGCGTCGGCCTGTACGGCGTGCCGCTGGCGCTGATCGGCTTCAACGACAAGCTGGCGTGGAGCCATACGGTATCGACCGCCTACCGATTCACGCTGTACCAACTGGCGCTGAACCCGCTCAAGCCGACGCAGTACTTCTACGAAGGCCAGCTCAAGGACATGGAGGCCGTACCGCTATCGATCCAGGTGGCCGAAGCCGACGGCAGCCTGAGCACGCAGACGCGCACGCTGTATCGAACGCAGTACGGGCCGATGCTCGAAATCAGCGCGGCAGGCGTGCCGGTACTGGGCTGGACGACGACCACCGGCTTCACGATGCGCGACGCCAACTACGAAAACACCCGGCTGATCGACCAGTTCTACCGCTGGAATCTGGCTACCAGCCTCGACGAATTCAAAAGCCTGCACAAAAGCATCCTCGGCACGCCGTGGGTCAATACGGTCGCCTCGGGACCGGACGGACGCGCGTACTACGGCGACGTCACCGTCGTGCCCAATGTGCCCGATGCCAAGGTCGCCGCCTGCAAGCCGCCGATCACCGGCACGCTGGTCGGCGCGTTGGTGCCGGGCCTGCCGCTGCTGTATGGCAATCGCGCGCAATGCCAGTGGGACACCGACGCCGACGCGCCGGCACCCGGCATCTTCGGCCCCGGCAATCTGCCGACGCTGGAGCGCGACGACTTCGTCCACAACTCCAACGACAGCTATTGGCTGACCAACCCTGCCGCGCCGATCACCGGCTTTGCCCGGATCATCGGCGACGAGGGCACCGAACGCAGCTTGCGCACGCGGCTGGGCCTGCTGCAGGTGCTGCGCCGGCTCGACGGCAGTGATGGTCGGCCCGGCCGCACATTCGACCTGCCGACGCTGCAGCAGACCGTGCTGTCGAGCCAGATCTACAGCGCGGAACTGGCGCGCGACGCGGTCGTCGCCGACCTGTGCGCTGGCGGCACGCAAGCGGCCGCCTGTGCGGTGCTGGCGCAATGGGACCGGGCCGACAACGTCGACTCGGTTGGCGGGCATCTGTGGCGCGAATTCTTCCGCAACGCCGCGTCGGCCACCGCGCTATGGAACACGCCGTTCGACCTGGACGACCCGGTCAATACGCCGCGCGACTTGAACACCGCCTCGCCGCAAGTGCGCAGCGCATTCAGTGACGGCATCGCGGCGGTGAACGCAGCCGGCATCGCGCTCGATACGCCGATGGGCCAGATCCAGCACTCCGGTGTCAGCCGCCGTCCCAACGGCGAGCCGATTCCGGTGATCGGCGGCGAAGGCTTCGAAGGCGCGTTCACGATCGCCAGCACCAGCGGGCCGATCGGCCGCGAAGGCTATCCGGTGGACTTCGGCAACAGCTATATCCAGACCGTGACGTGGGAAGGCAGCGGCAGCAGCGCGCGCGTGCGCGCCGAAGGCTTCGTCACCTATTCGCAGTCGACCGATCCGGCCAATCCGCACTACCGCGATTTCACCGAGGCCTACGCGCAGAAGCAGTGGCTGCGCTTCCCGTTCCACGCCGATGAAGTGGCTGCGGCCAAAGAAAGCGAACAGCGGCTGACCGAGTAAGCGCGCCGCTTCTGCTGTGGCGTCAGCCGCCGGTTGCAGCAGCCGGCGGCGGCGCGGCCTGCCACCCACCACCGAGCGCCTGATACAGCTGCACGCTGGCGAGCAGCGTGTCGAGCCGCGCCTGGGTCAGCGTCAGCTTGGCGGCGAACAGATCGCGGTCGGCGTTGATCACGTCGAAGTACGACGAATAGCCGACCTTGTAGCGCGCCAACGCGATCTCATGCGCGTCGTTCTGGGCGCTAACCAGCGCGGCCTGTGCCGCCTCGTATTCCGCCGTTTTCTGGCGCCCGACCAGCGCATCGGCGACTTCGCGGAACGCGGTGCGCACGCTGCGCTCGTAGCCGAGCAGCGCGACGCGGCGGCCGGCATCAGCAAAGTCGACCTGATAACGGTTGCGATCGGCATCGAGCAGCGGCTGCAGCAGATTGACGCCGATCGACCAGTTCTCGGCCGGACTGGTGAACAACTGCGACATCTCGTTGGACAGGCTGCCGTAGGACCCGGTCAGCGAGATCGTCGGAAACAGCGCCGCCTTGGCGACGCCGACACGGGCATTGGCCGCCACCAGCGCCTGCTCGGCTTGGCGCAGGTCGGGACGGCGCTCCAGCAGCGACGACGGCAGCCCGGGCGGCAGCGACGGCGACACCGGCTGCGACGCCAGCTCGTGTGGCGGTCGCGCAACCGCTGCAGGATCGCCACCGAGCAACAGGCTCAGCTGGTTTTCGGTCTGCGCGATGCGACGCTCCAGCGTCGGTACGTTGGCCTGTGCCGTGGCCAGCTGCGCTTGCGCGGTGGCCACGTCCAGGCCGCTGACGGTGCCGCGCTCGAACTGCGCCTGCGTCAGGTCGACGAAAGCCTTGCGCAGCTCCAAGGTGGCGCGGGTGATGTCCAGCTGCTGGTCCAGCGCCAGCAGCGTGAAGTATTGCGTGGCGACGGCGGCGACCAGCGACACCTTGACCGCCTGGCGCGACGCGTCCGACGCCAGCAGGTCGGCGCGGGCCGCTTCGCGAGTGCGGCGGATACGGCCCCAGAAATCCAGCTCCCAGGAAAGATCGGCCGACAGCGAACTGCGCTCGAAGCGACGATCGGGCAGCGGCGCGCTGAACGTCGACACGCGTTGCTCGCCAAGACTGGCGCCGGCCGACAACTGCGGCAGCAATTGCAGTCCGGTCGCCTGCAGGCTGGCACGAGCCTGATCGACCCGAGCCGCCGCGATGCGCACGTCGAGGTTGTTCTGCAGCGCGCGTGCGATCAATTCGGCCAACGTCGGATCACGATAGACCTGCCACCAGCCGCTATCACCGAGCGAGTCGGTTGAGCCGCTGGTGTCGAGACGGAACTGCGCCGGCAGTCGCAGATCCGGACGCTGATAGTCGGGGCCCAGCGCACACGCCGACAGCAGCGCCGCGGCGGCCATCAGGGTCAGTCGTCTCATGCGACGCTCCCGCTATCGGTGCCCAGAGACGGACCGCGCGGGCGACGTCGCATTCGTTCGCTGAGCCCTTGGATCAAGACGTAGAACACAGGCGTGATGAAGATGCCGATCAGAGTGGCGGCCAGCATACCGAACACCACGGCGGTACCGAGCACCTGGCGCGCACCGGCGCCGGCGCCGGTGGCGATCACCAACGGCAAGGTACCGAGGATGAAGGCCAGCGAGGTCATCAGGATCGGCCGCAAGCGCAGTCGCGAGCCTTCGATCGCAGCCTCGACCAGCGGCATGCCGCGTTCGTGAGCCAGCTTGGCGAACTCGACGATCAGGATCGCGTTCTTGGCCGCCAAGCCGATCAGCATCACCAAGCCGATCTGCGCGTAGATGTCGTTGGCCATGCCGCGTACCGTGAGCCCGAGGTAGGCGCCGAACACCGCGAACGGAATGCCGAGCAATACCGCGAACGGCACCGCCCAGCTTTCGTACTGCGCGGCCAGTACCAGAAATACGAACAGCAGCGCCAAGCCAAAGATGTACGGCGCCTGCCCGCCGGATTTCTTCTCTTGATAGGTCACGCCGGTCCAGTCGAATGTGAAGCCGGCGGGCAGCGTTTGCGCCAGTTGCTCCATCACCGCGACCGCCTCGCCCGAGCTGTAACCGGGCGCCGCCGAGCCGTTGATCGTGGCCGCGCGGAATACGTTGTAGCGCTCGATGTACTCGGAGGTGCTGTTGGTCTTGATCGATACCAGCGTCGACAACGGCACCATATGCCCAGTGCTGGATCGCACGTACAGATGATTGACCGCCTCAGGCGTTGCGCGGAACTCGCCTTCGGCCTGTGCCGTGACGCGGAACGTGCGTCCGTACAGATTGAAGTCGTTGACGTAGCTGCCGCCGAGGAAGGTCTGCAGCGAACCGAAGATGTCCGACAGCGGAATGCCGAGCGTCTTGGCGCGCTCGCGGTCGATCACATATTCGATCTGCGGCGAGTTGGCGTTGTACTGGGAGAACACGCGCGTCAGCTCCGGCCGCTTCGCCGCATCGCCGAGAAACTGTTGCAGCACGCTGTTGAAGTTGCGGATGTCGCCGCCGGATCGATCTTCGAGCACGAACTCGAACCCGCCCGCCGCCCCGATACCGGGAATCGACGGCGGATTGAGCACGATGAAGTTCGCGTCCTGGATCTGCGACAGCGCGCCGCTGAGTCGCTTGACCAGCGCGGTCGACGACTGATCCGGGCCGCTGCGCTCGGACCAGGGCTTGAGCGTGACGAAGATCGTCGCGTTGTTTGCGGAATTGACGCCGGTCAGCAGATTGAAGCTGACCAGCGACACCATGTTCAGCGTCTCCTGCTGAGCGCTGATGATCTGCCGCGCTTGCTCGACAACGGCTTGCGTGCGCTGCTGCGTTGCGGCCGGCGGCAGATTGACCGCCATGATCAGATAACCTTGATCCTCGTCGGGCAGGAAGCCGGTCGGGCGCGCCATCAGCAGCCATAGCGCGGCCAGCGTCAGCGCAGCGAACACGGTCAGCGCAATCACCGAACGGCGGATCGCAAAACGCACGCTGCGGCTGTAGCGCTGCGTGACGCGGGCGAAGCCGCGATTGAACGCACCGAAGAATCGGCCGAGCGGGCTGCGTGACGGCTGCTCCGGCGGCGGCTTGAGCAGCAGCGCGCATAGCGCTGGTGTGAACGTCAGCGCCACCAGGGCCGACAGCAACACCGACACCGACAGCGTCAGTGCGAACTGCCGGTAGAACTGGCCGGTGAGGCCCGGCAGAAATGCCACCGGGATGAACACCGCCGACAGCACCAGGGCGATCGCGATCACCGGGCCGGTGACGTCCTTCATCGCCGCTCGCGTGGCCTCTCGCGCCGGCATCTTGTGCTCGACCATTTTCTCGGTGACCGCTTCGACGACGACGATCGCGTCATCGACGACCAGGCCGATCGCCAGCACCAACGCGAACAGCGTCAGCGTGTTGATCGAAAACCCGAGCGCGACGAATACCGAGAACGTGCCGATCAATGACACCGGCACGGCCAGCATCGGGATCAGCGTGGCCCTCCAGTTTTCGAGGAACACGAACACGACCAGCAGCACCAGCAGCACGGCTTCGACGAAGGTGTGCTGGACTTCGCGCACCGACTCGGTGACGAACAGCGTGGTGTCGAACGGCACGACGTAGTCGATGCCCTGTGGGAAGGTCTTCGACAGATCGGCCATCGCCGCGCGCACGCGCCGCGCCACATCCAGCGCATTGGCATCGGGCAACTGATAGACCGCGATCATCGCCACCGGCGTGCCGTTGAGCAGCGACGAGCGACCATAGTCCGTGGCACCGAGTTCGATCCGCGCGACATCCTTCAGATGCACCACCGAGCCGTCGCTGCGCGAGCGCAGCACGATGTTCTCGTACTCGGCGGGATTGGACAGGCGGCCCTGGACGCGCACCGAATACTGCTTCTGCTGCCCTTTCGGGATCGGCTCAGCGCCGATCGCGCCGGCGGGCGCGACCACGTTCTGTTCGGTCAGCGCGGCGTTGATGTCCTGCGTGGTGATGCCGAGTCGCGCCATGCGGTCGGGGTCGAGCCAGACGCGCATGCCGTAGTCGCGAGCGCCAAGCACCACCACCTGCCCCACGCCGGGAATCCGCGCCAGCGCGTCGTAGACGTTCAGCGTGGCGTAGTTCGACAAGAACAAATAGTCGTAGCGCGGATCGCTGGCACGCAGCGCGGTGATCATCAGCACTTGCGGCTGGCGTTTGAACACGCTGACGCCGGCCCGCGTCACGTCGGTTGGCAGCTGGCGCTGCGCGATCGACAGCCGATTCTGGACGTCGACGGCGGCCAGATCCTGATCGGTGCCGATGTCGAACGTGATGTTCAGCGAATAGCTGCCGTCGTTGGCGCTCTTGCTGTTCATGTACAGCATGTTGCGCACGCCGTTGACCTGCTGCTCGATCGGCGCGGCCACCGAGGCTTCGACCGTGCTTGCATCGGCGCCCGGAAAGCTCGCCGACACGACGACCGACGGCGGCGTGATCGGCGGAAAGCGGGCGATCGGCAACTGGCTCAGCGCGATCGCGCCGGCCAGCGTGATGATGATCGACAGCACCGTGGCGAAGATCGGCCGGTCGATGAAGAAGTTGACCATCGCGCTAGCTCTTTGAGGCAGCGGGCGCTGTCGGCGGCGCGTCGCTGAGAATCACGCCGGGACGTACCTTGCCGAAGCCGTCGACGACGATGCGGTCGCCGGCCTTCAAGCCGTCCTGCACCAGCCAGTCACTGCCGATCCGCGCACCCATGCGCACGTCCTGCGACACCGCCTTGCCGTCGGCATCGGCCTTCCAGACGTAGGTCTTGCCCTGCAGTTCCTGCACGGCTTTCTGCGGCACCAGGATCGCATCGGGCAGGTTCTGCGCCGCCACCACGACGCGCGCAAACTGCCCGGCGCGCAGCGTGCCGTCGGGGTTGGGTACTTCGAGCCGCACCGGCAGCGTGCCGGTGGTGCGATCAACCGCAGCATCAATCAAGTTGAGCCGCGCCGGCTGCGGATACTCCGAGCCGTCAGCGAGCACGATACGGAACTGCGACGCCGACTTGCCGGACGGTTCGCGTCCGCCCCACTGGCGCTGCAACTCCAGCATCCGTTGTTCGCTGATACTGAAATTTACGTACATCGTCGTCGTGTCGTAGACGGTGGTCAGCAGCGAGGTGTAGGCGGTCACCAGACCGCCGGTGCGGAACTGCGCGCGGCCGACCAGCCCGTCGATCGGCGAACTGACATTGGTGTAGTCCAGATTCAGCTGCGCGGTCTGCACGCCAGCGCGAGCGGCTTCGACGGCTGCCTTGCCGGCGTTGGTGCGCGTCACCACCGCGTCGTATTCCTGCTGGCTGACGGCGTTGATCTCCGACAGCGGCTGCACGCGCGTCAGATCGCGCTGCGCTTGGTCCAGCGTGGCTTGGGCTTGCGCCAACGCGGCTTTGGCGTTGGCCAGCGCGGCAACGTAGGGCTGGGCATCGATCCGGAACAGCACTTGTCCGCGCTTGACCCGTTCGCCTTCAAGCGCCGCCTGCTTTTCGAGCAAGCCGCCGACCCGCGGCCGGATCTCGACGGTGTTGATCGCGTCGATCTCACCGACGTAGTCGATCGTCACCGTAGCCGCGCGCGGCGTCACCGTGGCCAGCGTCACCGGCACCGGCGGGGGTGGCGGAGGAGCGGACGCCTTGGAGCAAGCGCCGACGGCCAGTGCGCAGAGCACCGACAACACGGTGGTGTGATGAAGGGGACGAGACAGGCGCATCGCAATCCTTGGCTTGAGCCCGCGATCCGGGCATGACGGGCGGATACCGCCGGCGGCGATTGGTTAGATGCTAATCGATAGCATGCTAACCTTTCGACATGATGACCGATTTGAACGCTGGCGTCGCCACCGGCTGTCCCGACCCGCTCAACGACGGCAGCGTCGAAGAAGAGCTGGCCGTGCTAATGCGCGATCTCAACCGGATGATGCGGGCGGCTGTCGACCGCCGCCTCGAACCCTTGGGCCTGTCGCAGGCGCAGTGGCGACCGTTGCTGGTACTGCACCGCGCTGGCCAGCCGCTGACGCAAATCGAGCTGGCGCGCCAACTCGACATCGAAGCGCCCACGCTGGTGCGGCTGCTGGACAGGCTCGAGCGCAAGCAGTGGATCGAACGACGGCCGATCGCTGGCGACCGTCGCATCCGCCACATCGTGCTGACGGCATCGGCCTGCGAACTGATCCGCACGATCCTGCCGCTGGTTCGCGCCGTCCGTGACGAGGCGTTTGCCGATTTGAATGCGGACCAGCGGCTGGCCTGCCTGCGCGCGCTGCAACAGGTGCGCGACCGCTTGCGCGGCTGATCCGGCAATGCGCACCGTCCGCATTTCTCGTTCAGCTCGATCCCCGTAGACTATTCATCACTCTGGCTTTTTTCTGGACTCATCAATGTCGCTTCGGACGCCTGCCGCCGCGGGCCGCTTGTTCGCATGCCTGCTGGCCCTCAGTGTGCTGCCTGCTTTCGCCTTCGGTTTCGAGGACGTCGCCAAGCGCGCTCAGGACCTGGCCGGCACGCCCTACAAGAAACCCGACGCCGCGCTGCCGCGCGACCTTGCCGACCTGGGTTACGACCAGGTCCGCGACATTCGGTTCAAGCCGGACAAGGCACTGTGGCGCAGCCGCAAGCTGCCGTTCGAAGTGCAGTTCTTCCACCCGGGCGGCGTCTACAACGTGCCGGTCCGGATCAACCTGATCGGCACGGGCGGCGCCCAGCCGGTGCCGTTCAACCCGGCCGACTTCGATTACGGCAACAACAAACAGCTGGACCCGACCAAGTTCAAGGACATCGGTTTCGCCGGATTCCGCGTCCACGCCAACGTCAATGGCCCCGGCTACAAGGACGAAGTGCTCGTGTTCCAGGGCGCCAGCTACTTCCGCGCACTGGGCAAGGACCAGCGTTACGGTTTATCGGCGCGCGGTCTGGCGGTCGACACCGCGCAGTTGTCGGGCGAGGAATTCCCTTACTTCACCGAGTTCTGGCTGGCGTGGCCGTCGGCCAAGGACGACCATCTGGTGATCTACGCGCTGCTCGACTCGCGTCGCGTCACCGGCGCCTACCGCTTCGAGCTCAAGCCCGGCACGACCACGCTGATGGACGTCGACGCCCGGCTGTTCCTGCGCGAAAAAGTCGACAAGCTCGGCATCGCGCCGCTGACCAGCATGTTCTTCTTCGGCGAAAACCAGCGCTCGGCCGTCGAGGATTACCGGCCGGAAGTCCACGACTCCGACGGCTTGCTGGTGCATACCGGCAGCGACGAGTGGATCTGGCGGCCGCTGTCGAACCCGCGCCGGCTGCTGGTCACCAGCTTTTCGACGACCAATCCGAAAGGCTTCGGCCTGATGCAGCGTGATCGCAACTTCGCCAGCTACGAAGACCTCGAAGCGCGTTACGACAAGCGCCCCAGCACCTGGGTTACGCCCAAGGGCAACTGGGGCGCCGGCCGCGTCGAACTGGTCCAGATTCCGTCGCCGGACGAAACCAACGACAACATCGTGGCCTACTGGGTCCGCGACGAGGCCGCGGCGCCCGGCAAGCCGGTCGACATCAGCTACTCGGTGGCCTGGCAGCGCAGCGAGATCACCGCGCCCCCGACCAGCGCGGTGGCGCAGTCGCGCCGCGGCCACGGCTGGCAGCGCGAGCAGGACAATACGTTCCGGATGATGGTCGACTTCCAAGGCCCGGCACTGACCGGCCTGGGCAAGGACGACAAGGTGTTCCCGGGCCTGTGGCTGTCGGACAACGGCGAGCTGCTCGAGCGCCAGGTGTTTCCGAACGAGGCCACCGGCGGCTGGCGACTGAGCTTCCGCTTCCGCCGGCTCGATGCCGAAAAGCCGGTCGAAATGCGCGCCTTCCTGCGTCGCGACCAGGAAGCGATCTCCGAGACCTGGAGCTACATCCTGCCGCCGTAAGCGGCGGCCACGTCAACGCGCAGACCGACCTGCTGCATTGCGGCACAATACCGTCGTGAACGATCCCCAAGTCCCTGTATCGGCCCCGGCCGGCCGCGTTGCGGCCTATCTCGAACGCTTGCGCCTGTCGGCCGAGCGGCGCCAGCAATTGCTTCAGGCTGCACTGAGCGCTCAAGACCCCTGGACGACGGTCCATTCCGGTCTGTCGGCGCAACCGCTGCCCGCGGATACGCCCTCGCCGGCCTGGCAGTCGATGCCCGAGCGTCTGCATCAGATCTGGCCCGAAGACAGCCGTCGGCTCGACGAGCAGACGCGCAAGGTCATCCAGACCGACAACCACGGTCGCACCCGGCTGCACACGATGCCGCCGATCAGCCGGGCGTTCATGAGCCCGCGTCCGTGGTCGACCAATCCGGTCCAGCGCCTGTGGCGCAGCACGTTCGGCAAACGCGGCCGGCTGGCGTCGCGGCTGGACGAAGACGTCAAGCCCGACTCGCCCGATCCGGTCGGACGCTGGCGCTGGGCGGCCACACTGCGCCGCTTGGTGCTGCTGGGCTTCGTCATCGGCCAGACCTATCTGGCCGTGTACCTGATGACCGCCGTGCTGCCCTATCACGGCAGCCATTGGCTGGAGATGATCATCCTGGTGCTGTACGCGATCCTGTTCGCCTGGGTCGGCTCGGGCTTCTGGACCGCACTGATGGGCTTCTGGGTGCTGCTGTGGGGTCGTGACCGCTACTCGATCAACGCGCACACCGCGGCCGACCACCCGATCGCCGCCGACAGCAAGACGGCGATCCTGGTGCCGATCTTCAATGAGGACGTGGCGCGCGTGTTCGCCGGCGTCCGCGCCACCTACGACAGCATCGCGCGCACCGGCAAGCTCAAACATTTCGAGTTCTTCGTGCTGTCGGACTCGATCGACTCCGACACGCGCGTCGCCGAGCTCAATGCGTGGCTGACGATGTGCCGCGAGGTCAACGGCTTCGGCCACATCCATTACCGGCGGCGCACGCACCGGATCCGTCGCAAGAGCGGCAACGTCGCCGACTGGTGCCGGCGCTGGGGCAGCCGCTTCAACTACATGGTCGTGCTGGACGCCGACAGCGTGATGTCGGGCGACTGCTTGGTGCGGCTCACCCAGCTGATGGAAGCCAACCCGAGCGCCGGCATCATCCAGACCGCGCCCTGGGCTTCGGGCCGCGAAACGATGTACGCGCGCATCCAGCAGTTCGCGACCCGCGTCTACGGCCCGCTGTTCACGGCTGGCCTGCACTTCTGGCAGCTCGGTGAGAGCCACTACTGGGGCCACAACGCGATCCTGCGCGTGGCGCCGTTCATGCGGCACTGTGCGCTGAGCAAGCTGCCGGGCAAGGGCTCGCTGTCGGGCGAGATCCTGAGCCATGACTTCGTCGAGGCGGCGCTGATGCGCCGCGCCGGCTGGAGCGTCTGGATCGCCTACGACCTGCCCGGTTCTTGGGAAGAAATGCCGCCGACGCTGCTTGATGAACTCAAGCGCGACCGCCGCTGGTGCCAGGGCAATCTGATGAACTTCCGGCTGTTCATGGCCCAGGGCCTGCACCCGGCGCACCGCGCGGTGTTCATGACCGGTGTCATGGCCTACTTGTCCGCGCCGTTGTGGTTCCTGTTCCTGGTGCTGTCGACGGCGCTGCTGGCCGTCAACGTGCTCAGCGAGCCGGTCTACTTTACGCAGAGCTACCAGCTGTTCCCGAACTGGCCCGAGTGGCATCCGGAATGGGCAGCGCGCTTGTTCGGCGCCACGGCCACGCTGTTGTGGCTGCCCAAATTGCTGGCGGCGCTGCTGGTGATCGTCAAGCCGAGTCAGTGGCGCGGCTTCGGCGGGCCGATCCGGCTGTTCTTCAGCGTCGTACTCGAATCGCTGTTTTCGGCCGCACTGGCACCGATCCGGATGCTGTTCCACGCCAAGTTCGTCACGCTCGGCTTGCTGGGCGTCGCCATCACCTGGAAGTCTCCGCCGCGCGACGATGCCGAAACGCATTGGGCCGACGCATTCACCCAGCATTGGGGCGGCACCGTGCTCGGCCTGGTGTGGGCCGGCTTCGTCTATTGGCTGCAACCGGAGTTTCTGTTGTGGCTGCTGCCAGTGGTCGGGTCGATGATGCTGGCGATCCCGCTGTCGGTGCTGTCGTCCCGAGTGCGTCCGGGCCGGGCCTTGCGCGCCGCTCGCATGTTCCTGATCCCGGAAGAATCACTGGCGCCGCGTGAACTGCGTTGGATGCGCCTCGCGCTGCGCCGCGGCCGTCGCCTGAAGGCAGGCTTCGTCGAAGCCGTCGTCGACCCGGTGATGAACGCAATGCTCGCGGCGGACAGCATCCCGCGGTTGCGGCTGTCGTCGGACGCGCGCAAGCAGCGCGATGCCCTGGTCGAAGCCGCGCTCAGCGGCGGTCCCGACCAACTCGACGAGCGCCAGCGCAACACCTTGCTGTCGGATCCGATTTCGCTGTCGCGGCTGCACCAGCGCGTCTGGGCGTCGCCGCAATCGCATCCGGACTGGGCGATCCCACCAGCGCCGTAGCGCGTTTGCTGCAGGCTGTCATGCGCCGTCACGGAACGACGGCGCACCGTCGCGAATGTAAGCAAATCGTCACGCCGGAGTCACATCGGCTCAACCTGTCGTCCATAGAGTCTCGCGCACTGCGAAAGGACTGACCCTATGTCACAGATCATTGCCAGCGCCGCCGAATCCAAGACCGAAGCCCGCTTCACGGCCAGCTTCGCCACCACGCCCCAGGCGATTCTCGAAACCCAGAAGCTGCGGTACCAGATCTTTGCCGGCGAACTGGGCGCGCAGATCGACGGCGGCGCCGACGGCGTCGACCGCGACGAATACGACGCGCACTGCCAGCACCTGATCGTTCGCGACGCCGACGGCAAGCTGGTTGCCTGCACGCGCATCCTGACCGACGAGGCCGCTGCACGCGCCGGTGGTTTTTACTCCAGCGGCGAGTTCGAGCTGAGCATGATCGACTCGCTGCCGGGCCGCGTCATGGAAGTGGGCCGCACCTGCGTCCACGCCGACTACCGCAGCGGTGCGGTGATTGCCACGCTGTGGCAGGGCTTGGCGGCGTTCTTCACGCGCAATGGCTACGACTACTTGTTCGGCTGCGCCAGCATCGGCCTGGAAGATGGCGGCGCGCAGGCGCATGCGATCCTGCGCCAGGTGCAGGCCAAGTACATGGCGCCGAGCTATCAGCGCGTACGTCCGTACCACAGCTTGCCGGCCAGCGACATCGCGCCGCCGGACAAGGTGCGGATGCCGCCGCTGCTGAAGGCCTATGTCAGCCTCGGCGCCAAGGCCTGCGGCGATGCATACTGGGATCAGGACTTCAACTGCGCCGACGTGTTCATGCTGCTGAACGTTTCCGACATCTGCCCCCGTTACGCGCGCCATTTCCTCGGCATCCAGCCAGCGACCAGCGCGACGGTCGTGCGCGTCCAGGCCTGAGCGTGCTGGCGACAGCAGGACGATTCGCCTATCGCAGTGTCTGGCTGACGGCCCACTTGCTGCTGGGCCTGATCCTGGTGGTGATGCTGCTGTTGCCGTTCACCGGGCGCGTCCGCCCCGAATTGCTGACGCAGTGGTGGAATCAGCGCCTGTTCGGCATCTTCGGCTTGCGCATCCGCATCATCGGCGCACCGGTGACCGGCGGCCACGTCACCGTTGCCAACCATGTCTCGTGGCTGGACATCTCGCTGATTGCCGCCTGCGAGCCGACCCGCTTCGTGTCCAAGGCCGAAGTCCGGCACTGGCCGATCATCGGCCAACTGGCAACCGCAGCCGGTACGTTCTATCTGCGCCGGGGCCGTGGTGGCACCCGGCCGCTGCTGGAGCACCTGACGCCGTTCCTGCAACGCGGCGGCAGCGTCACGATCTTCCCCGAAGGCACGACCACCAGCGGTGAGTCGGTATTGCCGTTCCATGCCCGGCTGTTTGCAGCGGCGGTCGACGCGCAGTTGCCGGTGCAGCCCGTGGCGATCCGCTACGGCCGTACAGCCGACGGCCGCAACATCGCGCCCTACGTCGGCGATGACACGCTGCTGTGGCACATCCTGGCGATGTTGCGTAATCCGGGACTCGACGTCGAAGTGCAGTATCTGCCGCCGATCGAGCCTGGCACACAGGACCGCAACGCGCTGGCGAGCCTGGCGCGCGACGCGATCGTCGCCGTGCTGCAACCGCTGCCGCCGACGCCACAGCCCGCCAGCAACCAGCCGGCACGCGCGGCCGCCTGAATCCGCAGCCGGCCGCGGCATCGGCGTAAACTGCGCGCTGGCTTCTATCTGCGCGGCTGCCATGTCCGTCCCTCCTGAAACCCCCGCTCCCGCCCGCCCTGCCCCGGTCGTCGCGGGCGTCAAACTCCGCGGCGCCGAGAAGATGGCGCGCATTCCGGTCAAGGTCGAAGCCCCGGCCGAAGGTCTGCTGCGTAAGCCGGAATGGATCCGCGTCCGCCTGGGCCAGAGCCAGGAAGTCGACCGGATCAAGGGCATCCTGCGCGAGCAGAAGCTGCATACCGTCTGCGAAGAAGCCAGCTGCCCGAATCTGTCGGAATGCTTCGGCAAGGGCACCGCGACCTTCATGATCATGGGCGACATCTGCACGCGTCGCTGTCCGTTCTGCGACGTCGGCCATGGTCGCCCCAAGCCGCTGGACACCGACGAACCCGGCAATCTGGCGCGGACCATCGCGGCGCTGAAGCTCAAGTACGTGGTCATCACCAGCGTCGACCGCGACGACCTGCTCGACGGCGGTGCGGCGCACTTTGCGGCTTGCATCCGCGAGTCGCGTGCGCTGTCGCCGCAGCTGACGATCGAAGTGCTGGTCCCCGACTTCCGCGGCCGCATGGACCCGGCGCTGACGATCTTCAAGGACACGCCGCCGGACGTGTTCAACCACAACCTGGAAACGGTGCCGCGCCTGTACAAGCAAGCTCGGCCTGGCTCTGACTATCAGTGGTCGCTGGATCTGCTAGAGCGCTTCAAGGGCTTTCACCCGAATGTGCCGACCAAGTCCGGCCTGATGCTGGGCCTGGGCGAAGAACCCGGCGAGATCGAGCAGGTGATGGAAGACCTGCGTGCACACAAGGTCGACATGCTGACGCTGGGCCAGTATCTGGCGCCGTCCAAGCACCACCACCCGGTCATGCGCTACGCACACCCCGACGAGTTCGAGCGCCTGCGCGTGCTCGGCGAAAAGATGGGGTTTTCGCATGTGGCCAGCGGCCCGATGGTGCGGTCCAGCTACCACGCCGATCAACAGGCGTCGCACGTCCTGTGAGCAGCACCTGGGCTCGATGGATGGTGGCCGCGGCCCTGGGCTGCGCGGCCGCGCCGGCTGCGGCCGTGGCCGATGCGCAACTGCAGCATTGCCGCTCGATCGGCGATGCTGCCGCGCGGCTGGCCTGCTACGACGCGCTGACGCCGGCTGTCGTCTCGGCGCCCGCCGCCGCAAGCGCGGCAGCGGTCGACATCGCTGCGCCGGTCCCGCCGACGGCCGCACCCGCGCCGACGGCGTCGGCGCCCACTGAAGCAGCCGCTGCGACTACCGCGACCGCGACCGCGACCGCGAACGAAGCCGCAACGGATGCCAACTTCGGCGCCGAAGCGCTGCGCCGCAAAGAAATCACGGCGGCCTCGCCGCAGCAGTTGCAGGCGCGCGTCGTCGGCACCGTCGACAGCTTGTTCCGCGGCAGCCGACTGAAGCTCGATAACGGCCAGGTCTGGCAGTACCTCGATTCACGCGAACTGCTGCTCGACCTGCGCGATCCAGCGGTGACGATCGAGCGCAATTTCATCGGCAGCTACTGGATGCATTTCGACGGTCACCGTACGTCGATCAAAGTCCGGCGTATCCAGTAGCGCAAGCCGGCAGAGCGACCGCTCGACCAGGGAAACCCATCTGTTCGTCGGCGCCGGCTTTGGCTAGAGTCGGGGCAGGCGTCGCAAGGTGGCGATGCCACAACGACCGAGACGGTCACAAACAGCGGAGAACCCTGTGAACCCCATCTTCAAGCGCGCGGCCCAAGCCGCTATCGCGCTCGCCGGCCTGGCCGTCGCGAGCGCCGCCACGAGCGCCCCGTTGAATGTCCCGGAAGGCAACCGCGTCATTGCCGACCAGTACATCGTCGTACTCAAGCCCGAAGCAGCGCGCACGCCGGTCCGCAACATCGCGCTGGGCCTGGTCGGCAACGTTGGCGGCGGTGAACTGCTGCAGGTCTATGACCGCGCGCTTAAGGGCTTCGCCGTGCGCCTGCCGGAAATCGCCGCCCGCGCGCTGGCCAACCATCGCAGCGTCGCCTACATCGAGCAGGACCAGTTCCTCGAACTGGTCGACACGCAGACCAACGCCATCTACAACCTGGATCGCGCCGACCAGCGCACGCTGCCGCTGTCGGGCACCTACAGCTATCCGTCGAACGCCGGCGTCGGCGCCCACGTCTACATCATCGATACCGGCCTGCGCTCGACTCACGTCGACTTCGCCGGCCGCATCGGCGCCGGCCGCAACTTTGCGCCCAATAGCAGCGGCAGCCTGCTGTGCTCGCTGCTCGGCGTTGGCTGCCCGACGCCGGACCCGACCAACACCAGCGACTGCAACGGCCACGGCACGCACGTCGGCGGCACGGCGCTGGGCACCAGCTACGGCATCGCCAAGAAGTCGCTGATCCATCCGGTGCGCGTGTTCGGCTGCGCCAACTCGACGTCGACCTCGACGATCATCGCCGGCGTTGACTGGGTGACGGCCAATCGCATTCTGCCGGCCGTGGCCAACATGTCCCTCGGCGGCGGTGCGTCGACCGCGCTCGATACCGCGGTGACCAACCTGATCAACAGCGGCGTCACCGTCGTCGTGGCGGCCGGCAACGAAAATGCCGATGCCTGCGGCTCGTCGCCGGCCCGCGTGCCGGCGGCGATCACGGTCGGCGCGACCACGCGCACCGACGCGCGCGCCTCGTACTCGAACTTCGGCACCTGCCTTGACGTGTTTGCCCCGGGCGACCAGGTCGTGTCGGCGAGCTTCCAGAGCGACACCGGCACGTCGACGCTGAGCGGCACGTCGATGGCTGCCCCGCTGGTGGCCGGCATCGTTGCGCGCTATCTCGGCGTGACCCCGGGCGCCACGCCGGCGCAGAACGCCAGCACGCTGATCAGCACGGCCACGCCGAACCTGGTCACCAATCCGGGCGCCGGCTCGCCGAACCGCCTGGCCTACATCGCGCCGTAACCGCGCGCATCGCGGTTACGCTCGACGCAGTCAAAGCCGCGGTCGCCTGATCGGCGACCGCGGCTTTTTTATTGCCTGATGCGGGTCGCAGCTCAGAAGCGGTAGCTGGCCTCGGCGAATGCCGTGCGCTGCGTGAACGGATGGAACAGGAAGTAGCGCTCGTTGTTCAGGTTGTCGATGCCGGCAGCGAGCTGCCAATGCGCATCGAGCTGCACGCTGACACGAGTGTCGATCACCGTGTAACCGTCAAAGCCCATGTAGGTGTCGGCACGAACGTCGCTGTTGTCGACGGTGGCGTACTGGCGCGTGGAATGGCGCCCGGCCAGCGTCAGCGCCCAGCGATCGTCGGGACGATAGACCGCCATCGCCGTAAACCGCCATTTCGGCACGAACGGCGTGCGCTGACCCACGGAGCGCGCATCCGGCGTATTGGCCGGCGCGACGTAAGTGTCGTTACGCAGGATCTCGGCGTCGACGTAGGTGGCGCTGGCGTTGAGTTCGAGCCCGGTGATCAGCGCGTTCTGCCGCGCAGCGACCAGTTCGACGCCACGCTGGCGCGTCTTGTCGAGGTTCTGCACGAACGAGGTGGTGAACGTCTGCGACGGTCCGATCTGCGCGTTCTGCGACACCAGCAGATCCTTGACCGTCTCTTGGAACACCGTTGCGCGCAGGTCGTTGTCGCCACGCTGCCAGTGGGCGCTCAGTTCAGCGGCCAGCACGTCCTCGGGCGCCAGATCCGGATTGGCCTGCGTGAACGTCGTGCCGGTGGCCACGTTCTGGTACAGCTCGCCCACCGTCGGGAACCGCAACGCGCGTCCGACCGAGGCCTTCAGTTCCAGCGCCGGCGTGGTTTGCCAGGCGACGGTGGCCTTCGGCGAGAAGCCGCTGCGATCGACGGTCGGCTGATCGACGTCGAAGTACGTGAACGTCCCACCCGAGCCGCTGCGATTGCGATTGAAGCCGTCGAACGCCTTCCAGCGTTCGTAACGGCCGCCGACGGTCGCCGTCCACTGCGGCGCAAAACGCCATTGGTCCTGCAACCAAGCCGCGAGCGTGCGCGTCTTGCCACGCGAATCGCTGAAGATCGCGCCGCGCGCGCCGCTGGCCCACTCGCGCGTATCGAACACCGGGCTGCCGAGTTCGTACTGATCGGCGTGGAGACCGGCGCCGAGCGCATGCGCGCCGTTCGGACGCCAGCCGATGCGGGCATCAGCGGTGCGCCAGCCGGTATCGCCGGCATCGGCGATGCGACCGGCCGAGGCTTGGTAGCCGTTGCTGCCGAAGCTGGGCGCCGACACGCGCTGCTCGTCCTTCAGGTACTGGAAGTCGCTGACCGACACGCTCCAATCCCAGGTTGGATCGCCGTAACTCAGCGTCAGGGCCTGGGTCAGCCGCTGCTGTTCGAGCAGGCCGTTGGTGAACAGCGGCGCCAATGCGCTGGCGGCGTAGCTGAAGCCGCCGATGTTGACGCGACCGTTGCTGCCGGCCGTCTCGCCGCGGTACTCGCTGCCGTCGGCCAGCGACAGGTAGCTGTCCGGCCGGGTCGTCGCATCGTTGATCCAGATCGCGCCGTTGTAGGCCAGCTTCAGCGCCGGCGTCAGTGAATAAACCAGGCGCGTGCTCAAGCTGTCCTGCTGCGTGCGGGTCAGGTTGCCGGCACCGAGCACCTGAATCGGCGCATCGACGCGGTTGCGGTCGGCGAATGCGCCCGTGATCACCGGCTCGCCATCAGCGGGCGCCGTCGTCGACTGCGCAATCGTCTGATAGATCACGGGCTGACTGTCGCTGACCAGATGGTTCAGCCCGACGCGCCAGCTCAGCGCACCGCGGCGATCACCGACCGATGCGCTGAACTCGTAGGCAGGATAAGCGTCGTCGGTACCGTACTGATCAAAGCGCTGATAGGCGCCGTTGAGCTTGATCTGGCCCTCGAACTGCTCGGGCTCGCGTGTCGTGATGTCGACCACCGCGCCGTAGGAGTTGCCGGCATAGGCGGCCGAATACGGGCCATACAGCACATCGATATGGTCGATGGCGCCCGGCGGCACCAGAAACCAATGCGGTGAGCCGTTGCCGTTGTTGTTGTTGACCAAGGTCGACAGCAGCAGACCGTCGGCAAAAATCAGGCTGCGGGCGCTGGCATTGATGCCGGTCGTCCGCGTTGCCACGGGGGCATTGGTGTCGCCGATGAAGCGCTTGCGGACCAGCAAACTCGGCAGGTACTTCAGCGCATCTTCAGTGTTGATCAGGTTGGTGGTTTGCGCCAGCGTCTCGGCGTCAATGCGTACGGCCGTGGCCGGCGTGTCGGCGGGTTCGGCGGGCTCGGCCCGACGTCCTTCGACCAACACGGTTTCCAGTTGGGCAACCTCGACCTGGGCAGCGGCGCTGCCACTGGCCAGCAAGACGAACACGCCGCTCGCAGCGGAACAAACAGATGTTTTCATGGGATTCGATTTCGGTTGGGACCGACGCGGCAAGCCGGCGCCACGATCGCGGGCGCAGCGGATGCCGTCGGTCAATCAGATGTTTTTTGGGTTCGAAACGGGCGCTAGGCCGACGAAGCGGCGCGCCGCCGGCCAGCGCCTCAGCACCGTGCGCTCGGTCAGCAGCACGGCGACCAGCGACAGGCCCAGCATCGGCAGCAGCAGGCCCAGCCCGACCAGCAGCGCGACGAACGACGCCGGCAGCGGTCCGTCGTCGATCGGCGCAGGCGCGCCCAGCTGCTGGGCCGGCCGGCGCTTCCACCACATCGCCACGGCGCTGACGCACAGCAGGATCAGGCTCAACGCGGTGAACACGCCCAGCGCTTGGTTCCATGCGCCGAACAGCTGGCCTTCATGCGCCGCCACACCAGTGCCGACGATGCGGTCGATCAGCGGACGCTGCGCGAAGTCCTGCCGGCTCAGAATCAGACCGCTGTCGCCGGCCACGCTGAGCGTGACGCGGCGCGGCCGGTTCTGTGGTTCGGCGCGTACCGACCAGACGCGGGGCTCGGCTGCCTTCGGCGGCGCCACCAGCACCGGCGCCGGCAGTTGCAGCGGCTCGACGGCGGCCACGACGCGATCCAGTGCCGGCAGCGGGTCAGCATCGGCGACATCGACGATGCCCGCCTCGGCACGATGCGCGGCATGCGGGTCGACGGCGCCGATCACCCAGTCGGGCGTCGGTGCCAGCCGGTCGGCGGCCGAACGCAGCGCGCTCAGCCCGCCGCCCCAGACCGTGGTCCACGGCAGACCGGTCAGCAGCAGGAACAGCGCCAGCGCGCTGACCCAGAAGCCGATCACACCATGCAGGTCGCGCCAGAAGCGCCGTCCACCAGCATCGCCTCGGCTCAGCCGCGGATAGACCACCCCGCCCAGTCCGGTCGCCTGCCGCGGCCACCACAGCACCAGGCCGCTGACGATCATCACGATCGCCCACGACGCGGCCAACTCCACCAGCAGCGATCCGGGTGTCCCCGCCCGCAGACTGCCGTGCAAGCTGGACAGCACTCGCATCGGTCGCTCGTCTTCGGCTTGAACGCGCAGCACGGCGGCGCTGCCAGGATCGAGCAGCACGCGATAGCGCTCGCCTTGGTAGCGCAGCTGCACGCGCGCCGCCGCCCCAGGCGTCGGCGGCAGTTCGTAGGCAACGAACGCCGCGCCCGGCAGCGCCGCCAGCGCGGCTTGCACCTGACGCGACGGTGCCGCGCGTGCGCCGTCGAATGGCCGGCTGTCGTAATCGCGGTCGAGCCAGGCTTCGATCTGCGGCTTGAACAGGTAGATCGAGCCGGTCGTCGCCAGCCAGATCACGAACGGGATGCAGAACAGGCCGGCATAGAAATGCCAGCGCCAGATCGCACGGCGGCCGGGCCAACGGCGCGGCGTTGTTGCTTGGTGGGACATCGTCGAACCTCGCGGCGCCGCGCCTGCGGGCCGCCTGCCAGAAGAGCCGCGCCGGACGGCGCGGGTCGGTCAGCTGATGAGGACGATCGACGGCGGGCCGCGCGACGGCGGCGTCAGATGGGGCCGGTGCGCAACGGCGACCCGATGCTCGGCCCGCGGCAAGGCCGGTGATGCTGCCAGCAACTGCAACGCCGGCACATGGCCACCCAGCGCGGCGGTTCCCGGCGCGGACATGCCAGCGCAGTCGTCGCAAGCCGCGTGCACCGCCAGACGCGCGGCCGCGCTGTCGGTGCGGGCACGCACCAGCGCCTGCACCAGCTCGGGCGGCGCGGTGTCGCGCAACTGCTGCAGCGCACCCGGCGAGGCCAGGCCGCAGAACGCCATCTGCAACGGGTCGTGGCCCGCCTGCGCCATCGCCAGGGCATGGCGCATCGGCAGCAGCAGCTGGGCGAGGATCGCCAGCAGCGCGAGGCCATGCAGCAAACGGTGGCGGCGGAGGAAGTTCATGCGGCGCCGCATTGTCGTCAGCGCGACCGGCGCTGTGCAAGCCGCGCCGGTCGCCGGCTCAGCGCGGTGCCTGCAGCTGCGATTCCAGTTCGGCCAAGCGCTGCGGCGTGCCGACGTCGGACCAGCGTCCGTCGTAACGCTGGCCGCCGACCTGACCGCGCGCGGCGGCAGCGCGCCACAGCGGCGCCATCGGAAACCGGCCGGGCGTGCAGCCGTCGAACAGCTGCGGCCGCAGCACGGCGATGCCCGAATACGTCAGCCGCGGCGCCGCGGGGTCGGCCGGCTCGACGATCGCATAACCGTCCAGCACGAAGTCGCCGCCACGATGAAACTCGGGGTTGGGCACCAGCACCAGATGCGCCAGCCGATTCGCTGGCAGCGCAAGGGCCAGCGCTGCCAACGGCGCCAGATCGAGTTCGGCATAGACATCGGCGTTGACGACCAAGAACGGCTCCGCGCCGAGCAGCGGCAACGCATGCAACAAGCCGCCACCGGTTTCCAGCGGCGGATCGCCCTCTTCGGAATAGCGGATGCGCGCGCCCCAGGCCGCGCCGTCGCCGAGATGCTCGCGGATCTGCGCGCCGCGATAGCCGAGGTTGATGACGATGTCGCGGACCCCGGCGGCCAGCAGCCGGCCCAGCGCGTGCTCGATCAACGGGCGGCCCGCCAGCGGCACCAGCGGCTTGGGCAGCCGGTCGGTCAAGGGGCGCATCCGCTCGCCGCGTCCGGCGGCGAGGATCATCGCAACCGTCACGCCTCGCTCCTTGCGCCGTCCGGAAGCCCGCGTCCGCACCCACGCCTGCGGCGACACCGTGACGCG
>NZ_FQWZ01000004.1:0-92222 GCF_900129825.1 Hydrocarboniphaga daqingensis | reverse complement strand
TGCGCCGTCCGGAAGCCCGCGTCCGCACCCACGCCTGCGGCGACACCGTGACGCGGTCTTCCCGGCAGCCAAGATCGTCGCAACCGTCACGCCTTGCTCCTGGCGCCGTCAGCCCTGGTCGATGACCGCACCGCTCAGCCCTCGATCAGCCCGAGGTCGTCGAACAGCCGCAGCAGCGGCATCAGCGCGGCATGGCGGGATGCGGTCTGGCGGATGTAGCGGACGAAGCGCGGCGTGTCGGCGAGGTACTTGGGTTTGCCGTCGCGGTAGTGAATGCGGGCAAAGATGCCGAGTACTTTCAGGTGGCGCTGGACGCCCATCCATTCGAATTCGCGGAAGAACGTGTCGAAGTCGGCGCGCATCGGTAGCCCGACTTCGTGGGCGCGCAGCCAGTACTGGCGCGCCCAGGCTTGCACGCGGGCTTCGGGCCAGCTCAGGAACGCGTCCTTGAACAGCGACACGACGTCGTAGGTGATCGGGCCGTAGACCGCGTCCTGAAAGTCGAGCACGCCCGGGTTGGGCTCGCTGAGCATCAGGTTGCGCGGCATGTAGTCGCGATGCACGTAGACCTGCGGCTGCTCCAGCGCCGAGCGCACCAGCAGCGCTTGTACGCTCTCCCAGATCGCGGCCTGCGCCGGCGTAAACGCGGTGCGCAAGTGCTGCGCCATGTACCAATCCGGGAACAGCGCCAGTTCGCGGCGCAGCAAGGCCTCATCGTAGGCCGGCAACACGCCGGGACGCGAGGCGCATTGCCAGCGCAGCAGCGGCTCGAACGCGTCGGTGAAAAATTCGTCGGCGTTGTCGGCGTCGATGACCTGCAGCAGCGTCTGCCTACCGAGGTCGGACAGCAGCAGATAGCCTTGCGCAAGGTCCTGCGCCAGCACCTGCGGTACGTGGACGCCGGCGTCGTGCATCAAGCCCGCGATGCGAATGAACGGCTCGCAGTTTTCCTGCTCCGGCGGCGCGTCCATGACGATCCAGCTGCGGCCTTCGGCCTCGACGCGAAAGTAGCGCCGAAAGCTGGCGTCGGCCGACGCCGGTGCAAAGTGCGCGTCGGCCAGGCCCAGTGCAGCCAGCGCGAAAGCGCGGGCCGCGTCGCGGCGGGCATCGGGGGCGGCGCCGGCGGCGCCATAGCTATCAGGGACGGACACGCTCATGCGGAGGCTCGATCGGGCTCGATCAGGAAACGAAAAGGGGGCGGACGATTGCGGCGGACCGTACCAAAAACCGATACTCAGCGCCCGCATGATCCAACGCCCCCTCGTCCTGCCGGCAGCCGGCCTGCTGTGCCTGCTGCTCCGTCCCGGTCTCGCCGCAGGCGCCGCCGACGGGGGCATGTGTACGCAGCCGCGCTATTCGACGACACCGCTTACCGCCGTCGTCGAGTCTGCCGACGGCGGCGAGGAACGCGAACTCGACCAGAAAATCTTCGTGGAAGCCGACTCGGCGTCGATGACGCGCGAAGGCTTGTCGCAGTTGATGGGCTCGGTACGCGTGCGCCAGGGCACCAAGGAAATCAGCGCCGACAACATCGACTACGACAATGCGCAGCAGTTGATCACCGTCGATGCCGAGTCGGTGTTCAGCAATCCCGAGCTGGTGATCAAGAGCGGCAGCGCGCGCTTCAACCTGAACGACAACAGCGGCGTGTTCCGTGACAGCGACTTCGTGCTGCCGACACGCGGCGCACGCGGGACATCGGGCGAGATTCGCGTCGCCACCGACGGCAAGGCCGAGCTGCGCAAGACCTCGTACACGACCTGCCCGATCAACTCCAACGCCTGGTATCTCGAAGCCAGCGACATCCGTCTCGATCAGGATGCCGGATTGGGTACCGCGCGCCATGCAAGGCTGCGCTTCGGCGGTGTGCCGATTCTGTACGTGCCCTGGTTCCAGTTTCCGCTCGACGACCGGCGACGCAGCGGCCTGCTGTTTCCCACGATCGGCGAAACCAACCAGACCGGCGTCGACCTGCGCTGGCCGGTGTATCTGAACCTGGCGCCGAACTACGACGCGACCGTGACGCCGCGACTGATGACGCGGCGCGGTTTCATGCTCGGCACCAGCGGCCGCTATCTGTTGAACAACGGCGAGGGTCGCGCTCAGTTCGACTATCTGGAAGACGATAAGGTGTTCGGCAAGAGCCGCAGCCTGACGCGCGTCGACCACGCGAACCTGTTCAGCCGCAACCTCGGGCTGGAAGCGACGTTTGCCGAAGTCAGCGACCCACAATACTTCGAGGACCTGGGCGGCACGTTCGCCAGCTCGTCGATCACCTATCTGGAGCGCAGCGCGCGGCTCACCTACCAGTCGCCGGCCTCGTATCGGGTGACCGCGCTGGTGCAGAACTTCCAGACGATCGACAACGGCATCAGCGCGATCGACGACCCCTACAAGCGGCTGCCGCAGATCCGTTTCGATGCGCTGACCCGCAACACCTATCTCGACACCCGCGCCGGCCTGAACGCCGAGTACGTCAACTTCGTCCGCGACGGCGCGTCGGTCGAAGGCCAGCGGCTCGATCTGCAGCCGTACCTGCGCTACCAGCGCGATCTGAATGCCTGGTACGTCAGCTCGCAGGTCGACTATCGCTACACCGGCTACAAGCTCAGCGACCCGACCCAGTCGCTGCTGGCCAATCAGCAGCAGCAGTCACCGAGTCGCGCCTTGCCGGTGGTTTCGGCCGAGGGTGGCCTGCGCTTCGACCGGATCACGTCGACCGGCGCGATCCAGACGCTGGAACCGCGCGTATTTGCGCTGTACGTGCCGTATGAAAACCAGGATCAGCTGCCGCTGTTCGACACCGGCGAGCCCGACTTCGACTTCACGCAGCTGTTCGCACGTAACCGGTTCTTCGGCGAAGACCGGATATCCGACGCGCGCAATCTGACCGGCACGGTGACCACCCGCGTCATCGATCCCGAAACCGGCGACATGCAGTGGAGCGCCAGCTTCGGTCAGCTGTACCGGCTCGAAGCCTCTCGCGTGGCGCTGCCCGGACAGGACGCGCCGGATTCCGGTGCGACCGATTTCATCGGCGAGATCAACTACAACTTCCTGAGCCATTGGTCGGCCCAGGTGATCGGCCAATGGTCTCCGGACCGCGCCGAGCTGGAACGCAGCAATGTGGCGCTGCGCTACCGCAATCCGGCCAGTGGCAGCCGCTTCGACATCGCCTACCGTGACCGCATCGGGCTGCTGGAGCAGACCGACGTCTCGTTCAACCTGCCGGTCAGCTCGGCCTGGCGCATCGGCGCACGCAGCCGCTATTCGATCCGCGACGAGAAGACGCTCGAAAGCTTCGTCGGGGCCAGCTACGAGACCTGTTGCTGGGCGATCAGCGCGGCCTACCGTCGATTCATCACCGGTGCCGACGGCGCGTTGAACAACGGCATTTACTTCCAGCTCGAGCTCAAGGGGCTGAGCCGCATCGGCACCGGCTTCGCATCGCTGCTGCCGTCCGACGACGGCGACGATGCCGCCACGCCCGGGGCGCTGGGGACCGCCAACAATCTGAGCAACAACAGCAACGGCAGCGGCCGCAGTCGATGATGCGGGCTGCCGGCGCCGCGCCTGCGGAATCTTTCAGCACGGGCAGAGTCCCACCCATGGTCCGGCCGGCCCGCAAAGCCTGCCGTGCTAATCTTGCCGATCGCTGCCGCCTGCCCTGGTCCCGGGCCGGCGCGCCTGGCGAGCGACGTTCCCACTGACCTGCTTTCGTCCCCCAAATGGCCTTTCCGAAGACGCTACTCGCTCCCCTCGCGGCCCTGTGCCTGCTCGCCGGTCCCGCCGCCCAGGCCGAAGTGATCGACCGCATCGTCGCCGTCGTCAACGACAGCGTCGTGCTGCAGAGCGAGCTCAATCAGGCGCTGCTCGATGCCCAGGCGCAGATCCGCGCTCGCGGCGTCGCGGTTCCCGCCGACGACGTGCTGCGACCCCAGGTGCTGGAGCGGGTCATCGTCACGCGCTTGCAGACACAGCGCGCGCAGATGGCGGGCATCCGCATCGACGACCGCGAACTCAACGAAGTGCTGAACAACATCGCACGCCAGAACAACATGACGCTGTCGCAGCTGGCCGAGTCGGTCAAAGCCGACGGCCTGGACTTTCTGGTCGTGCGCGAGCAGATCCGTGACGAGGTGCTGATCAACCGGCTGCGCCAGAAGGAAGTCGAGGCACGCATTCAGGTCACCGACCAGGACGTCGACTTGTACTTGGCCAACCAGGGCGCCGACGACAACACCGAGTTCCATCTGCTGCACATCCTGGTCAGCATTCCGGACGGCGCCAGCAGCGAAGAGCGTGACCGTCGCCGCGCCAAAGCCCAGGGTCTGCTGAAGCGGGTCCGTAGCGGCGAAGACTTCGGCCAGATCGCGATCACCTCATCCGACGGCCAGCAGGCGCTGTCGGGCGGCGACCTGGACTGGCGCAAGGCAGCCGATCTGCCGTCGTTGTTTGCCACGGCCGCCGCCAAGCTCAAGGTCGGCGACACCAGCGACGTGCTCGAAACCGGTTCGGGTTTCCACCTGATCAAGCTGGCCGGCACGCGCGGCGGCGAAGAGCGGCAGACGGTCAACGAAACCCATGCGGCGCACATCCTGATCATGCCCAACGCGCTGCGCACCGAAGACCAGGCCCGCGCGCAGATCAACGACTTGTACGATCGACTCGCCAACAAGGGCGGCGACTTCGCCAAGCTGGCCAAGGAGTTTTCGGACGATCCGGGCTCGAAGAACAACGGCGGTGACCTGAGCTGGCAGCCGCCGGGCGTGTTTGCGCCCGAATTCCAGGTGCGCATCGACCAGTTGCCGCTCAACGAAGTCAGCCAGCCGTTCCACACGCAGTTCGGCTGGCATATCGCCAAGGTGCTTGAGCGCCGCACGCGCGACACCACCGAAGAAAGCCGTCGCGGACGGGCGCGCCAGGCGATCCAGCAGCGTCGCTCGGGCGAGGAATACGAAACCTGGTTGCGTCGCCTGCGCGACGAAGCCTACGTCGAATACCGACTGGCCAAGGCCGACGCCGCGCCAGCCGCTGCCGACGCCCCTGCGGCTGACGCTGCGACCGCAACGCCCTGAGCCGAACGTGCAAGCCGCATTGCGGCTGTTGCTGACGCCCGGAGAGCCGGCCGGCATCGGCCCCGACCTGTGCGTGCAGCTGGCGCAGCGCGCGCATCCCGTCGAACTGGTCGCTGTCGGCGATCCGACGCTGCTGCAGCGTCGCGCCGCGCTGCTCGGGCTGCCGCTGCGCTTGCATCAGGTCGACGGCACGACGATGCCCCAGCCCTATCCGGCCGGCGAGCTGGGCGTGATGCCGGTCGCGCTGGCGGCAACGGAAACGCCAGGGCAACTCGATGTCCGCAATGCAGGCTATCTGCTCGACACGCTGCGGATTGCGGCCGATGAATGCCTTGCAGGGCGCGCGGCTGGCGTGGTCACCGCACCGCTGCAGAAGAGCGTGATCAACGACGCTGGCATCCCGTTCAGCGGTCACACCGAGTATTTCGCCGAGCGCTGCGGCGTCGCGATGCCGGTGATGATGCTGACAGCCGGCACGCTGCGCGTGGCGCTGGCCACCACGCACCTGCCGCTGCGTGCGGTGCCCGACGCGATCACGCCACAGCGACTGATCCAGGTGCTGCGCGCACTCGATCAGGGTCTGCGCGATCAGTTCGGCATCGGACAGCCGCGCATCCTGGTCTGCGGGCTCAATCCGCATGCCGGCGAAGGCGGTCACCTGGGCCGCGAAGAAATCGACGTGATCGCACCGACACTGGATCAATTGCGCGGCGAAGGCCTGCACATCGAAGGCCCGCTTCCGGCCGATACGCTATTCACGCCGCGAGTACTCGAACGAGGCGACGCGGTGCTGGCGATGTACCACGACCAGGGCCTGACCGTGCTCAAGTACGCCGGCTTCGGCGGCGCCGTGAACGTCACGCTGGGGCTGCCGATCATTCGCACCTCAGTGGATCACGGCACCGCACTGACGCTGGCCGGCAGCGGCCTGGCCGAAAGCGGCTCGATGGACGCGGCGCTGCAACTGGCGATCGAATTGGCACAGCGCCGTGGCGGCGCCGTCGGACGGACCTGCGCATGAGCGAACCCCGCGCGAAGAAGCATTTCGGCCAGCACTTCCTGCACGACCCGTACGTGATCGATCGCATCCTGCGCACGCTCGATCCGAAGGACGGCCAGGCGCTGATCGAAATCGGACCGGGGCCCGGCGCGCTGACGGCGCCGCTGATGCGCCGCGTGTCGCGGCTTACCGTGGTCGAACTCGACCGCGACGTGATCCCGCATCTGCGCCAGGCCTGCGGCGATGCGCCGGGGCTGAACATCGTGATGGCCGACGCGCTCAGCGTCGACTATGCCGCGCTGGCACCGCCGGATCAGCCGCTGCGGCTGGTCGGCAACCTGCCCTACAACATCAGCACGCCGCTGCTGTTTCATCTGCTGGGCTTTGCTGACCGCGTGCAGGACATGCACTTCATGCTGCAGAAGGAAGTCGTCGACCGCATGTGCGCCGGACCGGACGACGATGCCTACGGGCGCTTGTCGGTGGCCTTGGCGGCGCGTGCCGAAGTCGTGCACTTGTTCGACGTGGGTCCCGGCGCGTTCAAGCCGCCGCCCAAAGTGGAATCGTCGGTCGTGCGCCTGCGGCCGCGCGCACCGGACTTCGTCGTCGACGACTGGAAGAGCTTCGACCGCGTCGTCAGCGCTGCGTTTCTGATGCGCCGCAAGACGCTGACCAACAGCCTGCGCCAACTGCTCAGCGCCGAGCAGATCCGCAGCGCCGGCATCGACCCGCAGCTGCGGGCAGAACGGCTGTCGGCGGCCGAATTCGCGCAACTGGCGAACAAGTTGCATTCGCTGCAAACGACAGTCTGACGCCGCGTCACCATCGCGGCGCGCCCGACCCGGGTTGCGCCTGTCGATGCAACGAAGGTGTCGCGCTCGCTGGCGTAACTTACACTCGTGCTAACGGCGCCGAAGGAACAGGCGCCGGCGTTCCATCCGGCTGGGAGCCCTGCTTGCATCATCGATCGATTGTCCGCGCACTACTGGTGCCCGTCGTCGCGTTCGCGCTACAGCAACCGGCGCAGGCCGGCACCCTTCAAGACCTGTATCAACAGGCCTTGGCCAACGACCTGAATCTGCAGGCAGCACGCTACCAGCGCGACGCGGCCTTGGAAGCGCGGCCTCAAGCGGCCGGTGCGCTGCGGCCGCAAGTGACGGCACAGGCCGGCGCGCGGCAAAACCGCTTCGAGGTGCTGTCGGTCAACAACCCGGCCAACACCAACTACCGCAGCAACGACGAAGTCTTCCTGTCGACCAACTATTCGCTGCAGCTGAGCCAGCCGCTGTTCGACTGGGCTGCGTTCAAGCGGCTGGCGGCTGCCGACGAGTCGACGGCGCAGGCGCAAGCGGCGTTCGCTGCCAGCGAGCAAAATCTGTACGTGCGCTTCGTCAGCGCCTACTTCGCGGTACTGGCGGCCGAGGACACGCTGCGCGCCGATCTGGACGCGCAAGCGGCCTTCAAGCAACAAGCCGAACAACAGGGCGAAAAATACCGCTCTGGTCTGGCCTCGGTGACTGACGCGAAGAACGCGCAAGCGTCCTACGACAGCATCAGCGCATCGGTGATCGCCGATCGGCTGGCGGTCAACACGGCGCGACGCGCGCTGTCGGTGATCGTCGGCACTCCCGTACAAGCGGTCGCCCCGTTGCGCGACGAATTCCCGCTGTCGCCGCCCACGCCCAACGTGGTCGACGCCTGGGTCGATGCCGCGCTGGCCGACAATCCCGCCCTGCTCAGTGCGCGGCACGCGGCCGACGCGGCACGTCAGCAGCGCGCAGCGGCCACCGGTGCGCGCCTGCCGACCGTCACGGCCATCGGCGGCGTGATGCGTGACACCTCGGATTCAACCTTCGGCTACAACTCGCAGACGGCCTACGTGGGCGCCAACCTCACTTGGTTTCTGTACCGCGGCGGCCAGGTGTCGTCGGCGATCCGCGCTGCCGACGCATCGGCGCAGCAGGCCGAAAGCCTGTACCAACTGCAGCGCCGCTCGATCGAACAAGACGTGCGCAACCATTTCGACGGCATCACCAGCGGCATCGCCGCGGTCCGCGCCGCTGCCAATGCGGTGCAGTCGCAGCAGGCCAGCGTCGTCGCCACCGAAGTCGGGTTCAAGGTCGGCACACGCACGATCGTCGACGTGCTCTACGCGCGGCAATCACTGGTCAGCGCGCAAAAGTCACTCGCTCAAGTCCGCTACGACTACTTGGTCAACCTGCTGAGCTTGAAGGCCGATGTCGGCCAGGCATCGGCGACCGACCTCGACGATCTCGACCGCCTGACGGTCGCCAACGCGCAGGCCGCCCATGTCGAGCCCTAGCCCCACCATGGCCTCGCTGAGTCGACGCGCCGCCGTGCTGCTCGCGCTGCTGATGCCGGTCGCGGCGGCCGATGACGCGCCGCTATGCCGGATAAAGATCGGTGACGACTGGGTGACGATGGGCGCCGAATCCCAGGCGAGTTGCCTGAAGTTCGCCCAATCGGCCGCGCTGCCGGACGAACGACAACTCAGCGAGTTTGGCGGCCAGCAGTTTGCCTACGAGGACGGTCGCTTATCGACGACCCGCGACGGAGGCCGGACCTGGGTCGACTTATCGGTCGAACAGGACACCGTCGATCCGATGCAATCGCTGAACGTGCTGCGCGACGCCGGCCATGCCGCAGCCGCGGCGCCGGCCTCCCCGCTCAAGCCGACCGCCACCCGCGTTGACGTCGTCGTCGCAGCCGCACCGTCACCGGCCGTGACCGAGCCCGCACCGGCCGCAAGCCCCGCTGCGGCAACCGCGAAATCAGCACCGCCTGCGGCGTCAGCGCCGACGGCAACATCGACGCCGCCGGCATCAGCGGCCGCAACACCCGTGGCGGCCACGGTTGCGTCGACGACCCCGCAGACGGACGTGGCGACAACGGCCCCCCAGGTTGCTGCCAAAGCGGCACTGGCCATCGATCCCGACCCAGCGCCCGCGATTGTCGCCAGCCTGCTCGATCCCGTCGTCAGCCGCGACCCGGCCGGTTGCCAGGTTAAGACCGGCGCCGACTGGTCGACCTCGTTTACGCAACGGCTGTCGAGTTGTGCGCTGCTGCTGATCGAAGCGGCCAAGCAAAGCAGCGCGACCGGCCATCATGCCTATTGGTCAGGCCATTACCTGTTCTACGCGCAACCGCGCCTGTATCACTCGACCGATTCGCAGACCTGGCAGGTCGTCGATTACCAACTGACGTCGGTCAACTGAAGCAGCCGGCGCCACGGCAGCCGGCGTGCTGCCGGCGGCCGTGGCGCTGCGCTCAGTCCTCCAGACCCGAGACGATGCGCTGATACAGGTCCAGCACCTTCTGGTTCTGCTTGACGATGTTGAATTCCTGCAGCACGTGGGCGCGGCCCTGACGCCCAAGCCGTGAGCCAAACGCCGGATGGTCGTACAAGCGGATGATGTTCTCCGCCATCGCCTCGACGTCTTTCTCGGGTGACAGCAAGCCGGTGTAACCATCGACGACCGCTTCGGGTATGCCGCTGTGCAGGGTCGCGATCACCGGAAGGCCGCTGGCCATCGCCTCCATCGTCACCGTCGGAATGCCTTCCATGTCGCCATCGGGACCGGTGACGCTGGGCGTCAACATCGCATGGCTCGCCGCCATCAAGGCGGTCACACGCGCGTGCGGCTGCGGCCCGAGCAGCTGTACTTGTTGGCCGATACCCAGTTCGCCGACCAGTTCCTGCAATCGCACGATGTCGTCGCCACCACCGATGATCGAGTATTCGACCCGCAGATCCGGACGCAGCGACTGCGCGACCGCCACGGCGCGGATGCCGTACTCGATGCCTTTCTTGTGGACCAAACGGCCGACCGATATCAACCGCAGCACCTCGCCCGGGGCGCGACTGCGGTCGGCATAAACAAAGCGCGAGCAGTCGATACCGACGCGGTGTACCTGCACGTCTTTGGCGTGAAAGCCCAGGCCGATCAAGCGCTGGCGGAAAAAGTCACTGACCGGCAGCGCCTTGTGCAAACGACCCTTGATGTCGTTGTACAGCGTCGGTCCGAAGCGATCGATATGCGCCGACATGTCGATGCCGTGAAACGAACAGACCACCGGCGCCTGGAACGCGCCCATGTCGATGTACTTGAAGATCGATTTCGGCCGGTGGCCGAAGTGGCAGTGGACGATGTCGACATCACGCGCATGCGCGGCGATCTGCTGCGCCGCATACAAGTCGAGCATCCGCTCGCGCATCTGCATCAGCTCGCTTCGACCTTCGCGTAGCACGGTGGCAACGCTGCTTCCCTCCTCGATCAAGGCAGCGGGAATGCTGTCGATCCGGTTGGCGCTGGTTTCGGCACCGCGCGCCAGCGAACGCATGAACTGTTCTTCGCGCTCGTCGGGCAGAATCTTGATCGTACGGTCGTGTATCCGGTACTTGATGAAGTCCGGTGGCGTCTCGTGCGGTGCACCCGAGCGCGTGTGCAGCACTTTGACATCGACGCCCAGGTCAATCAGGCCGGTGATGTGGTTCAGCACGAAGGTTTCCGACAGCTTTGGAAACTCGCCTGAAACGATCAGCGCCTTCAGCGGCTTGCGCTCGCGCTGCGGAATCCGGGTGCGTAGCGACGTACCCAGATTCAGCGCACGCGCCTCGCGCTCGTAGACGCCACGGACGCGGTCGATCACCACCGGTCGCGTCGCGCGCTTCAGCTCGGCCACCTCGCGATAGGTTTCCAGATAGCGGTCGCCGATCTTGTACGGCAGATAGTCTTGCGCCCGGTCCAGACAGCGCTGCTGCAAGCCGGCCGGGTCACGGTCGATTTCAGCGCCGACGCGTTGGAGAATCGCGACCAGATCGTCGAGTCGATCCGGATCAAAGATCCAGCCGTTGATACCGTCCTGAACGATGTCCGGCAGACCGCCACGATTCGTCGCGATCACCGGCACGCCATGCGCAAAGGCTTCGATCGTGATGCGGCCGAATGGCTCGTGCCAGATCGACGGTGCCAGCAGCACGTCGATCTGAGGGAAAAACGTGGTCGGATCGACGAAGCCGAGGAAGCGCGCATCGTGCGTCTGCGACAGCACGCGGATGCGATCGCTGATATCGGCGTCCTGCAGGTCGCCGGCCATCATCAACGTGACGGTATCGGGATTCAGCCGCGCAATCGCATCGATCACCAACGTGATGCCCTTGCTCGCGTGCATGCGGCCAAGGTAGCCGACGCGCACCGGCGCACCGGGCCGGCGCAGCACACGCGGTGGCGCCGCATCCTTGAGACGGTACGAGTTTGGAATCACCCGCTTGACGACCGCATTGGCGAACAATCCGTCCTGCAGGTGACGATCGAGCGTGAACTGACTGATGCCAATCACGCCATCGACCGTCTGCGACATGTCGACCGCATGACGCGCCGACAAGTCGCAGGAGAAGCACTGCGCACCGCAATCGGCGATGCCATTGAACATGTTGCGATCACACATCAGCTTGTATTCGCGCAACGTGTGGATCACCGGAATACCCCACGGCGCAAGCGCATTCCACAGCATCGGTGCCTTGTGGAAGACGTTGGTATGCACCACGTCGGGCGCCTCGGCCAGAATCACCGGCAGCAGCAGGTCAGCATGCGTAGGGATGCGGCCGGACCGACCCATCAGGATCGTCTTGACGCCGTTGATCTCGCGAATCGAATGCAGGCCACTGGCGTTCATGTCGCGCTGGTAGGCCTTGGGCGCCATCGCAATGAACGTGACTTGATGTCCGGCCGATGCAAAGTATTCAGCGATGCTCTGAACAGAACGCTCGGCACCACCGGGACCGCCAAACTGTGCATGCTCCTGATTAACCAGAACGATCTTCATTTGACGCGCTTCTTCCGGGTCGTGACGAGACGGGAATGGGACTCGATGTGAGGCATGACGGCTTCCATCGCCACCGCATCGCCGGGATCGACCGGATCGAGTCCGGTGGCATAGATCACTTCGGCCTCCGCCGCCATCTGAAGCATCGGCGGCACGTGCTCGTACAAGCGGTCCAGGATGGCGTCCACAGGCGATGCGGCCGCATCGGTGATGACGACGCTGGAAGGCGCCAGTGCACCGATCATCGTGTCGCGGGAATGGGCGACCGACACCAGGCCGATGCCCAGTGCCAAGCCCAGCAAGGCGATGTCTTCAGCGTCGGTGATAACGACGTGAGCGCCGGCAAAAGCGGTTGACAAAGAATCCGCCTGACGGGTCGTCGATTCGTCGCCATCGACAGCGGAGGGCTCCCAACGCCGTACCGTGTAGCCCGCATCATGAGCCGCCGCATGAAGCCGATCGCGCTGCGCCTGCGATAGCGGCGCGCCGCGCTCGGCGCGACCGAAAGCCAGCACCACGGAGTGGTCGATCGTCGCAGAGGGAGCGAGAGCGGGAGCGATTGCAGGCGTTGCCGGCAGCAGCGCCAGCGGCATACCGGTCAGATCGCCGATCCATTGTGCGTAAGCCTGATAGCGGCGCATCAGATCGGCACTGCGCAAGCTGCGCATCTCGACGAAGTTATAGACCGAGCCTGCAACCGGTGCCGATACGCCACCGCAGGTCATCAAGTATTCGGGCAGCACGAACGCAAGCTCAGGCACCTCACCGAGCGCATCGGCCGTCTCGATCGACGACACCGCCGGATGGCCGGCGAAAACGCGGCGTACTGCACCGCTCATCGCCGGGACGGCCAGCGCGATGCTGCACTGGAAGTAGGCAGCCAGTGCCACCACCAGCCGGCTCGCCGCCAAGCAGTCCGCCAACTCGTTGCCGATTGCCAGCAGCACTGGCTTTTGCAGATGGTGCATTGCACGGCGGAATCGCGCCGGAATGCGCAGACGCTCGGGCTCACGACGACGCAGCCGAAGTGATTCGATACGGCTGCGAAGTTTCTTGTCGTCGGGATCGAGCAGACTCAGACGTTCCCAGGCCGCGATCGCGGCATCGTACTCGGACAGCTCTTCCAGCAACTGCGCCAGCGCGCGCGCCGGGCCCGTATCGATCGGGCGCAGTTGTACCGCTTGCTCCAGTGCTTGTCGGCCTTCGTCGATCCGCTCGAGCGCGAGGAACATCCGCGACGATTTGATCATGCGCTCGGCATACGCCGAGTCGCTGGCGGGAACGCGCTTCCAGTACTCGAGTGCCAGTGCGCGCTGGCCTTCCAGTTCCGAGACGCGCGCCATCGTGATCGAGGGCTTGTGATGCCCGGGCCGCAGTGCCAGCGCCTGCGCCGCATAGTCCTTGGCGGTCAGGTTGTCGCCCTTGGCCAAATGGACGCGCGCCAGACGAAACAGGTACTCGAAGTGGCCCGGTGTCAGGTCCAGCCCTCGCCGCAACAGCGTGATCGCCGCCGCGTAATCACGCGCGACCTCGGCCTTGCCGGCGGCTTCGATGAACTCGGCGACCGAGCGCGGCTCCTCCGGCTCGACGACGGCAACCGGCACCACAGCCGGCTCGATTTGCGGTCTTGGCGCGAGACCGGGACGTTGTAGATCCGCGTCGTCAGCAGGTCGGCTGACCGTGATCGAACCGATCCACTGCGCACCGAGTTCAGCCGCGGTACGAACCTCGACCAGCAGTTCGTCACAACCCAAGCTGTCGAACGTCGCCAACGGAATGACATAGCGAAACGCATGCGCGCCATCGCCGATGCCGGCCTTCTCCAGATCGCGACGGAAGCGGTCGGCAACCACGCTCGTGAAGATCGCACCGTTGTGTGCCAAGTCGAGCACGACGCGATTGGCCGGTGCAAGGCGGTCCCAAGCCCAGCCTTGAATGCGCCCGGGCTCGCCGGATTCGACGCGGCCATTGATGGCGCAAGACTGCGCACCGAAGTTGATCACGGCCGGATCGCATACCAGCGTCGAGGTGTCGGCATCGAGGCAGACACTGACGACGTGTTCACGTCCATCACGCCATGGCAAAGGCACGACGAACTCGTATCCATGGTCGCCGGTGCCGATGCCGGCCGTACGCAGATCACCTCGCGGATGATCGGCTTTTACGCGGCCTGCGAGCGTACCGTCGACGACGATTTGCAACTGTAACGTTTCATCAGGCGCTTGCTCATCCCAAGCCCAGCCCCTGAGCACCCCTGCATAGATGCCCTCGATCTTGCCCCGCATGATTAACGCGCCTCCAAGTCCCTGTAGATGTAGCGCCACGTCCAAGAGCGGTCGCGGACCGCCTGCGACCACTGAGCCGTTCTACGCATCCCTGCGCGGAGAACGGCGTGCACCACGCTTATGGTAGTGCGGTTGCACTACGATTATCTTTCGTTAGCAAGAACCAGTCACAGAATAAACACGCTCAGCTGTATTGCGTCAGCTGCAACGTCCGGCAAGGACGATTCACTCATGACGACTCGCACCCCCTATCGCGTAGCGGCTATCGGCAGTTGCCGCGTTTTTACGCCGCTGGGAATCCTCAGCCGGGCCCACAAAATCCAGCCCGTATACGAGACGACGCCGTGGTACACGCACAGTATGCGCGACGCGCTGCAGAAGTACGCGATCGTCAACGGCAACCTGAATCTAACGTCAGAAGAGATTTCACTGATCGTTCACGGTGTCGACAAATACAAGCCCAGCGAATTCCGCAGCGGCTTCTACGATGCTGCCGACATTGCCGTTGTCGAGATCGCGTCGATCAAGTCGATTCGCTGGCGTCATCTGGAAATCCAGCAATGGTGTCTGCGCGATCTGCTGCTGGCGCATGATGTGCAGCCCGAGCCGATCTACCGGATGCTGCGACTTCCGGTCGAGCAGCGCGATGTGTCCGTGCTGCCGCCGTCGTTGCGCACCATCGGCGCCGAAGCGATCCATGTCTCGCAGACCGACGATCAAGTCGCCGCGGAGCTGCGGCAATTGCAGACACTGTTGCGATGCCCACTGGTGCTGGTGCCGCCGATCAATGTCGAAGGTGCGCAAGGTACGCTGCTGCCGGAACGCCAGCGGCTGTCGACGACACTGGCCGCCGTCGCGCCGCAGATCGGGGCGCAGTACTTCGACCCGGCAGTCCACGTACGCGAATATGGCATTGTCGATGCTCTGAAAGACTTGGGTCACTATCAGCCCGCGTTCGAGAAGGTGCTCGCGGACAAGCTGCTGGCGGCGATCGAATCCCGGCTCGGCGCTACGGATCACTGAGCTTGCGCTGCGCGGGCTCCGTACCAGACGGTTGATCACGGGTTGGCTTTGCAGCAACCACCACAGAGTTTTGCATCAATGCCAGCAGCGCCGCGATGATCGACAAGCTGCGCCAACAATGGGCCCGTACGGCGGCATGGGCGGTCGCGGCACTGACGGCCGCTGCGCTGTATGGCACTGCAGTCGCGAGTGTCGCGCAAACCGATGCGCCGTCATCGGCGAGCCTGGTCACGGCCTGCACCGCGACGTCGCCGCCGACTTCACTGGTCAGCCTGTTGCGACAGCCACTGGTCGCGACAGCCTACGGCCCACGGCCCAACGGCAGCCTTGTCGACAACGGTGCAGCAGGGTCCAACATCGTCCACGATCGCGATGGCAGCGGTGCGCTGCATATCGATGAACAACGCATCGTCGGCGACTACGTGACCGCAAGCCTGCTGCATGCGCAGCCGCGTTACGCGCAACGGGGCTGGGTCGCGGCACGCTGGGGCTTCGGTCGCCAGAACGCTGACGGCAGCTTTGGCGGCGCTGATGCGGTTCACGGCAGTACGATGTTCATCGAAGCCGTGTTGCGCGCGCTGCTAATCGAGCTGGAGTCGAATCAAAACAGCGCCGGCGCCGACTTACTGCCGTCGGCGATGCGCGGGGTCCGTTCACTGGCCCGGCGCAATCCGGACACCGACCCCGAACTGCAGCGCAGCGTGCCGCTGACGCATCGCTTCTGGATCAAGGCGGCGCTGATGGAGCAAGCCAGCCAGTTGTCCGGTGAGGTGAGCTTGTCGGCGATCGCCACCGACTACGCCAACCGCGCCATCGCGCAGCAGACCGCCGATGGCATCTATCCGGAGCGCGGCGGCTACGATGTCGGCTATCAAGCGACCGGCATCGTCTACGCAACTCGTTACTGGATCTACTGCGACGACGCCGCACAACGCGCTCGCGTTGCGGCATCCGTAGCGCGCGGCCTGCGTTGGCTTGGCCAACGCGTTGATGCCGATGGCCGGGTCGAGAGCAGCGGCAGCCGTCGTATCGGCGTCGAACGGACGTGGACCGGGCGTATCAAGGGCATCCCATACGGCTTGGTCGCCGAGGCGTTTGCCGCGGGTGCCGCCATCACCGGCGATCGCGTCAACGCCGATATTGCGGCGCGGATCGAAGCATCTCCGGCATTCATTGCCTACTACCAGCCGCGACCGGCAGCGCAAGCGCCGGCACCGCAGCCCACTCTGGAAGTGATTCCGCGCTGATCGGCAGCCGGCTCTGCGTCGCGCATCCTTGCGCCGCGCCGCCCGAGCAGCAGAGCACCGAGCCGCACACCGCTTGCGCCGCAAGGGGCCGGCACCTCACAGTCGCCAGCACGACGGACAGTGCGGATGACGATGGATCGGTGGGCAACATGAGTCCCGAAGCAATTGCGGCTTGGTGGTCGTTTTACCGGCGGCTGGATTCCAGCAGCGTCGAGCCTTTCGTCGATGCCTATGCCGAGGACCTGGACCAGCTCAATCAGCGCGTGTCGGCCAGTGGCGAACCGCTGGAAGGCAATCTGTTTTACTTCCACCACGGCGACTACCTCGGGCTGCCGCCACACCCTGAGCGAAGGGCCAAGCGCAGAATGCTCGCGGCCTACGCACAATCAGGGCGGCGCCTGCTTGAGATCGGATTCAACGCCGGGCACAGCGCGCTGCTGTGCCTGGCCGCGAACCCCGATCTGCAATACGTCGGCATCGACATCGGCGAGCACGCCTACATGCGGCCCTGTTACGACTACCTGCGGCAACGCTTCGGCGAGCGGATCGAGATCATCGAAGGCGACTCGGCCCAGGTACTGGAGACACTCAGACGGCGCGGCGCGAGGTTCGACTTGTTTCACGTCGACGGCGGGCACAGTGTCGAGCGCGCCTATGCCGATCTGGCCGGCATCGTCGCGCTGTCGCGCGACGGACAGACGCTGCTGCTGGACGATGTCAACGCCAAGAGTGTGCGAGCCGCCGCCAATCTGCTGACGATGCAGGGCTGCCTCAGCCCGGTGAGCTTGCTCGGCGAACTGACCTCAGACCAGCAGCAGTTGTTTCGCATCCACCGGCAGGCCAGCTCGACACTGACGAGGCTGCGCCATTGGCGATCGCTTCATCGCTAGCGGCTCGTCCGCGCGGTACTCAGCCCGCTGCCTTCCCCGGATCGACCGCCGCTTCTTCGCATTCGACATCGGCGATCCATCGCGACAGCCGGCTTTCGGCAGACGATGCTGGCGGCGCAACACTGCCACGGTCGGCGCGGCGGCGACTGCCGTCGCAGGCCGCCAGAAACGCATCCATCACGGCGGCAACCCCAATGGGGCTGACGTTGCGGCGGTCTGGCTGAAAGTAATCGGCGGGCGCTTGCGGCCCGGTGATGATCTCGAGCGCCGGGAAGTATTCGACGGCCTCATAGCGCTGCACGATGTCGTCGGCGGCAACGCGCAATACGGCTTTGCTGTAGGTCGATGCGGCCAACACGTGGCGTCCGGTCGCCGTCGCCACTAGCGGCACCGGTGACACCGTCAGCACCCATCGCAGCGTCGGATTGATCGTGCGCGCCAGTTCGATGACGGCGCCGAGATCGGCGATGACCTCGTCGACGCGAAAGTTGATCAAGCGATGGCGCTGCGGATCGAATTCGCCGGCCACGGTGCCGGGGCAAGCCGGATACACCGCGCCATCAGCGGTCGAGCACCAGGCTTCGGTCAGACCGAGCGTAAAGATGAACACCGTGGCCTGCTCGAATACCGCACGTACCGCACGCAGGTGCGCGGCGGTCAGCAGATCGAATTCGCGCTCGCTGCGCGCGTGGTAGCGCAGACCCGGACGAAACGGATCGACGACGCCGGTCGCCGTCGGCCAGCGATCTTCCACCGGCTTGAACTGGCCCAGGCAGCGCTGCAATAACTGCAGCAACTGCCGCGCCGTGTACAGGTTGCCGTAGGCCGCGCTGAAATTCGGATAGCCGAGGTTCTCGGCCGGAATATCGCCGAGCGCCTTGGGCATGGCCTCGGTGCGCAGATAGTGGATGCCGGCACCCTGCAGCACCGGAATCATGTTGGCGGCAAAACAACTGCCCGCCGACGCCACGCGGTCGTCAACCCCGACCAGCGGCGCCGTGTGGTCGCGAACGGCGCTGGCGTCGTAGTCACTGGCGACGGCGCGCGTCCAGAACGAACGCGATGGCGCATTGCGATACGGATGCATTGGCATCTCCCGGTCAGTGGCCCTGCGATCCGTCGGTGTCAGCGGCAAGCAAGCGGCGCTCCATGTCGCGCAGCATCAGCTTGCCGAACACGGCATTGGCATGCGTTGCGTCCTGCGACCAGTACTCGCGGCGCAGAAAACCCTCGGCGTCTTCGGCGGCCGACGGCGTCGGCCAGAACGCCAAGCCGTGTTCGGCAGCAATCTCGGCCATCATCTGCTGCAGCAGACGCCACAGCTTGACGCGCAGCAACGGCGCCGACATCGCCACGTGGTCGAGACTGGCGCCCATCTGCTCGGCGACGCGAACGAAGTGCCGTTCACGCGCCAGCAGCGCACGCACGGCGTCGTTGTCACCCTTGGGCGGCGGCGTGCCGATCAGCACCGGCTTGATGCCGCCGCGCTGCGCGATCTGGCCCAGCATCCATCGCAGGCCCAGGAACGTCGCCGCAAACGATTCGCGAACCGCCTGCTCGGGCACCAGCGGCACGCTGAGGTCGATCGGCAGATCGGGCTGCTGCGTCAGCATGAAGTCGAAGCCCGGCGGTTCCAGCAACATGTACTTGGAATTGTGCTGGTTGCCCATCCACGAGATCGCCACGCGGTGCGCGGCGGTCAGCGCGATCACCTGTTCCCAGTAGCGCTTCTCGCGCGGCCATGCACCGACCAATCCATGGAAGCAGGGCTCGGCGGCAATGGCCACCAGCTGGTTGTCACCGTCGGCATTCTTTAGCGGAATGCCCAGGCAGGTGATATGAGAGTGGCCCGTAACGAGCAGGTGAGAATCGGTCAAAGCAGGGTCCACGGATCGAGTGGGGCTGCAATCAAGCTGCGGCCTTGCTGCAGGATTGTATCGCTGTCACGGATCTTCACCGTCGCCCGCAACCTAGGCTTGCGCGTCGGGCCAAGCACGACGCCTCCGGGTGACCTCGCCGTACAGCGCCTCATAGTCGGCCGCCATCGCCGAGACGCTGCGCTCACGGCCCTCGCCGGCCTGCCAGGCGATCACCTCGGCAATGCGTCGACGACGGTCGGCGATACCGGCCTTCAGCGCCAACAGACGCGCGGCCAGCGCATCGGCATCCAGGCCCAACGGCAGCAACCAACCGCCGCCATGCGCCGCGATCCGCTCACCGACGGCGCCGATGTCGAACGCCGCCACCGGCAAGCCGCAGGCCCACATCTCGGTCAGCGTGTGGCAGTAGGTTTCGGGCCAGATCGACAGCACGGCACCGATATGCGGGCCGATCGCCGCGACCTTGTCGTGGAAGTCGCCGCGCTGGTATTTGCCGTGCAGCACGACATTGGGCCCGGACGGCACGATGCCGGGATCGCCGAGCAGGTGAAACTCCAGCTGCCCTGCCGGCAGCCGCTGCGCCACGTCGGCGATCAGCTGTGCCCCCTTGGCCAGCGAGATATTGCCCGGTACCAGCACGCGCAGCGGCTCGCCGCGGCGCTGCGCCGCCGCCAGCGCGTCGAAGCGATCGAAGCTGCGGCCGTGCGCGATCACCTTGAACGGTCGCTGCGCCAACGGCGGATAGATCGACAGCAGTTGATCGCGTGCCGCCGGCGATGTCGTGACGCAGGCGTCCACGTCGGCCAGCATGGCTTGCATCATCTCGCGCCAGCGATGAATGAAGCGGCCCTTCAACGGCGGTACGCTTGATGCCGGCCACAGCTCGGCGCTGCAGTCGGCCAGCGCGTCGGTGCAGCGGCCGGCGCAGTGTCGGCCCTGAGCATCGAGCAGCTTGATCGTCGGGCACACCGTGTAGAAATCGTGGAACGAAAACACGACCGGAATCTGCAACAAGCGGCAGACCTGGGTCAGGCCCAAGCCGTGCCAGGCGATGTGACGCACATGGACCAGCTCGATCGCGTGGCGCACCAGCCAGTCGGCAAGCTGGTCGTCGTAGTCGTCGGCGCGATGCAGGCTGATCGACAAGCGCTGGCGCAAGCCATGCGATTCGACGCGACGCAGCTCGCCGCCGACCAGTCGCGACAGCTCCATCACTTGGCTGTCGCAGCGCAGTAACCAGGGGTCGTAGCGGTCCGCCAGCGCATCCATCAAGTCGCGATTGGTTTGCGGCGTGCCGCCGGTCTGCGTCGAGATCACGAACAGTAGTCGCGGCCGCGGGCGCGTCTGCGCCGCACGGTGCCGGCTCAGCTCGCGGCGCATTCGCCAGCGCAGGCTCAGAAACGATGGATCGTTATGGAAGACGCCGACGCGCTTCTGGTACTCCGGATATCGCGCTTCGACGACCTGACGCCCCGATTCGTACAGGCTTTGCTTCTGGTCACCGAAGCTGGCGGAACGTCGGTGATAGACATAGCTGCGGTCGTCGACCAGATTCAGATAACCGGCGCGCTCCGCACGCATGCAGAAGTCGTTCTCCTCGCCGTAGCCGCGCGGAAACGCCTGCTCGTCGAATCCGCCCACGCAACGCAGCGCGTCGCGGCGGATGTACAAACAAAAGCCATTGCCGGTCGGCACCGACGGATACAAGCCCAGCGAGGCCTGGCGCGCTGCGCGCGCCACGTCGTCGACACTCCAGCCATCCGGCAAGCGATTGTCGACGCCGATCTCGGGCACCGAAAAAGCGCCGGCATTGTTCGACAAGGCGGTCACCGTGGCCACGCGCCGATGGTGATAGGCGGCGATCCGCAAGCTTTCGAGCCAACCGGTCGACACTTCGGTATCGGAATTGAGCAGCACCACGTCGGCATCACCGGCCAGCAGGCAGCCCCGGTTGACGGTCGCGGTGTAGCCGCGATTGACGCCATTGCGATGGACCTCGACGCCGGGTCGTCCGTCGTAGCGGTCGAGCAGGACGCCGATGGCCGGGTCGGTGCTGGCATCGTCGATCAGCAGCAGTCGGCACGCGGGGACGGCGGTGACCCGCAGCACGGCTTCGATGCATTTCTCGACATCGTCGCGCGCATTGAAGATCGGCACGACGATCGCGATGCCTGCTGCGGTATCGGCACCGCGTTGCGGCAACTGCGCCAGCAGCAGCCGACTGTCGCGAGCTGCGCGCGGCAACGCGGTCGTGGGCAAGTCGGCCTGACCGAGTACGGCGACCACACCGAGACGGCGGATCGCGATCGGCACGCTGGCCGCCATGTCGGACGCGCCCAGCGGCAGTCCCACAACAAAGCCACCACCGTTGTCGCTGATGCCGCGCGCGGCCAGATCACCACGCGGCTCCTGCGCCAGGACTTCGTGATAGCGCGCGCCATCGACCCAGAACTCCAGCCGCACCGGCCGATCCGGCGTCGTCGCGTCCACCGCCCAGCCGCGCGCTCGGCCGGCGTCGATCCGCTCGAGCCGCCCGCGCGTGTCCGGCGCGTACTGGATCAAGCTGCGATGCAGTTCGCGACCGGACGAGGTCAGCACCACGTCCAGCGGCCATTGCGCGTCGAGTGCGAATTCGTGATCGCAGCCGCGCAAGGCGCGCAGCAGGTCCGGCCAGCCGATCTGGAAGCCGTACACGGGCGCCTGATCGGGCCACAGGAATGAAAGCTCCGGCCGCGGCTGGGTCAGCGTGACATCGACTCGCGCTTGGCCGGCCAGCTGCAATTGCAGCTTGGCGGTCCCGATGACGGCGGCAGGATCGAACACCCAGCCGCTGAGCCGTTCGTCGTCGAACTGCTCGATCAGCCCCTGTGCCGCGAAAGCGGTATGCGCCGCGCCGTCGAGCGAGGCGGCCAACTGCCAGCCCTGCCCCCGCAATTGCAGCGCGTCGATGTCACCGATCGCCCAGTGGCCGCGCAGCACGGCGCGCATCGACTTGGCGACGGTCATCGCTGACGCGGCAGCGTCGGCCCGTTCGAAGCCAAAGGCCACGCGTTGCGGCGACGCATCGGCCGTCGCCAACGACACATCGCTCGCTGCCGAACTGAAGAACGCAATCGGCGCCAACACCCAGCCGTCGACGATCGCAAAACCGTCGCCGTAGTCGATGCGCTCGACCTGAACCTGTAGCGGCATCGCCGCCGTGCGACGTCGGGACATGGACGGGGTCGGTGTCGTCGCGGGCACGCGGACTCAGGCGCTGCGGGGCGGCAGCGCGCGTTGCAGATCGGCCAGCGCGCGCTGTGCTTGCGCATGGCCACGGCGTGCCGCGCGGCGCAGGTAGTCGCGGCCACGGTCGATATCGACCGGCGTGCCCAAGCCGCGCATCAGACAAACGCCCCAGTTGAATTCGCCATCGGCGTAGCCGGCGTCGGCGGCTTGGCGCAGCAGCGCCGCGCCGTGCTCGACGCTGGCGGGGTCCGAAAGCATCTGGACCCGCAATCCGCCCAGCGCGACCTGCGCCGGCCGGTCGCCTTGGGCGCTGGCCTGCTCGAACCAATACAGCGCCTGCGGCTGCGAGGCTTCCAACGCGATGCCCTTCAGATACAGGTAACCCAGCACCCGCTGCGCCACTGCATCCCCGCGCTCGGCAGCGCGTTGCCAGGTCGGTAGCACGTCGGCCAGACGGTCGGCCGGCGCCGCCTCACCCACCGGCTGGAGACGAGCCAGCGCCACGATCGCCGGCAGGCTGCCTTGCGCGGCCGCTTTCTGATACCAGTCGGCCGCTGCAGCGGTCGCCTCTGTCGAGTCGGTTTGACGCTCCCAGTACTCGCCCAGTCGCAGTTGCGCGTTGACGTCGCCGGCTTGGGCCGCGCGCTCCAGCCAATGCAGGCCGGCCTCGATGTCCGCCGTGTCGTGAGACGGGTCCAGCAGCAGAGCGCCGAGCAGGTATTGGGCGACGGTCTGATGGGCGTCGTGGGCGCGAGCTTGAAGCTCGGCAACCAGCTCGGCGCGGCTCAGTCCCGGGTCGCGGTCGGCGTCCCACCACTGCACGACGCGTAGCCACGCCGGCGGACTGCCCAGATGCGCCGCGCGCGCCAACCAGTGCGCCGCATCGGACTCCGCCGTCGATGCGGTCACCGATGCGTCATCGTAGTGCTGGTGCAGCATCCAGGCCGCCAGCGCGCTGCCGTCGCGGGCCAGCTCGGTCAGCTGGGCGATGCCGCGTTCGCGGTCCTGCTGCACGCCGACGCCGCGCAAGTACAGCGAGGCCAGATGGCAGGCGGCATCGCCACTGCCCAATTCGACGGCGCGCTCCAGGCAGCCCGGCGCCGCATCGGCGCTGAGGCTCGGATCGTCAGCGGATGCGTCGGCGTGCAATTGTCCGATCGCCAGCCAGGCCTCGGCCGATCCCAATTCGGCCGCCGCCCTCAGATGAAGCAGCGCGGTTGCGATCGATCGCGGCATGCCCAGGCCTTGCTGAGCGAGCGAGCCAAGCCGGTAATGTGCGGCGCGCGAGCCCAGCTCCGCCGCCTGCTGCAGCAACTCGACGGCGACGGCGGGATCGCGGTCCAGACCGTGGCCGTTGAGCCGCATCACGGCCAGAAATTCCAGTGCGCCAGCATGGTGCTGCTGTGCTGCCTTCTGCGCCCACACCACGGCTTGGGTGGCGCTGCGCGGCAGCCCTTTGCCATCGAAGTACAAATGCGCAAGCAAGTGCTGCGCTTCGGCGATGCCCTGATCGGCTGCTTGGCGGCACAGTGCGGCGCCCGCGGTGTGCGAGTCGGGGCGATCCGGTGCGGTCAGCAGCTTGATCAGCGACAGCGTCGCCAGCTGATGGCCGCGCGCGCTGGCGCGTCGCAGCCAGGTTTCGGATTCCGCCGCGTCACTTACGACGCCCTGACCGATCCGGTGGGCCTCGCCGAGGTAGTACATGCCGAGCGGGTTGTTCGCCTCGGCCGAATTGCGGATCAGCCGGATGCCCATCGCCGCATCGCGCTCGACGCCGTCACCATGTAGATACAGCAAGCCCAGCCCGGCCTGTGCGTGGGTGTCGCCGCTGATCGCCGCCGCTTCCAGCCACTGCGCGGCGCCGACTTTGTCGGATCGGGCACCGAAGCTGCCTGATAGCAACATGCCGAGGCCGAGCTGACCGAGTACGCACTGCCGGGTCGCGGATTCGCGAAACCAATGTTCGGCGGCATCGATGTCGCGCGTCAGGCCGATGCCGGTCGCGAGTTGATAGCCGAGCCGCGCCTGCGCCGCCGGATGGCCGTCGGCCGCTGCCGACTGATTCCAATGCGCGGCCGTTTCCGGGTTTTTGCGGATGCGGTTGGATGCCAGCAGCCGATCGAGCGCTGGCGCCGCGGGCTCGTCTGCTGCCTCGGGCTGCGAGTTCAGTGGAACGCCGGTCAGATACAACTCGCCGAGTCGCGACCGGGCGTCGATCTCGCCGGCGTTGGCGGCCTGCAACAGGAGACGTTCGGCTTCGACGAAGTTCTGCACCATGCCGCGCCCGTGCAGCGACAGCTCGGCCAGGTGCCACTGCGCAGCAGCGTGACCGGCATCGGCCAACGGGCGCAGCAACGCGGCCGCCTCGACACAGCGATCGGCGTCGATCAGCGTCAACGCCGTCTGCAGTTGACGCGCCGGGTCTCGGCCCAGCCAGCGCTGGATCAGGCCCTTCATCGGGCCGGCACCATCGCAACCACCGCGCTACTCGGCTTCACGCATCGCCTCCGAGCCGGTGCGCATCGCGCCCTCGGTCAGGTAGCTGAGGATCGTGCGGCTACCGACCAGCACATCGCCCGAAACCGTCATGCCGGGAATCAGACGGAAGTCGTCTGGCACGCCGCGCAGCTTGACCTCGGTGATCGCGACGACGACCTTGAAGTAGGTCGGCACGGGCTGATTGTTCTCATCGGTCGTGAACGAGGCTTCGCTGATGCTCTTGACCGTGCCGTGGGCCAGACCGTGGCGAACGAAGGAGTACGCGTCGACTTTCAGGTTGACGCGGTCACCGACGCGGATGAAGCCGACGTCCTGTGCCGGAACCCGAACCTGCGCTTCGAGTGCGGCGTCGACCGGCGCCAGCGTGAACAGCGCGCCCGCCGAGCTGGGATCGCTGAAATTGGTGGTTTGCGCCACCGAGCCGGTGGATATCTTGCCGACCTTGACGACGATCGCCTCGGCTGGCGACGTCAGCACCGACATATCGAGCAGCTTCTGAGCCTTCTGCAGGTTTTCGCGCGTGGCGTTGTAGTCGTCGCGCGTGGTCACCAGCTGCGCGCCGGCATCGGATCGCCATTTCTGGACGAAGCCGGCCTTCTGCGCACGCACCGATTCCACGATCTCGGCCTGAGCGGTGATCTGGTTCTGCGCCTCGGAATAAAGCCGGCTCATCTCCTCATGCGAATCGCGTGCGCCCAGATACTGCTGGCGCGACACGTAGCCGCGTTTGACCAGCGGCTCGTACATGTGAAGCACGTCGGCCGCCAGATCAAGCCGCTTCTTGTACTGCTCGGCGTCGCGGCGATGCTGGGTCAGCAGCGCGACGGCGCTGGCGATCTGCGCATCAAAGTTGGCCAGAGAAGACCGCAGTTCAGACTGGCGCTGCAGCCAGATTTCGCGCTGCACGGCAGCGAACGGATTCGGCGACGCGGGTTCGTACGGTCGATCGCTATGCTCGGCATCGAGACGCTCGACCTGGGCCGCATCGCTGTCGAGACGCTGCTGCAACTGGGCAACATCGGCGCGCGTCAACGTGGGATCAAGCTCAGCCAGCGGCTGGCCCTTGAAGACGCGGTCGCCGACCTTGACCAGCACCGAGCGCACGACACCCGCATTCAGCGGCGAGACGTAGATCTGCCCGTCCACCGGCTGCACCGTGCCGCGCCCGACCACGACGCGATCAAGCTTGACGAAAGCACACAGCACGACCGCGAGAACCAGCATCGTCATCACGATGTACAAAACCGGCCGCTGCGCGCGTGGCGTACTGCGCGCGATCAGGTCCATCGACTCCGATTCGAATGCGCTGACCAGCTCCACCAACTCTCGCTCGCGATAACGAGGCAGCGGCGTTTTGCGCAACGGTCGATCGATCGGTGCAGGCAGCTTATTCACGATGACGGCCCCTGGCTGATGGCAGCCCGTACGGCGCTGGTGGCGCCGCGTTCAATATGTCGGTTCTGCTGGTACCACAGCTGTTGATAGATATCGCAGCGCGCCAACAGTTCGTCGTGAGTGCCAATGTCATAGAGCTTGCCGCGCTCCAGTACCAGGATCGCGTCGGCCTCGATCAACATCGACAGGCGATGCGAAATACTGATCACGGTCCGGCCTTGGGCGATGCGGCGCAGGTTGGCGTTGACGATCGCCTCGCTTTCGGCGTCGAGCGCGCTGGTGGCTTCATCAAACAGCAGTACCGGCGGATCGGCCAGCAGGGCCCGCGCGATCACCAGACGCTGGCGCTGCCCGCCCGACAGGTTGCTCGCACCTTCCTGCAGCCAAGTGTCATAGCCGCGCGGCATCCGCTCGATGAACTCCTCGGCGCCTGCGAGCTGGGCTGCGCGAATCACATCGGCCAACGAAGCGTCCGAACGCGATGCGGCGATATTGTCGCGAACCGTGCCGGAGAACAGGAAGTTCTCTTGCAGCACGACACCAACGCTGCGCCGCAAGTGAGCCAGATCGATCTCGCGCAGATCGATGCCATCGATCTTGATCAGCCCGTCGTACGAGGTATTGAACCGCTGCAGCAGGCGCGTGATCGTCGTCTTACCCGAGCCGCTGCGGCCCATCACGCCCAGCATCATGCCGGGCTTGAGTTCGAAGCTGATGCCGTCGAGCGCATACGGGGCGTCATTGCTGTAGCGGAATCGCACGTCCTTGAACGAGATCGCACCCACCACTGGCTGACGCGTACCCGTGCCGCTCTGCCCTTCTTCGGTCGGCGCATTCATGACCAAGGCCAGCTCTTCGAGTGCGCCCTTGAACTCCGAGTATTCCATCTGCAGCTTGGCGATCTGGATCAGCGGCTGACCGACCCGCATCGCCAGCATCGCAAACGCACCCAGCGAGCCGGCGGTCATCGCATCGCTCATCGTCAGCGCCATGTACGCACCAACACAGAACGACCCGGTGTAGATCAGCCGCTCGAAAGGCATCGCCAGGGTGTTGGGCAGATTCGCGAAGCGGCCCAGCGTCAGCCGCGCCTCCATCGATTCGGCAACACGCTGATCCCATTCGCGGCGACGGCGACCTTCGATCGCCAGGGCCTTGATCGTGCGGATGCCGTACAAGGATTCGACCAGGTGCGCGCTGCGCTTCTGTTCGGCGCGAACCACCGCGCTCGATCGCACCGACAACGGTTTGACGAACAGCATCACGATGACGAAGACGATCAGCGCCAGCGCGATCACCAAGCTGGCCAAGCGCCAGTCGAGAATGATCAAGGCCGGAATCAAGCCAATCAACGGCACCGCGTCGAACAGCGTGCCGAACAACTGCTGGACCACGAAATTGCGTACTTGCCAGATCTTGCTGACCTGCGCGGTGATACGGCCGGTCGGATTGCGCTCGAAAAAGCTCATCGGCAGCTTGAAGATGCGCTCCATGATGAACAGGTTCAGTCGCGTATCGATCCGAGTGGCAGCGACTTCGAGTAGCGCACGGCGCAGATAGGTCAGTACGACTTCGAACACCAGAACGAAGCCGATTGCGCCGGCAAGCACCTTGAGCGTCGACATCGACTGGTTCGCCAGCACGCGGTCGAGCACGATCTTGAACATGAACGGCGGCGTCAGCGCGAAAAGCGTGCAGACCGTGGCAGCGACGGCGATCTCGATGAACAAGCGCCGCTCGCGCATCACCTGCGCCATCAGCCACGACAGGCCGAACGGCGCATCTTCGACGCTGGCCGTACTGCCACGACGAAACAGCAGCAACTCGCCTTGCCAGATTCCTGAAAGACGCGCCTCGTCGACGGCCAGCGGCTCGCTGTCGCGGCTCATCGGATCTTGCACCAGCGCGATCAAGCCCTGCTGCGGATCGCGCTGGATCGAGCGCAACAGCAGCGCGCCGCCGCCATCGACCCGCATCAAGGCCGGTAAAGCGCCCTCGAAGCGCGTCAGATCCTGATAGCGGACGTGCACGGCCTTGGCACGCAGACCCAGATCCTGCGCGATCGCCAGCACGATGCGGGTTTCGGGCTCGCCCGGAGGCAGCGCGTAGCGACGCAGGATGTCGTGGTAACGCGCTTCTATACCGTGCTGTTGGGCGATGGCAACCAGCGCGTGAATCAAGGTGCTTTCCGAGCGTTGATCGCCGGAATGAGAGGAGTCAGCGCGATACGACATTCGAGACCAGTCCAGCCGGGTCGGCAAAGCGCCCGTCAGCGAGAGAAACGAGGGAGGCAGCCGGGGGCACGTCGCCATACGCGGCGACGCGATCGGCAGCAGCGCTACCAGCGCGCGGTCGGGGGTAGATCAACATGAGGTGACGATCCTTCATCACGGCAGCGGCATCAGTGTCCGGTAGCCGGTCGATGGCCACGCTGCAGGTCCTGCAACAGCTTAATCCAGCGCGGCAGGATCTTGCGCTTCAAGTCATAGCGGCGCACGGCGGTTTGACGCGCCGCGCGGCGCAGTCGACGCGCCAGCGCTTGGTCGCTCAGCAGCGTGACGACGCGGTCGGCGATCTGCTCGGCGTCGAAGAAGTCGACCGCCAACCCGCTGACCTCGTCGTCCATGACCTCCATCACCGGGGGCGTCGATGACCCGACGATGGCGCAACCCGCCGCCATCGCCTCGATGAAGGACCACGACAGAATGAATGGATACGTCAGGTACACGTGAGCCGACGAGATTTGCAGCAGGTGACGGAAGCGCGTGTGATCAAGAGCCGGCAGCATGTGCAGGCGGCGCGGGTCGTACTGACCGTCGATCTCGGCAAGAAGTTGTTCGCGATAGGTCATGCCCGGCGCGGCCGGCGTGCCGTAGCTGACCTCGTCGCCGCCGACCACGACGACCTGGGCGCGCGGGCGCCGACGCATGATGTGCGGCACCGCGCGCATGAAACTGTGAAACCCCCGGTATGGCTCCAGATTACGAGCGGCGTACGTCACCACTTCGTCCTCGGCCTTCAACTGCAAGCCAAGCGCGGGCCAATCGAAGCAGGCCGACGGATCGGGCTTGAGCGCGTCGGTGTCGACACCTTCGTGCAGTACCGTGATCCGTTGACGCAGTTCAGGCGGGAACAGGCTGCATTGCCACTGTGTCGGCGTATTGCCCCAGTCGGCGGCATCAGCGGACATCAGGATCACGCCATTGCGGACCCGCAGACGCGCTGGATCGGCGAAGTCCGATGCGTATTCCGGGTCAAAGCCGATGTCAGCACCGTGCCGGTGGTAATAGAACTCGAAGTACGACAACAGCGGCGCGCCAGGAAAAACATCCTTGACGAACAGGGTCTCGCCCCAGCCCGAATGACCGATGACGATCGCCGGCTCGAACCGATACTGGTCTCGGAGCTGCCGGCACGCATCAGCGACCGCCGCACCAACGCGGATCGCGCGATCCATCTCGACGCCGACGCCGGCAGCGGCAGGTGACAGCGCGCCGTCGACGGCATAAAGCAGGGTTTCGACGCCCGGAATCGGCACGCCGACGCGCTGACCAATGCAATAGACGCGGTTCGCCGGATCCAGCGCGAGATGCCGTATCAGGTGCAGGTACTGACCGGGCACCGTTTGATGGATGAACAGATAGTTCATGCAATCCCAGTGAGTTTCAGAGCCGGCGACACGCGAGCGTCTCGATCACGGGCTGAACTCCCATCAGGACTTGCCGGACCGGCCACTGGAACGACGCGAGGTTTTGGACTTGGATGGCGACGTGGCAGCTGGCGTGGTGGACGACGGGCTGGCGCTGGTTGCCGCATCGCGGCTCGCGACATCCGGCGTCGCAGCTGCAGGCTTGGCGCGCCTGACGACCTTGGCTGCGGTTGTTGATTTGGCGTCGACAGCCGCCACCGGGGCTTTCTTCTTGGCCGTCGTCTTGCTGGCCTTTGATCCGCGGCCTTTGGTGGCGCTGCGCGTCGAGACCTTGGTGGCGACCGGGGTCCGGAACTTGCCGAAGCTGGGCGCAACCGGCTTGGCGGCTACCGGGCTCTCGGTCGGCGCGGGGCGAGCCTCGTCAGCATTGCGGCGCACCAGATACACCTGCACCGCTTCGAGCGGATCACCAGCGAGCTTCGATCGACACGGAAGCCCGGAGCGCATGGGCCCCACGACTTCGCCTGACCGGAAATATCCACGGTACTCGCATTCAAATGCGGACGCGGCATTGCCCCGAAGGCGGACAGCGAAGCCGATCAGCGGCATGCCCAGGCCTTTGGTTCCGCAGATCGCTGCGTTGCTGAGCCACGGCGTCTCAAAGCCGTTGGCCGACAGCGCCTTGTATTCGACGTCGGCGGCGGTGATCAGCGCCTGCGGCTTGATGCACAGCGCCTCGATCCACAGCCCGCTGCCCGGCGTTCCCGCCCAGTCGGCGTCGCTGATCTCGAGGTCGGCTTGGCCGCGACGGTAGACACCGACCGCGACCGGGCCACCAGCCTGCGCTGAAGCCGGCGCCGAGGGCGCGATCTGCAAACGTTCGACATTGATATCGAGCGGCTGGTGGTCGACCGTCGTACGCAGCGAACTGAGTATCAGCGCCGCTCCAGGGTCGGCGACCCGTACGACGACGGCATCACCTTCTCGTACCAACCATACGGCGCTCGTCGCGGGACGGCCGACGAACTCGACGACGGCCGGCGTCACATCGGGGCCCGCAGCGACCATCAGCGCCGGGAATGGCAACTGCACGGCGGTCGCGACCGTCGGCGCCGCTTGGCGCACCGAGAACCGATACCAGCCCGGGTCGAATTGCACCGCCTGCGTCGCCGCTTGCAACGGCAGTGTCGCCATCGTCGGCGCCGCTTGTTCCACTTCCTTGGATTCCATCAGCCTGTTCTCCTGATGCGTTACGTCGTGATGCCGGATGAGGGCAGCGCCGTGCGCTGCGTGCGGCGCGCTGGCGGCAACCGCAGTGCAGTCGGCGCCTCAGCCGCCCCCGTTGTGATGCTCAACAGCGCCGACAGCCAATCGCTCGTCGTCGCCTGGATCGGCAGCAATACACCGCGCCCGGCTTGGCGCAGGCGCTCGGCAACGGCGCCGATGTCGTAGGACAAGATCGGCAAACCCGACTGCAGTGCGTGCGTCAACGCATAGCACCACGTTTCGGGCCAAACCGACGGCAGCCAGATCATGTCTGGCTGCTCGCGCCGCAACAGTGCCGGCACTTCCGCTTCTTGATAGGTGCCGGTGACGAACACGCGCCCGGCGCGCATCAATCGGCCATCGTCGTCGGTGCGACCCATGACGACGAATTCGAGCGGAAGCTCGTCGGCCAGTGCTCGGGCCGCAACCCGGCGCAGCACCTGATAACCCTTGTGCTCGCCGATGGCACCGATCAGCGCCACTTTGATCGTGCCGCTGGCCAATCGGCGCCGCGGCGCTGCGGTCACCGGCTCGGGCTCGGACTCCGGCATGTCGACGCCGATGGCACGCTGCGGGAAGTAGCGTAAAAACCGTTGCTGCGCATCGCGACTCGGCGCCTTGATCGTGTGCGCACCCGCAAGCCAGCGATCGCTGCGCCGACGCAGCGCCGCAACGTCGATCGTTTCCCCCAGATCGGAACCCTGCGTGGCGACACAGCGCCGACACTGCGCCAGCACCGGCTCGCCGCAGTAGCGCCCGCTGCCGTCCATCAGCGTGACACGCGGACAAATCCAGCTGTAGTCGTGCAGATAGACGTGGTAGCCACAGGCCAGACGACGGACGACGTCGATCAGCCGCGCATCGACGCCGACGAAATGATGTATCTCGCAATGCGCAAGATTGACGCCCGCCAATTCAGCCGACAGCAGCTCGGCCTGCTGCGCATCGCGATACTGCAGATAGCGCAGCGACAAATCAGGGCTCCACAGTCGATACCGTCCGGGCGATTCGGACAACGGCTGCAACAGCAGGGGCAACAGGCCTTGCTCGCGCAGCTTGTCGATGCGGCCGCGCACGAAGCGGTCGACACCGCCGCCGAGTGCATGAAGCACGATCAGCGCCACCGGCCGAGCGCAGCTCTCAAGCCGCAGTCGATCGAAGCCACGCCGCCAAGCGTCGATGGCGGCCGTGCACGAGTGCTCTGCCACGTAGCGCGAATAGCCGCGGTGACGCATCTCGAGCAGATGCTGGGCGCGCGCAATCAGTGCCGCGCGACGGGGCCCGAACGAAACCCCGCCAGCGTGATGAATCACGACATCGGCTGCCAGCAAATGACGCCAACCTAGGCGACGTGCCCGCATGCACCAGTCACTTTCCTCGCCATAGCCTTTGCCGAACGATCGCCCATCCAAAGGACCGACCGCGTCCCAAGCCGCACGCCGCAGGTACAGGCAAAAGCCGACACCGACCGGCAACTCGAGCGACTGCTGTCGATGGGCATCGCGCGCATGACGGTCGAGTTGCGCCGCGATATCGACGGCAGCCGCATCGCCGGAAACGGCACGGTATCCGACGATAGAATCGTCATCGGCAAATGGCGTCACCGTGGCCACATCGTCAGCCGTCTGTGCGCAGCGCAGCAGCCGCTGCAGCCAGTCACCGAAGACGACGACATCGGCATTGACGATCACCGCATCACGAGCGCCGGCCTGCTGCATCGCGCGATTGACGGAATCGGGAAAGCCGAGATTGCTTGGATTACGCAGCAAACGGATCGCGCCACCTGCGGCGAACCGGTCCAGCGCCGCGGATAACTCCGCGTTGGGGCTGGCATCGTCGATCACGATGACCGGGTGTAACCGGGTGTCAACGGTAGAGAGCACTGACTCGATGCACGCCAGCGTCTGCTGATAGCCGTCGTAGACCGGGATGATGATCGCTGCTGCCCCGCTTTCGACCACCGAGCCCGTTCGCTGAGCTGCGGACGGCAATCCAACTTGGCGTAGATGCTGTTGTAGCCTGCGGCGCGTCAGCAGCGGCGAGCCGGGCAGTGACTCGAGGCGGCCATCGGGCAGCCGTACGCGGACGCTGACCGAATCGATCAGGCCGCAACCATCGAGGTTCAATGCGAAACGTCCGTCGGTGCCGGTACGGACCGTGTGCGAGTGTCCCTGCAGGTCTTCAACTACGACGGCCAACGCGCGCTTAGGCGCCCACGCCAATTGCACGGTACCGCGAACGTGATGACCGTCGAAGGCGCAATGGCCTTGCACGCGAAAATCGAACGGCAATCGCCAGCACGCACCCGGCACGGGGCTGCCGTCATACAGCAGCCAGACCATGCCGCGAAGATCATCTGGATTGGGCATCGGCATCGACAGCGATGCGATTTGACCGACGCGGCGACCGCGACGATGCGCCAATACCCTGCCCGACTCGGTGACCAGTTCGAACCGCGTCGATGCACCCGACGATACAGCGCAGCGCGCGTGAATCCGCAGCGTGCCATCGATCAGCGCCAGTCCACCCGAAAGCGGCATCGCAGCGCGCGCCGCCTCCTGAGCTCGGCGCCACAACCGGAACACCCGCTTGGGATCATCAACGGAATACAGCGGCAAGCGCTCTGTCAGCCGCTGCAAAGCCGCCTGCCCCCAACCAAAGTGGAGCAAACCCTCGACATAGGCGATTTCACGATCAATGCACGGAAGCAGCTCAACTGATTTGAGCAACACGCCCAACACCGCAGCGGGCTCTCGGCCGTCGGTGATCAGCAGCTGAGCAAGTAATGGAGCAACAGTGATGCGCGCCGGCGCACAAGTGCGCCAAAGGCGATCGGCAATACGAAGCATGTGGTAGCTCGACTGCGCGGGTACGAGCTGGAAAGCTGCATTGAGTTGCGCGCGAATGGCTTGGCGTTGCTCAGGCGGCAGCGCTCGAATCACTCGGACCCATGCGGTCCGATCGACAGAAGTCATCCGGGTGCGTTCGGCAAAGACCCTTCGCCCGCAGTGCGGACGAAGGGTCGTCGTGCCTCAACCGATCAAATCAAGATCAGCCTTTGAACGGGCTCGGCAGGTTGATCGTCGTGCCGGCGAGATCAAGCGTGCCGCCAGCACCCGAACCCGGGTGCAACAACGCGCCAGCAGCGCCGCCAAGCAAGTTGCCCACGACGTTGCCGACGGCATCGAGCGTTGCCGGCAGCACATTACCCAGACCACCACCGGACACGCTGGCGCCGTGAGCGGCCGGGCCAAGGGCCAGCTGCGGCGTGATCAACGAGCTGCCAGCACCAGGCGACAGATCAATGCTCAGACTCAGAGAAACAACGTTCTCGATGTAGACGCCAAATGTGGCCTGGAGTCCATCATCCAAACCGATACCACCACCAACTGAGATTGCCATGACAAACCCCCTGTGTTCCTTCGAAGTACAAAACGCAATACAGAAACCTACGCGCGCCTTCCGTAGCGTGTGCCCCAGTGTCGGACGGCAACCTGGGAGCGTCAAGTCAGCAAATCGCTATTTTTTACTGCATAAACGCATGAGTTAAGAACAAATTCATGACAGTTAATTCAGTCGGCGATAGCGAATCTGCACCGACAAACTGCATGACTTTGATCGTGACATCGAGAATGCAACATGTGTTCCAACAATCGAATCGAGAGTCCGACGACTTTGCAAATGCGACGACTTCGATTCACCTGCTGCTGCAATCCTGCCTGTTTTCTACCGTATTTAGATTGCGGAAATTCGATCGGGACGTCGGCAGTACGATGCGATCTCGCTGCCATTTCCGCCGACGCGATTCGGGGTGACGCCGATCTTGGCACTGATGCAATACGACTCGGTCGTCACGTTGAGACCGATGCGCGCAGCTTGCGCGGACTACAACGGCTCGATCGATCGGGTCTCGATCCAGTCGAGGCAGCGATGCGAGGCAATCGGCAACTGCACGCCACGGCCCGCGATATCGCTGCACGCTTGTAAGCGCAACCAAGCTGCGGTCTCGACACTGTTGACCCCGACGACGACGGTCGGAACATCACTGGCTCGTGCGATACCCAGCCCCTGACTCAAGGCCTCCGCTTGTACCGGATCGGCTGCCAAGTCGTCCGCGTCATAGCTGGCATCGACCATCAGCAGGTCCAGAGGCGGCAGACCACCTTGCTTCAGCGCGCTGCACAACGACGCAACATCGTCGAGCAGCGCCAGGCGTACACGCGCTGCATAGAGTCGCCGCAGCAGCTCGGGCGCTGACGCGCGTGCTTCGCGTAGCGTGTCGGCGTCGCTGGCGACGATCAGACCGCCGCGCGGCCAACTACCCCGCTGCATCAATCCATCAATCTGCGCCCGGAAATCGGGGTGCCGAAGTTGGGCTCCACTGAGAGGCACGATCAGGCTTGGCAGCGTCACCAGCGGATTGACGCCACTGAGGCGATCAACGCCAGGGCCCGAGGCGTCGACGTCAGCGAACCGATCGCAGAGCGCGCGCAGACGCCACAACTCGATTTCGGCCTGTAAGCCGGCCCGACGCGCGATACCGACCACTTCATCGCCGACAACGCGGCCATACTCGGGATGATCCCAGACCAGTCCGGCGATCAGCGCTCGTACGGAGCCACTGACAGCGTCAACGATCGGCAGCAATTCCAGATCGAACTCGTCGAGGGCCAATGCGGAGGCAATGCCACGCTCCAACTCGATCCGACGCCGGCGTTCGGGCGATACATCGACCTGATAGGTACAGAACTGCCCCGGCCCGGACTGCTTGGCTTCGTACATCGCCAGATCCGCATGGTGCAACAGCGTCTCCGTGTCGACATCGTCAACCGGGAAGATCGACACACCGATGCTCAGGGTCACCTGCAGTTGCTGTCCGGGAACCTCGATCGGAGCGTCGAACGTGCGCTGAATCTTGCGTGCGAGCACGGCGGCATCGCTCTCGGCGCGCAAGCCCGCGGCAATGACGACGAATTCATCGCCGCCGAGGCGCGCCACCGTGTCGCTGGCGCGCAGTAACGACGACAGGCGCGATGCCACCTGACGCAGCACCGAATCGCCCACTTCATGCCCGTAGGTGTCGTTGAAGCTCTTGAAGCGATCGACATCCATGAACAGCACGGCGACCAAGCGATTGCTTCGGCGTGCGGCGAGCATCGCCTGCCCGAGCCGATCTTGTAGCGTGGCGCGGTTCGGCAAGCCGGTCAGCACGTCGTGATGCGCCAAGTACCGGAGCCGCTGCTCGGCCTGTTCGCGCTCGGTGATGTCGACGGCAATCGCCATGAACACCGGCGGCTCTTCTTCACGTGAGAAATTGAGTCGCACCTCGACCGGGTAACCGCTGCCGTCGGCACGACGGTGCTTGCACCGGTAGGTGACATGTTCGGATTCGCCGCTGCGCAAACGGCCGAGATAGTTCAGGAACGTCTCGGTATCCAGTTCCTCGCTGATCGACAGCGGGGTCATCCGCGTCATTTCGCTTGGGTGATAGCCGAGGTTGCGCCGCGCACCGCGGTTGACCTCGACGAAGAACAGCGACTGAGCGTCGAAGATGTAAACCTCTTCGGCGGCAGCATCGAGCAATCGACCCAAGCGCTGCGCCAGATTCTCGGACCGCAGGCGCTCGGTGATGTCGCGTACGATCATCAACAAGCCTTGACTGTGATCGATCGTCATCGGCTGGACGACCAACTCCACCGGAAACGTCGTGGCATCACGACGCCAGCCGACCACCTTCGGAAGACCGGCTGCCCGCTCAGCGCCGATGTAGTCCGTGATTCGTACCGATGGCGCGTTCAGAAACGGCACCGGCATCAACTTGGCGACCGTGACGCCGTCCAAGTCCTCACGCGAGTAACCGAACATCCGCAAGGCACGCGCATTGGCAAAGCGGATCACCCCCGCAGGATCGGTCGTCAGTACGCCTTCGACCAAGTGATCAATGACGCCCTGCGACAGACGCGCCTGGCGCCGCAGCTGATCAATGCGCACCTCGCGGTCGGTGATGTCGCTGAACAACATCACAGCGCCATGAATGCTGCCGTTGGGGCGTCGCAGCGGTATGGCCATCACTTCGACCGGCCGCTGAGTGCCGTCCCGACTGCGCAGCCGCATCTCCGTGGGGCCGGAGGCCTCGTTCTCCCGGATGCAAAGCTCCGCCGGCGTCAGTGCCGACGTATGTCGATCGTCACTTGAATGAAAAACCGAATACACCAAGCGACCGATCACGTCGTTCAGCGCCCAGCCGGTGAGACGTTGCGCGGTCAGGTTCAGATAGCGAACGCCCGCGTCACGATCGACCACCAGCATGCCGCGGCCTACCTCGTCGAGCATCGAACCTGCGCGCTGATGAAGGTTGTCCCACACCCGCTCTTCGATCTCGCCCGCCGAAAACGGCATTTGCGGCGGGCGGTACTCCGGGTCCAAGCGTTGCACCCAGGGCGCCGGCGGCGGAGTCCAACGTCGCAGCAGCCACAGGCCGCCAGCCGCGGCGGTCAGCGCCAGGGCCCAGTTTGCCAACGCTGCCAGCGCCAGTTGCCGAACCGCCGAATCGCGAACCGACTGGACCAGACCCGGCGACACCATGAAGTTGATTTGACCGATGCCACTGCCGGGCGCCGCGACCGGGGCGCGCTCGAAGCGACCCGTCAGGCCGTAGATCAGATCATGAGCGCTGCGCTTAACGCTGTCGGAGATCCATGACGGCCAATCGATCTGATAGCGTTCGGCGACGGCGAGCACCACGCCTTCGGGGCTCACGACAGTCAAATAGGTCAGCCGAAGTGATGATTCTGCAAGCAGCGCCCGTGCGGTCTGCTGCAGTTGGTCGGCGTCCCGATTGCGATAGGCCTCGATCAGCGCCGGCTCGATTCGGCGCCGAGCGGCCTCGCTGTCGAGCGAAAACGATAGCCGATACGCCGAGGTGAGCTGCCACAAGCCCAAGACCAGCAAGGCAATTGCAAGCGAACCCGCCGCAATGATTGGCGGGCTGCTAAGCCTTGCACGGCGCAGGCGGCGATCGGCGGCTGCCGAGTCAGGCACTGGCCGGTCCCGAAAGGTGACGGACCGCGGTAACGCGTGTCGCCAACGGCTCGTGGGTCACGCCGTCGAGACGACTACTGTCCGCCGCCTTGAATGAAGCGATCGCGTGCGAACTCGACCGGGATCGGATGGCTGAAGCTCTTCACGTAGCGACTAAACACCTGATCGGCCACTTCACCCGGCATCGGCCGCGTCGCCGACAGCGCCACGCTGTTGCCCACCTGCAGATCGAGCCAGGCAGCGGTGGATCGACCCGACTCAAGCGCTTCGGCCTCGAGCGCAGCGGCATCGGCTGCCGCCGCAGGTTCCTGCGCGTAAGCGGCAGGCGTCACGCTGAGCAGCGCAGCAAACGCCATAGAAAAACGGACGTGTTTCATCTTCAACTCCATGCGGCTAGCCCGCGCGGCTGGGCTTGGTGACGGGTGTCGGCGCCGGACGAGGCGTCGATACCAGGATCTCGGCTTGACGACGCAGCTTGGCCAGCGTCGCCGAGTCGATATTCGATTCGCGGACGATCCTCTGCACTGAGCGCTCGTCGCGCATCAGGATCATCAGGATCAACAGGTTGTTGCGAGCCTTGTCGCTGCTCGGGTCCAGCTCGACCGCGGTGGCCATCTCGGGCAACGCATCGGGATAGCGCCTCGCCAACATCAGCGAATAACCCAGGTCGTTGCGCAGTTCGACATCGGTCGGTGCCAGTTGTACGGCGCGACGCAGATGAGACAGCGATTGCACCGGGTCGCTCTGGGCCCAAATGAGGCCCATGCCGTGATGCGCTTGAGCCGCATAGGGGCCGGCAAGCAGCGAATGGTAGATCTGCTGCGCCGTCGCCGTCTGATTGAGCTTGCGGCGGACGTCGGCCTCCAGCAGCCGAAGTTCGTCGCTGTTGCGGCTTCGCTGCTGCGCTTCGATATGTGCCAGCGCTGCATAGTTCTGGTTCTGATCGATCATGCGGCGGATCAGATCCATGTGGACTCGGCGATCCTCTGCGGCGCTGGCCTGAGTCAGTGGCTCGCCACCATCAAGCGAGCGCTCGACGACGCGCGTCGAGCCGCAAGCCGCGAGCATGCTGCAGGCGACGACGACGAAGCCGAGCGTCGACAACGGCGAGCCCGATCGGATCACTTCGCGACCCCGGACAGCGCGCGGATCAGCGAGACCCATGAGGGACCGGCGACGAAGATGATCAGGGCTGGGAAGAAGAACAGCACCATGACCACGGTCATGCGGCCCGAGATCAGATTCACGCGCTCGCGCAAATCCATCTCGCGGCGATCCTCGATCACCTGCAGCGTCTCGAGCAGCGGCTCTTTGACTTCACCGCCATAACGGTCGACCTGTCGCAGCAACTGCAACACGGTGGCCAGATCTGCAACCTCGAGAGCGTCGGCAAGCCGGGTTAGCGCTTCGGACATATCGGCGCCGGCTTCAAGCTGGCGCAGCAGGATCTCGATCTCAATGCCCAGTTCGGTCAACACACCGCGTCCCTCGCGCACCAGGCTGGAGAAAGCCTGGCGCGTCGAAAGGCCGGATTCGAACAGCAGCACCAGCACGTGAATGAACAGCGGCACTTCGGCGCGAATCTGCCGGCGGCGCGATGCGGCGATTGTCGAGCGCACACGAGACGGCAACAGTACGCCGAGGATCAGCGCTGCAACCGCCATCAGCACAAACAACACCGGGCGGGCGGTAATCCGTTCGGGCATCACCGTCCAGAAACCGAAAGCGGCACCCAGCATCAACAGTGGTGTCAGCCCCTGCATCACATAGAACACCAAGCGAGCTTCCGCACTGCGCCAGCCAGCTTGGATCATCAGCCGCGCGCTTTGACCTTCACTGTCGAGCGCCTTTTCGATCGACTTGCCGCGGCTGGCGATGCCTTGCAGCACTGGATTGGCATTGCCGATACCGAGGTCGTTGGGCACCTCGGCTTCCGGCAGCAAGCGACGCTGCACGCGCCGCGCTCGGGACGACACCACGCCCCACCAGATCAGAGCGCCAATCGTCAGCGCCGCCAAGATCAGCGTCAGCGATACCAGCGCTGCAAACAGACCCGGACTCATGCATCACCCTCGGTTGCCGAGCGCATCATCCGCCAGATCACCAGCATGCCGGCAACCTGCAGGACGAGGGCCACCACCAGCGTCGTCCGGCCGCTCTGCGTGGCCAACATGTCGGTGTAATACGCGCGGTTGCGCAAGAAGATAAAGCCGCAGACCGCCAGCGGAATGAAGGCCAGCACCAACGCCGAGAAACGGGTCTCGGCCGTCAGGGCGCGCAGTTCGCGTTGCGCCGCTTCACGCATACGGATCGACTGGATCAGGCTGCGGAATACATTGCGCAGTGTACCGCCGTACTTGCGGTTGATATTGGCAGCCAATGCCAGCACACGAATGTCGCGAATCTGGTGAATCTCGGCGGCCTCCGCCAGGACAACGTCGACCGGCGCACCGAGGCGTACCTGTCGACCGATCGATACGAACAGCGAGCGCAGTGGGTCCTGGGTTTCGCGCGCGCCTGATGCAATCGCTTCTTCCAGCGTGTTGCCGGCAGCCAGAACACGCATCACCGCCTCAAGATAGCCCGGCAGCTGCTCGACAATCTGGGCACGTCGCATCGACGCCTGCCGCGCAATTAAGAACCAGCCGATCAGGAACGCCATTGCCAGCACGAACAAGCCAGTCAATGTGCCGAGAATCAGCAGCGTCAACGGGATGATGGCCATCAGCAGCAGCAAACCCGTGGTCACGCTCGCCGGCTTGGCTTCGGAACCCGCCCGCCACAGCAAATGACAGGCCCAGCGTACGACCGGGTTGTGCACCTTGGCCTCGGTGACCACCGTGCCCGGTATCGAATCGTCCGTCGCGCGCAGCCGCTGCAGCATTTCCTCGGCGCGCTCGCGGCGGCCCGCATACAGAAACAGGTAAATCGCGCCGGCGAACATCAGCAAAGCGGCGACGCCCAGAATCGCGAGCTTCATGCGGCAGACCTAAGATCGAGGTGTTGAGCTGAATCGAGGTCGAAGCGAAACAGGTCGCGGAGCTTCAGCGGATCACCCTCTTCGCTGTAGACCTCGGTGATCGCCATCACCTTGCGCTCGCCGGTAACCAGGCGGCTGACGTGAACAAACAGATTCACCGCGGAGGCAACCTGACTGCGGAAATTGGCTTCGCTACCGGTGTAGCCAGCAAATCCGGCGAGCAACTCGAGCCGATGGACCGCCTCCTTCGGAGCATTGGCATGCAGCGTCGTCATCGACCCGTCGTGCCCGGTATTCATCGCCTGCAGCATATCCATCACCTCGTCGCCACGGACCTCACCGACGATGATGCGATCAGGGCGCATGCGCAACGCATTACGCACCAAGTCGCGCGCGGTGACGGCGCGCTGCCCCTCGAGATTGGGCGGTCGCGTCTCCAGACGGACGACATGGTCGTGCTCGAGCCGCAACTCGGCTGCATCTTCTACGGTAATGACGCGCTCGGTCGGCGGAATCCACTGCGATAGCAGATTGAGAAAGGTCGTCTTGCCGGAGCCGGTGCCGCCGACGATGATCATGTTGGCGCGACCGCGGACGCGCTCATGGAGGTAATCCAATGCCGCGCGCGATAGCGTGCCGGTATTCAACAGGTCTTCACCGGTCAGCGCGGTGCGGCGAAACTTGCGAATCGACAGACAGGGGCCGTCCAGCGCGATCGGAGGCACGATCGCATTGACGCGCGATCCATCGGGCAAGCGCGCGTCGACCATCGGCGTGGATTCGTCGACCCGGCGCCCGATCGGCGACAAGATGCGCTGAATGACGCGGACGACGTGAGCATCGTTGACAAAGCGTACGGCCGCCACCGACAGCCGCCCACCCCGCTCGATGAACACCTTGTTCGGTCCGTTGACGACGATGTCGTTGACGGAGTCATCGTCAACCAGCGACTGGATCGGACCAAAGCCGACCAATTCGTCGCGAGCGTCCTGGGCCAGCGCATCGCTTTCGCGCTGATTGACCGGCAAACGCTGCTGCATGATGTACAGGCGCACTTGCTCGGCGACGAAACGCTCGACGCGCGTCGCATCCCACTGGTCGATGTCGAGGTTACGATCCTCGATGAGCGCGATCAGATGCTTGTGCAGCGCACTTTTGAGCTGCTGATACTGGTCCGTCAGACGGAACCGCATCATTTGATCGTTGCTTGCGTTCATCGGCGTCCCCGATTGCGGCGCAGTTAGCCGAAGAGCCGGCCGAGCAGGCTCTTGCTGGCCGCGGGCTCAGCAGACTCCACTGGCGCACCGGTGATCAGCGCCGTAGCCAAACGCCGCATCTCGATCACATAAGGGTCTTTGGGATTGCTCTTGAACAAGCTTTCGCCGGAATTCATCGCCTGAATACGGCTCGCCGCGTTGGCTCCGAGCGTGGCCAGCAACGGCAGTCCCAGCAACTCGGCCAGGCTTTCGGGTTCCAGACCCAAGCGATGACGGTACTGGTCAATCACCAGTCCGACGCGATCCATCGGCGCATCTTCGCCGCGCAGCGCGCGCAACAGATACTTGTTGTGCCGCGACTTCAGGATCGATTGATCGGTCACCAGCAGCGTCCGGTCCGACTGCGCCAGCACGGCACGCAGCACGTCCAACGACGTAAAGCCGTCAACCGCCAGCACGACGCAGGCGAACAAGCCGCGCAGCACTGCAATCAAGCGCAGCAAGGGGTCGGAGTCGATATGCGGCCGGCCGAGCAACTCCTCCGGCAGGCTCAGTACATAAAGCCCGCTTTCATGCTTCGGAAACGCGGTTTCAATCAGCGTTGCATCACAGCGATGCACGTCATTGATTGCGTCCAGCACGCCGTATGTGGGGCTTAGATTCAGAAACACCGAGCTTGCGCCCGCCGGCGTCGCGAGATCGAGCAGCAGAACGCGCTCTTTGAGCCGCAGTCGCTCCTGGCATGCGCACGCGAGGTGCTCGGCCATGAACGCAATGCCGTCGTGCGGATGCGCCGACAGTACCGTCGCCAGCACGCCCTGCTTCCCACGAACACTCGGCACCGCCGTGGACGTGCGACGCAGCAGCTTGCCGACCAGTGCAGCGATATTGGCCTCGTCACGCCGCAGCACGAAGAAGTCGCGAGCACCGGAGCGCATCGCGGCCAAAACCAGAGCCGGATTGTTGTCGACGCCCAGCCCGACGACGATCAATTCCGGGAAGCGATCGACGACACTCTCGACCATTGCCCCGCGCTGCTCGGCGTTCTCTGGGTGGAACTCGATGAACAGCAACTCCGGCCGGCCAGAAAACTCCAGGCGGCTGAGCAGGTCTTCGGTGTCGATCGGCCGAATCAGCGAGAAATCGGCCGTTGCGACCGCCGTCTGCAGCCAGTTGGCGTAGACGGGATCGTCGGCAACGACAAAAGCCTGAGTTTTCACAGTTCAACCACCTGCGCCCTACGAGGGGCGCGCAGCATCCGGGCAAGCATGTCGACGCTCACATCAACGACCAAATCCGTAGTCGGACGGCTTGAAGTCACCGGTTTCCTCGAAGACGAGCCGGCCGAAGTCAGCCTTGGTTTTATCGTACGCAGCGCCCGGCAGCGGCGGCAGCTTGGCTTCGCGCGCCATCGGTCGCACCAAATGCGGCGTCACGATCATGATCAGCTCGCGATTGTTGCGATCGGTCGATGCACTCTTGAAGAACGCACCGAGAATCGGCACGTCGCCGAGCCACGGCACCTTGTCAACGTTCTGAACCAGCGTGCTGCTGACCAAGCCGGAAATCACGAAGCTTTCGCCGTCGCCGAGTTCGACCGTCGTATCGGTGCGGCGGACCGTCAGTGCCGGAACGGAGATTCCGTTGATCTGGACTGCAGCGGTGAAGTCTAGGTCGCTCACTTCCGGGGCGACTTTCAGCGCGATGCGATCGCGCGCCAAAACGGTCGGCGTGAGTGACACGCGAACGCCGAACTCTTTGTAGGTGATGGTGATCGAGGCGTTGTTACCGCCGCCGCCACCCTGCGAAACCGGGATCGGGAACTCGCCACCGGCCAGGAACGTAGCGGTCTGACCGCTCATTGCCGTGAGGCTCGGCTCGGCCAGCGTCCGCGCCATGCCCTTGCCTTCCAGTGCGCTGAGCACACCGAGCAAGCCATCGGCGGCGTTGCCGAACACCAGACTGAAGGCGTCCTGCAGCGGCACAAAGCCCGAGCCGCTCTGCAATTCAAAGCCGCCTTGACCGCTGACCACGCCGGTCAGAAGGCTCGGCGGCGCGATGCCGGCCGTGGTGTTGGCCACGTTCTTGAAGAAGTTGAAACCGTAGCGCTGGGCAACGGTGCGGTTGACCTCGGCGATCTTGATCTGCGTCGTGACCTGCGTGTCGAGGTCGACCTGGCTGATATCGGCGATCGGGTCCTTTCCGTTGGCAGCCGCCAGACTCGCGCGTCGGTGTGCCGTCAGGTTCGGAAGACGGCCCTCCAGGCTGTAGCCCTTTTCGACACGCGCATTGCCCAGTTCCGGATCGGTCGCAGCCGGCTGAATGGCATCGCGAATCGCGCCGACGCGAATCCGGTACTCAACCGGATTGGCGCCGGTCCAGACGATCAAGCTCGTCGTGCCGAGCTTTTTGCCGCTGATCAGCAGTTCACGGCCATTGATGACGTTGACGTCGGCCGTCGCCGGATCGCCGACTGCAACGCGGCGGATCGTCACGGACTCGCGCAGCAGCTTGTGCGTGCCCGCCTCGACCTGGATAACGTGATCGGCCGGCATTGCCGAAGGAACGCTGACGGCCGGTGCGGCGTATGCCGACGTCGCCATGAGCGGGCAACCCAACAGGGCGATACCCATCAGTTTGCCGCGGAGTCCGTGCTTCATTCGCGATCTCGCTTCGTTGCTACTCATTTACCTGTTCCTACTCCGACACCTGCGCAGGCGTCGGCTCCTGTTACGCCGCAGCGGCAAGATTGCCGGCGGACTCTACGGTCGTACCGCCACGGTTTCCACGTTGGATGCTCGATAGACGGGCACCTGAATCGGAGCACTGCTGGCCTTGGCCGGCGGCGGTTTGATACGCGACAGCTGCTGAATCGACAACGCCTTATCCGGAACTTTTTCAGCCTCGATCTTTGCCAGCGCATCGGGACTGGCCGGAATGCCACCGGCGACGACCGTTTCCGATGCAGGCTCGGCGGGTTCTTCGCCGGGCAGGCTCTGGCTGTACAAGGCCAAGCGCAACTCGCCCTGACTGGCGCCGAGCATCAGGCGCGTGGTGTCGGATTCGGGCACGGCAAGCACTGCCGTCCGAGTGCGTCGGGTTTGGTTGCTGGCACGCGACGAGCCCGTGCCCGACTCCTTGCGATCTTCATCTGACAGGCCGTCCGGACGGTCGACCAAACGCTCCTCGTAGGCCAGCACGCGGACCTGTTTCAGCAACACGCGTGCCTGTGCGTCTTCGACGTCGTTGCCGTCGCGCAGATAGACCAGAACATCGACCATGTCGCCCGGGCGGATGAAGCCACCGACGGCGACCACGTCCGAAATCTCGACCGAAATCGCCTGGAATCCGGGCGGAATCGCACGCGCCAGCAAATTGCCCTCGCCGAAATAGCGGCGCGTTACCGGGGCGCCGCCGTCGACATCGACGACGGGCTGCTTGCCGACGACCTGCGCGACGCTGGTGAAGTAGTCCGACGGCGCGACGGTGACTTCGACCAGCGCAACGTCATCCTTGGTGATCGGCCTGTACGCGGCCAGCGGCTTGAGTGCGACCACCGCGAGCACCTTCGGCACGACCGGCGTCGCGGGGTCGACCACTGGCGCGGATGCCTGTTGTGCGGTCTGGGCGTAGTTTTGGCTGACCTTGAAGGCCACCAGCGCCAGCACCAGCGTCAGAATCAGACCCACGACCGCCATCAGTTTGGCAGCTGAACTACTCATCAGATTGCTCCCCAATCAAAACCGTCTGGTCCGGCGACCGACGGTGAATCAAATCTGTCCTGGAATCAGGACCACGCCAACGCCCACGATCGCCGCGGGCAGGGGCGGAACAGTACCAATAAGCGGAAGTTCCAAAACGGGAAACAGGTTCGGTGCCAACAGTGGGAAGTTGATGCGGACGACCACAGGCGTGGCGCCGGTTTCAACGGCCGGGCAGTACTGGCCACCACCACCGGAGGGCGAGCAGAACGTCACCAGCACGGCTGAGCCATTGGGACCGATCGACGCGGCACGCTGACTTTCGGGAAGCCAGTCCAGCACGCTGGCGATCGTGGTCTGAGCGCGGACCGTGATCAGTCCAGCGACATCGTCGACACCCGGGTCCACCGCCACGGCGGCTTCGGCACCCTGCTGCGCGGCAAAATTGATCGACTCGTAGACCACATAGACGTACGAGTACACAAACAAAGCGTAGGTCAGCGCGATCAGCAGCGGCAGAACGAACGCGAACTCGATCGCCGTCGCACCGGATTGGTGCTTTGGCTGGACCGGGCTCTCGGGGCTCTTATTGCGCTGCGGATCCATCGCATGGTGACCAGGTGGAAAAAGCGCCCGCACAGGCGCCCGATTCGGGCCGGATGTGCGATGCACCATCCGGCCCTTGCTTGCATCGACAGCGAGTTTAGTTCGCTGCGTTGCCCAGCGCCGTCGAGATCGACGTGAACACGCTGTCGAGCTGCGGGCCGATCAGGATCAGCGCGCCGACGATGACGACGGCGATCAGGCCGGCGATCAAGCCGTATTCGACGGCGGTAGCGCCTTCTTCTTTGCTCGGCAGGCGGGTGAGGTATTGGTTAAGCATTGGTGCGGCTCCTGTTATCGGCTACTGACCCCATCAGTCAGCGTCGCTACTATGCTGGCGTACCTGAACGGGGTCAAAGCTCCCGATTGAGGCAATACCTACCGCTCATCGGTCGTGAAATCTGGGCGGCCAAGCTTACCGGACAAATGGTTCATGTCGACGTACGCCATTGGCGATTTGCAAGGCTGTTATGACGATTTCTGCCGACTTCTCGACCGTCTGCGGTTCGACCCGGCGCAAGACCGGCTGTTGCTGGCCGGCGATTTAGTCAATCGGGGCCCGCAATCACAGGCCTGTCTGCGCTACGCACGCGAGCAAGCGCAACGCACGACGGCGGTCCTTGGCAATCACGACATTCACCTGCTCGCCTGCGCGGAGGACCCGAGCCGCCTCAAACCGGGCGACACCGTGGCCGAAGTGCTCGATGCGCCCGACGCCTCCGAGCTGCTGGCCTGGCTGGCGGCGCAGCCCCTGGCAGTGCATGAACCGCGCACCGACACGCTGATGGTTCACGCAGGCCTGCCGCCGCAGTGGACGGTCGAGGACACACTGAGGCTCGCAGCCGAAGCCTCGTCCGTTCTCGGCGGCACGCGGCGCCGTGAGTTCATGGCCCATCTCTATGGCGATCAACCGCGTCGCTGGTCCGACGATTTGTCCGGTTGGGAGCGGACGCGATTCATCGTCAACTGCCTGACGAGGATGCGGTACTGCACGGCCGAGGGCGACCTGGCGATGAAACCCAAAGGCGCGCCCGGTACGCAGCCCGAGGGTCTGATGCCCTGGTTTGCGGTGCCGGGCCGGCGCAGCGCCGGTCAGCGCATCGTGTTCGGGCACTGGTCGACGCTGGGACGCGTCCACTGGCCCGACTATCAGGTTCACGGCTTGGACACCGGCTGCATCTGGGGCGGCAGCCTGACCGCGCTGAAGCTCGAAACCGGTGAACTGATCAGCCTCGACTGCGCCGGGCATCGCACCCCGGGCGTCTCAGGCGACTGAGTCGATGAATTAAGGCCGCAGCCAGATCAGGCTGGCCATCCGGCCGCAGACGCGGTCGCGACGAAACGAAAAGTAGCGCTCGCGATCGGTCAGCGTGCAGGCCTGGCCGCCATAGACGCGCGCCACACCCGATCGATGCAAGCGGCGCTGTGCCAGCGCGTAGAGGTCGGCAAAGTATTGGCCGGGCGCGCCAGCCGGCGCGAAACAAGCGGCACTGCCCGCGTCGTCCGCGACGAAGCGAGCGCGAACCTCGCTGCCGACCTCGAAGGCGGCCGGGCCGATCGCCGGGCCCAGCCAGGCCATCAGCCGCTGCGGTGCTGCCGGCAGCGCTGCGATCGTGGTTTCGAGTACGCCGTCGGCCAGGCCGCGCCAGCCCGCGTGCGCCGCCGCGACGCAACGTCCCTCGTCATCGCAGAACAGGACCGGCAGGCAGTCGGCCGTCATTACCACGCAAACCTGGGCCGGCTGGTCGGTCCACGCCGCATCGCGGGCGTTGCAGTCGGCGGGCAGCCTTGCGTCACCGCTCAGGTGCACCGCCTGCGTGCCATGTACTTGGTCCAGCCAGTGCGGCTCGCCCGGCAATTGCAGATACCGGCGCAGCGCCGCACGGTTGGCCGCCACGTGTGCCGGATCGTCGCCGACATGCGTGGCCAGGTTGAACCCGGCGTAGGCGCCCTGCCCCGCGCCGCCGATCCGCGTGGTCTGCACCGCCGCCACACGGGCCGGTGCAGGCCAGTCGGGCACCAGCAGCGATGCCGGCGACAGCAGGGCCTGCGCCACACTCATCGGTCAGCGCCGGCGCGGACCGCCGCTGCCGGGACGGCGTCCGCCGCCACCACCACCGCCACTGCGGGGACGGCCGAAGTTCTGCCGCGGCGGCCGAGGACCGCGCACGAAGTCCGTCGGCAGCCATTCGTCGGGCACTTGCTCGACCGGAATCCGGTTGCCGATGTAGCGCTCGATATCGGGCAGCGAATACACGTAGGTTTCGCAGCACAGCGAGATCGCGTCCCCGCTCTGACCGGCACGCGCGGTGCGGCCGATGCGGTGAACGTAGTCTTCCGGATCCTGAGGCAGGTCGTAGTTGATCACGTGAGTGACCGCCGGAATGTGCAAGCCGCGTGCTGCCACGTCGGTCGCGACCAGGATCGGCAATCGGCCTTCCTTGAAGTCTTCGAGCAGCTTCATCCGCTTGTTCTGCGGCACGTCGCCTGAGATCGTGCTGGCCTCGAAGCCATTGGCGCGCAGCGTGTTCTCGACATCTTCGGCGTCGCGCTTGGTGTTGATGAACACCAGCGTACGAACCGGCGAGTGATGCCGTAGCAGGCCAATCAACATCGGCAGTTTGTCGTCATTGGCGACGTGGATCAGCGACTGCCGCACGCGGTCGGCCGTCATCCGCTCGGGTTGCACCTCGATCTTGGTCGGGCTGTTCATGTGCTCGTAGGCCAGTTCGAGCACGCGCTGGCTCAGCGTCGCCGAGAACAGATAGTTCTTGCGCCGAGCCGCTTCCGGCATGCGCCGGAACAGGTAGCGGATGTCGGCGATAAAGCCGAGGTCGAACATCCGGTCCGCTTCGTCGAGCACCACCACTTCGATGTGCTTGAGCGTGTAGATGTCTTGCTTGAAGTAGTCGATCAGCCGCCCTGGCGTACCAATCAAGATGTCGATGCCGCCCTCGATCGCCTGGCGCTGCGACTCGTAGCCCGTACCGCCGTAGCAGACTGCCATCCGCAAACCCGTGTCGGCTCCGAGCTTCATCGCGTCGGCATGGATCTGAATCGCCAACTCACGGGTCGGCGCCAGCATGAAGGCGCGAGGCTGGCCATCCGGACCGGTGCGCGGGTCAGTCATCAGCTTGTGCATCGTCGCCAGCAGAAAAGCAGCCGACTTGCCCGTTCCGGTTTGCGCCTGACCGGCGATGTCGTGACCTGCCAGCGCCAGCGGCAAAGTCTGCGCCTGGATCGGGGTGCAATAGTCGTAGCCCATCTTGGCGAGGCTCGACAGCAGCGTCGGATGCAGCCCCAGTGATTGGAAGCTTACGTCTGAAAGGTGATCGGGTAGCATGCTCTCTCTATATAGTCCGTTCGATGTCAGCTCGGCCACAGTGACCTGATGACGGGTCCCCGCGCAATCCGGAGCGCGTCGCACGGACTTGCAAGGCAGCAACGAATGGGATCAAATAACGCCATCCCGCTCTGTGTTCACTGGCCCGAAAGCCTGCTTCGGACACAGTCGCGGTGCACGTTGGTTCCCCTGAAAATCGAATCATAACAATCGTCGTGTGTTCCTGCGCGACGGTGCCATCGCCGCAGTACTTGATCCGAGCCTGATCGACCCCAGACTCAGTTCCCTGCCGCGCTCCAACTCTTTTCTGTACCGCGAACGCGGCCCCGCGCGGTTTCCGCCTTCAATGAGGTCCAACCCATGAGCGAACACATCTCCCCCGTCACCGACGCCTCTTTCGAACAAGACGTGCTCAAGTCGAGCGTGCCGGTTCTGGTCGACTTCTGGGCGGAATGGTGCGGCCCCTGCCGCATGATCGCGCCGATCCTCGAACAGGTCGCCGCCGAACAGGCCGGCAAGCTCAAGGTCGTCAAACTCAACGTCGACGAAAATCCGGGCACGCCGCCGCAGTTCGGTATTCGCGGAATTCCGACGCTGATTCTCTTCAAGGACGGCAAGCCCGCCGCCACACAAGTCGGCGCCGTGCACAAGGCACAGCTCGCCGCCTTCGTGACTCCCCATTTGAACGTGGCCTGACCAACGAATGATGAAGCACCGCCGCCGTCACTCCAACGGCTCAAACAACAATCGAGCCGGCCAACCCAAGGACGGAGGCCAGGATGGCCTGCCGCTGGATATCGACGAGGAGGCGGAAGAAGCCGCCCAGAATGCAGGGCCGCCGGTCATGGTGGCTCTGCAGAGCGAGTCGTTTGACGCCGACGGCGTGCCCATCATCAGCGACGAAGGCAACGGCGAAGGCCGCAACGGCAATGTGGGCGGCAATGCTGCCGTCAACAACGCCGGTCAACCGCACGGTGGCCGGCATCAGAACAATGGCCAAGGCGGCCACCCGCGCGGCCAGCAGCAGCCTCAGCAGCCGCAGGTTCCTCAGGAACCGCCCAAGCTGGTCTACATCCCCGAACTGAAGAAGAAGACGGCCGCCGAGTTGCTGGAACTGGCCGAGAGTCAGGGCCTCGAAAACATCGCCCGCACGCGCAAACAGGATCTGGTGTTTGCGATCCTGCGCGCCGCCGCCAAGCGCGGCGACCACATCATGGCCGACGGCGTGCTGGAGATCATGCAGGACGGCTACGGCTTTCTGCGCGGCCCTGATGCCAGCTATCTGGCCGGCCCGGACGACGTCTATCTGTCGCCATCGCAGATTCGCCGCTTCAGCCTGCGCACCGGTGACTCGATCGCCGGGCGCGTCCGCAGCCCGAAGGACAATGAGCGTTACTTCGCGCTGCTGAAAGTCGACACGATCAACTTCGAGCCGCCGGAAGTCAGCAAGCGCAAGGTCAGCTTCGAAAACCTGACCCCGCTGTTCGCCGACGAGCAGTTCAAGATGGAGCGCGGCAACGGCACCACCGAGGACATCACGGCGCGCGTCATCGATATCGTCGCACCGTTCGGCAAGGGCCAGCGTGGTTTGATCGTCAGCCCGCCGAAGGCCGGCAAAACGATCATGCTGCAGAACATCGCGCAGTCGATCGGCGCCAACTATCCGGACGTCTATCTGATCGTGCTGCTGATCGACGAGCGCCCGGAAGAAGTCACCGACATGCAGCGCACGGTGCGCGGCGAAGTCGTTGCGTCGACCTTCGACGAACCGGCCAGCCGTCACGTGCAGGTCGCCGAGATGGTCATCGAGAAGGCCAAGCGCCTGGTCGAGCACAAGCGCGACGTGGTGATTCTGCTCGACTCGCTGACGCGACTGGCGCGCGCATACAACACCGTTGCGCCTTCGTCGGGCAAGGTGCTGTCGGGCGGTGTCGACGCCAATGCGCTGCAAAAGCCGAAGCGCTTCTTCGGCGCCGCGCGCAACATCGAAGAAGGTGGCTCGCTGACGATCATCGCCACGGCGCTGATCGACACCGGCTCCAAGATGGACGAAGTGATCTACGAGGAGTTCAAGGGCACCGGCAACATGGAACTGCACCTCGAGCGCCGCATCGCCGAGAAGCGCACGTTCCCCGCGATCAACATCAATCGCTCCGGCACCCGCAAGGAAGAGTTGATGGTCAACGAACGCGACCTCAACAAGATCTGGATCCTGCGTAAACTGTTGCATTCGATGGATGAACTGGCGGCGATGGAATTGCTGATCGACCGCATGAAGCAGAGCAAGACCAACGAAGCGTTCTTCGATTCGATGAAGCGCAACTAGTCGCGTTGGCGCGGCGCGGGCCCTGCCCCGCTTCGCGCCAGCCGGCTTGGCGACGTTCGAATGTCGCCAAAGGAGATGAGGGCATGACCGAAACGCACTCTTCCTATCGCCCGACCATCAAGCGGCGCGACCTGCACTTCAACCAGGAGCCGATTCCGCGCTACTGGCTTGGCGGCCATGTTCACCGCACGCGATTGTTCGATGCGATGTCGCTGTTCTTTCCCGAAGGCGAGCGCTTCTTCATCGAGAGCCTGCGCCACTATCGCGATCGCGTGCCGGCCGACACCCAGCTGGCGACCGATATCCGAGCCTTTATCGGCCAGGAAGCGATGCATTCCCGAGAGCACCGCGACTACAACCAGCGCCTTGAAACCCAAGGCATCGGCGCCAGCGAGCTGGAAGCGGAAACCGTCCGCAACTTGAACCTGGCACGCGACAAAGCCTCACCGGCACAACAGCTGGCGATGACGCTGTGCCTGGAGCACTTCACGGCGATCATGGCTCACGCCGTGCTTTCGGACGACGCGGTGCTGGCCGGCGCGCATCCGACGATGCGCCAGATGTGGCGCTGGCACGCGCTGGAAGAAACCGAGCACAAGGCCGTTGCATTCGACTTATACCGCCACGTGTTCGGTAGTGGCTTGCGAGCCTACTTGCTGCGCTGCTGGATGATGCTGAGCGTGTCGTTCTACTTCACTGCCCATGTCTGGGCCTATCTGATTCGCATCGTCCGCCGCGACGGTCACGGCAGCGACTGGCGCGGCTGGCGCGAGTTGCTCGGCTTCATGTTCGTGACGCCGGGACCGTTCCGCCGGATCATTCCGGCATGGGCCGACTGGTTCAAGCCGAGCTTTCACCCCTGGCAGCACGATAATCGCCAACTGCTGGCGAAGACCCAAGCCGAGTACGACGTCGCGACCGCTCCCTGAGCACCATTTGCCGGCCTCACGCAGCCGCCACTGACCACCACCCATCAAAAAGCCGCCGCAGATCCGATCTGCGGCGGCTTTTTGATGAGCGGTTTGTTCCGCGTCAGGCAGCAGCGACGTTAGAACTGGTAGCGGACGAAGGCCTGCGCGTAATCACGGTCACGATAAAGGTTGGCGGCACCCGCACCCCAGAACCAAGCGTAACCCAGCGTGAATGACAGCGAGTCGCGATAGCGGGTTTCAACCAGCGTCTGCAGCTGCTTGCGGTCTTCGATGAAGTTTTCCGCAGGGCCAGGCGCGGTGCCGTTAACGTCGTGGCCAAACAGCACGAACGGCTGCACGCTGATACCGGGCAACACGCTTTCGTACTTGATGATCGCGATCAGGCGATAGCCCCACGAGAACTTGTCGACCAGGTCATCGAGATTGGCCTGATGCGGATTGAAGCGCGCGCCGTCAGGGCCGACGTGGCAGGTCGGGTTCGTCGAGCAGGCTTGGCGGCTGCCATCGGCACCACTGCCATCGGCGCCGGCCGAGGCATGGTAGTAGACGCCGGGCGACTCGATCTGCAGGCGGTCATAGCTCGGCAAGCCCGGAACATGAGTCGCGCCAAGTTCGCCGACCATCTGAATCTGGTCGGCGCCGATCCAGTTTTCGGTACCGCTGAGCACGCGGGTCACGCCGAGGTTGTACTGCAGCACATCAAAGCGCTCATAGCCGCGGATGTAGCTGTTCGGCGCGGTTTCGCCGAGCGTGCCACCGCGATACGGCACGACGAAGCTCGGGAACGAGCGCGCCGAGCCCGGCGCCGCGCCGACGATCAGGTTGACCGTGTCCGGGAACGGGTTGTTGCCATTGGCGTCGAGGAAGTCGCTGCTGCCGTAGTTGACCAGCTGGCCACTGGCATCGATACCACGACCGGCCGTTGAGCCGGCGCAGTTCAAATCGCGATCGTGGCAGCGCGTCAGCGTCGGGCCTGCAGCCGCGAATTCCAGATCGACGATCGACACCTGCAGCGGCAGATTCGGCCGATAGGCGACTTCACCCTGGAACGAATAGTCGCCCGAGGCCGTATTGAAGCTCAGGCCGTAGAGCTGAATGTTCTCGGGGTACTCGAAGAACACGCTGCCGGTATCCAGCGGTACGGCGTCGGACAGCGGCTGGCCGGGATTGGGCGTCAGCGCGGCAGCCAGGCCGCCGAGGTTGCCACCGAAGTCGGTCAGCGATGCCGGGTTGGCCAGAATCATCGCGCCGGCCTGTTGCAGCACTGCGCCGACCGAAGCCGGATCGTAGGCCGGCAGATTGTTGCAAGCCGCGAAGAACTCGAGCGTGTTGCGCGCATCGATGCCCTGAGCGTTGCCTTCGCGCCGGGCGCAGCTGGCATCGGTGGCGTTGAAGCTCACATAGGGCAGCCGCGAGTGATAGTTCATGAAGTACAGACCGAACTCGGTGCCGCTATTGAGTTCCTCGGAGTAGTACTTCAGCGAAATGCCGTACTGGCCGCCATGGTCGGGCTCACGATCCGGCGCGCGCAGCGCCCGCGTCGTGGTCGGCGTGATCAGAGCCAGTGGACTGTTCAGCGGGAAGCCGACGCCAGCTTCGTCGTCAGCCGAACCGCCGAAGCTGAGGTTGGCGTAGTCGACCGCGTTGTTGGTGCCGATATCGGCGAACGACAGATAGCTGCCCGGCGCCGGCGCTTCGAGCGGCAACCATTCAAATTGATAGAAGACTTCAAACTGCACGTCGGCGAAAGCCTCGCCCGACAGGGTCACCATGCCGACCGGCTGGAAGACTTCTTCAAGCTGGGCGCCGACCCGATACAGGTTGTTCGCATTCGGCGGGTTGATCTGGTTGAGGCTGTTGACGACCAGCGACGTGCTTTCGCCCCAGTTCAGATTCTGCCGGCCGATCTTCCAGTTCAGTTCGCGCTCGTTCCACAGCGGCAAGGTGCCGAAGATGTTCAGATCGAGCAGCTGGAGATCCGTGCCGATCTGACGCAGCGTTTCGCCGTCGGAACGCTTTTGACGTACCTGCCCGCCCGGGCCGTAGACGCGGTCGAAATAACGATTGGCTTCGCGGTCACCGGTGATGCCGACCTGTGCGGCATTCTCGGCCGTGATCAGATTGGGACGGTTCTCCATGAAGTCGTTGTTGACGAAGTCATAGAAGTACAACCAGCGCGCGAACAGGCCGATGCCGCCCCAGTTCAACGTCAGATCCTGCGTGACCTTGAACGGTGCCTGCGTCAGATCGTACTTGTCGTAGTTCAGGTTGCCGTCGTCAGCACGCGCCGTTGGCGCACCTGGGGCTTCGAACAGCCGCTGTGACGGGAAGATTTGGTCGCGAAACACGGCCTGGCACGACTGATAGTTGACGCCATCGCGGACGCCGCAGGCATTCGGATCCAGGAACGCCTTGCCGACCAGGTTGTCGGCGCGGCTTTCCATGCGCATCGCAGCGCCAAATGTCATGTTGGTATTGAGGTTGCCGGTGATCGGCCCCAGTTCCAACTCCAGTGCCTGGGCCGAGCCGATGCCCATCGCGGCCAGCGCGATGCCGCTACGTGCAAGATGCCGAGCACTTTTTGTCGCCGTCGATACTTTGCCGACCATGGCTTCTCCTCTTAGCAAACTACAATTTTAGTGTCCGGACCAAGCCGGCTCGTTTGACCGCAGCGCCTGATAGGCGCGGCGCCGCAGCCAGACCGCATCACGTCCGCGTCAGGAATCCCGCTGCAGCGCGCGGTGCCCGATATCGCGGCGATACTGCAAGCCATCCCAGCGAATCTTCTCGACCGCGCGGTACGCCTGCTCGCCAGCCTGCGCCAAGCTATCGCCGCGTGCGACGACGCACAGCACACGCCCGCCGGCCGTTATGACGGCGTCGCCTGCTGCGGCCGTTCCGGCATGAAACACTTTGGCAGTGCCCAGATCCGCGTCGAGGCCGGCGATCACATCGCCCTTGCGCACGGTACCGGGGTAACCGGCCGCTGCCAGCACGACGCCCAGCGCCGGCTGTGGATTCCACTGCACCGGGGTCTGCTGCAGCCGGCCATCGAGCGCCGCGTCCAGCAGGTCGACCAAGTCGGACTCAAGACGGAACAGGATCGGCTGCGTCTCCGGGTCGCCCATCCGCGTGTTGAATTCCAGCACCTTGATGCCGCCGCGCGAGTCAATCATCAAGCCGGCATACAGAAAGCCGGTGAATGGGCGGCCCTCGTCGGTCATTGCGCGCAAGGTCGGCTCGATGACCTCGCGGCATACCCGCGCATGAACCTCTGGCGTGACCACCGGCGCCGGGGAATACGCGCCCATGCCGCCGGTGTTCGGACCTTGGTCGCCGTCGAAAATGCGCTTGTGGTCCTGGGACGTGGCCATCGGCACGTACTGCAACCCGCCGGCGACGACGATGAAGCTGGCTTCTTCGCCGTCGAGGAAGTCCTCGATGACCACCCGAGCGCCGGCACGGCCAAGCATCGTGCCGCCGAGCATGTCGCGCGCTGCCGCCTTGGCTTCATCGACGCTGGTGGCAACGACGACGCCCTTGCCGGCCGCCAGCCCGTCGGCCTTGACCACGATCGGGGCGCCGCGCTCGTCGATGTAATCGAGCGCTGGCTCCAGTTCGTTGAACACGCGGTATTGCGCGGTCGGAATCCGGTGCCGCGCCAGGAAGTCCTTCGAGAACGCCTTGGATGACTCCAGCTGCGCCGCTTCGCGCGTCGGTCCGAAAATGCGCAGGCCGGCGGCTTCGAACGCATCGACGACGCCCAGCGACAACGGCACTTCGGGACCGACGACGGTCAGCGCCACCGACTCGCGTCGCGCCAACTCGAGCAGGCCGGCGATATCGTCGACGGCAACATCGGCGTTGCGGCAACGCGGCTCGGACGCGGTGCCCGGGTTGCCCGGCGCAACAACGACTTCCGCCACACGCGGTGACTGTGCGATTTTCCACGCGAGCGCATGTTCGCGCCCGCCAGAACCGATGACCAGAACTTTTTTGTCTCTGCGCACCATGCGCCGCTCCTTGTTGTTGTGGGGTCCGATCCAGGGCGCCGCGGCGATGCACGCGGCGCGGCGCGCATCAGTCCCGGTTGCGCCGCGAATCGCGACGACGCTCGGCCATGCCTTCGGGCGGCCCCTTGTCGACCTTGCGGCGATCGCCACGCTCGCCTTCGCGCCGCTCGAAGCGACGGTGCTTCTTGGCTTCCGGCTTCTGTGCGCTGCCGCTGGACAGGAACAGCGTATAGACCAAGTAAATGATCAACGCGGCGCCCAAGGCGTACAGCGCCATTTCAAAAAACATCGTCAGCATCGCGCTTATCTCCCGAATGGCGCGATTATGCGGCCAAAGACGGCCACTGCCACGCTTTTGCAGCCCGGCGCGCCGCCACGACGGGCTCGCGTATCATGCCGGCCTGCCGGTACTGCCTCCGACAACGGTCATTACGCATGAGCAACGCCCTTTTCGAATCGAAAATCGACAGCCTGCCGCGGATCCATCGCGGCAAGGTGCGCGACATCTACGCCGTCGGCGAGCAGCACATGCTGATCGTTACCAGCGACCGCCTGTCGGCGTTCGATGTGATTCTGCCCCGCCCGATTCCCGGCAAGGGCGCCGTGCTGCAGACGCTGACCGAATTCTGGATGCAGCGTTTCGCCTCGCTGCTGCCCAACCAGATGGCGCCGCAGATGCGGCTCGAAGACTGGCTGACGCCCGATGAAATCGCGCAGTGCGCCGGTCGCGCAGTGATCGTCCGCAAGCTCAAGGCGATACCGGTCGAATGCGTCGCGCGCGGCTATCTGATCGGATCGGGCTGGAAGGATTACCAAACCACGGGCCGCGTCTGCGGCATTGAACTGCCGGCCGGCTTGCGCATCGCCGACCGACTGCCCGAGCCGATTTTTACACCTGCAGACAAGGCGCCCGTCGGCAGCCACGACGAAAACATCAGCTATGCCGATGTCGAGCAGCGGCTGGGCCCGGCGCTGGCCCAACAGCTGCGCGACACCACGCTGCGGATCTACCGCGAAGCAGCCGAGTACGCGTTGGCGCGCGGCATCATCATTGCCGATACCAAGTTCGAATTCGGCCTGGACGAGCACGGCCAGCTGCATCTGATCGACGAAGTGCTGACGCCCGACTCGTCGCGCTTCTGGCCGGCCGACACCTATCGCCCCGGCATCAGCCCGCCGAGCTTCGACAAGCAGATCGTCCGCGATTATCTCGAGACGCTGACCTGGAACAAGCAGGCGCCAGGTCCGGATCTGCCGGACGAGATCGTCGAACGCACCGGTGCGATGTACCGCAAGGCCCAACAGCTGCTGACGGCCACCTGAGGAGCCTGCGATGACCATTGCGCTGTGGTGTGTGCTGGCAGCCGCGCTGCTGCCGTTCCCGTTCACGCTGGCCGCCAAATTCAGCAAACGATTCGACAACGCCAACCCGCGACGCTATCTGGACCAGACCACCGGCTGGCGCCAGCGCGCTCATGCGACACAGCTGAACAGCTTCGAAGCGTTTCCGCCGTTTGCAGCCGCCGTGATCATCGCGCAGACGCTGGCGCATGCTCCGCAAGCGCAGATCGATGCGCTGGCGGTCGGCTTTGTCGTACTGCGGATCGCATTCGGGCTGTGCTATCTGGCCAACCTGGCCACGCTGCGCTCGATCGTCTGGTTCGGCGCCGTCGGCTGTACGGTGGCCTTGTTCGTCGTTTCTGCCTGAGATTGCTGCAAGACGGAGCGAGCTGATGCGGATCAAGATCGAAATCGACGTCCAGCCTGACGAACTGCGCCGCTTTCTCGGCCTGCCCGATGTCGCCGGCCTGCAAGACGACGTCGTGCGGTTTCTGCGCGAGAAAGTCAGTGCTGCTGGCGAATCGTTCGACCCGTCGGCCGTGCTCCACGGCAGCCTGGAACTGATCCGCCGCAATCCGACCTGGAAGCTGCTGCGCAGCGCGATGACCCGTGATCGCGAAGAGGATCAGGACGACGCGCCTGCCGCAGCAACGCCGGCACCCAAGCCTGCGCGCCGCCCACGCAAAGCCGCTGCAGCCAAGCCCCGTGCCGCGACCAAGGCACCGCGTCGGCGCAAGCCGCCCGCGCGCGACCCGGGCTGACGCCACACCGTCGGGACGGCACGACGGTCGCGCGGGCTGGCTTACGATAGCCGCATGTACGACTCGATCATCATCGGCGGCGGCCACAACGGCCTGGTCTGCGCCACCTATCTGGCGCGAGCCGGCAAACGCGTGCTGGTGCTGGAGCGCCGCCCCATCATCGGTGGCGCCGCCGTCACCGAATCGCTGGCGCCGGGCTACCGCTGCTCGACAGCAAGCTATGTCGTCAGCCTGCTGCTGCCGGAAGTCGAGCGCGAGCTGCAGCTGGCGCAGTACGGCTACCGCGTGCTGCCGCGCAGCCCGTCGTCGTTCACTCCGTTCGAGGATGGCCGCAGCCTGCTGATGGGCCCCGATGCGGCAATGACGCAGCGTCAAATCGCCGCGTTTTCGGCACGCGATGCCGAGGCCTATCCACGCTATGAAGCCTGGCTGTCACGGATCGCCGAAACGCTGGAACCGGCGTTGATGGACACGCCGCCCGAGCTGCTCCCGCTGCCGCCCGAATGGCGCCAGCGCGGCTTGCTCGACCGCTTGCGTAACCTGCGGCGCGGCCAGTCGCTGTATCGAGCGATGAAATCGCTGGGCGAGGAACTGCCCGAGGCGATCGAGCTGCTGACCGGGCCGGCAACGCCGATCCTCGACCGCTGGTTCGAATCCGACGCCGTTAAAGGCACGCTGGCCACGGACGCGATCATCGGCACGTTCGCGCCGCCGTCCGCGCCGGGTACCGGCTATGTGCTGCTGCACCACGTGATGGGCATGGCCGGCGGCGCGCGCGGCGTCTGGGGCTATGTCGAAGGTGGCATGGGCGCACTGAGCGGCGCGATGGCCAAGGCCGCGCAAGCCAGCGGCGTGACGATCCAGTGCGACACGACGGTCGAGGAGATTCTGGTCGAGCACAACCGCGTCAGCGGCGTGCGCACGACCACCGGCGAGCGCATCGCCGCACGCCAGGTGATCTCCAATGCCACGGCGGCGGTCACGTTCGGCAAGCTGCTGGCGCCGGGCCTGCTGCCGACGCGCTTCGACGCGGCGGTGAAGCGCATCGATTACGCGTCGGCCAGCGTCAAGATCAACCTCGCCGTGTCCGAACTGCCGGACTTCAGCGCGCTGCCCAATACCAGCAGCGAGCCGGGACCGCAGCACCGCGGCACGATCCATATCGGCGCCACGCCCGACTACATCGAACGCGCCTACGAGGACGCGCGGCGTGGCCAGACCAGCGAACGTCCGGTCATCGAGATGACGATCCCGAGTAGCGTCGACACGACGCTGGCGCCGCCGGGGCATCACATCGTCGGCCTGTTCGTGCAGTACGCGCCGTATACGCTGGCCGGCACCGACTGGCAGCAGCACCGCGAGGTGTTTGCCGACCGCTGCATCGACGAGATCACCCGCCTTGCTCCGAACTTCCGTCGCTCGGTACTGCATCGCCAAGTGCTGGCACCGCCCGATCTCGAAGCGCGCTTCGGCCTGACCGGCGGCAACATCTTTCAGGGCAGCATGCCGCTGCATCAGCTGTTCGCATTCCGTCCGGTGCCCGGCTGGGGCGACTACCGCACGCCGGTGCGCGGCTTGTACTTGTGTGGCGCCGCAACGCATCCGGGTGGCGGCGTCATGGGCGCCTGCGGCCGCAATGCGGCCCGCGCCGTGCTACAGGATTGACCACCGCTTGAAGAATCGGCCATCGCGGCCGACAGGGACGAACCATCGTGGCCAGCGACATGCGCAGCTTTTTTGCGGAAATCGACCGCTACGCCGACGCGGTGGCCACTCAGCGCGCATCGCTGGAAGCCGACATCTGGGCGCGCTACGGACGCGACAGGGCGATGCTGGCGCTCGACATGAGCGACTTTTCGCTATCGGTGCGCCGCGACGGCGTGCTGTCGTATTTGTGCCGGATCCGTCGCATGCACGCGATCACCGCGCCGCTGGTAGCCCGCCACGGCGGCGAGGTGGTCAAGTACGAAGCCGATAACCTGTTGGCCGCATTCGAGCAGCCGCGTTCGGCGCTCGCGGCGGCGATTGCGATCCACCAGCAGATGCATGCCGACCCGCAAGCACAGCCGGTCAGCATCGGCTTGAGTTACGGACGGGTGCTGCTGATCGATGGTTGCGATGCGCATGGCGATGCGGTCAACACCGCGTTCAAGCTGGGCGAAGACGTCGCCCGTCGCAGCGAGATCCTCGCCTGCGGGCACTTCATCGACGCCATCGGCGCCGATCACGGCCATCGGATCGAAGCCAGGCCGAGCACGATTGCCGGCTTGCAGCTGGATGCCTGGCGCATCCACCTGCAGCAGACCGCTGACGAGGGCTGACATGCAAATTCCCGAATGGCTGCTCGCGATACTGGCGCTGGCGACGGTTGCCATTTGGGTCGTTGGCGAACGGCGGCGACGTCGCGTCGAGCGTCGGCGGTTCGTGCGCGGCTATCGGTTTCCCGACAGCGTCGATCGCCGGCTCGCGGTGATCGAGCCCGACTGGACCGCACATCAGCGCGAGCAGGCCTGGTCGGCGCTGCGCGAGTTCTTCATCGCCTGGCAGCGCAGCGACGGCCGGCGCGTGGCGCTGCCATCGCGCAGCGTCGAGCGCGCGTGGCGCGCATTTGCCAACGAAACCTCCGCCTATGCTGAATTCTGCAAGGCTGCGTTCGGTCAACCGATCGAGCCACTTGAAGCGCAGCCGTTCGGCCAGGACCCGGCAACCGACGAAGCCCTGCGCCGCTGCTGGTGGCAGACCTGCCGGGACCAGCGTATCGATCCGCGCCGACCGGGCCATCTGCCGCTGCTGTTCGCGGTCGACTTCTATCTGATGGCGATCGGCGGCCTGCACTACACGATGGCGCCGCCGCGCGACGATCGCGGCGACGACGGGATCACACCGGTCGGCTTGCTCGGCGACGGCGATCCTGATGCCGATCGATATGGCGCGGCTGATGGCGATGCACCCGCCGACGGCGACGGCGGTCACGATGGAGGCGGTGATGGAGACTGAGCACAAGGAAACGCCGTCGACGTTTTCGGTCGACGCGGCGACGCCTAAGTCATCAACGCGTGCGATGGCCGAAACCGGCACCGACCCGACGCAACCTCGTCATGACCTGCACCCGGCCTGGGAACGGGCGCCCACCGACCGCGAGGCTTACGCGGCGCCGGCGCATGATCCGCGCGACATCATCACGCCGCACGCCTTCCGTATCGCCCCGTCTCTGCTCGGCCTGCCGCTGGCCACGCCCCGGCAGCGCGCGATCGCGATCGGCATCGACGGCGTGCTGGTGTTCATGCTGGCCAAGACCGGCGGCATCCTGTTGGCCGTCGTCGCGGCGGTCTTCGCATCGGGCTGGCTGAAGAACCGCCATCAGCCGCGCAGCCGTATCGGCCGCGGACTCGGTGCATCGGCCCGTCTGCTGCTGGCCTTGATGATCTTCGCGCTGGTGGTCGCGCTGGTGCAGCCGCTGTGGGATCGCTATCTGGGCGACGACCACGATGCGCAAACCAAGGACGACGCAGGCGAGTTGAACATGAGCGGGGGCACGGGCCTCGCGTTCGGTGCATCGGCGATTGCGCTGCAGGCTTGCGACACGGCCGACTGCCGCACGGCGGCGGTTGCCGCAATGGGCGCCACGCTCAGCGATGCCCGCGGCAGCCGCGCCGACAAGCTCAAGCTGATGCTCGAACAGATCGACGATGCGACCGCCGACCCCGCCGAGCGCAGCGTGCTGCTCGTTGCGGCCGGCGAGGCGCTGGATAACGACGCCGCGGCGGCCGCAGCCCCGGATGCGTCGACCAGCGACCCCGCGGCAACGGCCGCAGCTTCTGCAACGCCTCTCGAAGACCCAGCGGCCGCGGACCGCGATGGCGAGACCGAATACAGCCTGCTGCGCCAACTGCTCGGCATGCTCGACGATCTGGGCCTTTCGTTCGGCTGGGCCGCGGTCTATTTCACCGTGTTCACGACGCTGTGGGCCGGGCAGACGCCCGGCAAAAAGCTGGTCGGCATCCGCGTCGTCCACCTGTCGGGCCGGCCGTTGTCGTACTGGAGCAGCTTCAGCCGCTACGGCGGCTACGCGGCCGGGCTGACGACCGGCCTGCTCGGATTTTTGCAGGTCTACTGGGACCCGAACCGCCAGGCGATCCAGGACCAGCTATCGTTCACGGCCGTGATCCGCGACGTCGATCTGTCGCACTTGCAGCCCGCTCCAACAACGCCATCGCCCGACGCTTGAGCACCGGCCTCGCGGCCTACGCGCGCTCAGGTCGCCGGCGCGTAGGCGCGCAGGAACATCGACACGGCGTTATCGATCTGAGCGCGTCGCGCATCGGCGCCGACCTTGTCGGCCAGGCCGATCAGCAGCCGCAAGTGGTGCTCGCCCTTGACCAGGAAGAAGAAGTGCGCGGCCGCTGCACGCGAGTCGGGCACGTTCAACTCGCCAGCCGCCGTAGCGGCTTCCAGCAACTGAGCGAAGCGCTGCATCGTGGATTCGGGGCCGACTTCCCAGAACAGCTGAGACAGCTTGCGATGCCGGCGCGGGTTGGCCGCCATCAGCCGGTACAGCGCCAGCGCGTCCGGCTGCGTGATCATGTCGAAAAAGCCCAGCGCGATCAGCGTCAGCCGCTCGCGCAGCGGACGGTCGCCACCGAGCATGTAGGCCTCGGGCGGCGCATGGCTGGCGCAAGCGCAGGCGACGCATTCGCGAAACAGCGCGTCCTTGTCGGCAAAGTGGCTGTACAGCGTCACTTTCGATACGCCAGCCGCCTCGGCGATGGCGTGCATGCTGGTACCGCGCAGGCCGTCGATGCCGAACAGCTGCTTGGCCGCCGCCAGCACCGCCTCGCGCTTGTCGAGGTCGCGCGGACGGCCGCGGCTCGCCGGGGTCTTCTTGCGTCGCGCTGGGGAGGTGGAATCGTCCATCGGCATTACTGTACTGTAGCGTTCAGAAAAACGGCATCCGGCCCGCGCGTGAGGACACGCACCGGCCGTCGGGAGAAAGCATGCAGCACATCAAGGGGTTTGCCATCGTCTTTATGGCGGCGAGTGCCGTCGTGGCCTGCCATGCGCCCGAGGCGCCCGTGGTCAGCGCCCGACCGGTGGCCGTGATCGCGCCTCAGGCTTTGCGCGACGCCGGGTCCGCCGAGTTTTATCCAGGCACGGTCCGCGCTCGGGTCGAATCCGCGCTGTCGTTCCGCGTCGCCGGCAAGATCATTGAACGTCGCGTCGACATCGGCGCCCAAGTCCGCAAGGGCGATGTTCTGGCGGTACTCGACCCGATCGACGCACGACTCAACGTGCAGGCCGCAGAATCGTCGGTGGCGGCGGCCGAGGCCGATGCACGGCTCGCCGAAAGCGAATTCCAGCGCCACGTCGACCTCAACCAGCGCGGCTTCGTCAGCGCCTCGCTGCTCGACCTGCGTCGCAACCAGATGGAGCTGGCCCAGGCGCGGCTCAAGCAGGCGCGCTCGCAGCTGGCGGTCAGCCGCAATCAAGCCGCTTACACCAGCCTGGTCGCCGATGCGGACGGCTTGGTGACGCAAGTACAGGCCGATGCCGGCCGCGTCGTCGCTGCCGGCGAGCCGGTGCTCGGCTTCGCCCGCAATGGCGAGCGCGAAGTGCGGATCAACGTACCCGAGGGAGCCGCCGTCGAGCGCCTGCGATCGGCGCCGTCGCTGCGCGTGTCGCTGTGGGCGCAGCCCGGCAAGCTGTACGAGGCGCGCGTACGCGAAATTGCCGGCTCGGCCGACGCCAGCACGCGCACGCACGAAGCCCGAATCAGCATCGTCAACGCCGACGATGCCGTGAAGCTGGGCATGACGGCCAGCGTGCAGGTCGGCACGCCCGCCGAAGAGCCGCTGTGGCGGCTGCCGCTGACCGCGGTCGGCGACAGCAGCGGCACGCCGGTGGTGTGGCGCGTGGTCGCCGCGGGCGAGCAGCTGCAAGCGCAGCCGCTGCCGGTCAAGGTGGTTCAGCTGCTGAACGATGCGGTCATCATCGCCGGCGACATTAAGCCCGACGACCGACTGATTTCGGCCGGCGTGCACTTGCTGACGCCCGCAATGCCGGTCAAGCCGATCGATCGCAGCGCGCCGGTTGCGCTCTGACGCCACGCGCCACCGGAGCACGACGATGGGTGGATTCAATCTGAGCCAGTGGGCGCTGAACAACCGCACGCTGGTGATTTTCTTCATGGTGCTGTGCGCGCTGATGGGCACGCAGGCCTACCTGAACCTGGGCCAGTCGGAAGACCCGCCGTTTACGTTCCGCGTGATGGTGATCCAGACCTCGTGGCCCGGCGCGACCGCCGACGAAGTCGATCGCCTGGTGACCGACCGGATCGAAGAAAAGCTGCTCGAACTCGAAACCTTGGATTACGTGCGGTCGTATTCGCGGCCGGGCGAGTCGGTGGTGACGATCGTGATTCGTGACGATCTGCCGCCGGCGGCGATGGAGGAATCGTTCTACCAAATCCGCAAGAAGATCGGCGACATCCGCTTCCGGCTTCCGTCCAACATCATCGGGCCCAACTTCAACGACGAGTTTGGCGACACCTACGGCAACATCTACGCACTGACCGGCAAGGACTTCAGCTACGAAGAACTGAAGGACTATGCCGACCGCATCCGCGAGCGCTTGCTGCGCGTGCCGCAAGTGGCCAAGGTCGACTTTCTCGGCCTGCAGGACGAGCGACTGTTCATCGACCTGGCCAATGCCAAGCGCGGCCAGCTCGGCATCCCGCTCAATGCCGTCGTCGCCGCTCTGCAGGCGCAGAACGCCGTCGTGGCCACCGGCAGCTTCGACACGACCCGCGAACGCATCCACGTCCGCGTCAGCGGCCGTCTGCAGACGCTGGAAGAAGTGCGTCAGCTGCCGATCTCCGACCAGGGTCGCACGCTGCGCCTGGGCGACATCGCCAATGTCTACCGCGGCTACCAGGACCCACCCGCGACGCGGATGCGCGTCGACGGCGAACGCGCGATCGGCGTGTCGGTGTCGATGGAAAAAGGCGGCCACATCATCCGCATGGGCAAGGCGCTGGACGCTGAAATTGCCGACATCCGCGCCGGGCTGCCGCTGGGCATGAGCTTGGAGCGCGTCGCCGACCAGCCACGCGCGGTCACGCGCGGCATCGAAGAATTCGTCCGCTCGCTGATCGAGGCCGTGGCCATCGTGCTCGCGGTCAGCTTCATCAGCCTGGGCGCGCGCACCGGTCTGGTCGTAGCACTGACGATTCCGCTGGTGCTGGCCGCCACCTTCGTGGTGATGGCCTACTTCGGCATCGACTTGCACAAGATCTCGCTCGGCTCGCTGGTGCTGGCGCTGGGCTTGCTGGTCGACGACGCGATCATCGCCGTCGAGATGATGGCCGTGAAGCTCGAACAGGGCTGGAGTCGGACCAAGGCAGCGGCATTCGCATACACCAGTACTGCGTTCCCGATGCTGGCCGGCACGCTGATCACCGCCGCCGGTTTTCTGCCGATCGCCACGGCGACGTCGAGCACCGGCGAATACACGCGCTCGATCTTTCAGGTCGTGACGATCGCGCTGCTGCTGTCGTGGATCGCTGCCGTCGTATTCGTGCCACTGCTGGGCTACTACCTGCTGCCGGAACGTCATCAGGCCGATGGCGCCGATACCGTGCATCACGACCATGACCATGCCGGGCTCTACGATACCAAGCTGTATCGCACGTTCCGCCGCGCCTGCCAGTGGTGCGTCGATCACCGCTGGAAGACGATCGCGGCGACGCTGGGCATCTTCGTCGGCGCGATCGTGCTGTTCGGCAGCGTGCCGCAGCAGTTCTTCCCGTCGTCGACCCGGCTGGAACTGCTGGTCGACCTGAAGCTGCCCGAAGGTGCTTCACTCGACGCCACCGACGAGGCAGCGCGGCGACTCGAAGCGCATTTGAAGACGCTCGACGGCATCGAAAACTTCGTCGCCTACGTCGGCGCCGGCACGCCGCGCTTCTACTTGGCACTCGACCAGCAGTTGCCGGCCGCGAGCTTCACGCAGTTCGTCATCAACACCAAGAGCATCAAGGATCGCGAGCGGCTGCGCAGCGAGTTGCTGCAGCAGCTGCCCTTGCTGTTCCCGGATCTGCGCTGGCGCGTCAACCGGCTCGAGAACGGGCCGCCGGTCGGCTACGTGCTGCAGTTTCGCGTCGCGGGCCCCGATCGCAGCGTCGCCACTGGCGTCGCTGAAAAGGTGGCGGCGATCCTGCGTGCCAACCCCTACCCGGCCGGCGTGCATCTGGATACCTGGGAGAAGTCGAAAGTCATCCGGGTCGCGATCGATCAGGATCGTGCCCGCGAACTGGGCGTGTCGTCGTCGGACATCGCGCAGGTGATCAGTGTGTCGACCAATGGCGGCACGATCAGCGAATACCGCGAAGACAACAAGCTGATTCCGATCGTGCTGCGCGGGCCAGTGGCCGAACGTGAATACCTGAACCTGCTCGGCTCGCTGACGATCCCGACCGGCAGCGGCGTCACGGTGCCGCTGGCGCAGCTGGCGCGGCTCGAATCGAGCTTCGAGGACGGCATTTTGTGGCGTCGCGACCGCGTACCGACCGTCACCGTGCGCGCCGACATCTACGGCGCGTTGCAGCCACCGCAAGTCGTGGCGCAATTGCTGCCGCAGATTCAGCAGATCGAACTGCCGCGCGGCTACCGGATCGACGTCGGTGGCACGGTCGAGGACAGCGGCAAGGGATCGGCGTCGATCAACGCCGGCATGCCGCTGTTCCTGCTCAGCGTGCTGACCGTGCTGATGATCCAGCTCAAGAGCTTCTCGCGGACCTTGCTGGTGTTCCTGACCGCGCCGCTGGGCATCATCGGCGTGGCCGTGGCGCTGCTGCTGTTCGGCAAGCCGTTCGGCTTTGTCGCGATGCTCGGCACGATCGCACTGGCCGGCATGATCATGCGCAACTCGGTGATCCTGGTCGACCAGATTGAGCAGGACATCAAGGCCGGCCATGCGCCCAACGTCGCCATCGTCGACGCCACGGTGCGCCGCTTGCGCCCGATCGTGCTGACTGCGGCTGCCGCTGTGCTGGCGATGATTCCGCTGTCGCGCTCGGAGTTCTTCGGCCCGATGGCGGTGGCGATCATGGGCGGCTTGATCGCCGCCACGCTGCTGACACTGCTGTTCGTGCCGGCGCTGTACGCGGCTTGGTTCCGGGTGCCACCGACCGGCTCGCGCTGATCCCCGCGTCGCGCGAGGGCGATGCGGCTGCCACCGCCATTCGGTCATGGTATATCTACGACCGTTCGTCGAAGGATCATCGCGCAGCGCGCGGCGCGGATCTCATCGGCTGACGTCCATTGAGATCCGCCCCATCGGGTGCGAGGGCCTGCATGACCGACCGCTTGGAACACAACGCCGACCACCGCCTCGACGAGCTGGTTCCTCAGCTGTACCGACTCGCCGTCGAATGCGAATGGCAGGACTTCCGTGTGCTGGCGCTGCAGCGCATCGTCGAGTGGAGCGGCGCGTCGGCTGCCGCTTGGTTGACGCGGTCCGAAGGCCAGAGTGGCGAGTACTCGGTGTTTCCATCGGATCTGATTCTCGATTCGCGCGCGGTCGCGGCACTCACTCTTGATCGCGAATCGAGCCTGCGGGTGTCACCGGTGCCAGCCGCGCTGGTCGCGCGCCCGGCGCAGGGCGCCCGCCAAGTCGTCGCGCATCGGCATCTGCACGCCAACAGCGAACTCAGCAGCGTGCTGGTGCTGTATCTCGGCGACAGTGCCCCCGCGACTCGCGATATCGGGCGCGCGCTGCTGCACCTGGCCGAAGCCGCCGCCGTGTCCCTGCATCAGTACATCCAGCGCGACGAGTGGCTGCTGGCTTTGGGGCGCACCAATCGCGGCAGCGCCGCCGTGGTTGACGCACGCGGCGTGGTCTACGCGGCCAGCAAGCGCTTCCGCGACCTGATCGCCGTCAACAACCAAGCCGACGCGCATTTTGCGCGCCTCCCGTTTGCGATCCCGGCCCCGGCACTGGAAGGCGACGAATCGTTCTTCAACGGGCCGCTGCATTTCCGCATTTCGCGGCTCGGGGGTCTCTACCAGTTGCATGCGCGCCGGCCGATGCCGCTCGACGGCCTGTCGCCGCGCGAGCAGCAGATCGCGCGCGCACTCGGCAACGGCAAGACGTTCAAGAGCGTTGCGCGCCAGTACGACATCGCCGTATCGACGGTGGCCAATCACGCGTCGCGCATCTATCGCAAGCTCGGCATCTACCGCCGCGAAGATCTGGTTGACCTGGTCCGACGCCCGCAAGCCGAGCCCTCGGTCATCGCCGGCGGCAACCGCTAAACGCCCCGCGATGACGACGCTCTCGCACCTGCCCGCCACCACCGATGTTGGCTACGGCATCACCTGCATCGACACCGAGCAGGAACGCGCCGGCATGGCCTGCTGCTATCTGATCGAGCAGGACGGTGAAGCCGCGCTGGTCGACTGCGGCACCTCGCCCGGTGCCGATCGGTTGCTGGCGGTACTACGCTCCCGGGGCATCGCGCCGGAGCACGTGCGCTACTTGATGCCGACGCATGTGCATCTGGACCATGCCGGCGCTGCCGGTGTGCTGATGCGCCAACTGCCGAACGCGCAGCTGATTGCACATCCGCGCGCGGCTCGCCATTTGATCGACCCCAGCAAGCTGATCGAAGGCGCGATCGCCGTCTACGGCGCCGATGCGGTACGTCTCGCCTATGGGCAGATCCTGCCGGTCGACGCAGCGCGCGTGGTCATCGCCGACGACGGCCACCGGCTGACGCTGGGCGCGGCGCGCGAACTGCTGCTGCTCGACACGCCCGGGCACGCCCGCCATCACTATTCGGTCTGGGACGCGCAGAGCCGCGGATTTTTCACCGGCGACACGTTCGGCATCTCATACCGTGAGTTCGACGGCCCGCAAGGCCCATGGCTGATGCCGACGACGACGCCGGTGCAGTTCGAGCCTGACGCCTGGGAGCAGACGCTGGACCGCTACCTGAGTTTTGCGCCGCAGCGGATGTATCTGACCCACTACGGCTGCGTGGAGGACATCGCACGACTCGCGTACGACTTGCGCGCCGGCCTGTGCGATTACCAGCATCTGGCAATGAGCATCGAAGCGCGCGGCGCGGCACGTCATGCCGGCATCCGCGACGCGATCGAAAACTGGAGCCTGGCGGCGCTGCGTCGTCACGGCGCGCCGGTCGACGAGCAACAAGCGCGGCGCCTGCTGGCCGCCGACATGGAACTGAACGCGCAAGGCCTTGGCGTTTGGCTCGACCGGCAGGCCGCGGCCTGAGCGCGACGGTGACGGCAATGCCGGTGTCAGGCCGGTGGTGCCGCGCGGCGCTGGCAACGGCGCTGGCACTGGCACTCGGCGCTTGTTCATCGGCGGGTTACTACCTGCATCTGGCGCGCGGTCAGTATCAGCTGCTCAGCAGCCGCGAGCCGATCGCGGCCATCGTCAGTGACCCCGGACGCGACCCGCAGCTGCGCACGCGGCTGACGCGGGTGCAACACGCGCGGCGCTATGCCGTCGACGCGCTGGATCTGCCCGACAACGACAGCTACACCGTGTATGCCGATGTGCATCGCGACTACGTGGTCTGGAATGTGTTCGCCACGCCAGCCTATTCGCTGGACGCGGTCGAGAACTGCTTTCCGATCGCCGGCTGCCTGTCGTATCGCGGCTTCTACGACGAGCGCGCCGCGCGTGACCATGCCGCACAGTTGGCGGCGCGCGGGTACGACACCGAAGTGGGCGGAGTGGCGGCCTACTCGACGCTGGGCTGGTTCGACGACCCGGTGATCAACACGATGATGCGCTGGTCCGACGCGCACTTGATCGGCACGCTGTTTCACGAGTTGGCGCATCAGCGCTTGTTCGTCAAGAACGACACCGCCTTCAACGAATCCTTCGCCAGCTTCGTCGAGCAGCAGGGCTTGCAGCAGTACGCGGCCAGCGGCGCGATCGATCTGCAAGGCCAAGCCGAACAGGCTGCGCGCGAAAGTGCATTCGTCGCGCTGATTCTGCAGACGCGTCAGCAACTGGCCGCCTCGTATCGCAGCAGCCGCGATCCGGTTGCGCTCGCCGCGATCAAGCAGCAGGCATTCGAGCAGTTGCAGGCGCGCTACCGACAGTTGCGCGACGCGCAGTGGAATGGGTATGCCGGCTACGACCGCTTCTTCGAACGGCCGTTGAACAATGCTAGGCTGCTGCCGTTCGGCCTGTACGACCAATGGGTACCCGCCTTTGCCACGCTGTTCGCCGAGCACGGCCGCGACTGGGCTGCGTTCTACGCCGCGGCCGCCGAGCTGGGCAAGCTGGCGCCAGCAGCGCGTCAGGCGCAGCTGCAGGCGCTGGCCGCGCGTGCATCGGCAAAAACGGCGGCGGTGGTGCCGTGATGCGCCCGTCGTTGGTGGCGCGCCTGCTGGGCGGTATCGCGGCAGTGGCCTTGCTGTGCGGGTTCGGCGGACGGGAACCGACGTCCGAAGCGCGACGCGACGCCAATCGCTACATCCTCGAAAAGCTCAACCGGCAGACCGGTGAAGGCTGGCAGCGTAGCGGCCAGTATTTCCTATGGCGTTATCAGTTTTCAAAGGACGGCTGCGAGCTGCGGATCAGCCGCGAAAGCGTGATCGGCAGCGACCTGCTGATGCAGACAGTGCCGATCGCCGACGTCGTCCCCGTCTGGCAAGGCGGGCCTTCGGTCGAGTTGTACTGCCAATCGAGCAACGACTGCATCGAGCTGGAAACCCGCAGCATGGCTCGCGACAGCCAAAGCCAACGGGTCGGCGATACCTCACTGCTGGTGCCGCAGCCCGACGATCTGCCCAAGCTCACCGATGCGCTGGCGGAGCTGCATCGGCTTTGCGACGACCCTTACGCGCGCTGACGCCGCGCTGTGCACCGGCTACAAGGTGCGCTCGAACCAATCGACGGTGACCTCGATCGCGCGCTGCGCCTGACGCGAAACAGGATCGAACACGTTGAAGATGTGATCGGCGCCGGCCAGGATCACCGCTTCGGCCGGCCGCCCGCGCGCCAGACGCATGAACTCGGCCTCGTGTGCCGGCAGGTAGTCCTGGGCGCCGCGCACGCTCAACAGCGCGCCCGGGTATTGCGCCAGTGAGCGATCCAGATCGATACCGCGAAAACTGTCGTAGAACGCGCGATGCGTGGTGATCTTCTTCCAGCCGGGCACTTCCTCGGTGACCTGGCCGTCGCGCAACGCGGTGTCCACCGCCTGTGGTGCAAGCCGGCGCCACAGCTCGAAATGGTCGCCGCTCGGGCTGGACCACAGCGCCATGCTGCGAAACCACGCCGGATGCCGCGCGCCGGTTTCGATCGCGGTGCTGGCACCGAGACTGAAGCCGAGCACACCGATCCGCTGAGCCTGCACCCCGCGCTGCTGCAACAGCCAGGCCTGGGCCGAGGCCGTGTCGTCGAGCCGGGTCACGAACGTGGACTGAATATCGGTGCGCAAGCGATCGCCCTCGCCGCGGAAGTTGATCCTCAGCGTCGCGATGCCCGCCGCCTGTAGCGCATGCGCCAGACGCTTGCCGAGGTCGCCGGCGCCGTCCATGTCGTCGGCAAAGCCGTGCAGCATCAATACCGTGCGGCCATCCCATGCCGCATCGGGCACGCACCAGGCGCCGTTGGCGCCACTGGGCAGTTGCACGCGCTGTTCCGATGCCGTCGCCAGACCGCAGCAAAAGCTGGCCAAGGTCAGTGCGCCAGTACATAGAGGGCGATGCCACCATCGCCTGATCATCGGTCTCATCGGGTCTCCATCCGCGACATTGGCGCGGGCCATGCTTCATTTGAGCAGGGACGCGCATGTCCCATGCCATAGCGGACGCGACCATGAGCAACATCCACTTCAGTGAGCTGCAGCCCGACGCCGATACGCTGGCGCAGTTGTCGAGCCTGCTGGTCGAGGTCGTGGCCGGCGGCGGCTCGGTCAGCTTCATGCACCCGCTGCCGATCGCCGACGCCGCTGCGTTCTGGCAGCAGTCGCTGCAACTGGCGCAACGAGGCGCCCGCATCGTGCTCGGCGCCTGGGACGGCCCGGTGTTGGCGGCGACGCTGACGCTGCTGCTCGACTGCCCGTCAAATCAGCCGCACCGCGCCGAGCTGGCCAAGATGATGACGCGCCCCAGCCATCGCGGCCGCGGGCTGGCGCGTGCGCTGCTGCAGCGTGCCGAAGCGCGGGCAGCGGATCATGGCCGCTGGCTGCTGGTGCTCGATACCGCCAGTGTCGACGGCGCGGCGGGGCTCTACGAGGGCGCGGGCTATCAGTTTGCCGGCGAAATCCCCGACTACGCCTACACCCCGCACGGGCAACTCAGCGGCACGCGGATCTATTACAAGCGCTTGGCGTCGGCGCCAGTGCCGGGTGTTGCCGCGCCCTGATGCCCGCAGTAGCGTGCAACGGAATCCGACCAGAGCCCATCCGACCATGCTGCTGACCCAGATCGCTGCACTCGACGAGGCGCTGGAGCGCCATCGCGCCACCATAGGCGCTGATTTCACCGGCTATCGCAATCACTGTTACCGGATGGCCAACTTCTGCGCGGCGCTGTCGTCGCGCGACGATTCAACGCTGCGCAAAATCGGCATCGCGGCGGCCTATCACGACATCGCAATCTGGACCCACGGCACTTGGGACTATCTGCCGCCGTCGATCGACTTGATGCGCAGCGAGCAGCAGTGGCAACTCGACATCGCTGATATCGAGCAGATCGCCGCGATGATTCTCGAACACCACAAGATCAGCTCGTATCGCGGCGAACACGGTGCGCTGGTCGAAGCCTTCCGCAAGGCCGATCTGGTCGACGTGTCGCTGGGCCTGCTGCGGATGGGCCTGCCGCGCGCGTTCGTCGCCGAGGTGCGCGCGCAGTATCCAAACCACGGATTCCATGCCGGGCTGCTGAAACAAACCGGCAAGCGGTTGCTGACCGACCCGCTGAATCCAATGCCGATGATGCGACGCTGATGCACGCCAAGGCAGCCACCGAGTACCGGCTGCTGCTCGCCGCGCTGCTGTTGGGCAGCGCCACCGCGGCGTCGGCGTCGGTGCACGTCGTCGATGCCGAGCACAAAGCCGACTGTCGCTTCGTCAAGTTCATCGCCACTCGCAGCGCGAGCAGCGCCGATGCAGCGCTGGCCGATGCCATGAAGCAGGCCGCCGGCTACGGCGCCAACGCGTATTACGTGATGAAGCGCGTCGACGCTGCTGACGGCCGTCCGGCGCTGATCGACGGGCAGGCACTGCAATGTCCAGCCCCGTGAAGCCGGCATGGTTCATCGCCGGCTGCGGCTTGATCGTGCTGGCGCTGGCCGTCAGCGCCGTACAACCCTACGACGCGGCGACCTGGCTGCTCGAAGTGCTGCCGGTGCTGATCGCGTTGCCGCTGCTGTGGTGGACGCGCGAGCGTCATCCGCTGACGCCGCTGCTGTACGGCGCGATCGCGCTGCATGCGCTGGTGTTGATCATCGGCGGCCACTACACCTATGCGCGCGTGCCGTTGGGTTTCGACCTGCAGCAATGGCTGGGTCTGCAGCGCAACCCGTACGACCGCATCGGCCATCTGTTCCAGGGGCTGGTGCCAGCGCTGATCGCGCGCGAAGTGCTGCTGCGCGGCGCCTACATCCGCACGCGCGGCATGCTGAACTTCGTCGTTGTCTGCGCGGTGATGTTCGTCAGCTCGGTGTATGAGCTGATCGAATGGGGCACTGCGCTGGCGTTTGGCCAGGGCGCGGTCGAGTTCCTCGGCACGCAGGGCGACCCCTGGGATACGCAGTCCGACATGTTCTGCGCACTGATCGGCTCGCTGCTGAGCCTGCTGCTGTTGTCACGCTGGCAGGATCGCCAGCTGCGCCGCGGCTCCTGAGCTTGTGAGCGCCGGCCGGCACCGCTACCGTCGGCGCTCGATCCCGGGAGCGGCACGATGACACGCAGCTGGTTTGGCAAACGAGGCCGCAAGGCAATCGGCACCACGGTGTTGACGATGCTGCTCGGCAGCAGCGCAGCAGCACCGGCCCTTGCCGGCGACGACAGTGAGGCGGCGTTCCGTTCGCTGTATCGCGAATTGGTCGAGATCGACACCACGCTGTCGGCCGGCGACTGCACGGCCGCGTCGCGGGCAATGGCGGCGCGGCTGGCCGCGGCCGGCTATCCGCAGGCCGACCTGCAGATACTCGGCCCGGCCGAACGGCCGCGCGAACACGCGCTGATCGCCACGCTGCACGGCAGCGCGGGTAGCACATTGGCGCCGCTGCTATTGCTGGCGCATGTCGACGTCGTCGAAGCGCGTCGCGCCGACTGGCAGCGCGATCCGTTCAAGCTGGTGGAAGAAGACGGCTGGTTCTATGCGCGCGGCGCCAGCGACGACAAGGCGATGGCGGCGATCTTTACCGACGCGATGATCCGCTATCGCCGCGAAGGCTATCGCCCGCGCCGCGACATCAAGCTGGCGCTGACCTGCGGCGAAGAAACATCGGAGCAGTTCAACAGCGTCAGCTGGCTGCTTGCGCACCAGCCCGATGCGCTCAAGGCTGCGTTTGCGTTGAACGAAGGCGCTGGCGGCGAACTCGACGCCGGCGGCAGGCCGGTGTCGTTGCAGATCCAGGCTGGCGAGAAGGTCTACGCCGACTTCACGCTGGAGATCACCAACAACGGCGGCCATAGCTCGCGGCCGGTGGCGGACAACGCGATCTACCGGCTTGCCGCCGCGCTGCAGCGGCTGGCCGCGTACACGTTCCCGATCGCGCTGAACGACGCGACGCGCGGTTACTTCCAGGCTCAAGCCGCGCTGGTCGGCGGCACGACCGCAGCCGACATGCTCGCCGTGCTCAACACACCGCCGGACGATGCAGCCGCGGCACGGCTGTGGGCTATCAACCCCGGCTGGAACAGCATGCTGCGCACCACTTGCGTGGCGACGCAGCTGGCCGCCGGCCATGCACCCAATGCGCTGCCGCAGCGCGCCACGGCCAACGTCAATTGCCGGATCTTGCCGGGCGTGTCGGTCGATCAAGTGCAGCAGGACTTGCAGCGCATCGTCGCCGACGACGGCATCGCGATCCGTCGCAGCGAAGACCCGGTCACCGCAGCCGCACCGCCGCTGACGCCGGCGATTCTGGTGCCGGTGCGTGAGGTTGCGGCGCGCATCTGGCCCGGCGTGCCCGTGGTGCCGACGATGACGACCGGCGCCACCGACGGCCGGTTTCTGAATGCGGCCGGCATCCCGACCTATGGCCTGTCGGGCCTGTTTCATGACGCCGAAGGCAGCCGCGCCCACGGCTTGGACGAGCGCATCCGCGTGCGCTCGCTGATGGACGGACGGCGCTTCTTGTACGACGTCGTCAAGCGCTACGGCAGCGCGCGATGAGCGCCGACGCCGGTCCGCTGCCGGATGCGATCACCGCGCCGCTGACGCGCTATCTGGATGAGCTGGAAGAACGCAGCGCACTGAACGCGGCTTGTGAAGCGGCGCGCCAGCAGCGTTTCGACCTCGCCACGCTGTTCGACTGGCTGCAGGCGTTCGACGCCGACGCCGAGCGCAAACAGCGTGCGCAGGTCGCGCTGCGCGCGGCACTTGGCCTGCCGCTGATTCCCGGTCCGCCGTGCCGCGCGACCGGCCGATGAGCAAGGCGGCCTCGACACTGGATACGGCAACAGCGGCTGCGCGACACTGAGCGCATGGCCAAGGTCATCAACTTCAACAAGGCGCGCAAACAGCGCGACCGCAAGGCAGCCGAAGCCCAGGCCGCCGAAAACCGCGTGCGCTTCGGCCGCACCAAGGAACAAAAAGTGCTCGAAGCCGCGCAAGCCGCCGAAGCGCAGCGGCGGCTCGATCAACTGCGTCGGGATCCCGGCGACGCGGCCGAGCCTCAGGGCGGCAGCGACGATGCCGCGTCGTGACCGGCGCGGCGCGTCGATGCTGGCGATCCAAGTCGCTGCAATGAAACGCGCCAGCGCGAGCGCGCGGCGATGAGCCGCGTCATCGTGCCGCTGCCGGCGCGCGATTTCGATCCGACCGAAGTGGCGATCAGCTGGCGGCGTTTGCAGCGCGACGGTCATCAGGTGCAGTTCGCCACGCCCGACGGCCAGATTGCCGCAGCCGATCCGCTGATGCTCAGCGGTGTCGGCCTCGACTTGTGGGGCTTCGTGCCGCTGCTGCGGCGCCTGCCGTTGCTGGGCCTGCTGCTGCGCGCCAATGCCGCTGCGCGCGCGGCCTACCAAGCGCTGCAAGACGATCCGGCGTTCAACGCGCCGCTGCACTACGAGGCCCTGCAAGTGGCCGATCACGACGGCTTGTTGCTGCCTGGCGGCCACTGGTCACGCGGCATGCGCGCCTACCTGGAAGACCCGCGCCTGCACGCCTTCGTCGCTGCGTTCTTCGACAGCGGCAAGCCGGTGGGCGCGATCTGCCACGGCGTCGTGCTCGCCGCGCGGGCGCAGCGTGCCGACGGCCGCTCGGTGCTGTATGGCCGACGCACGACCGCGCTGACCTGGTCGCTGGAACGCAGCGCCTGGTGGCTGATGCGCCTGCTCGGCCGCGTCTGGGACGCCGGCTACTACCGCACCTATCGCGAGCAGCGCGGCGAGCCGGCCGGCTATCGCAGCGTGCAAGCCGAAGTGACGCGCGCACTGGCCTCGCCGGCTGATTTCATCGACGCGCCGCCCGGAGACTTCCGCAAGCGCAGTGGTTGCTTTCGCGACAGCGACGTCGACGCGCGTCCGGCATTCGTCGTCATTGACGGCGCCTACGTATCGGCGCGCTGGCCCGGCGACGCGCATACGTTCGCCGCGCGCTTCTCGCAGCTGCTGACGCGACGACAGCGGCGCTAGCACCGCCGCGTCGATCGTTCTGGCGGTTCGAGCACCCGCGATAAGCCTGCGATGCATCGCAGGCTCGTACAGGTTGCGTCCATCCTCGTCTGCGATGCTGCCGACCTTCCCTTTGGTCAATGCAGGAGGACAAATGTCCCTGTTCATTCAACGCATGCTCGGCGCCGCCCGGCTCGATGTCCCGACGATCGAGGCGATCGAAGCCGACCGCAGCGCAACTGGCCAAGCACTGGCCGTGGTCGCGCTGTCGGCGATCGCGGTCGGCGTCGGCGGGCTGTTCTACGGCGGATTGGGCTTGGTGCTGACCGGTGTGCTGGCCGCCGTCATCGGCTGGGCACTGTGGGCCGCACTGATCTGGCTGATCGGCAACAAGCTGCTGGCCGAGCCGCAGACCCGCGCCGACTGGGGTGAGGTGGCCCGCACGACCGGCTTTGCACAGAGCCCTGGCGTGTTGCGCGTGTTCGGCTTCTTGCCGGTAATCGGCGGCGCCGTGATGCTGATCGCCAACATCTGGATGCTGGTGGCGATGGTCGTCGCCGTGCGCCAGGCGCTCGACTACCGGCAGACCTGGCGCGCGGTCGTCGTCGTCATGATCGGCTGGCTGGTCAACCTGCTGCTGTTCGGCTGGATCGCGAGGCTGGCCTGAGTTCGAGGTACCGGCTGATCAGCGTCAAGCCCAGACCGACGATGCTGATCAGCGCGGCTGCCCACGGCAGCATCACGTAGGGCTGCCCGGCTTCCAGCATCACCGCGCCGACATAGGCGCCACCCGCGTTGCCGAGGTTGAACGCGCTCTGATTGACGGCCGATGTCAGCAGCGGCGCTGCTTCGGCCTGCTGCATGCAGCGCGCCTGCAAGCCCGGCCCCGCAGCAAAGCCGAGCACGCCCAGCACGAACACGCCGGCCACGGCCAGCATCGCGTGGGGCAGCAGCCACGGCAGCAGGCTGTAGAACGCAATCAGGCACGTCAGCACCAGCAGCAGCGCGCGGATTACGCCGCGGTCGGCCAGACGGCCGCCGCTGATCGTACCGATCGTCGCACCGACACCGAACAACACCAGCACCGGTGCGATGCGGTCCGGCGCCAGGCCCGCCACCTCGCGCAGCATCGGCACGACGAACGTAAACACGGTGAACACGCCGCCGAATCCGAACACCGTCATCGCCAGCGCGATCAGCACGCCGGGCTGCATCACCACGGCCAACTCGCGGCGGATCGATACCGCCGAATCGGCCGGCAGACGCGGCACGTAGCGCACGATGCCGGCCAGCGCGATCAGCCCCAGCACGACGACGCACCAGAACGTCGCGCGCCAGCCCAGCGCCTCGCCAATCAGCGCGCCGCCCGGCACGCCGACGATATTGGCGATCGTCAGGCCCGCGAACATCAATCCCAAGGCTTGCGCGCGGCGCTGCGGCGGCACGATCCGCATCGCCACGACCGAGGCCACGCCGAAGAACGAGCCGTGTGCAAACGCTGCAATGAAACGCGCCACCATCAGCGCCGCATAGCCCGGCGCCAATGCGCAGGCGAGATTGCCGAGCGTGAACAGCGCCATCAGCCACAGCAGCGCCCGCTGGTGCGGCATCCGCACCAATAGCAGCACCAGCAAGGGTCCGCCGACGACAACGCCCATCGCATAACCCGTCACCAGCAAGCCGGCACGCGGAATGCTGACCGACAGATCGGCTGCGATCTGCGGCAGCAGACCCATGATCACGAATTCGGTGGTGCCGATGGCAAAAGCGGCCACGGCCAGCGCTAGCAAAGGCCAGCGTGCATGCGACAGGGAAGGCATCGGGTTTCCAGCAACGGAGACGAAAACAGCGGCGCGCAGTGTCGCATGCGCGGTGCTGCGCGGCGCAGCGGCGCCGGCATGGAGCGTCGTCATCGGCGGCAAGTTCAGGGGCCATTCACGGCTGGCGCTCGACCGTCGCTCACCGCGACCAAAGGAGTGCGCCGATGGCCACCGGCAAACGGGCCCCAACCGTCCGATCCCGCTAACGCGCCGCTGCGCCGGATCGCCCTCGCCGACCGCGTCAGCCCACACCAAGCGCCGCCTTGAAGGCCTACAACGCCAAGCGCGACTTCGACATCACGCTCGAACCGCCGGGCAAGACGCGTCGCGGCAAAGCCGGCTTTGCATATGTGATCCAGCAACACGACGCCACGCGGATGCACTTCGACTTCCGGCTCGAACTCGACGGCGTATTGCTGAGTTGGGCGGTTCCGAAAGGCCCGAGCCTGTCGGTGCACGAACAGCGCTTGGCGGTGCAGACCGAAGACCATCCGCTGGACTACCGGCATTTCGAAGGCGAGATTCCGCACGGCGAATACGGCGGCGGGCCGGTGATCGTCTGGGATCGCGGCACGTGGCAGCCCGAAGGCGACCCGCATCACGGGCTCGACAAGGGCCATCTGAGTTTCGTCATCGACGGCGAAAAGCTGCAGGGACGGTTTCAGCTGCTGCGCGTGCGCGGTCGCAGCAAGGCGCCCGAGCGCGGCCCCAAAAGCCAATGGCTGCTGGTCAAGCGCGACGACGAGCACGCGCGCAGCGGTGCCGACGCCGAACCCACGCAGCGGCTGCCGCGCAGCGTGATCAGCGGCAAAACCGTGCAGCAGATCGGCAACGGCGCCGGCGACGCCGCATGCGACAAGACCGATGACGCGCCGATGCCGTCGCTGGATTCGATCGAGCCGCAGCTGGCGCAATGGGTCGACGGCCTGCCGCGAGCCGGACACTATCGCTACGAAATCAAGTTCGATCGCTACCGCGTGCTGGCGATGATCGACGGCGGTCGCGCGCAACTGCACTCGCGCAATGGCTTGGACTGGACGACGCACGTCCCAGCGGTCCGCGATGCGCTGGCAAAGCATTCAGCCAGCACGTCGCGCAGACGCTGGCCGATCAGCAGCCGCAGCGCTACGTCGCCACGATGAGCAAGGCACAGCGGCGCGGGCGAATCTTCATCGACTATCTGCGCAACGGCCGAGGCGCCACGGCGGTGCTGCCGTATTCGCCGCGCGCAAGGCCCGGCGCGCCGGTTGCGCTGCCGATGGACTGGAAACAGCTGCGCGGGCTCGACCCGCAGGAGTTCCGCGTCGACAACGCACAACAGTGGCTGCGCCGCCGCCGCGACCCTTGGGCGACGATGCGGGACCAGGCCGTGCCACTACCGCTGCTACGCGGGTCCGCTCGCTGAGCGCCAGCCGATCCGCCCAGGCTGCGGCACCGCGCTACGTACTGCACGGTTTTACTACGACCGTCCTGTCATAAACGGCCGCATACTGCCGCGCCATAAGGCGCCGTAGCCGAGCGCCGACATAACAACGACGAGGAGTGGGCGATGCAGAAGATCCTGGCCAGTGCGACGGCGCTGGCATGCGTGCTGTTGGCCGCGTGTTCCGCCGATGGCGTGCCTGACATCGCTGGCGGCGGCAGCGGCGCCAACCCGACACCCAGCTGCAGCAATCCCAGCGCGCCGAGCGCGACCCAAGGCTCGCTGGTGATCGACACGCCGTCGGACATCGACGCGACGACCAACCCGACGCCAAGCACCGAAATCTTCTACACGGTGCTGACGCCGGCGCGCTGCCCCGGCGACCGCTTCCCGCTGATCCTGCACAGCCACGGCTACGGCGGCACCCGCGTCCGCGAGCTGGCGGCCAACGGCGACCTGCCGACGACGCTGCCGCACTTCGGCGCGATCGACGCGCTGACCCAAGCGCTGCCGTATCACGGCTACGTGGTGCTGAGCTTCGACGAGCGCGGCCACGGCCAGAGCAATGCGTCCAACGCGCGGCTGATCGACCCGGGCCGCGAAACCCAGGATGCGCGCGCGCTGCTGGACTGGGCCTACGACAACGCTGAGCGCTTCGGCATCCAGCGCGAAACCGGCACCGGCATCGCGCGTGACCTCAAGGTCGGCACGCTGGGCAACAGCTACGGCGGCGGATTCCAGATGCCGCTGGCGGCGCTCGATGCGCGCATCGACACCATCGTCCCCAACGGCACCTGGCACGGCCTGTTGTACAGCCTGCTGCCGGGCGATTCGGTCAAGCTCGGCTTCGCCGGCCTGCTCGGCGTGCTAGCGACGCTCGGCAACACCTCGAACACACCGGTGCTGCAGACGCTGGTCAATGCGGTCGGCTTCGCCAGCCCGCAGGCCTTCAACATCCGCTCGCGCACCGACCTGTTCAACGCCGGCACCCGTCCAAACGCAAGGCCGCGTCCGGTCACCGAAGAAGAAGCGCTGCTGCTGTTCGACCGCGGCATGAGCTATTTCCGCGCGCAGCAGCAGGCCGGCCAGGGCTGGGGATTCGGCGAGCCGCGGGCGCGGCTGCGCGCGGTGCCGGCGCTGTTCCTGCAGGGCAATCGCGACGTGTTGTTCAACCTGACCGAGGGCTACTGGAACCAGCGCTACTTCAGTGAAGCCGGCGGCGACGTGCGCCTGCTGTCGACCGAAGGCGGCCACATGAATCCGCTGGCCAACCAGACCGAGGGCACGGCCGACTGCGGCAGCGTGGTGGGCATCACCGCCGTGCTGGGCTGGTTCGACCACCATCTCAAGGGCGTGGACGGCGACGCCTACCGCAACCTGCCACGGTTGTGCATCTCGGTCGCCGACAGTCGCGGCGCGCCCGACGTGGCGGCAGCGGGACTGGAGATGGACCACTTCCCGGTCGGCTCGCTGAGCGGCACCGGGGCGGTGCCTACGCGGCTCGACAGCGGCACCGTCAGCGTGTCGGCACAGGCCATTGCGCCGGTGTTTCTGCCGGTTGCCACCATCAGCGGCAACGACCAGGTGCTGGCCGGCGTGCCGACGCTGGCGCGGATCGTCATCGAACGCGGCGCGCCCGCGCTGCCCAACCAGAGCACCAACGGCTTCGTCGGCGTCGGCATCGTCCGCGACGGCGAGACGATTCTGGTCGACGACCAGGTGACCGCGTTCACCGAAGGCGAGCACGTCAACAACCGCAACATCGCGCAGGACGATCGCATCCTGCTGCCGGCCGTTGGCGAGCGCCTGCGTGATGGCGACCAAGTGGGCCTGCTGTTCTACCCGCAGAACGTGCAGTACGGCGCGATTGCCAGCGCTCAGGGCGTGGCCGGTCTGACCGGCATCATCCGCTTTGCCACCGGCGCGCCGGTGCCGCCGATCACCTCGGCGCTGGAGCCAGTGCTCGGCCTGCTGTATCTGAACCCGTACAGCGCCAGCGTCAGCGACGTGCAGTTGCCGATTTTGGTGCCGGGGCGCTACGCCGGCAGCCGGCTCAACACGCCCTGAGCAGCGCGCGGCTTACAATCGGCGCCGACCCCGTTCGAGCGCCGATTGCGGCGCCCCATCACGATGAGCCACGACGCCCCCTACGAAATCCACATGTTCGCTGCCGTGGCCCGCATGGCCGCCGACGGCCGCTACCCGGCCGGCGAACAGCACCCGCTGCTGGTGTTCGTGCGCCAGGCGCCCGGCACCGAGCACGACTTCGACACGGCCGAAGACATCGCCAACCGCAACGGCTGGACCGACGTCGACTTCACCAAGGCCGGCACGCTGCCGGACGATGCTGGCGAGAATCACGTCGAACCGTTCCACGGCTGCTATATGGACGCAGTCGACAAAGGCGAAGCGATTCTGGTCTACGACACGCCGGTCAAGCCGGCGCCGCCGAAGAAAAGCGCCTGATCGATCCGCACGCGGGCCGGACGCCGCCACACGCGGCGGCGCGCGTCCGCTGCGTCAGCCCGGGCAGCCGGCCAGCTCGAAGCTCTGCGTCACGCCGCTGTACGGGCCGCTGGCCGATGCGCCTTGGTGGCGGATGCGATACGTGCCGGCGCGGGTACCGGCCGGGACCTGCCACTGCACCAGCGCCAGATTGGCAGCGCCATCGGCACGGGGCTGATAGCTGAAGTAGGTCGACCAGTCGTTGTCGGTGGCAACCACGGTCCATTGCTCGCCGTCGAGCCGCTCGACATACAGATAGCTCGAGCCGCGCAGCAGATCGCGGCGCGGATGCCCGGCGTAGAAGCGTGCGGCGACGACGGTGCGTTCGGTTGCGCTCAGCGTGTAGCGGGCAGCGGGCTGTTCGGCGACATCGCCGAACGCGGTGCCGGCCGGCAAACGGCCGTCGTCGACGATCGGCAAATGGCGCAGCAACGGCGTGTTGTCGACAAAGCTCGCCGCCGCATACGGACTCTGCACCGGCGTGCCGTCGCGCAAGTGCCGCGCCAGCCGCACGTACTCCTGGCGCACGGCTTCTTCCGACCACGGGCCGAACACGTTGGCCGCGCCTTCGTAGTTCTGCGCGCGGTATTCCTCGCGCGTGGTCAGGTAGTGGATGTAGGTGTTCGACAAGCCGGCGATCACCGCGTAGTCGACACCGGCGTCCTGCAGCGTGTCGAGCACCGCGTCGCGCAGTCGGCGACCCGCCGTCGTCGTGGTTTCCCAGGGCACGGACACCACGGCCAGATTGCCGAGCGTGATGATCTGGATCGGAATCGTGCGTGGCTGCGCTTGATAGATCGGCTGCCCGGCCGGCGCGAGGGCCAGCGGAATCGCGATCGGCTTCTCCATGTGGCAGCCGTAGCCGAGCAGCGTGAACGCCGGGTTGTAGCAACCGACCGGCACCAGCAGGCTCGACGGCAGCGCGCCGCCAGCCAGCGGCAGAATTGTGTCCTGCAGGTATTGGCCGATGTAGGCCGCGGTGTCACTGCTGATCGGGCAGGCCTGGCCTTCGGTGAACGGCCCGCGGCCATCCTCGGCGCCGCCGGCAAACGAGATGCCCAGCGCCGGCTCGCAGGTCCGGTAGACGCCGTCGGATGGCAGCAGATCGGCCGCGTATTCGCCCGGCGCCTCGACTTGTACGCGCGGCATTTCCAGCGCCAGATGCACGGCGCGCACCTCGCCGACCAGCGACTCGCGCGCGCTGTCCCATAGCTGCCGAGCGCGTGCGTATTGCTTGTGGCCCGAGATCTGCGCGGCTTCGTAGTCGTCGCGACCACCACCACGCGCGCGCCAGCCGGCCGATTCGCGGCCGCGCAAATCGGCTTCGCTGAGGCCGATCATGAACGGATTGGGCGAGTTGTCGCCTTCGTCCCCCTGAAAGAAGCCCGACACGAACCCGCTGCCGAGCACGCTGCCGGCAAAGTCCCGGTCGAAACGCTGCGCGGCATAGCCCTTGTTGTCACCACTGAACAGCTTCGAGGTCTGGCCGATCGACGTGCCGTGGATCGCATACCAGTTCAGCATGCCGACCGGCGTACCGTCGTCGCGCTGCAGCTTGAGCAGCGTCATCCAGCGGTTGGTGTCCACCTCGCGCCCTTGCGTATCGACGAAGGCCGCGCGCTCGGCGGCGGGGTTGAGCCCATAAGCATCGGTCGAGCGGTTGAAGTTGCCGTCGAACAACTCGCCCATCGCGATCTTCACCGACGACGGCGTGGCTGCCATCCAGTTCAAGTGCGCTTGCAGCAAGGCGTCGTAGACGCCATCGATCAGCGATTGATACGCCTGCTGATCGAGGCCCAGCGCGAAGATGTTGGCCAGGTCGTAATGCGACTGCCCGGCCGAGCTGGAATGCGTGTGCGTGGCCGACACCAGAATGTTGTCCAGCGTCCAGTAGTCGCCCAAGCGATGCGTGGTGTCGGCCGCGATGCGCTCCAGCAAGCCGAACTTGATCGAGTCGAACGCCAGCGCATTCTCGACCGTGATCAGCATCGCCCGGCCTTCACGGCCGCCGCAGGACGAGCTGAACGCAAAGGCGCGGGCGAACTGCCTCGTGTGGATGCCTTCGGAGATCTGCTGCGGATCGGCGTAGCCGAGCAACTCCTGGCCGAACGCCGGGCCGGTGATGTCGCCGGTTCCAGCGCCGTAACGGAAGCGGCCATTGGTGGCGCAGTCGCCGCTGTTGAGCTGGGCGTCGTTGGCGCGCGGCGCACGGCGGGCGCGGTAATGGCTGAGGTCGGCCAGCGGCGCATTGGGCTGCGCCGGACGCACGGCCAGCATCTGGTCGCCGGTCAGCTCGCCGGCCTGGCACAGCGCCGCCGCCCCGCCGCCTCCGACCGCGTCGCCCGGCGAGTTGGCGCTGCAGGCGATCAACGACAGCAGCACGCCCACGGAAGCCAAACTGTGGCGGCACCGCCGCGCGCTGAACGTCGTCGTCATGTCGAAGATACCGTCGATGGGCCGCGGACCCTTGCCGTGGCGCTGAAGGAAATACCGTATTGACCGGCGCTCGGCCCGGCCATTACTGTGCCGACCAGTCGGTACAGTAAATATCATGAAGCCAAGCGCCGCAAAAGCCTCCGCCGCCGTCTCGCAAGCCCCGTCGACGATCCCGCCGGCGGCCCCTCGCGGCCGCCCCAGTTCGCGCGAGGCAATGCTCGATGCGGCCGTGGCCGTCACGCTCGAACAAGGCGCCAGCCGGCTGACGCTCGACGCGGTGGCCAAGCGTGCCGGCGTCAGCAAGGGCGGCGTCATGTACAACTTCCCGACCAAGGAGGCCCTGCTCGAAGCGCTGCTCGAACGGCTGACGCAGCACAACCGCCAGGCCGGCGAAGCGATTGCCGCCGCGCTGCCCGACGTGCCCGGCCGCGCCCTGCAAGCCTACGTACTCAATTCGATCCGCGACCCCGACGACGACGACCGCGTCAGCGGCGCGCTGGCCGCCGTCGTCAACGGCAGCCCGGCGCTGCTCAAGCGCGTCGCCGGCTATTTCGCCAAGCGCTTCGACGTGGTGTCGCAAGACGTGCCGTTCGAGCGCGCGGCGCTGGCCTATATCGCCACCGAAGGCCTGTGGCTGATGGAGTTGTTTGGCGTGTCGCCGTTCAATGCCGTGCAGCGCAGCCGCATCGTCGAACTACTGACCGACCTCGCAGCAGGCCGCCGTGATGCCCTGCCCGATCGCCCCGGTCATGGCTGACGCCGGCGCCCCGGCAGCCACCGCGCCGCCCGAAGACGCGGCGGGCTACTACGCGCGGCTGCGCCGCGTGCTGGCCGGCCACAGCCTGCCGGCGATGCTGATCGACCTCGACCGGCTCGACGCCAATGCCGACGCGATGCTGACGCGGGCCGGGCGCCTGCCGATCCGGCTCGGCACCAAGTCGATCCGCTGCACCGCGGTGCTGCGCCATGTGCTGGCGCATTCGCCGCGTTTCGCCGGCTTGCTGTGCTACAGCGCGCGCGAAGCCGGCTGGCTGGCCGACCAGGGATTCGACGATTTGCTGGTCGCCTATCCAACCGTCGACGCTGGCGACTTGGCCGCTGCGGCCCAAGCCCTGCGCGACGGCAAGCAGCTGACGCTGATGGTTGATTCGGCCGAGCAGTGCACGCTGATCGCCGCGCAGGCGCGCCGCAACGGCGTGCGCTACCGCGTCGCGATCGACCTGGACATGTCCAGCGACGTACCCGGCCTGTGGTTCGGCGTGCGTCGCTCGCCGGTCCGCGACGTGACCGGCGCGCTGGCGCTGGCGTCGGCGATTCGGCAACAGGGCGATGCACTCGAACTGGTCGGGCTGATGGGCTACGAGGCGCAGATCGCCGGGCTGCAGGATCGCGTGCCGGGCGCCGGCTTGCGCAACCCGGTGATCCGCTGGCTCAAGACACGCTCACAGCGCGAGGTTCATGCGCGCCGGCAAGCGGTCGTCGACGCACTGCGCGCCGCGGGGCACACACTCCCCTTGGTCAATGGTGGGGGTACCGGCAGCCTGGAAGCGACCGCCGCCGACGCCAGCGTCACGGAGGCCGCGGCCGGCTCCGGGCTTTATTCGCCGGGGCTGTTCGACTATTTCAGCCACTTCCGCCACGCGCCTGCCGCGTTCTTCGCGCTGCCCGTGGTTCGGCGGCCGGGCCCCGGCATGGTGGTCTGCGCCGGCGGCGGTTACGTGGCATCCGGCCCGGCCGGTCGCGATCGTCTGCCACGGCCGTATATGCCCGAAGGTTTGCAGCTGCTCGACGACGAGGGCGCCGGCGAAGTCCAGACCCCGCTGCGGGTGCCGCCCGGCGTCGATCTGGCGCTGGGCGAGCCGGTGCTGTTTCGCCACGCCAAGGCCGGCGAGCTGGCGGAGCGGTTCGAGTACGCGTTGCTATTCCGCGGCGAACAGATCGTCGCTCAGGTTCCTACTTATCGCGGTGAGATGAGGAGTTTCTTCTGATGGCCAACACCGTCCAGGCCGAGGCGCTGAGCCCGGCATCGAGCCCTGCCACCACGCTCAGCCGCCGCGCCAAACCGTGGCGCAACTGGTCCGGCGCCGTGCAGTTTTCGCCGCAGCATGTGGCGGCTCCGACCAGCGTCGGCGAACTGCAAGGCATCGTCCGCGACGTCGCCGCGCGCGGCGGCCAACTGCGCGTGGCCGGCAGCGGCCATTCGTTCACACCGCTGGTCCAGACCGACGACACGCTGCTGACGCTCAATGGCCTGAGCGGCATCGAGCGCATCGACGGCCACGTGGCGCGAATCCGGGCGGGCACCTCGCTGAAAGACCTGGGCCCGGAGCTCGCGCGTCGCGGCTTCGGCATGACCAACCTTGGCGACATCAATAAGCAGGCGCTCGCGGGTGCCGTGTCGACCGGCACGCACGGCACCGGCCAGCAACTGGGCTCGATCTCGTCGCAAGTGCGCGGCATGGAGCTGGTACTCGCCAGCGGCGAGCGCATGCGTTGTTCGGCCACCGAAAACGCCAACGTATTCGATGCCGCGCGTGTGTCGCTGGGCGCGCTCGGCGTGATCTCGTCGGTCGACATCGAACTGCAGCCCGCGTACCGGCTCAAGCTGACCAAGCGCGCGATGGACCTGGACGACTGCCTGGCGCAAGCGCCGGACTTTGCGCGGCTGTACCGGCATTTCGAGTTCTACTGGATTCCGCACACGCGGCAAACGCTGGTCAAGCTGATGGACTGGACCGCCGAGCCCGAATCGGCGCAGGGCATGACCACCGCCGTCGAACTGGTGCTTGAGAACGGCGCGTTCGGCTTAATCTCGCGCTTGGCGCGATACAACCCGCAGTGGGCGCCGAAGCTGGCGCAGGTCATGGCCTACGCCACCAAGGGCGACCAGAGCACGATGGTGGCCGACTGCCATCGCGCGTTTTCGACCGCGCGGCTCGTGCGCTTCCAGGAAATGGAATACGAACTGCCGGCCGAAAATGGCGCCGACGCGCTGCGCGAGCTGGCCGAGTACATCGAGCGCCATCGCGTGCTGGTGCACTTCCCGGTGGAGTATCGCTACGTGGCCGCCGACGACATCTGGCTGTCGCCGTTCTATCAGCGCGATGCGGTGTCGATCTCGGTACACCAGTACGTCGGCATGGAGCATCAGGCCTACTTCGCGGCGGCCGAATCGATCTTCCGCAACCACGGCGGCCGCCCGCACTGGGGCAAGATCCACAGCCTCGCCGCGCGCGAACTGCGCGAGCTGTACCCGCGCTGGGACGACTTCCAGCGCGTGCGCCGCCAACTCGACCCCAAGGGCTTGTTCAGCAACGCGCTGCTGCGCCGCTGGTTCGGCGACTGAACCCCGGCGCCATGCGCTAGTCTGAGGGCTTCCTCCGGTTCACCCCACGCGGACGCCCTCGATGTCGCCACGCCGTATCGCCGTACCCAAGGCCGCCATCGCGGCCGCGCTGCCCTTGCTGCTGACGCTCGTCGCCATCAGCGGCTGCGCCACGCCCCGCTACTCCTACAGCGCCCCCGCCGGCGTCAGCCCGCAACAACTCGAAGCCGACCACCGCGCCTGCATCGAAGAATCCGGCATCGAACGCCTCGGCGACGATCAGAAGATGCTGGAACAGCAATGCATGATGACGCGCGGGTATCTGATGCGCGGGGCGTAGCCGTCATCTACGCCGGTGCAGCGCTCCGCTGTCCGGTCGTCTATTAATCCGCCCTATCACCGCGCCACCAGCGACTTCAAGAACTTCAGCTCGTACCCGATCAGTTCGCTGAAAGCGGGCTCGAAGTACGGCTCGAAGTGATGGGCGTCGATCGCGTGAGTTTGCAGGTGGGGGTTGTTCAAACGATCGATATTGCTCTTGGTGAAAGGCGCGACCGTATCGCGGGTGCCGCCGACGATCAGCGTCGGGATGCGGATGTCCTTCAGCCACTGGCCGGGACGGTACGGCCCCATCGTCAGCAGCGACCGAGCGGTGATCCGGTTGTCGTAGTTCATGCCGGTGGCGGCCTTGGCCATGACCAGCGCCTTGTGCGCGTCGTCGCGGTCCATCGACCCGAACGCGCCAGGCTCTGAAATCAGCGGGATATACAGCCGGCGACGGCCGAAGCGCAGCAGATCGGCGATCGCGTACAAGCCGAAGCGCAGCATCCGCAGCAGCGGCACCGCGCGGACCGCGGCGATGCCATCGAGCATCGGCACCTGAGCGATCGCGCCGAGCAATTCCGGATGGTTGGCTGCCATTTCCACGACATGCCCGCCACCCAGCGAGCTACCCCACAGCACGATGCGCTTGGCGTCGACCTGCGGCAGCGTCTTCAGATGCGCCAACGCAGCATTGGCGTCGCGGACGCGCTGCGCGGGCTTGATGTCGTTTCGCGGCTGCCCTTCGCTTTCGCCCCAGCCCGGATAGTCGAACGACATCACCGCAAAGCCGGCACGGGTGAATTCTTCGTAGAACGGCGGCGTCAGCGCCTTCTGGATGCCGCCCCAGCCGTGTACCAGCAAGATCGCCGGCAGCGGGCGGCCGTCGTGGTCGGCCGGCAGCATCAGCGTGGCGGCGCAGGACACGCCGGCCGACACGAAGCTCGTCGGGCTCGATTGGAAGCTAGGCGGCAGATGCGCGTGACGGATGCTTTGCATGGGCTCTCGGGGCAGGTGGGACAGCGCGCCAGACCAGTCTTGAATGGCATTCAAGACTGGATGCTAGCATTCTTGAATGACGATCAAGATTGCATCTGCGACACCCTGAGCCCGCCCCATGGCCAAGAACAAGCGAGCCGTCGACCGACAGCTGAAAACCGACGAGATCGAGAACGCGGCCACGCGCCTGTTCGTCGAGCGCGGTTTCGACGCGACCTCGATGGCGATGATCGCCGCCGAAGCCGACGTGGCGCCGAACACGCTGTACTGGTACTACCCGAGCAAGGACGACATCCTGGTCGGCGTGCTCAATCGCCTGGTCGCCGCCGGCCTGTCCGAATGGAACACCCAGCGCGATCAGCCGTTCGCGCAGCAGCTGCTCTGGGTAATTGAGCAGTTCACCCGGTCCCGCGATCTGGTGTCCACGGTCCACGCCCGCACCGCGCATTCGGACAGCGTCCGCGAATGGCACGACCAGTTCCACGCGATGCTCGACACCGTGTTGGTACGCCAGCTGTCGTCGCGCGGCATGTCGGCATCGCAAGCCAAGCTGATGGCGACAATCGGCACCTTCGTCGTCGAAGGCCTGCTGTCGCATCCCCACTCCGCCAGTCAACGCGAAGCGGTCGTGAACTGGCTCGCCGGCAAACCCGGCTCACCGGCTCGCGATGAGGGCGTTTGAAGGCCGGCCGGCCTCGGGAATCAGGCCAGGCCCGGATCTGAAAGGCCCTCACCCGGCGCGCGATGCGCGCCGACCTCTCCCGGGGGGAGAGGCAAGCGGGGGGCTGCTCTTTAACGCCAAGCGCTTACTCACCCCTCTCCCACCGGGAGAGGGGCTGGGGGTGAGGGCGTCGGAGGTTTGGGCCGGGCTTGGGACTCAGGCCAAGCCCGAGACTGAAAGGCCCTCACCCGGCGCGCGATGCGCGCCGACCTCTCCCGGGGGGAGAGGCAAGCGGGGGGCTGTGCCTTCGTTTATCGCCGAGCGCGTTGATCACCCCTCTCCCACCGGGAGAGGG